>CALUXD010000004.1 GCA_944324665.1 Candidatus Proelusimicrobium volucris | reverse complement strand
AAACGGATCCAATCCGTGCGCCACCGGGCTCGACCCTATCGTGCTGTACCCTACACTGCCTATCGTCAGCTCCGGCAGGCCCCTGTTTATCCCTAATATGCCGCTCTCTATCACAGCCGTCTTGACGCCGTCCCATCTGTACGTATTTATATCAATCGTGTCATTGTAGGGTATCTCTGCCCATAATGCGTATACATAGTCGCCGTCCGGCAAGGCTACCCCGCTGTAATCCGTTACGCCGCTCGCGTCCGCGTTGGTTGCATACTCGCCCGTTAATACCGTCTGTACCGCATTCGCGCACGTCTGCGCGTCTGCCCAGCACATCCCGTCCCATTTGCTGTTCACCTTCGTGCGGCCCGCCTTCTGTTCCGTCAAACTAAATACCTTGTGGCCGCTGTTATTCTTTACCTTCGGCGCAGCATATGCACCATTCATCCAACTGCAATAACCGTCCGTACAAGCCGTCCCATTATTAGCAGAAATCTTATTTATATTGATACTTTCAAACGTAGTACCCGGCGTATAGATATCCAAATGGATCGTAGCGTCTTCCGTCAATATGTAGTTTATCATCGCATACGCCGTGCTCGTCTTTGATAAACCCTTTGCCTCTATATCGGTTATCTTTAATGGATCCAATGATAACTGCCTGGTTACGGAACGCGATACATCCCTTTTCGCCACCCCTGCGGAAGTGGAATTGGGCTGGTCCCACTCGTCTACCGTCGTCGCCTGCAAGTCTACCACATAGTTGCCAAACGGAAGTAAGCGGCCTTCATTATCTCGGCCGTCCCACGCCTCCGACATCGTCGTTATCGTCTCTTCACTGCTCCCTACTCCCCCGCCTTGGAAGCCTTCTCCTTCCCTTGGCAGGTTGTTTACTAAATTCCTTACTATCGCTGTATCTTCCCGAACATCTCTGGAAGGATCGTATATGTTTATCGTTACTGTTGCGTCCTTGCTTATCCTGTAATTAATATTGTATGGCTGCGCCGTCACCGCCACCTTCTGCCCTACCAGCGTCGGCGTGCTCCTTACCGAATGTATGTTCGTTACGTCTACCTGTATTGGTATTTGGTCCTTGCCGGGATATACTATCGTGTGCGACAAATCTATCTCCGGCGTGCTTACTCCGTCTCCAGGCCAATTGCTCGATATCGTCGTCCTGTATCCAAAATCGCCGTTGCTCTGACCAAACTCCCCGTCTATTTCGTACATTCCGTCCCATGCCGCACAGAATTTCAGCCTTGTGGTACCGGAATAGCAGTCGGCTTTACTTATAAAGTTTTGCGCCGTAGCACGGCATGAGGTTTGATTTGTAGTGTTAGCCTTATCGCTCCAAGTGCAGTTGCTGTCGCTGGCGCAAGTGCCTTTTACCAAAAAGTTGGCACAAGGAGAATCGGTTTTCGCGTCGCAATTCCAAGTACAGCCCGACGCTACACAATTTGATCGGTTGTTATTGTAAGATGAACAGGAATAAGTGTTTTGTATACAAGAATTACTGACGGTACTCCAATAGCACTGCGGATAAGAGTTACAGTTACTCTCATTAGTCAAAGTCGAGCAGTAACGCATAGAACCACCGCAAGATGCTGTACAATAGGTGGAATTGCAAGTGGCGGTAGTATTACTACACTCAGGCTGACAGCCTTTATTCCAAGTTATAGCATCACAGCAAGATTTGGCCTTCGTCGGATCCGAGCCGGTATCGTCATATACGCCCACGCCATAACATATATTGTTGCCGTCCGTAGGATATATGGCTATCGTCCTTATAGGTGGTGTGGAGTCCGGATTATACGGGTTTGAGTTTTGCTGATATTTGAATATCTCAAAAAGTACGCTTTGTATAGGGAAGTCGCCGCTCCTTACGGGGTAAATTTTCGTATTGTCACTGCCGTCGGAGCCTTCAACCATTCTGGTAGGATTGCTGCACGTTATATCGGAACAGAATGAAAGGCAATTGTTTGGGTAAGACACTATTTTATTGCCGCCATTGTCGACTTTCTGCTGCGAATATTCTATCAAAGCAGAGTTTACCCAAGGGTCGGTAGAATTGACCGGCGAAATAGGCGTTTTGTAATATGACACATTATTTTGCGTCATTTCCGCACGTTCAACGCTTATTTGACAATCGCCGAAACTCTCCCCGGTAACACCGGCTATATTGTTAGTGTTTATCGGATAAGCTACAAAATTTTGAGTTATAGTAGCCGTCTGCGCCATTAAATTAGCGCCAAAAAATAAAAACCCGCTGAAAAATACCAAAAATTTTGTGATTAGCCTCATATCGTCCCTTATGAAATACAATTAAATATCATTAAATATAAACGGAAACGGCATATCCGAAAATATGCTCATAACAACTTATATTCTAACACTCCCGATGACTTATCTATATTGTACTTAAGATTTTATTTTTTTTGTAACTTTTTTCAAATTCTTTTTTGCCGTTTTATTGTTCGGTTCTATTTCCAAAACTTTATTATAATAATCGGCGGCTTCTTCCCAAAGCTTCAAACTTTGTGCGGTTTGCCCTAAATGCAAGTATATTTCCGCGTCGTTAAGCGCCGCCATGTCTTCCAGGGGAATGCTGCCCAACAGCTCATAGGCCTTTTCATATTCCTTCTTCTTGTAATAATACCACGCCATAGAATCTATAAAAGCGGCATCTTCGGGATTGGCCGCGAGAGCCTTCTTGATATATTCCCCGCCCTCTTCCACGCGGCGGGTTTTGTCGACCAAATAGTATCCGTAAAAATTCAAAACATCGGCGTTTTCGGGGTTTATATCCAAAAGCCTCTTTAGAGTCTTCTCCATTTCCTTATATTCGCCCCGCCGTTCCAAAACATACGAATAGTGAAAAAGTATGCTTTCGTTGTCGGGATTCTTTTGTGAAAGAGCGGACAATATTTCCCCAGCCTGTTTATAGTCTTTTAAATCTATAAGGGAAAGCGCATAATAAAAAGCTATTTCGTTATCTTGAGGAAATTTGGAGTAAGCTTCCCGCAAGACTTCCGCCGATTTAGCGCTCTTGCCCGCTTTCGATAGAAAATAGCTCGCCCTTATATGGAAAGAAGGATCGGAGTCATAGGCGGAACTTTCCGTCAAAAGTTTAAACGCGGCTTCATAATCGCCGCGAGATATAGCGTCCAACACCAAAAATTCCGTCGCCGACGCCTGAGAATTATCCAAAGCCTTAGCCCGCCTGAAATATTGCAAAGCTATATCCTTCTTCTCTTCCAGAACGTAGTACGCGCCTATCTTGACCAATATATCGGCCGAAGCCAATCCGTACTTTTCCATTTCAAGATATACCTTAAGCGCTTTGGCGGGCGAACCCTGCACTTCGTAAATATTGGCCAATACAGTATAAGGTTCAATGTTATAAGGATTGGAGGATATATGCTTCTTCAGATAGGCCTCCGCCGAAACACTGTCGCCTTGTTTCAAATATAGCTCGGCGATGTTCAGGGCTATCATCGAACCGATGGCGGGATATTGTTTCGCAAGCAAATCCAAATACTCCACCGCCTCATCGCTGTCCAAAGCGCTGATAAGCGTCACATACTTGGTTATTATCTCGGGATCTTCGGGATCTTTTGATAAGGCCTCTCGGTATAACTTCGCCGCGCCTTTCAAATCGCCGCGGCTCCACAACAGCCCGGCGCGCAAAGACATAGCCTGCGCCTCTTGCGGCGCCAATGCGTAATAGGCCGATATGTATTTATCCATCGCTTCGGAGTCTTTAAGAGCCAAAGAAATGGACGCCAACGAATACAATATCGTCTTATCGGTTTTAGCGCTTTCATACAAGCGCTCATATATGGCAAAAGCCTCTTGAGGGCGCCCGTTTTTCTCCAGATAGGCGGCTTCGATAAAATCGGAATAAAATTCGCCGCTGCAAGCCTTTGGGATATCGGAGCCTTCATTATCCAAAGAGGAACTTGCCTCGCCGATTGTTACTTCCTCGCTTAAATCCGCGCAATTTAACGCCAGCGGAGCCGCAAAAATAAATAAACTTAAAATTATCTTCCCCTTTATGCTCATATCTCCCTCAACATCAAAAAAGCGTCTTGCGAATTATTATAAAACTTTTTTCTTACATTGACCGTGTTAAATTTAAATTTCTCGTATAAAGCTATCGCGGCGCAATTGGCCGCGTTTACTTCCAAAGTAAGCCTCTTGACACCTTCCGCCGAAGCGCTTTCTATACATTTGGCAAGAAGCATACCGCCTACCCCGCGCCTTCTGTATCGCGCCTTAACGGCAAAATTGGTAAGTTCCGCTTCCTCCCCGCAGAAACGAAACGCCGCAAAACCTACCGTTTCCATCCCGCAAAGTGCCGTATATATCCTGGCGAATTTATTGTCTATCTCGCTTTCAAAATCCGCGCCGCTCCACTTGGCGCAAAAATCCGATGAAGCCGCTATCTCGGCCAATTCGCCCGCGCAGCCGATTTCCGCGAGCGACAAAACTATTTCCCGCATAACTCAAAACGCGCGGGCTTTAAATAAAGCGGACGCAGCACTTCTTCCCGGCTTTGGCGCCCCGTAAGATCCCGGCAAAGAGAAAACATCGTCTCCGCCTTTACCGCATTTAATTTCCCGCCCGCATATACGCAGCCTTTGGGCAATTTTCTTTCAAGACTACCGCCGTCTTTGTCCCAACCGCATACGTAAATCGGACGACCTCCTTTGCTAAGAGCGTTTTCCAACTCCTCCCAAGAAGACCACTTGGGCAAAGAGCCTTCTTCACAAAATAAATAAAAATATTCTTCCCTAAACGCGTGTATTATAATGCACAATACGCCGTCGGGGTTGGCGGCGAGCCACTTTTTATACTCTCTTGAACTTTCCGCCTGCTTTCTTAAAATCTCGAATAAATCAGCCGATGAGGGTTTTACCCCGTTCATCTCGCTTAATACCGAAGCTAAAGTTATCCCTATCCTTATGCCCGTAAAACGGCCGGGCCCCTTCACATAAAAAAAGTGGGTAACGTCCTTAAGTTTTATCCCCGCCTTGTCTAAAAGTTTATTTAATGCCGGGAATAAAAGCTCCTCCTGCTTTATGCCCGCCTTGCGCGCGCGATATATTTTGCCGCCGCGCCATAGCGCCATATATAAAGGGGAAGACGTACTGTCTAATGCTAAAATTATATCTTCTCTTTCTTTATCAGTTTGCATAAATCTTCCAATAAAGCGCCGCTTCTTTTGCCGCAGGCGCGGAATTTTATTTCGCGGTCATTGCCGCCTTTTAAAACCACTTCTATTTCCAGCCTGTCCTTGGGGAAAAAATCTTCCGCCGCCGCAGGCCATTCTATAAGGAGAATACCGTCTTCGTCCTCCAGCATTTCCTCAAAGCCAAGATTGTACATTTCCCCGCTTTCAAGACGGAATAAATCGGCGTGATATAAAGTCCCCCGCTTGTTTTTGTACTTCTTCATCAGACTGAAACTAGCGCTGGCGGGCTCTTTCTTAAACCCGAAATACCTCGCCACTGCCTTTACCATTACCGTTTTGCCCGCACCGATGGGGCCTTTAAAAAACAATATCTCCCCGCCGCTAAGCAAAGACGCCAGCTTCTGCGCGAGAAAAGCAGTATCTTCTGCCCCTTTGGAATTGTAAACGTAAAATTCCGTCATATTACAAAACCGTCCTTAAATTTACCTTCTTGCCGTTGTATTCCTCAACGTCGGTATTGTTGGGGTCAGGCTCGGCTTTGCCGTCGACCTCAAAATAATATTTATACTCGCCCTGCGGCAATACTATCAAATTGCTGAAAGAGCCGTTGCTCTGCCTATCCAACTTGATTTTATGCTCTTCCCACAAACTGAAATTGGCCACAACGTACACTTCCTTGGCATCGGGTTTGTTTAAAGTAAAACGCACCTTGCGCAAAGCGATACTGTCTATTTTATGTTCCCTGCTCTTTATAGCGGCTTCGGCGGTTTTACTTTTTTCCGCGCGCAAAGCAGAGGAATAATCGTAATAGGAAAAGAAAACATTAAGCAACAGCACCACTCCAAGACATAAAGCGGAACTGAAGAATAAAACGGTCCAAGCCGAAGGTCTTTCACTCATGTGATAAATTCCCTCACCCTAAACCTGGCGCCCAAACTCCGCGCCAGTTTTTCCGTTTCTTCCACGTCGACGCCAAGCCTGTCCACTATCGTTACAGTTACGTCTTGCATTTTTAGGGCCAGCAGTTTTATAAATTCCAAAACGCTTTCATAGCCCCGCTCCCTGTACTGAGGCTGAGGACGAACAATCTCCAGCCACTGTTCCTTCTTGGGGGAATTGATGCTTATGCTGACGCTGTCCAAAACTTTGGCCAAATCGCCCGTTATGTCGCGCCCGTATACCAGATTCCCAAGCCCCAAAGTATTAAGTCTTATCGGCGTCTTGGGATATTTACCCAAAGCCATATCCTCTTTTAAAACCGAGGCTATCTCCAGCAGTACGGCAAGGCGCATTGTAGGCTCCCCATATCCGCAGAAAACTATCTGCCCGACTGGGCCCTCTTGGCTTTGACGGCGGATTTCCGCCAACACTTCTTCGGCGGAGGGCTCTTTGCCTTCCAAGTTAAGGTTATAGCCTTCAAACACCATGGAAAACTTTGTCTTAATGCAAAATGAACAGGCGTTTGGGCATCTGTTTGTAAGATTTATATATAAATTATCTTTAAATCTGTATACTATTTTGGCTTTTTCCCGCATAAGATTATTATACCATTGTTGCCCCGCTATTGCTGAAACGCTAACTATCCACATTAATAAACACGAATTGTAAAAAAATGTAAATAATTGATAAAATACATAAATAAGGCTTTATGGAGAGGTGGCCGAGTGGTTTAAGGCGCTTGTCTTGAAAACAAGTGTGCGGGAAACCGTACCGTGGGTTCGAATCCCTCCCTCTCCGTATCTTTTTTATAACCTTTAGAGCAAATACCCCGACGAAAAATTCTTTCGTCGGGGTATTTTTCGTTATTCCACTAAAATCTGCTCTAAATGACGGTTTAGAGGCGGTACAATGGCAACAAGTGCTTATGATGCTCTGTTGCTCAAAAAAGAAGTGGAAATTTGTTGCTTGTATTATATATTTGATATACAATGAGCATTATGAGCAGCGTAAGTGTAGATGATTTTTGTGAAGAAACAGAATGTATATATGAAGGCGAGCATTATTCAGTGCGGGATAATGGCGCTGTAATGCGCCATGCCCGACCAGGAAAACGTGTACGCCCTCTAGATAATCAATGGACTTTTGGAAGGCCAAATGCCTTAACAGGTTATATGGAAATAGTTTCTGTTCGAGTTCACAGAATTGTTGCTACTGCCTTTCATGGAGTTCCTCTCCATAAGGAAAATGTAGTTGATCATATAGATACAAATCGGCGCAATAATCGTCCCGAGAACCTTCGATGGTTGAGCCGGTTGGAAAATGTACTTAAAAATCCTTATACACGTAAAAAAATAGAATATCTTTGTGGTAGCATAGAGGCGTTTTTAGAAAATCCAAAGTTATTACCTCTAAGTAAAGAAGACTCTAATTTCAATTGGATGCGAACAGTAACGAAGGAAGAGGCCGCTAATTGTTTGCACAATATGGAACGTTGGCGAGTTAAAGAACATACTACTCCAAAAGGAACTATGAGGGATTGGATTTTTAAAGACCTAAAGGAGCAACAACCTCAAGTAATAGACTCTCGAATAGTTTCTTTAACGCCAGGAGCTTTTCAAAAGGATTGGCATATCCCTTCGGAATTTCCTCTTTGTCCTATGAATGTGGAAAGGGAGAATCCATTATTAGGTTATGCTCAAAATCTCCAAAAAGGTAAGGTTTTCTGTAAAAATAAACATTATGAGTCTATTTTAGAAGATTTTGTTATATCAAAGGATAATAATACTATTTGGATTATTTGTTCCAATGAAACAAATATGAAACCGTGGTCAGCATCAAAAATTATATTTGATAAGGGGTTTGTTCATATATCATTAGGTTCATTTTTTGAAAGAAATGGAGCTGAAAAAACAGTGACTCTTGATAGAGGCTTAGTCTGGCAAGGACCTGATGGAATAGATGACTATTGCTAAACTGATTAGGAAAAATTAATTATGCATAATGTAGCAGAAGAAATAACTGGAGAATACTTACGTTATATTAAAGGATGCAATTTTGTGGAATATAACGTGAAGGGCCCTCATCAAACTGAAATAGACGTTATCGGTCTGAAAATGGCTGAAAATACTATATATGTTTGTGAAGTGGCAGCGCATGTTCAAGGTTTACAATATGTAAACACAAAAACTAGTCAGCCCAATACAGCAAATAAATTTATTCAAAAGTTTAAAAAAGATAAAGACTATATTGATAAACATTTTCCTCATTTTAAAAAAATTTATATGTTGTGGAGTCCGGTAGTAAAAGTATCTAGAACAGGAGCGAAATATAATGCCCTGCAAGCCGTAAAGGCTGTTCAACTGCAGCTGCAAAGAGAACTTCAAATCCAGCTCGAATTGGTGGTGAATGAGCATTATCTAGCCGCTATTAACCAGTTAAAGGAATACGCTTCCAATATTAGTTATGATTTGAGTAAATCAGCTGTTTTACGCTATCTTCAAATAGAGGGTTGCTTGCAAAAACATGTTAGTAAGCTAAAGGAAGAAAATAAACTATAAACTAGCGCATTCTATATCAAACGAAATAGAGAGGGTTATTTTTACTTTCTTGTTAAGTTATCAGCCGTTTTTAAAATTATTTCTTTTAACTCCAGTGGTTCAATATATTTTTGAGGAATTGCTTCAAAACCCAAATACGCTCCCAGAATTTGTCCGGTTACGCTACCGGTAGAATCGCTGTCGCCGGAGTGATTAACGGCGGTTAAAACGCCTTTTTCAAAATCGTTGCTGTATTTGAGAGCGCAATAAACGGCGATCTGCCAGCAGACCGACGCAGACCCCGAAACGGGCTGCATGGAGTTTGATATTGCAAAGGGGCGTTTCTCTTTCCGTCTGACCGCCCCATACAGCGAGAAACGCCGGGAAGCAGCGCGAAGGTATGCCAGAGAAAATAATGCCGCTGACAGGTTGAAATGAGGTAGACTGGTTCACAGTTTTGTGCTATACTTTAGCCAAGCAACGGAGCGACAAATCGGAAGTTGTGGCGGTAATTATCAATGAGAAATATTTACGATAATAGTGAATTTTTTGCCGCATATGCGGAAATGGGAAGAAGCAAAGAT
>CALUXD010000003.1 GCA_944324665.1 Candidatus Proelusimicrobium volucris | reverse complement strand
TAACATTTTAAATTTATTTTGCCCGAAATAATCAAACTATCTGTAAAATATAATCAAACCATGTGTTCTTTTATAATAAAAACGGATTCAATACTTGATTTTATCCCCCCTTGCCATTGTCTTTCTTTTTCTTCCGCTTTTACTTAAAACACAATAAGACGCCGCTATTCTCACGAAAACTATCCCCCCAACACAAATCTAACATAAAAAATATTGACTTAGAGTTAACTCCAATAGTTATAATTTATGAATAAGGAGGATATAATGAAAAAATTAACGACATTTATACTAAGCGCTGTTTTTTTAATTGGAGGAAGTGTTATGGCTACCGCAAAAAAATGGGATAAAACTTTCGAAAAAAGTAACGATGTTATATCAAAGCGAGTTAATTTTACGAATAGATTCGGCATTGTTCTTGCCGGCGATTTATATATTCCTAAAGGAGTGAAAAAAGGGCAAAGACTTCCTGCCATAGCAATTTCCGGACCTTTTGGAGCCGTAAAAGAACAGGCTTCCGGTCTATATGCGCAAACATTGGCGCAGAAAGGATTCATAACCTTGGCGTTTGATCCTTCCTACACTGGCGAAAGCAAAGGAAAACCCAGGAATATAGCTTCACCTGATATTAATACGGAAGATTTCAGCGCGGCGATAGACTTCCTTTCAAATCAAGCAAATGTTGACCCTAATAAAATAGGAGTTTTGGGAATATGTGGATTTGGAGGTTTCGCTTTAAACGCCGCGGCAATTGATACTCGTATCAAAGCGACAGTAACTTCTACAATGTATGATATGACCAGAGTATCCGCTAAGGGGTATTTTGACACCATGGACGCAAAGGCTAGGCTTGCTCTCAAAAAAACTCTAAATGATCAGCGTACACAAGATTTTAAAAACGGCACCTATGCAAAAGCTGAGGGATTACCTCAAAAACTTACAGGTAATGAACCGCAATTTGTCAAAGATTATTGGGATTATTACAAAACGCCCAGGGGCTTCCATAAACGTTCTATAAACTCAAACGGCAATTGGAATACGACATCCTCTCTTTCACTTATAAACTTACCTATTTTAGCCTATAGCAGTGAAATAGAAACGCCAGTATTACTTATTCACGGTGAAAAAGCGCACAGCAAATACTTCAGTGAGGACGCTTTTAACAAATTAACCGGGACCAATAAGAAGCTTTTAATTGTACCGGGTGCAAATCACGTCGACCTATATGATAATTCCGACAAAATACCTTTTGACGAAATAGAGCATTTTTATAAGGAATATCTTAAATAATGAAAGTGTTAAATTACTGTAAAGTATTTATAATTTCATTATTTTTGTTCAGTGCTTGCGGGGAAACAAAACCTGCAAGCGCTGAGCAATCCAAAGGGGTTTCAACTATGACTAGCGAAATATCCGTACAAATAGGAGAGCACCGTTTTGAATTATTCCTGCTAAATAATGAGACGGCACTCGAATTTAAAAAAATTCTTCCATTAAAAATAAGAATGATTGAGCTCAACGGGAATGAAAAATACTCTTATCTTACAAAGCCTTTACCTGCATCTCCTAAGAATATTACAGAAATCAAAACTGGGGATCTTATGCTTTTTTCCGACGACTGTCTTGTTCTGTTCTATAAAGATTTCAAGACAAGTTATCGCTATACACCGATAGGGCGATTAAGAAATCCTCAAAAACTATCCGAAATACTAGGCAAGGATAGTGTAGAAATATCTTTTATCTCTCAAGGAAGCAATAATGCCCTATCGCCAGAATAGAACAAGTTATATCCCTATCAGGCATTCATAAAAGGAAATATATAAAAATATCCTTCATAAAAAGGCTTAGAATATTACTTGCCGCAAGCCTGGGAAAAATTGCTGAACGTTACGTATTTTTCCTCATAGGCAATTAGAGCTTCCTGCAGGATTTTCACGGCGGTATTTTTATCGAATATCTTCTCCACCACTACAGTCTTGTTTTCCAGCTTTTTGTAATCTTCAAAAAAGCTCATCGTTTCCGAAACCAAGTGATCGGGCAATTCGGAAATGTTTGTGTAGTGGCTGACGTTAGGATCGCCCTGCGCTACGGCTATTATTTTATCGTCGGCTTCCCCGGCGTCGAGCATCCTCATAACGCCGATAATGCGCGCGGGAACAATGCACATCGGCACCACTTCCGCCTGCGAGAGTATCAAAATATCCAGCGGGTCTTTATCGGCGCCGTATGTACGCGGGATAAAACCGTAATTGGCGGGATAATAGACCGAAGAATACAAAACTCTATCAAGCCTGAGCATGCCGCTCTCTTTATCCAGTTCGTATTTGGCGCGTGTGCCTTTGGGTATCTCTATTATACCGTTTACTATATAAGGCAAAGTTTCTTTATTGCCGGGGGATACGTGATGCCACGGATTAAAATTATACATTTGGGCCTCTCTTTTACATTATGTCTATTATGATTATATCAATTTAAGCAAATTAAATAGCATAACCCAAGATATTAAAATCCGCAATTTTTGCCGATACGTAAAATATAAATATATCGTTCCGATTTTGATAAAATAAGATATATAATAGGATTTTTAAGTTGGATTCGGCGGCTTTATGACAGACAAAAATATCTATGCTGTATACTTCAGCCCTACGGGCGGGACGAAGAAATACGTCCTTGCCGCAGCCGCTATGCTCGGTGAAAAATATAAGCAAATAGATCTTACCGACTTTGACAAAAGACGCAAAACATATACTTTCTGCGAAAACGACTTGGTAATAATAGGTACGCCTGTTTACTTCGGAAGGGTAGCACAAATAGAAAACGGCATTTTTGACAGATTAAAAGGCATGGGGACAAAAGCAATATTGTTTTCTGTATACGGCAACAGAGATTACGACGACGCCTTGCTGGAACTTAAACAAATAACTTCCGAAAACGGCTTCAAGACCATAGGCGCTGCCGCGCTTATCGCTCCGCACAGCTTTTGCGAAAAAGCCGGCTTTGGCCGCCCTAACGGGAAAGATCTTTCCGCGCTTGCCGATTTCATGGGAAAAATAAAGCTAAAACTTACCGATGAGCAGGCCCTTGACAAAGAAGTTTTCATTAAAGGGCATTATCCGTTTAAACCTTACGGCAAAATACCGTTTTATCCTACGGCGGACGGGAAGTGCGATAAATGCAGGATTTGCTTTCAAATTTGTCCGGCCAATGCCATAAATGCGGCAAATCCGCGCAATACCGATCCGGATAAATGCATATCCTGTATGGCCTGCGTAAAAGCATGCCCGCAAAAAGCAAGAGGGTTCCACTCCGTAAAAGCGAAAATTATTTTTAAAATGTTTGAGCGCAAATTGCTTAAAACAAACAAAGAGGCGGAATTTTTCCTCTGATTTTTATAATTTAAACGCTAGACGGCCTCGTCATTTTTTCTTTCCTTCCCGCTTGGGGAACCAGCCTTTTTCTACGCGTTTTTCTTGCTCAAAAAGCTCCTTTATGCTCCACAAACAGGTAAACCCCGTTATACTTAACACCGCCGAAAGAAAATTACCTTCCGTAAAAAGAGCCCCCGCAACAAACAAAATGCCCGCTATTAGAAACAAAGGCCAAATTCTCTTGGAGAAATAATATTCCCCCTTTATCACTATCGGGTGGAACACCCCTATAATTACAAAAGCTGCCAACCCCACAAAAATACTTTCCCAGTTCATAATTACCCCCTCTAAAAAAAGTTATTATAACTTAAAGAAGTATCAACGGCAACAGGGTTATGGCTCTGCGGCGGGCCCCGCTTATGATATAATCATAATAAGAGCAATCTCAACAAAAAACACTTTCCGCGCCGATGACTTTATCGCGCGGGAACTTTTCTCAAAAGGATTTATATGATAAAGAATACCAAAACCGACCTTCCGCAGGAGGAGCTCGAAAGAGCAAAAAAAATAATACTTGATTTACAAGCGGAAACCGCCCTTTTGACGGATAAAGGTTACGGGCCGTTCCTCGCCGCGATATATGACGATAAAGGCAATTTGGTCGCCAAACGCGCCAACAGCGTCGCGCAAGAACAATGCTGCCTTAACCACGCGGAAGTAAATACCATAAGGCAAGCGCACGAGAAATTAAAAACTTATGATTTGGCCCCGTATAATCTTTCCATATACGTCACGGCAGAGCCTTGCGTAATGTGCATGGGCGCGATAATGTGGAGCGGGATAAAGAGAATTTTCTACGGAGTAAACTCCTCCGACGTTGAAGCTATAACAGGCTTTGACGAAGGCTTTAAGCCGGGGTGGTTTGAGGCTTTCGCCAAACGCGGAATAGAGGTCTATGGGGAAATAGAGCCTGAAGCGGGCAAAAAAGTCCTCAAAGATTATATAGCCAAAGGTAAAGAGGTGTATAAACCCTCCTGTCAAAGAGGCAAATAATGCCTAGCAAATACGATTTTGACACCATTGTTTCCAGACGCTCTACGCAAAGCGTAAAGTGGGATTTTACCTCCGATGAGAAAATGATACCGCTTTGGGTCGCCGATATGGATTTTAAAGCGGCTCCGCCGATAATAGCGGCTTTGCAAAAGCGTTTGGGGCACGGGGTGTTCGGATACAGCGAACCTTCGTCCTCTTATTATGAGGCGATAGTCAAATGGTTTGAAGGTCGCCACTGCCTTAAGCTGCGCCCAGGCTGGATTTTGCCCGTTACCGGTGTGGTGGCGGCTTTGACGGCCATAATAAAAGCTTTGGCGCAAAGCGGCGATAAAGTTCTTTTCCAAACGCCGGTATACAATTGCTTTTTTTCTTCCGTACTTAATAACGGCTGCGCCATACAAAGCAATGCTTTGATACGCAAAAACGGCTGTTACTCCATAGATTTTGAGGATTTGGCTCGCAAAGCGGCCGACCCGAAAGTAAGGCTGATGATATTGTGCAATCCGCATAACCCCGTCGGCAGAGTATGGAGCCGGTCCGAGCTGGAAAAAATCGGCCGCATCTGCCTGGACAACAAAGTATTTGTAATAGCAGACGAGATACATTGTGAACTTATCCGTCCGGGTTTTATCTATACCCCCTTTGCGTCGATAAGCGAGGAGTTTTTATTAAACAGCGTTACTTGCGCCTCGCCAAGTAAGGCTTTTAATTTGGCTGGCCTTCAATGCGCCAACATTTTTGCAGCGGACAAAACCGTACGTGCAAAAATAGAAAAAGCCCTCCACGAAAACGAAGTATCAATGATAGGCCCGTTCGGCATTGACGCATTGACGGCAGCCTATAATCAATGCGGGGATTGGCTTGACCAATTAAATCTTTACCTTAACGAAAACTATCTTATGCTTAAGGAGTTTTTTCAAACCCAGCTGCCGCAATTCCCCGTTGCCCCGCTTGAGGGAACCTATCTGGCGTGGGTGGATTGTTCAATATTGGGTAAAACCTCGCAGGAAGTATCGGACCTTATGCTTAAAAACGGCGTAAGGATTAACCCCGGCGCCATTTACGGTAAAGAGGGCGAAGGTTTTATAAGAATAAATTTCGCCTGCCCTAAAGAAACTTTAAAAGAAGGGCTTTTAAGAATAAAAAACACGCTTCTTAACGCTTTAAAACAATAATAATGCCCGTCAAACGAGATGTGCGATATCAAGCGTTTTTGGCAAAGCCTTATATATGCTTTAAATTAGAAACAAAAAAGGCCGAAGATTTTTCTTCGGCCTTTTGTATTCAAGTAACAAAAAATTACATTTTCCTTGCGGAGCTTATTTGAGATGCTCCCACCAAAACGGCAAAGAGCGCTACAAAAAACAAAATTAGATTATTTAAGGAAAATACTCCCGCGCTAAAAACAAAGCCTTTGGGATTTTCCAAAAAAGAGGAAGCCTTTTTGGCTATGGATTTCATTTTCTCTGAGCTGGCAACGCAAAAAGGGAAGATCTCTTCTTTTTCGCCATCGGCTTTTGTCATTTCCAAATTATAACACAAACTGCCCTGTGCTGAAAAAAATCCCTTTTTATAATTGGTTTTCATTTTAAAAGAACGGGCCTGCACAAGAGGCGCTATTTTCTTCTGCCCGCCGATACCGCTCACGTAAACGGCATTATCAACGCTGTTTAAAGTAATTTTGGAATAAAATACGCCCGAAGTCAGCGTAGAAATCATAATCATAACGCCGACGATGACAAGAATAATACCAATAATAAATTTTTCTTTTCTTTTGTTAATCATACTTAATATTTATACAAAAAACTAATTTTAAAAATCAATAAATAAAAAGGGTAATCAAAACGAATAATATACGCCCTTATACTGGGCATAACATATAATAGTTTTTTTGTCACATACGCATAACAGGCTTTTTTCCGTCGGGAGCAAGCAAACAGTGCCGGAGGTTCTGCGCCGCACGCTTTAAGTTGGTATAATTATATTATGAGAATTATTAGAAATATTATACTCCTAGCTGTTTTTGCGGCCCTGCCGCTTATATCTTTCGGGCAAAGCCTCAACGATTATATGGCGGGCAATTCCGCCCTGACCGTAAAAACCGAAGACACCCAACAAGAAGATATCACCCCGCAGGCACAGCCCGAAAGCACAGAGCCTTCGCAAAACATAATGGCCGTAAAGCATCTGCCCGACGTAAAACTAAACGACAATATCATAACCAAAACCGTTATCGAATATAATATTTATCCGCAAATTTCCCAAGCGAACACTTTATATAGCCAAGGCAAAAGCCAAGAGGCCTTAACACTTTATACCGAACTGTCCCAAAACGAAGGCCTTATGCCGGAAATAAGAGTGGAAGCAGCTTTAAACGCTTTGATAATACATCTGCAAAGGGCGGAATATAAACAAGCGCTTAAATTATCGGATTTGTCTTTAACCTTGAACCCGAACTATCCTTTCGCCCAGTTATTGAGGATTTGGATATACGCCGCGCAAGGCAAAATAAAAGAAGCGCAAAAAGAATATGACCAACTTCCCTTTTTAACTGCCGATTTTGAATATATATCTTCCGCCAAGCTAGCGATGGCTCAGGCCTATTTCAACGCGGATAAAGCCGAAAAATCAATGGAAATACTGCAAAACCTCTACGGTACAGATCCTTACGTGATATCGCACGCAGCCTATTTAATGGCAAGACTATCGGGCAAGGATAAAAAGGCCGCCTCCGCCCTTATAGAACAAGCCTTGGCGCACGATTCCAATAATTATATGGCGCAAAAATATCAGGCCGATATTCAATATAAACTAAAACATCGCATACCCGCATGGCAGAGCTACGCCAGTTTGTACATATTGGACAATGGCGACAAAACCAGCGCAAAAAGGCTTAAAAAACTATCCAAATATCTGCCATACGCGCCGGAAAATTATTTATTCTACACTAAACTTTCCGAGATATACACCAAACGGCCCTCTCTCTCTAATTCCAGGCAGATAAGGATAGGATTGTTCTCCAACTATCAGGCGCAGCTGACGCCTATAACCAGTTTTAATCTTATGCCGGGGGCGGATTTCGTCATAAAGGACGATCTGATGGGCGAAGTGATCTCGGGCGAAGCCTATACCCCCAAAGCCATAACCTTCGATAAAGAGCATAAAGGCATACACATACAGAACAAATGGGGCGCGGCGGATTTTTCGACGAAGAGGCCTTTCGTAATCAGCCTAAAGAAAGAGGGCTATTCCTTTATCGTCAAAGACGCCAAGGCGGAAAATATCTTCGCGGCTAATTTGGGCGACAAAGAACTTAAAGGCAGTTTGCTTGTAATACCCGTAGAGCAAGGAATGGTGCTGGTCAATTACACTTATTTGGAAGACGTAATCCCCGCTTTGCTAATGTCCATGACGCGCGGCATAAAGACGCCCGCCGCTTTAGAAGCCTCGGCTCTGGCCTTAAGAACGGCCTTGGTTTGGCACTTATCCGCCGGTGGAAATGAGCTTTTTGACATTCCAGATAATTCCCCCCGCATAAATTACGGCGGCGTAAATATGGAATCTCGCTATGTGCGGGACGCGGCGAAAAATACGGAAAACCAAGTTTTGGCGCAGCCCGCCAAAGAAGGTGATCTCCCCCTTCTGGCGCAGGCGGAAATATATAAATCCTGCTCTTGGGCAAGCGAAGACGGGACAAAGAACACTCAAGAGAATAGGAATTACAACTTCTCGCCCGTCAATCTGTTTAAATATATGCTTTCAAACCCACCCAAAGACCTTTTCTCCGCACCGCAAGACCCTACTTTGTGGTCTTCGACAAAATGGATATACCTGATGCCATTAAAGGAAATAGAAGCACGCCTTAAACAGAAATACGACATCGGTTCCTTAAAATATTTCGAACCCGCCCAAACGACGCCTTACGGAAGGGTAAAGGCTATGCGGTTTGTCGGCAGTAAAAAAAGCGTGGAAACGGATTTTGACGAGGCCAATTTCATCATAGCCGCGGGCACTTTAAGATCGCCGTTCTTTACCTTCGTGCCGTTTAAGAAAGACATTCTGCTGCTCGGCAGCGACAGCGGCGCCGGCAAAGGCTTATGCATAGACGGCGCCTTCGGCCTGGCGCGCGAAGGGAAAACCTCGCAGGAAATCATAAAATATTATTACCCCGACTTGGAAATAACGGAAAAATGGCAAATAAGAAAATCGCTTTTATAATAACCAAACTGGAATTGGGCGGCGCGCAAAAGAGCGTGCTTTACAGCGTAAAAAATATCAATCGCCCGCCTTTCAAAACCTATCTTTTATGCGGCAAGGGCGGATTTTTGGATAAAACCGCCAAGAAAACCATCAAATCCATTTTCTTTATACCAGATATGGTGCGGGAAATATCGCCCGTAAAGGACATAAAAGCGTTTTTCCAAATACGCAAAAGGCTAAAGAATATCCGCCCCGACATAGTACACACCAATTCTTCCAAGGCGGGCATATTGGGCAGACTGGCGGCAGCCTCTTTAATCAAAAGGCCGAAGATAGTGCATACCGTTCACGGCTTTTCCTTTTATGAAGGGCAAAAAACGACGCAAAAATATTTCTATATTTTGGCGGAAAAGCTCTTGGCGGGATTTACCGACCGCCTCGTTTTCGTATCCAGGGAAGATATGGACAATGCCCTAAGGCTTAAAATCGCGAAAGCGTCCCAATGCCGCCTTATAAGGGCGGGCGTAGAAGTCAAACGGCGGGCGGACTTTAAGGATTTTGACAGAGAAGCCAAACTAAAAGAGCTCGGCCTGAAACCCAATGCCAGGATAATACTCAGCACGGCCAACTTAAAACCGCAGAAAAACCCGCTGGATATGATACGCGCCGCGGCGATAGTATGCCGCAAGGAACCGCGCTGCGTATATCTCTATACGGGCACCGGCCCTCTAAAAAAAGCGGCCGCAAAACTTATAGCCAGATATAAACTTAAAAACAATTTTAAACTTTTGGGGCACCGCAAGGATATTGAGCAATTGCTGGCCGTATCTGAACTGTTTTCGCTCAGTTCGCTTTGGGAAGGCCTGCCGATGGCATTGGCCGAGGCCCTATTCATGAACGTGCCCGCCATATGTTATGACAGCGGCGGCGTAAAGGAAATACTTAAAGACGGGCAAAACGGTTTTTTAATAAAGCGCGGCGATTACAAAGCCTTGGCGCAAGGGCATATCAAAGCCCTAAAGAGGAAAGATTTTTCTTTCAAGGAAGAAGATTTGGAAGATTTCGACATAAAAAATATGATTAACCGACAGCGCGAACTTTACCTGAATTTAGGAGGACGAAGATGAACTATTTTAATAATGAAGCGGAACGCGAAGCCGTTGAAAGAGCAAAAAAACTGGCTTTGGAAGTATTTAAACCGCTTAGGGCAAAATACGACGAAAAGGAAGAATTCTGCCCCGAAGCCGTAGAAGCAATGGCGGCGCAAAAATTGTTTGGGCTTTGGCTGCCCAAGGAATACGGCGGCGAAGGCTTGGGCGTAAACGCTTTGGCTTTGGTATTGGAAGAACTTTCAAAAGTATGCATTGGTTTGGCGCTGCCCGCGGGTACAAGCGCTTTGGGCGGTATGCCGATGTTCTTCTGGGCGACGCCGGAACAAAGGGCTAAATGGCTGCCGGATTTGGCTTCGGGCAAAAAGCTATGGACTTTCGCGTTATCCGAGGCACAGGCGGGATCTGACGCAACCTCCATAAAAACCACCGCCGTGAAGGAAGGCGACTATTATATTTTAAACGGCTCAAAACATTATATATCCACGGGCGAGGCCGCAGATTTCTATACCGTCGCGGTATCGACAAACCCCTCCAGAGGCGCAAGAGGAATATCGCTTATCGTGGTGGAAAAGGGAACGCCGGGCTTTACCTTCGGAAAGAAAGAACGCAAAATGGGGCTTAGGACAAACCCCACCTATGATTTGATTTTTAGAGATTGCAAAGTACCCGCTTCCAACCTGCTGGGCGGTGAAGGAAAGGGGCTTTTTATCGTACAGGAAACTTTTGACTACTCCCGCCCCGGCATCGCTGCCCAGGCTTTGGGCTTAGCACAAGGCGCTATGTCCGAAGCGGTAAAATATTTGAAGATAAGAAAACAGTTTGACCAGCCTGTAATATCCTTCCAAAGCATAGGTCACGAACTGGCCGAACTTACCGCAAAAGTGGAAGCAGGCAGAGCTTTGGTTTTCAAACTGACTTCCTTAATGGATAAGGACTTTTTGGCCGCATCGCAAAACGCTTTAAAGAACAACACCACCGTACACGACGAGCTTAAAAACCTTAAAGGCCCGCGCTGGACGAAATACAGCGCTATGGCAAAACTGTTCTGTTCCGATACCGCTATGCAAGTGGCCGACCGCTGCATAAACCTTTGCGGAGGCATAGCCTATACGCGCGATTTCCCGCTGGAGAAATTCGCCCGCGATGCCAAAGTAACCCAAATTTACGAAGGCACCAACCATATCCAGAAAAACGAGATTATGGCCTCTATAATAAAAGAGAGCTAGATTCTTATCCCCTCAAAAACGATAAGCCCCACGCTTTAAGCGCGGGGCTTATTATTCTTCCGCACTAAAATACTCCCCTCTGAGCAACGATTCTCTTTCCTTAAGCGAAAGCAAAAAGTGACGGGTATAGCGGATTGCCGCCTGCACAGTCAATTTATAGTAACAAGAAGAGTTCTTCTATTTTTGGCGACGGCAAAACCTTTATCGCCCCGGCATGCCCTGGGGGCACAAGATACAAAAAACCCCCGGCTTGACGCCGAGGGTTTTTATGAGTCGAAAATTTTATTCTCTGTCCCAAACGGCCTCGTATGCCAAAGCCGTAACGGTGATAAACATCAAGAAAGAATAAACACACCACCATATCGTTTCGGAAAACAGCGGCTCCTGGAAAAGCGCCTCATAAACGAAAACGCATAAAAGTTTTACCGTGGCAAACCATATAAACAATGCCACCAGCCTGAATACTATATCCAGCAGGCCGAAAATAATGCCTTTTCTAAAAGAAGCTTTAAATGATTTTATTATCTTTTCCATATTAAGATTTTAACTATGTATGAGAGTTTTGTCAATATTTTTTATTTTACCTTGCCGTCGGGAACAATTGTTTGTGGCATTCCTCGTTTGCGGAATTAAAAAAGCGGCTTTTTCCCGACTTGGAGTTCTACTTCTCCGTATCTTGCCAATAAAAAACCCGCCTTATGGCGGGTAATATTAAAAATGGTGTCACCGGGTGGGCTTGAACCACCGACCTGGCGCTTATGAAACGCCCGCTCTAACCAGCTGAGCTACGGTGACGTCTTATTTATTATAACAAATACTAAAAAACTTGTAAAGGTTTACTGGGCGAAATTCACCCGCCGTAACCGAGAACGACAAAAAATTACACATGTTTAAGCAACTTATAGGCCAATATTGAATCTCTATTTATTTGCTGGGTAAGTTCGCCAAGCGTGCCGAATTTACGCTCCGGCCTTATTTTGGCGATAAATTCCGCCGTCAGTTCCCGCCCGTATATATCGCGGTTAAAGTCCAGTATATGAACTTCGCAAGTGGGCAAACCGCCTTCTTCCACCGTCGGTCTGCGCCCGATATTGCATACACCGTTATATTCCTTGCGGCCAAGCTTCGCCTTTACGGCGTACACGCCGCGCGGCAATATCTTAAGCGGATCAAAATCTATATTGGCGGTAGGAAACCCGATCTTGCGCCCCATCTGACGCCCTTTTACTATCTTCCCGCTAACCTCGTATCTGGAGCCGAGCATTTCATTAACGGCCTCTATATCGCCGCCCTTTAAAGCCTTTCTTATCAAAGAGGAGGAAACTTTCTCCCCTCCCGCTTCCAAAAACGAACAGCTTTCGAATATAACACCGTTCTCCAAACAGGCTTTCTTTATAAAATCTATCTTGCCGCCGCGATCTTTGCCGAAAGCGAAATCCTTTCCGCATAAAATCCCGCCCATATTGTATTTCTTAAGCAGAACTTCAAAAAAGCGTTCTTTGCTCAAGGCCTTAATTTTTTTAAAATCCAGAAATTCAACGCGCGTCATTCCGCTCTTTTTAAGCAGGTTTTTTTTCTCCTCAAGGGTGGTAAGCACGCCGTGCGACGCGTCCATAACCACTTTTGGCGGAATATTGAAAACCAGCAAAAGCGGCTTCATTTTGTGTTCCGCCGCCAAGTCCTTAAGCACACCAAACAAATGTCTGTGCCCCAAATGGACACCGTCAAAACTGCCGATAGCTATAAAATTCTTAACCACTTTTCTATTTCCTCTGCCCGCATTGTTTTTATTTTCTCTATGCTTAAAGCGTCCTTAACGTCAAATTCCCCGATGCTAATCCTTCTCAGTTTGCTCAAATGCCCGAGCGTTCCCAACTTCCGCGCGATCATAACCGCCAAAGAACGGATATATGTGCCGCTTGAACAGGAAACTTCAAATTCTATCTTATTGCCGTCTAGGGCGACTTTGTCCCAAGAGTAAATTTCGATTTCGTTTTCGCGCTCTATATTTTCGCCCATGCGCGCTTTTTTGTACATGGCTTGGCCGTTGACTTTTTTGGCACTGTAAAACGGTATCGGCTGCTTTATTTTACCCGTCAATTCCTTTAAAACTTTCTCAAGATCTTCTCTGCCGAAAGGCGGAACAGGCGCGGTCTTTACGGTTTTGCCTTCCGCGTCCCAAGTGTCGGTTTCCGCTCCAAGCGTAATTTGCCCCGCATATCTTTTGGGAAGGCCCAAATATTCGCTTTGCATTTTTGTGGCTTTGCCGAGCAATAAAATAAGAAGCCCGCTGGCCATAGGGTCCAGAGTGCCGCTGTGTCCGACTTTCTTTATTTTAAGCACGCCGCGCGTATAGGCTATGACGTCATGGGAAGTCCAGCCCGGGGCTTTGTCCACAAGAAGTATCGCGCTCTCTACGCTCATTGCAGTTTTGATATTTCCTTGGTTACGGAAGATATAAGACGGTTTTTTATCTCGTCGAGTTTCGCGCCTTCAACTTTAAAACCCGCCGCTCTAGCGTGGCCGCCGCCGCCGAAAAGTACCGCGACCTTGCTGACGTCCACTCTTCCCTTGGAGCGGAGATTTACCGCTATTCTGCCGGGCTCTTCCCTCAACAATAGCGATACTTCCACCGAGGGTATCATTATCGGCTGGCTTACTATCCCCTGAGTATGGCGCGGATCTACGCCCAGTAAATCAAAATCTTTGGAAGTCAAAGTGATTTCCGCCAAAGTATTACCGTTTAACAGGTTGAGTTTTTCCAACGCGCGGCCCAAAAGTTTTAGTTCTTTATATGGTTTGGTGTTATATATTACCGTATTTATTTTCTGTATATCTGCGCCGCGCGACAAAAGCACCGCACCCACCCTCATACTTTCGGCCGTAGTATTGGAATGAAGAAACCGCCCCGTATCAGTCACCAGGCCCGTATAGAGGCAGGTGGCTTCCTCGGGTGTTATTTCGGCCTTCATATATTCAAAAAGCTGGGTTATTATCTCAGCCGTGGAGGAAGCTTGAGCGTTGATATAATTTATAGTCCCGTAATTTTCGCCGGTAATGTGATGATCGATGTTTATAACGGTTTTCACGCTGTCAAACAACGGGTCCAAATTGCCGCCGCGTTTTTTGTCAGAACATTCAAGAAGGATCATTGTATCGAAATCAAACTCATCGGGCAAGACGGAAAAATTTATGCGGTCAAGACCGGGCATAAAAAACAAATCGTCGCCAGGCCTGTCATTGCTGAAAGGGTAAACTTCTTTGCCCTGACGTCTTAAAAAACTGCATACGGCCAAGGTCGAGCCCAAGCTGTCGCCGTCGGGGTTTTGATGGCCCGCAACAAAAAACTTACGTCCTTTGGCTATGGCTTTGGCTATGGCTTTAAACGCGGGGTTAACTTGCTTGCTCATGGTCCTTTTCTATCTTGGAAAATATTTTTTCTACTCTGGAGGCACGCTCGGGAGTATCGTCAATTTCAAAAGAGAAAGACGGTATTCTTTTAATGTGGATCCTCTTTCTTAACAAAGAGCCTATTTCCCCCCTAAGCGCGGAAAGGTTATGCGCCGCCCTCTTTTTGTCCTCGTCACTGCCGAAAACGGAATAAAACACTTTCGCCGTAGATAAGTCCTTGGATATTCTTACGCCCGTAACGGTAATAAACCCGCTGAAGCTGCCGCTGGCTATCATACGGCTGATTATGGTATTGATTTCTTCCAGAAACAGAGTTTCCAATCTTTTGGTTCTTTCTATCATATATATATTTTACCAAATTAAAACATTATAAAATATTCCCCGTAAATCAGGCCGTCAAACAAAAAAGCGGGACGGATAAACCGCCCCGCTTTATCAAATTGCGCCTATATTTATTTTATCTTGGCGTTGCTCTTAAGGAAATCGAACACTTTGCGTTCGTTTATCGTCGCCATTACTTCGTCCTTGCGATCGTTAAAGAACTTCTTTATGCCGCTTTCCTCTTTGGGCTGAGAAGCCAATGCCTTATCAAGTTCGGCCTTCCAATCCTCTTCCGTAGCTTCAAGTTTTTCCGCTTCCGCTATGGCGTGTACGATATAGCCTATCCTCAAATCCCTTTCCACGCCGGGGCGCATTCTCTCGGCAAAGGCCTTCCTGTTGTCTTCCGTAAGATCGGGCGTCTTACCGCCGAACATTCTGTTGATGAAATTTCCCACGGATATCTGCGTATAATATTCCACCAAACCGGAGGGCAAATCAAAATCGTTCTCTTTTACCAAAGCATCTTCTATTTGTTTTACCACGTCGCGTTCGCTCGCGCTTTTGGCTTCGCGCTCCATGGAGGTTTTTACCGTCTCTTTAAGTTTTTCGACATTGTCAAAACCCATATCTTTCGCGAAAGCGTCGTTAAGTTCGGGTTTTATTTTCTTTTTTATCTCTTCTACCTGTACGGTAAAATTGATTGTATCTTCGTCGACTTTAGCGTCAAAAGTTCTGCTCTCGCCCTTTTTGGCGCCTTTAATCGCGTCGGCCAGGCCGGCTACCGTCTGAGGGGCGGACATATCAACAAGTTCCCCGTCGCTGGAATACTTAGCCTCGGCTTTGCCGTCTTTGCTGCCGCTGTATTTTACCACGACATAGCTGCTGTCGCTTACAGCCGCGCCTTCGCCTTCGGTTTCCAAGCTGGAGTTATGTTCCAATACTTCGTCCAAATGTTTGTTAACGTCTTCTTCGCTGACGGTCTCGGATTTCTTGGTTACCTCTATACCCTTATATCCCTTTACTTTAAATTCAGGCGCGACGTCGACGCTCATCTCAAAGGAAAAAGGTTTATTCTCCGCCAAAGAAGTAAAATCCACCTTAGTTATCGCCGGCGCCATTACAGCCTTAAGAGCGCTCTGCTCCAAAGCCTTGGCCGAAGCGTTCCTGATGACCAAATCCGCCGCGCGTTCCATAATATGGGCGGTAAAATTTTTCTTTACTATATCCAAAGGTACTTTGCCGGCCCTAAAACCCTGCATCTGGGCTTTTGCCTGGACTTGCAGCAATGCGTTGTGAAAACATTTGTTTACCAAACTGGCTTGCGCCGTAACTTCCAAATTTACAGTACAACCTTTTTTTGAAATTTCTTTCGTATTGACTTCATTATCCTGCGCTACAGCAAAACTGGACATAATTTCTCCTATATAAAAAAACTATGGACGGAGAGGGACTTGAACCCTCACGGAAAATCCATACGGTCCTAAGCCGTACGCGTCTGCCAATTCCGCCATCCGTCCATGGTATTAACTGATTTAAAAATGAAGTGGGCCATACAAGGCTCGAACTTGTGACCTTACGCTTAAGAGGCGTCTGCTCTACCAACTGAGCTAATGGCCCTTCCCTTATGAAGAAATTATAACAAATATTTTTAAAGCCTGCAAATATTTTGTCAATCTCTTACGGTTGAAAAAACCGTTTCGGTAATCTATATACAAATTATACCAAAAAAGTGATACAATAGCAGTATCTTTATTGATGACTTTTATTTTTGACTCTATATAAAGGAGAAGATTATTAAATGAAAAAACTAATATTGACGGCAGTCGCTTTTCTGCTCGGCGCAGGGGTTTTAACGTCGCAAGCGCAGGCGAAAAGCTACTCAGGGGATACCGACACCGACATTTTGATGATGGACCACAAAGTGTTGGAGTTGGGCGATAAATATGTCGCCATTTTAAGTTCAATGTATCAGGAAGAAGCTACGCGCGCGGGAACTTTGGGCTATCATTCTGATTTACAGGAAAGGGACGTCCAAGCCCAAGTGGCCAGGAAGCAAACCCTGCTTTCCTTGCAGGACGCCTTGGATAAAATAAATCCGAAAACGCTTTCGCCTTATACAAAGGTAGATTATTATATTCTCAAGGAACTTATCGGAGAAAAACTCTTCGCCATAGATAATGAAAGCGAACTTTCAAAAAATCCGCTTTGGTACCTTCAGGCCGTAGATGCAATTTACGATATATTGCTTAAAAATTACGCCTCCGCGGCCGATAGGCAGCGCGACGCTTTAAAAAGAGTTCAAACCCTGCCGCAAATATTGGAGCAAGGCAAACTTAATATAGACAATCCGCCTGATTTATTCTTGAGGCTCGCCATAGAAAAAGCGCAGCTTGCATACTCTTCTTTTAATAATGTTAACTTTATGCTGATGAAAATCAGCTCCGACGAGTACAACAGAGACCAGGCAAAAAAAGCCTGTGCCGCGGCGCAAACAGCCCTTAAGAATTACGCCGACTTCCTAAAAGAGATAATGCTCAAAAAGGAATATGTTGACTTCAGGCTCGGCGAGGAAAATTACGAAAAACTCTTTAACGACGTATATCAGCAGGAAATGGCTTTTTCCAAGTTAAAGAAAGCGCTGGACAAAGAACTGGAAACCAGCAAAAAGGAACTTATCAGATCCATTACACCCGTCGTCGAACCAACTTTGACCGAAGAGGAAAAAGCGGACAGAACAGACAAAAAAGGCTTGATAACCATCTTCCCGCAGGATTATTATAAAGCTATTTCCACTTATACCTCCAATCCGGGAACGAAGAAATTGCTTGATTCTTATGCCGACACATTTAAGAAAGCGACGGTATTCTTCGCGGATAAAAAGATGTTCCCGGCAGGCGCTTTGCAAGTGGTAATAGCTCCCGCGCCTAAGTACTTGGCAAACAAACTTACGCCTATTTCTTATCTGCCGCCGTTCCCGCTGCTCAACAAGCAGATGGGCGATATTCTTATAACCATGCCTAAAGCCGAGGACAAGGATTTGTTGGCCTCCCGCTTTAACTATGGCAGAATTAAGATGGACGTACTGGAATATATCACCCCGGGCAAGAACCTTATGTATTCCATCTCTACGGAAGAGGGCCGCGTGCTCAGGAAACTTTCCAACGACCCGTTCTTCATCAACGGTTGGGTGAAATATGCCCTCAATCTTGCCGGCACTACGGATTATTTTTCTTCTCAGGAAGATAAGATGAATTTGGCCTGGTTCAATTACACCAAAGCCCTGCTTGCGGTTGCGGAATACAATATGCAGACCATGGCCGCCAATTATACCCAAACCGTAGATTACTTGGTGGAAAACGGCTTTAAAAAGGAAGAGGCGGAAGCAAATATAGATTATTTGGCGCTTAATCCTTTGAACGCCGTAGCATACGTAATAGGCGCGCAGGAATTTGACGCTTTAAAGAGCAAATACTCCAAGAAAATCGGCAAGGAGCTTTCTCTTGCCGACTATCACGGGAAATTGCTCTCGATAGGGCGCGTGCCAGTTACTGTTCTGGACGAGGCTATGGCAAAAGAAATGGAAACAAAAAAAGTAGAAAGCTTTTTTAATATGACCTATTTCTAATCTGCCGGACCTTACTTATTTTAAAACCTCGGCTTCAGAGCCGAGGTTTTTTATTTGCTCCTTCCGCGCGATAAGAGGATAGGCGCAAAAACTTTATCTTTGCAATTTGATAAAATATATATAAATGGAAACTGTTTATAAAAATCCTTTTAAAGCGCGGAAACTTGGCCAGTTGCTTGTAAAATTTTCCGCACCCGCGGTAGCGGGAATGTTCGTGAACGCTTTGTACAATATCGCGTCCAGGATATTTATAGGCAATGAGGTCGGCTCGCTGGGTATAGCGGGCATAAGCATATTATTCCCGATGGGGCTGATCTTTATAGCGTTCAGTATGCTTATCGGCGTGGGAAGCAATGCTTTGTTTTCCATACGTTTGGGCGAAAAAAGGGAAGAAGAAGCACAACTCATTTTATGTAATGCCTTTGTATATTTAGCCATAATAGCTGCAATAGAAGTAACGGTATCCTACCTTTTCTTAGACGAAATACTCGCTTTTATGGGCGCCACGCCGGAAATTATGCCCTACGCCTTGGCATACGCGCGGCCGATACTCTTCGGATATTTCTTTTTTATAATAGGTTTGGGATTAAACAATTTTATAAGATCCAGCGGTCACCCGAAAACCGCCATGGCCACGCAGATTATCGGCGCGTGTATAAACATAATTTTCGCGCCTTTGTTCATTTTCAAATTCGGCTGGGGTATGAAGGGCGCGGCGTGGGCGGTGGTAATAGGGCAGATAGTATCGTTTATATGGATAATGGCCTTCTTCACGGGTAAACGCGCAACGTATAAAATATCCTGGAAATACCTTAACGCGCGCTTTGATATTTTCAAAGACAGCGTCATAGTAGGTTTGGCGCAATTTATTTTCCAAATAGCCAGCGGCACGCTTAACATAATACTAAACCACGCGCTTATCAAATACGGCGGAAATATAGCGGTATCGGCTATGGGCATAGTAATAGCGGTAAACACAATAGTAATTATGCCCATGATAGGCATCAGCCAAGGGGCTCAGCCGCTGATAGGCTACAATTACGGCGCGAAGAAATACGCTACTTCAATACAAACTTTAAAGATGGCTATAAGATGGGGTACCGTTTTAAGCGTAACCGGTTTTATAATAATACAGATTTTCGCAAGGCAGATAGTATCAATGTTCAACAGTACCGACCAGAACCTGATATCCCTTTCGGCCAAAGCGCTGAGAATATTTCACCTAATGCTGCCTTTGACGGCAATCCCTATTTTGGCGACCAGCTTCTTCCAAGCGATAAACAAACCTCTCAAGGCTGGTATATTGAGTTTATCCAGGCAAGTCCTGCTGTTATTGCCGATGGTAATGATACTGCCGCTGTTTTTCGGGCTGGACGGTGTATTTTACGCGCCGCCTGCGGCGGATTTTATGTCGGTATTATTGGCATCGTACCTGTTGAACAAGTACTTTGCAAAACATAAACAGAACTTCTTTTTCCGCAGGAAGAAATTTTAAAACTCACGGCTTGCCTCCGCTTGGGCGGTTCCCTCGTAAAACGGCATAAAAAATATGCTAATATGTTAATTAGTATGAATATATCCATAGGTCCCATAAAAATTTCCAACGAGGGCCCGCTGGTCTATATAGGCGGGCCGTGCGTAATCGAGGGCGAAAAAGCCTATATCGAAGCCGCAAAAAAGATAAAAGCGACCGCCGACAAAGCGGGCGTAAAGTTTATATTAAAAGCGTCTTTCGACAAAGCCAACAGGACGTCAATAGACGCCTACCGAGGCCCCGGTATAGACGAAGGCCTGCGCATTTTGGCCAAAGCCAAAGCATTGCTTAAAGTGCCCGTTTTAACAGATATACACGAGCCTTGGCAGGCGGAAAAAGCGGCAAAAGTGGCTGATATACTGCAAATACCGGCCTTCTTGTGCCGCCAAACGGATTTATTGCTGGCTGCCGGTAATACGGGCAAAGCGGTAAACGTAAAGAAAGGGCAGTTCCTTCCCCCCTCAAGCATAGGCAATATTATAAAGAAGATAGAAAGCACTGGCAACAAAAAGATTATGCTCACCGAGCGCGGGGCCAGCTTTGGATACGGGGATTTGATTGTCGATATGCGCTCGCTGGAGATTATGAAGCGAAGCGGATACCCCGTCATTTTCGATTTGACGCATTCTTTGCAAAAGCCGGGAGCGCTGGCCTGCGGAACGGGCGGGGATAAGAGCGTGGCTTTCGCTTTGGCAAGGAGCGCGGCGGCTGTGGGAATAGCGGGAATATTCTTTGAGGCGCACCCCAATCCGCCCAAGGCTCTTTCCGACAGCGCCAACTCGCTGGATATGAAAGAAACGCTCATTATGATAAACGAAACTAAGATCATAGACAAAGCGGTAAAGAAATGTCTGAAGAAGTAAAATTTAAAGCCGTACTGATAAAAACTTTGAAAATATTGTGCGTCATATATTGCCTGACGGCGGTGTCCTTTACGGCGGCTGTATACTTCGCCAATACTTTAGATAGGCCGTATCACAAAAGGCAGATACCTGCGGAGATTACGCCATGGCTGAAATAAAAAAATATACCGATAAAGATATAATATCAATCGCGAAGAAAGTTTTTGAAATAGAGGAGCACGCCCTTAAAACAACGGGAGCGGCTTTTGACGGGAACTTCGTCAAGGCGGTAAGAACGATAGCGGCCTGCAAGGGCCGTTTGGTGCTTATAGGTATAGGCAAGAGCGGGCATATAGGCCGCAAAATCGCGGCTACTTTGGCCTCTACGGGAACGCCGTCGTTTTTCGTACACCCGACGGAAGCCCTGCACGGCGATTTGGGTATGATAACCAAGGAAGACTTGGTATTGGCCTTATCCTTTTCGGGACAGACGGAAGAAATCAGCAAAATTTTATTGCCGCTGAAAAAAGAGAACGTAAAAATAATCTCGATGACTGGCAACCCCAAATCCAATCTGGCCATGATGTCGGACTTGCATATACACGTGGTGGTGGAGCGGGAAGCCTGCCCATATAATTTAGCGCCGACGGCCTCTACTACGGCTATGCTTGCCTGCGGCGACGCTTTGGCGATAGCCTTAATGAAGATAAAACACTTCGAGAAGAAAGACTTTGCTATGTTTCACCCCGGCGGCTCTTTGGGCAAATTGCTGACTTATACTGTAAAAGACATTATGTTTACCGATAAAAACCCTATTGTTCCTTTAACGGCCAGCGTTCAGGATACGCTTTTGGTGATGACAAAAAATAAATCCGGCGCGGCCAGCGTAGTGGATAAGAACGGCAGGCTTAAAGGCTATTTTACCGACGGCGATTTAAGACGCGCTTTACAAAAGAAACAGGATATCTTAAAACTCAAAATAACCGACGTGATGACCGTTTCCCCCTTCGCCTTCAAGCCGGGAACACCCGCGGTGGAAGCGGCAAAAATAATCAACGACAAGAAGATAGACAATGCCCCCGTAACGGACGAAAAGGGCAAGGTAATAGGATTTTTGGACAAGGATAATCTGATAGAGTTTATAGCTCTGATAGACAAGAAATAAGATGGAACTGAGAAGAAATCTTAAAATAATATTCCTAAGTTCGCTTTTGGCGGCGGCTGTGGCAGGCTGCGGGCAAAAAGGGAAGGATAACTCCAACGAGGGCCCAACGCAAAGAGCGGAAGACGTTATCATATCGGAATCGGAAATGGGGCAAAGCAAGTGGCTTCTTACCACGAAAACGGCCGACTATTACGACGAGGAACAGAAAGTCGTTATGACCGATCCGAAGCTGATAAACAAAACCGACGGCAAAGAGGATTCCTCTATCAAAGCCGACAAAGGTTCTTATGAATTTGAAAAAAATCTTATAACTTTAAGCGGCAATGTAACCGGGGTGTCTTTAAGCGAGGGAGCGACGATAAGAACCTCAAAAATGTATTACGACACAAAAAGCAGAAACGTCTGGACGGACAAACCCGTAACCCTAAAACGGGGCGGCGTAACGGTAAAGGGTCAAGCCTTGCAGGCCAATGCCGACTTTTCGGAAATACAGCTCTACAAGCAGGTTACACAGCTGCCTAAAGAACTGCGCGATTTCGATAAAGGCGAGGTGGAGTTATGAAACTTAAATACACTGTCCTTTCCCTGTTTTTCACGCTGGCACCCGCTTTAGTTTTTGCGCAGAACCTCGGCGACGACGCGGAACTATCCGCCCTTTTGGGCGGGCTGGTCAAAAGCGACAGCTGGATTATAAGGAAAGACAAAGCCGAGGAAGAATTTATCGGCAATGTAAAATACGAAAATGAAATTTACAAAATATCGGCCGACAAGGCTCTTTCACAAAGAAAGCTAAACGCCTACACGATAAGCGGGAACGTGCAAGCATCCAGAAAGCAGGACGGCGAGGAAATATCGCTTAAGGCGAACAAAGTGTTTTTCAACGCAAAGAAAGATTACGGGTACGCGCAGGGCTCCAAGATCAAACAGGCGGAGCTGAGTTTTTCCACACCGAATAATATATTCAATGTTTATGCCGATAAAATCAATTTTGGCAAAAAATTTACCTCCTTTGAAGCCGAAGGCGACTGCGAATTAAACGATATAAACAACACACTTTACGCAGGAAAAATGGCTTACGATACTCAAAGCGAAGTTTTTACCGCTTCAGATAAGCGGCCCGTACTCTTCGGCTATAACGAAGACGGCGATTACGCTTTGCAGGGCGATCAAATAACCGCAGACAACAAAAACGGGATATTTAAAGCCTCGGGGCGGGTGACGGGCTGGCTCGTGCCCGCGGAGGATATATCAAAATACACGCAAGGACAGAAAGATGGAGCTCAGATCTTCTAATATAGAAAAAGTATACAAGGAAAGACGCGTCGTAAAAGGCGTGGACATATACGTCCGCTCGGGCGAAATAGTGGGACTTTTGGGCCCCAACGGCGCGGGCAAAACAACAAGTTTTTATATGTTGGTCGGGTTTATCAAACCGACTTCCGGCAAAGTATTTATCGACGGGGAAGACGTTACCCCCCTGCCAATGTACGAAAGGGCGCGCCACGGGCTTGGCTACTTGGCGCAGGAGCCGACCATCTTCCGCGGCCTCACCGTGGAAAACAATCTGCTGGCGATTTTGGAACGAATAGAACCCGACAAAAACAAACGTAAAGAGAAAGTGGCCCAGCTGCTGGAAGAGTTCGGCCTTACAAGACTGGCAAAACAAAAAGCGTGGACGCTTTCCGGCGGAGAGAAAAGAAGAATGGAAATCGCCCGCTGTATGATAAGCAATCCCAAAATTATTCTTTTGGACGAGCCGTTCGTCGGCATAGACCCTATTACCGTATCGGAACTACGGCAAATGATTTTCAAGCTGAAAGACAAAGGCATCGGCGTTTTGATTACCGACCATAACGTAAGGGAAACCCTGCCCCTGACGGAAAGAGCTTACCTTATTTACGACGGCAAAATATTGGTGGAAGGCGATCAGAATACCCTGCTCAACGACGCCAACGCAAGAAAGTTCTACCTGGGCGAAGACTTTAAGATGTAAAGGAGTTTTGTTATGGCATTCAATTACGAAGAAAGATTTTTGTATATGGAAGACGTAAGCATAAGGGAAATATCAAAGAAAGTCCCCACGCCGTTTTTTTGTTACAGCAAAAGGGCTTTGAAAGAGAACTTCGACAAATTCAAAAAAGTATTTCCCAAAGCGACGATATGCTATGCCATAAAAGCCAACTCCAATATAGCCGTGATAAAGACTTTGGCGGCCTGCGGCGCGGGCGCCGACGTAGTAAGCGGCGGGGAACTCTTCCTGGCCCTAAAATGCGGGATACCGGGCAGCAAGATAGTTTACTCGGGCGTGGGCAAGACGGAAAAGGACATCAGCCTCGCTATACAAAACGAGATAAAACAAATCAATATAGAATCGGCAGAGGAGCTTGAAGCGGTAAACCAAACGGCAATAAGGCTCTGCACGCGCGCCAATATCGCCATAAGGATAAACCCGGAAGTAGACGCTCACAGCCACGACAAAATAACCACCGCCCGAGTTACCGATAAATTCGGCATTTTATGGCCCGACGCTTTGGAGCTTTACAAAAAAGCCTCCAATATGAGCGGGGTTCGCATAAAAGGCATAGCGGTGCATATAGGCTCGCAAATATTGGATTTGAAACCTTTTGAGGAAACTTTTAAAAAGCTCGTCAAAATGGTAAAAGAACTGGAAAAGAACGATATAGTAATAGAAAATATCGACATAGGCGGCGGATTGGGCGTAGTATACAAATATAAAGAAGACAAACCGGTAAGGACTGAAGCCTTCGCCAAATTGGTGGATAAATATCTTGCACCGCTAAAGAAGCATATCATTATGGAGCCGGGCCGCAAAATAGTGGCCAATGCGGGTATTTTGGTATCAAGTGTACTCTACAACAAAAAAAGCGGCCGCAAGGACTTTTTAATAATAGATGCCGGAATGAACGATTTTATGCGCCCCGCTTTATACAGCGCTTGGCACGAGATTTTGCCCGTACGCGATTGGAACAACAGAGTTATGAAGAAGTATGACGTCGTCGGCCCGATCTGCGAAAGCGGGGATACCTTCGCCAAGAGCCGCGAACTGCCTCAGCTTGAGCACGGCGAACTTGTGGCGATAATGGGTGCGGGCGCTTACGGAAGCAGTATGGGCAGCACCTATAACTTCAGGCCGCTTACGGCGGAAGTGTTGGTGGACGGCGCAAAATATAAAGTGGTAAGGAAACGCCAAAGCTACGAGGATATGATTGCTTCCCAGCTGGACTTGCTTAAATAATTTTAAAAAAACTGCGTTTACGGCAAAAGTTATTTATTATTGTCTAATTGTTTTTATTTCCGCCGCTTCTCTTTTTGCACAGACGGTAGCGTTTAACGTAAAAACAAAAAAATACCACGCCTTATCCTGCAGATGGGCTAGAGCGTGTACGGTAAATTGCATAGAAATAAACAAGAAAGAGGCCATATACAGAGACGCCATCCCCTGCAAAGTATGCAACGGCGGGAACATCGCAAGGGTATCTACGCTGACTATTTATTCCAATTATACGCATGCATAAAAGCATATAACGATTATATAACACAAATCAGCGCACATAAAAAAGGCCCGCAGCTAAAAACCGCGGGCCTTTTTAAACAAAGTAAATTTAACTAAAATCGCACGCCTAAGGAAGCCTCTCCGCCAAAACCGTAATTGGCGTAATTGGCCGCTACACTCAAATCTATATAGGCGGGCAGCTTAAAGTTCAAACCCGCGCTCGCCCTTGGCGTGGTGGTATATTCCCTCATACCGATTAAAGCCGCGTTGTCTGCCCCTTCAACGGTCAGCTTGGTATAATCCACTCCGCCGCCTATGTACGGCGTAACCACAGGCATCTTAAACGATATTACCAAGTTCGCGTTATAATGCGTAAGCGAAAAATCCTTATGTACCCCCGACTGCGCCATTACGGTTATCATCGTCTGGAAACTATATAAAGTATCCACGGGGCGCGTTATACCCCATTTTAAACCGCCGCCAGCCAAAGTAAGGCCGTCCCAAGATGTCGCCCTGATGAAGCCATCCAAACGGAACGGAAGCCCGATTTCGCCCTGTATCCACGGCATATACATCACTTCCGGATCTGGGCCCAAGGCGGTGTTTTCCTCGCTCGGCTCCGGCATTACGGCAGCGCGCGCAGAAAGCAAAAATCCGCCCCAACCCAATATTCGCCCCGTACTGTATGTACCGGACCCCAAAAGCCCGCCCATATCTTTGGTGAACGCTTCCAAATTCTCGGCCGTAACATTCGCCGAGAAATTGTCGAATTTATACTCAGACGCCTTCAACGGCATTGCCGCCGCAAAAGCCAAAAACAATATGCAAACAGCTCTTTTCATTTTGTCTTCTCCCGAAATTTAGTCTTCTAAAACAAGCTTGTCGCCAGCTTTTACCCCGCCTTTCAAATATCCGCCCCGCACTTCCAAAGTGTACTTCGCCTTGAAATACATGGGGCTTACCCGCCAAGGCTTCATATCCTCTATTACCGATATAACTTCCATATCCCTGCTTAAAAAAACCGCATCTATGCTAAAACGCATAAAAAACGTATGTATCTGAGTGCAAGGGTTTAATATTATTCCCTCGCCGTCCTTTAGGCCGCTTCTGCTCAAAAGCCCGATAAGCCGCCCGAAAAAACTGTCCTTCATCTCAAGTTTATCGGCTATTACCGCGCCGCCGCGGCTAAGATTTAAACATCTCATAAAAGATTCTTTAGTTCCTTTATAACAAATTCCCTAAAACTTTTGCGATATTTGTTATCCGTAAATTCAAAATCCGACGCGGAACTCAGTTTGTAATAGACCTTGCCCAAACGCTTATACCTGCCTAAGAAAAATACCGCCGTCAATTCCCCGTCAAAGCTAACCTTTAACAAGAGCGATTTATCGCTAACTTTCCTGCTGAAGATTATTTCCGCCTTAGGCTCGCAATTTTGCGCTTTAGGCGCGCATTCGCCGAGCAGGCATTTCTTTATTTTCCCTTCCAAAGCGGAAGAAGTCAAAAGCAAGTTTTCGTATCCGCCCCAGTCCAGCGGCATTTCCACGCCGCCCGCGGAATCAGACTTTAGAGATATATTCTCCACTTTAAACTTGCCGCAAAATTCCGCTTCCAAACCGCCATCTTCGTAAGGCTTAAAGCCCGATATTTCCAAAGCGCAAGCCGCACAAGCCATACTCGCAAATACCGCCAAGGCGGCTATGCGCTTTGCAAAAGGCATTTACTCGTTTACCCTCTCGACATAAGTATCGGTGCGGGTGTCTATGCGGATTTTGTCGCCTTCATTGATGAAAAGCGGCACTTTTATTTCCAGGCCGGATTCCAAAGTGGCCGGTTTAGTCAAATTAGATACCGTATCACCCTTAACGCCGGGAACGGTGGAAACTACTTTCATATCTATCTTTATCGGCAATTCCATATTAAAAAGTTTGCCGTTGATAAACAAACCGGTAGCGGCCATATTATCCGTAAGATAATGGCGCTGATGGCCCATTTTCTCGGCCGGTATCGCGATTTGTTCGTAAGTTTCGGCGTCCATAAAATAGATCATATCGCCTTCGGTATACAAATAGTTATGCGGGCGTTTTTCTATGTCCACTTCTTTAAATTTGTCTTCCGGTCTGTAAGCCGTTTCGATAACAGAGCCGGTATTTAAATTTCTGAGTTTTACGCGAACCACGGCCCTGGCCTGAGATTTGCGGTGGTGCTGATATTCAATAATTTCCACGAGCTCGCCGTTTTCGTTTTCAAATATCAAGCCCTCTTTAAAGTCTGGTGTTCCTATCATAAATGCTCCTTATTACTTAGTTAAAATTTTAACGGATTTATCCGTTATAAGAACCGTATTTTCGTAACGTATGCCGAACTTGCCCTCGAAATAAAGGCCCGGCTCCACCGTTACGATATTGCCCGTCTTAAGCGTGCTTAAACTGCGGGGATTAAGGTACGGAGTTTCATGTATCGCCGTGCCCAAGCTGTGCCCCAAACCGTGTATAAAATATTTGGCGAGTTTGCCGTTTTTGTCGAAGAATTCGCATACGCGGTTGTGTGCCTCTTTGGCTGCGGCGCCCGCTTTAACGTATTTTAGCGCTTCGTCATGCGCCGCTTTTACCAAATCAAAAGTTTTGCTAAATTCGGCTGAGGGATTCTTCCCGAACCAGAATGTTCTGGTTATGTCCGAACAGTATCCGCCGTACTTGCACCCGTAATCCAACAAAACGACTTCCCCCTCCTTTAATTTCCTGGACGAATTTATGTGGTGAGGGTTAGCGCTGTTCGCGCCAAATGCCATTATCGTAGTAAAAGCCAAACCCTGCCCGCCCAAGTCTGACATTATACCTTCCAAAAGGGATGCGGCTTCGATCTCGCTAATGCCGGCTTTTAGCTTCTTGCGGAAGATATCATATGCCTTGGCCGATATGGCGCAGGCTTTCTTTATTCGGCTTATTTCCGAGGCGGTCTTTTCTTCCTTCACTTCCGATATGAGGCCAGCTGCCTCTTTAAATCCGCTTTCATAAAACAGCTTGCCCGCCAAATAACCCGTGGACGCGGCGTCAAATACGCAATTTTCCGCTTTAAGCGAACGCGCCTTCTTGACTATATCCGCGCAATCCAAACTGTCCACCAAGGCAAGATAGGGCGCCTTCTTCTTTAAGTCCGCCGCGTACATTTGCTTTGTAAAGCAATAGGCTTTCTTGCGGGTTATAAGCAAATAGGCGTCGCCCTGCCCAGCGAAAGAAAAATCGGCGAAAAAATTTACTCCGTCCAAATCCGTAACCGCGCAGGCGTCTATGCCTTTGCGCTTCATATACGATTGAAAATTCTTTATTTTTTCGTCGTTTCGCTTCATTTTATTTGCTTAATCCCGTTTTTGGTCATATAAAAACAATCTTCATATCTTACGCCTATTTTGCCGGCTATATATATGCCCGGCTCTACGCTGAAGCAATAATTTTCCATTATGGGTACGGCGGTGTTATCCTGGCTGAGGCAGGCTTCCTCGTGGATCTGCATACCTATGCCGTGGCCCGTGCGATGAGTAAAATATTTGCCGTAGCCAGCCGCCTCTATATAGCCGCGCGCGATGGCGTCTATCTCAGCCCCGCTCTGACCGCAGCGTGCCTTTTCCACAACTTCGTCATGGGCAGATTTGACTATATTTAAAATCTCCACAAATTCCTTGCCGGGTTTGTCGCCGAACCAAAACGTCCTTGTTATATCCGAACAATAATCTTTATATATGCAGCCGAAATCCAACAAAACCGCCATATTCTTTTTTAACTTGGTTTTGCCGGTAACGTAATGAGGATTGCCGCTGTTCGCACCGAAGGCGACTATCGTTTCAAAAGAGGGCGCGCTGGCGCCGTTTTTCTTCATAAAAGAATCTATCTCTTCAGCCGTCTGCTGCTCCGTAACGCCGGGTTCCAGCCAAGAAAGAATATGCTCATAAGTCTTATACGCTATCTTTGCCGAAGCCTTCATATTTCTAAGCTCCGCTTCCGTCTTGCTGGCCCTTACGGGAACCAAAAAGTTCTCTATATTGCTAAAGCCCTCTTTCTCATATATTTTGCCGTCGTGATATGTTTCCTTTAAGCCATCAAAGCCGACTTTCTTGAGTTTTAACTTCTTAACAGCCTGAACCGTTTTGGAAGAGCGTTCCACATCGCAGCCTTCTACCTGTATTTCGGGAAAATCGGCTTTAAGAGGAGCTTCGTACAAACTGCGAGCCGTAAGATATACCCCTTTGGAATGAATTAGCATTACAGCCTCGCCTGGTTGGAACACGGGGCCCATAATGTATTTTATATCGCTGTAATCGCTTATGATAAAAGCGTCAAGACCTTGTTTTTTTATAACTTTCCTTATAAGTGAAAGTTTATCCGCGTCCAATTTTGCCATATCCGACTCCTTAATGTTTAATTATTTACATTATACAATTTGCCTAAGCCTTAATAAAAGGCCGAATAATCAAATCTTGTTTCGCTTATCGCCGAAACTTTTACCTTTAATCTAAAATCTTTTGTACCATTGCTTATATGATCTTCGATTGCATAATACTCGGCGCGGGCGCAAGCGGACTTATGTGTGCCGCAAAAATAAAAAACGCAAAGACTTTGATTATTGAAGGGAACCAAAAACCCGGCCTTAAACTTTTGGCCAGCGGAGGCGGGCTTTGCAATTTTTACAATGCCGACTTATCCTTTAAGAACTATTACGGACAAAACCCGCATTTCTGTATATCCGCCTTAAAATCTTTCGACTTTGAAGACTTCAAGAAACTCCTGGCTGAAAATAAAGCCGATTTTACCCTTAGGGAAGACGGGAAATTCTTCGCGCGATCTTCAAGATCCGTATTGGACGCTTTGCTAAATTCCTTGGGCCAAAATATAGACATACGGTTGGGCTGCAAATTCAAAAAAGCTTTAAAAAACGGGGATATTTTTGAGGTTTATGCCGGCGGAGAAGTTTTTAAATGCAAAAATTTGGTCTGCTCGTTAGGCGCATTAAGCCACAAAAATATGGGGGCGTCCTCAGCCGCTTTTGATTTGGCGGAAAGTTTCGGCCATGAAATCGTGCCGCCTTATCCGGCATTATGCGGAGTAGTTTTCACGGGCGATTTAAAAAACCGTTTTGCCGATACGGCAGGGATTTCCCTGAAGGCCGAGCTTACCTGCGGTAAAAATAAATTCTTGGGAGGGCTACTCTTTACCCATGATGGAATAAGCGGCCCTGCCTTGTTCAATCTTTCGCTTTACGGGATAAAAAACAAAACGCTTGAAATAAACTTCTGCCCGCAAATTAAAGCCGAAGATTTTATAAAGCAAAACAAAAACGGGCCCAAACATTTGCTATCCTTGATTGAGCGTTTGATTCCGCCAAGGCTCGCTAAAGCGATTTTAAACGGTTTTGACAAAAAAACAGCCGATCTTACGAAGGAAGAAATATCCCAAACGGCAAAGCAAATCAACGATTTTTCTTTTACCGTAGAAAAATTAACGGGATACGAAAAAGCCGAAATAACGGCCGGCGGAATATCGACTAAAGAAATTTCATCAAAGACAATGATGTCCCAAAAAACAAAAAGCCTCTATTTTACAGGCGAATGTCTAGACATAAGCGGACAGCTGGGCGGTTATAATCTTGCTTGGGCTTGGGCCAGCGCCTGCGCCGCGGCAAAATCAATAAACGAAAACTAGGCCCTTTGGGTATTGCCGCTTGGGACTATTGACCCTTGCGACAGAGATGTTTTTATGTCATCATTTTAATATAAATATATATCCGAAAAGATTTGCGGCGAGCGTAGAGAATTATGTCGAATAAAAACTTGTTTAAAGCTAAAAAATTTATAGCCTCCGTTATGTCGGCAATAATTATGTTGCAGGCCAATATAGCCAATGCCGCAAATTTAGTCAATAACACAAACTATCAAGCACCTTACGCCGACGCCCTCTCCGATTTGGACAAAATAGACAACGCCTTCCTGCGCGGCGATAAGGGCAATATCCACGAAAACGCTCTTAAAGCACAGGTGGACGCCTCCCTTAAAGCGATAAATAACAGCCCTGCAAACAAAAAATTGGCCTCTTTAAAAAAGCAGGGAAGCGCAAAATACGGAAATATGTGGCCGATGTACGTGAAAGCCGCAGGTTCAAAAAACATAGACGCTTTGGAAAACCAATTAAAACAATTCTTGGGAGAATATCTTAGAGAACCGGCTATTCTGCCATATACGCAATTTAGCAAATTATATCTCCAAATGCTGCTGACTTACGCCAAAAAAAACATCAAGAACAGCGGATATGAAAATGCCGTCCCCTTTAAAAACCCCGAAGATAAGTTGGCTAATGACCTTTTAAACGCTTTCCCCGCGGAAGAAGCCTATAAGGAATATAAAAAAGACGCCCAAGAAGAAATAAATTGGCGCAAAAAAAATCAAGCCAAAATAGAGGACGCCGCCTATACAGTAGCCAGGGCCGCAATTTCGGCAATAGGGCCGCAAAATCTCTCTTTGGGAACAGCTCAGATACTGTTAAACTTGGAACTGAACGGGAAAAAAGTCTTAACGCAACACGAAAGGAATGTCACTTACGCCTATCATTTGGCTTTTCTGCGAAAACAAAGTTTAAAAAATCTTTCCCCCGGCAGCATAAGTAGTGAAAAGGGAAAAAAGGTTACCTCCGTACTTATTAAAAATATAACGGAAAGCATAGTAATAGCGGGATACCTCGCCCCCAAACAGAGCCCTGTTTACTCAAAAGCGATTTCCGATTTAATAATCAGAAGTGAAAATACCATAGCCTTTAGCCACATACTCGGCTCCGGGTTCTCCGCTTTGCTGGCTAACGGCAATTACTCCGCATTGGATTCCCTGCTTGCCCGTTATACCAAAATGGAACAAAACGGCCCGCATTGGAGCGAATGGATTACCCTCTCCCATTATTCACAAACGGCGCAAAACGCAAGCGGTAAATATTTAGGCGCCATCTCACAGCAAGCGCAATATAATACCAATTACTCTTACGGAAATACTTTTACCGACATAGCTTTAATTTTGTCTGAAGACGGCACTCCCCAAAGCGCTAATTTGCTGGCAAAATACGCGACAAACCGGAAAATGAGCGATACCATTAAGCCTTTCCTCTTTGGTGCGCTGACCGGCAAAAATAGCGGCGTATCCGCTCAAAAAGCTAAAGACTATGCTTTGCTGATGGCAAACACCTTGTTCGGGGATATAAGCCCAATTTACGAATACGATATAGACCGCGCCCTTTTGAATAAATACCCCGCTATAAAAACCGCTTTAAACAAAAACGCAATAGTGGATAAGGAAAGCAAAAATCGTAAAAACACAGTAAACTTGGCTTTCGATTATCTTAACAGGGCAGCCTTGGCCGGCGATATACTGCTAATGATTTGGGGTACCATAGGCCTTGCCAAAATTGGCAAAAACCTGGCAGGTTTAAGCAAGTCCACCTACACGGCAATTAAAGCTTTCAAAATACAGAACAACGCCAAGCGGCTGGCTTATATAAGAGCAAATTATGCTAAAATGGGGCAATACATCTCCGCAAGGAGAAGCCTCCTTCGGGCCGGCAACCGCATCAAAACCATATTCCGCCAGCCCGTATCCGCGCGTGAAGCCTTAAAATTGCAAAATGATTTAAACAAACGCAATTTGGCGAAATTGGAAAATGCCGCAAAAACAGCCAAGCAAAAAATATCTCAAAAAAAATCACCCGGCAAAAGAGAAACAGCAAAAGCGGAGTTGGCTCAGGCCAAATATGAAGCGGCAAAAACCCAGCAGTCTTTTGTACAAAAAGCCAGAATTTACTCCGAAGGCTACAATAACAAAGCCGCTTCTTACAATGCGCAAGTCGAAAGCTTTAAAAACGGATCTGCAACTATACCCCAACAACCGGTTTTCACCGCGGGTGAGTTGAATTTTATACAAAGCTATAATGACTATACTTCCGCCATGTCTTCGCTAAGAACAGCAAAGGGTAATTTCAAAGCCACTTCCTGGTGGAATAAGTATTTTGCTTCACCATTAAAAAATTGGTGGAACAAACCTTCTTACGAAGACGGCACCTTGGGCATATGGCAGCTTGAAACCGGAAAAGGAATCACCATTGAAGAAGCTTTACATATTTCATCTCCTTACACACCGCCTACAATATCCTCCAGACTATTTGCAAAGACAGGGCCAAGCGCAGCGGATAAATTCTACTCCTATCTGAACAAACACAATATGGCTTTCTTAAGCAAAACATTGCGCTTTATAAATAATAGGGCTACTTTGATGGGAACGGCTTTAATGTTCAACTACCAAGTCGCCACCACTACCCCTAAGTCGCTTATCACCTTTGATAAGGCTTTCCCCGCCGCGACGGAATGGGTCCTTAACGGTGCAAAAAGTTCCGATTTGATATCCTTGGGCACCATAAAGCCCGTTGCGACACCTACCGTTAAGCCGGCATCTTTATTTGACCCCAAAATATTCCAAACATACAACACCATACCTTTGCCTGGCGGCAATGTCGTAAACTCCTTAAGCCCCAAGGCTATAAGTCAGACGCTAAAGAACTGGACTATGGCGTCAGTTTCGCCGTTTGTATTTACCTCCATATTTGCGAAGAATATATATGCCGACTTAGAAAACAAAATAAATTACGGAAGTGTTCCTCATACGGAAAAATATTTAAAGCCCACTTTGGTTGCCATGACCGCTTGGCCTTTGGTAGCCTTTGGCTCGCCGCAAGCCCAAGATTTTCTGTTATACCAATATCTTTATAAAAATCTAAACCAGCCTCAGCAAATTTCGGTAATACATACGGAAAATTCCCTTTCCAATTACGAACGTTCTATAAGATCGGTATTGGAAAACAGAATACTACAATCACAAAATACGCTCTTCCAAGTCAACGGCCAGCAAATGACCGCACCTCAAATAATTCGTTTTATTGAAGATAACGGCCTAGCTCAAGGGACGAATCTATCTCTTAAAACATATAATAAACACCTTTCATTCCTTAAATCGATAGCGCCTAGCTTGTCCATATCAACCTTTGAACGATTTTTAAAAATTATCGTCAATGAGCAGGCCCTTATAAAAATAGCCGATTTAAATACTTCCGCCAAAGCTCGCGCAAATAAAATAAAAGATTACTTAAATTCCCTTGATTACTTTTACGTTTATTATAAAGCCATTGCTTTTAATCCCGCCAGGTTGCTGCATATCCCGGAATTTGCCTCAATAAAAAACTTCTCCGAGGATAAAATTCTGCAAAGCATTCACTATTTAAATGAAATAGAATTTGCCAAAGCCAATATCGGCTCGCTGTTTTCCAGCCAAAACTTAAGACATTCTTTAAGGAAAGCGCTCTCCGAGATGAGCCCCTATGAAGCTCTTAATATGGCTGCGGCCATAATAAAGGCAAAAAGTGCCGTAGATGAACTTACGCTAAATAAATCCTCAAATAATTTTACCGACATCAAAGGCTGCCTGGTAAGCAAAAGCGGCGTATGGGACGATTCCTCAGCCCTAGCTCCTTCCAGAATCGGCGTTTCTGCCGAAACACAGCCGTTGGATATAGGCAAAGCCATAGTAGATTGGATTCACAAAAGCAATCTCCCTCCCAACGAACAGAATATTGCCTCCACACAAGATATCCTGGACAAACTGGGGCCATGGGTTTCTTATATGCTCGGCGCGAGCGATTCGACCCCGGTGCATTACGTACAGAACAAAGAGGGTGACGTACACGTATACAATTACAACTATACCGTAAGGATGCGCCTTGGCAACCACGAAATAAAGAATGAAGCCCCCCATTTGCATTTGGAATACTTAAACAACGATACTTGGTACGGCATATTAAATGTTCCTTATACTTTTTCCGGAGATATTAAGAGAGATAATATCGTCACCGCGTTGCGCCAATTGCAAGGCTACTTTAAACCGGCCCCGGCAATAAAAGATGATGCTATTTTGGATTTAACTTCCCCACCAAGCACAAAAACCTTATTTATTTTAGGAGGGCCAAACGGCAGCGGAAAAACTTACTTATACAATAAGATCCTTGCCGATAAAAATTTACCGTTTCTAAATCAGGACTTAATATCCTCCGAACAAAATCTTAATACCTTCGAAGCGGGCAGGGTATTAATAAACAAAATGGACGAAATGATACGAAACGATCGCTCTTTCGTAATGGAAAGCACCCTATCTGGCAGAAGCACTAAAACGCTGATACAAAGAGCCAAAGACAACGGTTACCGCGTAATAATAGTATATACTTTCGTTAAGAGTCCGCAAGAATCTATTTCCAGAGTGCATTCCAGAGTATTGGAAGGCGGACACGATGCCCCATACGGGAATCTTACCGACAGATACTACAAAAGCAGAAATAACTTTTGGAATTTATATAAAGATATGGCCGACGATTGGATAATGTTTTTTAACAGCGATACCGACATTATACCTATAGCTTCCAAGAAAAAAGATCAAGCCATGGAAATACTGGATCAAGCACTTTTTAAACAATGCCAGCCGCAAGACAAGATTTTACCACCTATCCCCGCCATAGCAGATAATGCCTTGCAAACGCCGGCCGCTATGTAAGCCACCGATAAAAATGTTTGACCCAACAATATAATCACCATATTTTGTAGAATAATTTATATGACGAATAATAATACTGGCAGATACGTTTTTGACAAAAAAACGGGGAAAGTAATAAAAATATCAGATGACGTTCCTTCTCTAAACAAGAAAGACCATCATTGCGATTCCTGCTGCGGCTGCTGCGGACATCACGACTGACGGCCGTCTTCATATAAGGGGTTATATGACAGAAAAACACAATAAATCCGAAGCTATAAAAACGCATATCCTTCAACCCGTCGAAAGACGAGAAGGCAACCGCGGCGGCGGGCAATATCCAAAGGATAAAGCCCATACTCACAAACGATACCCTATAAAGAAACACGAAAGTTCCCCTTCCCGTCGTTTTTACGGCAAATCAGGCAAAGAAAGCCTAGCCGAAAAACTGGTAAAAACTTTTACCTCTTTAATATCGCAGGGTATAAAAACAATAATACCCTGGACGCTGTTAAGCGCGCTATTGTTTACTATTGGGACATATTATCTGTTTTACACCTGCTTCGCGGGCCAAGGATATCCGCTTTGGTATCTTATAATTGCGGGGATAATCCTGTTCGGATTTTACGGGCTTTTCGGGCTTTTTTACGGTGCCTCCATGGGATTGCTATATACCATAAAAGCCTTCTCTGAAGCTTTTGGCAATTTAATAAGGGAAACCATTAACAGAGTAAAAAATTCAATCGAGAGCAAAATAGACAATATAGCCGACACTCTTTCCCGCAACGAGGTTTCCCGCGTAGTCAAACAAACTTTTGACGATCTATCCAAAAACATACGCAAATACGCGGCAAAAACAGCCGCCGGGATAACCGCTCTGGCCATTTTGGGCGGAGTGATATTCGTTTGCAGGAAAGTATTGTTAAGCAGCCTTTCAAAAATAAAAAACAAGGCCGATTTCTTTGCGATAATGTCTGCCAAAGCGGCCTTGGTGGCGGCAATAATATTAAATCTCACTTTCTTTACTAAGCTGGCAATAGCGGCGGGCTATCTTATAGGTATAATAATGTTGGCGAGCCAGGCTTTAATTATACTTCTGCTGAAATGAAACACTTTATCTGTTTGCTTTTATCACTTTTTATGCTTGCGCCTTTGGTTTATGCCCAAAGCGCGCGGCAATATTATGATAAAGCATTAAAGACTGAGGATATTAACGAAAGAATCAAGCTGCTGTCCAAAGCCATAGACAAATCCCCCAAGTTTACAAATGCCTATCACCACCGCGCCGACGCTTATAAGGAGAAAGGTCTTTTTAAAAAGGCTTTGGCGGACTATAACAAGATAATAACACTATCTCCCAAAGATCCTTTCAAATACTACGCGAGAGGCTTGGCCTATATGCAGCGAAATGACTGTGATTCTGCGATAAGGGACTTTTCGGAAGCGATAAAACTAAAAAGCAATTACGACGATTTCTACTACAACCGCGCCCAATGTTATATGACTTTGGAAAAATATTCGCCCGCCCTTAAGGATTTGGAGAAAATAAAAAACAGGAAATCCAAGGAACATACAATTGAGATAATGGAAGGCCGGGCCAATTTCTTTTTATACCGATACGATAAAGCGCGCAAGGTTTTCAACAAGCTGCTAAAACAAAATCCCGATGATACGGAAGCCTTATTTTATATAGGGCGCATATACTTCAATAATGAACTCTACGATGAGGCTATATCCTATTTCAGCAAGACTTTAAACAGAGATCCTTCCTTCGATACCGCTTGGCTGCTAAGGGCTTCGGCCTTCAAGGAAATAGGCGACTATGAGCAGGCGGCGCAGGATTATACTAAACTCATAGCCCTAAAGCCGGAATACACATATTACAATCGCCGCGGTTTAATTTATGAGGAATTGGACGATTGGCGCGCCGCCGCGGAAGATTATTCCTACGCCATAGCGTTAAATCCCAAGTGGGCCATACCTTATAACAACCGCGGATACGCTTATTTGAAGCTGAAGAATTACAAAAAAGCGAAAAAAGATTTTGATATGTCTTTAAAATTATCCTCCTATCTGCCTACGACGCATATCAATATGGCCGGTTATTACTGGACCGTAAAGAAAGACAAACGCAATATGTACAAGCATCTTGATTTGGCTTTGAAGAACAATTTTAAAGATTTTGATTCTCTTTACGAAAGCGGGAAAAAGGCCTGGCTGTTTAAAAACATCAACAACAGCGTGGAATTTAGAAGTTTCATTTCGGACTACAACAAATAAGCACTCGGAAGGATACCCACTCGCTCTCTTCGCTTACCCGCGGCGGTCATATCGCCCCCATCGGCAAACTATCTGTAAATAAAATAGTAATCGGGTTCTATGCCGTATATGTCCGAGGTTCCGCCTTTCACGTCCTTAAGCGGCAGCAGATATTTTTCCGTAAGGGAAAAGACGACAACAGCCATACCTTTTGCCCCTACGGCGGAGGCGTCCTCATAGAAAGTCAGCCTTATCGGGAGCTTATCGTCTTCCCTGTTCTGCATAAGATTGTGTATTTCCCAAGCGAGCGGCAAATCGGAATAATTATATAAGCTGCGTATTTTATCTTTGCTAGTCAGTATTTTTTTAAATACGGCTTTTTCATCAAAGGATATGACGGCGGCGGATGGTGTTTTGTCTTTAATGTTAAAATCGTTTCTGTCGCTTCTTACGGGCTGCGCGTCTTTTATAAACAGGGATTGCACCTCCCCGAAATCGCGCAAAGCGCCCTGTACGGCCAAGCCTTTCCCGGCCAAATCCGCACCCGCGTAATAAACCCCGCACAGGTATTTTTGCCCGTGATCCACCGTGGTATATTTATCGGGGATAGTTTGGCCCGTTTTGTTCTCGTAATCTAAAATTTCCTGCGGTTTCACGTTTTTCTGACTTATATCGGTTATTACCAAGCCGCATATCGTATAGCGGACAAGTTCGGATATCTGGCGGCCTGCGAGCATTTCGTCGTCTATCTCCGGCTGTTTTGATATATCGTCTTTGGCATTGAGCGGAAAAATATTTTCCTTAGGAGAAGGATCTTCCATAGGCATAACGAAAACCTCAGCCTCGGCAAAAGAGGGATAAATCAAAAGCAAGAGGGCAAGAAATATTTTCATATCGCTCCGTGGCGGCGGCCTATCCCCGCGGTTTTATATCGGCCTTATTTCAGCAATGCCTCTATATCGATGTTAGAAAAGGCGTTTGAAGCAAACAGCCTGTTTCTGTAAACTTTCGCCATCGGATTTTTCCTTAAAATGCAAAGCATCATAACTATGGCGCTTTTGGTAAAGACAAAAGGCAGCCTTTTGGCGTATCTCAAACGTTCGGCATGGGTAAAGCAATAGTTTTTTACCAGGTCGCGTTGTTCCTCATAAGTAAGCTGAAAGTAAGAATCTTGAGGAAAGTACTCTTTTGACCTTCTAAACATAGAGGTCAATATTTTGCATTGCATATTTAGAGCCTCGGCGAAGTCAGCATCAGTAACTACTTTTTGATTTCTTATAATACGAAATTTCATATAAATCTAAACTCCTTTCTTAGGGATATATTTTTCTATTTCCGCCAAAGTTAGCTTCAAATCATAGGGTTTGGCTATAAAGTGATTTGCGCCGGCGGCGGCGGCTCTTTCCCTGTCTTCCCCGCCAGTCAAAGTGGACATTATAACTATCGGCGTTTTATACAAGGCCCCGTCGCTTTTGACGGCTTTGCATATTTCAAAGCCGCTTATGTGCGGGAGCATTAAATCAAGCAGAATTATATCTGGTTTATTCTTTTTAACCGTTTGGAATGCCGAACGCCCGTCATTTACCCAAACGACTTCGTGCCCTTTAAGTTCCAAAGCGCCTTTCAAAGCATTGCCGAGGATTTTGGAATCCTCTATCATAACTATTTTGGCCAATTATAACTCCTTGCAATTTTTTTTGTACACTCCGGCCAACTTGGCATAGACCTCGGCGTTTTCTTTTATTTTGGCAATTTCCTCGGCAGTCAATTTGCGCACCGCTTTTGCCGGCACGCCCATTACCATACTGCCGGCCTCTATCTTTTTTCCCGCCGGCAATACGCTGCCCGCGGCTATAATGCAGTTGGGGCCGATTTCGCTTTCCATTACAACAGCCCCCATTCCGATAAGCGTATTATCGCCGACTTTCGCGCCGTGCACCACCGCATTATGCCCGATGGTAACATTTTCGCCTATCAGGGCCGGCTTATCGAAATCCACGTGTATGCAGGCATTGTCCTGCACATTGCTTCCGCGCCCTATTTTTATGGCGGCGATATCCGCGCGCAATACCGCATTGGGCCATACGGAGGTATTATCTTCCAGTGTTACTTTCCCTATAAGTACGGCACGCTCATGCACGTAAGAACTGCTTGAAATTTGCGGCTCCGATTTTTCAATTTTCTGCTTCATTGTCCATATACTCCTTGGCTTTGTTTTTGGTCATGGCCATAGGCTCGGAAAGTTTCAACCCCCAATACACAAATACGCTTATTATGCCCGGTATTATATAATACACCACCCTGTAAATAAGGCAAGCCATAAGCGCGGAATCCCAATCTATCCCCATTTGGGAGAAGACGGACGTCATCGCTATTTCCATAGCGCCCAAACCGCCGGGCAATATCGGGATAAGCGTCGTCGCCATACCTACTGCGAAGCCAGCCAAAAGCACGCCTATAGATATTTTTATGCCTACCGCCATAAAAGCCAAATATAAAATAAGTATCGTAAAAATCCAATCGCCGCAGATATAAGCTATCGCACGGCTGAGCTTTAATTTATTGTTGTGAATGGTATTTATTCCGTTATCAAGCTGTTTGGTAAAGGCGGAATAATTGTTTTTAGGTATCAAAGCGCCAAACAGATTGTAAATAACCTTATTGATAAGCATAAAGATTTTCCTTATGCCTTTGTATCGGAACTCGTTATTGAACAAAAATCCCGTCACCAAAGCGCCAATACCCGCGATTACAACTACAAGAATAAAATTCCGCAGCATTTGCCCCGGCGCTGCGTGATGGGACAAAATCAGCAAAAGAGATCCCTGCAAGATAATAATTATCAGCACGAAGTACAAAAGCACGCTTATAACTATGCTCGACATCACGCTCGCGCCAAGCGGCACGTTCCGCTTACCCAACAAATGCGCCCTTAAGGCGAAGCCGCTCACGCCCATGGTAGAAACCAAATAATTTACCGTGGTGGAGACGAAAGCTATGCTTATGGCGGCACCCAAATTTATCTTTTGGCCCAACAGCTTTAGAGTTTCCCAAAGCGACATCCCCATACAAACATAAATCGCCGCGGAAGACAGACACGCCAAAACCAAATACAAGGTATTGACCTCGTTCCATATCCTTATAAAATTGTCTTTAGCGTCATAAATCAGCCAGCCGACCACGGATACCGACAAAAGGCAGGTCAGGCCGACGATGACATTCTTCCTGTTAAATATATTCACGTATGCAAATCCCCCGCGGAAATCGGAACCGTTTTAATTCCACATCGTCCGAGTTTTCACTATTCTTTTATAAATTATATAATTTTAATTATGAAATATATCACTATTACCGGCGCCAAGACGAATAATCTTAAAAATATCAGTTTAAAAATACCAAGAGGCAAAATGGTGGTGGTAACGGGTCTTTCGGGCTCGGGCAAAAGCTCCTTGGCTTTTGATACCATCTATGCCGAGGGGCAGAGAAGATACGTGGAGAGTATGTCGGCCTATGCCAGACAGTTTTTGGAACTTATGGAAAAGCCCGACGTGGAAATGATAGACGGCCTTTCGCCCGCGATTTCCATCGAGCAGAGAAACCCCTCCCGCAACCCGCGTTCCACCGTGGCGACGGTAACGGAGATATACGATTATTTCCGTCTTTTATTTGCGCGTATCGGCCACAGGCATTGCCCGCAATGCGGAAGGCCGGTGGAACAATGGTCGATAGCGGCGATAACAAAAGACATTTTAACCAAATTCGACCAACAAACCGTAATGATCTGCGCCCCCGTAATACAGGGCAAGAAGGGCACTTACGAGGAGCTTTTCAACCGTCTTAAAAAAGAGGGTTTCGTAAAGATAATTTACAACGGCGAACTTTTCGATCTCGCCAATCCGCCAAAACTCGAACGCTACAAAAAGCACGACCTTGATTTGCTGATAGACGAAATTTACATAGACCCATCAGACAGGGAACGCATTACCGACGCTTTGGAACTTGCGGTAAAATACTCTAAGGGGCTTGTCAAAGTAAGGAAGGACAAAGAGGAATTTACTTACAGCGAAAATAATGCCTGCACCGTCTGCGGTATAGGCTTCGGCGATTTGGAGCCGAGATTGTTTTCCTTTAACGCGCCGCAGGGCGCCTGCCCCGAATGCAACGGCTTGGGCATTAAAATAGAAATAGACGAAAATTTGGTCGTGCCCGACGACTCCCTTTCCATAAACGAAGGCGCGCTCGCCGCGTGGGACAACCCCGTAACCAACAGGACAAACCGCTGGAAGAATTCCTGGTCGGGCTATTATTACGAGATTTTACACTCCGTCTGCAAAGCGCAGAAAATACCTATGAACAAACCTTGGAAAAATCTTTCGCGCCGCCAGCAGGAAATTTTGCTCTACGGCGGTGATGACGTATTATATCAAAGCGCGTTCGGTTCCAAGGAGGTCCCTTTTGAAGGCGTAATCGGCAATTTAAAACGCCGCCACAGCGAAAGCGAGAGCGAATTTGTCAAAGAGGAAGTCTACAACCGCTTTATGCACGAGGTCACCTGCCCCGTCTGCAAAGGAGCCAGACTTAAACCCGAGGCTTTATCGGTCTACATCAACGGCAAGAATATAGCGCAAATATCGGCTATGCAGGTAAGCGCGGCTTTGGATTTTGTAAACAACTTAAAATTAAACGCGAAGGAAGAGCTTATCGCCAAACAGGTATTAAAGGAAATCAAGGCGAGGCTCGGCTTTTTAAACAGCGTCGGGCTTAATTATCTTACGCTGGAGCGGAAATCGCAAACCTTATCGGGCGGCGAGGCGCAAAGGATACATTTGGCTACGCAAATAGGCAGCGGGCTTACGGGCGTACTCTACGTACTGGACGAGCCTACCATCGGCCTGCACAGCCGCGATAATGACAGGCTTATCGAAACGCTTAAAAACCTGCGCGATTTGGATAATACCCTTATCGTCGTGGAACATGATAAAGACACCATACTGGCGGCCGACCACCTTATCGAACTCGGCCCAGGCGCGGGCGAACACGGCGGCAATATAACGGCGCAAGGCCCTTTAAAAAATTTTTTGAAGGACGAAAATTCCATTACCGCCCAATATCTTAGCGGCAAGAAGAAAATACTGCCCAACCTTAACCCGCAAAAACCGGGCAAAAAATGGATAGAGATAAAAGGCGCCAGACAATTCAACCTAAAGAATATAGACGTAAAAATACCTTTGGGCTTGTTCGTCGCGATAACGGGCGTATCGGGCTCGGGCAAATCCACTTTGGTGCACAATATTTTATACAGAGCTTTGGCCAAGAAATTCTACGGCGCCAAAGACGCACCGGGCGAACACGACTCCATAAAAGGGCTTGAGCATATCAACAAAATAATTATTGTAGACCAAAGCCCGATAGGCAAAACGCCGCGCTCGAACCCCGCAACGTATACGGGCGCTTATACGCACATAAGGGAGCTGTTCGCGCAAATGCCGGAGGCAAAACGCCGCGGCTATAAACCGGGCAGATTTTCCTTCAACGTAAAGGGCGGCCGCTGCGAGGACTGCCAAGGCGACGGCATTTTGAAAATACAAATGCAGTTCCTGCCCGATATATACGTCAAGTGCGAAGCCTGCGGCGGCAAACGCTTTAACGAAGATACTTTGCAGGTAAAATTCAAAGGCAAGAACATCGCCGAAGTTTTGGATATGAGCGTGGACGAAGCGGTGGAATTTTTCGACGCGATACCCAAAATCAAAAATATCCTAAAAACTTTGCAGGACGTCGGGCTCGGCTACATCAAATTGGGGCAAAGCTCCACCACTCTTTCGGGCGGCGAAGCGCAGAGAGTCAAATTGGCCGACGAACTTTCAAGGCGAGATACGGGCAATACTCTTTATATCCTAGACGAGCCTACCACAGGCCTGCACTTTGCCGATATAGACAAATTGCTTAAAGTTATGCACCGCCTGAGCGACCAGGGCAATACAATGGTGGTAATAGAGCATAACCTTGATATAATCAAAACGGCCGATTATATTATAGACCTCGGCCCCGAAGGCGGCGACAAAGGCGGAGAAATTGTCGCGCAGGGCAATATCCGCGATATTATGGCCTGTCCCCGCTCCTATACGGGCAAGTATCTAAAAAAGGAATTGGGCGAAGTTTAGAGCCTTTTTAAAGCAAATAAAATACGCTTGATAACAAAAATAAAGACGCTCGGCCTTAAAAGCCGAGCGTTCTTTGCTTTATACGCTAAAAATACAAAACCAAAACAAAAAGAGAGGAGGCTTGCGCCTCCCCCCTTAGGAGGGTACTATATGATTATAGTACCAAAGCTGTTTTGATTATCAGTATTAGTCGCCTGTAGCAGTCGGCAAACCGAGCGATTTGCAAATACCGCTTACGCTCCCGCCTGTTCCCCCATTTGTTGTATCATCGCACTCAACTTTGCCGGTATAATAAAATCTGGTAAGAGTATACTTGTTGGCGCCCTGTCTGGTTGCAACGACCTTGCCTGTAGCGGTATCTCCGCCTGTATGCGCTATTTTAAAGTTATTGGTATTCCAACTAGCACCGCTAACGGGGGAACCGCCAACATCGGCAAATTCTATATCCAAAGAAGATAAATCCGCCGGATATACGTTTGTTGAGCTGACCAATCTGGCTCTTTCCATAGCTGCGGCCAAAGACCCCATAATGGATAAAGCTTCCGTCGCTCTGGATTTTTCCACCGCTTTAAAATATTGCGGCAATGCCACGGCGGCCAAAATACCGATTATCAAGACCACCACAAGCAATTCTATAAGGGTAAAACCCTTCCTGTTTAAGTTTTTCATAAACTTCCTCCTTTTTTGCCCTTGCTGGGCACAGAGAAAATTTATCAAAAAAAAAAAACAGTCAAGCGTTTTTTGACTTTTCGATAAACCTCGACGTACGGCAGGCTTATTTCCCCCTATTTTTACAATCGCAAAAACATATCGCGGCATAAAAACAATAATAAAACACGGCGGAGTTTATAAAAAAATCAAAAAGAAAAGCCCGCCCGATAAACACCTCCCCCCGCCTTTAGGCGAAAGCCAAAAAAATGCCGACATACTCCCCTTTTATTACCCCGAACTTCAGTTTTTGTGGGTCTTGACTTTTAACTTTTGCCGCTTATATTATAGTTAAGGCTGTATAAGGCATCTTGAGCGGGTGCCGTGATCAGGGGCAGAGGTGCCCCGGCATGGCGCTAAGCCCCCTTAAGGAAGTACGACCTAACAGCACTTAAAGGAACAGAGAATGACCAAAGCGTCAATAACTAACTAACCCCCGAATACGAAAGCGGGGGTTTTTTATTGGTTGACAAGTTGAGCATTAGCATATTTATTAAAAATATCCGTCGGCGCGAAATATCCCAAAAGCCGTAAAATATCGCTTTACAGTCTTAACTATCGCTAATGCCAAAAGACATTCAAAAAAAATCGGCCCGATTTTATCGGGCCGATTTTTTATGGTTAAAACTGTCCGTTCTTTATCTTTTGGCGCTCTTGCCTTTGCATCTCTACAAGCCATTTCCAGAACTTCGTTTCAAAGTCCTGCATATTTCTAAAGCCGTAGGCTTTTTTGAGAGCGGCTTCAGTCGACATTCTCTTCTTTATAACCCTGCCGTGTTCGTCGCGCATTACATTACCCTTGGAGTCTTTTTTGTCCTCAAAGGTCTTCATAAGTTTGGTAAACTGTTCAAACTGTATCCTCTTATCGGGATAATCGGAATTTTTCGAGCGGAATAAGAACCTTACCATAGCATAAGCCTGGAAATACCAATTCTCCACGTCGCCTTTCTGCTCCGCTATATCATAAGAACTGTTTTTTACAAAATCCGCAAAGTTTGTAAACACTACCGTCTTGGCCGTTACCATATTGGAAGCGGCCGCCCGCCGCTCTTCCGCCGTCAGGCGCTGCCCGCTTCTAAGGCGAGAGAGCAGTTTCAATTTCTCGCTTTGGCTTATTATGTTGATTACCACCAAATCGTTGGCCCAAACGCCGCCCTTAGTGCTGGAAGATATATCCTCCATATTCACGGCTAAACCTTCGTTAAGCCATATCGGCGGCTCAAGTTTATAACTTTCCGAAGGCGGATTATAAAATTCCTCCACAAAAAGGTGGGTAAGCTCGTGCGTAAACTGCGATAACATCTTAGAGGTGTTCTTAGGTTCGTCGTACATCACTATTCTGTCTTCCGTAGGGGAGAAAAACGCGCCGGACCAACTGCTAGCCACAGGCTCGTTCCTCAAAAAACTCTGTCTGTTCTGATATACGTAAACCTTGGCCTTGCCCGACATCATCCACGATATATTCTTGCTTAGGATTTGGTATACCGTTTCAAACTTCATACCCAAATTGGGCGTCATAATGCCGCTGGTTTGCGGCTCGACTTTTATGCTGAAATTACGCGTAGAGCTGTCTATCCATTTAATACCGTGGCCGGGCTCTGGAGCTTTCTTGGGAGCAGTCTTTTTCACTTTCTTAAATTGCGGAGTTTTTATTGATGCGGAAGCATCGGGTTTATCGGTGTTCACAATCTCTTCTTTCCCGGCTGGGGGCTCATCTTCGCCTTTAGGGATTATCTGTTCCGGTTGTTCGTCTTTGGGAGGCCTTATCAAACTTAAAGTAGACGAAGAAACTGCATTTTCGTAGTTTTCTTCTTGATTTGCGGCCGGTAAAGAGGGGTTTTCATTCCGGGCGGCAGGCGCCGTAGCCTTAACCTTGCGGGCTTTGTCCAAAAAACTCTTAGACACATCACTTTGCTGCGCGTCTAACAATGGAGATAAACAAAACAAAATTGCAACGGCCACAACCGCTTTATGTATATTATCGCTCTGCATTTGCCGCCCTTTTTTGGAATTTCTAGTCAAGCTGAGTAGTATCTATCAAAAACTCTATATTGCCCAAACCGGTAGTGGTAGAGCCCCATTTTATACCAATTTCCGTAGTTACGCCGTCTATAGTACAAGTGAAAGTCTCAACATTGTTGCTATCGAGCAACGGCGGTACGCCATCCAATGCACGCTCCACCGCTATCGCGTTATATTGCGCTATACAGCCTTCCGCATATGCCTTTGACGATATCATGCGTTTAGTCTTAAGCATATTGCTCGTTCTGCCTATAGCAAATCTCATAAGCATAATGATAATGGCCGCAATTATGCTGCCCATTACCATAACCTGCATCAATGCCGATCCCCTTCTGTTAAAAATCTTCATTTTATGCGCCTCCGGCCTTTATAAACGTCTTGCTCATTTCTATATGTACAGGAGGATTTTCGCTCCCTTCAAAATCCTTATGCACTATTAAGCTAACCGTATAATTTATATTGTCGTCGGTGGAAACGTCAAAACCGTTTGCAACTATATAATCCATGTAAATCCTGCCGCTTGAACATGCACTTTCGGCATTGCTTATCAGGCTAGATTTTTCCAACGAATCATGCGACAATTCTTTTAAAGGAATTTCTCTAGACCGCCTTATTGTAGAGCCTTCTTGGCAATAGGCAAACGCTATCGGATCGCTTTCTATCTGAGGGCCGCCCGGATCCTTGGTATAAGAAATAGTATTGGGCAGAACATAATAACTTGCCCCCTCTTTCACCAAATATGCGTTGCGTACGGCAACTATTACCCCGCCTGAAGCACTGGTGTCCGGAGCAAGTATCAAATCCGCTTCCGTTATATCGCGGTGTAATGCCCTCATAAATATAGATAAATTGTTCCTTATTATGCTCTGCCGCTGGCCCTGCGACGTCTGCATAGACGACGCTTTCCACACCGTCATCAACGCTATCGTTACCATGCTGGCTATAAATACCGCAACCAACAACTCCATTAACGTAAAGCCCTTTCTATTCTTCATAACACTTCACCATTGCAAACGATATTTATTTTTACTTGATTCACCGCAGGAGTATAAGCCCCGGTATTATCCGATGCCGTCAAACCGCTAACCGTATATGTCAAACTGGAGTTATAACCCTCGCCGCTTTTGCATACGTCAGGCAATAATTCCGAACAATCGTGCTCGCCGTTTGATAAAGGCGTAGTGCTTCCGCATAAAGATTCCAAATCTCCGCCGTTTGTATCAACATAATTCTTTATGCTGTTGGCCAAACTCTCAACCGTATACATCATTTCTTCCCTATAGCTTGGCTCCACTATCGCACGCCGCGACGCCATCAACGCGGAAAATATCGCGCCGACCATTATCGCCACCAATAACATCGCTATTATGCCTTCAACTATAGTATATCCCTTTTTGTTTAACATATACTTTACCTAATCCGCGCTCTTATTATCTTTTATATTACCGTACTCGTCTACACATGCACAATATGACGAGCTGTAATCTCCGCCGCTGTCCGTACCTTGCATCGACGCATGTACCGTACCGCTGCACGCAGAGCAGCTTCCTCCTACGGAAAAAGTATATTTCATCCTGCTCCATTTGATCGGCCTTAAGTATTTGCAGCTTACCAATACATTCGCTTCGTTATTGCCTTTATATTGTATGGTGCTTTCGCCGCAATCCGATGCCGCCCTGCTCTCTTTCGTCACCGTGCCGCTTACCGTGGCATTGGGATAATCCGTCCTAAATGTCTTATACGCCTCGGCAATCTGTATCAGCGCGGCTTTAGCTTTCCCGTTTTGAGCATCGCGTATATACCCCTTTATAAACGGAGTGCTCACCGCTGCCAATAAGGCCAATATGACCATTACCACCAATAATTCCGGCAAAGTGAAACCTTTGCCATTTTTCCTAAGATCCGCTATTGGAACCATCTGCAGCCCTCCCGAATCTGTCTATATATGCGCAATATCCGCTGCCGTAGTTTTCCCCCACTTTCTCGCCCGATTTTGAAGTCATCGTCACTAAACTTGAACCGCACGAAGGGGTGTCGGCAGGCGTACCCAAAGTAAAGATGTACTTACTCCCGGCTATATCCAGCTTCCCGCAATAAAAACTCGCCGTACCGCCGCTCGCCTTGGAAGCTACACACTTATTATCGGCATAAGAGAGTGCCCCGCTTAAAGGCTCTTCAGGGTATTCCATCAAATACATCTTATAAGCACCGGCTATAACCTCCATTTGCGCTTTGGCTTTCTTATTTTCGCCCTCATATATAGTTTCCGTATATTTTAGGACGGAATACGTCGCCAATATCATTATTATTATTATAGCTACCAATACTTCCACTAAAGTAAAACCCTTGTTTTTCCCTGTCATATCTTTTCCCGCTTATTTACAATATAACCAATATTACGCACCCGCCGAAGACATCATTACAACCTTGCCGGGATTTTCATTGGAAACCTTCCACATCTTGCCGACATAGCGTTCATCGGTAATGCTCTCGCCAGGAGTCATTATCGCCACAACATTTATGTCGCCCCCGCATGTAGCATCTTCTACATCAGGCGTACATATATAAAAGTTGTAGCCCCTAAACCCCGTACCGCTTAGTGATTCAGGGTCCGTCAAATATGCATACTTTGAAGTGCTGGATTCGTTCATATCTTCTTCCGCAGAAACGACACTGCTGAAAAATAAGGACCGCGGATCGCTGTACCCTTCCACCGGAGCCCCAAACGAACCGGCCACCTGCGCCGAGCCACGCGCGTCTTCGTTATACATTCTGGCGGCGTTGGCTATCTCCAGCAGTTTAGCCCTAGCTTGGTTGTTCTTCGAAGTTTCTAGTCCTTTCTTATATGAAGGCACCGCCACTAATGATATTATAGCTATCAATACCACTATTACCAATACCTCCACAAATGTAAAACCGTTTTTTCTCTTTAACATATTCGCCCCTGCCATTAACCCATACCGATCTGCGACATTTTGAATATAGGCATGAAGATCGAAAGTACTACCACCGCGATTATAGCACCGATACCTACAATCAATATAGGGTCTATCAATGCCGAAAAGCGCGCTATAAACTGGTTAATCTGTTCCGTGTAGAATTTGGATAAGGTTTCCATAATGTGCGGCAATCTTCCGGATTCCTCACCCATCAACATCATTTCCGTCATCAGTCCCGGAAACACATGCGTTTTTCTGAAAGATTCCGATATACTTTTACCCGAGGTTACATCACGCTTCGCCTCGACAATGGCGTTTCTTATTATGACGTTGCTCTCAAAAGCCTCTTCCATAACGTTTAAAACGTTTATAATGCTAACACCGCTGTTAAGAAGCGTAGCCATCGTTGATAATATCCTTTCAAAATAAATATTGCTTATGAATGAACCAAATATCGGCATGGTTATATGGAACTTATGCCAAACCCTTCTGCCTACCGGGTTGTGTATCAGCATATAAAAACCGCCCACTGCCGCCAATATCGCTAAAATAAGCAGAAATAAATGGTTCCTTACCACATTTGAAATAGCCAATACAAGCTGAGTAATCGCAGGCAACTCCATATCAAAATCCTTAAATATGGTAGCGAATGTCGGCACTATACCCACAACGAAGTATATCAACACACCCACCGACATCAAGAACAATATGGCAGGATATGTTATGGCCGTAATAATTTTACTCTTCAAAGCCTCTGTTGACTTTACATATCTGGCTACTTGAAGCAAAGCCTCCGACAAATGCCCGCCGACTTCTCCCGCCTGCACCATCGCCAGCCAGGTGTGATCGAACACTTTGGGGAATTTTTCCAAAGATCCGTGCAAACTGTTACCGCCCGCAACATCGCGCGCCACGCTTAAAAGTATCGGCCCCAATTGTTTGTCGGTAGAATACTCTCCCAACAAAGAAATGGCCCTTACCAATGGCACGCCGCCCGCGATAAGCGTCGACAACTGCTCCGCGAAAAACGCCTTAACATGCCCCGGCACTTTCGCCGAGGAGGCATTTAACGACGACTGTCCAAACGCCGCAAAAATGCTTTTCTTGACTACTGGTGTAATCTCTATAACAAATATGCCCTTGGACTGTAAAATCTCCAAAGCTTTCTCTTTATTAGCGGCATCTACGTGGCTTTTATAATTCCTGCCGCTGTTATCTTGGGCTACATAATTAAATCTCGCCATATTCTAAACCCCTTCCCTTTTTATTCGTCCGCCGTCGTCACGGAAAGCACTTCCTCCACCGAGGTTATGCCCCTCACCGCTTTACGCCAACCGCTGGCCCTCAAGTTCCAAGCGCCCGTCGCCATAGCAGCATTGCGCAGCTCTATCAAATCTTTAGTCTTATATATGGTATTGCGCATTACTTCGTTTATTTTAAATACTTCGTATATAGCTCTTCTGCCCTTATAGCCGGTACCTGCGCATTTCGGGCATCCGGCAGCTTTAAAAAATGTCCATGTGGATCTTTCCCTTTCCGGCAATTTCGATTCTTTCGCTATCTGATCAAGAACATCCGGCGTAGGCAAATACGGAACTTTGCAATACGGACACAGCACCCTTATAAGACGCTGCGCCGCCACCAAGGCCAAGGAGCTGGCCAACAAAAACGGCTCTATACCCATATCCGTAAGACGCGGTATCGCGCCTATCGCCTCGTTTGTGTGCAAGGTCGACAACACCAAGTGACCTGTCATAGCAGCCTTTAGACACGCTTCGGCGGTTTCAGAGTCGCGGACCTCACCGACCAGTATTACGTCCGGGTCTTGACGCAAAAACGACCTTAAGCCTGCCGCAAACGTTAAACCTATCTGTGATTTCACTTGAACCTGACTGATACCGTCAAGTTTATACTCGACAGGGTCTTCCAATGTCATAAAGTTTAATTCCGGCGTTTTTATCGTAGACAGCACCGCGTTTAGCGTAGTAGTTTTTCCGGAACCTGTCGGGCCGGTCAAAAATATCAAGCCGTGCGGCATAGCCGCAGCTTCCAAAAAGTCTTTCTTCTGGCGAGGTTCAAAGCCCAATTTATCTACGTTTAAGTCACTGGTACCTTTATCCAAAATACGAATAACCAGCTTCTCGCCAAATACCGTCGGACATACTGATACACGGAACTCCACCGTCCTGTTATGGTACTTTACAGCGAAACTACCGTCCTGCGGCAGCCTCTTCTCGGCTATGTCCAACTTAGATAAAATCTTTATACGCGAAATTATCGCGTTTACAGCCTCTTTAGGAGGGGACGTCCTCTCATACAAAGATCCGTCTATGCGGAACCTTAAACTTACACGCTCGTCAAATATTTCCAAGTGGATATCGGATACGCGCTCGCTCATGGCCTGCCTCAATATTACGTTTACCATCTTTACGTAATGCGATCCCGGCCCCGTTGCGCTTTCTTTATCCAAGTCTATCTTTCCGTCGGCGTTTGTCAGATCGTCCAAATTTTCCTGACTGCCCAAAGGCACCGCCGCGCTGTCGTCTTCCTTCTCCGATATAACTTCTTCCAAGATGTTCTTCTTGGTGTAGAAGTTATCCAATGCCAAAAACAATTGGCTCTTACTGGCGATGAAGGGCTGTATCGACATACCCGTCATCATCTTTAAGTTATCCAGCAAGAATACGTTTGAAGGATCGTTCATGGCTACCGCAAGAGAACCGTCTTCGGCAAACAGCGGAAGTATCAAATTCTCTCTGGCAAACTTCTCAGATATTATAGAGGCAAGATTTTGATCTTTTTCGGGCACCAATACACCGTTCTCTTTGCTCGCGTAAGGTACGGCAAGCTGCTTGGAGATGGCTATCGTAATATCCTCTTCCTTAACTATGCCCAACGTTACCAACGAGTCTTGAACGGACATGCCCGTCTGATTCGAATGTAAAGTCGCTTTAGCTAAACCTTCTTCGTTCAGTTTTCCTTGCTCTTTTAATATGTCTGTCAGCTTCTTAGCCATAAAACGATCCTTCAATTAAATGTCAGTTTCTCTCAGCCTATTCGGAAAGTACCGTAGGCGTTAAGAATATTACCAAGTCCGTCGTGCTCTTGGTGTTCTGTTTGTTCGTAAACAACCAGCCGATTACGGGGATCTGTCCGAGCAAAGGAACTTTCCTTACCGTTTCCTTCTCAACAGATTGCAGCAAACCGCCCAATACCACGGTCTGCCCGCTCTTTACTCTCACTTGAGTGGACACGGCCCTGGTTACGGTATCGTAGGAATCACCCGTTTCGGAAGGAATCAAGTCCGAGTAAGAAGGCGCTACCGTTAAGGTTACATAGCCTTCTTTGTTTACCTGCGGGGTTACCGTCAAGGTTAAACCGACTCTTCTTCTTTCGTTACCGGAAGTGGAGCTCGTAGAAGCGCCGCTCGTTTCCTTGGTAATCGTACCGATTGAAGCGTCCCTTGAAGAAGTGATAATCGCGGGGTTGTTGTTCATCGTGATCACTTTCGGCTTACCGAGTGATCTGGCTTCATTTTTGCTCAGCATCGCTTGGAACGCTACCGAGAAGCCGCCGAAATCCGCGGAAATTCCGCCTTCGGAGTTGCCTTCGTTAATATTGCTGCCGTAAGTAGGCTCACCATTGCCGTCACCGTCAGCGCCGAACCATTTCCAGAAATTGCTGCTGCCGCCCAACCAGTCCCAAGGTACGGCCGATACGCCGCCCAAGCTGGCAGACGCCCAAGTGCCATCTTCGTTGGTCCAGTTGAAACCGAGGTTCAATCCGCTGCCCTTGCCGACTTCGATAACCTGCGCTTCTATTAAGATCTGAGGCGCTTTTATATCAAGTTCGGCCAAGATATTCTCGACTTGCGGGAATACTTCGGGTACGTCGGTGATTATCAGTTTGTTCGTTCTGGCGTCTACGGCTATTTTGCCTTGTTTGGTCAATACGCTCTTGATTACGGAGAGTATTGCGCTGGCTCCGTCGCCGCTGCCGCTCATTCCGCTGCCGGTACCCATACCCATTCCGGCGCCGCCGCCAACGCTGGTCGTGTCAAACACGTTCACGTTAGAGGAAGTCGTTGAAAAACTGCTTGATGTCGTATCGGCAGGCATAATCTTGTTTATGTCCTGCGCTATTGAACTCTGCGGTTGCAATGATACGTAGTTTAAAGTGTATACTTTCGTTACAGCGTCCGGAGCTTCATCAGATCTCTTCGTGATTACGTAGCTGTCGCTCTTGCCGATACGCTGATACGTAAGCCCCTGCACCCTTAAAAGGGTATCCAACGCTTCTCTTACAGTTACATTAGCCAACGAAGCGGAAACTTTCTTCCCGGCGAATTCCTCGCCCATGATAAAGTTAATCTTCGCTTGTGCCGATATACTGTTTAAAAAAGTACCTATGGGTACATTGTTTACCCTGATAGTTACTTTTCTGTCGAGAGGAGTATTATCCTCCGCCTGCTTGTATATAGAAGATTCCCCTCTGGCAGCCGGGCGATTCCCGTTATCGTCGCCATAGGTCAAATCTTCCACTACCGCAACTTTTGCTTCAGGCCTGGAACTTTGTGCCGACGCTTCCACAGGTACCGCTACCTGTGAACCCGCAAACACTACCGCCAGGAACAGAGCCAGTCTTTTCTTCATTAACTTCCTCCTTAATTTAAACCAATCAAACTACATCAATGGTAACTTCTTTACAAATCTTTGCCCTTTATAGACAAATGTTACGGAATCGTCGGACACTTTCACTACTTTCGCGCCCAGCACCGTTCCGTTTACGCCGACTATCTCTCCGTTTACGATAGCCTCCGTACCCAAAATACCGTCTATGGTTATTTTATCTATGATAGCGCGCGCCGGATTGCGTTTCAACTCCTCCTCAAGCTGGCGTTGGCGTTCCAACTCTGCACGGCGCTGGCGTTCCAACTCTTCCATTCTTCTGCGTTCGTCGGCAATCCTTTTCTGTTCCGCCAACCTCGCTTTCTCGATGGAATCCACTTCCTCCATAGACAAAAACGGATCTCTGTTATTCGTAGGGGCAAACACCACCCTCGGCGCAACCTCCTTATTGGCTTTTTTAGCCGCAGCAGTGGAACTGCTTGCTTGATTGCCCACCGCTTTGGCCGCCTTAACGGGAACTTGAGGCGTTACCACGGGCTCAATTATATCCGTTTTGCGGTTACCGTCCACAACAACGCCGCCGGGATTCTGTCCGCTTAACGGTATTATCGCAGTCGCCATTATCGTTATTGCACAAAAAACGCTCTTTATTTCTCTTCTCATATCTATCACCGCCTATTTCGCAGGTTTTCCCGCATCATCTTTGCTCTTCAAAAATAATGTGTGAACCCTAAAACCTGCCTGCAGCCGCCCCAATGCGCCTTCCGCACGCGATACGGTTAAATTGGACAATCTCATAAACTGCTCGTTATTTTCCACCATCTCTATAAGTTTGCCCAACTGCTCGTATGTAAGTTCAAAATCAAACGTTACCGAAGAATGAGTAAAATCGCCGTCTTCGTCCAACATGTGTTTGCCCGTCCTAGAGGGCTCCACCCCCACTTTGCTGAAGAACGACAGCATTTGGCTCAACAGCCACTCGTCTTTCTTGCTGTAATCGGGAAGCTGCTTTACAAGCTGATCATAAAGAGCTTTGGAATCCTCATACTCTTTCGCGCTCTCCGCTTCCGCCTTTTTGGCGTCTACTTTGCGCTGCGCTTCCAATACTTTAGAGTTTGCCACACCGTTTATATACCATACTCCAATAAATATTATCAACAGTAGAGCCAACGGCCTTATAAACGGATTCCAGTTCTTCTCGAACAACATGTTCTGTACGTCTGACAATCCTTCCTTTATATCAGTGAAAAATTTCATTTCTTGTCCTCCTTCTCGCATTTCAAGGAGAATTTAGTGCCAAGCACAAAATCTTTCTGCTGCTGCTTCAACGGAGCCGTAGAAAAATCGTAAGATATCGTCGCTCTGCCTTTACACAGATCAGCCATCTCCGGAGTGGAATCCACCACCGTTCTGAACCTGTTGCCCAACGCCAGTTCCTTCTCCCTGCCAGAAACGACGCTGGCTACACCTTCCATACGGATATAGCTCTTTTCTTTGAGCCTCGATGCCCCGGTATTGTATGGATATCTTATGTCAAGCTCCGTAAGCCACATCTCCGGCGGCAATATATCCGGCAGAACGGATAGCTTCTCCGTATAATTTACCGGTTCCAAATACGTAGATAAGGATTTTGCCTTCCTGCTCATAGCGCTCACTCTGTCCTTTATCTGAGATGCATATAAGCCCTCAAAGTCGGGTATATCTTTTGTACTGGTGAATGTTTGAGCCGACAATGCCTTCAACTGAAATACAGCCCTTACCTGAACAAAACCGCACCATATTATCAATAAGGCAACCAACATCAAAGCAAGTTTCCATACTGTTATCGTGCTGCGGATTTCTTCGTCGGAAGATCTGTTCTTGCGGTACAAGTCTATATCGGGAACATTCTTATTGACGAACTTTAAGCACGCGCCTATAGCCGCCATCTCCGCGAACCCTTCAACCTTAAAACCAAAAATATCGGAAATCTTCCAAGTCCTTACATGCCTTTTTACTTCGCTTTCCAATATCGGAGCCCAAAAATCCGCTTCATCGGAAATTACCACAACATCTTCAAACGGATTTTTCTCAATCTGTTTGGATATAAAATCCATACAGTTGTTTACTTCCAAGCGGTTCCTGTTGCCTATCGCTTTTTGGACTTCCACTTCCCGCATTAAAACGGGCGCATTGTTCAACGCGTATAAGAACTGGCCGGTATGCGCCGTAAAATTGGCGTATATACAGCCCTTGCCCGATACATTTTCCTTATCGGTCTGGTTAAAAAGCCTGTATATTGATATCGGGGAGGTTTCCACAGCCACCAAATTAAGGCCGATGCTCTTCATTCCGGCTTCAAGCACTTGTACTATACGCGCCGAAGTCATGGAAAAAACAACGCCCAGATGTTTGGCTTTGCTCAGTCCCGCATAGAACGGATATACGTAATAATCCGATACTCCCCTCTCAAAAGGATAGTGTATATACTTGCGCGCCTGTAAAGGTATAGTATTTTTCCAGTAGCGGCGCGGAGTATCCTGCATAACAAAGTGGCGGTGTATGCTGAAATTGGAGGCCAATGTAACCACCACATTTTTCGTCGCCCATTGCTTGCTGTCTATAATCTTCTTTATCGGATCAAGCCAATGTTTAGGCGTCGAGAAAAACCCCTCGTTCAAATCCGCGGGTTTTAATACGCCGGGCGGTATTTCCCCTACCGGCAGCTTTATCAGAGAATCTATCTCCAAACCGCCGGATTTCTCCCGCACCTGCGCTACATATACATCCGTCAAAGATATGTATATGCCTATACATTCTTTATAGTTAGTCCTCTTGATGCCAAGGGAACTGTCTATCGTTGAAGCAAAAGACATTTTACCCTCTCTTATAATCAATACTCGTAATTGGCCGCATCGTCAGGTACGGCTGCCGCGCTGTCAAAAGCGGCGGCATTAGCGTCATAGCCCCCGGTCATAGCGTCGTATCCCGCGGTATTGTTCGCCGCCGCAGCATTGGCACCATAGCCACCAGCCGCAGCACCATATCCGCCAGCGTTGTTCGTCATAGCCCCTGTATCAAAAGCGCCCGCAGCAGTACCGGTGCTTGCTCCGTCGGTAAGGCCATAACCGGCCAAATCCGCGCCATAACCGCCAGCCGCAGCGCCCGTGTCATACCCAGTACCAGCAGCGCCGGGCATATTTACGGTATTATATCCGGTATTATAACCCATACTCGTATCAGTCGAAGCCGGGTTTGCATAGTCACCCGTAGAATACGTGCTCAAGCCGTAGTCATCCATGGGCATACCCGCAGGCTGCTCCATCATAAAGTCTTCTCCGCTTACCGCGGCAGCGGCTGCGCTTTCCAGTTTGTCAGCACCAGATTGCCTTATAGCCGCAGGTTTGGTCCACAAACGTTTCTTTGTATAATCCAGCTTAGGATCCGTAGACGCAGGCTGCTTGGCGGCTTTTGCCGCTTTCTCCTTCTGAGCGGCACTCTCCAACAATTCCACTTTACGTCTTACAACTTTCTCGCGGCCGTCAACATCCGTAGCCCTTAAAATTATCGTGTAGCTTCCAAGCGGCAATATTTGGCCGAAATACTGCTTCTTTCCGTTCCAGAATATCTGCCTGTATATAGGACCTTTACCAGCGACTTGTCTTACTACATAATACTTTCCGTCTTTGCCGTGCTGTATTATCTGCAAGGTCCAATCTGCAACTTTGTCCGAAGTCTGTACTACGGAGAAATCTACCACCATACCTTCATCCTCATCGGGAGTTATAGTCCTAAACGGATATAAACCCAAACTGAGTACCGGCGGCAAATTACGTTCCGTCGATTTTAATTTTAAATTAGGTTTAGCGGTGTAATCGAATACTATTGAAATACCTTCCAAATCACTGAACTTGGCGGGCGGCTCTTCCGTAGTTAAACCCATATTAAAGTTCAACTTAGCGCTGGATATACCCATATTTATCAAATACGAATTTAACGCCACGGTTTGCCTTACGCCCTGTATTGACACATTGTCGCTGTATGAGCCCGGCGGCAATAATACAAACGACGGGGTGCCGCTTAATATCATCAAAGAATAAACCTGATCCAAGATCTCTTTGGCAGATCTCTTAAAAGTTATGCCGTCGTCTTCGAATATAACGTCCGACTCCATATCGATGGCGTCTACCATTCCGCCGCGCATATAAACATTTATTCCTTTATACGAATTTAACTTCGCCAATACGGCGTCTGTCATTTCCGCTATCTGCGCGTTTATGCTATCCTTCCTCATGGCCTTTACTTCAGCGTCGTCGCCGGCAGGCATGCTGCTTTGCGCCACTATCTTTTCCGCCGGTTTTTCTTCTTCATAGCCCTCGGGTTTATATATCGTGGGCTCCTCCACCGCGGAAACAGCCTTTTCTTGTCCGTCTGAGGTGACGGCAGGTTTTTTGGCTTCCTTTACGGGCTCGCCGTATTCGTCGGTCTGTTTCCCGGCTCTTGAATCGTAGAGAACCTTGCCTTCATGGCCGGTTTCGCGGCTCTTTTCCAATTCGGCGTCATAAGGAACCTTTTTTGGAGCCTCCACCCCGCCGCGTTTAAAGTGAATCATATTGACATATTCGTTCGCTTCGGAAATCTGTTCAGGATTGCCCTGGACGAATACGTCAATAAAATTATCCATAGCATCATCATATTTGCCTTCCTCATACAGCATTTTACCTTTATTGAGCTTATCTTCCGCTGTCATTTGCGCGGCGTAAACGGCTGTAAAAACAAAGCATAACGAAAAAGCCATCAATGCATATTTTGTTAATCTGCTTTTGATATTCGACATAGTGTACCCCTTTAAAGGTATATAAATAACTTCACATTATGATTATATCAATTTAGAGGTGTTTGTAAAGCCTTTTTTTACTTGTCGCTCATTCTTTTAAGCCTGAGCAAGGCTTGTTCATCATGCGCGTCATAGGCTAAAATGCCTTCCAAAACTTCTTTGGCCTTCTCTTTCTCGCCCGCCTTCAAATAGGCCGAAGACAACGCAAACGAAATCGGTTTTTGATGTTTATGCGCCAGATAATGGGGCATTAAAATATCTGCCGCTTCCTTATACTTGCCGCCGTTGTATTTTACTTCCGCCAACAACAATCCCGCGTTAGCGTCCTGCGGATATTCGGCGTAAAATTTCTCCGCTTCCTTTTCCAAAGCGGAATTATATTTCTCCGCTTTTATTCTGCCCCTTACCTTTTTGAACAAATCGGCTTTCTTTACCAAATCTTCGTTCGGGAATCCTTCCGCGCCGCATTTCTTTACAATATCATAATAGTCCGGATTAAAAATATCTTCCGCCAAAAATTCCGTCCCTTTAATGCAAGCCTTATCATATTCCCCGCTTTCAAAAGAAGCCAGCAAATAAGCCAGCTTTATATCCGTATCATACGGGAACATCTTTGAAAGGCTTTCCGCCATTTCGGCATTATCCGCCGTACGCAATTTGGGCAGCGCCGCCACAAATTTGGACCAAGCCTGCGCCGCAGCCAAATTGTTGGGATAGAGTTCCAAAGCCTCTTTTAAATATTGAGCCGCGCCGATATTGTCGCCCAAGCCGCTCTTGACGCCCGCCGCCCTAAGATAAAACTCATAATAACCGGGATACTTCTTTATCCCGCGCAAGGCGTATTCCAGTGCTTCCTGATATTTCCGTTCTTCTATCAAGGCGTTTACCACGCTGAACGCCGCGTCCGCCCTTATGGCGGCATTGGCGTCCGCCTCTTTCAAAAAGACTTCGGCCTGGGCGTAATCCCCTTTGCCAAATGCCTTATAGCCCTTTAGCGCCGTTATCTCCGCCTTAAAATATCCGACCTGCCAAGCCCCGAACAATACCGCAATCATTATGCCAGCAAACAATATGCTCCAGGCGCATACGCCCCCTATTTTTTTTGTCTTTTCCGCGCGACGAAGATTGTTAAGCATTCCAAATACGAACCAAAAAGCAAACGCCGTTATCACCGCCCTGAAAGTTATGTTTAAAGTATTGTCCAAAATAAAAGCCGCAAGACCCGCGCCGAGGCATAGATACGCAAGGCGCAAATCTTCGTTTTTCTCCGCGCGCACAGCCTTCCAAAGGCCCCAAAAACCCGCCGCCAATAAACAGATAAACGAGATAAATCCCAAAAGCCCGCTTTCTGCCAAAACCTGCACAAATTGATTGTGCGCCTCGTTGGCCTGCGTTTTTAATTGCCCGAGCGCCGGATTTTTGAACATAAGCCCGCCTTGACATAACCCGTAATTCGTCTGAAAAGACGTCAAGCCCTTGCCGAGCAAAGGAGCCTCTTTAAACATTTCAAGCCCACAAGCCCACATCATCAGCCTTTGATGATAAGCCGCATTAAGTTTATCCGCGGTGGCTCCAAGCCCAAAGGCGGAAGCCTCGTTTAAATCGTTAAGTTCGGCCATTCTTTGCGACGCCGCGGGCGAATACTTATCGCCACCCTGCCCCGAAGGCCATAAAAAGAATACCGCGAAACAAACCGCTATTATCGCCGCGGCGCGCATTTTGTTTTTTAACAGCAAAGCCCTGAAATCCTTAAACAATAAAAGCAATGCGCCCGCACCCGCTACGCCAAGCCAGGAAGAGCGGGTCATACTTATAGCCAGATACGCGCAAATTATCACAAGTATCGCGAAAAAGGTAAACTTCTCCCCGCCGCTCTTTGCCTTCATAAATCTTAAAAATACCATCGGCAGAAATATTACAAGATACGAGGAAAGAAAGTTCGGGTTGCCAAACGTGGATACCGCGCGCGAGCCAAATTCGTAATTGATGTTTATCTGCCAGATCATCTCTAAACCAGCGTTTTGAAGTATACCGTAAAGGCCGCATATCGCGCAGACCGCCGTAAAAACGTCAAGCAGGGCAAAAGGAGTGACTTTGTCCAAACGCTTTAAACACACATAGCCCGCCCAAAACCACATAAAGGCCGCATATATCCAGAAAAATATTCCCGAAAACAAATTGAACAAAAACCACGCAAAACACCATAAAAGCAAATTGAAATAAAATTCGCCGCGGAATTTTTCCCACTTCCAAGAGCCGATGTATTTGGCCAAAAACCACCCGCCGACAAAAGAAAACACGAACACGTCGCCCTTCTGCGAAAAATCCCCTATCAAAGCCAAGAACTTGCCGCCCGAAGCCAAATTGTAAAACAGGGAAGCCAAACTAATCGCGGCAAATAAAAGCATAAACAAATCCGCAACGCCGTAGGCAAGCTTTAATTCCCGCTGTATAAATACCTCGGCAGACCAGCAAATCAAAAATCCGCTCATCAGCAAAGACAAGAGCAGATCCTGCGCGATATACGGATTTTTGGTCAAATCGGTAAAAAAGACGAGCGGCGCCATAAAAACCGAGCCCGCCAAAAGAAGCTTCCGCGCGGTAGCTGAAATGTTTAATATTTTATCTTTCATATTCCCCCCGCCGCTTTTATCCCCCTAAGATGATTTTGCGCTACGGCGTCGTTTCTGTGTTTGGCGATATACAGAGGATTGGAGACTTCCTCGGGGCCCTCGATATAGAGGCTTACCCAATTTGCCGCGCGTCTGTAATCTTTATGTTCCAAAGCGATGTTGGCAAGCTGATAATAGGCATTATCGTAAGTGGGATCAAGCAATAAAGACTTCTTTAAAGACTCTTCCGAAAGTTTATAATACTGCTCCGCCTTATCCTTGTTCCCTTTTTGCACCTCGTACTTGGCCATATCGTGGTACAAAGCCCCCAAATTGTAGTGTATCATCGTATCGTTGGGAATTAAGGATAAAGACCTCTTATACGCCCGCAAAGCCCTTTCGTAATCGTTATATAAACCGTTTTCCGGATCACCCGCGTAGGGGAGATTTTTCTTCTCCCTGCTTCCCAAATTCTGGAACACTATCCCGCTGAATTGATTTAAACCCACCGCAAATGGATTTAACTTTATCGCCTTGTTGTAATATAACGGCGCAGATGCATTCTTGCGTGCGGCCAAGCCCGCGCCGGCCGCAGTATAAAAATCCGCCCTCAAAGGAAAGAAACTTATATATATCAGCCCCAAAGCCGCGGCATATATAGCCAATACGCTTATGCGCTTGCTTTCAAAGGCCGTACTCAAAAACAACCACGCCGTATATAACGAACCCGAAATAAAAAACAGCCAGTAAATAATAAAATATCTTATCTTGCCTTGCAAAGCCGGGGAACTCATCTCATAAAAATCCCTAAACAATAAACACAAAATAATCGCAGCACATACGGCAAAAAGGAGATAACACCATTTAAAAAGTTTGCCGGCGCCCGCAGGTGCTTCCTCGGGCAAAGGGCGCTTTATTTCCAAAGGACCGAAGTTTAAAGCGAACAATATCCCGCAAAACAAAGCCAGAAAATACGCCGTAGACACAAAGTAGATACTTACGTCCACCATATTGTGTATGTATATCACCCCTGCCGCACCCAAGCACGAAAGCAATATCAAGCCTTCCCTGCGGTTTTTGGGGGAGTTGGCCAGCTCCTTAAGTTTCCGCCAAGATCCTTCCAGCTGCCAAAAAAGCACCAAAAGGAAAAGCCCTAACCCCAAAAGGCCAAGCTCCGTACTTTGTTCCAAAGGATAATTTTCGGCATGCTGCGTTTCGCCGTTATGGATCCCCTCCATATAAAATATCTCTGGCCGCTTATAGGCGGTGTAAATAAACTGAAAGGAACCCTTTCCCATACCGAATACTGGGTTTTCTTCCGTCATCTCCAAAGCCGAACGCCAAGTGGAAAGCCTGAAATTTACCGATTGCACTCTCTTGGCGGTGAATACCCCCACAGCCAATACCGCCGCCAACAACACCGCCGAAAGAAGAAGATTATACCTCAGCCTATGGCTTTTGTATTTCTCGGAAAAGAAATTCAAATAAATCGCCCCGAATAAAAATACGCCCGATGCCAAAGCAAGCCACGCGCCTTTGCTTAAGGTAAATATTATATTAACCACAAGCAAAGCCATAAGAACGGCAAGGCTCATCTTCCGGCTATAAAGGAAACGGCCAAGCGCTATAAAAAAACAAAATAAACAAAAATCCGCCAAGAAGTTGGGGTTCGCTATGGTGGAAAAGATTCTCTCACCAAAGAATTCCGTCCACTTTAGCAGATCTATGCCAGGCAGAATATATTTATCTAATATCTGCACCACTCCGTAAACGGATACCGCCCACGCGGCAATTAAAACATATCCAAAAAACTCCTCCGCCCGCTTAAAATTAAAATTAAAAGCCGCTATCAAAAATAAAATCCCGCACATGGCAAACATCAATAAGGCGGGAGTCCGCGCCGTCATATACGGGTGAAAGAAAAAGGAAACAAACAGATATCCGAAGTATAAAAGAAAAGGAAACAACAAAGTAAAATTGCGCACGGTAAATATATTAGCACGAACTTTTATCAGCGAGGCAATCCAAAAACTCGCCGCGCTTATCGCCGCAATATGGAAAAGTGTTATTTTGATTTGAGCGCTGTCCTGCGTGAAAAGAAATAAAGACACCGCTATAAAGATGCCGGCCAAGCCCAGCCAACGCGTTATAAACTCGGGATAAACGCTTTCTTCTTTGTCTTCTGCTTTTAAAAGCGGTTTTTTCTTGGCCATAATCAAGACAAAAAAATAAGCCGAGAATGGGGATCGAACCCACGACCTACCGCTTACGAAGCGGTTGCTCTACCAGCTGAGCTATCTCGGCGATATATTAGATTCTATCAATTTTGAAATATTATTTCCACTTTATTTATTAAATTATATCCCAAAATACAGATACCCGGGGCTGTTTCCCCGACGTGAAATATTCTTCGAAAGAAAATTCGCGCCTCGCCTCGGCGTTCTATTTTACGGAAACTATTTCCACATCAAAATGCAAATCTTTGCCCGCCAAAGGATGATTGAAATCCAGTTCCACTTCCTTATCCGTCACCGAGCGCACCACCGCCCTAAAACTGTGTTCGCCGTTGCTTGCGCCCACCACATCGCCGACTTTAAGATTGTCAATGCCTTGTATTGCGTCACGCGGAACTTTCCTTTTGGCGTCGGGATTAACTTCCCCATACGCTTCTTTAGCAGCTATATCAACAGATTTTTTGTCGCCCGCTTTCAAGCCCGCAAGCGCCTTCTCCAAGCCTACTATTATATGTCCAGCCCCTTGAATATACTCCAACGGCTCCCGCCCTTGAGAGCTGTCCGTTACTTTGCCGTCTACTGTCAGAGTGTAATGAATGGCTACCTTAGATCCTTCCTTTATCATAGTTTCTCCTGTCGGGCGCCTGCCCTTAAAATATAAGTTTATTCTACTATATTTGCCGCACCTAATTTACATATATTATTATTCAAATATCGTCATAGGTAAAATAATCTTTTTTCACACACCAAAGAATAAAGCCCTCCGTAAGAGGGCTTTATCTTTATTTATTAGACTACTGATCAAAAACAAATGCTATTTAATCAACAGTTTCAAAATCAACCACCAAGAATTCTTTGCCGCAGTATGTGTTGGAAGTATTGGTGTTTTCAACATTATCGCCCATGCAGGCAACTTCCCTATACTGAGAGAACGTGGAATTCGCCGGCCTTACCGTATAATCAGAACCCGCAGGACATGTATATATGGTGTACATTACCCTCTTATAAGAGTCTTTACACTCCAGTCCGGAGCCCATTTCCCATCCGCTAAAAGCGCAGTCCGCACCGAACTGAGTATCGGTCACATAGCGGCAAGAACGCGCAGTCCCGGAACAACCGCCTTGGTTGCCGCAAAGGGATATACAGCTGTCCTTATCGCTGGAAGAGCATATCGGAATAGAATTATAAGCGTCCTCGCCGTCGGCATATGTTTGCATATTGCATTTAAGGGCTTCGCCTTCGGCATCAAGGCCGTATACACATTTCCGATAGAAAGATTTTACATCCGAAATATAGGGTTTTGTGTCGACATTGGTTACCCGGTATCTTACCTGCCTTATGTCAATACAGTTTTTACTGGAGGTCAAACTGTCGCTGCAGGTAAACTCCGCGGTATTATCATTGTCACAGTTGTTGCTGACCGACGGGCATGACCCGCTAGCACACGTCACCCACGGGCCATAATAATGGCCTTTACTGTCAGTGCCGCATTTATTGGAAGGGGTCGACTGCAATATCAAGTTCCCAAAAGACGTTCCCCTCACCGAAGGGAAAGTGAAACTCCTGCCGGTTGTGGAATTGTATACCCTTAGCATAGCAGTCCTTAGTGTCGTTATTTGTATAGGGCCGTTTATTGTCAACGGGCCCGTAATAAGATTGCTGGCGTATAAAGTAGGTATCGTTATATTAGAAAAGTTTAAATCAAAAAATGTCGCCTGCGGAACCGTACTGGAACTAAAAAGAGTTGCCACAATATTGCTGTACGTTTGGTTCGGGGCACTTAGAAACAAATCCCTTTCTATATTCAAGTTCCCGCCAAAAGATATATCGTTGGCTTGCAAATAGGTTTCCTGTATAGGACGGTATATCGGCAAAGAATGACCGGTAGGGGTTATGTCGTTTTTGCTGACGGCCCCTATAATCAAATCGCCTACGGTAGCATCACCAAATACCGAAAATGTGCTGAACATACCGTATGGACTGGATAATGCGGTTGTTATTTCGTATTCCGCCGCTTTGGCGCCCGCACATAGAAACATACATAGCGATAACAGAAGAAATTTCTTCATATTCAATCCCTCTTAAAATAAATTACATCTATATTTTTTCCCTTTTAGATATAATACATGCCTCAGAGTTTACTGTCAAGCTAAGAATGAAACAAATACCCTTGCAAGAACGGCTTTAAAGACGGCACGTTATTCACGCTTTCGCTGGCAAGCAAAAAGCCTTTAACCGTACCTTTGCCGTCCTTTATCTCAACAACATGCCACATAAGATTTACTTTGCTGCCGTCGGCTATATTTATATCAAACAGGAAATCAAACGCCCCGCCTTTGGACGTTTTATACGCACTCTTAAAATCGCCTTCCGCTTTTAAACTGTCATAAGCGAATTTGACGAAAATATTCTGATCTTCCGCTTCCACAATATCATATATGCCGCAAATATTGCGCATCACGCCGTTTAAATTCTTTATTCTGAAATTTTCGTCTATTATAGCGGCAGGTACGTCCAAACTCGAAGCCAAACGCCTCAGCGCGCCTAAGCTGTTATCCACCGCTTTCTGGTTTTGGCGTATTTCCAAAGCCATGCTCATAAGCCCGCCGACAAAGCTGATAAAACTCTTATCTTCGTCGGTCAGCGGCATGGTGTTCTTCTTTACGCTTACAAAGGCTATCGCGCCTTCCACCTTGCCCGCTATATACAGCGGAGCGGCTATCATTGAGTTTATGCCCCGCTTTACATGCAGGCATCTGGCGCATTTTAGAATGGAAGTGTCGCGGCAGGCGTAGATTTTCCCGTCTTGAACGTCGCGGAAACATTCCTCCACCACGGTTTCTATCCCTTTCTTTATGTCGTAAGGGTTATCCGTGGCATAGTTTATCAATATCTTGTCGCGGTTGCGCCCGCTGAAGTGCATTATCAAACCCACTTCCGCGCCGAATATCTGCTTGCCGTACTCAAGTACGTCTTTCATATTCTCCACAAAGCTGCGCTGTTTGCGGGAGGAGAAATCGTAAAGATGATGGATTTTGTTCTCCAAGCCTTTGCGCCTGTCGACATTTTCCACAAGCATTACAACGCTGTCCTCCCCTTCTAAACGAGATATGGAAGCCTCGTAAAATTTAGGTTCCCCGCCGCTCTGCATCGAAAAGCTAGTCTGTACGGGTACGCCCGTTTTATACGCCTGCTTTATATTTTCCAAAAGCAAATCGCCTTCTTCTTTGCTTAAGAACTCCTGTATCGGATGGCCCAAATAGTCCGAGGGGAATACCGCTATGTCATAGCCCGCTTCCGCCGTTTGATATTCCTGTATTATTCCCTTAGAGTCTAATTTGATATACAGGCCGGGCAAAATATTCTTTACGCCTTTAAGCTCTTTAAGTTTGTAATCCAGTTCAGAGGCAAGCTGGCGTTCCTTGCTGGCATCACGTATAACTATAACGGCTTTTTCGCTGTCGCCGCTCCTGAAAGAACTTATCCTAACCACCGCCGCTTTTTGGCGGCCTTTTATGTTAAGCATAGCCTCAAACGATACCAATTTGTCCCGTTTTAGCAAATCCGCCTTCGAGGCCAAGTAGCTCTCCACCTTCTTTGCTTCCTTCCTTTCCTTATCAACGAGCAAATCAAATAAACTTAACTTCATAAGTTCGTCCATGGAATACCCCGTAAACAAGCAGGCCGCGTCGTTGACTTTCGTAAAAGAGGACAGATTCTTATCCTCTATATCGCATTCCAGCAGAGCGCCGTCGACTATCTGCGTTAACGCCTGGGCATATTGGCTTCTTTCGTCCAATACGTCAAGAAGCTGCTTCTTGGCGCTTATATTCCTAAACGAAATTATAAAATTATTATTTTTCGCCAAAACCGCATTAGCTTCCACCTCTACGCCGGAATTCTGCCCTTTCTTTATCTTATAGTCTCTGCTTTTTACGCTGCCGTGGTTGTAAAGTTCAGCTATATCCAGCTCTATGGCGGCCTTGTCGCGCGGCGTAAACAGCGATGCCAAAGATTTGGAATATAAATTGACAAAATTTATACCGAACAGCTGCTCCGCCCTTTTATTGCATTTTAGGATAAGCCCTTCCCTTGAGCAAAGCAATACCGCTTCTTGGTAGCTTAACATATCATCCGCGGCTATGGTGCTTTCTTCGGGGGTTATCTCCTTTGAGTTTTTATCCGCGGTCAGCTGCAAAATATAATCGCACACCGTTTTGCCGCCGTTTAAAGTCCTTTCATTTACGGGCGTCATGCTTACTTTTAAAGACATTAGGCCGTTCTTATTCAAACCGCTGAGAGTTTTTCTTAATCTGTCGAAATTTATCTTGCCGTCAAATACGCACGGCTCCATGGCGGCCATAGCGCGCCGCGCTTTCAGCGGAAGGCCAGGTTTTATAAATATACTGCCGTATAAGGCTTTGTCTTCCTTGGTGAAGCCCAAAATATCCCGCGCCGCGCGGTTCATTTCGTAAATGTAGCCGTTATGCTGCAAAATTATAAGAGGAATGCTCGTCCCCTCAAAAACGCTGCGGAATCTGTCATCTTTAGCTTTGGCCTTATTCTCCATACTGCGCTCCTTGGTTATATTCCTTAAAAACATTATCACTATCTTCTTGCCCAAATATTTGGATATCGCCGCGGAAACTTCAAACTCAAAGACCTCGTCTTTGTTTTTGTTGTCCATCTTGACGAAAGCGTAATCGCTGGCCGCGGTGCCCGCAAACACCTTATCGTAAAATTCGCGCGCGACATCCTCGCTGCCGGCGGAAGCCAACTCGTAAAAGTTCTTTCCTTTTATTTCATCTTCTTCATAACCAAGCGAATTAAGCAAAGTTTTGTTCGCGAAAGATATTTTACCCTGCTCTATTATCAGTATTCCCTCTTTGCAGTTCTCCACCAAAAGCGAATATTTACTGCGCGATTCGTATACTTGCCGCTCCATCTTGCTCTTGGCTGTTATGTCTTCCGATACGCCCAAAAGGCAATTTGGCGTTCCGTCCGCAAAGAAAAGCGGCGTCTTTACCGTATGCATTATTTTTATTTCCCCGTCTTGCGTGGAAATAAGCTCCTGCGGGATATCAAGCTCTCTTTTAGAGTCAAACACCTTCTGATCCTGCATGCGGATAAATTCTTCCTGTTCGGGATTTATCTTATCGTTATGCGTAGTTTTGCCGATGACTTCCTCAGCTTTCTTCCCGAAGACCTCCCCGCATTTGTTGTTCCACAATATATATTCGCCGGTATATTTCTTGGCGTAAAGCGCCACGGGCAAATTATTTATTATGTCCTGCAAAAAGTTTTTGTAGTGCAGAACTTCGCGTTCACGCTCGTATGCGGAGGTTATATCCTCCCCTATGGTAACCACGAGGAAAGGCTTCCCGCTATTATCCGATATCGGAGATTTTACCGCGCGGATAACCCTCTTGCTTCCGTCCGCGCCTTTATATTCTTCTTCCTGGAGATAAAGCGCTTTTCCGTTCTTTAACACGCTTAAATCTCTTTTCTTATAGAAATCTTTTTGTTCTTCCGTGGCGGCATCGGAAGGCTCTCCGCCCGCGCCGTATATTTCCATAGTTTTTTTGTTGCGGAATATTATGTCGCCGCTCGCGTCGCGGGCGTATATCACCATCGGAGCTTCGTTAAATATTGCCTGAAGGATATTATTCGTTTTGCTGCCCTCACGCTCCTGTATATATTTCTCGGTTATATCCTGCGCTATGGTAAGTACGCAAGCGGGAAAAGCGGAACTTTCCGGTATAGGCACTTTGATAAAATCCAAAAACATCTTCCCGCCGCTCTTGGAGATATATTCTTGAGCGGGAGAAATAATCACTTTTCCATCTTTAATAATCTCTTTCTCCATGGCAAGGCAGTTCTTCGTGCGTTCTTTACTCTCGTGAAGCACTCCGCGTTCGCCCTCCACGGTAAAATTATCTGCGAAAATCTCCGCCGTTTTCTTGTTCCAAAACGAAATATTACCTTTATCGTCCCTAGTATAGAAAGCCAAAGGCGCATAATCCAATATCGTGCGAAGCAAGTTTTTGGTCAGAACTACTTTTTCCTCCTGTTGTTTTTGGGCGGTAATATCCTCAAGAACGCTTAAGACGAGCTTCCTTCCGGCTGATTCATCACAAAGAGGTATTTTGTTTACAGAATAGAATTTAACTTCCCCGCTTTTGTCTTTGAAACTAAATTCCCGCCCTTCCAAGGCGCGGTTGTTCTTAAGAGTTTCTTTATCCAATGCGCAGTCGTCTTTAAAAATCTGTTTTGGCATCTGTTTTGGATTTTCCTCAAATCCGCAGTTTGCGCCCAAAAGCGCTTTTGCGGAATTGTTGGCGGTAATCAGGGTGCCGTTAGCGTCGCGCACGAAAGAAGCGAAAGGTAAGGCGGAAAAGAGCGTTTCAAGGTAGTTCCTGGAACGTAAAATTTCCGTTTCCACATTCCGCAAATTGTAGGCTTTATCGTCTATTTCGCTTATATTCAAAGAGGCATATTTTTCCTTCTTGCCAGCTCCCAAATAAGAGATATCGATTTTGGCGTTGAAATTCTTCCCGTTAAAAGAAAGCGCGGAGGCGAAAACGGCACTGTCTTCAAAGCAGAATGTATCATCGGATTGACGTTCAAAAATTTTATATTCGTTTTTGGCTATAATATCCTCAATGCTTTCAGGGAGTAAGGCGGTGCCCAACAACTCTATAAAAGCATTGTTCGCATACACAATTTTATTGGCTTTTGTTATAACGGCATACGGCTGATTTAGTTTGGAAAATATTTTTACAGCCTCTTTTAACACAGTATCCGCAGCGAGAGCGGCTTTCTCTTTTTTATTTGTAGCAGATATAATGTTTTTTACCGTTTTAAGAAAATTGTTTCCTTTATCTGTTTTAGCCATAACGATGCCTCCATGCGGCGTTTTGCACAACGCCATAATGATACGATATTAAAAACTTAGACATTATGCAAGAAGATATAATATTAAGGGCAATAAAAACGCACGGATGTCTTTTCCACGGCTTTCCCCTCTACGTAAAAACCCCGCCGAGCAATCGGCGGGGCGGTTAGTTTAGAGAGGCGAACCTCTTTAAAACTTAAGTTCGCTTGCTCTGTATTCGGATTTAACGTCTGTTTCAAAATCTTCCAAAGACATATCGCACTCACAATCATGATAGAGCCTTTTTGAATCTCTATACAAACATTCGTAAGAGCAATCTCCTGTACTTCCCACTCCGTATACGGCAGAAGCGCTTGAGTATGAATCAAGTAAGGCCCCTACCGAAGAGGCTGTGCCGGAACACATTTCCAAACCGTCGTGTTCGGTCTTATAGTCTTTCCGCTGGCAAGTCCAGTAAGGCCACATTTTGCAGCCGTCTGAAGTTTTGCTTAACGGCGAAGTGCAAGAATAGCTGTTTACCTTAACATACCAAGATGAATTTTTACAATACGGGGCGGAAACTTTTAAAGTAGCGAAATAATTCATTTTGCCGCTTGTCGTATACCATCCATAAGAGGAATAGTTAAGATAAGCCGTAGTTTTTCTCGGCTTGCTAGTATTCAAGCAACAACTTCCGTCGCTGCCTTCGGTATAGCCGCTTTTGCATTTGCTCATTTTATCCGCGCAGGCTTCCGAATATGAGGCTATATCAGATCCTTCGGCGCAATCCTCATCGCTCATTTCTCCGTTGGGGCAGCAATATTTAACGCAGGTGTCACAGCCGTCGGGCGAATATATAGCGTTTCCGTCGCTTAAAGTTTTGCCGCCGTAAGAACAGGAGGAAAAAGCTAAACTTGCAAACGAAAAAGGCAAGAAAAACAAAATAGCAATTATTAGATATTGAGCAACTTTCCTTTTTTTCATAAAAACTCCTCTTTTCCAACATTATTCGTCAAACTGTTGAATTTGACGCATTATCGCCGAAAAACTGGCATTAAAACATAGCGACGATAAAGACAAAAGAAATTTATCAAAAAAAAAAAACAGTCAAGCGTTTTTTGATTTTACGGTTACGCCTCGACGTACGACTTTACCGTTCACCATCTGGATTCTGTATCCATAAAATAAAAAAGGCCGCTTAAAAAGCGGCCTGCCGGTGAGGAGGATATTATGAAGTTTCAGGAGTATATTCTATGCGGTTGTGTGAGGAGTGGCGGAAGCGCACCGGCCAAAATTTTTACTGTCTCTACGCTTATTTGTTTATCTTATTTATGCTTACGATCCATTCCCTTTCCTTTCTTAGATATTTATTTTTTACTTTTTCCGGTATTCTCAGTTTTGAGCTATCACAGTAAAAGCCTTTTACCTGATATTTGCCTATACGGAAATCCGGAACTCCGTAGAAATATTTTTTGAGGGCTTTATCCAAGACGGCGAACTCCTTTGCCATAGGGGCCAAAGTTTCCCAACGCTGCAAAAGCTCCAACATCACTTTATACAGCCCCGCTCCGCTGCCGGAAAGATTAACCTCATTGCGTCCAATATCCAAAATATCTTTCATACAACCTCCGCCTTAAAAAACGCCCGCGGAGTGCCGCTTTTTTTGCGGCAATCCTTTTTTGGGATTTGTGGGAGAGCCGTCTCGCCTCGGGGTCAGAAAACCCCGCTGCTTTTATCCGCGGGCGCAAGCCTATGGCTTTGTAGTTTGATGCGGTTTTTACCGTATCAAATCTGATACAATCGTATCAAATATTTTTAACTTTGTCAATTTTTCAGACGGTAAATAGGCGTTGACTTTTTTAAAATATTTGCTACAATTTTATAAAAGGAGTCAAAAAATGAATTTGGGGCAAAAAATAGAACAGCTGCTTAAAATGACGGCTATGACCAAGGTGGAACTTTCCAAAAAATTGGGGTTAAAAGATTCCAGCGTAGTGTCGCATTGGGTAAAGAATCGCTTTAAACCCGACCGCGACAATATGATAAAACTCTCCCACGTGTTTGACAAGCCCGTTTCCTATTTTACCGATGACGCCATATCCTATTCCGTAGCGGAAAAGAGCGAGGAACCTTACGATAAAAAAATTTATGAACTCCTTTCCAATATGCCTTCCAGCCGCCCGATAGGCGTTTTAAACGAGATAAAGGAAGAATATTTTAATATTTCCTACTATTCTCAGCCGGAAGAATATTTGCCCGTAATGCTGGAGGCAAAAGGCCAAACCCCGTTTGCTTTGAAAGTAACCGATACGGCGGCATGCCCGTGGGCCAATAAAGGAGAATATTTGATTTTCTGTCCTTCGGCGCAAATTGCTAACGGCAAGCTGGCACTGGTAAAAACGGAAAAAGGTTTAAGCGTAAAGAAGGTATCTTTTTCCGCCTCCAAGGCGGTGCTGGAAGACGCACGAAAGAATATTGAGCGCAGAGCCCGCGCCGAAGTGGAAGTCGTAGCGCAGCTGCTGGCTTTTTACAGAAAACCGTAATTATCCGCATTTTGCCGAGCCTTTACCTTGGCGCCTTTATAATTGTAAAATATAATCATAATACTTCCCACTGGAGATAATATTATTATGATTATATTGTGTTTAAACTGCGGAAGCTCTTCCGTAAAATACAGTCTTTTTGATCACGCTAACAAAAGAAATATAGCCGTAGGGCTTATAGAACGCGTCGGCTACGAGAATGCCGCCATCACGCAGGAAGCCCCGGGAAAAGATAAATTTGAACTTACCTTCAACTGCCCCGATTTTAAAACAGCCATAGAAAAGGTGCTCAACACCTTAACCGACAAAGAACACGGCGTAATTAAGGATATGAAGCAAATCAGCGCCGTAGGCCATAGAGTGGTGCACGGCGGTCCTTTGGAAAAATCCATGCTTATCACGCCGGAAATCATCAATCTTTTAAAGAGTATTTCCGATTTGGCTCCGCTGCACAATCCCGCGAATGTACTTGGTATGGAAGCTGCCATAGCGGTAATGCCCGACATCAAACACGTAGTCGTGGCCGATACAGCCTGGCATATGACTATGCCCGCCAGCTCCTATATGTACGCTCTGCCGTACAAATGGTACGAGAAGTATAAAATAAGAAGATATGGCGCGCACGGGACATCTTTCCTCTACAATGCAAAGAGGGCGGCTGTTTTGTTGGGCAAAAACCCCTTTGACTGCAACTTGATAATATGCCATATCGGCAACGGCGCGAGCATGAATGCCGTCAAGAACGGCGTATCTTTTGACACCAGCATGGGTTTGACTCCTCTTGAAGGCCTTATAATGGGCACGAGAAGCGGCGATTTTGACGCGTCAATAGCGTTCCAGATGATGGAGCGGGAAAACATTTCCCCCAAAGATATGTACACCATAATAAATAAGAAATCGGGCGTACTGGGCATTACGGAAAAATATCAGGACAGACGCGACATAGAAATCGCGGCGGAAAAAGGCGATGAGCGCTGCAAACTTGCCATCGATATGGAAACCTACCGAATAAAGAAATACATCGGCGCATACGCCGCGGCTTTGGGAAGAGTGGACGCCATAGTATTTACGGCGGGCGTAGGCGAGCGCGCGCCGATATACAGGGAAAAGGCTTTGACTGGTTTGGAATATATGGGCGTACACCACGACCATGAGCGCGATTTCGCCGCTTTGACGAAAAACGCCGAGAGTTTAATTTCCACCCCCGACAGCCCGGTAAAGGTATTCGTGATACCTACCGATGAGGAAATCGTATATGCCGAAGACGTAGCGGCTATATGTGAAGGCAGATACGACATACATACAAACTTCAAATATTCCTTTGAGGATCCATCATACAGGAACAGCTTAAGGGACGAATCTTTAAAGAAAGAGCTTAAAAAGAAACCTTTCTTAAGGAAATGTATAATAAACACTCCCAAAGAAATCCTTGAAGCGTAAATTATGTATATATTTAACCCCCGGCTTAAAAAACCGGGGGATTTCATAAATATTATTAATCTGTTTATAAAACAACCGATATAGGCAAATTGTTTATTTCAGCACTTCAAAATTTACTTCGTATTTTTTTTCGTCGGTATCCAAGCGCAGTTTATACTTCCCGCTCTTAATCGGCCAAAAGCATTCTTTGCCGCGCGCGCACGGCAGTTTTTGCCCGTTCAAATACCAAATCCCGTCTTGCGAAGAACGGAATTTTATCTGCTGCGCCGCCAAATCCAATGAAGGGCTTTGCATAAAAACGTCGCCCTGCATCGGGAACAGTATCCCTTCCTGCGCGCCCAAGGCCGAAATTTTTTGGGACTGATGTTCCGTCTTTAAAAGAGCGCAATGCTCTTTTGGCAATTTATTTATGGGGAAAACTTCCCTAACGGAATTGGGGCATTCTTTGGATACTAGCATACCGCTTATCGGGCAAATATCCACGCGCGCCAAAGAGGCGGGCATATCAAAAGAAGTATCGTCTTTAACTTTGGCGGAAGGATAATTCTCCTCCAAAAAGAGGGCTATATCCCTAAGTATCGGCGCGGCGCCCGTTATACCGGAAATGCGCCGCATTGGCGAGGCATCAAAATTACCCACCCATACCGCTATGGTAAAGCGCCGTCCGTAACCTGCGGCCCAGTTATCTTTGTAGTCTTTGGAAGTCCCCGTCTTGGCCGCGAAATCAAACGGCAAATTTAGCGGGGAATTAAGCCCGAAAGCCGCGGCGCGGGCATTGTTGTCGGACAAAATATCGGTAAGCATAAAGGCCGTTTCCCCGCTAAAGACCCTAACCGCGCGGCCCTCCTGCTTAATCTGCGGGTTTAAAGCGTAAGTCATCGGGCGCCATACCCCGTTATTTGCCAAAGCGCGGTAAGCGTTGGCAAGTTCCAACAAATTCACCTCGCCGTTGCCCAAAGCTATGCCAAGCCCGTAAAAATCCGCGCTTTTGTCCAGATCCGAAAAGCCGGCGCGCTTTAAAACTTCCAATACTTTAAAAGCGCCCACTTCCCCCGCAACTTGTACGGCGGGGATATTGTAGGAACAGGCAAGCGCTTCGCGCATTGTCGGCGTACCGTGATAGTCCTCGTCATAGTTTTTTGGGCGGAAGGAACCTTGGAAGAATTTATCCTTATCTTCCACTTTATCGGAAGGCAAAAAGCCTTCCTCAAAAGCGGTACCGTAGACAAAAGGTTTTAAAGCCGAACCGGGCTGGCGCAAGGAAAGCGCGCCGTTTACCTGGCCGGAGTTTTTCTCGTCAAAGTAATCGGCCGAGCCTGCCATCGCCAAAACTTCGCCAGTCTTGTTATCCAGCACAACCGCCGCCGCATTTGTAACATTATTCGCACTTAAAGCCTTTATATAGCCGGGCAAAATGCCTTCTATATAGGCCTGTATTTTGCCGTCTATCGTACTTTGTATAAAAGCGGGACTCCCACCCGCTTTGTCTGCGACAAAAAGCCCGTAATGCGGCGCGGTAAACTTTTTATTTTGCTTCGATATTTGTATATTTTCCTCAAGCGCGAGCTTATAAAGCTCCTCGTTGATAAAACCGTTTTCCAACATGCGTTTAAGCACTTCGTCGCGGCGTTTGACGGCCTCGGGCAGGTTCTTAAGAGGATTATAGCGCGTCGGCGATTTTATAAGCCCCGCCAAAAAAGCCGACTGCGACAGGGACAAACTCTCCGCGTTCGTATCGAAGTAAACCAAAGCGGCCGCGCCGACTCCGTATACATTCCCGCCGAAATTGACGGTATTTAAATAGGCCTGCAATATTTCCTCTTTGCTCATTTCCCGCTCAAGCATCGCCGCGGAATAGGCCTCTTTTATTTTACCCTTCAAATTGCGCTCTTTTGGCGATATGGCGTTTACCAGCTGCTGGGTTATCGTCGAAGCGCCCGACACCACCCTGCCAGCGTTTATGTTCTGCCATAAAGCTCTGGCGGAAGCCTTCAAATCCACCCCGCCGTGCTCGAAGAACCGCTTATCCTCCGCCGCCAATACCGAAAGGATAAGCCAAGGGTTTACATCTTGCAAATTGACGGGTATCATAATGCCGTCTTTACCAGAAAGTATATTTCTTAACGGGAGGAAATTTCTGTCCGTAACCGTAACGGAATTATCGGCGGGAAAAGCGGGCCGCGCCTGCGTAAACACGCAAGGCGCGGCGCAAAACAATGATAGTACAATTAAACCAGCTTTCTTTAAAAACATCTACTTTATCGTATACTCGCTTTGAGCGGTGCGGCCGTATACTTCCGGCCAATACATCGCGTTGACCCAAGCGGGCGGCACTTTAAACGCGCCGGAAGTCGAGGCCGTAACCGTATACTTAAACTTATATACGCCCTGCGGCATATAATCGGCGAAAGCGACGATACTGTCGTCATAAATCTCGCGCCTTATAAACGGATCGGCGCTTTGTTCTTCATCCTCGCCTCTAGGCTGGGGAACGATGCCTTCCGTCGCTAAAGTTTCGTCCACGATTTCAAAACCCGCGGGCAGATAATCCTGCAAAGCCACGAAAGTCCTGTCCTGGTCGGTCGATACGGTTATGATTATCTCCGCCCGTTCGCCTGCTTTAAGGTCTTTTTTCCCGCCCAGCGGCTTTATCTCTTTAGACACCCTGAAGCCAGCCGATACCGCACTCTTAAGAGACTGCGGATAATAAGACATTCCCAAACTGTAATATAGATTGCCCTCGCCCTCTTTGCCGACGTTTAACGCCACGTCGCGTTTGTCTTTGAAAAATTCCTTAAAATTCTTCTCAAACACGCCCGATTCCTGTTTGCGGCCTTTAAAAGAGACATCAAAAATATTTTTGCCGTCCTGTTTTAAGAACGCTTTGAAATCCGGCTCTTGGCTTTCGCTCTTGCGGTAATAGGCGTTATAAGCCCTAATCGCGGCGGCATTGTTTAAAGTATTTCCGAAGCTGCCGTCCTCACTCAAAGAAGAATTAAGATAAGAAACCGCCTTGTAATCCTGCGGGAACGGCGCATTGGTCGAGAGCAAAGCCTCCAAAGCCAAGGCCGTAGCTCTTATATCGGAAGTATACAGCCAGGAATAAGCCGTCGGCGCCTGGAAGTATACGCCCCGTTCGGATACTCTGCCGTAGTTCATAATATCGGCGTAAAGCGCTTTGTAGGCGCTTTCCTGCTTCAATATATACGCCGCCTTAAACAGATATATTTTTGCTTCCAGCCCGAGGTTCTGGTTCTGGGCGTATACATTGCTGAAATGTCCGCCCGCGTTCGCTCCGCTTAAAGCCAAAGCGTAAACGGCGTAAGCTCGCAGAGTGCCGATTTCCAAAGAGCCGTAAGCATAAGCTGATTTTTGGCTGCCCGACAAGTATTGGTTAAGCCAAGCCGCGGCTTTGTTTATCAAATCCTCGTCGACTTTAAACCCGTTTTCTTTGGCCGAAACCAATACGTCCACCGCGTAAGCCGTAACGAAAGGATCGGCCGAAAGCACATAAGGCCAATACGAGAACCCGCCCGAAGCCGTCTGATAAGACACCAAAGCGTCCATAATATCGGTAACTTTTTGGTTTATTTCTTCGGCGGAGGCTATTTTGAACAAAGTCAAAATATCTTTGCCCGAAGTATACAAAAGCAACTTTGAAAGACGCTGTTCAAGGCAATCGTAAGGATACTCTTTAAGGTATCTGGCCGCGCCCTGCGCGTTTAACAATACGCTGGAGGAGAACACCGCCCTTACGAAATTCTGCGAGTCCACCAAAGTATTGCTCGGCAGCTGCAGTTTTTGAGTTTGCTCGCCTTGAGTCATATCGGAAGTATACGCACTTTCCATACGCGAAATTTGTTTGACCGGGAGCGTAACCTCAAGCCCGTCATTATCCTTGGAAGAAGCCGCCTTAAACCCGAACACGGCCTTTTCGCCCGCGCCCGCAAGACACTGCCCTTCCACTTTAACGCTGCCGCCCGCGCCGATTTCCACGCTCTTGGGCGCGTCGGCAAGCAGGCTGACGGCGCCGGAAACTTTCATCTCCGTTTCCACCTTCAAAGCGTCCTTATCGGTATAGTTATAAACTATAAAGCCGCAGGCGAATTTATCGCCCTGCCTAGCGAAACGCGGCAGGAACGGCTTTATCATCAAAGGCTTGGATACTTCTATCGAGCTTTGCGCTTTACCGAACTGCTCTTTAGTCGCCGATACGGCCATAATCCTGAACTTGGTCAAATTATCGGGAGCTTTAAAACTTATCTCCCCGTTGCCCGCCTCGTTAGTCTGCAAAGAGGCCGTAAACAAAGGCGTAAAGACGAAATTGCTCCTCAAATCCACGCCGCCAAGTTTACTGTCGGATCCGCCGCCCCCTCTGTTCTCGCCTTTCTGGCCGAAACTCCTCTGCCCGATTATGAACAGCCTGTTGTCGGAAGTTTCCACCGCCAAAGGCCGTTTGGAATAAAAGTAATCGAACGGATCGGGCGTTTCGTAGCCGCTTAAGGCGAGCATCGCCTCGTCCACCGCGAACACCGTTACGAAAGCGGGCGTACCCTTGCCCTTATAATCCTCCGTCCTAACGGTCAAATTGACCGTTTGGCCGGGGCGGTATTCCGAGCGTTCCGGCGTGATATAGGTCTTTAGTTCAAATTCTTTGGGCGGTACATTCAATACGGCATAGCCGAATTTAGCCTGCGGCTTGGATAAATCCTCGCCGTCTTTGGCGTATTTCTGCTCGTCCGCTCTGCCCTGTACCAGTACCACGCTGACAAAGGCGTTGGGGGCGTAATTTTCCCGAACCGGTATGCTCACCTTCGCAGCGCCGCCCTTTATAGTCTTTACGTAATGTTCCAATACACCCTCGCGCTCTACTGTTATAAGAGCTTTTGCCTTTTTGTAGGGCGACTTTATTAAAAGTTTCGCCTTAGAACCTATTTTATATTCGTCTTTGTCAAAGGATACCGAAAGCAAATCGTCGTCGGTTTGCTTCCAATAAGCGTCGCCTTCCGTCACGTAGAAGTAGAAATTGGTATAGTTTACGCGGCCCTGCTCGTCCTGCGCTTTTAAGGTAAGTATATAGCTGCCCGCTTTTTCCGGCGTAAAGCCCCACTGCGCTTTGCCGTCCGATGCCGTAATAGTAAAAGAGGATATGTCTTCTGTCTTAGCCTCGCTTACCCATTCCAAACGCCCAGCTACGCCCGTCTTGCGCACGCTGACATATTCGCGCCTTTTCAAATTGCCCTGTAAAATTGCGCCAGCGCGAAGTTTTCCCTCCGCGTTTACCGCGACTATATCGGCAGAGAAAGGCTTGCCGGCTTCCGTCATATTATCCCCGCTCTTTACACCTATAAAAATATCCGCGGGCAATACGCTTACACCTTTGCGCGCGAACAACTGCTGATTTTGCGGGCTTAATACTCCCGCCTGCACGTAAAGAAACGCGGAATAATTGAGAGATGGCATCGTAAAATCAAAGGTTTTGGAGCCTTTCTCATCAAGCTCTATCTTGGAGGACAGCAAATCCTTGTTATTTTCCGTAACCTCTTGATGGAACGTATAACTTTCCCACCCGTTGGGAACATAGGCCGCGGGTATAAGATTAAACGATAAATCCACCGGCGCGCCGCCCAATGCGCCGCCGAACATATACCTCGCCCCGATTGAAAATACAGCCCGTTCGCCGGAATAATACTGCTTGGAAAGGGGCGTCAGGTTGACCTCAAACTCTGCGGGCTTGACGGCTTCCACCCTGAAAGACATTCCTTCCCACCAATCTCCGTTTTCCAAACTCACGTTCCAATAACCGCTGGGCGAAGATGACGGCAATTCGTATTCGTAATATAAGGTGGAATCTTTCTCGTTCAAAGAAACCTGTTTGTTAAGCACTTCCTTGCCCCTGGCGTCGCTTATCCTTAAACGGGCCTGCTTTATACCCGCATAATCAAATACGCCGTCTTTAAGAGAGCGAAGTATCGCCTTAATATGGACTTTCTCCCCTTGGCGGTATATACCCCTATCGGTAAAGATGAAAGCCTTGAGCGGGCTTTGCGGAGGATTCCAATCGTAATTCAAATTGAAACGCCAAGGCTGTATGCCGTCGTTAAACTCGTTGGATACCACCGCCACGTCCTCGCCCCGCTTTACAAATACCCATAATCTGGGCGTGCGCCAAGAATCCTCGTTTACGGGCTTGAGTTCCGTCCAGCCGGGCGCAATCGCTATGCCGTGCTTGTCCGTAACGCCGCTCCACAAAACCTTGTTGGTCAAATCGCGGATTTCGACTTCCGCATTCTTTAACTCTTTGCCTTCTTTTAAATCCGCCGCCCATATCAATATGTTTGAAGGAGAACTCTTGAAGTTTACCCCAATGTCCGTAACGTTATCAAAAGCGCTCTGCCAGCAATCCTCGGAATAATAGTGCTTGTTTAATATCTGCGTAAAAACGAAACCGTATTTCTTGCCGTTTAAAGCGGGCTCCAAATTGATAAAAGTGCTGACGGAAAGATTCTTCTCCAAATTCGGCGTGATTATATTGGAAAGGAAATCGCCTTTAAGTTCCCTCTTGCGGCACCAGGGCGCTTCGTCTTTATAAAAATCGATAAAATCTTCATAGGAAACATTCTGTTTTTCCACTTCTATGCCGCCGGCGTTTATCGCTTTTATCGGGTAGCGTACGGGCAGATAGCTTTCCAATACGCCAAAGCCTCCTTTGAAATCTATCTTGGGACAATAGCCCTCATTTGACCAAGTAAAAGTTACGTCCTTGCCCAAAGTATTGCCGAATATGTCGCGCAAATTCTTGCTTAAAGTTACCTTATAGCTTTGCCCCGCTTTAAATTCAAGCCCGCAAAGCTCAACCCTGTAAACCTGCGTATTGCCCCCTTTTTCGTTCTGTACCGTTCTGGACCAGCCGCTACTGTCGGGATCGCACGGAGTATAGCTTAAAGGAGGATCAAAAGTTATGTTCTTTGCTATCTCGCCCGCCGTTACGGGATTGGTGAAATCCAACGACGGAGAAAACGGCAGACACTGCGCCTGCGGCTCGCCAGCCAAAGCCAAAGGGCCGTAAGTATAGAACTTTATCGTTTTATCGGCTGACATACCCAAAGTGCCCACTTTGGCCAAAAGGCCCTTCTTCAAGACCAAATTGTATTCTTTGCCTTCTTCAAGGTTTACGGCAGGCTCGAAAACGTATACGCTTTCTTTGTTAAAACCGGAATATTGAAATTCTTTATTATAAAGTTCGTCGTCAATTTTGCTTATTTTTAAAGGAACGGATATATTGCCCTGCATAAGTTTGGCGTAAGAATAAATACGCCTTAAATCCAGTTCCATATTGAACACTACCATTATCTTAGGCCTTAGCGAAAGCCATCTCTCGCCGTCGTAAGGGCGGCTCGCGCGCACCGCCGGACGGGCCGTTTCGAACGACCAGCTGTACGCTTTGGCAAGTTTGCTGCCGTCTACCCCGCTTTTAAAACCGGCGGGCAGGGTTACGGTGTATTTCGTAGCCGTGGCAAGCGGTTTTGACGGAGTAAACGTTAAAGTCTGAGTTCCGACCCAGCGGCAGGATCCTTCTACGGAGGGCCTGATCTTAAGAGGGCAGTTATCGCTCTCCTGCTGATTATCCCCGCTTAAAGAAGCGGCGGGCCTGTCAAACGTTACCGATATTACCCCATCGGCCAGCTGTTCGTTTAACTGGCCCATCGGTCGTTTCGATATTACGCTAAGCCCCGCGCTGTATGCGTTTGTCGCAAATAAAATAAATCCCAATAACAGAAAAGTAAACGGCCTTTTCATAAAATAACCTCCGCTAAGTTTGCTATACTTATTATATAGGTAATATATCATTTTAGGGAGGATTTATGTTGCTCGGTCCGATAAAAGCGTTGTACAATATGAAATTCTATTTGGAAAGCCTGGGTAAATCCGCTTGGAGAGCATTCTTCTTTGTGGTTTATATATCCGTAATAACAGTTGTTCTGACTTCATTGTTTTCGGTCATCTTTATGGGGCCGACCATATCCCAAACCGTCGATACGATGATTGACTATTTGCCGGAAATGGAAATTACCAACGGTAAAATAAAAGTAAATAACAATCAGCCCCTGACCATAAGCCCCGAAACCCTCGGAGGCTACAACATAGTTTTTGATACCGGCAGGACCGAACCCGTATACCCGACGGAGATGAGAACCTCCGGCACCTTACTCTTAATAAGCGCGGACAAGGTTTACTTCTCTTTGCAGGACCGCTTCCAAGAATCGCAAATACCGGCCGACATTAACGCCAATATCGACCGCGAAACTTTAAACGCCTCCAAAGAGCCCGTCGCCAATATGGCCATGGGCGTAATACTGGCCTTTATGCTTTTGGCGCAGATATTCAGGATCCCGTTCATGCTGCTTTTGGCTTTTGTGGTGGTGCTGGTCTTAGGCAGAACTATGCGCGTGCCGACGAAAAGCGGCGACAACTTCAAAATCGCCTGCTATATCCAAGCGCCAGCCCTGCTTATCTATTTGATAAGCTACTTTACGCCTATTCCAGGCTTTTTGGTCGGCTTCGCCTATTTGGCGGTATTCGTAATATACGGCCAAATCATCTTTAACGCCAAAAGACTGCAGGATCTGCCCGAAGAACCGGAACAATCCTTGCCGCAAAACACCGAAAACAATGAGGAACAATCCTCTTCGGACGAAGGAAAAAATGATTCTGAGAATAATTAGAAAATTCAGTTCGGCGCATCGCCTTCCCAATTATCAAGGCGATTGCGCCAACCTGCACGGCCATACCTGGAAAGCGGTATTTGAAATCGAGGGGCCGATCCGCTCCGACGGTATGGTATACGATTTTAAACTGCTCAAGCCTATGCTTGATTCCGTTTTGCCGGACCATAAATTCCTAAACGATTTCTTCCCCAACCCCACGGCGGAAAATCTTTGCCAAGCCATTTTCGACAAAACCGCAAAAATGCTTGCAGAAAAAGGCCTGACATTAAAGACCTTGGAAATATGGGAAAATGAGGACTGCGCAAGTGTCGTCAGATTGCCTTAACATTAACGAAATTTTCTACTCCATACAAGGCGAAGGCCCCTATACCGGCTGCGCCGCCGTTTTTGTGCGCCTGGCGGGCTGTACAATGGGCTGCTCTTGGTGCGATACAAAATACGCCGCGCAGACAAATATGCGCCTGGCGCCGCAGTCGATTTTAGACGAAATCAAAAAATACAACTGTCCCAGAATAGTCATCACTGGCGGAGAACCGTGCGAACAGCAAATAACCCCGCTTTTGGATTTACTTCATTCAAACGGATTTGAAATACATATCGAAACGAACGGTTCAATAAATATTGATACTCAAAAAGTAAAATGTCTAACCGTTTCGCCAAAAAGAAATCCACACCCGGAAATGCTTAAAAAAGCCGATGCGATAAAATGCGTAGTAGACGATAATCCGCAAAGCTCCAGCCAAGCGCTTGATTATCAGAAATATCTTAAAAACGGCGCAACGCTTTTTATTCAGCCCGAAGGAAACAAAAAGGAGAATCTTATAAAATGCCTAGAACTAATAAAACAAAATCCGCAAATAAGGTTAAGCGTGCAGCTTCACAAGCTGATAGACGTAAAATAAGCGAAGAGGAAATAAGGCAAAGCATTAAAAATATGCTCGCCTACATCGGCGACGACCCCGAGCGCGAAGGCCTTAAGGAAACCCCAAAACGCATTATAAAAAGCTGGGGAAAGCTTTTCAGCGGATACAATCAAAAGCCAGAAAGCGTGTTAAAAACTTTTACGGAAGGTTCCTGCGATGAAATGGTAATCCTTAAAAATATAGAGTTTTACAGCACCTGCGAACATCATTTCCTCCCCTTCTTCGGGACTATCAGCATAGGATATCTGCCAAATAAGAGAGTTTTGGGCATTTCCAAATTAGCGCGCCTTGTAGAGATTTACTCCAGAAGGCTGCAAATACAGGAAAAGCTCGTCGCTCAAATTGCCGACAGCCTTATGGAACACCTCCACCCGCTGGGAGTTATGGTCGTATGCAAAGCAAAACACATGTGCATCTGCGCCAGAGGCGTGGAAAAAAATCAGGCCGAAATGATTACCAGCGCACTCAGAGGCGCTTTCAACAAGCCTGAAGTCCGCCAGGAATTTTTGCAGTTCGTACAAAATGTCTGAAACTAAAAAGCCCTTAATTATGGGCATACTTAACGTTACGCCCGATTCCTTCTTTGACGGCGGCAGATATGCGGATTTGCCCGCGGTTCTCGCTCGGGCCGAACAAATCCTGCAAGAAGGCGCCGATATCTTGGACATCGGCGGGGAATCCACCCGCCCCGGCGCCGCCAAAGTACAAAGCGCGGAGGAAACAAAACGCGTACTGCCGGCGATAAGAGAAATCAAAAAACATTTCCCAAACGCCGTTATATCCGTCGATACTTACCACTATGAAACGGCCCTTTCCGCCTTGCGCGAAGGCGCCCAAATAATAAACGACATCAGCGGCCTTAAAGATTTGCGCCTGGCCGATTTGGCCGCCCAATATGGCGCAAAACTGGTAATAATGCATATAAAGGGTATGCCCGATACTATGCAAAACTTCTGCGACTACAAAGATATTTTTAAGGAGATTTCTTCTTTCTTTGAACAGAAAATCGCCCTTGCCCAAGAGCATGGCGTAAACAAAGAAAACATAATATTGGATATCGGCTTGGGTTTTGCAAAAACAAGAGAACAAAATTGGCTCCTTTTGGAAAATATCTCCCGTTTCAAGGATTTGGGCTTTCCTTTGCTTATAGGAGCCTCACGCAAATCCTTTACCGACAAATCCCTTGAAATATCCCTTAAATGCGCCCAAATGGCCGCGAGGCAAGGCGCCTCATACCTTAGAGTACACGACGTAAAAGAAACCGTTTCAGCTTTGGAGGAAGTTTATGCCAAATAAAAATTTTTCCATAACCGTAAGCTCGGCTTTCGGGGCTTTTCACTCCCACGACAAAACGCTTAGCGAGCCGCTCCACCGCCACGATTTTAAATATGATATAACCCTCCGCGCACCTCTTAACGAGGAAGGTTATATAGAAGACTTCCGAAAAGTGGAAGATCTGCTCAAAAAAATAAACGTAAAACTTGAAGGCCGCAGCCTAAACGAAATTCTGCCCCTTCCCACAACGGAAAATTTGGCCTATTATATATTTAGGGAAGTAAAGAAAGTTTTTCCTTCGGCTGTAAGAATAACCCTTAGGGAAAAGGAAAATTATTCGGCCTCTTATGAAGAATCATAAAACCGTTTATATAGCTTTCGGGGCAAATAAAGGCGACGCTAAAGGAAATATCCTTAAAGCGTTGCAGGGCCTTTCTGCCTTTTGCCGCGTATGCCAAATATCCCCGCTTTATTTAAGCAAACCCGAAGGTTTTTTGGAGCAGGAAGACTTCATCAACGGCGCGCTTGAAGCCAAAACCGATTTATCGCCGATACAGCTATTAGCCTCTTTAAAGGAAATAGAAACTCGTCTCGGCCGCCAAAAGAGCTTCCGCGACGCGCCGCGCGAAATAGATTTGGATATTATTTTCTACGATAATGAAATCGTAACTTTCCCCCAGCTTTACATTCCTCATCAGTCTTTTAGAAAAAGGGAATTCGTCCTGCTGCCGCTAAAACAAATCGCGCCCGATTTTATAGATCCCGTATCGGGCAAAAGCATAGCCCTGCTTTATGAGGAGCTTATGGCAGAAAAAAAGGAAAGCACGGTAACAAAACTTTCCGACACTTTGGCCTTGGCTATTTCATAATGCGGCAATTACGCACATTTTAAGCTTTAGTGAATATTCTATTTTCTACGCTCAAAAAAAACGCGCGGCGGCTGATAATGCCCCGCGCGCCAAACAGTAAAAAACCTTTTAATGTTTTATCGGCAGAATTATCCAAAAAGTTGCCCCCGCGCCGCGCCCCGCGCTGTCGGCACCGATAAGGCCGCCGTGTATCGTTACAATCTCATCGGCTATCGACAAGCCCAAACCCCAGCCTTGCTTCTTAAAATCGTCCTCGATAAAATCAGACTGCTGAAATTTGTCGAATATTTTCGTCCTATCGGTATGAGTAATGCCTAATCCGTCATCGCGTATCAAGGTCTTTACCATATTGTCTTCAATGGAATACTTTATTTCGACATTACCGCCAGCCGCCGTAAATTTTAAGGCATTGTTAAGCAAATTGTTAAATACCTGCCCTAAGCGGAATCTGTCAGCTTCTATCATTATCTTTTCGGGATAATCTATCAGGTGCATATCAATATCCTTGCGGGCGGCCACTCCCCGGTACTGATTGAATATTTCCTCGATAAGATCGTTAAACACAAATTTAGAAAAATTTAATTTTATCCGCCCGCATTCCACCGCAGACACGTCCGCCAAATCGTTCGTCAATCTCTCAATATTGAGGGCGGCTTTGTCTATATTGTCCAGTATATTCCGGTCCTCTTCTTTGATATTCTCCCTTAAAAGCGAGGAGTACCCGTTAAGCAGTGTCAGGGGTTGTTTCAAATCGTGGGCAACAACGGAAACGAACTTCGAACGCATATCGTTTATCCGTTCAAGATCTTCTTTCTGCTGTACCATATCCATTAAATTGCGGGTCAGCGCCTTTATTCTCTTGTTCAAATCGCCGATACTGGCCCGTTCCGCATGGAGGGCCAGCTGCTTTCTTATCAATAGATAAAGCAGGAAACAGGCAAGGAAAAAGAAGAACAATGCCAATATTAATGTAACCGTGGTGTATTTATCCATAACTCTATATTAACAAAATTATTTTATTTTGGAGAATATTATTTGCTTTTCTCTTTCCCCAAGGCCGCCTTCCCTTATTATCTTAGGCGGGCAAACGCTTAAATCCGCTACGCACGAAGAGGCGGCTTTCAGAAATCCGCCCTTTATTATTATATCGGCCTTTCCGGAGAAAATGTCAAGTATGTCCTCCTCCCGCTCCAGTGTGGGCAGGCTGTGCATATTCGCACTGCTGGCGTATAAAGGCGCGCCCATAACCCCAAACAGATCCGCCATAAACCCGCCCGCCGGCACGCGCAATCCCACGGTATTTAGGCCGCTTAAAACTTTCCCTTCCGGGGAAGCTGGCAAGATCGCCGTCAAAGGCTTGGGCCAAATTCCAAGCGCGGCGTCAAGCGCGGGGCCGGGCAAAGCCAGAACCCGAGCCTGCGCTTTGGTGCAAAGTATTTGCGCGGGTTTGTCTGGCGGGTTTTCTTTAAGGGCGTTTAAAGCCCCCAAATATTCCCGTTTGGCGCATACCACCACTCCGTAAACCGTATCGGTAGGCAAGACAGCCGTCTTACCAGAAAGCAAAGCCTCTGCCAAAAATGCCGTCTCAGATCTGCCGAAAGTTTTTAAATCGAATATTTTGGTATCAGTCATCATCTTCTTCCGCGAGCTCGCCTCCGCCCGACAGTATCAAAACAAACTCGCCCAGTATTTTCTTGCGGGAGGACAAATCCCCCCACACTTCGCTTACGCTGCCGCTTATGTATTCCTCAAAAGTTTTGCTGAGCTCTCTTGCCGCTACGGCTTGGATATTGGGGCCGATTTCGTTTTTTATTATTTCCAAAAGTTTCACTATTCTGTAAGGCGATTCATATATTATCACCGGTTTTTGCAAAGCCAAGGCCGCTTTGACGGTTTTGATTATCTTGCCCTGCTTTCTGGGCATAAAACCCAAGAAAGTAAAGCCTCCGCCGCCAATGCCTGCCCCGCTTAAAGCGCAAGCCGCCGCGCTTGGGCCCGGCAAAGCCGTTACTTTTACGCCAGCTTTCCGCGCGGCTTTGACGAGCTTCCACCCGGGGTCGGACACGCAAGGCGTGCCCGCGTCGGAAACTAGCGCACAGTTCTTGCCCTCTTTAAGAAGAGCAAGCAAACCCTTTATGGAATTTTCGTCGTTTTCGTTATATCTTAAAGTCCTTACGTTTATCCCGTACGAACTAAGGAGTTTGCCCGTTTGGCGGGTATCCTCGCAAAGAATAAAATCCGCGTTTTTAAGAGTATCTAAAGCGCGCAGGGTTATATCCTGCAAATTGCCTATCGGCGTAGGTACGATGTAGAGCATAATTTATTGTATCAAATAGACGATCTTATTTTATAAAATATATTAATAAAATAATATTTTTTCTTTTGACGGAGGAAGCAGTTAGGTAAATGTTCAAAATAAAAATTAACACCACTGTAATATTGGCCGTAATAATAGTACTGACGGCCTTATGCACATGGTTCATACCCGCGGGCAGCTACGACAAACAGATTGTCGACGGAAGGCAGATACTTGTAGAAGGCTCTTTTCACTATATAGACAAATCGCCTCAATCTTTATTCGACGTGCTAAAAGCGCCTATGCAGTCTTTTGCGCGCTCTACCACGGCCGAGATTATGGCTTTCCTTTTGATAATAGGCGGCGCGTTTATGATTATAGAGAAAACAGGTGCGATAACCGCCGCGATAAAACGTGCCAGCACAGTTTTTATGCGCCATCCGAGTTTAAGGGCATTGTATATTCCCGTAACGATGGCACTGTTCTCTTTGGGCGGGGCAACGTTCGGAATGTCGGAAGAGGTGTTAATTTTTATCCCGATATTCATACCGCTTTCCATATCGCTTAAATACGATTCTTTGGTAGGCATATCGGTTCCGTTTTTAGGCGCTTCGGCGGGCTTTGCCGGCGCTTTTATGAATCCGTTTACTTTGGGCATAGCACAAGGCATAGCGCAGCTGCCTCTATATTCCGGTATCGGGCTTAGGACGATAATCTGGGCCTGCGCGACAATTATCGCCATAGTATTTGTAATGCTCTACGCCAGAAAGATAGAGAAAGATCCCAAAGCCAGCCTGACTTATGACTTCGACCGTGAGAAAATCAAAGAGCTTAATTTGGACAAACAGAGCATGGAACCTTTTACCAAGCGTCACTTTTGGGTGCTTTTCGCTTTTGCCGCCACGATGGTCTGGCTGGTAGTGGGCGTGCTTAAATACGAATGGTACATAGTGGAAATCGGCGCGCTGTTTTTAGGCTTGGCGGCAGTGGCGGCGTTTTTGGGCGGCCTTAAAGTGAGCGAGGCCACCTCCGCTTTTTACGAAGGCGTAAAGAGTATGGCTGAGATAGTTTTCCTGCTGGCTTTGGCCACGGCCATCATCATAATAGCGGAAAACGGCCATATCTTGGATACTATACTGCATTTTATGGCGGGCATAATATCGCATTTAAATTCGACGATAGCCTCTTGGGCGGCATTCATAATGCAGGCGGCAATAAACTTCTTTATACCTTCGGGCTCGAGCAAAGCCGTATTGACCATGCCGATTTTGGCGCCGCTTTCGGACCTTATCGGCATATCCCGCCAGACTATGATATTGGCCTATCAGTTCGGCGACGGCTGGACGAATGTATGTATCCCCACCAGCGCGGTGGTAATAGGCGTAATCGGCATGGCGAAGTTATCCTTCCAGAAATGGTTCAGGTTCGTCATACCTTTGGTGGGAGTATGGTTTGCGATGTCCTTCATATTCTTGGCGATAGCAAATTACATAAATTGGCAGTAAGTTATGCGGGGGCTTAAAAGACCCCGCGGTTTTATATGTTCAAACCCCAAATAAATATTCTTGAAGTTATAACCGCGGCGGATATAACGGTATTCGTACTAGTCCAGCTTCTGACGGTGGCCGCGGTGCTTTACGGGCAAAGCCTTCGCAAAAAAAGCGGCAGTATTATGCTCGACTATATGCTTATGGGCAGGCGCCTTACTTTGCCGCTTTTCGTGGCGACTTTGGCCGCAAGCTGGTATGGCGGGATATTCGGCGTAAACGAGATAACTTTCAACTATGGGATATACAATTTTGTCACGCAGGGTTTGTTTTGGTACGCCGCTTACATAATATTTGCTTTGTTTCTGGTAAAGAAAGTAAAGCAATACCAAAGCGTAACGATACCCGATTTGGCGGGCAGGATGTTCGGGCCGAAATCGGCCAAGACGGCGGCGGTATTTACGTTTTTTAATATATTGCCGATAAGCTACGTGCTAAGTTTGGGAATATTTTTGAATTTGATTTTTTCCGTACCGGTAATATGGGGAATGGTAATAGGGACGGCTTTCGTTTCACTCTACTGCGCTTGGGGCGGATTTAGGGCGGTGGTCTTTTCCGACGCGGTGCAGTTTACGGCAATGTGCTTGGCGGTATTGATAGTATTGATATACTCTTTATGTACATTCGGCGGTTTGGATTTTTTGACGGCTAATCTCCCGCCGAGCCATTTCTCCCTTACCGGCGGCAACGGATGGCTAAACACTCTTATTTGGGGCGCGATAGCTTTGGCCACTTTGGTGGATCCATCATTTTATCAGCGGTGTTTTGCGGCCAAGGACGTCAAAACCGCGCGCAGCGGCATATTGATATGCACTCTAATTTGGTTTTGTTTCGATATTTGCACCACGGCTGGCGCGCTGTACGCGCGGGCTTTACTGCCAGATGCCCAGGCCTCACACGCGTATTTCCTCTACGCCGTACAGCTTTTGCCCTCGGGCCTGAGGGGTTTTTTTATCGCGGGGATACTGGCGGTGATACTCTCCACTTTGGATTCCTTTTTGTTCATAGCGTCAAATACGGTGGTTTACGATTTATTCAAAAACAAGTTCAAGAATAAACTTATAGCTAATCAGGTTTCATTTTTTCTCATAGCGGCTTTGGCGATAGCGCTTGCGGTATTTTTTGAGGGGAACTTCAGAAAGATCTGGTTTACCATGGGTTCTTATATGTCGGCCTGTCTGCTGATACCTATGCTGGCGGGCTACATTTGGCCCGGCACTATAAAGGATAAAGTGTTTACTTTTTCCGCTTTATTTTCCGCGCTCGCGATAACCGTATGGGACCTTTTGCCGAAAAGCGGTTTTGCGGCGCAAGTGGACGGATTTTATATCGGAATTATCTTAAATTTAGTTATAATAGGTTTTAATATAGTTAAGGTAAAATATGCGCGAGATTGATTCCATTTTAATAATAGCGGGCGCAAAATCCGCAGGGAAGATATTTTTAAGACGGGAAGCTAAATCCCACGATTTTGTTTTGGCTTTGGACGGCGGGGCGGATACCGCCTTAAAAGCGGGCATATTGCCCGATATGGCGCTTGGCGATTTGGATTCGATATCGCAAGAAGCAAAAAAAGAACTCGGCCCCCGGAGATTATTTAAAATATCCCGCCAAGACAATACCGACCTGGAAAAAGGCCTCTCTTTCTGCAAAGTCGTCAAACCCAAGCGCATTACGGTAACTTGTATGACGGGCGGACGATTGGATTTTACTTTAAGCAATTTTTCTTCTCTATTCGGCGCGGTTGAAAATTTTAATATAGAAGTCAAATCCCCTAAATGGCGGATATATCCCATAGAATCTTCCCGCCGCTTTAACGCTCAAAAAGGCGCCGTAGTCAGCCTTATCCCCTTTAGCGACATAGAAGCCTTAACTCTTAAAGGCCTTAAATACGGGCTGAAAAACGCTCAATTAAAAGTGGGGCAAAGCGCCGTAAGCAATATCGCCAAAAGCAAAGATTTTTCCGTAGAATTTGAAAAAGGCAAATTGCTGGTAATGATTTATAATTTGTAACTATTATCTATCCATAAAAAAGCCCACCGAAATAGGCGGGCTTTCCCGATAAAATCATAAGTCTAACAAAGTTTATCCTCTGGAAACATTAAGATTATGTTTCAGTTTAAACCTCTCGTAATCGTTAAGATTAAGTTTTTTGATGTCTTGCTTATATTCTTCGCGCCTGACTTCCGCCAATCCTTGCCATTTCCGCCATGCGTCGCCCACCAATTTGATTACGCTCTGCACACCCGATTGCTTAGCATAGTAGTATGCATCCTTATGTATCGCGTAAGACTTCTTTAAAGGGCTTGCTCCTTTATCCAAAAGGTACTTGCAAACCTCATAACGGCCTTGTTCCGCCGCAGCTTGCAAAGGAGTCTTCATTGAATCTCTGTTTACTTCGTCAAGGTAAAAACCCTTGTCAAGAAAGAACTTAAGCCCTTCAAGCCGCCCGCACAGTGCCGCAGAGGCTGTTACGTATCCGCCTGCATCCGTATAGTCTTTATCTATCACATAACCGCGGGAGATTGAATCTTCATAGCAGAATTCTATAAACTCCATATCGCCGCCGTAAGGACTGCAAAAAACGCTGTCCCAGCTATAATATCTTGTCCTGCTATCATAATCGCAAAGGCTGCCCGTCCCCCTTTTGCTGTGCGGTACGCCCACCTGCGCCATTACATTGGCCGAAAAGCCCGCCATTATGCCCAACAATAAAGCCGCCGTTATTATCTTAAACCTCATATTTACTGCTCCTTTAAAAATATTCCTATAACTTATGCTATTATAAATACACTTTGTTTTCAAGGGAATTTGGACCTATTTTTTAAGGACTTTTGGTCCTATCCATAAAAAAGCCCGCCGAAATAGGCGGGCTTTTAAATTTTGTCTTTTTACAAACTATTAAGAAAAGAACATCTCCGCTTTAAAATTGCCAAGATTATGTTTCAGTTTGAACTTCTCATAATCGTTAAGATTAAGATTCTTGATGTCTTGCTTATATTCTTCGCGCCTGGCTTCCGCCAATCCTTGCCATTTGCGCCATGCGTCGCCCACTAATTTGATTACGCTATGCACACCCGATTGCTTGGCATAGTAGTATGCGTCTTCGTGTATCGCGTAAGACTTCTTTAAGGGGCTTGCGCCTTTCTCCAAAAGGTACTTGCAAACCTCATAGTGGCCTTGCTCCGCCGCAATTTGCAAAGGAGTCTGCATTGAATCTCTGTTTACTTCGTCAAGGTAAAAACCCTTGTCAAGAAAGAACTTAAGCCCTTCAAGCCGCCCGCACCCTGCTGCTGACGTCGTAACATATCCAATTCCGTCCGTATAGTCTTTATCTATCACATAACCGCGGGAGATAGCATCTTCATAGCAGAATTTTATAAACTCCATATCGCCGCCGTAAGGACCGCAAAAAACAGCTCCCCAATAATAATATCTTGTCCTGCTATCATAATCGCAAAGGCTGCCGGTACCCCTTTTGCTGTGCGGTACCCCCACCTGCGCCATTACATCGGCCGAAAAGCCCGCCATTATGCCCAATAATAAAGCCGCCGTTATTATTTTAAACTTCATATTTGCCGCTCCTTTAAAAATATTCCTATAACTTAATGCTATTATAAATACACCTTGTTTTCAAGGGAATTTGGACCTATTTTTTAAGGACTTTTGGTCCTATATTCCCCTAATGCCTACTTTAGCTTCCGCGATATCCTTGGTTTTGGCAAGGACTTCCTGACGGTTCGCAATACCTTCCTGTTTTAAACGAGCCATATTAGCAACTTCCTTTAAGGCGCTTGTATAGAAATTGCTCATATCGGAGGGGGTTATCGCATAATTGTTAAACAAAACGGCATTATAGCCCGCCTTTTTTAAATTATTAAGCGTATCCGGGTCGGAGACGACCAATAAAGTATCGGCTTTATCGGCGGGTTTTATATCTACATACGGGCCGAATTTATCCTCCCCTTCCGTAAGCCTTTCTATTATTTTATAGTGGAAGGTATCCTTGGAGACGGCTTTTATTTTGCCGTCTTCCTCAAGCCCGTCAACCACGGCAAGCTTAATATCAAGATTGTTTTTCGTCTTTAAATCCTTTAAGTCCTTTATCGCTGACTGATACAGCGTATCGCTTTGAATAAAATTGTCTTTGATATATTCCTTGCCCGCAAAAACATTTGCATTGCTGTCAAAAAAATTTTTACCGGGGGTATTGGCTAAATCCAAATCCGCCGGATATACCCAGGGGTTTTTTAGTTCTTCGCCGTTTTCGTCTTCCTTAGAGAAATTGGCTACGCCCATAGCTTTTGCCATATAGATATTTACGCTTTCGTCTTTTAGCTTTATGGTTTTATCCAATTCGGATTCTTTATTGCGTTCCCTAAAAGACCTCTGGGAATTTGAAGCCGCCTTTAGCCCCACTTTTTCGTCGCCGATAATTACGCCGTTTTCTATAAGAGAAGCAAAAGTATTATTATTTTGCGTATCGGCATTATCCGCGTCTTGAGCTTTTTTGCCTTCCACATATTTCACGCGCATACCGCCGCTAATACCGCTTTTTTTAGAGGAGATTCTTTCTTTATTGTCAACAATGCTCTTTATAAGTTTGCGCTCGTCGTAGATATCATCTTCCTCTCCGCCGCGGCCGCCAGCGCGCAGGCCGAACAGCCTGCTGCCTTCTTTGCCGTCCCTGTCATAATAACCGGGGGTGTCGTCCCTGTAAAAGACATTATTGCCGCCGCTCGCCAAATAAGCCGGAAGGCCGCCGGGGCTTCTTAGAGCCTCAAAAATTTCCCAATCCTCAAGGTCAGGCGCTTGAGCACGCGCGGCGTCAAACTCCTCCTGAGATACGGTATCGGACATCAATTTTTCGTAAGGGACAAAACCGTCGGGCATAGCCACAAACTTGCGGCCCGCCGGATCGGTAACTACTTCGTAAGTTTCCCCGTCCATACGGACATATTCTTTAACCTGCGGCAGTCGCCCCGCAGGCACCGCACCGCCGCCGCTTACGCTAACGCCGGAAGAAGAACCGTCGGAAGAAGAACCGTCGGAAGAAAAAATATCGCCGCCCGCGGCAGGCAAACCCGCACCTTCTATCCGCCCTTCGGAAGATAACTCCGCGGGACGCTTAAGCGAAGCCAGCACCTCTCCGTTATCGGAAGGCGCAGCCCCGCTTTTGTTAAACGAAGCGCGGGCGGGCCGTTTCTTAAATCCGTAAAAAGATCCTATTCTGTCTATTATCTTGGAAAGAGGGTTGGACGTCGTTTCCAACGGGATTGATACGTCGCTTCTTCTGCCTTCGCCCGAACTTTCAACAAATATAAACGGTATAGCCATAAATATTATAAAGCAAGCTATAACTATTCTGGTTGTGTTACTCTTAAAAACACGCATCTTACAGCCCTCCTCTGTTAGGTTCTTCTTTAAAAGACATTATTATCTTTTTTTAATGATATTGCAACTGTTTTTTTGCCCTTTTCCGGATAATTTCCGCTATATGCGCCCCGAGGCTTGCGCCTCCTCTTTAAACATACGCATATTATCCAAATAGGCGGAGTTGAATTCCGCCGTCTCAAACGGGACGCGGTAACTCCAATTCTCCTCGCCGACTGTACCGGGCGTGTTTATACGCTCCTTTTCCCCTATTATATCCTGTAAAGGGAAAATCACAAAGCAAGAACCGGCACCCATTACCCGCTTGAATATCGCGCGGTGCACCTCCGCCGTGAAAGGGACTCTGCCGTCCGTCTTTTGCGCCGAAATCATTTCCCATACATTTGCGCGCTGCCAATCGGGCATAATGTCCCACCACTCTCTTAATGTTTCCGTATCGTGCGTAGCCGTAGTCGCAAGCGAAGCCAAAGGATACTCCCGCGGCTCGCGGAACACTTCGTTGTCTTTCTCCCACCTGATTACCTTATAGCCGGGAAGGGAAACCTCCTTCATATAAGCGCGTACATAATCGGGTATAACGCCCAAATCTTCCCCTATGGGCAATTTGCCGCCCGCCGACTGGCAGACAGCCTCCATAAAAGCCGCGCCGCGCGCTTTTTGTTTATCCTCCCCCTCCAAATCAAACTTGCCGATGTCGTCGCCGGGGCCGAATATCCACGTCCTGAAAAATCCTACAAAATGATCCAAGCGGAACATATCGTATATCTCGCAGGCGCGCGCTATCTTGCCGCGCCATAAATTGAAATCGCTTTGTTCTATCGCAGGCCAGTTATACGCGGGCAAACCCCACTTCTGCCCCCCTTCCGAAAATTGATCCTTGGGCGCACCGATTTCATAGCCGTCCAAATATTTGCTCTGATTACTCCACACGTCGGCGCTGTCTAAATTGACGCCAAAAGGAATATCCCCAAACAAAAGCACTCCCCGCGAAGCGGCTATACGCCTGACTTCCGCCAGCTGAAGCTGAAGCTGCCACTGCAAATAACTAAAAAACATCATCTGCTTATAGTTGGATACGGAATACTCCCGCAAATAGTTTAAATCCAACTCTTTTAAACGCTTCTCCCAATGTTTCCAACTGGTCCAGCCCAAATTGTCCTTGGCGCTCCTGAATATGCAGTACGGCACAAGCCAAGACGCGTGCTTTTGATGAAATTCCAAAAATTGTTCGTAACGGGCGGTATTGGCAGATTTCTCGTTATTCCAAAAGTGCTCGTACGCCGCCCACAATACCTTATACTTGGCCGATTTGATAAACCTGTAAAAGACCTTCTTCTCGCTACGCCAGAATTTTATTTCCTCCCCGTATTGCTTAATCAAATCCTGCGCCTGCTGAGAAGCCGCCACATCGGAAACGTCATTTATACTTATATATATTGGATCTATCGCATACGCGCTTAACGCCGAATAAGGGCAGTTCTGCCCCGGTTCAGTTTCGTGTATCGGCAAAATCTGAAGTATACTAACCCCGTAACCGCTTAAATATTCTATCCATTCCTTTAAAGAACCCATATCGCCGCAGCCCCAGTCGCCAGCACTGCGCATGGAAAATAAAGGCAATAATACACCCGCCCTTTTCTGCTTAAAAAATTCGCTTTCCTTTAAATCTAAAGACATTTCCCTCTTCCCTCACTTATCGTAAAAAGGCGCGGATTGGATACCGCGCCTTAAATCTTTCAGCCCTACTTTCTGGCTATCGCCTCTATCTCTACCAAGGCCCCCTTCGGAAGAGCCGCAACCTGCACCGTACTGCGTGCAGGAGGGTTATCCTTAAAGAACTCGGCATAAACTTCGTTCATATCCGCAAAACAAGATAGATCAGTCATAAAAACCGTAGTCTTCAATACATGTTTAAAATCCATCTTGCACGCTTTTAGTATCTCGCCCAAATTCTCCAATACGCGCTCGGTTTGCGCGCGTACGTCACCGCCCGCAAGCTCACCTGTTATGGGGTCAACCGGCAAACAACCCGATATGAATGCCCAGCTTCCGTTCCTGACCGCTTGTGAATAAGGCCCTATCGCCTTGGGCGCCGCATCGGACGATACTATCTTCTTTCCCATACAAATCTCCTTATATATTAAAGCTGTGTGTAGATTCCTTAAAGTTCTCTAAAATCTTATTATATAATAATATCCGCAGACTTGCCCAGAAACCATATGACGATTAAAAAACACAATATTAATACTTAAATCTATTTTTTTGATATAATATATGTAACACTATTAACCAATGTTAACGAACTGCGGTAAATTGAATAAAGTTGAATTTTTCAATTTTTGTAGACAAGCCGTTTTAATTTTGTTAAAATATATGTGTTGGGGTTAAACCCCATTATTTTTTGTTCTTTCAAACAGATTTTTAAGCGCTCGTAGCTCAGTGGTAGAGCATCCGCCTTTTAAGCGGGGGGTCGTGAGTTCGAGCCTCACCGAGCGCAAAATGGTATGTTCGCGGCAAGCGAACTTTACGCCCCCTTCGTCTATCGGTTAGGACACCAGATTTTCAATCTGGTGAGAGGAGTTCGATTCTCCTAGGGGGCGTTTTATTTGCCCCTTCCCTGTTTATAATACGCGGCCGCGCATCATTGCCAAACTAACTATAAAAAAATAGAATCTTAATAATGGAATCTCGCGCGAAATATAATATCCCCTCCTTGCTCATATGGAGCTTTACCGCTTTTCTATTCGTCGCATTCATCGCCTGGCTTTGTTATCTCTATCCTTTGGGAGCGGACGAATACAGCCTATACCCCAGGCACGCTCTGGATATTATACAAGGGTTTTTCCTAGCTTGCCTCACCAATAGCCCAAGAATAGGAATCATACCGGCAAGAATAGTCCTTTTTATATCCGATTACGCTTTCGCCGTGATAAATCCTCTCGTTCAGCTCGCCCTGGCCCTGCTTTCCTTCTACGCCGTATTCCTAAGACTGCCCAATTTCAAAACCCTAAAAGATTACCCCGCTTTCCTCTTGATTCTTATCCTAAATACATTCGCCGTAGCCCAGCCGGATAACAATATTTTTTGGATAGGCGGAGCCTCCAATTACGGCTGGCCTCTGCTGCTGTTCCTGCCGTTTGTCATAATAATAAGAATATATCTGCGGGACGGAAAAGATTTTCCCCCCTCTTTAAATAAAACGCCAACCCCGTTGTTCCTGGCGGCTTTTATGCTGGGCATGACAGGCGAAACGCTTGGCCCGGCCTCTTTAATCCTTATAATATTAACTTCCCTATACCTTAAACTTAACGGAAAGAATATCCCCCGCTTTTTAAAAATATCCGCCGCCGGCGTCGGCGCGGGCTTAGTGGTGTTCTTTAGTTCTCCGGGGCTATATTTCCGCGTTAATATGGAGCAATACGAATACTTCAGGCATTTGCCCCTGACGGCAAAAATTATAACCCACGCCTCTTTTTTGCTAAAAGCCTGCGCGGCGAATTTCTTCCTCTTCCCCATTACCGCGCTGATACTGCTGTTCCATTACTTAAGAAATAAATCCTTGGATAAAATATTATTCCCCGCGGCTCTGCTCCTGCTGGCTTTGGCTATGGCCTGCGCTCTAGCCTTGGCCCCCATAGTAAATTTAAGGCCTTTTTATCCCGCCACCTATATAACCATAATCGCGTTCGTATATTCCCTAACCCTTTTAAAAATACCGCTTAGATTCATAATGTACCCGTTTTTGATATTCGCCGTAATAATAACCCCTCTTTTCGCGGCGCCCTTTTTCGCTCTCAACAAACAGCAGGAAATACGAAAATACATACTGCGCCAGGCCGAGGATAAAGGCCAAAAGGAAGTCTTTTTGCTTCATTTTATCGTTCCCAAAGGCCCCTATGACAACCTTTCCGTCTATTTCTACGACGCGCCCGTGACGCTGCGCAATAAGTACCTGTTCGCCACCCAACCGGCGGACCGCCCTATCCAGGGGCAAAAACACATAAAACAATTTTAGGCGGACACGGCCGGAAAACCAATATAAATTTGACTGCCGCCTTTCATACTGATAAACTATATCTATAAAATATATTTATATTATTATCTTAAAGGGGAAAGTATTATGAATAAGAAAGGTTTTACTCTTTTGGAATTGCTGGTGGTAGTGCTGTTGGTGGGCATACTCGGCGCGATAGCTTTGCCGCAATATTTCAACGTGCTGGAAAGACAGCGCGCGATGGAAGCTATGGGAATACTCGCCGCGGTGGAAAAGGCGCAGGTGCGATACTACGCGGTCAACGACGCATACGCTACGGATTTTTCGAATCTGGATTTCGACTTGAGGACGAACAAAGATTCCTCGTCCGAAAATATTACGGGAGCCAGTTTCCAGACAGACTATTTCACATATAAGTTGGAAAGCACGAAGATTACCGCCACCAGAAGCATAGGCAACTTCACCTTGACGACAACCTACGCTTCGGGCGACGACGGCACCACGGAAACCTGCTGCACCGCTTCAGGCGATGATGACGATATCTGTGAAGTCATCAACATAGAGGAATGCTCTTCGGGCTCCTAATATTGCCCCATCCCTCTTTGAGAGGGCCGCAACAACGCTTGCTCTTGAATTTTTAGATATTGAAGGTGTTTTATGGAATTTATATTTTCTGCCGTAGTAACGCTTATCCTGATTATGGATCCTTTCGGCAATATACCGCTGTTTATAACTTCTCTCAAAAAAGTTTCGCCGGAAAGACGGCGTTTTGTGTTGCTAAGGGAATTGGCGATAGCCACCATAATTATGGTAACTTTCCTTTTTGCGGGCGGCAAAGCGCTAGACCTGCTGGGAATAAAACAATACTCCATGGGTATATCGGGCGGTATAATACTGTTCATAATGTCGCTGAAACTCGTTTTCAACTCGCTTGAAGACGAAACGACAAAAACCAATCCCAAAGACGAAGAGCCTTTTATCGTTCCTTTGGCCATACCGCTTATAGCCGGGCCTGCCACTTTGAGTATGCTGCTCATCTTTTCGGCCACGCCGGGCGGCAACTTGTGGAAGATTCTTATCGCTCTGCTGATAGCCTCGATGATAAACTCCGCGATATTATTGCTCTCCTTTCCGATAAGCAATATGTTGGGCAAACGCGGTCTTATCGCGGTGGAAAGGCTGACTGGTATGTTATTGGTGCTGATGTCGGTCAATATGGTAATGAACGGCATAGCGGAGTTTATGAAGTCCTATAATCTATAATGAAGACCGAATTTATTTTAAGGCGAAGGATTGCCTTTTTTAATATCTTAAAATGGTTCCTGGCCTCGGTTTTTATAGGCGCGGTGGTGGGAGTATTCAACGCGATGTTCTTAAAACTGCTTTCCGCCGCGGTTGATTACACGACTTCCTTCAAATACTATTTCTTTGCGCTGCCGCTTGGTTTGCTTTTGGTAAACCACTTGGCAAAAAAAGTATATCCCAAAGATAAAGGATACAGCACCAACGACGCGATAGCCGCGATAAACGACAAACGCCCCATATCTTTAATATCGGCGGCGAAAGCGTTTTTCCTTCCCATAATAACCATCTCCGCTGGCGGATCGGCGGGCAAGGAATCGCCGTGCGCGGACGTAGGCGCGGGTGTGGCTTCTTTTTGTTCGGATTTATTTTCTTTTAATAAACAAGAGCGCCGCAAACTTATGATATGCGGCGTAAGCGCGGGCTTTGCGGGCGTATTTGGCGTACCTATATCCGGCGCACTGTTCGGGCTTGAAGTGTTAAGCGTAGGTACGGTGTTTTACGAGGTTATGTTCCCAGCTTTCATTTCGGGCATAACGGCGTTTCAGGTTACGCACCTGTTCGGGGTAGAATACATCTATCACCCGATGAACCTGCAAACTTTAAATATAGACAGCTCGCTGCTGCAAGTGTTTTTTGCCGGATTGTTCTTTGGCGTGGTGGGGCTGATATTTATCGAAGCTCTTAAAGTAACGCAGATAATATTCCGTTTTATTGCGGTCAAATTTTCCAACTTTTGGCGATGTTTTATAGCTGCTGCGCTGATAATATTGATAGCCCTGCTGACCTCGCCCGCCTACCTGGGCCTCAGCATGGAACGGGTGGAGGCGATACTTGCGGGCGATCAGGCCTTAACCTTCGGGTTTATGTATAAAATTATCACGACTTCTCTTACTTTCGCAGGCGGAGGAGTAGGCGGTTTAATTACCCCCGTACTTTTTATAGGCGCCAATGCAGGATACTTCTTTGCGCATATTTTGGGGATTGATACCGTCACTTTCGCATCGCTGGGAATGGTAAGCGTGTTGGCTGGCGTGGCCAATACGCCTTTGGCGGCGAGCGTAATGGCGATAGAGCTTTTTGGCGCGACGGTGGCACCTTACGCGGCGGTATCGTGCATAGTCAGTTTCCTGATAACGGGCAGGCGCAGCATATTTTCCAAGCAACATTTTACCTTTGACAAAAATATGGCCGAAGACGAAGAAGAACCAGCGCCCAGACAAAGCGTCAAACAGCTTGAAAAAACTTTAAAAAAGAAGAATTTTATTCTTGCCAGCGTACGACACCTTATACCGGATATGAAGAATTTTGATGTTTTGAAACAAAATGAGAAGAAACCCCGCAAGAAAAAGAAAACCGCGGAAATATCACAAAGCGATACTCCCGCCAAGAGCACCGCAGAGGAAAAGCCCCAAGAGCAGAAAACAGAGTTTAAGAAGAAATTTTCCCTTCTAAACCATTTAATGCTTTTCCCGGAAGAAGAACTTGCGGGGAAAGACGGGAACAAATCTGAAAATGACAACAACAAATAATATCGCTCGGCTATGGTTTTCTTTGCCGCGCCCAATAAGATTTATAGCGACGGGCGGATACAATACCGCGGCTTCCTATGTTATTTTTGCAGTGATTTTATTTTTATTGGGCAAAGAGCGGTATCAAGCGGCATTGTTTATATCTTATATATTATCTTCTTTCAATTCGTATTTGGCGCAGAAATTTTTGGTATTTAGAACTAAGGGCGGATATGTAAAAGAATATCTAAAAGCCATGAGCGTATGGCTTTGCGGATATTTGATAAACGCTTTGCTGCTGTATCTATTGACGGAACGTTTAAGCGTGAATATCTATTTCGCGCAGCTGATAAGTTTGGCCTTGGTTACGATAATGACGTATTTTCTTTTCAAACATTATTCTTTCAGGAGGGCGGAGAGATGAAAGATTTAACTATTTTGGTTCCAATTTTCAATGAAGAAAAATCTATAGACCTTTTTTTACGTTCCACCGGGCCCGTATTGGAAGGGCTTAATTTAACTTACAAATATCTTTTCGTAGACGATGGCTCTACCGACGGCACTCTGCAAATACTCAAAACCCGCGCCAAGGATAACCCAGCCATAAACTATATAAGCCTTTCAAGGAATTTCGGCAAAGAGTCCGCACTCCTCTGCGGCATAAAAAAATCCGACACCAAAGCCATAATACCAATGGATATAGACTTACAGGATCCGCCCGATCTTATCCCCGCCTTCGTAGAGAAATGGAAAGAGGGCTACAATATGGTGCTTGGCGTAAGGATTAACCGCGACAGCGACAGCGCGGCCAAGAAATTTTTATCTTCTTGGTTTTACAAGGTGCATAATTTTTTTGCGCGCCGCCCGATACCGGAAAATACCGGCGACTTCCGCCTGCTGGATCACAATGTCGCCCAGGCCATAAAGCAGATAAACGAAAGTACTCTTTTTATGAAGGGGCTTTTCAATTGGGCGGGTTTTAAGACGGCCTCGGTTGGATATGTGCGCCCGGAGAGGGCGGCCGGCGAAACCAAATGGTCTTATTGGAAGCTCTGGAATTTCGCGCTGGACGGAATTTTTAACGCAAGCACTATGCCTTTGCGGCTGTGGACCTATTTCGGCGCGCTGGTAGCGGGGCTTTCGTTCTTATATGCGGCGTTTATAATACTTAAGGTTTTAATCTTCGGCAAAGATGTACCGGGCTATGCCTCATTGGCGGTGCTGATATTGTTCTTTGGCGGAGTGCAGCTTATGTCGATAGGAATTTTGGGCGAATATGTAGGCAGAATATTTTCGGAAGTAAAACATCGCCCCGCTTATATAATCAAAGAGGAAAAATTGAATGACTGAAACCATAAAAAATTTTAAGGCCAAACCCTTGGCAATATGGGGTTTGTTCTTTTTTACTTATGTCCTGTTTATTTTTATTCTTTCTTATCTCTACCCCTACGGCGCAGACGAATATATTTTAAGGCGCCAAACTCTTTGGGGAGCATTGGAGCAATACTTTTTTTCCTACGGGGTGGAGAACGCCCGAATAGGGCTTATAGCCAATAATATAATATTGTATTTGGGTAAATGGAGTTTTTTGATATTAAATCCGATTGTCCAAACGATATGGATACTCTCGTTTTTCGCTTTGGTGCATTTACGTTTGCCCGACTTTAAAAAATTATCCGATTTCCCCGCCGTGCTGCTTATAGCTTTGCTCTCCGTATTTGCAGTCGCCCAGCCCGATAACACTTTATTTTGGATAGGCGGCGCGTGCAATTACAGCTGGAGCGCCCTGCCGTTTTTGTGGATTTTAACTTGGCTTCATCTGGAATATAAAGCGAAAGGCAATCTTAATTTAAGCAAAAAAGCGATTGCGGGCCTGTTTTTTATCGCGCTGGCTTTAGGTATGAGCAGCGAAAACAGCGGCCCGCTGACAATGGGGCTTATAGTATGTTTCGCGGCTGGATTCTATATGGCGGGCCTTAAACTTAAAAAACATTTTTGGCTTACAGCCTTGGGCTTGGCGCTCGGCATAGGCTTGCTTTTCGGCGCGCCTGCTATGTGGAATAGGCTGAACACGGATATTTTTGATTATTTCAATAATTCATCTTTGCGGGATAAACTGCTTTGGCATATCTCCCACATACATTTTTATATTAAAGCTATGTTCCTTATACCCGTAATTACTTTTATCGCACTGCTCATTTGCGCTTTGGATAAAGACAAGCCAGCGCGTTTCAAAAACGAAAATTATATTTTGGCCGTAATATTCTTTATATGTTCTTGGATATTGGCTTGCGTACTCTTCGCGGTGCCGTTCATAACAGGGCGATGCTTTTATACGGCGTCCGTCGCGGCTTTGATTTCTTTCGTATTCACTTTAATATACTTGCAGGAAGCCTACAAATTTCAAGCGGTAAAGTATTGCTCAATGCTGGCTTTGGCCTGCGCCATAGCTTTTACACCCGCCTTCGTTTACCCGTATATAAACTTGCACCGCCAGGATAAAGCCAGGCAAAACGATATAGCGCAAGCAAAAGGAAGAGGATCAAAAACCGTATTCCTAATGCCTTATAAATACATCAAAGGGCCAAACAACAATCTTACGATAATGTTTTATGACCCGGTATTCGGCTTTATCGGATATTCCGACTATTTGGGCCTGCGCGTACAAACAGACGAGCGGGAAGAAGCCTTATCTTTATATATGTTTTCCAATCCGAACGTGATTTAATATGAAGAAAATCAACTTTAATTATACTTGTTGGGCTTTTGGCTTTACGCTATTTGCGTTATTCATTTTTGTTTTTTCCTATCTGTACCCCTACGGCGCAGACGAATATTTTTATCAATTCCGATGCCCGGATTTAATCGGCGCGGTAAAGACTTATTTCTTTTCTTATACACACAACAACCCCCGCATAGGGCTTTTGATAAACAATATAATAATAGCCAACGGCAAGTGGTTGTTTCTTATTTTAAACCCGCTAATGCAATTGTTTTTGGTGTTATCTATTATCAGGCTGATAAAAGGCAAGCGGGCGGAATTTTCTTCCCTCAAGGATTTCCCCTTTTTCGTGTTAGTCGCGGCGGCGAGCGTATTTTTGGTCGTTCAGCCGGACAACACCTTGTTTTGGCTAGGCGGCGCGTGCAATTACAGCTGGAGCTTTCTGCCTTTCGTATGGTTCCTGATATTTTTAAGGCATATATACGAAACCGGCAAGACGCCGAACCTAAAAATTTGGCAATCAATTTTGCTGTTTATCGGCGCTTTTATTTTGGGAATGAGCAACGAAAATAACAGCATAGCCGCTTTTATCATTATTTCTTTATTTATAATTTATTGCTTTATCAAACGGATAAAAATTTGGCCGGCCCTGACGATAATTTTCCTTGGCGTTTTTATCGGGCTTGTTTTGCTTTTCGCTGCGCCGGGCTCTTATAAGAGGGCGGCCCACCCGCTGATAGCTTTTTTCCAGCAGGCGTCCATATTGGAAAAACTGACTTGGCACTATCCCAAACTGCAGGATTTGGCGGCAAGTATGTTTTTAATTCCGCCGATAACGATGGTCTTGGCGCTGCTTGAGCTTTTTTCCACAAGGCTCAAGGCTTTAAGAAACAATGATTTTCTCTATTGGGCCATATCCTTTCTTACCGCTTTGTTCTTGGCGGCGATATTGGCTGGTGCGCCTATTTTGGGCAACAGCAGAGCCTTTTATTCCGCCAGCGCGATGTGGATAGTATCCTTTGTATTTTTAATTAAATATTTTCAAGAGGCGTATAAACTCCCCTTAATACGTATATTTGCATGGGCGGCTTTTATTTTCGCGCTTATTATTACGCCGTTTTTCTCGGTGCAATACATCGCCCTGCACTCTTGGGAGAAAGCCAGAAGCGTCTATATAGAAAAGCTGCGCGCTCAAAACCCGCCCACGGCTTATATCCCTTATCTTGATTCCGTAGACGGCCCGACAAGAAATTTAAAAATATCCTACTACGATGTTCTGCTCAGCAAAGAAAAGGAAAAACTGCTCGGCCTAAACAAAATAGTCATTCCCAATAAAGACGACTCGCAATTAAACATAATATAGCGCCGCTTTCGTTTACCAGATAAGCCCACATCGCTAAGACTAAACGGGCGGATTTCTCCTTCTCCATATTTTCTAGGCGATAAAAAAGCCCCCGCTTTAAGCGGGGGCTTTTAAAATCATATTGCTTATTTAAGATATTCTTTTTCCAAGCGGTTATATTTTTCTATCACCGCTCTTACGAATTTGCGTTTATCGTTAAACGGACCGTGGAAGAAACTCCCCTTAAAACCCGCTATCACGATATTGCGAAGTTCGCGTTTGGTTATATTGATATTATCGCAAAGCAATTCCAGCTCTTTGGTGACGGAAGTATTCGATACCAATCTGTTATCGGTGCAAATGCTTACGGAAAGCCCGCTCTTTATCATTTGTTTTACCGGGTGGTCGGACACCTTTTTTATGAAGGGCAAAGTCTGCAAATTGCTTGTTATGCATACTTCCACGCCGATACGTTCGTTGGCTATATAGGAGGCCAAATCCTCAACATATTGTTTTTTGTTCTTTACGTTTTTATCCTGTATGGCATTATAATCGAACATTAAAGTGCCGTGTCCTATGCGGTTGGCGTGGCATTCGGTAATAGCCTGGAAAATACTTTCAGGCCCGTAAGCCTCGCCCGCGTGCACCGTCTTTCTGATAAAAGCCTCGTGCACATGCTGATAAGCCTGCCAATGATGTTCCGCGGGGTAGCCTGCCTCTTGCCCGGCCAAGTCAAAACCGACAATGGGCAAGCCCTCTTTTTTAAGCAGGACGGCTATTCTGGCAAGCTCAAGGCTGGCTATCGCGAAGACCTCGTCGTCCTTGGCGTGCGCCAGCACCTGGAACATATAACCGTAATAAGGCGACATATCTTTGTTGAAACTTCTCATCGCGCAAACTATTATGCCGAAGTGGAACTCCACATCCTCGCCAGATTTTACCGCTTTGGAAGCATTATGTTCCTTGGCCGCGCGCTCTAAACCCTTTACGGCTGCTCTTACGGCGTCTTCGGGCCTTAAATCTTTGGAACAATGCTGCTGCGGGGCAAAACGCACTTCTATATATCTTACGCCTTCGGCGATATTGTCCTGCGCCAACTCATAGGCTATACGCTCTATATTCTTGGCGTTCTGCATAACCGCGACGGTATAAGAAAACCCTTTAAGATATTCACCCAAATTTTTATATTTATCCTTAAATACGGCTTTCTTCAAGCCTTCTTCGGTATAGGCGGGCAGGGCCACTTTCTCTTTCTTGGCCAGTTCTATAAGCGTGCTTAAACGCAGAGATCCGTCCAAATGCAAATGCAAATCGGATTTAGGAATTTTCAGCAAAAACTCTTTGGGAAAAGCCGTCATTATTTCCACCTCCATTCCTGCCCTTTGGGCGTATCTTTAACCGCTATGCCCATGGCGGAAAGTTTATCTCTAAGTTCGTCGGAAGTCTTAAAATCTTTCTTGGCGCGCGCCGCTTTGCGCTCCTCCAGAAGTTTTTCAGCTTCTTGCGGCAAAGGTTTTTGCGCTTCGCCCTCAAGCAAAGAAAGCCCCAAAAAGCCGTCGGCATATTTTATAAATTCAAGTTTATCGCCTGCGCAGGCGCCGCCCTTGATATATTCCCAGAAAACCGCCAAAGCCTTGGAGGCGTTTAAATCGTCGTCCATAGCGTCCTTAAAAGCCGCCTTCGCGGCATTAAGCGAAGTTTCGTCCTTGACGCCCGTTTCACCCGCCTCTTTAAGGGCGGCTATCCTCTCCATAAGGCCAAGGCGGGTATTGCGCGCGAAAGTAAGCGCCTCGTAAGAAAACTCCAACTGCGTTCTATAATGCGCGCCCAAGCATAAATAGCGGTAATCCAGCGGGCTGTAACCCTTCTCCTTTAAAGTGTCCAACGTGACGAACCCGCCGCCCGATTTGGACATCTTTCCGTTCGCCATTATAAGGAACTCGCCGTGTATCCAATAACGCACATACTGCTTGCCCGTCGCGCCCTGCGCTTGGGCAATCTCGTTGGTGTGGTGTATGGCCACATGGTCAATTCCTCCGCAGTGTATATCCAAGGTGTCGCCCAAATACTTCATAGCCATAGCCGAACATTCTATATGCCAGCCCGGGAAACCTACCCCCCAAGGGCTGTCCCACTGCATTTGGCGTTGTTTGTCTTTAGGGGAGAACTTCCACAAAGCGAAATCGCTGGGGTTGCGTTTTTCGTCGTTAAAATCCACCCTGGCGCCCGTCTTTAAACCCTCAATATGCGCGCGCCCGACCAAGCTGTGATATCCGGGGAACTTGGAAGTGTCATAATAAATTCCGTCGGAAGTCTTATACGTTAAGCCCTTTTCCTCCAACTTCTTTACCAAGGCTATCATCTCTTTGATATGCTCGGTAGCGCGGGCAATTACCGTAGGTCTTTTGCAATTTAGGGAGTCGAAATCCTCAAAAAATTTCTTCTCATAGAATTTGGCTATGTCCCACGCGCTTTTGCCTTCGCGCGCGGCGCCCAGTTCCATTTTGTCTTCCCCGCTGTCGGCGTCGGAAGTCAAATGTCCGACATCGGTGACGTTCATCACGTGTTTTACCGGCATATCGGCCGATAAAGTCCTGACGAGCAAATCCTCAAAAATATAGGTCCTCAAATTGCCGATATGCGCGTAATTGTATACGGTGGGCCCGCAGCAATACATAGTGGCAAATCCGCCGTTTAAAGGCGAAAATTCGTCTTTTTTCTTGCTGAGGGTATTATAAATTTTTAGCATTTTCCTTTTCCTTGGCGTACTCCAGCGGGATCTGCGTGAAGAAATAATCGCACACCGCCTTACCTTTCGCCGTGGCGAAGCTTTCGCTCAATATGCACTGCACATCGATAACCGAAAGCGGATTTACCGTTCCCGCAGGCGACATCGCATAAGTAAACCCGTCCGCTTTATAATGCGAAAATACCGTCCCGTAAGCGGAATCCAATGCTCTTTGGAATTTTTCCATATCGCTGTAATTGGCGTCGCGGCCCAAAGATATTTTCTTTGAGGCCATTACAACAACCGCCTCTCCGTAAGAGCTGTTTACGCTTTCCACCACATCTTCTTCCACCACTTCAGGCGCCGCATCGTAAGGAGAGGTTATATCTTCCTCGCTTACGGTTTCGTAAAGATATTCGTATTGCTGTTCGCGTTCTTTGCGCTGTCTTTCGTATTCGGCATAGCTGATGCCGTCGTATCTTTTGTAATTCTTTTGATTGTAACTCGTACACGCGCCCAAAAGCACCGTCGCGCAGAGTATGGAAAGTATAGTCTTGCTCATTTTTATTCTAGCTCCTTAAGTTTACCGTTACCGCCGCGTAGCAGGCGATAGCCTCGCCGCGGCCGATTTCTCCAAGGCCTTCGTGGCTCTTGGCTTTAAAACTGATATTATCCAACCCGACGGCAAAAATGCCGTCTAGGGACTTTCTTATAGCGTCGTAATGAACGCGCATTTTAGGTTCTTCGGCTACTACCGTAATATCCATATGGGCTATTTCGGCTTTCTTTTCTTTAAGCACATCGATAACGCGCCGCGCTATTACTACGCTTGAAATGCCCGCTATCGATATATCCGTCGGCGGATAGAAAACCCCTATCTCGCCCGCGGCCACCGCGCCTAAAGCCGCGTCGCATACCGCATGGAGCACCACATCGCCGTCGCTATGCCCCAAAAGCCCTTTATTATGTTTGATTTCCATGCCGCCCATTATCAATTTGCGGCCTTCCACCAATCTGTGTATGTCAAAACCAAATCCCACTTTTACTTTTGTTTGCATAATAATGCCTCTGCCATTGTCAAATCTTCGGGAGTAGTTATCTTCAAATTCTCATAGCCCGATTTTACCGCCCGTACTTTTACGCCCAGCTTCTCCACCAGCTGGGATTCGTCGGTGGCGTCTTTCAAAGAACCGTATTTTTCCATAGCCTCTTTAAGCAAAGCGCCTTTATAGCACTGCGGCGTTTGCGCCGCCCAAAGGACATTCCTGTCCAAAGTATGCTCTATAAAGCCGTCTTTTACCTGTTTTATCGTATCCTTTACCGGGACGCATAAAACCGCCGCGCCGTACTTTTCGGCCTCGGCAAGGCATTTATCGATATATTCCGCCTTCACAAGCGGCCTGGCGCCGTCGTGCACCGCTATCAAATCCGCCGCGCCTAGCGCCGTAAGACCGTTCTGTAAAGACTCTATCCTGCTTGCGCCCGCCGGCGCGTAAGATATATCAGAAAACAAGGCCGAAACCTCTTTAAAATTTTCCGGCGTGGTAACCACCACTATCTTGTTTACCAGCTTAGACGCTTTGAACGCCTCTATGCTGCGCACCAATACCGCTTTGCCGCCTATCTTCAGCATTTGCTTGGGCCTGCCCATTCGGCTGCCTTGCCCGCCCGCTAAAATAAGCGCCGCAATAGTCTTCATATCAGTTCTGCTTTATCTTGGCGAATATCATTCTGCCCGCGGAGGTTTGCAATATCGAATATACCGCCACTTCCGCGCGCTTGCCTATCCACTTTCGGCCGTCTTCCACAACTACCATGGTACCGTCGTCCAAATAGGCTATGCCCTGTTCTTTCTCTTTGCCTTCCTTCATTACGAATAAAGACATATTTTCCCCGGGCAGCACCACCGGCTTTAATGCGGTGGTCAAATCGCAAATGTTAAGTACGGGTATATTATCTATAACCGCTTCTTTGTTTACGTTAAAGTCTATGGTAACTATCTCGCCTTTAAAATATTTAGCCAAAAATACCAGCTTCTCGGGAGTAGTGTTTCCCTCAGCCACCTTGGTGGTTATCTTGACAGGTATGGTTTTTAATTCTTTAAGACGGGTTATAATATCCAAACCCCTGCGCCCTTTTGCTTTCTGCAAAGCGTCTTTGGAAGAGGCTACCGCATTTAACTTTTCCAACACAAACTGCGGTATAACTATTGTTCCGCTCAAAAAGCCCGTTTCGCATAAATCCACTATGCGCCCGTCTATCAAAGCGCTCATGTCAACTATCTTGATATGGCGCCCCTTTTTGGAGAGCCCCTCAAGCTCCGTCGCGCGTATTATGCTTAAAAAACCGCCCAATACCGTAAGAACCCCGGCGAAGACCGTATGATAATCAGTCCAAAAATCTATAATATCAGGCACATTCATTCTGTATACGCTGTAATCCATAAGCATATATAAAATAAATCCGACCAAAGCGCCGAATATTCCTATCATTATGCTCAAAAACCTCAAGCTCCTCAAGAAATATTCCGCGCATACGAGTATTACTCCGCACAGAAAACCCATAAATACACTGTGTGCGTCTTGGGATATCAACGCGTACATCAGGAACGGGCAGCCTACCAAGGCCGACACCCTAAATATCCATACCGGCATAAATTTATCTCCTTAGAGAGTTTAAATCCCCTTTACGGCCCCTCTCTATAAGCCATAAGGGTATACAGTTATATTTTACTATTTTTTAGTCCGTTTTTTCGTCTATAAAGATTAAAGCGAGGGCTTTTCCCCGCGCCATAAGATTTTGTTTAGTATTTTAGGTAAGCTGTATAAAAGATAAATCCCTTTTACTTTATATGCAGAGATAAAGAGTATAAATCCTCTATATACACAAGCCCGCTCTTGGCGGATTTTTCCCTCATAGGCGGGACAAAAATCTTCTTCATTCCCAAGCGAAGTGCTTCCTCTATCCGTCTGTCCATCATATAAGCGGGCGCGGCCTGACCCAAGATACCGACCTCGCCCATAAACACGCTTGTTCCCTCCAGCGCTTTATCGCGCGCCGAGCTTATCACCGCGGCGCATACCGCCATATCCAAAGCGGGATCGGATATTTTCGCCCCGCCCGCTAGGCTGATGTAGACGTCCCTGTTTTCCAAATTGACGTTTACGTGCTTTTCCAAAGCGGCCAAAAGCATTTGGCATCTGTTTAAATCTATCCCCGTAGCTATACGCCTGGGGAAGGGATAATGCGTCGGGCTGACCAAGGCCTGTACTTCCGTAAGTATTGGCCTTGTGCCTTCCGCCGCCACGCTGAAAGCGCGGCCAGTCATAGTTTTGGTTCTGGACGTCTGGGAAAAATAAGCGCTTGCGTCTTCCACGTCTTCCAGCCCCAAAGGGCCCATCTTGAACAATGCCGTTTCCGAAGTTGCGCCAAATCTGTTTTTGTGCGCCCTCAACATTCTTAGAATATTATCGCGCTCCGTATCAAAATACAAAACCGTATCGACCATATGTTCAAGCACTTTCGGCCCGGCCAAAGCGCCGTCTTTGGTCACATGTCCTAAAATGAATACTATTATCCCCTTGGGTTTTGCGTATCTTAAAATTTCGCCAGCGCATTCCCTGACTTGCGCTATCGTACCTGCGGAAGAACTGAACTGCGGGTGATATATCGTTTGAATGGAATCTATTATAAGTACTTGCGGTTTGGAGGTTTTGGCCGCGTTTATGATATTTTCGATATTGGTTTCAGAAAGCAGAGTGATATTGTCGCCCTGTACTTTTAGTCGCGCAGCGCGCCCCGCTATCTGCGAGGAAGACTCCTCACCCGACACATACAATACCCCCCTTTCGCGCGAAAGGCTGCCCGCAAGCTGAAGCATTAAAGTGCTTTTCCCTATCCCAGGCGCACCAGCCAAAAGTATTATTTGCCCTTCCACCAGCCCGCCGCTGGTAAGGCGGTCAAATTCCTTTATGCCGGTAGGTATGCGGGCAAGCTCAAGGCTTTGAGCGTCTTTTAGTTTGGTCATCTCCGAAGAAAAATCCGTAAAAGACTTGCGCTCGGCCTTGGCGGATTTGCTCTCTTCCTGCACCACTTCTTCCGTCATAGTGTTCCAAGCCGAGCAATCCGGGCATTGGCCCAGCCATTTGGCCGAAGTAAATCCGCATTTTTGGCAAGTGTAAACCGTTTTAAATTTCATATCAGTTCGCCAATTTGGCTATACCCAAAAGCGACGCCAGCTCCTTATCCTCAAAGGACAAGTTGCCGGTAATCTGCAAGGCTCGCGCGTCCTTTTCCATAAGTTCGTTGTATCTTATGCCTACGCCTACGTTCTTGGTTATCATCGTGCGTGCGCCTACCGCCAATTTGGGCTTGTCGAAAAGTTTATTGTTTATTACGCGGTTGCGTCCGAAATCGGTACCCTCACCGTATACGCTGAAGGTCTTTAAAGGCAAAGCCTCCGCCTTGTAGAAAGGCCTTAAGGAAAGCACGCCGCCGCCCGCGCCACGTATCAAACCGACTTGCAAGTCCGCCCATTTGTTGTAAAGGCCCAGACGCGCGTCTATCTGATTGGGTTTGCCCCTGAAATCTTTATCGTTCTTGGGCGCGTTATCCCTGTTGCCCATATCCGATATGCCGAATCTGTAATACGAAAAACCGTTGGCCGGGACAAATTTTATCGCCAAGTCCGATTCCGTTAAATTGCCGTCGGGCTGATAACGCGCGTCATATTCCCAGAATATCCTAAACTGCGCCATTTGCCCGATAAATTTCTTGGCGTCCTCGCTTACCTGCCTGACATTGGCCAAGGTGCTTTGTACGTCCTCTTTCATCTGTTTATCTTCCACCAAAGCGGTAAAAAGGCCGTCGCCCGAATCCAGCTTGTCCATCAGCTGTTTGGAGGCTTTCGTCAACTCGCTTACGTCCTGCATAGAAGACGACAAATACGGCCTTAAAGAAAAAACTAACTCGTTTAAATTGCCCGAAAGCATTCTCAAATTTTCCAAAGTAGCGCTTAAATCGCTGGCAAATTTCCCGTTATCGGCTATGCTGGCGGCCAAATTGTTTATAGTAGACATCGTATCGGCCACCATATCCGTTACCGAAGGCAGGCTTAACCCGTTGACGCTGTCGCCCGCTTCCAGTATACCGCTTGCCGCAGTGCCTTGATCTATTTGCAAATAATTGGTGCCGATCAGACTCGTCGCCGCTATGGCAAAGCGCGAATCTTTATATATTATCACGCCTTCGTTTATCCGTACTACCGCCAAGACTCGAGCGCCGTCTATCTTAAGTTCCTTTACTCTGCCCACTTCCACACCGTTTAGCCTAACCACGGACTTAGCGGGCAAACCCGATACATTCTTAAAGTATACGTTGATGTCGAAACCTTTCGATATCGTAAAATTGCCAAGCATAAATATGGAAAAGCCCAACAGCGCCAATCCGAAAAATGTAAACAGGCCTACTTTTGTTTCCGATGTCATATATCCATTATACCTTTTATACTAGTTTATTACCCTTAATTCCTTATCTGCATTTGTATCGGCCCTTTGCTGCTGCCTTCTATAAATTGCTTTACATAAGGATTTTTCGTTTTCTTAAATTCTTTTACGCCCGCGGCAAGCTCCACATGCCCCTCATAGAGCATGGCCATAGTGTCGGATATTTCAAAGGCTGATTTCATATCGTGCGTTATTACTATCGAGGTTACCCCTAATTTCTTCTTCAAATCCAAAATGAGCTCGCTTATTATCTCCGACATTATAGGGTCAAGGCCGCTGGTCGGCTCGTCATACAAAATCACTTTCGGTTCCGTCGCCAAAACGCGCGCCAAAGAAACCCTCTTCTTCATTCCGCCGGAAAGTTCCGACGGCTTTAAATGCTCTATATCTTTCAGCCCGACCAAAGCCAGCTTCTCTTTGGCGATTTTGGCGTATTCCGATTTGGGGGTATCGGTAAGATATTTCAGCCCGAAGGTAACGTTCTCACCCACAGTCAAAGAGTCAAACAAAGCGCCCTCTTGAAACAAATACCCGAAGTTCCGCCTCACTTTCGCTAAAGCCATCTCGCTCTTTATGTGGGTAATGTCTTCGCCGTTTACCACGATAGAGCCGCTTTCCGGTTCCAACAGGCGGATTATACACTTTATTAAAGTGCTTTTGCCCGTGCCGCTGCCCCCGATTATCGTGGTAACCTCTCCCTCTTTTATATTCAGGTTCACGCCCCTAAGTATATGTTTGTCGCCAAAACTTTTGCGAAGTTCTTTTATCTCTATCATTTATATACCCAAAGAATTTAATATCGCCGTAAGGAAATAATCCAGCACCAATATCAGCACCATACTCGTTACCACGGCCTTAGTGGTCGACTTGCCGACCCCTTCCGCGCCACCCCTGGTGTAGAGGCCTCTGTAACAGCATACAACGCCTATCATAAAAGCGAAAAATATCGATTTTATAAAACCGTGCATTAAATCGTCCACGCCGATAAATGTCGTTATATCCTCAACATAAGTGTTTGAGGGCACCCCCAAACTGTATACGCTGACCAAAAAACCGCCGAACATTCCCGTAACATTGGCAAATAAAGTAAGTATAGGTATCGCTAAAGTGAAGGCTATAAGGCGCGGTATTACAAGATACCTTATCGGATCGGTACCCAAGGTGTGCAAAGCGTCTATCTGCTCGGTCACGCGCATCGTACCTATCTCCGCCGTTACCGCCGCGCCCGCGCGCCCCGCCACGACAAAAGCCGTCAATACCGGGCCAAGCTCTCTTACCAAAGAAAACCCCACCAAAGTACCTATATATATGGGTTCGCTTAATATGCTCTGCATAGTCGTGCCCGCCTGCAAGGCCAATACCATTCCGGTAAAAAGACTGGTAAGCGTAGCCACTACCATAGACTCCACCCCTATCTTTACCGTCTGCTGCATAGTTTGATTAAATTCCAAAGGCGATTTTACAAGCCAAAACAAGCACGAATACACCATGCCGGAAGCCTGGCCGATTTGCGTCAATCCCCTTATTATTAACCTGCCCAAACTCTTGAACATTACTCCTCTGCCTTGCGCGGAACCCTTGCCGTAAGGCCCGTCAAAATTTCATAATCTATCGTGCCGGCCAAAGCCGCCACTTCGCGCGCCTTGATTTCCGCACCGCCCTGGCGCCCTATAAATACCGCTTCGCTGCCGACGGGTATATCACCAAGTTCGGTAATGTCAGCCATCAGCATATCCATCGTGATATTGCCTATCAGCGGACATCTGCGCCCTTCTATCAATACTTCGCCTTTATTGGAAAGAACCCTGTGGTAACCGTCGCCGTAGCCTAAAGGTATAGTCGCTATCTTTGAAGGCCGAGCGCATTTAAAAGTGCGGCCGTAACTTATACATGCGCCTTCCCGTACGTCCTTTATAAAAACTATCTTGGATTTAAGCGATAATACCGGTTTATATCCCTCTTCCAGGCCATAGGCCAAATGCCCTAATCTTACCATATCAAAGCAGGCCTCTTTATAGTTTAAAAAACCGCTGCTGGCCGATATGTGCGCCAGTCCAGTTTCAAGGCCCTCGGCGGAAGCCTGCGCCAATAAATCCTTAAAATAGCCCAGCTGCATTTGAGTGTATTGCTCGTTCTCGTCGGCGCTGGAAAAATGGCTGAATACTCCCTCCACTTTTACATACTCGCTCTTATTTAATATCCTGAGTATCTCCAAAGCCGCGGGGCGGCGGCTGCCTATTCTGCCCATGCCCGTTTCCTGCTTTACGTGGCATTTGGCTTTTATCTTTAACTTTTCGGCAAGTTCCGTTATATACTTTGCCGCCCTTACGCTCGCAACCGTCAGGGATAACCCGTATCTTAAACCGTATTCAAAACAATCAAACGGAAAAATGCTGCCAAGAACCAATATCGGCAGAATTATCCCGTTTTTCCTTAGCTCTATGCCTTCCTCTATGGAGGCAACCCCTAAAGCATCGCAGAGTTTCCCCTCTTGAGCATAAGAAGCTATCAACCTTGACCCATGCCCGTAAGCGTTAGCCTTTACAAGCAGCAATATCTTGCAATCGCCCCGCCCGCGCGCGGAAAGTTCCGCCCGCGCTTTGAGCAAATTATCCGCCAAAGCCTTCAAATTTATTCCGGCATAAGTGGGGCGCAGAAGCGGCATTTCGCTCATACGGGGGCAACCTCCGCGGGAATATCTACGCTTTCGGGGGCGGGATTGGCAAACAAGGTGTATTCGCTGTACCAATTAAGTTTCACATCTCCCACAGGCCCGTTGCGCTGTTTGGCTATTATTAAAGTGGCGTCCGTCTTAAGGGTGGGATCATCGCGTTTGTAATAGCCTTCCCTGTGTATCAAAGCCACTACGTCCGCGTCTTGCTCTATGGAGCCAGACTCCCTTAAATCCGAAAGCTGGGGACGATTGTCCGCACGGGACTTATCCTCCGTCTTTCTGTTCAGCTGCGATAATGCCAATACCGGTACATTTAAATTGCGGGCAAGCTCTTTTAACATTCTAGATATTTCCGATACTTCCTGCTGGCGCGATTCCACCTTCTTGCCGCTGCCTCTTATCAAGCCCATATAGTCTATCATTATAAGGCCCAGCTCCTTGCCTTGCTTGTTCAGCTCGCTTGCAAGACGCCTTGCCCTTACCCTTATATCCGTAATCGTCAATGCGGGGGTATCGTCTATATAAAGAGGGGCCTTGCCTATCCTTTGAATTTCTTTGGCCAATTCTTTCCAACGTTCCTTCTTGAACATACCCGTACTGACTTGATGCAAATCCGCCTGAGCCGCGGAACATACCATTCTTTGATATATTGAATAGCGGTTCATCTCCAAAGAGAATATTGCCACAGGGAAATTGGCTTCAACCGCCGCGTGATAAGCTATATTCAAAGCCATCGCCGTCTTGCCCTGAGAAGGACGCGCCGCCAATATTATCAAATCGGATTTTCTTAGGCCACCCGTCTTTAAATCAAACTTGGTAAAACCGGTCGGAACACCTTTTATAGGGTTTTTGTCCACTATCAGCTTCTCTATCATCTGCATTACTTCGCCGGACATATCCTTTGACGATACAAACCCTTTTAGCTCCCTCTTTTGGTTCAGTTGGAAAAGTTTTGCCTGTGCCTCGTCTATCAAAGAAGTCGGTTCGTCCTGATTCTTATAACATTCTTCTACCGTAGCGGTAGATATGTTGATCAGCTCCCGCACCAATGCCGCATCATAGACCATTTTGGCATAATGCTCAACATGTGCCGCGGTAGATACCTTTCCCATCAATTCGGAAAGATATCGTTCCCCGCCTATTTCCGCCAAAAAACCTTCCTTCTTTAGCGCCTCGGTAAGAGTGATAAGATCCACAGCTTGTCCGCGCTCGGATAAAGCGGCCATAGCTTTATAAATCTTCTGATGCGCGCTCTTGTAAAAATGTTCCGCCTTTAATATGTTAAAAGCCCTTTCCAATGCCTCTTGCTCTATCATCATAGAGCCTAAAACGGCCATCTCCGCGTCCAATGCCTGGGGCGGAAGTTTATCGTTAGGTGCCATAAATTTTACTCCTTAATATATTATTATCATTCTAGCAATTTAAGATATATTCTTAAAGGCGTTTGAGATCCGCGCCAAAATACCGCCGGATAATAAAATAACCGCCATAAACGCCGCGGCCGCCTGCTTGACAGGTATTTAACTCTCACAGAAGATACCCTATACAAATAATCCTCTCCACGAGATAAAAAAATCCCCCCGCCCGAAATTCGGACGGGGGGGATTTTAAAAAACTGCTTATTTGGCGTTCTTTTCGTCTTCCACCGCTTCTATCTTTACGGTAATGGTAGCATATACCGTAGGTTTGAAGTAGATGGATACTTCGGTATCGCCAATTTTTTTGATCGGGCTGAAAATATCGATATTGTTCTTCGATACTTTATGACCGAGTTCGGCCAAGCTCTTCTGTACGTCCGCTTTAGTTACGGAACCGAATACCACGCCCTCTATATTTACCGTCCTGGTATAATTGAGCGTAATGCCGTTAAGTTTGGCGGCCTCTTCCTTGGCTTTGGCAAGTTCGGCTTCAATCTTTTTCTGTCTTCTCTCGGCGCCTAGCTCCCAATTCTTTATAGCGGCCGGGGTGGCCAATTCCACCAATTTCTTGGGCAGAAGGAAATTCCTGGCATATCCGGGTTTAACGTCTACGATTTCGCCCACCGTACCAAGATGTTTTACGTCTTCTCTTAAAATAACTTTCATTTCAAAACTCCTGTAAAAAATTTATTTTTTCGGTAAGCAATAAGCCAAGAAAGCCAAGTTTCTGTCCCTCTTGACGGCTTGAGTTACCTGGCGCTGATGCTTAGCGCAGGTGCCCGTTATCCTTCTGGATAAGATTTTACCGCTGTCCATAGTGAAGCTCTTTACCAACTGAATATTCTTGTAATCAATATGATCTATCTTCTCAGCACAGAATTTGCAAACTTTTCTTCTGGATTCAAAGCGTTTTCTGGGTACAAAAGTCCTTTGCGGGCGCGCTTCGGCCGCCGCCGCGGGAGCTTTCGCTTCAGTATTTTCTGTTTTTACTATTTTTTCTTCTGACATATTTTATCTTTCCTCTAAATTTCCGCCTCTCAAGGCTTAAAGTTTAAAACGGCACATCATCTTCCGCCACTTCGGAAGCGTCCTGCGCTTGGGCCATATCCGAATCCTCGTGGTTAAAAGCGTCCGCACTCTGCAGTATCTGCACGCGCCGCCCCGTCACGCGGAGTATCTTCCTGTTTTGGCCGCTCTTATCGACAAACTCGCTCATAGTAAGACGCCCCTCCACCAATACGGGTACGCCCTTCTTGAGCCTGTCCTTAGCGCGCTCGGCCGCATCGCCGAAAACCGTTACCGGCACATAGGTTACCTCGTCTTTCCATTCGCCCGAAGCATTATCCATATACCTGCGGTTTACCGCAATGTCAAAGCCGCATATCGCTTGGCCGCGCTGAGTCATCCTGTTATCGGGATCGCGCGTCAAACGCCCGGTAAGAAATACCAGGTTCATTTCCGGTAAGCGGATCTGCCCTGCCATAAACTAAGCGGCCGCCGGCGTCTTTACCTGCTTCGCCGGTTTGATTTTGTGTTCTACAGCGCTCATTACCATCGTCCTTAACACGTTCTGGTTAAGACGCATGGAATCGGTCCACTTCTTTACAAAGTCGCCCTGCGCTTTGAACTTCAGGTAAAGATAAAAACCTTCGCGGTTCTTAGCTATATCGTGGGAGAATCTTCTCCGCCCCAGCTTCTCCTCGGACACAACTTCCCCGCCCGAAGAGGAGATAAACGCCTTCGCCTTTTCTACGAAAGCTGCAACTTCACCATCGGTGAGCTGCGGTTTTAATATTGTTACTGTTTCGTAAGTTTTCATATTCCTGTTTTTTGATAAATAAAGACTCACGGGGTACTCTTTACCCCGCTTTCACCTAGATATTTTTTGGCTTTTCACCTTGCGCCATGGAATATCTTATCCACAAATATTATACTATCATTCAGCCCGTTTTGGCAAGTCTTTTCTTAAATGCTCGCCGGATACCCGCACAATAGACTGCTTGGCTTTACCTTTCGCGCCGAAAAAACACCAAGCGGGAAAAGAGCGTTTATTTGATTTCAAATATTTTCGCGGGGCTCGTCGCCCCTTTTATCAAATGCAGTTTTTTTGCTTCTAGCCCCAAATGGGAGGCTAATACCGTCCTCACCGCGTCATTGGCAAGGCCGCGCTCCGCCGGCGCTTTTACCCATATTTCAAAAGCGTCTTGGCTCTTTTGTTTTAAATCGTTCTTCTTTTCCCCCGCGTGGACTTTTACCTTTATATACACATTATTTACCTTGGCAGCTATTGCTTTTTGCTTTGCGCGCACCACTGCGCCCAGGGGAGCTTCCCCCCTTTGCTCTTTAGGGCTTCGTAACAGTCGGAATGGATCTTCACCTTACATTGTCCGTAAGGATACCTGTAAAACACTTTATCGCCCTGAGTTACCTTTTGGCGGGGCGCGGAAAGTATTTTAACCCTGCGCATATTGTTAAAATCGGTGTTTAAAAGCGGTTGTTTGCAGACCGGGCAATATCCGTACTCTGCCTCTTTGCTCAAGAGGTCCTTTAACTTCTGTTTGTATTCCGCCTCTCTGGCGGCGGCCTCAGCGCGGCGTTTGGCTTCTTCCGCCTCTTGCTGAGCATTCTGCGCCGCAGCGGCTGACGCGTAGCGCTCGCGCCGCTCCTGCTTTATCCTGCTTATATGATCCGGACGAGGCGAAGAATAACCGCTCCTCGCATAAGAAAGCTGGGCTTGATATTCCGCATCGCTTATTTTGCTGGCGAAACATTCTTCATACATTATATTCTTCCAACATAATGACGCCCACCCCTCAGTTCTGCGCTTTGAAGATACGTCCTTAGAATAAAAATCGACCAAATTTATAATGCCTTCCGCGTCGTCACACGACAAAGCCTGTATCTCCCCGTTCTTGTCGCGCCCGCCCATTACGGAATTTATTGCCGTAAGCGGCATTATATGCGACAATCCGTACTCTTTGCTTTGGTTTATATCGTCAAGCATATACTGATCGCCAAGGCCCAGCGTGTGGCCGATTTCGTGCCTTATGGTAGGCTCCAACAGTATGCTTCTCGCTTTAGATGATTGCTCCGAAGATGGCAAATCTTCATATTTATAATAGAAGATATCTATCCATCTGTCATCTATATAATCTGGATGGAAAAAGAGTTTCATAAAATTTCTATCACCCTGCCAGGCCGAACCTTTATGCCCTTGCAAATAACTGCGCAGCTCGTCATTCGTTTCCAATATTACCCTTAAATCCATTGCGGAATTATCATGCGGGAAAGACTCGCACGTTTTAGCGTCGCGCCCGCCGTTTATGTATACCACGCGCGGATCATTGAGATATGGCTTTAAATCTTCAAACTCTTCGGCACGGCCCGATTGCTCAATATATTTTCTGGCATTATCTACATATTTCCTTAAAGCTAAAGTAATTTCCGAAGAAACTTGCTTGTAATATCTGTCGCGCTTTTCGCCGGCAGGAATATAATTGCGCGTTATTTTGCGGTTTGAACGGTCAAAAGAAGTTTCTACAAAATCGATACAAACGCGTATGGGTTTATTATTTACGATATTATAAGTCAACAACGGAGCGTTTTCCCCTTCGGCGACTGCCGTAAGGAATACCCAGGCCGAACAAGGCAAGGAGAATACAACCATAAAAATAAAAAGTAAAAATTTCCTAATCATATTCACTCTCCAATACTCGTATATACATAATAATTTAATAAATAAAGCTCTTCTTTACAAGGAACTTAAGACCTATGTTGTGCGGACCTTATGTCCTATCCGCGGATATGTGCCGCCAATATACAAGCAGCCTAGTATTAAATCCGCACGTCTCCATATCGTTCCCCAAACGCAAAAACGCCCCGCAAAAAAGCGGAGCGTTTTGCCTGTAAAAACAGAAGCTATTTTATCAATGTTTCGGCCGTCATTTCCTTGGGTATCGCTACGCCAAGCACCTGAAGGACCGTAGGCGCTATATCGGCAAGCTTGCCGCCTTCTTTAAGTTCAATGCCTTTGCCCTCTTTGGAAACATAAATAAACTCCACGGGATTGGTGGTATGCGCCGTCTTGGGCATATTGATTTTGTCGTCCCACATTTCTTCCGCGTTGCCGTGGTCTGCCGTAATAAGCACCGTATAGCCCGCCTTTAACGCCGCTTCGGTAACTTCGCCGGAGCATTTGTCCACCACTTCCGTCGCTTTTACCGCCGCGTCATAACTCCCGGTATGCCCCACCATATCGCAGTTGGCGAAGTTGATAACCACAAAATCATATTTGTTCTTGCCGATTTCCTCTACCGCCCTGTCGGCTACGCGCTGTGCGTCCATTTCCGGATGTTCGGCAAACGTGGCGGGATCGAAAGAGCCTTTTATCTCTATTCTGTCTTCGCCGGCAAAAGGTTTTATCAGCTTGCCGTTGAAAAACGAGGTAACGTGCTTAAACTTCTGCGTTTCCGCTATTCTAAGTTGCGTCAAACCCGCCGCGCTGATAACCTCGCCAAGCAAATTGTTCATTCCGCCGCCTTCGGTCATCGGGGACAAGGCATTATACTTAAAACTGTCGTAATATTTCGTAAGCCCGCAGTAAGTGATTTTGGGGCGGCGATTCCTTACGCCGCTGTAATCATCTTCCACAAAGGCGCGGGTAAGCTGTATCGCCCTATCCTGGCGGAAGTTGAAAAATATTATACCGTCGCCGTCATTCACGCCTTTATAATCGCCTATAACGGTAGGCGGGATATATTCGTCCACCATCTCGCCGCCGTCGGGTGTCTTATCGTTTTTATAGGAATTTTCTATCGCTTCCTGCGCGCTGGCGCAATGGCGGCCCTTGGCGTCCACTATCAAATCGTATGCCTCGGAGGTAAGATCCCAAGTTTCGTTCCTGTCCATAGCATAGTAGCGCCCCATTATCGTGGCCACCTTGCCTACGCCGTACTCGCTCATTTTGCCTTCCAACATCTTCAAATATCCCAAAGCGCTGTGCGGCGGAGTATCGCGCCCGTCGGCAAAAAAGTGTACCCATACCGTCTTTATCCCCTTTTCCGCCGCGTGCTTGATTATCGCGTATAAATGGTCCTGATGGGCGTGGACGCCTTCGTCCTGTACAAGCCCCATAAGGTGCAGCGCGGATGAATTGTTTACGCAGTTATCGATTACCGCTTTGAAAGCCGGCGCTTTGTATATTGAGCCGTCCTCAAAAGCGTCTTTTAGCCTCTTTAACTCCTGCACGACTATCCTGCCAGCGCCCATATTCAAATGCCCCACTTCCGAAGAGCCCATATAACCCGCCGGCAAACCGACAAGCTCGCCGGAGGCCTCTATCAAAGTGTGCGGATATTCTTTTAAATATCTGTCTATATTAGGGGTTTTGGCGCCTTTTACCGCATTATGCTCCTTGCTCGCCCTTACGCCCCAGCCGTCTCTTATCAATAAAACAACTTTGCTCATAATTTATATCTCCTGTTTATTAAATCCTATCACTTTCCTGCTCTGCAGGGCAACAAGATCTCCCAAAGTGCTTGCGCCCATTTCCTTAAATTTGGCCACAAAATAATAAAATATTTTCTCCGTCATTATCGTATCGGCCATAGCCCTGTGCCAGCCCTCGCTGGAAAACCCAAGTTCCTGCGCTATTATGCCCAAACGATTTCTGGAAAAACTACCGTGCGCCCTGGCGAATTTAAGTGTATCCAATATAGTCACCTGCGGCATACTAAGGCCCAAAAGTTCAAATTCCTTCCTCAGAAAAGAAACGTCAAAATCCGCATTGTGGCATATAAGAACATTACCCTGCAGGAAATCTATCATATTAAACGCTATATCGCCGAATTTAGGCGAGTCTTTTACCATCTCGTTGGTAATGCCGTGTATCGCCGTAACTTCCGGCGATATGTATATCTGCGGATTTAACAATGTGCAATATGCGCCGGCGCGCTCCCCGCCTTGGCTGCCGAGCATAGCCACTTCGCAAATACGTCCGCCGTTTGCAGGGTCAAGACCCGTAGTTTCCGTATCCAAACATATAAATTTTACTTCTTCTATTTTCCTATCTAACATATCCCGTGAAATATCCCCTTGCATATCAATCCGAAAACCAGCGTCAGCGCGCAGCCTATATAAAAGTAAAATTTATCGTCCCTAAAAATACCGTGCTTTATCAAAAACGCCATCGCCGCCGCCGCCACAGCTACACCGAACCAGCCGGGTATTATTATCAGCAAAAACAGCACAACCCTTAAAAGCATATTATGGAAACGCTGGTCAAAAAGGCTTTTTGCGTCTATCGGCTTATCTATAGTCAAAGACAAGTTTATCAGCAACTCGGAAATAACATAACCCGCAATCAAACTCCCGTTAACCACAAACAGCAAATCCGGCCCGTATATATAGTGCAGGAAATCGCCGTCGAAAGGAATTACCGGCATTATTATAAACAATACACTAAGAAGTATAAACTGCCGCCCCGCAAACAAAAACAAAGCCTTTCGACCTCGTTCGTTTTTGCGCTCCAAAAAAGCATAAACGAAATACGCCAAGCCCGCCAACCCCAATGAGAACAACCCGCCAAGCTCTATGCCCGAAAAATCTATCCACGGCAATTCCAGATATTTATAGCAGCACAAACTTAAAACCGCGAAATATACAAATCCGCGCCAAAGGCAATATTTAACGCTCATGCCGTAAAAACCGTCCTTATCCTTAAAAACGAAATCCGCAAGCAAATGCCCTAACAAAAGATACCAAAAAACCGTCATTTAACCTCCAAGGCGGGCAAAGTAAATATTATTTCGCTGCCTTTACCTTCTTCGGAATAAGCCTCTATTTCACCGCCGTGCGCCAAAACGGTCTGGCGGACTATGCTCAAGCCCAGTCCGTAGCCCTTTTCGCTCCTGTCCGCGCGATGGTACTTTTCAAATATTTTTGGCAGTTCTTCTTTACTTATCCCACAGCCGCTGTCTTTTACCTTAAATTGATGATATGCAGTGCTGCCCTCTCCAGATATATAAGCGTAGCTTATGTCAATTCCGCCGCGTTCGGTAAATTTAAGAGAGTTGGAAATTAAATTGGAAAACACCCTCTCCAACAAGCCCTTGTCGCCATTTATCATTAAATACGACGGCACCGCGGATTTTATGTATATCCCTTTTGAATCCGCCATAGACTTCAGCGAGATTATCACCGAGTTTAAAGACTCCGCTATATTAAAATCCTCTTTATTCAGCGTCAAAAGCCCGCGCTCAAAGCGAGATATATCCAAAATGTTTTCAACCAAAGAGCTCAGCATGCTAGAAGAGCTATCCATCGCGTCCAGCATTTTACGCTTTTTATCCTCGTCCAAATTACCTTCCTTCAATATCATTATATAAGCCTGCAAGCCCATTATCGGCGCGCGCAAATCGTGCGCTACGGCATTGAAAATATCGTTCTTCATCGAGCGGATTTCATGCTCGGCCGTTATATCGCGGAAGATTATTATAGAAACAGCTTCCTCATTGGCCGGGCGAAAGAGTTCGTTTACAATTTCGAAATAAGTCTTTTTGCCCTCACTCTCGTAGGCAAATACCGTTCCGCTCTTTATACCCGTCAGTTCTTTTAATCCGGGGCGCGCCATGGTGCCGTAAAGAGTGCACTCCAAATCGCCGCACAAAGCGTCGCTTTCCAATATTTTGTTTGCCGTAGCGTTGGCAAACAAGAGCCGCCCCTGCAAAGTACACATTATCAGGCCGTCGCGCATAAGACCGGCAAGCATATCTATCTTTTTCTTCTCGTCTAGAAGTTTATCCAGCTGAACAGCTTGATAAACGCTTAGGCGCGAAGCCATCTCGTTAAAGGTATTTATAAGAATTTCAAATTCGCCCCAACTCTCGGAGGTATCCAAAGAAACGTCGAACTTGCCCGAAGATATTTCCTGGGCACCTTCCGTAAGCCTCTCGATCGGCTCGCTTATCTCTTTGGAAAAGTTATATGCCGCAAAGTAGGAAAGTGTCGTCGTCGCCAATATAAAAAACGCTATTATCCAGCTTGTAAGCGTGATTGTGTAAAAAGCCTCTTTGCCGTATTGCAAGGCCAAGACGTAGACACCAGGTAATATCGTCTGCGCGTAAGCGCCTACAAACTTATCGCCCTGCTCGGATCTTACGGATTTTATAAGGCCGTTATCTTTATTTAGAACTTCTGATAAAGCGCCGCCGCTTATCTTGGGAGCGGGCAAAATATTAAAATTCAAAAAGCCTTCTTCGGAAGCCAAATAAAGCCCGCCCGTCACTCCCAAACGCTGCATTCCAACCGAGTACCAAACGCCGCTCAAATCCAAAACGGCGAAAATATAGTTCCCGTTTACCAAAGGATAGATAATCTCCACTAAAGGTCTGTCCAAAGTATAATCCACATAACTTATGGATATATCCTTGTCGTTAATGGAGCCGAAAGAAGGATCTTGAGATATGTCTATGCTGCCCAAAATGCGGGAAGCGTCATTGGCCTCGCTTCTGAAAAGTTCTTTGCCGTCTTTGCCCAAAAGCGCGGCAAAGATTATTTCCGGATTGGACTTTACGCTGTCATTTAATATATTCTCAAATGCCGCGCTTTGCCCTTCGTAGGAAGATGCCGCCTGCCCCAAAAAATCCAAGCGCGCGGCACTCTCGCCTATATTGCGCTTGATGTAGGAAGCCGATATATCGGCCAAATTAAAATAATTTTCAAGTATTGCCGTCTTGCTGTGGTCTTGATAATAAAACAAGAATACGCCCGTCACAAACAACGGCGTTATTATTACCGATATAAACAGCTTGAACAATCTTGAAAACAGTGTCATTTGCGTTTTGCTTTAGTCTTTATTTTGTCTATTACTTTCTTGCTTTTCGATTCGTTCTTTATCTTTTCCACGGATTCTTCGCTTATTAAATATTCCACCCGCTTTTTGACAGTATCGGCTTTATTCTTCTCGCGCTCGGCCAGTTTTTGCTTTAATATCTTTATCTGCTCCTCCTGCCTTTTTATGCGCTGTTTTTGTTTGTCGATGCGTTCCTGCTCGCGGGCAAGTTCCTTTTTTTCTATCTCTTTCTTTACGGCCTGCTTTTGCGCGGGCTGGGCGGAATCGTATTTAAGTATAAGGCTTTTGGTGCTTTCCTCTTCCTGCAGCACATCGCTTTCAGTCTGCTTCAAAGAATATTTCGCAGCCGCCTCGCTAAGTGCGGCCTTGCCTTGCGCGAAGGCAAAAGTTCCGCTTAAAGTTAAAGCCAGAATAAGAAAATATCTCATAACGCCTCTACTCGTCTTTTATGCCCGCCTCTTTAAAGCCCTCGGCCCTGAGTTTGCAGGCATCACACTTGCCGCAAGGCTTCTTGCCGCCTTTATAGCAACTCCACGTCATAGCAAACGGGACCTTTAATTTCTTGCCCAGCTTGGCTATTTGCGCCTTGCTCAGCTTCAAAAGCGGAGTAACTATTTTTATTTTGCCGTCTTGTACGCCTTTTCTGGTGCCCTCTTTTACAGCTTTGGCCAAAGGCTCGTAAAACTCCGGCCGGCAATCTGGATAGCCGGAATAATCTATGGCATTTGGGCCGGCTATTATCGCCTCGGCGTCTATCGAATCGGCCAAGCTGGCCGCTATCGCCACAAAAACCAGATTGCGCGCGGGAACATAAGTCGACGGTATTCTGTTTTTGTCTTTTATCACATCCAAAGATTCGTCGGGAAGCTCTTCTTTGCCGACAAGCGACGTCGCCTGCGCCAGCCACGGGAAATCCAATTTAATTTCCGTAAGTTCCACACCCAACTTTTTGCATATCGCCCGCGCGCTTAAAGCCTCGCGGCTGTGCTTTTGCCCGTATTTTACGTTAAGGGCATAACACTTGTATCCCTTATCCAAAGCCCAATACAGACATGTCGTGCTGTCCAGCCCGCCGGAAAACAATACTACAGCTTTCTTTTCTTTCTTGCTTGCGCTCTTCTTAATTGTTGGCATTTCTCAGTTTCTCCAATTCCGCGTATTCTTGTATTTTCGCTTTGTCGGCTTCCGTCACCGCACTGGCGTATTTCACAAAATACGCCGCCAAAGTTATCGGATGGCCGTCCTGCGCCGCGGCGTCATCGTAAAATTGATTTAATATTATCGCGTTGGCGCCTTTGGCCGCCGCCGCTTTCTTTATCTTTACTATCTCGCTTTTTATCACTTCGTCATTGTCGGGAAGGGCCTTAACGCGGTACATACCTATCGGCGCCCAAGGCTCCTTTATATCCTTTAAATAAGTAAATACCGGCATTTTTGACGCGTCGGTTATCTGCACGGAAAGCCCGTCGGGCCCCATGGGTATATAATCGGTATTCGTCACGACGCTCGCGCAGCCCGTTATTACACAGGCCGCAAAAAGCGTCAAAATCATTTTTTTCATTTTCGTTTTCCCTCCTTGGCCGCCAGCTGTCCGCACGCGGCGGATATATCCGAGCCCAAACTCTTTCTTATGCTGACGTTTATGTTCATAGCTTTAAGAGCCGCGGCAAATTTCTTGACGCTGCTTTCATGCGTCGCCACCGCTTTGCCCACCGCCTCGTTACACGCTATTAAATTGACATGCAGCAGATAATTGTCTTTAATCGAATTTATCCACTTGCCCAGCTTGCGCACATGCGCGGGCGAATTGTTCTCGCCCTCTATCACGGTGTATTCTATAAATACTTCCCGCCCGGTGCGAGCTATATACTCCTCCAGTTTCTCCTTAAGAGTATCCAAATCGTATTTGCGGTTTATCGGCATTAGACGAGTACGCTCCTCGTTGTCGGCATTATGCAAAGATAAAGCCAAATTAACCTGCGGCAAATCCTGCGCCAAATTATAAAATTTGTCAGCTATGCCGGAAGTCGATACCGATATGTGCCGCTGCCCTATGTTAAGATAGTCCGTACACGATAAATTCTCTATCGCTTTAACCACATTGACATAATTGAGCAAAGGCTCGCCCATGCCCATAAAAACTATATTGGAAACGCGCTCACCCAAATTATTCTTCCTTAAAAATTGATACCAAAATAATACCTGGTCGCTTATTTCCTCGTCTGTAAGATGGCGTTTAAAACCAAGCTTGCCAGTGGCGCAAAACGCACAGCCCAGCGGACAGCCCGCCTGGGAAGATACGCATACGCTCCAAGTCTTGCCCGGCTTCATCAATACGCTTTCTATCTTATTGCCGTCGTTAAGTTTGAATAAAGCTTTATATACGATATCCCGTTTGGAATGTTCAACTTTGACGACGTCAAAACTAAGCAGTTTAACTTCCTTCTTTAATGCTTGGCGCAAATCCGCGGGAAGGTTCGTCGCCTCGTCCCAATCGGATATGCCCTTTTCGTAAACCGCCTGCCTTATCTGAGCTATGCGGTACAAAGGCACACCCTTAGTCTTTACAAATTCTTTAACTTTCTCAAATATCATAAAACAGTTTCTTCCTTTGGCTGGTATTCCTTTTTTACGGTTTTCTTCTTGGCAAAGGCCGGAACAGTCAAAGCGTATATAAGATAGGTTTTTAACAATTCCAAGCTGAACATCGCCGAGATTATTACCATATTGATAAAGTATATCCAGCCGTAATCCAGCTTTATTATTCCCTCGCCGAACAACATTCTAAAAACATTGGCGAAAGGCAAAGCCGTAAAATCTTCATAAACGTAAAAACAAAAAAACGCCTGCAATGCCGATACTATCCAAGCGTTCCTTTCCCTTAAGAGTATCAACACTATTTGCGCGAAATATATCACGCTCATCGCCAAAAACACTCTGGTCGCTATGGTGGAGTAGTCAAAACCTTGAAAGGACAACGCCAACATATTCCTCAAAAGCCCGGCAATGCAAAAAAACAATATCAAATACAATATGGGATCTATCGCCCCGAAATAAGCGGCCGCTCTTTTACCTCTCGATGCTGTAAGCGTCATTTTCGTTCTTCCTGTCAAAGGCAGTCTTTATGAGAATATCCAACACGTCGTCATATTTCTTCCCGCTAGCTTCCCATAACTGCGGGAACAGGCTGGTAGCAGACATGCCCGGCAAAGTGTTTATCTCCGAAAAATAAAACTGCCCGTCAAGGCCCAAAAGGAAATCTATTCTGGCAAAGCCCTTACCCCGCAACACCTTAAATATCGTAGCGGACGCTTTGCGCATCTCGTCTTGCATAGCTTCGGGTATATCGGCGGGAACATTCATATCGCAGCCGTGCGGATCTTCGTATTTGGCTTTATAATCGAAAAACGCGCTGCTGACAGTTTTCAGCTCTCCACAAAGAGATGTATGTATTTCCTTTCCGTCGCCTATCACAGAGCAAAACACTTCCCGCGCTTTGTCTATGCCCTTCTCCACTAAAATATTGCCTTCATATTTAAAAGCCTTCTCTATTGCCGAGGGCAAAGCTTTCCCGTCGTCTACGCGCGTTACCCCTACGGAAGAGCCTAAACTCATCGGCTTGACAAATACCGGGTAACCCAAAGCCTTTACTGCCGCCTCAAGATGAGCCATATCGTATTTGCCCGTCTTTTCCAATTTGATGTAAGGTGCTATCTTAATGCCGTAAAACGAGGCCAATAACTTGCACAGCTCCTTATCCATACCCAAAGCGCCGGTAAGTACGCCGCACCCTACATAAGGAACGCCCAATATTTCAAACAGGCCCTGTATAGTGCCGTCTTCGCCCATAGCGCCGTGTAAAACGGGGAAAAATACATCTATCTTATAGGTTTTGCCGTCCGCGCCGTATAGATTATAATCTTCATTTACGACGGGCGATACGGGCTTGTCACCCCCCTGAAGATAGCCGCATTTATCTTGGGCGTACCACTTGCCCTCGCGCGAGATGTATATTTTTACCAGCTTATATTTCTTTTCCAACAACTCGCACACATATCCCGCGGAATGCACGGAGACTTCATGCTCCGTGCTCTTTCCGCCGTATATTACTCCAATAGTTATGTCTTTCATCTTGAAATCTCGATTTACTCCTTAAAAAGCGACCATTTTATTCTGTAAAACACGCTCTTGGTCTTCTTAAGGAAATCGGAATAGGCCTCGCTGCCTCTGTAAGTGGGCGGCAGTCTGCTTGCCGGTTTCCTGCTTATCCCGCCATGCGCTTTAATTGAGTGATCCGTCACTTCCATTTCCTCATAAGGCCCGCCGCTTTGCATGCTGGCAAGAGCTTTGCCGGGTTGATTTATCGTAGTAGCTTTAACTTGTTCTATATCGGGATTGGTGGCCGTGGGCATACTGTCTGCATTTTCATCCTTAAAGTTCACGTCACTATCGCCGAATATCATACTCAAGTCCATCTCATTGCCTTCCACTTCCACCACTTCCAATTCCTGCACAGGCTCACCAAAAGCAGCTATGGCGTCAGCGGAGCCGTCCTGATAGGCCATATCGCGCTCGGTCGTCGAAGGCAAAACGCTGGGATTTATAACCGATGTTTTAGTCTTAATGGAAGGCGCGGCGGTATCTTCCGCCTCGGCGGATAGCTGTACACTTTCCTTACCCGCGGCGGGTTGCTGCGGGGCGGGCGGCTGAGGCATGGAAGGTCTCGTCTTAAGCTGGGTGCGCTCCGCCTTTAATTTGTTCAAAGTAAGCTCCGTTTTCGCGGCGTCTTCCTTGGCCAAATTAAGGGAAGTAACCAGGCTCTTATTTTCCTTTTCCATCTCGTTAATTTTGCTCGCCAAGGCCTTCTCTTTCCTTAAAGTTACCTCCGCGTTCTGTTTCAATTCGCGGTTCTCCGCCGTTAAAATGACTATTTCCTTCTTCAATTTCTCTATAACGGCGTCGTTATCGCTTATCTTCGCTTTAAGAGTATTGAGCGCTTCCGCCGTTTCCTTCTCTTTGGCGGTGAGGCGTTCAATCTCTTTCAGGGCATTGTCAAGCTGTTCCTTAAGGCCCGCTTTCTCTTTGTTTATCTTGGCTATTTGCGCGCTCAAAGCCGCCGCTTTGGCCTTGGCCAAAGTAGAGGCGCGGGCTTCCTTCTGCTTGTAAGCGGCAAGTTCATTTTCCAAACTTTGAGCTTTCTCGGAAAGCACGTCATAACTGCTTTGCAGTTTTACCTTTTCCTCTTCCGCACTCTTTAGGCGGCTGTTGTCGGTCTTTAATTCCTCAAGCTCTTTTACCTGCCTCGCGCATAAAGCCGAAGCGTCTTTAAGTTCGCTTTCAAGCTTCTCAACTTTCGCCTCATATTCCTTGCGGACCGATACTATCCCGTTCTCAAAATCCAATGTGCTGAACTTGCTTTCCGCTTCCGAAAGCTGCTGTTTTAACATCAATATTTCTTTGGCTTGATCGGCAGATTTGCGCAAAGCCTCCAGTTTCTCGCCCTGCGCCTTTTTCACTTCCGCATCCAAAGCCGCGTTTACCGCCTTTAGCTGGGAAGTGTGCACCTGAAGTTGCTTCACAGCGGATTGGCCTTCTTTTACTTGCGCCTCGCTTTGGGCCAGAGCCTCGCTCAAGCGTTTTATTTCCGCCTCTTTGCCGGCAAGATCTTCTTTTACTTTCGCGTTTTCCTTGCGCAGGCTCAATATTTCCTCTTCAAGCTTGGCAATCATTTCCCGGCTTTGCGTATACTGTTCTTTTAACTGCTCTACCAATACCGTATCCTGCAAGAATCTGCTTTCAGCTTTAGCCAATTTAGACTTTAAATTGATTATCTCGTCGGTTTGCTCCACTATCTTGCTGGCCTTTAAGTCCGCGCTGGAAAGCTTCATGTTAAGATTGGATTTTTCCTGCTCAAGTATTACTATTTGGCTTTTTAAGGAATTTACAGTTTCCGTCTCTTGATTTAACCGCTCCTGAGCCGATTTCAGTTTTTCTTCATAATCGGCGGACTCTTTGCTGCGGGCATCCTTTAACGCCGTCACTTCTTCTTCATAGCGTTTTTGGAATTCATCCAAGGCTTTCGTCTTTTCTTCCAGCTGTTTCAATATCTCGTATTTCTCGTTGCCGGCTTTTTTCAATTCTTCGTCTATCAAAGCCTTTTGGCTGTTGGCGGCCGCCACCTCGCCTTTGAGCATATTGATTATATTCTCGTTCTCTTTTACGGCAGATTCAGCTTTGGCTAAAGACGAACTTATTTCCGTTATTTGGCTTACATATACATTGTTTTTGTTTAAAGACGCTTCCAACTCGCTGATGCGCTTGGCGCTTGCTCGCTCCGCTTCCTCATGGCGGGCTTTGGCCTCTTCGCTTAAGCGGCGGTTTTCTTCCAACTCGGCCTTCAGCTTCTCTATTTCCGCACCAAGCTGAGCCATCTGCTGCTCGCTTTGCGACGCATTGTTCCTTAAGGCTTCTATTTCGCCGTTTAGTTTTATCGTATTTTCTTCGCGCGCGGAGATATCCCTCTTCAAATTCTCTATCTCGGAAGCGGCCTCTCGTGCGGCCCTGCCTGCGGCTTCATCTCTGGCGGCAAGATCCTTTTTCAAGGCCTCTACCTGCGCCAAAATAGTTTGCTTTTCATCGTTACGGGAGGTAATGTCGCGCATTAAGGACTCTATTTCCTTGCCAAGACGCAATTTTTCTTCGTTGCCTGCGGCGATGCCCGCTTTCAGGCCGTCCAACTCCCCGCGCAGTTTGCGGGTTTCTTCATCACGTCCGCCCAAGGCCAAACGCAAGGAATCTATCTCCGTCAAAAGGCTATGCTTCTCTTCCCGAAGAGTGGAACTCTCTTTGTTTAAAGAGCTTACCGCACCCTCGTGTTCGCGTTTAAGGTTTTCTATCTCTATAGTCAGATTAGAAACCGCCGCCTTCTGCTCCGCATCCAAAGCCAATATCTTGGTTTTGTAATTGGATAATTCTTTGGAGTAATTTTCCTCTTTGCTCTTAAGTTCGCGCTCGAAAGCTTCCTTCTCCCGCAGAAGCTGTTCCTTCTTTGACTCTAGTTCGGCTATCTTAGCGCCATACTCTTCATTGGTCTTGCGGGCAGACTCCTCTTTGGACTGAAGTTCCTTTATTCTTGCCTCATAATCAGCGCCCGCTTTTTTATACCCCTCTTCCCGTGCGCTGAGCTCGCTTATGCGGCTTTCATAACCGGCATTGTCGCGCCGTAAAGCGGCTTCTTTCTCTTTAAGAGCATTGTATTCCGCCAAATCCTGCTCGTGACGGGCGGTCATTCTCTCCAGTTCGCTCTTTAAGGAAGATTCCAAAGAAGAATGTTCCGCTTTTAGATTTTCTATATCTTTGATATAGCGTTCATTGGCGGCGAGGGCTTCGTCTTTAGCAGATAAAATCCTGCGGATTTCTTCGTTAAGAGAGGCTTTTTCCGTCTCCAAGGAAGACAGCGTTTCCTTTAAGGACTGGTATTGGTTCTGCTCGCGGGTTAGTTTCTCGCCCGCGGAGGCAAGTTCCTGCTTCAAAGATTCTATTTCCCGCTCGTGCCCTTCTTTTATAAAGTCTATTTCCCTGGCCAAATCCGCCGATTTTCCCTCCAATCCGCGTTTTTGGTCGTCTAAATTTTTAACGTCGTTTCTTAAAGATTCTATCTGCAGCTTTAAGGTATTGACGAAGGTCTCTTCCTGGCGATATTTATCTTCCGCGCGGCGAAGTTCCAAAGTAATGCTTTGCGCTTCCTGCGCTTTTTGGTTCTTTAAGAGTTCGATTTCCCGCATCTGCTCGGCTTTAAGCGCGGCGATATCGCGCTCGTGCTGGGCGCGGGCCGCTTCCAGTTGGCGAATATTGTCTTCCGTCCTTAAGGAAAGAGCCGCGTTCTCCCCGTGCATTTGCTGGAGTTTCGTTTCCAAAGATAAAATCTGCTCTCTAAGTCCGCCCGCCTCTTTGGCGCTGGCGTTCAAGAGATCCTGCGACTGCTGTATGCTCCTTTTAAGTTTATCTATCTCTATTATCTGTTGGGAGGCCTCCCTCTTAGCCGCCTCTCGCTCGGCCCTGGTGGAATATACCTCCTGATCCAAAGCCGCTTTCGCCGATTCAAGGCCGGTAAGCTGTTCCCTCAAAAAGGAGTTCTGTATCTCTTCCTGCTTAAACTTCTCTTCCGTCTTGCTAAGTGCCAGACGAAGCGACATTATCTCTTTTGCCTGCTCCGAAGATTTCCTTATCGAGGAAAGTTTCTCCTCCCTCACTTTGCGGATTTCCTCGTCTAATGCCAGCTTCTCCTGATTTAAAATCGACAAATGCTGTTCCATTCTCGACAGCTTGAAATCGCCGTGGCGAGCCTTTTCCTCAACTTTATTGAGCTGCACCCTTAAAGAAAGCAGTTCCTTGGTTTGCTCGGCCGATTTTCTTAAAGATTCCAATTTCTCGTTTTTGGCTCTCTTAACTTCGCTGTTTAAAGCCAAGTTTATAGATTTTAAACGGTTGGTTTTTTCTCTCAGGCGGTTAATAAGGGTTTGGTCCTGGTTGATCAGGTTCTCTTCGTACTGGAGCCTGGCGTTTACTATATTGTCGATACTGCCTCTTAAAACGGAAATATCGTTTAATACGCTTGTCCTGTTGGCGCTGGAAATTGCTTTTAGGCTGCCTTTAAGCGTTTCAATCGTGGCGGACATATTTTTGTAAAATTCGTCGCCCGGCTTAAAAGAGTTTTTGTCTTCCAAATCTATGCCTTCTATTTCGCTCTGAAGGCCGTTATAATAGGCCTTTTCTTTATTTACGTCGACAAAGCTCGATTCCAACTCGGAGATTTTTTGCTCCAAATGTTTCAAAGACTGCCCGCTCTCAAAAGAGGAATTGGCGTAAGAGGGGGCGTCAAACTCATCTTGATAGGAATAGTCTTCGTTAGAGTTCGTTTCATTATAACGATAAGAAGGTTCTTGCGCACCGTAATCGGGCTTGTATTCGGATTGCGAAAGCTCCGTATAGTTTGGGGATGGCTCTTCCCGCTTTTCTTGCCCGCTCTCCTGCGGAGAGGCAAGCGGCTCCTGCGAAGATTGCGCCTCGCCCGAGGCCTGCGCCGAAGGGATAGCGTTCTCTTTAACAAAAGAATCTATATCAAAACTGTCGGAAAAGGGGAAAGGTTCTTCTCTACCGCTTGAAGCCAAGGCCTCGTTTTTATTTGCGTCGTCTTGCAAAGACTGCAGAAACTCGTTAAATTCCTGATTGTTCTTATCGTTGTTATCTAAAGACATATTTCCTCTTAAATGTTATATATAAATATATAATACGCCATATAAAATTTAAGCAGAAATAAGCCCTACTGTCAAGAAATTATTACACGGTAATACCGTCAAGCGGCGCGGTATTCTAAGACGGCCGCCAAATAGAAGCTGCCACCCGCTATTACATTACCGCGGAAACCGCTGGGATTGAAAGAATAAATATCCCTTAAAACCGATACTTTCACACTTTTATTAAAGCAATTAAGCAAATTTTCCGTTTTCATATTGCGTTCCTCGTTCGGGCAGACAAGAACTATATTAGCAAATGCCTTTTCCGCTATGGCGCAAAGTTTCTTATAATCGTGGCCTTGGGAACAGGCTAAAATCAGGGTATTATCCGGTTTATAAAAGCGGCTGTTTTTGTAAGTTTTTATAAACTCTTTAAAAGCCGCGGGATTATGGGCGCCGTCTTTGATCAAGTACTTGCCTCTTTTGATTTTTATAACTTCAAAACGGCAAGGCATGGCAAAACCAGCCAAAGCTGATTTAGACTTTTCAACTCTTACACCCAAAAGGCCGGCCGCTTTAATAGCCAATGCGATATTCCCGCTCTGTGCCGCGCCCATAATTTTGGTGAGGTAGGTTTCCCCCTCAAAATCAAAAGAGCTTTCAAGTTTTTTAAAATTCTGCCTAAGGTTTTTTACTCGTCCCGTTTTGATGAGTTTCGCCCCAGCCTTTTCAACCGCTTTCGCGATTTCCGAACGAGCTTCCTTGCCCATTGGGCCGCATAGCACAAAAGAATTTTTCTTTATTATCCCGCTTTTCTGAACGGCAATCTCTTTTAGACTGCCGCCCAGCATTGAACAATGGTCCAAATCGACGGAAGTGATAAGACAAATATCGGCATCGACTATATTGGTGCTGTCCAAAAGACCACCGATGCCGCATTCCAATACGGCAATATCTATTTTTTTAGATTTGAAATGAAAAAGAGCCGCAAGGGTGAGAGTTTCAAAAAAATTAAGTTCACCCGCCTGTTTTTTTTTCACGAAAGAAACCGCCTTGGCAAAATCCGGCTCGCTTATTAAAACCTCGTTTATTTTTATTCTTTCAAGCGGGGTTTTGATATGCGGGGAAGTAAAAACGCCGCTCTTAAAACCCGCCTCTTTTAAAATGGTGCCCAGCGCGCAGGCGGCAGTCCCCTTCCCATTTGTGCCCGCTATATGCACGATTTTAAAACCGAGCGGGAAAAGCCCCATATTCTCCGCCGTTTTTTTTACCAAAGCCAAACTGCTCTTTTTATGGTTTTGTCTGCCGAACAGAAATTTTACGGTTTGTTCAAAATTCATAATACCGCCGAGCAAATATATCTAAATTATATAAACTTTCTTTTCTGTATTTTTGAAGTTTCTTAAAAGGAAAACCCCGCCGCATAAGCGGCGGGGCGGTTAGTTTAGAGAGGCTTTGCTCTCAAGGAAAACCGTTACCACAAACATGCTGTAGGAGCTAACTGCATAAAGTCTTTCCAACATTCAAACCCGAAGTAATTATCCGCAGGCCTATAACTGGCCCCCGCCGCACAACAATAGCAGCTACACCTTTTAGTCGACCAAACCCTTACCTGGTTGCTTGAACCTGACCCCATCATACAGTTTCGCCTATCATTGTCATTGGTACATTGGCAAGTATATGCCGTACCCTTCCAATTGCACACGCCCTTTTGCGGAATATCGCAAAGCTTCCAATCGGTAGATATCGCCCCCGGCGTACAATAACTGCAAATACCCCAGCTGCCGGTCTTCCACTTCAAAGTAGAGGTATCACAGGTTACAGTTCTGCTCCAAGTGCCGCTGCCGTCTTCCCCGCAGCTGCCCGTAGTGGCGGGTTTGGTGGCGGGATCGCAGGTTTTAGGGCAATCCTCGTCCCAGCCGGACCAGCTTCCGTTGGAGCAGCAACTCCGTTTGGAAGTTCCACAAGTGCCGCTGGGCTTATATTGCACAACACCAACATCTGAGCATATTTCGGCAAACGCAAGAGAAACGAAAGAAACAAAAAACATAAACAAAAATGCTTTTAAACTAAGTTTTATTTTTTGCATAAAATTTTCCTCTCTTTTTAAAATATCCAAATCTGGCGAAAATATAAAAAAGGCTAATACTCTCTCATGCCCGACTTGGAATTATGGAAAATTTATCAAAAAAAAAAAACAGTCAAGTTGTTTTTGATTTCGGAGAAAACTCATACGTACGGCCTTGCCTTTCCCGAAAAAGAATACTATCCGCTCCGCGCGCACTGTTTTAACGGCGGCGGTATTTTAAACCTTCCAAAGCAAAGCAGCGGAAACTCGGCGCAAGTCAAAAAAACCACGCTTGTACAATTCCACAAAAACAAAAATCCATACGCAAAAAACGTATGGATTTTAAATTGTATTTCGCGCATTAAATGCCGATGCGCAAAATGTAATATCACTGCGTTACGGGATTGACCCTCTTTATTTTGGCGCCCAGTTTGGTTAAGTTATCCTCAAAATGTTCATAGCCTCTGTCTATGTGGTAAATACGTTCGACCTCGCTTACGCCCTTCGCGCACAATCCCGCCAAAACCAAAGCCGCGCCGCCCCTTAAATCGGAAGACATCACCACCGCGGGGCTGAAGTTCTTAACTCCAGTAATCTTGGCGGTGTTGCGTTCTATCGTTATATTCGCGCCCATGCGGACAAGTTCCGGCGCGTGCATAAAGCGGTTTTCAAAAATATCTTCGCTTATCTCACTCTGCCCGCCGCAAAGGCACATCAAAGTCATAAACGGGGCCTGCAAATCCGTAGCAAAACCCGGGAAAGGGGCCGTCTTGATATTGACGGGTTTTATCTTCTTGCATTTCGGTTTTATTCGTATCCAATCCTCGCCGACCTGCAAGTCAAACCCGGCCTCTTTAAGATAATCCAAAAGTATTTCGTTGTCCTCGGGTATGCAGTCCTTTACCGTAACGTCGCCGCGCGTTACCGCGCCCGCTATGATATACGTACCAGTCTGTATTCTGTCGGCCGCGACGGTATGTTCCATACCGCCAAGCTCGCTTTTGCCCTCTATTATTATGCGGCCTTTGGCATCTTGTGTTATCTCCGCGCCCATGGATTTGAGCGCTTTAATCAAATCGGAAACTTCAGGCTCGCGCGCAATGTTCTCCAACACCGTGCGGCCTTTTACCAGACAGGCGCACATCATCAAATTCTGCGTCGCGCCTACGCTGGGGAAACTTAAAATTATTTTAGCGGGATTGAGCTTTCTGGTCTTTAATATCACGTTGCCATTCTGCACCAAAACCTTGGCGCCCATCTTCTCAAAACCCTTCAAGTGAATATCTACGGGCCGCACTCCTATCGCGCAGCCGCCGGGCAAAGGTATAACCGCTTTTTTAAACCTAGCCAAAAGCGGCCCCGCCACCCAAAAACTTGCCCGCATCTGCTTTACCAAATCGTAAGGCACTTCCGTCTTTAACTTGCGCCCCGCTTTTACCGTTAAAGTACCAGCGTCATATTCCACTTTCTTGCCAAGTTCCTGCAAGATTTTTATAGTGGTTCTTATATCCCTAAGATCAGGAACGCGGTTGATTATGCACGTCTCATCTGTAAGCAGAGTGGCCATAAGTATAGGCAAGGCCGCGTTCTTGCTGCCGCCTATTTCCACCGTACCTTTAAGTTTTCTACCGCCGTGTATTATAAATTTGTCCATTTTAAGCTCCAGTTCGGCTCAGCGCTTCTTTCGCGCGAATATAAACCTTTCTATGCCGGCAAAATCTTTGGCGCTGAAAGGAGTTTCCCACTCTTCGCCTTTAAAGAATTTTAACACTTTTTCGCTTTGTGCGCACCCTATTTCCAAAGCCAAAAGCCCGCCCGCTTTCAAATGGACACAGGCATTGGCGATTATCTTCCTTATAATATCCAAGCCGTCGGGCCCGCCGTCCAAGGCAAGGCGCGGCTCGTTGCGAACTTCCGGCGATAAGGTTTCTATTATGTCGGTAGGAATATAAGGCGGATTGGATATAATAAAATCAAATTCGCCTTCTATATTTTCGAACAAATCGCTTTGTATAAACTTCACCCGTTTGACCAAATTCATATTAGAGGCGTTCTTGCGGGCCACTTCCAAGGCTTGCGCGGATATATCGCCCCCTATAACTTCCGCCGCGGGAAACATAAAAGCCAAACTTATGGCTATACAGCCAGATCCGCTGCACAGATCGAGTATCCTCGAAGGCTGTACGCCGGGTAGATTTTTTATCGCTTCCTCCACCAGTTCTTCCGTCTCGGGACGCGGTATCAGCACCGTAGGGCCGACGCTGAACAGCCGCCCCATAAACTCAGCCTCTCCTATAATATGCGCCAAAGGCTTGCCGGAAAGTTTCTCCTCCACTATTTTGTTGAAGAGGTTTTCTTCCTTCTCGTAAATAACGTTCTGCCTGTACGCCCTTATATAAGTGCGGCTCTTGTTCAAAACAAACGCCGCTATAAGTTCGGCATGTGCCAAAGGCTCGTCTATGCCCTTTTCGTCAAAGCGTTCCTTAGCGCCGTCCACCATTTGCTGTATCGTTATCATAGTTATATCGACATCGCCTTCAGCTTCTCTTCGGTACGAAGTTTGCGCAAATGGTCGAGTATCTCCTCAATATTGCCTTCCATTATTTCGGTAATGTTGTGAAAATTCTCGTTAAGGCGGTGGTCCGTAACCCTGCTCTGCGGGAAATTGTAAGTCCTTATCTTCTCCGAGCGGTCACCCGTTCCCACCTGCGCTTTTCTGGCGTCGTAAATCTCTTTGTTCTGTTTGGCCTCTTCCATTTGGTAAAGTTTAGACTTCAACATTCTCATCGCCTTTTCGCGGTTGGCGCCTTGCGTGCGTTCCTCGCGGCAGCTTACCACCACGCCCGTGGGTTTGTGTATAAGTCTGACGGCGGTTTCCACTTTGTTTACGTTTTGCCCGCCCGCTCCGCCGGCGCGGCAGGTTTCCATTTCTATATCCGCGGGATTGATTTGTATATCAATATCTTCGGCCTCCGGCATTATGGCGACCGTTACCGTAGAGGTGTGCACCCTTCCCGAAGTTTCCGTATCCGGTACGCGCTGCACCCTGTGCGTTCCTGCCTCGTCGCGAAGCCAAGAATAAGCGCCCTCGCCCTTAATAAACATACTTACATATTTGCAGCCTTTAAGACCGGTAGGCGTATATTCCAAAAGTTCAGTTTTCCAACCCCTGTTTTGGGCAAAATGCTGATATACCCTCAAAAGCTCCGCCGCGAATATCGCACTCTCGTCGCCGCCCGCGCCGGGGCGTATTTCCAAATAAATATTTTTTGAGTCGTTGGGATCGGGCGGAATGATAAGCACCCTAAGTTCTTTTAACAGCTGATCGGGCTTTCCTTCAAGTTCCGCGAGCTCCTCCGCAGCCAAGGCCGCCATTTCCTTATCGCCGCCGTCTTCTATCATCTCGCGGTCGGCCTTTATGGCGTCTTCCACCTTTTTAAGTTCTTCAGCCTTTTCTATTATCGGCTTTAAAAAGGCGTGGCGTTTGGTCTTTTCCTTAAAATGTTCAGGCGTAATATTGCCCGCGGAAAGCTCCGCTTCTATCTGCTCAAATTCTTCCTTAAATTTACTTATGTCCATACGTCCTCTTTTTTCCGCTATAAAAAGCAGCCCCACCTTTTCAGAGGGGCTGCTTCTACCGTCATTTAAAGCTATTTCGCTTCTTTTTTGTCCGCTTTCTTTTCCGTTTTGGCGGTTTTCTTGGCCGCTTTTACCGGGGTTGTGCTTAAAGCAATTTTCTTTACCGTGCCTCTTTTCGTCTTTACTTCCGTTTTCGGCTTTCTTACTACCATTTTGCCTTGGGTGGAAGCGAATTTCTTGTTAAATTTCTCTACGCGGCCTTCGGTATCAAGCATCTTCTGCTTGCCGGTGAAAAACGGATGGCACGCCGAGCAGATGTCCAATTTGACGGCTTTCATCGTGGAGCGAGTCTTGAATTTCGCGCCACAGGCGCAGACTACTTCCACTACTTCGTATTTAGGGTGAATATTTTCTTTCATTTCAAATTACCTCAAAAAATTATTTCCTTTATATTATACTATAATTTATGCGATTTTTTCTATTTCCCGCCTAAGCCCAAAGCCGCCTTTTTGTGGCTTTGGGCTTGGCTTGATTTCAATATTGCTCTTTAAAAACTGCTGACTTCCATTTGCTTTAAAAAGTCTTTGTTAGATTTAGTCGCGGATAACTTTTCCAAAAGCAGAGTCATCGCGTCTACCGAGCTTAACGGGGAAAGGATCTTCCTCATTATCCAAGATTTGTTTAATTCCTCCTCCGTCAAAAGCAAATCTTCCTTCCTAGTAGAAGAACGGTTGATGTCTATCGCGGGGAAAATGCGTCTGTCGGCCAGTTTGCGGTCAAGGCAGATTTCGCAGTTGCCCGTACCTTTAAATTCCTCAAAGATAATTTCGTCCATTCTGCTGCCCGTTTCCACCAAAGCCGTGGCTATTATCGTAAGGGAACCGCCTTCCTCTATATTGCGCGCCGCGCCAAAAAACCTTTTGGGGCGCTGAAGTGAAGTCGCCTCCAATCCGCCCGTCAATACGCGCCCGCTGGCTGGCGTAACCGTATTGTAGGCGCGCGCCAAACGGGTGATGGAATCGAGCAATATAACTACGTCCTTGCCGTTCTCCACGCCGCGCTTGGCCTTTTCCAAAACCATTTCCGCCACTTGCACGTGCCTTTCGGCGGGCTCGTCAAAGGTGGAGGCTATAACCTCCCCGTTGACGCTGCGGCTCATATCCGTTACCTCTTCCGGGCGTTCGTCTATCAGCAATACCAAAAGTTCAATGTCTTTGTGATTCGTCGTAAGAGAATTGGCTATACTTTTAAGCATTACCGTTTTGCCCGTCTTGGGCGCGGCGACTATCAAAGCCCTCTGTCCTTTGCCTATCGGCGCCATTAAATCTATTACCCTTTGCGTCAAATCTTTCTTGTCCACTTCCAAAGTGAAGCGGCTGTCGGGGTGCAGCGGAGTAAGGTTCTCAAACAAAGGCCTTCTGTATACTTTGTCTGCGTCGATGTCGTTTACTTTCTGTACCTGCAACATGGCAAAAAACCTTTCATTGTCTTTGGGCGGACGTATTAAACCTTCTATCTTATCGCCTTTCCTCAAACCCAGGCGTTTTATCTGCGAAGGCGATACGTAAATGTCTTCGCCGCCTGCCAGATAGTTATTCTCCTCCGACCTTAAAAAACCGAAACCGTCGGGCAATATTTCCAACACTCCGCCGCCGTATACCGACCCGTTTTGCTTGGCCTGTACCGCTATTATCTTGCCGATTAGCTCCTGTTTCCTTAAACCCGAAATATCTTCCACATTGTAATTTAAAGCCAATTTGGTAAGTTCCGCCACGCTGAGCTTGGCAAGCGCTCTGGCGTCCATCGGCTTAGCGCCGTTGGCCTTGGGCTGATAATTGTTATTCTGTTCCTGCGAAGCACGGGAAAACCCGTTCCTGCCGCCGTTCTTGTCGCTAGCGGCCGCAGAGGCGGGCGCCGAAGCCTTTTCGCCCACGCTCTGATTTTGCGTACGCGCGGAACTTTTACGAAGCGCTGTTTTCTCTTTCAAAGTTTCTTTACCGTCTTTAACTTCTTTAGTTTCCATAATTACCTCATTGGTTTCCTTTTATAATATTGAAAATTCTTACCGTCTTTTCCTTTAATGTCTTTCTGTCGCCGTTATTGCATATCACAATATCGGCTTTATCGGCTTTTAGCTCCAAGCCGTACTGCTTTAAATCCCTGCGTTTAAAGTCTTCCCTCTCAAAGCCTTTGGCCAGAGCCCTAGCCAAGCGGACTTTATCATCAGCCCATACGCATATCGTCAAATCAAATCCGCCTTCAAGGCCGGCCTCAAACAAAAGCGGCAAATCAAAAACGATTATCGCCTTATCCGTGTTTTTTATAATCTCTTGCGCTTGTAAAATTATCATCGGGTGGAGCAAATTCTCCAGCCATTTGCGCTTGGCGTCGTCCTTAAATATCAATGACGCGATTTTGGCTCTGTCGGCCGTATTGAAAGTTTCGGCTATGCGGTCTTTTAAAATCTCAAAATACTTTCTGCCAAGATTATCGGCGCATATCGTTTCCGCGCCAAGCTCGCCAAAAATTTCTAAAACCGTACTCTTGCCAGAAGATATGCCACCCGTCAATCCTATAACCTTTTTGCCTTTAATTCTAAAGTCCATTATATTACCTTGCCCATTTCGTTCCAGTTACGCCCCGCTTTGGCCTGCGCGAGCAAAGGAACTTTCAGCTTTACGGCATTTTCCATTTTTCCCTTCACCCACTGAGCCGTTTGGCGGATTTGGCCTTCGGGCACTTCGAAAATAAGCTCGTCGTGCACTTGCAGGAGCAAAAGCGACTGCCCGAGTTCAGGCGAAGAAAAGATGTCTATCATCGCTTTTTTGATTATATCCGATGATCCCCCCTGCACCACCGTGTTTACCGCCGCGCGGTTGGCAAAACTGCTCAGTCTGGCGGAACCCGCCTCAAATTCCGGTATGTATCTGATATGGCCGAACAAAGTTTTTACATAGCCCGCTTTACGGGCTTTTTCTGCGGTTTCGTTTATCCACGCTTTAACCGTGGAATATCTTTTGAAATAAGCGTCTATATAGTCTTTAGCCTCGCTCATCGATATGCCCAAACTCTGCGAAAGAGCCAAAGGCCCCTGCCCGTATACTATCCCGAAGTTTATCGCCTTAGCGCTAGAGCGCATTTCTTTGGTTACGTCTTCAGGCTTGACGTTGAATACCTCCGCCGCGGTCTGCCTGTGTATGTCGGCAGCGTTCTTAAAGGCGTTTATCAAAGCCGCGTCGCCCGATTCGTGCGCCAAAACCCTTAAATCTATCTGGGAATAATCCACCGACAGCAGAACTCTCCCCTCGCCCGCAATAAACGCCTGCCTTATCAGTTTGCCCTTTTCACTGCGGACGGGAATATTTTGCAAATTCGGGCTGAAGCTCGAAAGCCGCCCCGTAACCGTACCCGTTTGATTGAAATTGGTATGTACCCTGTGCGTCTGCGGGCCGGCTAAATTCAAAAGAGAATCGACATAAGTACTCTTGAGTTTTGCACTTTCGCGGTATTTTAAGATATGCTCCGCTATGGGGTGTATATTCTTTAAAGACTGTAAAGTTTCTTCGTCGGTGGAATAGCCAGTCTTGGTCTTTCTGGACGAAGGAAGCCCCAGCCTCTCGAACAAAAGCGAGCCCAACTGCTTGGGCGAGTTTATGTTGACATCATAACCCGCCATTTGATTTATTTCCTTTTGCTCGGACAGCATTTCCTTATTGAGAAGTATCGCCAATGTCTTCAGCCAAGACGTATTTACCATTATCCCGTTGTTTTCCATATTCAACAACACGCTCATCATTGGGATTTCCATATCGCGATACACTTCCATAGCGGTCTTTTCTTTCAAAAGAGTTTCCAATTTGTCTTTCAAAAGCCAAATATTATCGGCGTAAAAAGACATTCTTTCCTTTAAGCCGGCACCCAAGGAAAGCATTTTCCCCAAATTTACCGTCAAAGCGCCCAAAAGGCTGAATTCCCCCGAAGGATCCAGACAATACTTGGCCAAGGCGCCGTCAAAACAGTTTATGAATTTACCCGCTTTAGGCTCATAGCCCAAAACCCTAAAAGCATATTTGATGTCGTGGCCTATTTTTAAGATGGAATCGTCGTCAAAAATATCAAACAGGGCGCGTTCCATTTTATCGTCCAGAGCGCAATCCTCCAAAAACGCCGCGCTGCCCCGCCCGGAAGACAATAGCAAGGCGTCTTCCTCAACGTAAACGAACAACTCTTTACTTATTGAGCCGCGCTTTAGTACTTCCTCAAAAGATATAAACGCGCTTTGCGCTTCGCGCACTTCGCCTTTGGCCTTTATGTCGGCGGAAGGCTTTATTTCCCCTTCATCGCAGAAATCGAACAATTCCCCCTGCACCGGCTCGCTTTTGGCGGGCGAGTCTTCTTTTTTAAAGGAATCCAAAAACGTAAATAAATTTTTAAATTCAAAACGATTGGCAAAAAGCTCCAACTCTTGTTTAAACGGTTCTTTAACCTTAAAATCATCAAAAGAGAGCCCCAAAGGCAAATCCGTTTTCAAAGCCGCCAGCTTTTCGGAAAGAAGCACCTGCTCTTCGGCGTCCAAAAGTTTCTTTATGACGCCGGGCTTTATTTGAGCGTCGCCGTTTTTTGCCGCGGCGTATATATCCTTTATATGCCCGAACTTTTTAATAAGCTCCGCCGCGGTTTTGGGGCCTATGCCCTGCGCGCCGGGAATATTGTCGGAACTGTCGCCCACTATCGAAAGATAATCCAGCATATATCCGCAAGGCACGTCAAATTTGGCCAGGCAGCCTTCCTCCCCTTTATATCCGTCTTTGGCCACTCCAGACCATATCTTTACGCCTTTGCCGACGGCCTGATATATGTCTTTATCGGAGGTTACTATTACAGCCTCCTCGCCTTTGCCTGCGGCCAAAGCGGCCAAAGTCGCCATTAAATCATCAGCTTCCGCGCCCTGCATAGCAACAGTTTTCAATCCCATGGCAGAAACCAGATCCCGCGCGATTTTAAGCTGGCTTACAAGTTCCTCGTCAGGCTTGGGACGGTTGGCTTTATATGCCCCGTAGAGTTCGTGGCGGAAAGTGGGGCCCTTGGAATCAAAACATACCGCCGCATGGGAAGGCTTTTTCTCCTTCAGGAATTTTATCAACCAATTTACAAAACCGTATAAAGCGCCCGCTTCTTCGCCCTTGGATGTCCTTAATTTGGGCAAAGCGTGATAATTCCTGTGAAGGAAACCGTGCGCGTCTATAATAAAAAATTCTTTGGAAAATGGCATAATACCGTTATTTTACAGCTTAATTTACAATCTGTTCGGCGTCAAGCGCCTTAAACGGATAGGGAACTCCCAAATTGTAGGATTTTATCTTTGCCCGCCAGAAAAGGCGGGCAAAGACCGTCGGTAAGATTTATATTATAAATTTTTACAAAAGAGCATCAAGATGTTTCTTCAACTCTTCTTTGCTCTGAAGGCCTACCATCTGCCCTTTCAATTCCCCGTCTTTAAACAAGAGAATAGTGGGAATGGAAGCTATGCGGTACTGTGCGCTTTTCTCAGCCGCGTCGTCCGTATTGACTTTGCAAATCTTGGCTTTGCCTTCATATTCGGCCGCGATTTCCTCTATCACGGGGCCCAGCATTCTGCACGGCCCGCACCACGGCGCCCAAAAATCCACCAGCGCCACGCCTTTATAATCTAAAACTTCTTTATCGAAATTAGCGTCGTTAAGATGTATTTCGCTCATGATAAACACCCCTGTAACTGAATCTTTTCCTCCCTATGTTAAGGATATATCATTACTTAAATGTTGTCAATAACTTATAAAAAAGTATAATACCCTAAACGGCGCGCCGCGCTTTGGCGTTTTATTCCGGCGTCGATTTTTAATTTTTTTACGGAACGGATTGTCTATGGATAGTAAAGATCAAATAATAGCGATAATCTTCGGAAATAAAAAATTTTTCTTTAAAGCCTCTTTGATTTCCATTAGGGACGCCTCCACTCAGAGCACCTCCGAATTGGAAGAAATACCCGACGGCAAAGTAAAAGAGTATTACGCCGATTTGTGTATGGAAAAAACATATAAGGACGGGAAACTAAAGAATTCGCTCACACTTACCGGCAGAACGGAAAGATCTTCCACCAGAAGCCTCTTTACCAGCCTAAGCGGGAAAGATCAATCCGTCACCCCCGCTCAGGAAGGAAAAACTTTTATTAGGAATATACATCAGAGGATATTCTTCATAAACGGCAAACAGACCGCATTGCAGGAACTCAACGAAGCCGGGGAGATCATCAGCAGCCAAGGGGAAGCCTTCAGCGGCGAGGCTAAAGAGTTCTATCCCAACGGAAGCGTCAAGATGGAAGCCTATTTCAAAAACGGGATACCCCAGGGCACCGTAAGAACTTACGACAAACAAGGCCGGCTGATAGCAGAAGAAGAGTATAAAAACGGCGTTAAGGAAGGCAAAGCCAAACGCTTTAATTTTACCCACAATATCCCTACGGAAGAGGAAATGTTTTATAAAGGAGGGATACTCAACGGGACGAGAAAACTCTTCAGCCCATCCGGCAAATTGTTGATGTCGGAAGAATATAAAAACGGCAAAAGGGACGGCAAAATCGAACTATTCAACAGTGAAGGCATAATAGAGGTACAAGCGTTTTACAAAGGCGGCAAAAAACACGGGAAAAGAACTTTCTATTACGAAACGGGCGAGCCTATGCATGAGGAGAACTTCAATAACGGTCTGCTTGAGGGCGAGCGAAAAACTTTCGCAAAAAACGGTTCTTTGCTGATAGTGGAAAATTACAAAAACAATCTGCTCAGCGGAAAGAAAATATTCTACTCGGAAAACGGCCAACCCAATAAAATAGAAATATATGAAGAAGGCAAACTCCTCGGGGAGGGAAACAAATGAGCAGTGAAATATCGGTATTTGCGCCGGCGAAAATAAATTTATTTCTTGAAGTCACCGGCAAAAGAGAAAACGGCTATCACGACTTGGCTACCCTTTTTGCAAAGCTGGCCATAGGCGACGATATAAAAATATCCGCCCAAAAAGCCGATAAAACCGAAATAAATTTAAAAATCAAAGGGCCGTTCGGCGCCAATTTAAAAGGAGACAAAAGCAATTTGGCCTATAAAGCGGCGAATGCTTTTTTTGAATATTTCGGCATAAAAGCGCACTGCGATATCCGCTTGGAAAAAAATATGCCGCTTGGTTCGGGATTAGGGGCAGGGTCTTCCGACGCGGCCGCCGTAATAAACGCCCTGTGCCAACTGTTCAACATAGAATTGAACGCAAAGCGAATGAAGGACTTGCTACAAATAGCGGCAAAGCTGGGCGCGGACGTGCCGGTATTTCTCTACCCCGAAACTTTTTTTAAGGCGCAAGGCATAGGGGAAGTTCTCACCCCGATAAAAAGCAAAATAAGATCGCCTTGGGTGATAATAGCCTATCCCGGCGAAGGATCGGACACAAAAGAAGCCTATACAAAATTAGCTATAAATCCGCAAGAAAAAATCTTGACACATATCTCCAATCTTAATAAACTTGTATATAGTATTGAAAATGGAAGTCCCCTGCAAGATTACGCCCATTTGATTTACAATAAGCTGGAGGACTCCGTTCTCACGTACAAGGGAAGCGTAGCTCGGCTGAAACAAGAACTGATAGGCTTAGGCGCGCAATATGCCTTAATGTCAGGATCGGGATCATGCGTATTCGCGCTAGTCCAAGATGAACAGAAGGCAAAGGGAATCGTTAAGGAAATAGAAAAAGACGGAAGAACAGTTTTCTTAACGCACTTTTGGAGGACTCAAGTATGAAAATCACGGAGATAAGAATTCATCTCATGGGCGAAGAACGCCTAAAAGCGTTTGCGAGCGTAACTTTTGACGATTCTTTCGTAGTCAGGAATATGAAAATCGTCGAAGGCGCCAAAGGGGTATTTTTGTGTATGCCTTCACGGAAATTGCCGGACGGCTCCCACAAAGATATGGTGCACCCGATAAACCAGGAGTTCAGAAAGTATTTGGAAGAAAATATACTGAAAGCCTATCAAGAGGAATTGGCAAAGAACCCAAGCGGAGTATCGCCTAAATCCGACGACGACGCCCCCGCCGCGGAAGAAACAAATTTGCCGTCCGCCGACAAATAAAATATAATATATGTATCGGCTGGGATTAAGCCTTTAACATTGCAATACATTTCCGGGTGGTGTAGCGGTAACACGTCTCCCTTTGGAGGAGAAATCCTAGGTTCGATCCCTAGCCCGGAAGCCATTTAAACAACGTCGACGACCAATATAAAAACGTCGGCGTTTTTCTTTTTAAGAAGGAT
>CALUXD010000002.1 GCA_944324665.1 Candidatus Proelusimicrobium volucris | reverse complement strand
TTGCGGAACTGGACTGTTCCAAAATAATCAAATTATCCGTATAGTTCAAATTTGGTGCGTATCTTACTGATAATATATAAATCTCAATCTATCCGTACAGTCCGAAAAAAGTCCGGTTTTCCGGTTTGATTTTTTTGGAACACTTAATTTTTCCGACCCGAAAATGCGCACACAAAGCCTACTTTACCAAAATAATCTATCTAACCGTACAAATCAACCTGGACAAAAAACTACAGCAACAAAAGTTCAGAAACAAGAAAATCACCTTCGGGCACAAAGCCTAACGGGGATTTTGATAAGAAACTTAAAACTAAAATACGGAGAGGGAGGGATTCGAACCCTCGATACGGGAAATCCCCCGTATGACGGTTTAGCAAACCGTTGCCTTCAGCCTCTCGGCCACCTCTCCATTCCCGCCAAAATACAGTTTTTTGCAAACCGCATTTCCAGTCGGATATATTAATTATAACAAAATATTTAACAAAATAGAAACATAAAACACCAAAGCCGTCAAAATCATAAATAGGGCAACAAGTCCTTCAACTGGCAAATGATGTTTTCTTTTTAGATCTAACTCGATATGATTTTCTTTAACGTATTTCGCGAATACTTTGCTGAAGGGCAGCGTCAGCAGCGGCGATATTATGTTAGCCGCTAGAGTTGAGAGCGTCATAAATACCCATATCAGCTTGAACGGGAGCAGAATTATATGCACCCAAAAAGATATCATTACCGGCTTGTCTATAAAATGTTCTATCAGGTAGCGGTAGTTGTGCGAGGATAACAGTACTATTAATGGCGTCAAGATAAGTATCACCGCAAAGGTGGGCGCGAAATAGGGCAGTACGAATCTGAAGCCGTCTATCACGCTTTTCTTGGTATGTATGAATATCGCTTTCGAAAGTTCTTTGGCTTCCGTGCGCCTCATATTTGCCAAGATGCCTATCTTGACGAAGCTTAAGGCGGCCATTCTTATAAATTTGTTTTCGCGCCTCATTTTAAGTTCGGCTTTCCTCGCGCGGTTTAGCTTGCATAATGCTATATAAAAGCATTGAAGCGCGCTCTTTTTTACGCCCAAATCGGCATAGACGTTTATTACCGCCAAATAGGTGCTGGGCAGATATAAAGCCGTTCTTATCCATAAATAGTTGTAGTAAAGCCAAAATAAAGCCACGCAGGTGTAAAGAACCGGGTTTAAGAGAGGGGGAATCCAATAGAGGCCGAACAAAGTCCACTTAAAGCCCAAAAAGAATATCGTCAAAGTGCAGATCTGCACAAGAACGTAAGAAGGCGAAAAGAAAACATCAGCTCCGTTTAATTGTTTGTTGTTTGTCATTTGAAACTCTCTTTAAGGCCCTGCTCCAAAGGCGTAAACTCCTGCCCTGTCAGGGTTGTCCACTTGCGAGAGCTGCAGGTCCAATGTCCTTTTATCGACGCCTCTTTAATTTTATCGTAATTTAAAGCGGGCGTAATGGAAAAGACGCGCGCCGCACTCTCGTAGACAAACGCCGCCGCCTCCAACAAAAAATAGGGCAGGCTGAACATTATCGGCCGCGGTTTGTCCATTGCGTCGGCCATGGTATTGATGAAATGTTTCCAGCTGTAACTTGCCGGCTCGCATACGAAGAATATTTCGCCGTTCGCCTGCGGCAGCTGCGAAGCTTTATACAATGCCAAGACCAAATCTTCCACATAAACGAAATTAAAGAACATTTCCGAAGAGGAGGTGTTGACCATTATCCCTCTTGCCACCCAAGAGGCTATTTTTGATACGCCCGAATCGTTTTTGCCGTATACTACCGGCGCACGTATTACAGTCTTGTGTATGTTTTGCGGGAGTTTTAAAACATATTCTTCCGCGGCAAGTTTTGTCGCCCCGTAATCGGATACCGGCGCCGCGGCTGACCTTTCGTCGATAGGATTATTCTTGTACTCGCTGGGCCCGGCAGCCGCTTGGCTTGATAAATAAACAAAGCTTTTTATCTCCGGCGTTTGGGCTGCGGCCTGGCATAAATTTTTTGTAACTTCCACATTCGCTTTATAAAACTCTTCCCTGTTGAAGGCGAATATCGCCGCCGCCAAATGAAATACGCAGTCGGCACCTTTTAATGCGTATTTTAAATCTTTTACGTCGTTATAGTCTACGCCGATCGTTTCCAGCATGGGGTTGTCGCTCGGTCCGCCGCGTCCCCTTGTTAATAGTTTAACACGGTATCCCTCTTTAAGCAAGAGCTCCGTCAATCGTCCGCCTACAAATCCGCGTCCTCCGGTTATTACGGCAGTTTTCATCAGTTTTTTACCTCTTTCGTTATTACCTTTTGGATCTCGCCTATCCCTTTGTTAAGCTCTTTACTGGTCTTTTTAATGTCTTCTTCCAGGCCCTCGGTTGTGAAATCCAATTTCTTAAGGCCCTTTTTTATTTGGCTTTCCGTAGGGTATTTGCCGTTTTTTACTTTGTCGTAAGGCGAAACGCCGTCCGTCTGCGGCATTATATTGAGCAAAAAGTAACCTACTACAAGTATCATTGCCAAATCGAATATACAATTAAACACGTGCGATCTGCCCAAAAACAAAATCGAGGAGAAAAACGTCAGCACCAATACCGCCACAAACGATATTATAAACATTATAAATACCGTTATCGGAGCAGTCTGCGGATAATCGGGAAAGCATATCAAAGCGGCCAAGAAAATTATCGTAAGCAATATAAAACGCCATATTATAAGCATAAATTACTCCTCGTTTTTAAATTCTACCGTAACTGTAAGCAAATTTTTGGGGAAATCTTTGGGCAGCGGCGGATACGGCGCAGATTTTTCCGCCGCGGAAGTAGCCGCGTAATCGTAAGAATCGTTACCCGAGCTTTTTTCTATCTGTACGCTGTATACCGCGCCGTATCTGTCTATATTGAAAGATACTAGTGTGGAAAGCCCCGTACTTTTCTTTGGCATATGTTTCTGCCATTGTTCCCAAAGAGAGTTCCTTACCTGCGTTATGTACCAAGGATAGGGGAAATTTGTAAAATTAGCCCTTACCGCTTTTGGCCCACCGTCAGAGCCGCCCGATAAGTTATGCAGGGAAGATGGATCTATATTTGTTGATTCCACCTCACCCAATATGCTTGGTTTGGAAAGGGTTACCTTTTTTTCCGGCTCGGCTTTTGGCTTAGGTTCCTCTTTTTTGGGGGCGGCTTTCTTATTCTTCTTTGCTTTTGCGGAAATTTGTTCCTTAGAGTTATATTCCTTCTTTGCCGTCTTTTTGGGGGCTTCTTTTTTTACTTCTTTAATTTCGGAAGGAGGAGTTTCCTGCTTTGCGGGCGCCTTTATCTCGGGCTCTTGCGTTTTGGCGGGCGCGGGCGCAGGTTTTGTTTCCGGTTCGCCGTATCTTAAAGGCTGGGAGGCCATTCCTATAAAATCTATGGTATAGACGGCTTTGGTTTTTTTCGCGGGTGCGCCTTGCATCAAGGCAAACATCGCCAAGAATAGCAAGAAGTGTATCGCTGCGGAATAAACCAATGATAAATTCATAAAGTTTCAAATACGGGGTAAATTTTATTTACCTTCGCTTACTCCTATGCCCAGTTTCGCCGCGCCGAGTTTCTTGGCGACGTCGAACACCTTCACCACTTGTTGGATAGGAACGTCTTTGTCGGCCTGAACGAGAATAGTCTTTTCGTGTGCGCGTCCCAGCAAGAGGATAAGTTCTTCCTGCAGGCCTGAAAAAGCAACCTCTTTATCCATTACTTTAAGTTGGCCTTTTTTATTGATTTCCACTCGTATTACATTATCTTCCGTTATCGTGTTTACCGCGCTTGAAGACGGCAAATCCACATTGATTTGCGACTGTACGATAAAAGGCGTCATCACCATAAAGATAATTAGCAGTATCAAGGTGATGTCAATAAACGGCACCATATTTATTTCGCCTATGATGCCGCGGGTCTGCATTCTGTTCTTCATAATTTACCGGCCGAAATAAGATCTTCCACCGCGGCGAAAGTATTTTCTGGCTTTTCAGGCTCCTTATATAGTTTCGCCGAGATTACCTCCTGCGCCAAATATTGCATATTCTGCGCAAAGAAGTTTACCTTGCTCAAGAAGTAGTTATAGGCTATCAATGCGGGCACCGCCACGAACAAACCCGCCGCCGTATTTACCAAGGCCTCCGCTATGCCTTTTGCCACTACCGAAGGGCCCGCCGCCGTTCCGCTTATGGAAGATAAATCCGCAAAAGCCCTCATTACGCCCAACACCGTACCGAACAGCCCTATAAAGGGCGTCGTGCTGGCCAGTGTCGCCAAGACGGAAAGTTTGCGGGAGAGCTGAGCCGTTTCCCAGTTGATTATGGAATCGGCCAAATCGTTTAAGCTGCCGATATCGGTCTTGTCCGATTTAATTAAGTTTATCACCAATTTCGCCGCGGAAGTGTTGGAATAGCCGTTCTTCCTGCACGCGTCCGTTATTTTATTGAAATTGCGCGCCGGCAGTTGGTAGCGCACGTATTCCATCAAACGTCTGGATTTGTTTATATTTGCTCTGTATTTGAAAAATCTGTCTATCATTATCGATAAGGAGTATATCGACAAAGCTATTAAAAGGAACAGTACCGGCCCGCCCGCTTTTATAAGTTCTTTTACGTTTCCCATACTTGCAAAATCCATAAATCAACCTCTTTACAATAAATTAAGATATATTAAAACCCATATTATCAAATTTGATATGATACCCGCCAGCACGTCGTCCAAAACGACGGCCGCGCCGTTTAGGCAGTATTTGCTTTTTGTTTTTTCCGGCAGGTTCTGGCCGAAGTTTTCCGCTTTCTTTATAAAGGATAATTTTGTCGTGTCAAAAATCCTAAACAGGACAAAGGCCAAAACCATTATCAGAAATTCTTTCGGCAAAAAGGCGGTTGCGGTAAAGTATCCGGCTATTTCGTCTATGACGATTTTGGGGTTATCTTTCTTTTCGTCTTTAAATCTTACTTTATCCGATACATATACGGATATGAGTATTACCCCCAGTACTGTCATCGCCTGGTAAAGCGGCTCCTTTGGCATAAAAAACAAGTATAGAACAAAAGCCTCAAAAGTGCCCAGAAGGCCTGCGCCGCTGTTCTTCTTATTTCTCAGTATCGCAGTGGGAATATAGCTTATAAATGCGCCCGTGGCGAAGAATTTAAGCCAAAAATTAGTCATTTACCGGCAAGCTCCAAGATTTTACCAACATAGCCCAGTTGTTCTTTAGGTACGAAATCCCGCTCAAAGCCGTTACCAGCGCCGTTAATACGGTGATGCAGTAGGGCAAAGTGCCGAGCAGATTATCCAGGAAAGTCAAAACATTCCTTAAAGAGCCGTCCGCCAAAGGCAAAAGCAGTTTGACGTCCGCTATAAAAAATATCAAGCCCAAAGCTATAAGCTGTACGGTAGTTTTGAATTTGCCCCAGCGTTCGGCCGCCATTACGTGGTTATCCAACGCGGCTAATACGCGCAAAGTAGATACCATCAATTCCCTTAGTATTATCACGAATACCGCCCACACCGGGACATTGATATAAGACACCTCCGTAAACGCAAAGAACGCCGCGCCGACCAATACTTTATCCACAAAAGGATCCACTATCGCGCCGAAAGGCGTGGCGGTATTTGTGCTTCTTGCGATGCGGCCGTCTATCCAATCGGTGCTGGCCGCTACGCCGAAAATCAGCGAAGCGGCTATCATCGCAAAGCCGTTTTCCGCTATCATCAGCAGGAACATTACTATCGACATTCCCGCCCTTATCAAAGTTATTTTGTTGGCAAGCGTCATCTTTAATTTCATTTGAATATGCTCTCTTTTAATTTAATATTCTTTTGAGTTCCTTTTAAAACGGTGGTGGTTTTTACGCCTTCGTTTTCCAAGGATATTTCTTTAACAAAAAAATCTTTTGGGTCGAGTTTGAAAGTCAATTCATATCCGCCCGTTTGTTCTTTTTCGGGCATAAGAGTTAAAGTTAAGGCGTCGTTTCCGACAGAAAAATCTTTTATTTTATGGCCTTTTACCGCTTTGCCGTAATTGCCGAAGTCAAATAAAGCCTTGTTGCTTTGGCCCGCTTCCCAATCGGCCCAGGCCATCGTGGTAATAATTTCACCTTGGCTGTCTTTGATTTTTATAACTTTCTTGTCGGTCAGCGCGCTTTGCGAGAGAACGCCGTTTTCAAAAGTATCAAGGCGGATATTCTGCCCTTGTTTATATATCCTGCCTTCCGAGGAGGATATCGGCGTGCCTTCAAAAGTAGTGGCTTGGGTAAAATCCGCTTGCAAAGTTTTTAATTTGCCGTCCCAAGCTATCAGCCCCGCAAGAGCTTGATCTGCCGTAAGGGCGGCGCTTTTATTGGAAAGCTTTTTATCCGCCCGCTCTTTTGCAGGAGCGGTTTTCTCGTTCTGTTTTTTGCCGGCCTCGGCTTTGGCCGGAGCGGTTTTATCCGCACCCGCATCGGCCGCGTTTACAAAAACGGCAGGCAAAAGTAAAAAGATTATCAGAAATATGTTCTTCATTTGTACACCGTATCGTATTGAGTATCCTGCGCGGCGGGGCCTTTTTGCAGCTGCTCTATTTGCTCGTCGATGGCGTCAAAGTGTATTTCCCAGCGGTTGGAGCCTTCCGGCTTGGTGATAAAGCCTTTCATTTCCAATACGCTTAGGATATTAGTCGCGCGTGCGCTGGAGCCGAAGTTCGCCTTAAGCAAATCTTGGGATACTCTTCTTCTTTCCTTTATAAGTCTTAAAGCCGATAAAAGTTCTTCCGGCGAAGTCCCCAATCCTTCCCCGGGCCTTCCGCCCGCCGTATTTTGTTCCGGCTGGACCTGCACCGGATAATCCGGCCCGCCCTGCGCTCTTAGGAAATCTGCCACTTTCGTTATTTCTTCTTCCGATATGTAGCAGCCTTGTATGCGTTTGGGTTTCGGGTCCGATATACCCAAATAGAGCATATCGCCTTTGCCGAGCAAAGCGTCCGCGCCGTTGGCGTCCAAGACGACTCTGGAATCTATTTTTGATGTTACCTGCAAAGCTATTCTGGAGGGCAAATTCGCCTTGATTACGCCCGTTATCACGTTGGTGGACGGCCTTTGCGTACATAAAATCAGATGTATGCCCAAAGCCCTGCCCATTTGCGTAAGCCTTTGGACGGAATCTTCTATCGCGGCTTTGGTTTGCAACATAAGATCGGCCATTTCGTCGATAATTACCACTATATAAAATACTTTTTCCTCATTGTTCTTTTCCGCCCAAGCGTTATAGCCTTCAATGTTCTTTACCTTTGCGAATTCGAACATCTTCATGCGTTTTTCCATTACCTTTACCAAGGCTTGCAAGGATTTCACTGCGCCATTGGCGTCTTTTACCACGCTGACGTCTTCGCAGTCGGTTTTCGGGTCGTAGAGGTGGGGGATACCCTCGTATAAAGTCAGTTCGACGCGTTTTGGGTCTACCAACAGGAATTTGATTTCATTGGGTTTGGCCCTGTATAAAAGCGATATGATTATGGAATGTACGCAGATGCTTTTGCCGCTGTTGGTCGCGCCCGCTATCAAAAGGTGCGGCATTTTGGCCAGTACGGAAGTGGCGGGCATGCCGTCGGCGTATCGGCCCAAAGCTACGGTCGTTTTGAATTTGGAATTGACGAAGCTTGTGTCTTGCAAAATCTCGCGCATGGTTACCATCAAAGGTTTGTCGTTGGGGATTTCAAAGCCGATGGCGTCTTTGCCTGGGATAGGGGCTTCAACCCTTATGCCGCGCGCTTTCATCGCCAAAGCTATATCGTTTGATATTGATACTATGGAGCTTATTTTTACGCCAGGGTCGGGTTTGATTTCATATCTGGTAACTACCGGGCCGGGGGCTACGCCCGTTACGCTGGCGGCTATATCAAAACTTTTAAGAGTGGCTTCCAGGCGTTTTGTAGCCGCGGCGATTTCCTCGTCAGTCGGGCCGATTATATTGGTTGTGGAAGGTTCTTTAAGCAAATCCAATGGGGGGAGAATAAAATCTTCGCCCGCTTTCTTCTCTTTTGAAGCGTTTTCGCCCTCTTTCTCTATATGATGAAGCGGAGTGTTTTGACGCGGCGGCATTTTTATCATTTCCGCTACGGGGCGGCTTATCTTAGGCGGTTGCCTTTCGGGCAGAGGTTCCTTTAATGGTTCCTCGGTTTCATGTGTTACACGTCTGGGCTGGTTTTGTTTTTCCTCGCGTTTGGCTTCTTGCACTTTCTCTTTAAATTCCGCCCGCGCCTGCATCCAAGAGTTGAAATCCTCGCTTAAAAGCTCCCTAGTTTTTCTTAAAGTTGCCAGCCACGGTATCGCAAAAAGTATATGCAGCCCTATGAATACGCACGCCAAAGCGAAAATTATCGCCCCGACTTTGCCCGCAATAGAGGTTACAAACTCAAATATCCACCCGCCGAACGCACCACCCGTTATAGAACTTTTGGGGAATAGACTGCCAAGGAAGGTAAACGTGGTACAAAGCCCGCCAAAAGTAAAGAAAAATCCCAGCAGAGAGGTAAAGACCGACAGTTTTTTGCTCTTTATCGTTCTGGCCAGCCAATACATCAAAAACAGCGGCAGCAGCAAAGATATTTGCCCAAATTTGCCAAAAAGCCAATCGTGCACCGCTTTTCCGCTCGGCCCGTTTTGGACTCCTATCCACAGAACCCAGGTAAGCCACATACAAAAAGCCAAAGAAAAAACCCACACCGCCAACAAGCCCAAACCTTGTCCTTGTTTGCGCGCGGGTTTCTTACTTTTAGATCTTTTATGTATAGTCCTGTAAGCCACAAACACCCCTTAGTTCTGCTGCGGGGTTTTAGCTATCTTATAGTTAATTCCGTCAGGTTCTATAGTTATCTTTCCGCTTTGCATAAGCGAGCCCAAAGCCAAATACATCGTCGAACTGGATATGTTCAGCGATAGCTTTATCTGCCAAGACGTCGCTTCTTGTTTGTCTTTTAAAAACTCGTATATGCGAGCGGAAATATTTTCAATGTTTTCTCTGAAAGGCATAAATACCGCCAATTAAATCTTTTCTATCGCGAAAAGCAAATCGCCGGGTTTTACCGGCTGGCCGTTTTCCACCAATACTTTCTTTATGATACAGTCGCTGGTGGCTTTAACCTCATTGAATACCTTCATAGCTTCAATAAGGCAAATCGGCGTGCCCGCTTTTACTTTTTCGCCTTCTTTGATAAACGGTGGTGCGGAGGGGGAAGAACCCCTAAAGAAAATACCCATAAGCGGAGATTTTATCGTCTGGGAATATTGCGGCTTGGCCGAGGTTTGTTCCTGCTCAATAGAGCCCGAGGCACCCGCGGCTACCGGTACCGCAACTTGAGCCGGCGGCATTCTGACAAGCCTAATATGAGTACCTTTCTCTTCATAATCGACGGTACCCAGATTATTGTCTTGCATAAATTTGTAAATCTGTTTAACTTCCGATAATGCCGGAGTGTCTTTCAGCGCTGTTTTCGCGGACGGCTTTGCCGTTTTCGCGCCGGATACTTTCTTTATGGTTTTTGGCATAGTAACCTCACTTATATTTCTATGTATATATTTTACTAAATTAGAATTATTAAAGCCAATTTTTAGCAGCTCTTTTTTTGCCCTAAAAAAACCGGCAGATTTGATCTGCCGGTTTGGGCGAAATTTTGTTTGCGTTAGTCCGCGCACTTAAGTATTGTATATTTGCCGCCGCCTGCGGTTTCCACGTTGCTTTGCCATCTATATGCGCAAGAACTCGGATAGAGAAGCCCGTCTATATAAAGATTGTTTATCCTTGTATTGGCGTTGGATAAGTTCAAGTTTTGGGAATACATTGTAGTTGTTCCCGTTGCCCTGTCGATTTCTGTTTTTGTGCCCGCACGTATGGTTAGGATATTTCCGCTGTAAACTCTCACGGCATTGGTTACGGAAAGATTTGTTCCGGAAAGGAATACATTGTTGTTCACATTTATACTGGGATTGCCGCTGAAAGTCAGGCTGTTGTTTGCGGTCATATTCAGGAATGTCGCGTGGGAAGTTAAGGTGTTGCGTACTGTCAAATCTCCGCCGAAATAGGCTCTCTTTTTCACCATAAGCTGTTTATAATTGCCGCGCTTTACCGGAATATAAGATATCTGCTCTATGCTTTGAGCGTGAAGAACCGGCGCAAAAAATGCGCTCAGCATCAAAAAAGACAAAATATAGATTGTATTTTTCATACCCGATCCGTCCCGTTTTAATATATAGATATTATAGGTGAATTAAAACAAAATATCAATCATTTGTCCATAGGCTGGCTGTGTACTCCGTGTTTATTATAATATTTGTGTCTGTAAAACGCGGCACCCCGCTTTTATACGGGGTGCGCAGGATTGTTTTTATTTAATCCTCTTTCAGATCCTCTATCCAGGCATTGATTTCTTCTTTGAGCAGAGCGGCCTTCTCATCCTGTTCCTGTAAAGGCGTTTGCTCGTCCGTTTCGCAAGGTCTTTGTTCGCTTACTTCCGCCAGACTGTTCGGATCGGCCGGGACGGCTACGAGGCTGATTTCGTATATTTCCGCCAAGGTCAGTACATTGGGACGTTGTGGGTCTTCGTAGTGGAATCTGCCCGCTATGCTTATGCCTTTGGCGTGCCCTTCCTGATATAGTTTCCTCGCATGGGCCACAGTCGGATGCAGCGAGGCTGAAAAGACCGCTTTAAAATACAAACCTTTCTCGTCTTCGTAAATTTCGGTGACTGAGCCCGCCAAATGGTCCAACCTGTTGATGTGATCTATCAAGAGGACGGGGTTCTTTTTGAACTGCGTCAGCTCGTATACGTAGTCGCGCTTGCTTGAAAGAGGCGAGGGAATGTCGCCGTATCTGTCGGGCGAGTTTTTTGTATTTGCGTAGCCCTCTATAAATATTAGGCCGTTTTCTTCCTTTACGGCCCCTTGGCGCAGGGCCGCTATTTTAAAAGCGGGTTTGTTTGTGGTTCCTTTTATTTTCGTTTTACTCATTTTTTTGCTCCGTTGTTTTTTACTTTGCCGCCGAATGGGAGATTTAAAGCTTGCGATATCTCCGCTTTGTTGTATCCCATTTCGTGATATATTTTCGCCGCTTGAGCGAGCTCTAGCATATCTTCCTTTAAGCAGGATACGGAAGAAGCGTCTTTGTCAAAATACAATGTGCGGCTGGCGTCGAAATCCGGCAGCAGGAATTCCGTTAAGGTTTCCAGTATCAATGTTTGTTTGGGGTGTACGCAGGTCTGCCAGAAAATGCGTTGCTGCTCCTTGGTGTTGAATTGTGGGGCGTGGTCAAAGAGGCCGACAAGCGCCGGCGGCACGTGAAAGATTGAAAGTATAGTTTCGCGGTTTAGTTTTATGCCAGAAATGAAATCCATATCCTTTTGGCTTAAAGATATGTTCTGCCATTTCAGCCCGCCTTCTAAAAGCGCAACTTTATGGGCCTTGCCCGCGCCTTGATATTTATCGCCCCAGGCTTTCATTATTCTGCTGCGGGAGGCCTCATCAAGCCGCCCGTCCGTCTGCAAAATGCCCGACAAAGTGCCCGAATTATCAAAGAAAGCACGGTTGAAAGTTTCGGCTTTGTCTAAAGTTTCAAGCGCGCGCCTGGCCGCGGATATGGGTGATAGTCCGTAGAAAAAATCAAACGGATTGAAATATTTAAAGTGGATTATCTCCTCGGGTTTGTAATACGCCGTTTGCGAGCCCGCCCTATATTTATAGCCTTGTACGGGGTTGCGCGAATTTTTGCCCGGTATTACTTCCACCAGCTGACTCAAGAGGGGGAAGAGCTCCGCGGGCGTGCCGTCTGGACGGATTGAATCTTTTAAGACATAAGCGTTGCCCGTAAGCTCAAGGCTGGCGGTTATCCATTGTCTTAAAAATCTGCCGCTCATTATTTTGTTGGGGCGGTACATAAGGTCAAGTGCTGGGTGGGCGGAGATTATGCGGCCGTGTTCGTCTTTCAGGTTAAATTCCGCGGAGGAAACCGTCTCCGCTATGACGTTTACACAGGCGTATATCCAAGATTTTTCGCCGTAGGCTTCCACATAAGGCGCGTAATTGTGGCTGGACGCGGATGGAAGTCTTTCCTCGTTTAGGTAAGGTGCGCTGTATTCCATAAACAAGGGAATGTTGAGGGATTGTTCCCCGCTGCCGTTTTTGGCGGAGAGGCCTTTGATAAGTTTTTCTATTATTTTCATTGGCAAGTATATTCGGCGGGCGTGAAAAAACCGCCTTAAATCGCGGCGGCTCTCCAAATTCAATATAGCAAATTTTGACTTCTTTTTAAAGGCGGGGCAAATATCTTTCCCAAACCGCTTTGCGCCCGGGCGGGAGGCAGGCTTGGATAAAATAAAATTAAATAAAAATGGGCGCAAAAAATCCCCGCCAAACGGCGGGGATTTAGTCTTTGTCCAAAAATTAAAATCTGTGGTAGCGATCTTCAAAGATTATTTTCTCTTCAGATTTTTTTGTGCTGGGGGCAGTTTCTTCCTCCACAAATTCATTGTAATGCGGGTCGCCCGTTCTGGTCGGGGTGGTATACTTCGGGGTTACAGGTCTGTTTACGTCCCATATCTCCAAAAGTTCCACGGAGAAAACTTCCTTTAATCCCTCTTCCACAGTTTTGCCTTTCTTTGAAGCAGTAATTTTGGCATATACCGGCACAAGGTGATGCGGGTCGGGGGAAGTGATGTCTTTATCGTCCACTACGAGTTTTACTTCCACTTTGTCGTATTTTTTGCTTTTGTCGTAGGCATAAGCCAAAGCGTCGTCTATCATGAAAAAGAAAACCTCTATATTTTTCCCGGCATATTTAAGCTGGGGCTTTACTTCAATCGTGCCTTTGGTAAACTCGCTGTATCCGATAAATTCGACAACCTTTGAATCGGCCGTGGATTTTGCGACGGCGCGTGATGATATTGCCGCGTTCATCTTCATATTCTGTTTAAGCTCGGTCAAATCCATAGCATTGGCGCAGAGCGCCGTAAAAGAAACAAGAACGGTTAAAATTATTGTTTTCATTATCTTTCCTCTCCTTAAATTAAACTTCTTACGATTATTATATGTGATATGCCATTTGCTCTTCAAGAGAATTTAGACCTAGGCCAAGATAGGTCTTATTGCCCATATCTATTTTTTCAAATCCAACACTTTATCTATTATGCCGTACTCCTTGGCTTCCTGCGCGGACATATAGTAATTGCGTTCGCTGTCGAGGCGGATTTTCTCCTTGTCCTGGCCCGTGTGGTGTGCCAAAATGTCGAGCAGATGTTCCTTGTTCTCCCGCAGCTCGCGAGATTCTATTTCAATATCTGTCACCTGCCCAGATATACCGCCGCCCCATATCAAAGGCTGGTGTATCATTATTCTGGAATGCGGCAAAGCGTATCTCTTGCCCTTGGAGCCGGCCGCCAAAAGCACCGCGCCGAAGCTCATCGCCTGGCCCATGCATATCGTGGTTATCGGCGCTTTGATATATTGCATCGTATCGTATATCGCCAAGCCAGCGGTTACAAGTCCGCCGGGAGAATTGATATAGAGGTTTATTTCCCTGGAGGAATCTTCCGCGTCCAAATACAAAAGCTGGGCTATAATCATATTTGCGGCTTCCGTGCTTACTTCGCCTTCGCGCCCGCCGACGAATATTATTCTGTCTTTGAGCAGGCGGGAGAAAATATCGTATCCGACATTCTTTTCTATTATGGTAGGTATAATCATTGTTGCTCCTTTATAATGCTTTAAAAATATATTACAATTATTTTACAAAAATAATCGGCATAGATAATGGTTGACAATGTTCGCTATTAAGTGTATATTATTTTTGTAGCCAGCAAGGCTATTACTTATTATACCTTAGGAGGGTATTATATGAATAAGAAAGGGTTCACCCTTATCGAGTTGTTGGTCGTCGTATTGATCATTGGTATTTTGGCCGCCGTGGCGTTGCCTCAATACTTTAAAGCGGTAGAAAAATCCAGAGCTACGGAAGCTTTGTCCATCATGGGTTCTGTAGCCGCCGCTATGGAAAGAGCGAGACTCGTTTCTTCCCAAAATCAGTATCCTACTACGTTGGAAAGCTTGGATATTGAGTTTGCCGATGTAAATGGTTCCCCGGTAAGCGGCGGTTCTTGGAATACCAATAACTTCGCCATCAGCGTTTCCGGCACGAATACCACCAACGGTCTTGTTACCGCTTCCAGAGTCGGCAGCGCGGGTTATACTCTTACTAGGTATTATTATACCGGCAGAGTAGTCTGCAATGACACGACCGGTGGTAGCGGCGCTTCCGTAAGCGGTATCTGCGTATCGCTCGGCTTGCCGACCGGCTCCAACTAATACGACATACGATATTAGTTTTAAAAGGCCCGCTTCGGCGGGCCTTTTTTTGTTATCTTTTTGTTCCGAAGTACCAGTGATAAAAACATTCTTTTAAAAAAATTAAACGCCGTCTTTTCAACTGAGAAAAATTGATTTCAAATTTCGCTTGATAAAAAAGACATTTTTTGTAAAATATAATGTAAGAAGTTAAATATTTACATTTGGAAGAGGGTTCCACTATGAGAAAATCATTGGATAAGTTAGTAAAATTAGCCAATTCCAAACCTTTCAAAAAAGGTTTTACCCTTACTGAACTTTTGGTTGTAGTTTTGGTAATAGGAGTATTGGCGGCAATAGCTTTGCCTTCCTATACGAAATCCGTCAAAAAGAGCAGGGTTTCCGATGCTTTGAATAATTTGAATATCGTTTCGTTAAAGCAACAGGATTATATGCTCAATAACGAAACATACGCCACAACGTTCAAAGATTTAAATGTGCCGATAGCCGGTCTTACCACCACTGAAGGCAATACCGCTACCGTCGGCAGCTTTGACTATACTTTAAGCGATGCCTGTATTTCTGCGGTAAATAACAGAAGCGGGGAGAATTACACATTGGTAAAGAATGTGGAAACACAAGCCACGGGCTGCATCAATGGCGAGAACAGCACAATATGCTCAATGTTCTCTGATTTGGTATCTACCGACAGTGTCGGCTGTGAATATGTCGCTCCCGGCGGGGACGGCGGCTCCGGTATCACTCCATCGCCGGACAAAGACTGCGGCAGCTGTACTAAAACGTGTTGGGACGGCAGTACTATAAGCGGTACTTGCAATAGCCTTACCGGTGTTTGCGATTATAGCGGCGTATCTTGCCCCCCCGAAGAGCAAGGCGAGTGTAAAAACGGTGATACAAAGACCGCAAATAACTGCATTTTCACTTGCTCGGGCAATACGTGGCAGTATTCCCAGCCGGCTGCCGGTTATACGGGGTATGACGCTGCAACCAATTCTTGCTATAAAAATGCCTGCCCGGAAAATACAGTCCAAAAGAATACCATTGACGGCGTGCATTACTGCAGGACTTATACCAAAGGCAAATGGGTGCCTGAGGACTGGACTCAGCCTTGTTAGTCTTTTCTAATAGTTTGTATAATCCCCCGCGAAGCGCGGGGGATTTTTTATCTCTAATCAGCTAAATCGCTGCCTGGCAATTAAGACGAGAAGATAACCCTCCAAGTAAAACGGGCGAGTATTTGAGTAAAATAAAATCGTCTAAAATCTTTCACACCCTAATAATTGCCTTTATCATTTGCCGCCTTTTGATTTATCGTTTATAAATATTGAAGTTATTTTTATATGGATAAGAAGACTTTTCCGAAGAGGATAGCATCTTGGCATCTTTTAAAGTTTAAGGTGCTTGAATAGTTTGGAGTAGGAAAGGGACACTCCGACATAGAAATTGCTTCCAGCTCCGGAAAAATTGCTGGCTTGCGCCTGATAGTAGCTTATGAACGGTGCTATATAGAAGGATTTTAATATTTCCATTTCTACTTTTGCGGAAAGATCAAACTCATAGGAAATATCCGTTTCGCTTGGGTTTTTTACCATAAAGAAATCTCTTATAGAAGCGGCGTAAATCGCTTTTGAGTTTTCGTTTATCGGGTGTTCCACCCGTATCGCGGCTTGCCAAGCGTATTTGGTTGCGGTTTGTGGATATGTAAAATCCAATTCCGGAGAAAGCGATAGAGAAAAATCTTTTATATATTTACCTTCAAACAATCTTACGCCCGCGCGCCCCCTGAAGGCCTTGTATCTTGGGGTGTCGTCGGTCCTGGTGAATTCTGTTTGATAACCTATGGATGCGAATGGACCTATCAAAAAACCGCCAAGGAAATTTTTGACGTCGGTGCTTTTATAAGTATATTCCGATACGAGCGAAATTGTGTCGGCATTTTCGCTTTTTGTTTTTTCCTCGTCATAAGGCCTTAATGTGGTTTGACCGTATTTTAAAGATAAAATATTATCCCATCGTATTCTTTCCCGATAATACTCCGCGGCAAAATCCAAAGAGCCTTGAATAAGCGTTTGTCCGTCCGCGGTTAGGCGGCTGTCTGAAAAATCTTGATATTTATCTGCATTTTTTACGTCTGTATTGCTAAAGAGGAGGGAAAGATTCCTCAAATTATAGCGCCAAGCGCCATAAGGCTGAGGCGTATTTTGAATAAGGGTGAAAATTTCTTTGTCGTAATCTTTCATTGCCTGTTCAGTAAAATATTGTTCCGCGGCTATGGGGCCTTGAAGGCTGGTTTTCAGGTCCAGTTCTTCCGTCGTTTCGTCCTGCGGCGGCATATCGTTAAGCAACCTCAGTTCCCGTTCGCGGCGGTATTCTTCTGCCAAGGACAATGCTCTGTCTTTATTCTCGTCTCTTAATTTTTTTAGGTAAGAGTTTACCATTTCCTGCGCGCTTTGCCCCGTTTCTTTACTCTGTATTACATTTGCGGATAAATCTGGCAGGGCCAGGCGTTCTTTCAGAAGCGAGGCGGGAAAAGCCGCACTGTATATTTCATCGTCGTTTACGGCTAAAGTATTGATGTAATAAGTTTTATCCTTTTTCGATACGCCCGATACGGCGATGCTAAAACCGGTAGCATAATCTTTGATGTTGGAAAACGGATCGTCAAAGTCTGACAGATCCAATAATTTTTTTAGGTGTTTGCCCTTTATTTTAACTTTAATAACGGGCTCTTCTGAGTCGATAATATTATCCAAGTCATTTTGCGTCAGAGCGCCTATCATTTTTTCCTTGAAGGGCAGTATCCTTATGAAGGCGGCTTCCGTTTTGGCGGTTTTCCTTATGATTGCGGCGGTCATATTGAATATTTCCGCAGGCGTATAGGATATGCCTTCTTTTGCAGTGAAGGAGGCTATATCTTTGGCACTTGGCAGCAGGAAGTCATTATCAGGGTCTTGCCGATCGTCAAAGAAGTATTTGTTGACGGGGTAAAATTCATTGTTGAAATTATTGTCTGCAAAAATATTTGTCGGAGGATTATCTTCTATAACGGCAGGGGTATAACCGTTTTCATTCAAGGCGAATTTTATTGTTATGTCGCCCAATGTATCCGGGCTGATATCAACGGAATAGGCGGGTTTGGGCGCAGTTCGAAGATTCCAATCTTTAAGCTCCACTCTGCTTTTGATTAAAGGTTTTACGCTGTTGTCTGCCGCGTTGATTATCATATCTATACCTTTTGTTTGCTCCAAAAGGGCGTTTAGGGTTTTCCTGCGGAGATGGGAAACCAAAATTATAAAATCGGCTTTTTGATTTTCTTTTAGGTCTGTTATGGATTGCGCCGCGGCGTTTAGGGGCGGGGTAACTTTAAGGGGGAGGCCTCTTCCCGGGGCGCCGTCTAAAGCGCCCGGCTCGCTTAAGGATATTAACCCGATTTTAAGGCCGTTCTTTTCGATTAAGGCGGTTTTGGAGAAGGGCGTTGGCTCATTTTCGTCTATGTTTTCTATATTGCTGGCTATTAAAATCTTTTTAAGTTCCGGATATTCAAGCGCGCCTTTATAGATTATAAAAGAATCTTTAGGGTTAAAAGCGACGGCGTCGGTATCCATAGTCTGCCAGTATCTGGCGAGGAAGGCCGGCTGTGCGGAGAGCCTTTCGTATTTTTCCAATCCGCCGGTATTGATTATTATCAAAGGTTTATTTTCCGTACGGGCTATATTTTGTACGGGATTAAACCATGCGCCTATGCCGCCTAAGGGTTTTTGCAGGATATACACAAAAGTTTCGTCCTCATCTTTAAGCAAGGTGTATTTAACCATAATTGCCGGCAGCCATAATCCTTTTTGAAGTCTGGGCGCGGAGGAGTTTGTAAGTACTTCCAGCTCGGCTTTGTCCGGCAATGTGATGAGCCCGCTCCTTACCCGTTTAAGATTGGGCGCGAGGGGGTTTTTTTTGTCAGAAGAGCTAAGGACTATATTGCGTATTTCCTTATCCAAGTATGGCTGTTGGAAGAGTATTGCTGAATCTGTCGCTATCACGTCTTTGGAGCCTGCGGCCCGATAGAGAAAATCCGTCGGTGCGGAGGATATCTCTTCCGCGGTGTCGTCTTCTGTGGAAAATATATAAGATTGTCCGGTAAAAAAAGCAGGCAGTTTTTCTACCTTGTCCAAGTCGTATACTCTGTTTTGCTGCCCTAATTTCTGCTCAAAAGTATTTTGCAGAGAGGAAGCGGAAGTGTAATTGTCGGAAAAGAAAACAATCCTTATATCTTTGTACTGCGCATTTAGCGTTACAGCGGATATAAGAAAGGAAAAAAATAAAATGTATATCTTCCTTGCCGAAATCATATTATCTTAATGATATCATTTATGTATATCAAGGACATAGGTCTTTGGGCCTACAACTTTATAGAGCCAAATTCCCTTGTAGGGTTTCGCTAACTGTGTTATCATTAAAATATATAAGGGGATATCATGTCCGCAATGAGAGTAAGCACAAAAAAAATCTTATCGCTTTTTATCGCATTCGTTATACTGTTTGAATGTGAGGCCCCTCTTTTTGCCGAACAGCGGGATTTTTCATTTTCCTCCAACTCCTTGGAAGAGTCTTACCTGCAAGATCTTTCCGCCGTAGACGCCTTATATCTTAGGGCGGAAAGCGGCAATGAATTTGAAGACGCTTTGTTATCCCAAAAGAAAGCGGCATTGAAAGAGGTCTCATCTTCCCAAGAAGCTAAAAATCTTGCCAAACTAAAAAAATACGGCCAAAGCAAATACGGGGTTTTATGGCCGATGTACGTCAAAGCTGCCGGTGCGAAGGATATATCCAAATTGGAAAATGCTTTGAAAACCTATTTGTCTGCTTATTACAGCGAAAAGATTTTGCTCCCTTATAAACAATTTGAAAAACAATACAATGCTTTTGCCGAGGATTTGGCCTCCCAATACATAGCGTCCCCTAGTTGCGGTGCCGATTGCAAAAAAGACAGGGCGGGCATAATTAAAGGAATAAAGGAATATTATCCTATAAAGAAGGCTTACAAAGAGTATAAGGATTATGCCTCTAAAGAAATAGCCTGGCGCACTGCCAATAGCGATAAAGTAGACAAATACGCTTATGAGGTGGTAAGAGCTTATGTCCGTACAATAGGCGCCCCGGTTTTAGGTACGGAAACGCTTTCTATTTTACTTAAGACGGATTTTAATTCCGTTCCCGCGCTTAACACTTCGGAAAAGGCCGAGATTTACAACTATAACGTTACGCGTTTGGAAAGGCAAAAACTTGATGCTTTGTCGATAGGTTTCTTTAGCGATAAATCAAAGAGGAAAACGGCAAAGGTATTATTGTCCTCGGTAATAGAAAGCATAATCAGCGGCGGTTTGGTAAGCGGCGCAAACGACAGCCGTTACAGCTCGGCCGTAAAAGGGATAATACAACATTCGGAAAAGGGCGGCGCGTTTGCGTATATCTTGAGTTCCGGCTTTGCGTCTTTGCTCGCGAACAAAAACTATGGCGCTTTAGATACCCTGCTTGATCGCTATACTAAGAAAGACTTGGAAGGCAGCGCCTGGTATGAATATTTGACTTTCAGGCATTATGCCGACGAGATAAAAAACTCGGGCGGTAAATATTTGGGCCAAGCCTCAGAGTTCGCCCAATATACAAGCGATTACGCCTATTACAATGCCTTTACGGATATAGCTCGCCTTTTGGCGGAAGACAACAGCGTACAGGCCAATAATTTATTGGCGAAATACGCATTTAAACGCGATACGCAAAAGAGCATTAAACCGTTTTTGGCGGGTGCATTGATATACGGCAAAGCGGGCTATCCAGATAAGGCGATAAGTTTGGCCAATATGGATTTCGGGGATATATCCGCCGTTCAGGAACACGATTTGGATAAGGCGCTCCTTTCCAAATACCCCGCAATAAAGGGCAAACTTAATTCAAACGCGGTAATAGATAAAGAGCTCGAAGCCGCCAAAAGGTCGCGTTTAAAAAATTATGGTTATTTAGGCAGGGCTGCTGACTCCGCCGATATTTTGCTTGCTATATGGGGTGGGGTTTCGCTGTTCAAAATGGGTGTTAAAGGCGTTACTTTGGCGAAGTCTTCCTATACTGCGGTAAAAGCGGCGTCGATAGCCGATAAGGGTGCCAGAATAGCGTATATAAAGGCTAATTATTCCAAGATGGTTCCGTATATATCGGCCAAGAGGAGTTTCTTGCGGGCGGGAATGCGGATAAAGGGTTTGTTTAATAAAGGTGTAAGCCCTAGAGATTTCATAAAACTGCAAAACGATTTAAATGCTAAGCAGCTTGTTGCGCTGGATAATGCGCGCAAGACGGCGCAAAGTGCCGCGCAAACCGTCGGAACGCCCAAAGCCGCCGCCCGTGCCGCGTTGGCCGAAAGCCAATACGCCAATAAGAAGGCGGCTGTGGAATTGGGTGCCAAGCTGCGCAGCGAGGCCGGGCAGAGCCTGATAAGCAAATATAATGCTTACAGGAGCGGTATGCCGGACTTGGTGCCGGAAAAGCCTTTTACTTCAGGTGAGCTTGGCGTAGTAAAGTCGGCATTTGATTATGCGGGCAGCGTCAGAGATTTAAATATATCCTTTGCCAATTATTATCCGTATTTGGGTTTCTTTGAAAAGGGGCGGATAGCGCTTTTTAATAAATTTTACTCGTGGATGGACGGCCTTAAAAACGCCCTCAGGTCTTATAGGAACGGGGCTTACGGATACAGTTCTTTCACGGATGTAGGCACGGGCTGGACAGGTGCAGAGCGGGGGTTAAGTTTGCTTCCCTCGTTAAGCCAAGGCGGTATAATGGCGCCCTCTTATGCCAGTGCTGGGGAAGGGGTGCTTGTATCTGGGGTAAAGAGTAATACCCCGCTGTTTATGCCCAAAGAGATCCGCGCTCCGTTCATCCCCGAGAATGCGACGTTTAAAATTGCGCCAATGGCTTCTGGCGGCGGTTTGGGCAGCGGCTATTATCTGCAGAAAGGCAATTTGGACCTGCCGTTAATATTTACGGCATCTCATGTCGTCGGCGATGCGAATTTTGTTCAAGTTAGGGATACCTACGGCAATTACGCCAAAGGGCGGGTAGTAAACATAAACCGCAATACCGGCTATGATTTGGCTGCTATTTTGCTTGATGACAGTTCTTTCTTAAAAGGCCGCGTCCCATTTAAATTAGGGCTGACGGCGCCGGAAGCGGGTACGATGTTAATGGGGCACAGCTATCCGGACGGAGGATATTATAAGACTTCCTTTGTCAAAATGTTGGATAATCGTTATTTCCACGCGGCCAATAAATATTATTCTTATATGATAACGTCCGGCTCCATAATGGCAGGCAGCAGCGGCGGAGCGGTAAGTTTGGGCGATTTTGACGGTACCCTTGTCGGTACAATAATGTCTTCTTTGGATGATATCGGGAACATTCTGCTGATACCTCTGCCTCTTATGCGCCAATTCTTTACCGAAACTGTAAAGAAACTGCTTTTTGAACCCGTTTTGAGAGATGCCTATTTATCCAAATTGCCCGGCTTGCAGAGTTATTATTCCAATATTTTGAGCAGATACTCTCCCGCTCAGAGATTGGACGTCGCCAATAAAGGCGCAGGCGGCGCTGGCACTATATCCTTTTCCAAGAGCATAAGATATTTGTCTTCTTTGCCTTCGCCCGAAGAATCTCTTTTAAGTTCGTCGGTTTTTCAGGTTGAACGCGGAAACAAATACGGTACGGGCACATATGTAAACTACCGCGGTTTTGACGCTCTTCTTACTGCCGGGCATGTCCTTACCGATAATTACGGCCCCGTAAGGATAATATCGCCCACCGGCAGGACATCTTTGGCGGATATATTTGCCCAAAGTCCGCAAAACGGCCGCGATTTGGCGATACTTATTCCGAGGGACGCGGATTTCCTTTCTGGATACAAACCTTTGGAATTGTCATATCGGCCGCCCAAAGTGGGAATGCCCCTTTTTAGCGCGGGGTACCAAAATGAGATGTTTACGTTTAAAGAACATAAACTGCTGTTTGACAGATTTTATCTCGACAGCGGCGATAAACCAGGCGATTTAAATTACGGTTTGGGATATTATGGTCTTTCCGGTTCTACGGCGCCGGGCAACAGTGGTGCGCCTGTCATATCAAAAGAGGGGAAGATTTTTGGTCTTTCTAATATTATTATTCCGAGCCGGGATTTAACTTTGGCGGTGCGTTATTCCGTGATAAAGGACTTTATGCGGCAGTCGCTTATTCATAAGTTTATGGATCCGCACTTCGATTTTGATGCTTTTACATCCCGTTATCCCGCGCTAGGCAGAAATTACGCCAATGTAATAGAACGATATCGCGATATAAGCGGGGCCCAGTCTTTAAAGGCATATATGGCCCATGATGACGCCGCTTTACAGAGCGGAGGACTATTTGGAGAGGAAAAAGCTTTTCAAGTATCTGGCGTAAAACCGATGAGCGAAGGCTGGAAGAATTTCCGTTTTTGGCTCGGTACGAAAGTATTTAGAATGAGCCCTAAGAAGGTTATAACCTCCCTGTATGAGAAAGGCGCTTTGCCCAGGGTGTACATACCTTTGAGTTATACTGGCGAGAACTATAAACTTTCCTCGCTTGAGCCGTACCGCGTAGAGATAAAACCTTCCGACAGTTACCCCGCATTTCCTTTTACCAATGTCAGGGCTTATGCGCATAGGGGTATGTCTTTAAGTGAGAAAGAGATTGTAAACATAATGGATAACGGCCTTAGGAAAGTGGATATGCCAGATAAGAATTTGGCGATACTGGCTCCTCAGGTTACGCCGGGGACAAAACTTCAGGCGATATCGTTTAGCCCTTATGCGTCGGTATCGGCGCGATATGCCACGACCAGCTTGGATGCCGGCAAGGGTTTTCCCGTAATGGTTGATGTTACCGGCATCGGCCCCAAGACGGCGCACGTAAACGTACACGGTATGTTCACTGGTTTGGATATACCGCCCGAGCGGATAAAACGCTACAATATTTTACTTAACATCGGCGGTAAAGAACGCTGGGGCGAGTTAACTAGGCTTGATGAAGGCGGTTTTAGTTTTAGGCCTTATAAGGTTTCGGTATCTGTTCCCGCAAACACCAATGCGGAATTATATCATAGGCAAGCGATGAATGTCGGTGGATTGAGGGGCGCTGCTGCCGCTTTAGAGCCTGATGCTTCGGCGGTTCGTCCGGGATTTGACGGGGCTTCCGTAGCGAAGGCGGAGCTGGTAGATACCGACGGCGAATATTTACGTTCCGTGTGGCGTTCTTTTGATAAGGACGGCAATGTGGTAGCTTACGTAAAATACGGAACGCAGGAAGAAGTACAGCGCACTTTGCAGATTGGCGCGATTATGAGGGAGAATAATTTGGCCGCCAAATATGATCTTTTAGATATAGATTATGCCTCGCTTTTAGCCAAGGACTTGTCTTCCCTTTCACCTCAATTGCAGACGCAAATAAAGTCCGAGATGAAGGATCTTCGTACCGTAAACGGCAGATTCTACAAATATGATATTCCGTTTATAATAAAACCCGTTGATACGGAAGGTATATCTCTTGCTACGGCGGAATCGTCAGATATAAAACTGCTCAACGGTATACCTATAACGGATGAAGAGTGGCTTCAAGTAGTTAATTTTTATAAAGAGCTTAACGGGCTGGGGTTCTTCCATACGGATATCGGTGCGAATATGTATTTGCGGCGCACGCCTAACGGGAAGTTGAAACTCTCAATGCTTGATTATGAGTATTTTGGCGCAAGTGACATGTATGACTTGGAAACACTTGATAAGGAATTGGTAAAATTGGGCCTTAAGGAAAAAAGTGTTTTACCGATAGAATATCCCGAAACTCTTAATCCGTATAATATCAACACGGAAAAGACGGTTATACCTCAAAAGTTGGATATAGGCCCCGCGGCTGAAGGAAAGAAAGTAAGCTCAGCGGCGGGATATAAACTGGATATGGCGCATAAAGGCGAATATGCAGTAGATTTCAATACTCTTGAGAAAATGTCAAACAGCGCATTGGACAAATATTTCAACGAGAAGGGTTATTATTATAGGGGGATGGCTTTAGATTTGTCGGATGTATTAAAAATCAATACCATAGGATTAAGAGTGCAAGATACCCGCCCGGGCAGCTATGCCGCGGCCAGCGAAGCGGAAAATAAAGACATCAGGGCACTTTTCTTTGCAGACGGCATAGAACGCGCTTATATGTACGCGCTGAACAACTTGGGGAATGGTTCCTCCAAGATACCCGTTATCGTGAAAGTGAAACCTTTTGCCCCGCATAACGGTGCTTTGAGCGAGATACACGGCATATCCAGCAATGCCGATATTGCGCCCTCAGAGATAGTGGAAATTTCTGCCGCTTTAAATATCGGGGGAAGACCCCAATGGGGCGAACTTAAAGTTGAAGGCGGGGAAATAATATTTACGCCGTATGAAGATTTAACGCTATCCTCGGCGGACGCTTCAGAAGCGGTGTTGGTATCAGGTAAAAAGGATATAGATGTACAAGTTCTGCAAGACGCTTTAAAACCCGTATTGCTTAAAATTCCGCAGAGTACGCTTTCTTATGCCAATTCCCTAAGCGGGGCGGAAAAGGCGGAATTTGATGCCGTATTGGCAAAGACCGATAAACTTTCCGCAAGAATAAACGAGATTTTGGCCGATCGCAAATCCTACGATAATATGCTTATATGGCACAAAAACGAACTTAATGATCTTTCCGGCGCCATAATCCGCGATTTAAAGAATAATTTTGACGCTTCCAACCCCGCAATAGACGATTTGCTGGAAGAACTATACGGCGTAAGGGAAGCGCTTTATAAAGAGAATAGGGGAATATTTAAACAGAAGTCTTTAAAGTACCGCGATGCCGAAAACTTGGATATGGATAAGTTCTTGGGTAAGCCCGATGTTTTTGTAGACGAGGGGACATATCTTTCTTCCGTAAAATCTTTTTTTAAGCCCGGCGATGTGGTGGTAGTCGCCAACGACGAAGCCTATATCTTGGAATTTTTTGAAAAACTGGCCGAGGACGGGTACTTCGGCGAGGGCGTAATCGTAAAGAGATATACGGAAACAGATCCGCTTTTGCGCGATGTGGCCGCGGGCCTTAGGCCTAAAGCCGTGATATGTGATATATCCTTAAAGGGCGGCGGCATATTTACCATCGCTACCTTAAGGAAAGCCGGTTTGAATGATATCCCTATGATAGGCCTTAGCGGTTATACCGAAACGCCTGAGCGCAACCGCTTGCTCTATTCCGTCGGGTTTGACGGATATCTCAGCCGCATATATACCAGGGTGGATATGATGACATATCTTATGACAGGCGAATCTTATACCGATTTTGAAACACAGTTCGGCTCCTTCATTTATAACTTTATGGAAGAAAAGGGCCTTCTTTCCGATATGGCGCAAGCTCAAAATAGCGGCGCATCCTTTGGGCTTTTCGGCCCCAGATACAATTAACATTCCATATATAAGCGCCCCCTGTGCGTTGGCGCACTCCCCTGTGCGTTGGCGACACCCTTGTGCGTAGAGCACCCGCTTGTGCGAATAAATTCTCTTTTTTATAATATTTTACTTTCATTTATATTGTTTGAAACTTTTTAAGCAACCTTTTGCGAGGGTCTTATTGTAAAAACGCTTGTTCCGATTTGGACTTGTATTTTTTAGAGTTCTTTGTTGAATTTTAATTTTAGGGATTGTAAAAATAGGGGGAAATAAGCCTGCCGTACGTCGAGGTTTGCCGAAAAGTCAAAAAACGCTTGACTGTTTTTTTTTTGATAAATTTTCTCTGTGCCCAGCAAGGGCAAAAAAGGAGGAAGTTTATGAAAAACTTAAACAGGAAGGGTTTTACCCTTATAGAATTGCTTGTGGTGGTCTTGATAATCGGTATTTTGGCCGCCGTGGCATTGCCGCAATATTTTAAAGCGGTGGAAAAATCCAGAGCGACGGAAGCTTTATCCATTATGGGGTCTTTGGCCGCAGCTATGGAAAGAGCCAGATTGGTCAGCTCAACAAACGTATATCCGGCGGATTTATCTTCTTTGGATATAGAATTTGCCGATGTTGGCGGTTCCCCCGTTAGCGGTGCTAGTTGGAATACCAATAACTTTAAAATAGCGCATACAGGCGGAGATACCGCTACAGGCAAGGTCGTTGCAACCAGACAGGGCGCCAACAAGTATACTCTTACCAGATTTTATTATACCGGCAAAGTTGAGTGCGATGATACAACAAATGGGGGAACAGGCGGGAGCGTAAGCGGTATTTGCGCGTCGCTCGGTTTACCGACGGGAAGCAATTAGTTCTAATAAAACAGCTTTGGTACTATAATCATATAGTACCCTCCTAAGGGGGGAGGCGCAAGCCTCCTCTCTTTTTGTTTTACAATAACGGTTTTGCTTTGAGAATATTATTGCATTTTGCGGCGGGCGTATTGTAGGGCAAGGCAATAATATCGTAGAATTACAAAATGGAACACAAAGACAAATCCATCTTCTTTTACTGCGACAGACGCAGATACGTTTTCAGTTTGGCGGTATGCCTTTTATGCGCGGCCTTTGCCGTATGGGTAATATTTAAATTGCAGGAAGTCAAATGGCTGGCCTATGCGGGTTTGGCTTTTTTCATCTATAAAAGCGGAGTCTATTTTTACGAATTGTTTTTCAACAAAACACCGCTGGTCGAACTGCGGGAAAAGGAAATCCTTATAGACGGCTGCCCCGCCCTGCCTTTAAAGGCGATAGACATAGTAGGGCAGAAGCGGGTAAATGTCGGCTCTTCCAATATGCTCTATGTTTGCTTGATGACGGACGAGAGCAAATTCAAATTGACGGATGTCCAAAAGGCCAATGTCGCGATGGGCCTTACGGCTTTTTGCTTCAGGCCTGCGGCTATGCCCAGGCGCGACAGCGAATTCCTTATAAAAGAACTCCTTAAAAGGACAAATCAAAAGCAAAAACTTTAGGCAAGTACGGGCTCGAGTTCGGGCTCGGTTTCTTTTTCTTGCTCTTGAGCGGGTATTGGCGCGGTAAGCTCAAGCTGGCAGACGGTATGCAAGGGATAATTGAGGTATCTGTTCAAAAACCTCTTGCAGACATATCTTGTTTTATTCAAATTCAAAATATCCCGTTCGCTGTTAAAATTAAGTTCGGCTAGGGGCAATTCGTGCATAGCTTGCCAAAAATCCTCGTCGATACCCAAGACGCTGTGGCCGTAAAGCCCGAATCCGCTAAGCTGCATAAGCCTTAAAAGGAAAGCGGGCGCCGTCGCTTGGTTTAGCGGGGCGCAATTTATTTGGGAAAGCGAGTTTTCCAAAAGAGAGAACTTATCGGGATTGGGGTTGTAATCCGGGGTGAGCCTGTAAAACAGCTCGCAGAAATAAGCCGCCATTTGCGTCTTGTTAAAGTCTTTTCTTATTTCGGGGTATACGGTTTCTATTTTCCCGCCCGTAACACAGCCGACGGAAGCGTTCCTTCTTATATAAATGCGCGCGCAGGACTGCGCGAAAGGCTCGCTTAAGGCCTTTAGTTTGGAATCGCTTCTGTTTACCCCGGGAAAGCGCAGGGCTACCCGCCCGTGCTCAAGCGTATAGGCGCATATCATACGGTCCCTTTCCCTGAAGTTTTGGCGCAGCAGGACTATCATTCTGTCCGTAAAGTTCATAGATAAATGATACAATAAATAGAAAGAAAAGTTTCTTTTAAATAAGGTATGCGGCCATAAGTCGTGCCGCGCCGTTTTATATTTTTAAGGAGGAATATTATATAACCCAAAAATGCCGTGCGCGGAACGCAATGCGGCGGTATAGCCGATGTTATATACCCGCCGTAAGCGGGGGGCGTCTAAGGAAATTGCAAGCGCGGGGAAAATATAATATAATATTATCACTATGTTACCTACATATAGACCAAACAATAGAAAAAGAGCTAAAACCATCGGTTTTAGAGCTAGAATGGCCACCGCGGGTGGCAGAAAAGTGCTTAGCGCCAGAAGGGCAAAAGGGCGCCAAGAGCTTATTCGCAAGTAATCTTGTGAAGAAATTCGGCCTAGCCAAAGCTCAGCGGGTGTATCTTGAGCGGGACTTTAAAAGTATTTTAAAGGACGGCCTCAAGCTATACGGCGAGGGCTGTGTTTTATGGTGTAGGCCCGGTCCCCATTTAAAAGCCGGAGGGGAGGAAACTCCCCTCGGCGTAAAAAAAGAGGGACGGATAGGAATAATAGTTTCAAAAAAGTTAGGCAATGCGGTGGTTCGCAACCGCTGTAAAAGGCTTTTTAGAGAGGCCTTTCGGCTTAACAGACATTTATTGACACACGGCGCCGACTGCTTGGTATCGATAAAAGACGCTGAAAAGTTTTGCGATATGCAGGCGGCAAGCGCGGCTTTCTTGAAAATGGCTAAGAAAGCCGGAATTTTAAAAGAACCATAAGGACCCTTTCTTATACCCTTACCTTAGGTTTTGTTAAATTTTGATGAAAAGAATACTGCTTTGCTTATTAAGGCTTTTCAGCCGATATGTAAGGCCGTTACTCGGGCCTGGGGGCGTATGCAGGTTTTATCCCACATGCAGTGCGTACGCTTACGAGGCGATAAATAAACACGGAGCGATAAAAGGTTCGTATTTGGCAGTGAAGAGAGTACTAAAATGCCATCCTTTTCACCCGGGCGGATTTGATCCCGTTCCGTAGTCTGTTGGCAGAAGGCCTCAGGCTTTTGCGCTCGGCGCGCATTGCCAGAGGATACTGATGAATAAAGACTTTCTGATAGCATTGGGCGTAACCCTTGTATTCTATGCGGGTTACAGCTATTTTTTCCCACCAAAACAAGCGGAATTTCCGCCAAACGCACAGGCAGTGATAGAAGAGCAGGCTGCTTCAAATAATCCAAAAATCAAAGTTACGGCTTCCAACTCCTCACAAGAGGAAGAGGAAAAGCTTTATACTTTGGAACTTAAAGATGCGGATATTACGTTTTCTTCCAAAGGTGCGGCGATAAAGACCTACGAGTTTAAAGACACGGTAGCTAAGCTCAATCTTACGCCATACGGCGGGACGGGCTACTTCGCCACTATGCCGGAACTTAACTTCAAGAAGGTTGAAGACGATGCTTGGGATATGGCTTTTGAGGCCGTTTTGCAAGATACCTTGAGCGTTAAGAAGGGGTATTATTTCGATAAAGACGGCGGGTTGAACAAGCTGTCTTTGACGGTAAAGAACATAGGCGACAAGAATATCGAAATTTCCGATGTATTTGTCAATATGGGCCCCGGTTTGGCGACGGTGGAAAGCGAAATGAGCGAAAACTCCGCCAATATGCGCGCCATCTGCCTGATAAGGGAAGCGGGCAAAAAGAACGCCACGGTAAACGACATAACGGAAAAGATGATGCAGAAACCCGCTAAGCTGGAAGAAGAATGCTCAGGCTGGGAATGGGCGGGCATAGACAACCGCTATTTCCTTACGGCTTTTATACCGCGCAGCTGGGAGCCTGCTGCGTCCGATTTGAAATTCAGCAAGCAATACGTATACAGCCAGCCTAGTTTTTATGGGCTTTTCGGGCAAAAAGCGGTAAAAGGGCCTAAGCTTGACATCAAACTGCCGATGAGCTTGGCCGCGGGGCAGGAGTTGACCTTCGATGCGGATTTCTATATCGGCCCCAAGGATTACGAGGAACTCGCCGCCGAGCCTTACGACTTGCAGCGTTCCATACAGTTCGGGTTCTTCGGACAGTTTGGCAAATGGGCGAGGAATTTGCTCGAGTGGCTTTACGGATACACCCACAACTACGGCTGGGCGATAATCATAATGACTTTGATGATACAGCTTGTGATGTTCCCGCTGACGTATAAACAGCTTAAATCTTCGGCGGTAATGCAGAAGATACAGCCCCAGATGAAGCTTATCCAAGAGAGATACAAGAACGATCCTATGACGGCGCAACGCGAGATGATGGCTCTTTACAAAAAATACGGTGCCAATCCTTTAAGCGGGTGTCTGCCGCTGTTTATCCAGCTGCCGATATTTTTGGCGCTGTTTAACGCGCTTAGGACTTCGTGGTCACTGCACGGCTCGCCGTTTATATGGTGGATACACGATCTCTCGGCGAAGGATCCGTATTACGTACTGCCCATAGCTATGGGTATAATGATGTTTATCCAGCAGAAGATGACCATGCCCGATATGGCAAAGGACAATCCGTCGATGGCGATGATGAAGTGGATGCCGATATTTATGACGTTGATATTCTTAAACTTCCCGGCGGGTTTGACCTTGTATTGGTTCGTGAGCAACTGCATAAGTTTTGTTATAAATTTAATATTGAAGAAAAGGCTGGCTAAAGCCTTTTAGGAGATTTCCATGGCAAGAAGAGAAATACAATCAGAAGGAAAAGACGTAGCTACCGCTATAATACGCGGTCTTAACGAGCTTGGGCGCAGACGCGACCAAGTGGAAGTAACAGTAATACAGGAAGAAAAGAGCGGCTTTTTGGGCATAGGCGGCCGCCCCGCCATAGTTCGGATTATAGAGAAGAAATGGGATTCCGAGCATTCCACGCCGATGAAACCCAGGAGCGCCGCGAAGGAAAGTTCGTTTGGCGGCGGCAAAGGGCGCGGCGGACGCAAGGGCGGCAAGGACTTTAAGAAAGGCGGCCGCAAAAGCAGAGCCGAAAGAGTCAAAACCCCCAAAGAGAACGAGCCTCAAAAGCTCCCTTCGGCCGAGATACAAAACGCCATAGTGCCCGAGGATATGAAACCCGCCTTGCAAAGCGCGAAGGAAACTTTGGGCAAAATGTTGAGTTCCATGGGTGTACAGGCCGAAAACCTCAATGTTTGGTGGGACGGCAAACAACAGAGGATTTTGCTTACTTTCGACTGCGACCACCCCGCGATAGTAATCGGCAAAGAAGGCAAGACTTTGGAATCAATACAATACATAATAACTTTGGTAGTCAGCCGCCAGTTCAATACGCCGATTTCGGTAATGGCCGATACCCAAAACTATTGGCGCAAACTGGAAGATAAGATAAACAATGAAATTGACAAAGCTCTTTCAATGGTAAAACGCACAAAACGCGTATACCGCTTCCGCCCGATGTCCGCGCAGATGAGGCGCTATATACACCGCTTCTTGGCCGATAATCTTGAGATAACGACGATATCGGAAGGCGAAGGCAAATGGCGCAAAGTGGTAATCAAACCCGAAGCGCGCCAAGCGCCCGCCGAGCAAGACAATACCAAAAAGGCTTTTGTCGAGCAGGAAGTCAGCGAGGGCGATATAGCCGCGCATTGCCACGACGGTGAACATGCTGAAGCCGCCCAAACGGAAGAAGTAAAAACCGAAGCGGCACCCGTTGAACAATCTTCCTGCGCCTGCGGCAATAAGGAAGGGGAAAACGCTTGCCCTGAATGCACTTGCGGCAAAGCCGAGCAAGCTCCCGCGGCGGAAACGGAAGTAAAAGCGGAAAAAGTTAAAGCCGAAACGGCTCCCGCGGCGGAGAATGTGCCCGCCGAGCAAGCGGCCGCACCCGCGGAAAATACTACCTGCGACTGCGTTTTGACGGCGGAAAGCACCTCTTGCGAATGTGCGGGCGGCGATAAGAGCGAAAATGAAGCCTGCTCTTGCGGCAATAAGGAAGGGGAAAACGCTTGCCCCGAATGCACTTGCGGCAAAGCCGAGCAAGCTCCCGCGGCAGAAGTGGAAGTAAAAGCGGAAGAAGTTAAAGCCGAAGCGGCGCCTGCGGCGGAGAATACGCCCGCGGATCAAACTACGGCTGAAGCAGCACCCTCAGCAGAAGGGGAAGAAAAAGCTCAGCCTGCCGAAAATAAATAAAGTTTAATAAACTCGTTTAAATCCCCCGTTGAAAGCGGGGGATTTTTATTTTGCGTTAATTTGAAACTATAAAAAAGAGCAAAGACCTAAAATTATCTATTTATCTGGAATTACGTGTAAGAAGAATATATCTTAAGTATCAAATGAAGCTAATCTTTATCAGCCTTTAAAGTATCCCAAGGCGGTGTAATAGAGAGTTTATCTTGCGTGTATATAAGGAGGAAACCCTTTGGATATTTCCGTAAATTTTACCTTATTCAATACGGATAATTATAAAACGGTTTAATATTTGTCCGATTGAAATCATTTAAAAATACTTTTAATAGCTTATTTTTGAGGACTAAATCCCGCCAATCGCCAAAAGCGCCTAAAACGGCAATAAAAACCCCCGCCGTAAAGCAGGGGGAAAATATCGTTTGGAACCGAATTTATTTTATTATTTCTTTTACTATTGGCTCTTTCTTTACTTTTGCGTTCTTTATCGCAAGCGCTTTGTTAAAGAGTTCCACGCCTGCGGCAAGGCGCTTCTTGTCGGAAGCATAAATTTTGGCGATTACGTCGCCTTTTTTGACTTGGTCGCCGTATTTCTTTTCCAGCCAAATGCCTGCGCCGTAGTCGATTTTATCTTCCATTTTATCCCTGCCAGCGCCTAGCAGTACGGCGGCCTGTCCGCAGAGTTTTGCGTCCATCTCGGCGATATAGCCGTTCTTTTCCGCTTTGACAAGATGCTCAAACTTGGCGTTTTTAAGGTATTTTTCGGGATTGTCAACTATATCGGGGTTCCCGCCCTGCCATTTGATAATTTGTTTGAATTTTTCGGCCGCTTCTCCGTTTTGCAGATAGGTTTCCAAAAGAGCTTTTGCCTTTTTGACGTCTTTGGTTTTGCCGCTTATCAAAAGCATTTGGGCGGCGGTTTCCAAGAGAAGATCATAGAAGTCTGGCGCGATATTCTTATCACCGTTTAATATCTTTATGCTTTGCAGCATTTCGTTGCTGTTGCCGATAGCCCTGCCCAAGGGGCGGCGCATATCGGTAATCAGTGCGCGGCAGTTAAGGCCCATAAGTTTGGCCGTACGTACCAGGCCTTTGGCGAGTTTTTTGCTGTCTTCGTATTTCTGCATAAACGCGCCCGAGCCGAATTTAACGTCCATAAGCAGACTGTCGACGCCTTCGGCGTATTTCTTTGAAAGAATACTGGCGGTGATTAAGGGCCTGCTTTCCACCGTGCCGGTAGCGTCCCTGAGGGAATAGAGTTTTTTATCCGCGGGCGCCAAATCGGCCGTTTGCCCGAACATACAGACGCCTATCTCTTTTATCTGTTTGTATATTTGCTTTACCGGCGTTCTTACGTTAAAATTTTTAATAGATTCCAATTTATCCAGCGTACCACCCGTATGGCCAAGCCCTCGGCCCGACATCATCGGCACCGCCACGCCCGCACAGGCTACAAGCGGGGCCAGCGGAATGGAAATGCCGTCACCTACGCCGCCGGTGGAATGTTTGTCTGTTTTTGGGATTTTGACGTCTTTGAAGTTAAGTCTGTCGCCGGAGTCGGCCATGGCTTTGGTAAACATCGCCGTTTCCTTGTCGCTGAGAGGATTTGCGAAAGCCGCCATAAGAAAAGCCGATAACTGATAGTCCGGTATGGTTCCTTTCGCCGCGCCTTGCGCTATAAGGTTGAATTCCTCTTGGTTCAGAGGAAGCCCGTCTCTCTTCTTGATGATTATGTCTAACATTCTCATAAATAAACGCTCCGTTGCTTTAAATAATAAACATTAACGACACTACCGGTAACAAGCAGTCTAACATTTATTTGCACAAATTACCACCCCCGACGTACTTCCCGTTGACAATTTGTGCAAAGCGGCAATCTTCAAATTCTTGCGCTTAAAACAAAATGACGCCTGCAGTTTTTATATAAAGGAAGTTCTTTATTTTATACAATCTTATATAATAGTGGCAAGGGAGGACTCGTGCGCAAATTACTTAAGGTTTTTGTCAAAAAGGATTATATCTCTTTGTTTTGGGCTTGCTCGGCGGGCTCTTTCGGCGACAATATGCTTAGGACGGCTTTCGCCGCTTTTATAGCTTTCAATCTTAATTCCTTGGGATACAGACAATATACTTTTTACATAGCTGCGGCATTGATGTGCTATATGCTGCCGTTTTTTATTTTTTCTGGGCTTAGCGGGCAGGTGAGTGATAAATTTTCCAAGGCGAAGGTAATTCGCACCGTCAAGTTTACGGAGATACTTTCCGCCCTTTTGGCCGCTTTCGGATTTTATATAAAGAGCCCCGCCTTCCTGCTGGGCGTTATTTTTATACTAGGTATGCAAGGCGCGTTTCTTACGCCCGTAAAATACGCCGTAATCCCGCAGATAGTAAGGCGCGAGCAATTGGTATACGCCAACAGCATAATAGAGGCGGGGCGCTATCTTTCCATTTTGGCCGGGACATTGCTGGGGCTTTTGTTCGCCAAAAGCCCGAGTTTGGGCCTTAACGTTGCCTGCCCTACGATGATAGCGGTATCTTTTGCGGGTTTTGGCGCTTCTTTGTTTATGACGGCGAAAGAAGGTTCCAAGACGGATCTTCAGCTGGACGTAAATATCTTTAAAAGTTTGTACAAAACCGCAAAACTGTGCTTTAAGGATAAGAACATTTTTCTTTGTATGCTGGCCATAGGCTGGTTTTGGGTATTGGGCGCGATATTTATAATGCAGCTGCCGGATTTGTCCAAGAGTATTTTGCACGCCGACGATAAAGTGCTTAATTATATGCTGACCCTTTTTACGTGCAGCGTGGCTTTGGGCGCGCTTTTGTGCAGGAAACTTCTAAAAGCCTCAATAAGCGTTAAATATTTGCCTTTGAGTATGATAGTAATGTCGCTTGCGATGTTGGATTTGTCTTGGGCGATACTTAACGCGCAGAGTTCTATGGAAGTGATAAATCTGCGTTCTTTTATTTCCACTTTCGGCGGGCTTAGAATATCTTTGGATATATGTCTTATCTCTTTATGCGCCGGCCTGTATATAGTGCCTTTGATAAGTTTGCTCCAGGTCTTTTCTTCTTCCTCTATGCGGGGCAGAGTCTTTGGAGCGAGCACTTTTTTAAACGCTTTGGCGGTTCTTTTGGCTAGCCTGGCCAGTTTGATACTTTTGAGTTTCGGCTTTGGCACCCCTTTGATAATAGTTATACTGGCGTTTTTAAACATAGTCGGCGCGATATATATTTGCAAATTGCTGCCCGATTATGTTTTGCGCTCCGCGCTGTTCTTTATTTTAAACTCGCTTTATACGATAAAAGTAAAAGGTATGGACAATTACCGCGCGGCTGGCGGGCGCACCTTGATTATAGCCAATAACAACTCTTTTCTGGACCCTCTGATAATGGCCGCCTTCCTGCCCGATGATATTGCCTTTGTGGTTGACAGCACCGTCGCCAAGAGGTTTTGGGTGAGGATATTCCTGCGTTTTATCCGCCATTACCCAGTGGATCCGACGAACGCGATGTCGGTAAAGACGATAATAGACGAAGTGAAAAATGGCCGCAAGGTGATAATATTCCCAGAAGGCCGCATATCCACTACGGGCGGCGTGATGAAGATTTACCACGGCCCCGCTATGATAGCAGAAAAGAGCGGCGCCAAAATATTGCCTATGTTTGTTCAGGGTACGCAGTATTCCCGTTTTGCCTATTTTGGGCGCAAATTGAGGCATAGGCCCGATGTCGAGTTTTCCTTGAACATAATGCCCGCCGTCAAATTAGATTTGCCGGGCCACCTTAAGAGCAGGGAGCGCCGCTATAAAGCCGAAGATAAAGTTTACGATCTTATGACCGATATGCGTTACAGAAGCGCCAATATAGACATTACTTTGGTGCGCGCTCTTATGGAATCGACCGATTTCGCGGGAAGAGGCCTCAGAGCTTTGGAAGACGTCAACAGAAAAAGTATAGATTTCGCCACGCTTCTTACGGGTATGTTCCTGCTTGGCAAGAAATTTACCGCCTTTACTTCCGCAGGCGAATTTACCGGCGTACTTCTGCCCAACGTGAACGCCTGCGCCGTAACGATATTCGGGCTTATGGCTTACGGACGGGTACCCGCTATGATAAACTTCTCCTCTGGCGTAAAGAACATACTTTCAGCCTGCAAGGCGGCCGATATTAAGACTGTTATAACCTCAAAACTGTTTATAGTTAAAGGCGGATTGGAAAGCGTGCGCGACGCAATAGAAAATGCGGGCGTAAAGATGGTCTATCTTGAGGATCTTCAAAAGGAAATAACGCTGTTTGACAAGTTAAAGGCTTTGGTAAAATCCAATTTCCCGTATTTTTCCTACAAACGCGCCTGCAAAAATCAGGATCCAAACAGCCCCGCAGTAGTACTTTTTACCAGCGGCTCTGAAGGCGTGCCGAAGGGGGTGGTGTTAAGCCACCGCAACATAAATGCCAACAGGTGCCAGCTTTCAAGCGTAATATCTTACGGATTGGAAGATAAATTCTTCAACGCTCTGCCGATGTTCCATTCCTTCGGGCTGGTATGCGGCTTGTTTATGCCTTTGCTGAGCGGGGCCTCGGTATTTTTGTATCCTTCGCCGCTGCATTACAAAATAGTGCCGGAACTGGTATACGACAGGAACGCTACGGTAATTTTCGGGACGGATACTTTTCTCAACGCTTATGGGCGAACGGCGCATCCTTACGATTTTTACAGCTTAAGATACGCCGCCGTAGGCGCGGAAAAACTGAAAGATGAAACCTTCAAATTATGGTCGGAGAAGTTCGGCATAAGGATATTGGAGGCTTACGGCGCGACGGAGATGTCGCCCGGAATTTCCTTCACCACGCCAATGTATTTTAAGAGGGGGACCGTCGGAAGGATATTCCCGGGCATAGAGTACCGCCTGGAGAAAGTGCCCGGCATAGAAGATGGCGGACGCCTTTGGGTTAAGGGCGATAATGTAATGCTTGGATATCTGAAAGAAGACAAGCCCGGCCTAATACAACCGCCGGATGACGGTTGGTACGATACCGGCGACATAGTGGAATTTGACGACGACGGCTTTATAATCATAAAAGGCCGCGCCAAACGCTTCGCGAAGATAGCGGGGGAAATGGTGTCCTTAAGCGCGGTGGAAACGGCCCTTACCCAGCTTTGGCCGCAGTATATGCAGGCGGTGGTGCGCGCGCCAGACGCAAAGAAAGGCGAACAGCTCGTCGCCTATACCACCAATCCCGATGCCAAAACCGCAGATATACAGGAGTATTTTAAAGAAAACGGTTTTAGCGAACTTTGGGTGCCCAAACGCTTAAACATAGTGGAGAACCTGCCGATAATGGGCAACGGCAAAGTAGACTATGTGACCTTGCAGGAAAAGACCGATAAGGAAAACGTGTAAAAACGGCTTTAATATTAAAATAACCGTTTCTTGCCGCGTTCGGACTTTATGTTTGTCCGTGCGCGGCTTTTATTTTATAAGCTCAAAAACGTCTTTGGCGGGATCGTAAAGGCTTAAGGAAAATTCCTTTATATCGAACATCATCGCGTGTATTTGTAACTTCTTCTCTGCTGCGGCCTGCGCCACGCAAGGAAAAGTAAGAAGATTCTTTATGGATATTTTTAAGGCTTCCCGTTCGCATAATTCGGCTTTTTGCTCGGACGGCAAGTTCTTGTACGAAGATTCGGCCGCGGCCAAAGCGGGTTTTGCTATTTCCATCCACTTATCGATAAAATCCGTATGAGAATGCTCCTTATTTTGACGTTCTATTAAAGCCGCTATGCCGCCGCAGCCTTTATGGCCCATTATTATGATATGTTTTACTTTAAGGTGCAGTACGGCGTATTCTATGGCGGCGCTTGTCGCGTGATAGGAAGTGTGGCTGGTGTCATAAGGTGGGACAAGGCCCGCTATATTGCGGGTAATGAACATTTCGCCCGGTTCCGCCTGCATTATGATATTGGGTACAACTCTGGAATCACAGCAGGATATTACCAGCGTCTGAGGATTCTGTCCGAGATGCAAGTCATGAAAGAACTCCTTTCTTAAGGCGGAGTTTTCTCTAAAAGACCTGTATCCTTTTAACAACTTTGTAAAAGCGTCTTCCATAAATATATTTTACCTTTTATCTGCCATAATGCTGTGGGTTTTAATAAAAATATTAAATAAAAAGGGGAAAATATATATAATAAAATGATTGGGAGGTGCCTATGCATAAAACCATAAAACTTATTTTTGCGTTTTCTTTAATAGCCGTTATGACGGCGGCTTGTGCCAAAAAGGATAATGTCGCGCCTGCGGAAGAAAAGATTCCGGCCGCGGCTCAGGTACAAGCGGATAATAACGCGGAGGAGAATACAATGTACGTACTTTTAAAAACCAATAAAGGCGATATAGTTTTGGAACTTGACTCCAAAAATGCGCCCGAAACTACGGAAAACTTTGTACAATACGTCAAAGACGGCCATTATGACGGTACGATTTTCCACAGAGTGATAAAGGATTTTATGATACAAGGCGGTGGAATGGACGCCCAAATGAAGGAGCGCGCCACCAGAGCTCCTATTATGAACGAAGCCGACAACGGTCTTAAAAACAATAAATATACCATAGCGATGGCACGTACTTCAGATCCAGACTCGGCGACGTCGCAATTCTTTATCAATACCAATGATAACGATTTCCTTAACTTTAAATCCCAAACGATACAAGGCTGGGGTTATGCGGTATTTGGCAAAGTGGTAAGCGGCAGCGAGGTTGTGGATTCGATAGAAGTTGTGCCTACTACCAGACGTTTCCCGCATGACGACGTACCCGTAGAACCGGTTGTAATTGAGAAAGCGGAAATACTTGAGGATTATACTCCCGCCAAATAGAGGGGTATGCTTCTTTAAAAATGCCGCGCGCCTTATAATTGGGCACGCGGTATTTTTTATATAAGGAAAGGAAGAGGCTTTTTAGAAGAAAATAAAAAAGCCCGCCGTAATGACGGGCTTTTGAAATCTGGCTCCTCGGATAGGACTCGAACCTATAACCTATCGGTTAACAGCCGATCGCTCCACCATTGAGCTACCGAGGACTACATAAATATTTTATTATAATTATCCGATTTTGTAAAGTTTTTTGTTTTTTTTTAAATATTGTCTCGCCGTCGGATAATTTGTTTATATATTCATTATATCAATTATTTTCTATTTGGGGAAGATCCAAAATAAAAACGGCGCCCGTATTAAGAAATCCGGGCGCCGATAAAGTTTGAGCTATCCTTTATTTTACATACTCGTTAAGCGGTTTGGTACGATAAACGGGATCTGGCATTTTGTCCGTAGTGATATAGCCCGGCTCCGCGTTGATGACGTCGGGCAGGCGGCCGACTATCGTTGCGCAAGTCAGCTCCACAGTGGCGGGACGGTTGACCGTTATCCTGGTGGAAGGTTCGCCTTCTATCGTCCAGTCGTTTTGATCAAACTCGTCGGGCGCGTATACTTTGCCGATACATTCCGTTTCCAAAACTATGCCTTCTTTGGTTTTTGTAGTTACGACGGCCGACATACCGGTGGCGTGGCCCGCGGGTATGGTCATATTCAAGGTAGAACTTTTAAGTTCAGCATTATGTGTTTGGGGTACTGTTTTCTGCGTTTGTTCCGTTATGGTGAGGCCGAGTTTTTCGCACATCCAGCCGTTTACGTTCCACATATACGAAGGCAGGAATGTGCCGTTTTCTATCATTTTATTGCGTTGTTCTTCGCTGATATTGTCAGAGGCGGATATTTCTTTTGCGAAAGTATCCAAATCCAGCCCCGCGCCGTGCGCTTTAGCTAGGGCTATGCCGTAATCCTCCACGTTATAGCTGGATTTGCCTTTTATTTTCTTTATTGTTTGAGTCGCTCCGGAAAGAACGGTTATCAAATATCCCCAGAATACGTCTTGGTATCCGCTTCCGCAGAGCGTGCAGTTGTTTTGCTTTGCCAGTTCGTCTAATTCTTTTGTTAGTTTGGGGGAGGAATTCCAGGGGAAGAATGCTTCCTCACAGGTTGATATCGCGTTTACTCCGCTTTGTGCGCATACTTTGAAAGGCTCGTATAAATCGCTGAAGAGGCTTTGCGTGGTTATAATACAGATGTCGGGTTTGATTTCTTTTAGTATTTCGCCTGCTTTTTTCGCGTCGCTTACTTTGACGCCTTTCTTGCCGATGTCGGCTATCTCGCCGATATCTTTTCCGATAACTTCGGGGTTGATGTCGAAAGCGGCTACTATTTCGGCCCCTTTCTCATAGACGTAGCGCATGGAGTATACCGACATTTTCCCGCAGCCGTATTGGGCAACCCTCAATTTTCTTTCCATAAAGAACACCCTCCTTTACTGCTTTTTGGTTTACATAAAAAGTTTACGCCATTTTTCCCAAAAAACAAATATATAAAAAATATCCCCCGCAAAAAGGGGGGATATTTTAATAGATTTTCACAGTCGTTCTAACTTCAATTAAAGTATATTTCCTTAAATACCGGCTCAAGCTGGGTTTCCAGCGGGAATACCGTTTTTTGCGCGGTTTCAAAGTCTATTTTTTTCAAGTCTACTTTTCTTACCAGCGGGTTGTACATAGTGTTGTAGTAGAATTCTCTATCCGACAAATTGCTCAAAGCGGTCCATTGGGTTGCGCTGGGGATATTTGGTACTTTTTCGCCGGGCGCAAATTCCATTCCTATGGGTATCGTAAAACCTTTTAAGATCTGAAAAGCTTGCCTTATTCCCTTTTCGGCATTGGGCATTTTAGGTGCGGTGTTTATCGCGAAGAAAGCCCTTACGAAGCGGGAAGGCGGCGTATAATCACCGGGCAGCCCCAAAAGCGAAGATGTCGCCCCGAATGACTTTATCTGTATGCCGTTTGCCCCAAATCCTTTGGCTGTACCGGGTTTTAAGTTTACGTAATTATTAAGATTTGTCACCTGCCACGGGAATTGGGGGGAATTTGTCAGTACGCCGACTTTATTGTCATATACATTGACTTTTCCGCCGTCGGTTATTTCTATTACTATGCTCCCGCCCTGTGCATCGGTAACGCGCCAGTGCGCGGTAGGCAGAGGATTGCCGTTTTTGTCGTATCCTACGGGAACTACTATTATTTTATCAATATTTTTCTTAACTTCTTCCACGGTGGCGAAATTGCTTAAAATCCAAGTGGTGAGGTTCATGTCTATAAGCGATTTGGAATTTTTTCTCTTTTCGTATTTCGCCAAAGAACCGTACCCTGGGAAATAGAACATACCCGCATTGAGGCCGGCTTCGTTCATACCCTCGCCGATATAGGTATCATAAACCAGCGATATGCCGACAAAACCGTATTTCCCCGTCCATTTGTGTCCGTTTTGTTCCCCCAGAGAAGTATAAGCCTGGAATTTTACGCCGCTAGGCATAAGCACGAGATTGCTTTTAAGTTCATAAGCGCCCCATTCTATGCTTCTTGCGGAGAGGAACTTGCCGTCTTCGGTTTTAAGTTCTATGCCGGTGCAGGCCCAAAGGCTTTGCGGCATGATTAATGCGGCTATAAGCGCATAAGACAATAATTTATTTTTTATCATTGTAACCCCCTGTTACAAACTAAGACAAGTATAACTATATAAGCGGACAAATGCAAGAGTTACGGAATGTTAAAATTCATGCGGATAAAACAGCAGTATAAATATAAATTCAATTTGTTGATTTTTTACTATAAAGTATGTATGCTTAAGAAATAGCACGGGTAATGCTGAAGATATAACTTTCTATTATTATAGGGATAGAATATATGTTGAATACAAAAGGGTTTACTTTAATAGAACTGTTGGTCGTGGTTCTGATAATAGGCATATTGGCCGCTGTGGCGCTGCCGCAGTATTTTAAGGCGGTGGAGCGCTCAAAAGCGGGCGAAGCTCTTTCGTTAATAGGGAGTATCAGACAGGCGCAGGAACGGTATCGTTTTGGCACGCCTAACAATGTTTACAGCGACGATTACGCCGTATTGGATATTACTCTTAACAATATTGACGGGACGGCCGCGTCTGGTACAAGCTTGAGGACGAATAATTTTACGATAGTCCTTGGCGAAGACTCTGTGGTAGCCACTCGCGTAATAGGCGCTGGCGAGAGCTATGTTCTTTCTCAAAATTACATAACGGGCATAACGACGTGTACGGAAACGGGCGTATCGATATGCGATAATCTTAAAGTATCAAAAGGCGGTGCGGGCGGAGATTAGCTTAATATTTTTAAATTTTTGCTCTAAATGCCCGGCCTGTATTTGGACGGGCATTTTTTTGCGCCGCAGTTGGGAAAAACTCGAGATAAAATCAATCGTTTGATTGATTTTATGCCGATTTTTTGTTATATTATTTTTGTCGGCCAAAAATGGAAAAATCGGTACGAGAATGAAAGATTCCAAAAATAAACTTTTGAAGACGGCTTTTGAACTGTTCGCGCTTAGAGGCATGGACGGTGTATCCACGCGAGAGATAGTACGCAAAGCAGGGGTAAACATTCACGCGATAAGCTATTATTTCGGCGGGAAAGAAGGCTTGTACGAGGCGGTTGTCGACTATGTTATCGACTTTATGAAAGCTGAAACCAAATCCGTCCTGCATTTTAAGGAGTATTCCGAGGGGATAGAAGATTTGACGGCGCCTCAGGCGGAGGAAAGGCTTTTGCGGGTATTGCGGGATTTTATAGATTTTGATTTTATGCCCAAAAATAAATATGTGGCGCTGTTTCTATTGCGGGAGAATTTTTATCCCAGCAAATACAACAAGCGCTTTCGCGAGAATATAATATCTCCTTCCAACGAGATAATATTAAAATGCGTAAGCAAGATAACGGGCCTGAAAGCGGACGACGCCAAAACGGCATTGCTTTCGCATATGATATTTGCGCCGACGATAGGTTTATGGCACGAGAAAGATAAATTTATGAAGATTTTATCCAAGAAAGAACCTGATGAATATATAATACAAACGGCCAAGGAATTGGTGGAGAGAAATACCAAAGCGATTTTAAACGAGTATAAAAAGGAGCGAAAATGAGGAAATACATAATTATTTCGGCCATGCTGATGTTATCGATAGGGGTAAACGGCTGGGATATCTTCGGCGTGTATAAGAACGAACCGCCGCAGGAATGCAGCGGTGTGGATATAACCGCGGAAGACCTTACCTTGGAGGATTTAACCGCCGTGGCGATATGCAATAATCCAGCGTTAAGCGCGGATTATATGGCGTTAAAAGCCAAGGAAGCGGCATTGGGCGCGGCTAAGTCCGGCTATTTGCCGAGTATAGAGGTCAACGGTGAAGGATCTTTAACGGGAGAGATGGAGGAAGATAAAGACTCCGTCCAAAACGAGCCTTACTCCGCAGGGGTGGCTTTAAGCTGGCTTATATATGATTTCGGCGGGCGGTCTTCCAACATTAAGCTGAACAAAGCGTATTTGACCAGCGCCGAACACGCCTATGACGCTTCTTTGCAGGAAACAGTATTAAAGGTGCACAGCGCTTATCTTAGGGTATTGGGGGCGCAGGCTTCTTTGGAGAGTGCGCAGTCCACAATGAAGACCTACCGCAAATCTTTTGAGGAATCCTCCAAGCGCTATGAACTTGGCATGGTATCTTTGGTGGACAAATTGCAGGCCAAAACCACTTACGAGCAAAGCGTCTTAAGCGTAACGGAAGCGGAAAATACTTTAAAACAGAACGAGGGCAATTTGGCCGTACTGTTGAATTTGCCGCCCGATACTCCGCTTAAGCTTAAAAAGATGTCTGCCGACGACGCTGTAATAGAATTAGAATCGGGCAACGATATAAAAGAGTTAATGAATTTTGCCTTAAAGAACCGGCCTGAAATCAAACAGAAGCAAAGTGACGTTGACGCGGGCAAAGCGGGTATAACTTCCGCCCGTTCAAGCGGTTTGCCCAGCCTTTCCGCGGTGGCGCAAGGCTCTTACGACGATAACTGGAAGCGCGATTTGCCCTATAAGCGGGGCAGCTCCGTGGGGCTTAAATTATCTTGGCCTATATTCAGCGGTTTTAACACATCGTATTCCGTAAGCAAAGCCAAGTATGAATATGAGCAATCCAAGGAGAGTTTGGAAGACACAAAGATAAGCGTTTTAAACGAAGTATGGTCTTATTATCAGAACTATAATACGGCGGTAAAATCCTATGAGATAAGCAAACAGATTCTCGCCACGGCGGAAGAAAACGAGCGCGTGGCGTTCCGTTATTACGAGGTGGGTAAGATAGACATACTCAATTTGCTTATGGCGAACTCGCAGTTGGCCGACGCCAGACAGGGGTTGGTCAACGCGTTTTACGGGCTTTTGATAAGCAAAGCGGATTTATACAGAGCGATAGGGAGATTCTAAGATGAGCAAAAAGATAAAAAAGGATAATATAATAGCCGCGGTACTCATATTGGCGGCTTTGGCTGGCGGCTACTTTTTGGGGAAGGAATTTTCGCAGAAGAGCGCCGCCGTAATGCCGATGGGGCAAGGCGACGTATACGTAACGGTAAAGCGCGCGGAGAAAAAGAACATTGCGCCCGCCAAGAAGTATATAGCCCGAGTGGAAGCGATGAACGCGGTAGACATCAGGCCGCAGGTTTCGGGGTATATAGAGGAAGTCCTCTTTGAAGACGGTTCTTTCGTTAAAGAGGGGGATACCTTATTTAGAATAGAACAGCGCAAATACAAAGCCAATGTAGCCAGCGCAAAGGCTACGCTTTCGCAGGCGCAGAACGATTATGACAGGCAGTATTCTCTGTATAAAGACAAAATGCTGCCCGCGGCGGAATTGGAAGTGGCGCAAACGGCCTTGGAACAGGCAAAAGCGAATTTGGAATTGGCCTCAATAGATTTGGAACACAGCGAAATAAAGGCCCCAATATCGGGCAAGATAGGCAAGAGTTTGATAACCAAGGGCAATTATGTCGATAGTTCGACGTCAAGTTTGGCGCGCATAGTGCAGATAAATCCGGTAAGGATAAGTTTTTCCTTGACGGATAAGGAACGTCTTGAAAGTTTGAAGTATATCGGCGAAGACGGTGAAAATAAAACCAATGTACAGTTTTTGCTCGCCAATGGGCAGATAATAGACGCCAAAACGCCCAAGATATATCAGGATAATGAAATGAACCCGGAAACGGCTACGATTTCAATGTATGCTGAATATGATAATCCCGATTGGCTTTTGGTGCCTGGCAATTTGATAACGATATTGGTATCTCCCTCCGGCTTGGAGGAAACTTTGTTGGTCCCGCAAGTGGCGGTGGCGCAGGATTCTAACGGCAAGTATGTAATGGTTGTTGATGATGATAACGTAGCGCAGCAAAGGTATGTCAGCTTGGGAGAGAGCTACGAAGACAATTACATAGTAAATTCCGGTATAGAACCGGGCGAGAAGATAGTAATATCGGGCGTGCAGAAGGTAAGCAACGGTCAGTCAGTAAAGAGTACGATAGTGGCGCAATAGAGAGGGGCGGATAATGTTTTCTAAATTTTTTATAGAAAGACCCCGTTTCGCGGTAGTAATATCGCTGATAATCAGTTTGGCGGGCATAATATGTTTGTGGACCTTGCCCGTGGCTTTATATCCGGAGATAACCCCGCCCGAGGTAAGGGTATCGGCGAGTTATCCCGGCGCGAGCGCGGACGTAGTGGCTACGACGATAGGTATCCCGTTGGAAGAAGAACTCAACGGCGTGGAAGACATGATTTATATGAGTTCCACCTCCTCCGACGGCCGTTATTCTTTGACCATCAGCTTTAAATCTGGTACGGACCCTGATATGGCGCAAGTTAAGGTGCAGAACCGTATTCAGCAGGCTACGGGGCAGCTTCCTACGGAAGTTACCAGAAGAGGAATGAGCGTAAGGAGAATGTCATCTGGCATGTTGGGCTTTGTGAGTTTTATGTCGCCCAACGGTACTTATGATACCAACTATATCAACGACTATCTTGAAAATAACGTAAAGAAAGCCTTGATAAAAGTAGACGGCGTAGGCGATGTCGGTATACACGGCGCTAAGAAGAGTATGCGCATTTGGCTTGACGCCGATAAGATAGCCTCTCTCAATTTGCCGGTATCCAGCATAAGGGCGGCGATAGAATCGCAGAACTATCAGCCGACTTTGGGTAAAATCGGTTCATACCCCAACGAGAGTGATGAGCAGTTGGTATATTCTCTGCAGACGCAGGGGCGTATAAACAATGTCGAGGATTTTAAGAACATAATCGTAAGGACGGACGAGCAGGGCGGATTGGTGCGCCTTGGCGATATCAGCAGGATAGAGATCGGTATGGAAAGTTACAGCGCGGCTTCTGAGTTTAACGGCACCCCGGCGGTAACGATGTCCTTAAGTATGGTATCTGGGGCGAACGCTCTTACTACTATGGACGGCATTAAAGCGGAGCTTAAAAGGCTGTCTACGTTTTTCCCTGACGATTTGATTTACAATATCAATATGGATACGACCCTTTACATCAATGAGTCTGTGAGCGAGGTCGTTTGGACTTTGATACTTACATTCGTATTGGTTGTGTTCGTATGTTACTTATTCCTGCAGGATTGGCGTTCCACTTTGGTTCCTTCGGTGGCGATACCGGTATCTTTGCTTGGTACTTTTATAGTAATTAAGGTATTGGGCTACACGATAAATATGTTTACGCTGTTCGGTTTGGTATTGGCCATAGGCGTTGTGGTGGACGACGCTATCTGCGTGGTGGAACGTGCGGTACTGTTGATAACAAGGGAGAAAATGACCCCTAAAGACGCCGCGATTCAAACGATGAAGGAAATATCAGGCCCGATAGTAGCGACCACTTTAGTATTGCTGGCCATATTTGTGCCGATAGGCTTTTTGGGCGGCATAACGGGAAAGATATACCAACAATTTGCGGTAACCATATCTACGGCGGTGGTATTTTCAGCGATAAACGCGCTTACCCTTTCGCCTGCGATATGCGCGACGATGTTAAAACCTCTTACTCCTACGACGTTCAAACCTTTGGTATGGTTTAACGCAATAGTGGCGGAAGCGTCTGTAAAATACCGCGCGGTTGTACGTATAATAGCCAGGAGCAGTATTTTTATAGCGGTAATATTTGTGATATTCGTCTTATTGGTATGGGGTACGCTTAAAGTAAGCCAGACGTCGTTTATCCCGGGCGAAGACCAAGGCGTGATAATGCTCAACATACAGCTGCCGGAAGGTGCTTCTTTCAAGAGGACCAAAGCGATAATAGACCAAGTTACTCCGATAATTAAAGCAGAGGAAGGCGTAAAAGGCGTAATGAGCGTAACAGGGCACAGTATGACCGGCGGCAGCGGCGAGAATATGGCTATGATAATAGTCAGCCTTAACGAGTGGAGCGAACGCAAAAGCGACGAATTGTATTCCACCAATATTTTAAACAAACTTAAGGCGAAGGTGTCCAATATACCGGAGGCGGAATTCCAATTTATGGAAATGCCGGCTATACCGGGCTTAGGTTCGGCGGGCGGTATGGACTTGAAGATACAATCTTTAAACGATGCCGATTACAATAAGCTTGATACGGTAAAACAGAACTTCCTGGATGCTTTAAGGCGTAATCCGAATATATCTTTCGCGTTTTCCAACTTTACGGCTAAAACGCCGAACGTGTTTTTGGATATAGACAGGACGAAAGCGGAATCTATGAACGTACCTTTGACAAATATCTTCTCCGCCTTGGAAAATTATCTGGGATCTGGCTACGTAAACGACATAAACTTCGGCACTCAGGTAAACAAAGTTATGATACAGTCCGACTGGAAGTACCGCCAGAATTTGACCAGTTTGGACAATTTATACGTACCCAATCAAAGCGGTATGATGGTGCCTTTGAGGGCTTTTGTAGACTTTAGGGATATACTTTCGCCCAGAATGATAACGCGTTACAACCAGTATCCTTCCGCTACGATAAACGCGACGCAGAAGAGCGACATAAGCTCGGGCCAGGCGATGGCCGCGGTGGAGGAGCTGGCAAAGCAGGCTTTGCCTGAAGGTTACGCTTACGAGTGGTCTGGCATCAGCTATCAGGAAAAGCAGAACAGCGGGCAGATAGGATACTTGATTTGGCTGGCTATATTGTTTGCGTATTTGTTCTTGGTGGCGCAGTACGAAAGCTGGAGTATCCCTATGGCGGTGTTGATGTCGATAGTAGTGGCCTTGCTTGGCGGATTGTTAGGCTTGATGGTAATGGGTTTATCTCTTAGCATATACGCCCAGCTGGGCTTGGTGCTGTTGATAGGCTTGGCCAGCAAAAACGCCATATTGATAGTGGAGTTCGCCAAAGAGGAACACGAGCGAGGCGTTTCGGTGGTGCAATCGGCGCTGAAGGGTCTTTTTGAAAGGTTCCGCGCGGTTCTTATGACGGCGTTTACATTCATATTGGGCGTATTCCCGCTGATTGTAGCTACGGGCGCGGGCGCGGCGAGCAGAAAAGCGATAGGCACGCCGGTGTTTTTCGGTATGCTTCTCGGCACGGTGTTGGGTTTGTTGATAATACCGCTATTCTATGTTTTGGTGCAGAATTTGGTTGAAATGACGGCGCGCGGCAAAAAGAAGGCCGCCGTCAAGCATTAACTAGGCGGGAACATTGATACAGTTATGCGGGGCTCTAATCGGGGCCCCGTTTTTTATTGGCTTTTATGTCGATAAAAACCTTTCAAAAAACGGATTTTGGCGGGTTAAATTTATCTTTAGCGGCGGGTGAATCTTGGGAAAAGTCAAAAACTTTTGATGCGAGAAAAAACGCCGCTTTAAAGCGGCGTTTTTAAATTCCATATATAAGGTATTGTCAGTCTTCCCTGTAATGGGTGCCGCAGCTCTGCTTATTTTTAAGGGCGGCGTAAGTTATCAGGAGAGCGGTTTGGGCCGCGTTTCTGAGTTTAAGCAAGTCTTCGGTAATTTTGTAGCCCTTATAAAAGACCGAAATCTCGTTATGAAGGTGCCTTAATATTTTCTCCGCGCGGTTTAAGCGCGCGGCACTCCTGATTAAGCCGACATAATTCCACATCGTGCTTTTTATTACGGATATATCCTGCAGGATAAGGTTTTTGTCGGGCAGGGCTTCCGGGCTTTTCCAGTCTTTGGGTTTTGGAATATAGAAAGATTGTTTTTTAATTTCCGCAATATCTGCCTTGGCCGTAAGCGAGGCGGAAGCCGCGGCTTCCAGCAGGGAGGTGCTGGCCAAGCGGTTTGCGCCGTGAAATCCGTTGCAGGCGCATTCTCCTATCGCGTTTAAGTTAAGGATATTCGTCCTGCCTTTAAGGTCGGTAAATATACCGCCGCAGAAATAATGCATAGCCGGCACTACGGGGATAGGTTCTTTGGTGATGTCCACGCCCGCGTCCAAGCAGGTTTTGTATATATGCGGGAAACGCTGTGTAATAAATTGGGGCGTCATTGAAGATAAATCCAGATAGACGCAGTCCGCGCCCGTTTTAAGGCGTTCGTGTTCTATCGCGCGGGAAACTACATCTCTGGGCGCCAAATCCTTAAGCGGGTGATAATCCGCCATAAAGGCTTTGCCTTTGGCGTTAATCAATACGGCGCCTTCGCCGCGCACCGCTTCGGAAATCAGCGCGCTTCTGCCTTTGGCGAATACGGTGGGGTGGAATTGGGTATATTCCATATTTATCACTCTCGCGCCTATTCTGTATGCCATGGCGATGCCGTCGCCGTAGATGGCGGGCGAGTTGGTGGTATACTTGTAAATTTGGCCGATTCCGCCGGTAGCGAGTACGGTTTTCTTTGCCGTTACGGCGAAGACTTCCAGCGTTTTGTTATCAAGTATATAAGCGCCGAAGCAGGTTAAAGGTTTATAAATGTCGTAATAATTCTGCGAGTTGTGCGAAAGCGTAAGCAAATCTATGGCGTTGCATTGTGGCAGAATTTTTAGATTTTTTACTTTTTTTAACTTCTTCTGCATCGCGCTTATTATGGCTTGGCCGGTAGTGTCTTTGCTGAAGATAATTCTTTTTTTGCTGTGGGCGGCCTCTTTGGTAAGAAGCAGTTCTCCTGTTTCGGAGCGGTTGAAATCTGTGTCAAACTCTTTGATGAAATATTTTTCTATGTCTTTAAAGCCTTCCGAGCAGGCCGATAGTACAGCCTCTTCGTTGCATTTGCCGCCGCCGGCGTTTTGAATGTCTTTAAGGAGAGCTTTAAGGTCGGGGTGTTTTTCGTAGATTATTCCGCCCTGCGCCAAGGCACTGTTGCAAGTATCAATATCCGCGCTGGAAACAAGCACGCATTTAAGGCCGGCCTTGGCGGCGATATAAGAATATAAGGATCCTGCTATTCCGCTGCCTATTACCAGGCAGTCCGCATTTATTATCTTCATATATATAATTATATAATTTTACATTCGTCCAGGATGCACTGCGCTTTTGAGAGGCCGTCATTTTCGCCTTGCATCGGCAGATTGAGCGACCAGGAAAGTTCCTCAAGCAGTTGGGCGCAAAACTTGGCCATATCGCCAGATAGCAGCATAGGTTCGACGTTGCGGTCTATCCTGACATAATCTTCTATAATCTTCCTTTCACCTTCGGGCGAGAGTATTATCGAGCCCCTCGCATTGGATATTTTAACCCTTAGCAACAGCGGGCTGATATAACCTATCGCCTCATAAAATCTTGCCGCGGTTTTGAAGAACAGCACGCATTGAAGATAAAAATTATTTAGGTCTATATGGTTATTTTCGTCGGCCAGCACCGTTTTGCTGGAAATCAGGCCGTAGCAGTTAAATTCCCAAGCGTTTAAAGTGCCGGAAGGATTTAACACGATACCGTCCTGCACGCTGTTTACCGTACCTTCCCGCGGCCATTTTTCTGCGCGGTAAACAAAAGAGGCCTGTTTAAGGGTTTGCGGCAGTTTTTTATAGTCGGTAATCGGCGTTTGCGGATAAAGGGGCAGCAGGGTGAAGCCGCATACGGCGTGGGCTGATGAGGGCTCTTTATTTTGCGAACGCAGGAAATTATTGAAATGCGCTTCCGCTTTGTCTATAAGAATGTGGCGCAGGTTTTGGCTTTTTCTGCGGTTGTCCATAAGCCAAGGGAGCTTATCGGGGTGTACGATGACTTCCGGCCTGGAGGCCTGCCCCGTGCGGATATAAGCTCTTTTTAGCCTGCCGACCAAATGCGGCGTTAGATTGCTTTGCGGAATATTGACCACCACAAACATATTATTGCTGTTGGGGTCCTTACAGGTGGCGATGTCTACGAAGACGATAGGGTCTATGTAATTTTGGATTATGCTTTCTATTTGGCCGCGTATTTTGCCGTGGAAGGCGATGCCGGAAAAGGGCGGTTTGGGTTTATCGTGTTCGTCTTTTACGCCGATTATCACGGTGCCGCCCATGGAATTGGCGAAGGCGGCTATCGTTTTGGCGAATTTTTCGTTGTCTTTAGGCAGCATATATTTATAGTCCAGCAGGGTGTTTTCCGCCACACCCTGTTTAAGAAAGTGAACCACGTCTTGAAAGGTAAGACGCGCGATAGGTTTTGTAAAGTACATAATCGGCCCCCATGATAGATTTTGACACCGCTTTGCAATATACTATAATTTATTAATGTTTGATACAATGCAGCACAAAAGCAGCGGCTCGAAAATGCTGGAAGAATATATAGCCGCGAGCCCGGATAAGGCGGCGCGTTCGGTGGAGGAAATGGCGCTGAGCGAGGCCGTATTTTGGTTTTCTGGCTTGAGGGCTTCTTCAATAATAACCTGTCTGGAGCATATGAACCCCAAAAAAGCCGCTTTTCTGCTCAGGCGTTTGCACGTCAAGCAGGCGGCGCGGATAATGCAGGGCCTTAACGCGCGGCGCGCGGGCGAGATAATGCTTAATCTTCCGCCGCACTATAAAAAGCGTCTTGCCGATTCCTTGGAAGCGGGGCAAATAAAAGCCTTGCAGGAAGTGCTTAACTATCCGCAGGGCAGCGCGGCAAGACTGATGAAAAACGATTTCCTTTCTTTTAAGACCGACGCCAAAATAAAAGATCTTGTAGCCAGATTGAAAACCTTGCCCGCAAACAAAATGCCTTTATCGGTATTCATATTGGATAAAGGGGGGAAGTTGTGCGGAGTTATAGCTACGGGACAGCTGGCGTTTTATCCACAGGAGAGTTTGGCCGGTTCTGTGATGAATGTAGAATTTGTAAGGCTTAGCCCTTTCGACGATATTGCCAAAGCGCGTGATATTCTGTTGGAAAACAAACTCGCTCTTTTGCCCGTAACGGATGGTGATAATACTTTGCTTGGAGTAGTATCCTTATGGGATCTCAGAACCGTAAATTCTAAAGCGGAAAAGAAAACCGCCTTTGAAGAGCCTCCAATCGCCAAGAAGAATTTAAAGCCCGCGCTCGCGGCGGCGCTGTTTGTTTTGGCCGTGATAATATCTTTTATAATTTTCAAATTTAGCTGAGGTTTATATGAAAATAAAAGTGAAGAAACTTCACTTCGACGCAAAACTTCCTTCTCGTGCGCACGAAACGGATTCCGGCGCGGATTTGTTCGCTTTGGAATATACTGAAATAGGGCCTCGTTCAAGCGCTAAGGTGCGCACGGGCATAGCGATAGAATTGCCCGATGGCACAAGCGGCTGCATATGGGGCAAAAGCTCCGTAGAGAGCAAAGGCGTTAAAGTGATGGCGGGCCTGGTCGATGCGCCGTACAGGGGCGAGATAATAATATGCATGTACAATTTGACCGATAGGCCGTTCGTTTTTGAAAAGGGTCAAAAAGTAGCGCAACTTGTCGTATTGCCGACTCTTTACCCCGCTTTTGAGGAAGCCTCCGAACTTTCCGACACGCAAAGAGGGGAGGGCGGTTTCGGCAGTACCGGCACCAGATAGGGAAAAGCAAATGTCTGTTGATTACGATGTTACGGTAATAGGCGGCGGGGCCAGCGGAATGATGTGCGCTTTAAGATGCGCGCGCGCGGGCCTGAGAGTACTGCTTTTGGAAAAGGAAATTTTGCTTGGCCGCAAGATACTCGTTACTGGCAACGGGCGGTGTAATTTTACCAATATAAACGCAAGCGGGGATAAATATTACGGCGACGGAAAATTCGCCGAAACAGTGCTGAAGATATTTCCCGCGCGCGCCTGCCTAAAGTTTTTTGACGATTTGGGGCTTTTATACAGGGAAGAAGGCGAAGGCCGCTATTTCCCTATTACCGGCAAATCGGCTTCGGTAAACGATTGTTTCGCCGCGGCACTGCTTTTTGCGGGCGCGGATATAAAATGTAAATGCGAAGCGCTTAAAGCCTATAAGGCGGAGGGCGACTTCAAAGTGGAATGTTCCGACGGAGCCAAGTATTGTTCTAAGTTTTTGGTTTTGGCTTGCGGCGGGGCGGCGTATCCGCAGGTTTCGGGCAGTATGAAGGGGTATGATTTGGCGCGTTCTTTCGGGCATAAGATAATAAATCCGCGCCCCGCTTTAAGCGCAATAGATTTAAAAGAAAACGCCGTATCTCGTTTGGCGGGGCTTAAACTTTATTGCGCGGCCTCTTTAAGCGATAATCCCCAACAGCGGGAAGAAGGGGAAGTAACGTTCGGCGCCAAAGGCGTCGGCGGCAATAATATTCTTACTTTAAGCCGCCAAGCCCAAAGCGGCGATAAATTGATTTTGGATTTTATGCCTCAGTTCAGCGCGGCGGAATTTAAGGCATTGTTAAAGGAGCGCGCGGCTAAGTATCCCTCCTTTAAAATAAAGGAATTGTTTACGGGCATATTGCCCGCTCCGCTTTATAATCTGCTTATGGATTATGCCGGGCTTAGAAAAAATACGCTTTTAGTTGAAATAAACGATAATATTTTTGATAGAATAGTATCAACGGTAAAGGGCTGGCCTTTTACGGTGGCGGGCATTAGGAGTTTTAAGGAAGCTTCCTGCACGGCGGGCGGAGTATCGGCGGGGGAAGTTTCTCCCGAAAGATGCGAGTCCAAACTTGTAAAAGGGCTGTATATTACCGGCGAACTTTTGGATATAGACGGCCATTGCGGCGGATACAATTTGCAATTTGCTTGGGCGAGCGGATATTCGGCGTCCGAAGCGATAGAGGTAGAATATGGAAAATCTAATAGTAAGAAAAACAAAGGCTCTTGACGGGGCGGATAAAGGGAAGTTTTTGAGGGTCTATTTGCTTGAGGGGAAAGAAGTCTATACCGAAAAGCTGGACGAAAATTTGGAAATTATAGAAACGACTGGCCGTCTGCCCGACGGATTGGTAAAAGAGTTTTTCGAAAACGGATTGACATATTTCCAGTGCTATTTTAAGAACGGCAAACGCAACGGCAGCAGCAAGATTTTCTACGAAAGCGGCAAATTGAATGTGGAGAAGGAATACGTCGACGGTATGCTGCATGGGCGCGCTTTCGTCTATTATCCAAACGGAAGGCTAAGGGAAGAGTTTTCCTATGTCAAAGATATAGAAAACGGCCGCCGCTTGAGATACTATCCCAACGGCAAGATATTGGAAGTGGCGGAATATGTCGACGGCGATATGGACGGCGTATGCAAGGCTTATGACGAAGACGGCAATGTAATGTCGGAAAGTACTTACAAAAAAAACAATATAGTCGGCGACAAAATTTCCTATCACAAGAACGGCACTATCGCGATGATAGCCCCACACAAGAACGGCAAAGCGCACGGCGTAACCAAGAAATATTCCGAAACGGGCGATCTGCTTGAAGAATGGGTGTTTGAGGAAGGACAGTTAAAGAGCAAGAAGGATTATACTCTTAAAAATCTGGAGTAGTTTTTAAGTTTAAAAAGAGCCCCGCCGATAAGGCGGGGCTTTTTTATTCTGTCCACTGATAGAGGGGCTTTTTTAAGGTTTTGGATATATAAATTCCCGCGGTTTAGCATCCGCGCTCGCCATTAAGAAGGGCTAACGCTGTATTTGGAGTAATAAACGCAATAATGAATTTACAAAAAGAAAGCCCCCGTTTTAAGGCGGGGGCTTTTAAGTTAATCGTTGATCAGATTATAAATGGCTTTAATGGCGGCGTCGGCATAATATTTTGCCGTATCGTCTTTGGCGCGGTTGGCCAATTTGCCCAGCGGGGCGATAAGTTTTTTGACGCGCTGTTCCTCTAGCTGGGGGTTTTTGTAGTATGGGGTTTTATTCTGGAGTATTTCGGCGACGGAAAGGACAACCCTCGCTCCGTTTGCCTGTTCATTGGCGTTGGAGCTTTGCAGATATTTGTCTATATCGTCGAAATGCTCTCCGCCCAGCAGCGCGTAGGTCATAACGGAGGTGGCTGCGGCGGAGGATTGCGGCGCGGACCTCATTTCCTTTTTGAGTTTCGCTTCGATAATATCGTAGTTGGAGGCCAAAGCGTTTGCCGCGGCCGAGATCGTGGAAGCGTCGTCGTAAGATAAAGAGAATAAAGCCTCGAGCGATTTTTTATCGCCGTCGTCGCCTATCCATTCCACCGCCGAGAAGCGGGTTATTTCCTCTTCATTTTTAAGGGCGGTTTTCAAGGCGGAGTAAAGCTCTTTTCTCTTTAGGCCCGTATTTTGATAAGCTCTTAAAGCGAAGGGTTTGTCAAAGCCGTAGAGCGTTATAATATCGTTGATAAATCTTGTTTTCGTATCTGGTATAAGCAGAGCGTAGGCGGCTGCCGCATAGGCTTTAAGTACTGGGTCCTGCGCGGTTAAGGCCGGGTTTAGGAACGGAGTATATCCGCTGTCCACCGCGTTTGAGGCCGCCAATATGATTACGGCCAAGGTCTTTTTGTAGTCTTCCTGATTGGCGGAAGAAACTATATTGAATAAGGCTTTATTGTAAGGCGCAAGTTCTTCCGATACGGATACCAAAGCCGAAGCCGCGGCGAAAGCCGTCGGAGCGTCATCGGCGTTTTTTAAGATGTTTACCGTTTGGCTAAGCGCGTAGGAAAGATTATTTGACTTTTGCAGAGCCGTAAGAGCTTCCATTATATGGGCGGGATTATCCGATTTTAGAAAATCCTTAAGACATACGGTTATTCTTTCGTTATCCTCTGTTGTTGATATGGCTTTTTCATAGATGAATTTTTGACTTTCGGAGCCAAAACACTGCGCTGGCGTTTTAGCGGCGGCGTTAAGCTGCGATATTAGGGTGCATACAAATAAGGTTAATATATATTTTTTCATAAAGTCATTATATAAAAGAATAAGGGAAAAGTCGCCCAGGGCAAACTCGGCGGAGAAAAGAGGCAAATCCTCCGGGCGCGGTATTTTGTTTTGTTCTGATGGCCGGCGGATTTTAAATGGATTTATATGTTTAAAATAGAGATAAAAAAACCGCGGTTTTTATACCGCGGAGGAGGGAGTTATGAGAAAATCATATTCTTGAACTCAGACATGCGGCAAATTTCTTTAGGTTTGGCTTTCTGCCGCAGCAGGCGGAAACTTTCCCGTAAAAAGAATCCCGCCCGTTTTTTGAAGTGGCTATCAATTTGCCGTTGCCTAGCACGAGCATAAATTTAAGAGTATTATTCATAAAAAAACACCATATCAATATCAGTCTATAGTAAATTGTATTCTTATTTTTTGCTTTTGCCCAGGGCCATAAGGCCTATTTAAAGCGGAATTAGTGCCTATTTTTTTATGGGACTTGCATATTATTTTTTGTAAAATGGAATTATGAGAAAACTGAAATTATTCCTAAGCCTTATGTTTTTGGCGGTTATTGTTTCCGCCCAGGTGCGAATAGTCCCCGTTTCGACGGAGGGGGATATGCGCATATTCAATAAAGAGGGGGAGGACGTTATAGTCTATTTCCCTTCCGAATATTTAAAATACGAACCTAAAATAAATGTGGTGTTCCCTAAGGATTACGACACAGCCGAAACGCGGTTTTGTTCCGTATACGTGATAAATAAGGAAGAACTTCCGCGCGAAGCGCTTTATAAAGAATTTGGAAACAGCGCCGCGGAACGTTGTCTATATATAAACGTACGTTTTAACGCAATACCGTCCTCGGCCGAGCTGGAAGGCTTTCTTACTCGTGAGCTTCTGCCTTATATAGAGGTTAATTACAAGGCGGAAAATCAAGAGGAATACAGAATTCTTTTGGCGGGTGAGGGGTACAGCGCCTCCGTATTGAACGCTTTGCCGGGATTGGGTAATTATTTCGGTAATTTCGCTTTGTCCTTTTACGTTAATACGGCTATGCCAGGCAATTTGGAAGGTATAAACAAGAACATAAGCCTGTGGGCTTTGGGCAGCAAGGGCAATATGATAAGGCTGCAAAGCGTTTTGGAAGGAAACGGGCTTAAATTCTTTGACAATTTCGCCTATTTAACCGTGGATAACAGCGGCAATAAGGAGCCGTCTTTTAAAGATATTTTCAATTTGGGCTATTTCCTTGACAAGGCGAAAATCCTTCCGCTGAAAGCCAAAGGCGTTTTTGGGGTAAAGAGCGCATCGGCCACATCGGAGGAGCGCTTCGGCTTTAAGCTGGAGGTAAAAGGCAAGAAAAATTTTAAAGCGGAATACATACCGTCCTCCTTAAAGATTTCGCCCCCGTTTTTATCTTGGGACTTTGACAAAGGCCTTATGAACGTGATTTTTGGCGCTCAGCCAGGCAAGGTAAAAGTCACCGGAATGGCGGGCGATGCGCTATCTTTTGACGCTTCGTTTAAAATAAGCAAATAAAGGTTAATTTATTGCGGGCTCTTATATTCTTTTGGGGATTAAGGGCCCGTATTTTTATGGGTTATCCACAAAAAAGGCCTCTGACAGCCAAAAAAAGAAATAGTATCGTTTTTTTGGGGATAAAAAGATAATTCTCCGTCGGAGATAGGGCGGCGATGCTCAATGGGAACGGAGCGAAAAATCGGGCGTATGCGGAATAGTTATCCACAAAAAACGGCAGTTATCCACAGATTTATTTTCAGGTAAGAAAAAGGCTAAAAACTATTTTTAGAAAAAAGGTCCTTTTTTAATAAATAAAAGGCAAAAAGCGGTAAAAAAGGCTCCAAGTGTGGATAAATGTGGATAAATATTTAATACGGTTAAAATCCCAAAAATACGGATTGAAAAAAGGAGGGGATTTGCTATAATATTTTTGATAGCACGGAGGATAATTTATGAGATTTCTTTTTATAGTACCGGTTTTGGCGATACTGCTTGGCGGTTGTTATTCCGCCGAGCGCAAAAATAAAGAGGTAAAACGCGACAGCGATTTGTTTACTTTAAGTGCCTTGTGTCCCGAGCGCGCCAACGAGGAAAAATGGCGTAATCAAACTGTGGACGAAATGCGGGCGAGCCGCAAGATACCCAGCGTGGATTTTGAATTTGACGGCATAGTATTGGTACCCAGCTCTTATGAGGTTTTGGATAAGGTGGCTGCGATAATGGTTGCCGACCGCTCGATGAAGTTGATAGTGGAAGGTCATACGGACGAAGTCGGTTCCGACGAGTATAACGATTGGCTTTCCAGCGCGCGTTCAAATGCGATAAAGAGCTATTTATGTTCACGCGGCGTGCATCCAGATTCAGTCAAAACGTACGGGCACGGCAAAAGGCGCCCTCTTATCAAGATAGACGATTCGCCCGAAGCCAGAGCCTGCAACAGACGCGTGGAATTTACTCTTACCACCCGCGAATGGAATACGGTATATTGATCTGTTTTTAGGGGATAATTTAAGAAACCGGCCTCTTTTAGGCCGGTTTTTTATTTGCCGGTGCGCTTTATGGCTCGGATTGAAAAAAGCCATATTATGCGCGCAAAGAAAAATGTAAAATATATATATGGATATTTTTGCCAAAGATACGATAGCCGCATACGCTACCGCCGCGACAAGAGGGGCTGTTGCGGTATTGCGCGTGAGCGGGGGCGATAGTTTAAGAATACTTAAAGCTCTTACCGGGCGCGGCGCTTTTGAAGCGCGCCATGCGTATTTGGTAAAGATACATGACGGGAAAGATATTTTGGATACCGCGGTCGCTTTATATTATCAAGGGCCGGCGAGCTATACCGGCGAGGATAGTTTTGAGTTAAGCGTACACGCCGGGGAATACATAAAAGCGCGGCTGCTTGAGCTTGTGTTTTTACTTGGCGCGAGAATGGCCGAAGCGGGCGAATTTACCATGCGCGCATACCTTAACGGGAAGATGGATTTGGCTCAGGCGCAAGGGGTGGCCGATATAATAGCGGCCAAAAACAAGAGCGCGCACCGCGCGGCGTTCAATATATTAGACGGGAGTTTGTCGGAGCGATTTAAAGAAATACGCGCGGGCCTTACGGAACTTTTGGCTAAGATAGAAGTCCGCATAGACGACGCCGATGACGAAATGGCGCCTTTGCCCGAAGTTGAAACACGGGAATATATAGACGGGATAATAAAGAAACTTGAGGCTTTAAGTTCCACTTTCGGCGCGGGGCGCTTGGTAAAAGAAGGAATAAAAACGGCGATAGTCGGGGTGCCCAACAGCGGCAAGAGCAGTCTTTTAAACGCTTTGCTCGGTTTTGACAGGGTGATAGTATCGCCCGTAAGCGGGACGACGCGCGACACCGTAGACGCCTCTTTAAGGATAAAAGATTTTAATTTGATGCTTACCGATACGGCGGGGATTAGGGCTGACCATGCTGACGATGCCGAAGCGCAAGGCATAGAACGCAGCCGCAAAGCGATGAATAATGCGGACATAATAATATTCTTGGCCGATTCGGACTTGGACGCCAAGGCCCAAGCCGATATTTTGGCTCAGGCGCAAGCGACGGGCAAGAAAGTTTTGAAAGTTTTAAATAAGACGGATTTAAAAAGTGAGGGAGAAATATCGCAAAGCGGGGAATACGACTGCCTTATTTCGTGCAAAAGCGGGGCGGGTATAGAAGCCCTGAAAGATAAAATAATAGAGGCCATCGGCCTCGCTAAATTAGGCGATGACGATATTCTGATAACCTCTGCCGCGCATTACAAGGCTTTGAAAGATGCGGAACGGGAACTAAACCGCGCCAAGGCGCGCCTTAAGGAATTGGAATTGATGGCGGAGCATATAAGAAGCGCGGTTCTAAGTTTAAGAAGATTGATAGGGGAAATAACCCCCGATGACGTATTGGGGGAAATATTTTCCAAGTTTTGCGTAGGGAAGTAGATTAAATGTTTGTATACGATGATATTTTTGACGTTGTTGTAATAGGCGGCGGGCATGCGGGCTGTGAAGCGGCTTTGGCCAGCGCGCGCCTTGGCGCCAAGACGCTTTTGATAACCCAGAATTTGGATACGATAGCGCAGATGTCGTGCAATCCCTCAATAGGGGGTATAGCCAAAGGGCAGATAGTTCGCGAGATAGACGCTCTTGGCGGCGCGATGGGCAAAGTAACCGACGCGGCGGCAGTGCATTATCATATGCTCAATACGGGCAAAGGGGAGGCGGTCTGGTCGCCCCGCGTACAATGCGACAAGAAGATTTATCAATACACCTACAAACATTTTTTGGAACTGCAAAGCAATTTACACATAATCCAAGACGAAGCCAAGAATTTGGTTTTATCCGATAATGCCGTAACGGCGGTGGACACCTTGCGTCAAACTAGGTACAAAACCAAAACGGTAATAGCGACGCCCGGCACTTTTATGAAGGGCACAGTACATATCGGCAAGCTGATGTTGGAAGGCGGGCGCTATAATGATGTGGCAAGCAATTTCTTAAGCGCCAGTTTAAAAGACTGCGGCATAAAGATAGGCCGTATGAAGACGGGCACGCCTATGCGTATTAACGGGCGGACGGTGGATTTTTCCAAGTTTACGCCGCAGCCTTCGGATAATCCTTATACGCCGATGTCGGTTTTCAACAGGCCGCAGGACAGAGAATTTTTACAATGCTATATAACACGCACCACCGATAAAACGGCCGAAGTATTAAAAGAGCATATGCTGGAATCGGCTTTATATTCGGGCAATATACACTCTATCGGGCCTAGGTATTGCCCGTCGATAGAAGATAAGGCGGTAAAATTCCCCCAGAACAAGCACCACCCTTTGTTTTTAGAGCCGGAAGGCCTTAATACGGAGGAATATTATATTCAGGGTTTTTCCACCAGTTTGCCGGAATATGTGCAGTATGAGCTGTTAAAATCTGTACCCGGTTTGGAAAAGGCGCAAATAGTGCGCGCGGGCTATGCGATAGAATACGACTATGCCGATCCTACGTGCCTTAAAGCCTCTTTGGAAGTAAAGAATATAAGCGGCTTGTTTTTTGCGGGGCAAATCAACGGTACTACGGGTTATGAGGAAGCCGGGGGGCAAGGAATAATGGCGGGCATAAACGCCGCTTTGAAGGTACAGGGTAAGGAGCCTTTCGTTTTAAGGCGGGACGAGGCCTATATCGGCGTTTTGATAGACGATTTGATAACCAAAGGCGTAAACGAGCCTTACAGAATGTTTACCAGCCGCGCGGAATACAGGATAATCCTGCGCACGGACAATGCCGACTTGCGTTTGAGCGGATACGGCTTGAAGCTGGGTTCCCTGCCGGCAAGTTACGCCAAAGGGTTCGAGGCTTATAAAGCCGCGGTGGAGAGCTTGATACAAGATGAAAACGCCCCGATAGAGGAAAGCGCTTTAAACCCATGGAGTTTGGCCTCGGCGCGCAATACGGCGGCGGTTCACCGCAAGTACGCCGGTTATTTGGAACGGAATTTAAAGGAAGCCAAGGCCTTGGCCAATGCCGACAAGATAGTTATACCGGAAGGCTTTGATGTTGCCGCTGTAAAAGGCATATTGATAGAATCCAGCCAGAAGTTGGCCAAGATACGGCCTTCTACTTTGGGGCAGGCTGGGCGCATACCGGGGATAACGCCGGCGGATTTGCAGCTTATAGCCATACATATAGAGAAGTACCGCAGGGAGAAAAATGGAATTAAGGCATGATTTTTTTAAGCAAAACGGTATTGAGCTAAGCCCCGAGCAAGAACAAACGCTGGCGGATTATGCGGCTATGGTATGGCAAAAGCGCGGTGATCTGAATTTGACCAGCGTTTCAAGCGGGCAGGAAATCTGGGATAGGCACATAAGCGACGGGCTTATGGCAGCGGCTTTGATAAAGAAACTCGCCGCGGGTCTAGACAGCTATTCCTTGGCCGATTACGGCGCGGGCTGCGGGTATATAGGGCTGAGCGCGAAGATAGCTTTGGGGTCTTCCTGCGAGCTTACTTTGGTGGAAACTTTGGGTAAGCGCTGTATGTTTATGGACTGGTGCATAATGAAGCTGGGGATAAAAGGCGCGAAGACATACAATATAAGGGCCTTATCCAAAGGCGGGCAGAGCGGGCCGTTCGATTTTACGCTTGAACGCGCTATGGGCAAGATAGACGATATCCTGCCTATATGTACGGCGGATTTGAAGCGCGGCGGGTATTTTGTGGCATTTCAGACGGAAGAAGGCAGCTGGGGGGAGGCCTCTTTAAAGGCGGCCGATTGCAAATACGATAAGAACGCAAGCCTGGCGTACAAATTGTACGGGGAAGAAAAAGAAAGACATTTGTGCGTATTTGGGAAAGAATAAAATATGGATATAACGAAGAAATTATACATATTGGCGATATTTTTGGTGGCGGCATTGGGTTTTTTTGCTTACCACGAGGGCCTTCTTACGGAAAGCGGCGATAAAGATTTAGCTTTAAAGCAGGCGCAGGTATCGCAGAGTTTAAAAGAGGTAATAAAGGCTGATAATAGCGAAAGCAAGGACAGCTTTTTAAGCCAAGTTCCCGATATGCGCGTGGCTAGCAAATACCGTGCGGTAAAAGACGAGGAAAGAAAGGAGTTCAGCGTAAAGCGGCGCAAGGACGCTCAGAAGATAAATATAGATTTGCCCTTGGGCGAAGACGACGCGGACCGGGAACTTAAAGAACGTAATGAACGGATAAAGAACGTCCAGGCCGTTCTTTCCCAAATGAGGGAGGAACCCGTCCCGCCGCTGCCGGAGGGTTTTTTCTCCGCGAAGGTAAACCCGTATTTGATGTATAGGGAATATTACCCGATGACGGACGATTTTAAGGCTTTAATATCCACTATGCACACCAGCTTTTTAAGGAAGGTGGCGCCGTTTTCATTGCTTACGGACGTAAAACGTATTTTTATGATGATATTCAAGACGCGCGGCATGTACAGCGCGTATACGAAACGCCCCGATTGGAGCGGCGGCTCTGCGGACGTGTTGGGGCAGTCGATATATCTTATGGAGGGCGTTAACTTCAAGAGCAATTTTATGCACGAGCTTACCCACATCTATTACGACGGCTTTTTTGAACCGACGGCAACGCCTCGCTGGCTCAGCGAAGGGTTCGCGGTATATGTGCAGTCTTTATACCAAACTCCGCAGGAAAACGAATGGCTTAACGTATTTAGGCTTAAATTCGCCAAAGAGGAATACATCGATTTTGAGGAATTTTTAAAAGTTAAGACATTGGACGGCTACGAAAAGCCCGATGTCGCCATGTGGTACGCCCAATCTTACAGTTTGGTGAAATTTCTTTTTGAGCATTACGGCAAGGACGGCTTTTATCAATTCAGCAAGAATTTGAAAGAAGGCCTGCCGCTCGGCCGCGCGATGTTCAGGGCGTACGGTATGCCATTAAACAGCGATAAGGCTTTGGAGATAGCGTGGCAGTCCAATTTAAGAAAGAAGATGGAAGGGCCCGCCAAATGACGTCATTTATCCATATCCCGATATTGGCCGAGGAAATAACGGAACTTTTGGTCCGCGATGCAAACGGCGTCTATCTTGACGGAACTTTGGGCTTAGGCGGGCACAGCGGCCATATAATAAAGCGTTTAGCGGCTGGCGGCAAGGTAATCGGATTGGATAAAGACGCCGAGGCCATAAAAATGGCGCGCGAAAACGTAAATGACGAACGTCTTAAAACTTTCAATTTAAGCTATACAGAAGCGGCTGAAGCCTTGGCTTTGGCGGGCGAGAGCGGCGTTGATGGCGCTTTGTTTGACTTGGGGTTGAGTTCTTACCAGCTTGACGACGCTCAGCGTGGTTTTAGTTTTTTAAGGCAAGGCCCTTTGGATATGCGCTTTGACGGGCGCGGCGAGCTTAGGGCTTACGATATAGTTAACAAATATTCGGCCGATAAACTTACGGATATATTTGAAAATTACGGGGAGGAGCGCCAAGCCTCCAAGATAGCTTTGGCGATATGTATGGCCAGGCGGGAAAGCCCGATAGAAACGACTACGGCTTTAGCCGCTCTGATAGAAAAGACTGTCGGCCGAGGCGGCAAAATACACCCCGCGACGAGGGTATTTCAGGCTTTGAGGATAGCCGTAAACGACGAACTTGCCTGCGTTAAGGCCGCGCCGTACGTCGCTAAGGATATATTGAAAGTTGGAGGGCGGGCGGCGTTTCTGACGTTCCACTCTACGGAGGATAGGATAATCAAACAGGCTTTTAAGGAAATAGTTTCAAGCGGGGATTACAAATTGGTGAACAAGAAAGTAATAGAACCCTCTTGGGAGGAAATCAAGAAAAATCCGCGCGCGCGAAGCGCGAAACTAAGGGTAATGGAGCGGGTGAAATGAAGGTTTTTTATATTATTCTTCTCTGCGGTTTGTTTGTGCTTTTTATAGCGATGGAACGCGTGCAGAAGGAAAAGACGGGCTATCAGGTTGCTACGGTTATGGAGGATATAACCTTTAAGGAAGCCCGCAACCAATATTTGCGTTATAAGATAGGGATATACAAATCGCCGCACAAGATAATAGCGGCGGCGGAGGAGGCGTCCATGCGTATAGCGGCGCCTTCGGAAGTGATAGTATTGAAGGCGGAAGATGAAGACGGTAAAAGCAAGAATTAAACTTTGCGCTTTGTTGTGTTTGCTGTTGAGCGGCGCCGTGGCAATTAGGCTGTTTTATTTGCAGACCTTTAGGCACGAGGAACTTTTGACGAAGGCGGAAAAGCGGGTTTATACTCAGACCGCGCCCGATACGGTGCGCGGACGGATACTCGATAAGAACGGCGTAGTGCTGGCGGAGAGTTTAAGAACGTATTTTGTGGCGGTAAGCAAGCGCAACGTAAACGATAAGGACAAACTTTTTAAGGTGCTTTCCAAGGCTTTGGGCGTAAGTCGTGCGCAGCTTAACAAAACTTGGAACAGCAAGGGCAATTTTTTCTATGTAAAGAAAGACGTTACTCCTCTGGAGTACGAGGAACTGGAGAAACTGATAAACCAAGAGCGTGTGCGCGGCATAGAGATAGAGCCGCATTATACCAGGATATATCCTTACGACGGCATAGCGCAGGATATACTGGGCGCGACGAACTCCAGGAACAAGGGTCTTTCGGGCATAGAGCTTATGCATAACGACGAACTTTCCCGCCAGACCAAGTCTAAACGAGTCAAGAAGGCGCGCTACGGCGGGATAATATATGATAAAGAACAAATAGAATTTTTGGATATAGCAGATGTATATCTTACGATAGATTCTTTGGGGCAATATTATACGGAAAGCACCCTGAAGAAATACGCCGAGCAATACAAAGTAAAAAGCGCATTCGCCATTGTGCAGGACCCGAAAACGGGCAATATATTGGCGGCGGCATCGTATCCTTCCTTGGACGGGCGCAGCTTGCCTTTGCAGTTTGTCTATGAGCCTGGCTCGACCTTTAAGACGATAGCGGTAGCTGCGGCATTGGACAGCGGTGCGATAAAAATTACCGACAGATTTTCCATGGAGAATAACAAGTGGAAAGTGGACGGCATAACGATAAGGGACCATCAGGAAAAGCCGAGCCTAAGTGTACAAGAGATAATGGAAGTATCCTCCAATATCGGCGCGGCGAAGATAGCGCACGGCCTTGGCGCGCGGACGATGTATTCTTACGTAAAGAAGTTCGGCTTTGGGGTAAAGAGCAATATATCATTTTTGGGTGAGCCCGCCGGAATTTTAAGGGACCATACCCGCTGGAAGCCCATAGATACAGCTAAATCCGGCTACGGCTATACGATAGCGGTAACGGGTATACAGCTGGTGTCGGCCTATTCGGCGATAGCCAACGGCGGGGCTTTAATGCAGGCGCATTTGCTGGATAAGATAAAATACGCCGACGGTAAGGAAGAAATATACGCCAAACCTTCCAAAGTAAGGCAGGTAATCAGCAAAGATACCGCCGATAAAGTGAAAGATTTATTGATAAACGTAGTGGAAAACGGCACCGGCAAAGGCGCGCGGATAAAAGGATACAGCGTAGGTGGAAAGACGGGTACTTCCGAGAAGATGTCTCAAGACGGGAAGTATCAGAGGAGCGCGCATATAGCGTCTTTCTGCGGATTTGTGCCGGCGTCCGATCCGAAGTTTACGATACTGGTTGTCTTAGACGAGCCCGAACGGGCTTTGTTCGGGGCGGTATCGGCGAGGATATTTTCGGAGATAGCGTCAAAGTTCCTTACGTTATATGCGGTTGAACCCGATAAGGAGATAGAATGAAACTCAATATAAGTTACGAATCTTTGTCTAAAATTTTGGACGGCAAATTAACGGCGGCCAACAATTCGGACGTGCTTAATTCCTTAAGCATAGACAGCAGGACCATAAAAGAAGGGGAAGGCTACCTCGTAATCAAAGGGCAGAAACACGACGGCCACAAATTTATAAAAGCGGCCGCGGAAAAGGGGGCGAGCATTATTATCGCCGAGGAAGGCCGCGGGGAAGACGCCTTAAAAGCGGGCGTGGCGCTGCTGGAAGTCAAAGACACTTTAAAAGCCCTTCAGAAACTTGCTTTGCACCACAGGCTTAAACACAATATAAAAATAGCCGCCGTAACGGGTTCAAACGGCAAGAGCACAACCAAACAAATGTTGCTTTCAATATGCGCCCGCGCGGGTAAAACGTGCAATACTAAAGGCAATTTCAACAATCAAATAGGAGTGCCATTGTCTATACTTGAAATCAACGAAGACGATAAATACGGCGTTTTTGAGCTTGGCGCCTCGCACAAAGGCGATATAGACGAAATCGCCTCCATAGTGCGCCCCGACGTCGCTATAATAACCAATATATCGCCCGCGCATTTGGAGTTTTTCGGTGATATGGAAACGATATATCAAACCAAGACGGAAATAATAAAATCGATAAACTCTTACGGCACTTTGATTTACAATAACGACGACGCCATGCTGCGCCGCCTTAAAACGGAATACGACGGCCGTACTTTAAGTTTCGGCTTCAGCGAGGATTCCGATATTAAAATAAAAGGTGTTGCGCCGTTCGTTTTTGATTATAGGGAGGCTTTATTCAAATCTGACATAACTTTGGAACGCCATAATGCTTTAAACGCGGCGGCGGCGTGCGCCGGCGCGATAGCTTTGGGGCTTTTTAAAGACCAAATAGAAAAGGGCATATCGTTGTATGAGCCCATGCCGCTTAGGCTTGAAGAGCACGAAAAGAACGGCTCCACTTTTATTTTGGATTATTACAACGCTAATCCCGCCTCTATGTCCAATGCCTTGGAGATATTGGCGCGCCGCGCCGAAAAGGAAGGCCCCGCCGCGGCCGTATTGGGCGATATGCTTGAGCTTGGCGCCCAATCCACCAGGTACCACAGGGAGATAGGCGAGAAGATAAAAGCATTGGGTATTAAAGAAGTTTATTTGGCGGGCAAAGAAATGAAAGCCGCCTATGAGGTCTTGCAAGGCGGGGCGGTCAAAGCTGAATACGCCGAGAATAAAGAGGCGCTTATCCCCGCGCTGAGGGAGCGCTGCAAGAAGGGCGGGCTGATACTTATGAAAGCATCGCGCGGTTTGAATTTTGAGGATTTATACAATAATCTGTAAGGAGAAAAAATGCTTTACTATCTGTCTAACCTAAAAGAGAGTTTAAGTTTTTTAAACGTATTCAACTATATTACCTTCCGCTGCGGCGCGGCCGTTCTGACGGGCCTTTTAATCAGCCTGTTGATAGCGCCTCCGATAATCAGGAAGTTAAAGAGCTATAAAATAGGCCAAGTGCAGAGGCAGGACGGCCCCAAGAGCCATCTTAGCAAAAACGGCACGCCGACGATGGGCGGGATAATAATAATAATCAGTTTGCTTTCCACGGTGCTTATGTGGGCCAGGCTGGACAATAGATTTGTTTGGTTATTGATATTTGTATCTGTAATGTTGGCTTTTGTGGGTATATTGGACGACTATACAAAACTGGTCAAGAAGAACCCCAACGGCGCGCCCAGCTGGGTAAAGCTGGTGGTGCAGATTATAACGGCCGTGGCGGTGGTGGGTTATTTGGGGGCGTATCCGCCGAACGCGATGTACCCCGACGTATTGACTATACCGTATTTTAACGGGGCTTTTATGCTTTCTTTGGGCGGATTTTATTTGGTGTTTGCGATGTTGATGGTGATAGGATCCTCAAACGCTACCAACTTGACGGACGGTTTGGACGGACTGGCGGCGGGCAGCGTGATATTCTGTGCGTGCGCTTATGCCGTATTTGCGTATTTGGCGGGCAATATCGGGTTTGCGGAATATCTTAAAATAATATACGTATCGGGCGCGGGCGAGATATCGGTATTTTTGTCGGCCTTGATAGGGGCGTGTATGGGTTTTTTGTGGTACAACTCATATCCCGCGCAAGTGTTTATGGGTGATACCAGCTCGCTTTTCCTTGGCGGGGTGATAGCGACGGCGGCGATATGCGTAAAGCAGGAGCTGATATTGCCGATAGCGGGCGGGATATTTGTTATGGAGACGCTTTCGGTAATAATACAGATGGGCTATTTCCGCGCGACGGGGGGGAAGCGGTTTTTCAAGATGGCGCCGCTTCATCATCACTTTGAGCTTAAGGGAGTGGCGGAGCCGAAGGTAATAGTAAGGTTTTGGATAGTGGGAGTAGTGCTGATGCTGATAGCTTTGGCTTCGCTTAAGATAAGGTAACTATATGGCTAGTATATTTTTGGAAAAGACAAATCTTACCAAACGCCACCGCGGCGCGATAAAGAAGAAGAGTATATTTCTTCCTCTGGACAAGACTTTGCTTTCCTTTACGGCGATAATGATAATAGCGGGTTTGATATTTACCTATTCTTCCAGCGCTTTTGATTCCTTGGCTTACTTTAAAAGGCAGATAATATTTGATGTTTTGGGCGTTTGCGCGATGTTGTTTTTGTCGCAGTATTACAGCGCTTTGCAAAAGAAATTCAGTTCGGTATGGATGTTATTTATAACTTGGGGCCTGTTGATATGGGCATTATTGCAGCCGGAGGCGGCAAATGTAAGGCGGTGGATAAATTTGGGATTTTTCAATATACAGCCTTCGGAAATAGCGAAGATGGTCCTGATAATATATTTATGCGCCTATTTGTCTAAACTGCCCGATAAACGGCGTGATAATATGCTATTGATAACGCCGGTGGTATATACGGCGATAACGGTGGCTTTAATAGTGGCGGGCAAGGATTTGGGAATACCGGTGCTTATAACCACGGTGGCTTTGGCGATATTTTTTATAGCGGGCGCACCGGTGTCGAAATTATTATATGCCGTTTTGATTCTTATACCGGTAGTTGCGATAGCGATATGGCGCCAGCCTTACAGGTTAAAGAGGGTTGTATCATTTTTAAATCCGGAGGAAGTGGCGGGCACAACCGGATATCAGCTGGTGCATTCGTTTTACGCGATCGGCTCCGGCGGCTGGTTCGGGAAGGGTTTTGGCGGATCGGATTTGAAGTTGGAATATTTGCCGGCGGCGCATACGGACTTCATTTTCGCGATAATGTGCGAGGAAGTGGGTATGATAGGTGCTTTTTTGATATTGGGCGCTTTTGTGTGGTTGTTGATACACGGCGTTAGGCTGGCGGTGAACGCTAAGGATAAATTCAACTCTTATTTAATAGCGGGCATAACATTGTGCATAACATTCCAGGCATTTGTTAATATGAGTGTTGCTTCTGGCTTGGTGCCGACGAAGGGTTTGCCTTTGCCGTTCTTTTCGTACGGCGGGTCTTCGGTAGTGGTTACGCTGGCGATGATGGGGATATTGATGAACTTATCTGCGATAGAGAAAAAGGAAGCTTTAAAGGAAGCGGGGAGATAGAGTGGAGAACGTATTTATGATAGCGGCGGGCGGAACGGGGGGACATTTTTATCCCGGTTTTGCTTTGGGCAAGGAGTTGGCGTCAAGGGGGCGCGACGTAGTATTTATAATCAAACGCGGCAGCGCGAGCGCGAAACTGCTGGAGGAGAACGAGCTTTTGTATCAGGAAATAGACTTCGTTTCCATGCCGCGCGGCAAAAATATTTTTAAATGGATAGATTTTTTGTGGAAGCTTCTTCTAAGCATATTGGAGATGAAGCGTTTTATAAAGAGTTATAAACCAGCCGTATGCATAGGAATGGGCGGGTACATATCTTTCCCGCTGATATTTACGGCGCATTTGATGGGTGTAAAGACGGCGGTGCACGATTCAAATGCCAAGATAGGCTTGGCAAACAGGATATGTTCGAGATTTACGGATATGTTTTTGCTTGGCCTGCCGGTGGAGAAGAAGATAAAGAACTCCTATTTGGTCGGTACGCCGATAAGGGAGGAGTTTCGCCTGAAAGCCTCTGTGGAGGAGCGCAACTATTGGACTTTCGTTACGGATTTCGCGATAAATATCTTGATATTTGGCGGCAGCGGCGGGGCTCGGTCATTGAATTTGGCTGCGGCGGCTACGGCCAAGGATTTGCTAAGCAAGACACAGCGCTTGCATTTTCTGCACGTTACCGGTGTTCGCGACTATGAAGAGATAAAGAAAATTTATGGCGATATGGACCATGTGGAGGTAATCTCCTACGCGGAGGATATCCACGCTTTAATGAAGGCCGCCCATATAATAGTGGCGCGCGCCGGGGCGAGCTCGCTGGCGGAAATATATTCCATGGCTAAGCCTGCGGTTATAATACCGTATCCTTACGCGAGTGAAAATCATCAATATTACAACGCCAAAATTTTTGCCGACGCAGGCTGCGTGAAGCTGCTTAAGGATAGCCCCAATTTGGCCGCAGACTTGGATAGGGCTCTGCGGGAAATATTGTCATCTCCGAAGGTGATAAAGGAGATGTCTGCCAATTTCGAGAAGTTAAATCTCCCCAATCCGCTCAAGGCGGCGGGGCGCATAGCGGATATGGCCGAGGCTCTGGCAGGTGCGCGGATAAGATAGCTTTGCAATCCATTTAGGCAATTGGCGTTGACGGCAAAACTTGGATTGCGGCCTCTAGTGTAAACTAGCCTTGGAAGCTGAAAGTTTATCGGCGGGGGCATTCGCCTAAAATGTTATAATTAAATATGTCTTACATAACGCCATTGCAGGCATTATGGTCGTCGGTAATAATAACGGCGATATATCCGGTGGTCGGGAAGCTGGCTGTGGGGAGCGTTTCTCCATTGGCGATAGTTTTGCTCGGTACTTTGGGTACGGCGCTGATATATGTCCCGTGGCTGTTTAAGAAAGGTTATTGGCGGCTTTTGTTTAGGCGGGATTTGTTTTTTAAATTTGCGGCGGTAGGTTTATTCGGCACGGCTTTGCCGTATTTGCTGATATTCATAGCCTTAAATTATACGACGCCCGCTAACTCGGCGATACTCAATCAGACGGAAGTTATATACTCTTTGATACTTTCGGCTGTGTTTTTAAAGGAGTATCCTTCAAAAAAACAGCTTTTTGGCACTGCGGTGCTTATTTGCGGCGTAGGGCTGCTTTTGGCGGGCGAGGGCTTAAGCGTAAAACTTAAGGGCGATTTGATAATTTTGGCTACTGTGTGGATGTTTCAGGTATCGCATATAGCGGCCAAGAAACTGCCCGCCGATATACCGGATAATCTTATAGTGTGCGCGCGGGCTTTGTTCGGTTTTCTATGTACGGTGCCGACGGCTTTTATTCTGACGCGTTTTGACGTACCGTTTTATTGCGGATTTTCGCTCAAGAGCGTTTTGATACTGCTGTTTATGGCGGTATTCAACAATTTGATAGGCAATATATTCTGGTATAAGGCCATAAGGAATATGGCTTTGGCCAAAGCCACGGCGGTAATATTGGTGTATCCGGTATTTACGTATTTATTGTCGGCGGCATTGGGATACGATAAATTGAAGATGACACAGATTTTGGGGCTTTTGCTCGCGATGGGCGGGGCCTATATGGTAACAAACACAATAAGGAAAGGTACGGAAAAATGAAACTTGTACTATTTGATATAGACGGAACATTGTTAAACACGGGCGCGTTCGGCGTGCCGAGCTTGGCAAAAGCGGTTGAAAATATAACGGGCAAAACGCCGAAATACGATTTAAACGAGCTTATAGGAGTATCGGATAAAAAGAATTTCGCTTATATGTACAAGTGCGCGGCAGGCAAAGCGCCTACGGCCAAGCAGCTAAAAGAGGTTAAGGAAGAATATTTAAAATTGCTGCCGGAGGAATTAGAATCTTTGCAAAAGAGCAAAAAATATAAAGCCGCTAGCGGGGTAGAAGATTTTATAAAGACTTTGCTTAAATATCCCGATGTGAAGCTCGGGCTTGCCACTGGTAATGTGGAAGAAGCGGCGAAGATAAAACTGGAGCCTGCCGGCCTTGCGAAGTATTTTGTTACGGGCGGCTTCGGCTGGGACGCGGAGAAACGGCCTCAGCTTTTGGCGGCCGCGGTAAAACGCGCGGGCAAAGAATTTAAACACGCTTTTAAGCCGGAAGAGGTATTTGTAATAGGCGATACGCATTTAGACGTAATGGCTGCCAAGGAGAACGGATACCACAGCGCGGTGGTAAAAGAAGCGGGTTTAGCCGATAAAGAACGTCTTTTAAGGGCGGCCGCGGAGGCGGAAGTGGAAGATTTTAAAGACCAAGAGGTTCTGCTTGTATGGCTTGATTTAAAACAGGACCCTAAGGGAGTAGAGAAAGGCTCGTACATAATGCCCGCAAGCGCGATAGAGCATGTGTTTTTCAGCCGTACGGGGATAGACGAACAGCGTCTGAAGATGTTTAGAATAAAGAAATATTCTGATTTGGAGTCTGGCAAGATATGGTAAACAATTGGCAAAACGGAGCGGAAAGTTTTATAGACGCGGTGTCATCAGGCAGCGCTACGCCGGGCGGCGGGGCCGTGGCGGCCTTTTCGGCTGCTAGCGGCTGCGCGCTTACGATGATGGCTATATCGGTAACTATGAAGATGAAAAGCACCGCCCCTCAGAGCAAGAAGGAACTAAACGAGGCTTTGGACGAATTTATATTGCTTAGGGACGCTTTAAAAGAGTGCGCGGAAAAGGATGCCGACGCTTATGAGGAATATATCAGCGCCAAGAAGCTGCCCAGCGGCAGCAAAGAGCGTGAGGAGTATGTAAAAGCCGCGTTGGAACAATGCGCGAAAGTGCCTTTGGAAACGGCCTTAAAAGCGGTTAAAACTTTGCAGATGACGGAGGAAATCTCACCCAAGATAGCGCCCGTGATAAAGCCCGATATAGAATGCGCCAAGATAATGCTTAGGGCGGCGATAGCGTGTGGCGTGGAAAATATAAAAGCCAATATGCCTTATATTAAAGAAGCGGACTTTAAAGAGGAGTTGGAGAAGAATATAAATTTCCTTAAACCGTTTTATGAAAGCATTTCATAAACGGCGCAAATGTAGTATATAATATATAAGTATGAAAGAAGAGAAATCAGTCAAAACGTTTAATGCGGAAGAAGCGGTTTCCGGGGTGCTGCCGAAAGCGGGCGGATTGGAAATCGGCCTATTGGCTATGCGTTTTACAGACGGGGAAAAAGTCGCGGCCATGAGCAAGACCGTAGAAGAAATACGGCGCGATATACTTTTGCCCGAAGGGATCGAAGGCGATTATATAATAGCCAAAATATTGTTAAACGAGATTTCTCTAAAGGCGGGGCAGGCTAGGGTGGAGATATTGCTTTCCGCCCGTGCGGTATCTGAGCTTTGCTCCAAATTGTCGTTGGACGCAAAATACTTCAGGTTGCTTTTAAACGCTTACGGGAGCGTCTGCTGCGAGAAGAATTTCATAAAGCGCTGGGGGGAGCTGTCGGCCTCTTTTGAGGGGGAAATAGATTTTAATTCTAAGGAAGCCTCCAAGATAGTCGACGCAATGCTTGCCGAAGCCGAAAAATTGGAAGAGCAATCTCCCTCGGTAATAGAAGATAATGTAAAGTATCTTAAGGCTTTGGCGGAGAGCAAGAAATTATCTTCCGCCGCGGTGAATGCGTTATCGGACTATTATACCCAGCCGTGCTGCAAAGCGCTAAAGCCAGTATTTGAAGAGGCTTTGCAAGAGATAGCGAAAGCCAACCCCGATTTTGCCTGGTCGCACGAATTTGCCGCGCGCGTATTGCTTTTGAAAATGACTTCGCAGGAAGCCGCCGGCGCGGCCGTTTTGGCTAAAGAGATAAAATATAATATTTTGCCGGACGATTTGCAGCTTCTCGCCTTTAAATATTTGAAGTTGAAAACCCCCAAAGAGATAGCGGAAACTTTGGACGCCGTCTTAAAGCGACTTCCGTATGCTGACTATCCCGAAGAGAATTTGGCGCTTGCCTTTAAAGTTATGACGGACGCCAGCAACGACACTTTGCTTGCGGCGGAGCGGGAAGCGAGTTATAACCGCGGCAAGAAGCTGTTTTTGCGTTCGGTATCAAGCAATAAATATTTCAACGGATACGAGGATTTGATAACGTCTGCTTTTTACGGCAAGACGGATAAGGAAGGCGTGGAAGAGCGGTTCGTTTCTATTTTGAGGAATTTGCCGCATAATAAAGACATATACGAAAATGCCGACATCGGCGTAAAAGTTCTATTGGGCAAGATAGCCGAAGCCGACGGCGAAACACAGGCTTTGTTTAGGAAGGAAAATAAAGTTTTGTACAGTGCAGGCAGTTTGGAAAGCGAGGCGGTGGAGCGTTATTTGGGGACTAAAGACCGCGGCGAAGTGTTGGCATTTCTGCGCGGGCGATTGGCGGGCTATGATTTTTGGAAGAGCGACGAATCCAAATACGGTTACGCTTTAAGTTTGCTTGTAGGTGAACTAAACGGAAACATAACGGCTTTTGCGGCGTCGGTGGGTTTGGATATGCTTCAAAAGGGCTGGCCGGAGCAAAGTGTAGATACGACGATAAAAGCTTTGCCGGTCAACAGTAATTTTACCAAGCAGAGCATATTATCGGCTTATGAAAAATTTTACAAAGTATCAAACGATCACGAGGACGCGGCGAAAAGAGTTGCAAATATGCTTCAATAAAAGGAAGATATTATAGAGAAATTTAACTGATAATTTGCTAAACTGTTCTCTAAGGGAAATTAAAACAGCAGAGGGAAAAATGAGATATTGGGTATATATAAATGACGAGGTATTACCGCAGCCGTATGAAGCGGAAGCGCTGTCAAGCATACCGGGCTTTGACGCACAGACGTTAATCTGCCCGGAAGAAACGCCCGAAGGCGGAAATCAGGAATGGACGTCCGCTGGCGAACTTATAAATTACGGGGCACACAATGCCGTTCAGCCGGAAGAAACCGTAGAAACGGCCCAAAACGACGAGCAAGATATTTACGATGCTTCAGGCGAGTATACGCCGGAACCTTTGCCGGAATCTTACGGCAGGGAAGATAGTGCGGAGGCGTATTCTCAAAAAGAACAAATTTTGCTTGACAAAATAGAGTACCTGATAAATGAAGTGGCCGAACTTAAAAAAGATATAGCAAATTTAAACTATACGGCTTCTATGACGATGTATAATTCCTCGACCTCTGCGGGCGAGAAGAAAAATGTCCCTTTAGTAAAAGACGCGCTTGCTTTGAAAGCCTTTCAGGAAGAGCCGCTAATCCCTATGAACGAGGGCGATATTCCAGAAGAGAAAATTGCTCTTTCCAAGATACATCAAACCAATGAAGGCGAACCTGTTGTTTTGAAGGCCTCTGCGGACGATAATTTACCCAAAGAAATTCCCGATAGCGATGATATATTGGAATCGGCGATAGAGAATACGATGCGTCTAAAAGCCGTGCCCGCAAACAGCGGTGCACCGGTGGCTTTTGATTTGGCCTCTAAAGAAACGATAGAAATATCTTCGCCCGAGGAAAAAAAGTCCTCTGAGGAAGAAAAACCGGCGGAAGAGCCTTCCGAAGAGAAAAAACAGGAAAATAAAGTTGAGGGAAAAACTTTAAAGGAGAAAGAAGTAAAGGCGGAAGAAGCTCCGCAAGAGGAATCGGAACCTGAAAAAGTTGAAGAGGAAAAAGAGTTTCCCGCCAAAGAAACGACGGAACAGGAAGACACTGTGACCGATGTTAAATCCGAGCCCGAAGATGTTGAGGCCGAAGCCGAAATATTGGAAGTAGCTTCAGTCGGCAATAGAGAAGAAGAAGCGATTTTAAAGACTTTCGCCGAAGAGAAAAAGGAAGAGGAAAAAAAGAAAGAAAAAGCGGACAAAGAGCTTGAAGAAATTGAAAAGAGCTTGGAGCGTGATATCGATGCTATAGCCGAGCCCGTAGAAGAAGAATCCAAGGAGCCAGCTTTTGAGCAATTATCTGCGGAAGAAGTTGAGACAACGGAACAGTCATACCCCGCAGCGGAAGAACATCCACAAGAGGAAGCCTTTGAGCAGGAAACACCCGTAGAGGAGCCCGCTTTGCCTGTCCAAGAGGAAGCAGTAGCCGAGCAGGAAGAAGTTCCCGCTCAAGCGTCGGCCACGAACGGAGAGGAAGAACAAGTAAATTCTCTTGAAGAGCTTACTACCCCTCCGGCAGGCGAGCAAGTTTCTCAGCCTGAGCAAGGGGAAGAGCCTGCCGGTACTATGCAAGTGGAAAATGTAGACGATAAATTCCTTAAGACTTTTACCAGCAGTATAGAAGAAGTCTTTTTGGATCAGCCTACGTCCATTATATCTGACTATGTTCCGCCGACCATAGCTTCGCAGGATAACCCTTTGTATGACGAAAACGACGCGACCGCGCCAGCCGCTCCCAAGCCGGGAGTGGAAGCCCAAGCCGGAATGGCTGATTTAAAAAATCAACCTGCCGCCGCGGAAGACAGTTCTTCCGTCAGACAGGTTAAGAGAATAAAACCCGCGGCTATAAAGACGGTTCCTATGGTCGCGGCCGGTGATCCTATCGGCGCAGATTACAATACTCCCAACATAGAGGAAGCTATCGCTGAGCTTAGCAATCCCTCGCCTTTTATGAAAGGTCTAAAGGCTTTCGGTTTGATGATGGTTCTGCTGTGTGCGGTATTGGGCTTTGTGGCGGTATTGGCCATGATGGGCATATTGCCAAAAGAGATGAGCCCTGTCCATTATATAATAGATAAAGTTTCCGGCCCCGCCGTAGAGGAAACGCTGGACTTGGAAGGAGAGACGGCTGTTCAGGAAGAACCGGAAGAAAGCCCTGAAGAAATGATAGCCAACAATATAATCGCCAACGTAAAGAACTATACTTTTGTTGACGGTTCCACGTTGGAACAGAAAATAAACGCCGCGCATAGTAATTTCTCTCAGTTAATACAATGGAGCGCGGAACCGTCCGTAGATCCTTCTTATTATTCGATAGCGGTAAAATTGCCGCCAAATAATGAAGGATACAGCTTGACATATCGTTTCAGCTATAATACTACCGACGGCAGTTTAACGCCGACGACTTCGGAATCGAATAATATAATGACGTTTATCGTTCCGCCCGCTATGATGCAGCAACAAGCGGCAAATACGGCCGCAGCACCCGTTGCGGCGGCCCAGGCACCCGCAGGCGGGCCTAGGCCTTCTTCCGCCAGAGGCAGATAAATAAAAATAAAATATTATTTTAAAAGCCGCGTTTAAAAGACGCGGCTTTTTTATTTATTGTGAAAATCCCAAGCTAGGCCTATGGATTTTTATTTTATTTGAAAAACAGTTCACTTTTCAATTCCGCACTTTGAATTAAACTATTTCTTGATAGTAAATTCCGTTTAACTCCTTTTGAAATAGATATATAAGTGTATTTTCTCGAATAATTGAGTTTTAAAGGGGAAACCTTGTCTGTTATAATGTGGGGAGGCGTCTTATAGGATATTTTGTATGATATTGGGAAGTTGTGAAGTCAAATAAAAAACGCGCCGCATATATTGGCGGCGCGTTTTTCCTGCCATATCATTTATTTTATTTTATAGCATTTGGCTATGATGTCCCAAGCCTCGTGAGGTGTTTCGACTACTTGAAACTGGTCTTCTTTGGAAATTACTCCATACTCGGCCACTTTGTGTATTTTGAAGATATCGTTCCAAAATTCTTTACCTACGAGTATTATTGGTATTTGGCTCTTTTTGCCCGTTTGCACCAGGGTAAGAATTTCAAACATTTCGTCAAAAGTGCCGTATCCGCCGGGGAATACCACAACCGCTTTTGACCTCATTACCAAGTGCATTTTGCGTATTGCGAAGTAATGAAACAAAAACGCCAAACCTTTTGTTATATATTTGTTGGGGAATTGTTCCATCGGCAGAGTTATGTTAAACCCTATGCTTTTGCCGCCGTTTTCAAAAGCGCCGCGGTTGGCCGCTTCCATAATGCCGGGGCCGCCGCCGGTTACTATGGCAAATCTGTTTTTGCCTTTCTTTACGGCCAAGGCCGTAAATTCTCTGGCATAGTCGTAGTATTTGGCAAGTTTAAGCAGGCCTTCGGCTTCAGCCAGACGATGTTTTAAGGCGGCTTTCTTGGGTTCTTTTTTTATTTGTTTCTTTATGTCGGCTATGCGCTTGAGGGATTCTTTTTCGGGCCTTATTCTCGCGCTGCCAAAGCATACTATGCCTTCTTTTATGCCCGCTTGGTGCAGTACGACTTCGGGTTTAAGAAGTTCCAGCTGCAGCCTTACGGAGCGCGCCGCATCGCTTTTTAAGAATGCGATGTCTTCGTAAGCTTTAGTGTAGGAATTTATAAACGGTGGTTTCTTTTCTTTTTTCATTTATATGCCGTCCTATTTAAATTTTTTCAGCGCCGCTTTAGCTATTTCCTGCGCCGAGAGGCCGATATCTTCGTAAAGTTCGGCCTGTTTGCCGTGTTCCACAAATTCGTCTTTAATGCCTAGCCTTAACAAATTGGCCTGCAGATTATTGTCCGCCAGCGTTTCGGCTATGGCCGATCCGAAGCCGCCCGCCAGAACATTATCCTCAACGGAAATCAAATTCGGCGAGATTTTCAAAGCGTCTTTTATTATCTTTACGTCCAGCGGTTTGGCAAAGCGCATATTTATCACGCCAGCGTTAAGCCCCTGCTTTTTAAGCAGATCAGCGGCTTCAAGCGAGGGGTAAACCCTGTTGCCTATGGCGAGTATGGTAAGATCTTTGCCTTTTTTAACCCACTCTCCTTTGCCTATGGGCAGAACTTTCATTTCCTCGTCTATGGCTACGCCTTCGCCCGATCCTCTGGGGTAGCGGAGTATGAAAGGCTTTTTACAGTCGAAAGCCGTTTTCAAAAGGTGTTGGAGTTCGTTCTCGTCAGAGGGCGCGGCGATTATAAGATTGGGAATATTCCTAAATAAACTTAAATCAAATACGCCATGGTGCGTGGGGCCGTCCTCGCCGACTATGCCCGCCCTGTCCAAAGCAAATACAACAGGCAGATTTTGCAGGCAGATGTCTTGCTGGATTTGGTCATAGCAGCGTTGCGAGAAAGAAGAATATATGGCCACTATCGGTTTTATTCCCTGCGTAGCTAAGCCCGCGGCGAAGGTGGCCGCGTGTTCTTCCGCGATGCCGACGTCATAGTATCTGTCGGGGTGTTCGTCGCGGAACGCGTTAAGGCCGGTGCCTTCCGGCATGGCGGCCGTAATGGCGGTGATGTTTCTGTCCTCTTTGGCAAGTTTCAGCAAAGCGTCGGAAAAGGCTTTTGTATAGGTTATCTTATCGGATTTGCCGATGGTTTCGCCGGTTTCCGCGTCAAATATGCCCAAACCGTGGTATTTTGTCGGTTTTTCTTCAGCGGGGGGATATCCTTTGCCTTTCTTGGTTACAACGTGCAATATGACTGGGCCCGGTATATCCTTGATTTTTGAAAGTACGTCCGTCATTTCCGCTATATCGTTGCCGTTGACGGGGCCGTAATATCTAAAACCCAATTCCGCAAACAGCGCGCCCGAAAATAATATCGATCTTGCCCTGTACGCCAATTTAAGGGCATTGTTGCCGATTTCGAAATTGCTCATAAATTTGGTCGCTTCCGTTTCGGCGGCGGCAACGTATTTTGCCGTAAGAAGTTTCGTGAGGAAACTGCCCAATGCCCCTACTCTTTTGGAAATAAACATTTGGTTATCGTTTAATACTACCAACATATTGGGTTTTAGCTGGCCCGCGTTCTGCAAAGCCTCATAGGCCAGGCCGCCCGTCATACATCCGTCGGAAACTACCGCCACCACTTTATGGTTTTGCTTTTTTTGGTCTCTGGCCATAGCCATACCCAAAGCGGCCGATAAGGCGGTGGAAGCGTGCCCCGCGCCAAAGGTATCGTAAGGTGATTCGTAAATCTTTAAAAATCCGCTTAGGCCGCCTTTTTTGCGGATAGTGTTGAACTTAGCCAGCCTGCCCGTAAGTATTTTATGGGCGTAGGCCTGATGGCCTGTATCAAATACTATTTTGTCTTTCGGAGTGTTAAAAACGTAATGAAGCGCCGTAATAAGCTCTACCGCGCCAAGGCTCGAGCCCAAGTGCCCGCCCGTTTTGCTGACGGTATTTATAATCGTTTGGCGGATCTCTTCGCACAGCTGCGGAAGGAGGTTGGGGTCTATCATGCGAAGTTGTTCGGGTGATTTTATGGAATCAAGGATTTTCATTGTAGGTTCTCCGTTTAATAAGATCTGCTGACGATAAACTGCGCCATATCGTATAAAGGTTTAAGTTTATCTTTCTTTGCCGTTTTAAGAGCGTCTAAAGCGGCGTTGGCGTCTTTTAACGCTTTAAGGGCAGCCTTTTTGCTTTCTTCAAGCCCGTAGAGTGTAACAAAAGTAAGTTTCTTGTTCTGCGCGTCGCTGTTGGATTTGCCAAGCTGTTTCTTGCTGGCGGTGACGTCCAAAATATCGTCTACCACCTGGAACGCGAACCCTATCGCGGCGGCGTATTTGCCGATCAGTTTAAGGTCTTTCTGCTCCGCGCCAGCAAGTATCGCGCCCATTTCCACCGCGGCCGTTATTAAAGCGCCCGTCTTATTTTTGTGGATATAGCTTAACAGGGATTGGGCGGAAACGTCTTTGGCCTCGCTCGGCAGTAAAAAGTACTGTGGGGTTTTCCCTTTGAAATATTTAGTCGCGGTAAGTTTTGAAGCGCGCTTGCTCTTGCCTTCCAAAATGCCTTCCGCGTAAACGTCGGCTACCTGCCCGCCTATCATTCCGCTGACTCCTCCATAGTAGGATAAAGCGTATGCGGCTTTAGCGGCCCTTTCGTATCCTACGGATTTATTTGCGCCGTTTTTTAATGCCGTTTGAAAAGCGTAAGTCAAAAGAGCGTCGCCCGCCAAGAGGGAAAGATCCTCACCGAATACCTTGTGATTGGTGGGTTTGCCTCTTCTTAAATCGTCGTTATCCATAGCGGGGAGATCATCGTGTATTAAGGAATATGTGTGCAGCATTTCCACCGCGCAGGCGGCAGGCAGTACGTCGGTATTTTTCAAACCGAAAGCCTCCGCCGCGGCCATAAGAAGTATCGGCCTTACGCGTTTGCCGCCCGCGTTTAAGGAATAAGACATTGCGTCTATTATTATCTGCGGAGCGTTTTTTATTTGTTTTATGTTTTTGCTGAGAGCGTTTTGTACTACAATAGCCCTCTTGGCGAGGTATTTTTGAAATTGGTTCATTTGCTTCTCCTATATGGTATACCTAAATGTATTATATATAAACTGAGGGAAATAGGAAAACAGTTTTTTTTGCTTTGACAATTAAATAACCTTTTTATATTATATTTTAAATTCAGTTTTGTTTTAATCGGGACTTATTTAAAAATTGGAGAAGATATGAAGGTAATAGCATTAAGGGGAAAAAGCAATACCGGCAAAACAACCGTGAGCAGGAAATTGGCGGAAATATTGATTTCAAACGGGGCCTCTTACAAGATGTATCCCAATAAGATTGATAAATATTTACAAGGGGAACTATCTCCTCTGCCGAATGGGATATGGCCAAGAGTGGATTTTATTATGGAGTGTTCTTTTAAAGGCAAAGAAATAGGTTTGGCCAGTGTAGGAGATTATTCGGAATATTCCATGGCGATGCTGACTTTTTGGAATAAACGGGGGAAAGATTTAATAGTGCTATGCTGCCGAAGCAGGGGAAGGGCGACAAATCGGATAAAAGAGGAAAAAGATTATGCCTTTGTAAAAATGGAGAAAGTGACGGCGGGTGAAAACTGGCAGGCTTACTGTTTGGCGAAAGCCACCGAGATATTTGAAAAATATATCGCCTAAATTAAGTTTTGCTTTATTTCTGCGATAAAAAACGCGGCCCTTTGAGGCCGCGTTCTTTGCTTTTTAAAACTATGGTCTAGAAAGTTATACCTACTTTTAAGCCGTATTCCCTTGTTTCGTTTTTCGGCTCTATAAAGCTGTAAACATAATAACCGTCGGAAATTAAAACCTCTTCTGAATTTTGGATATGCCAGTATCTTATAAACGGCTCTACGAATATCCCGAATTTATCAAACTGCTTTTCCAACTTGACGCTGCCTCTTAAGCCATAGCCTTCTTCTTGATCATTGTGTATATCGACTTCGGCTATTCCCTTTGAGGCTTGTTTTCCTGAAAGCAAAACGTCCAACTGGCCGTTGGCAGAGAGGCTCCACCCCTTGGAAAAATCCTGCTTTAAATTAAAGCCGACGGGCAGATAGATATAGGTGGATTCCCTTCTGTATCCGCTGTCGCCCAAGTCGTCTAAACGGTCTACCAGATGCCTGGCGCCCAAACCCAAATATGGCCATAAAGAAAGCCCATTTTGCGTTAAGTCATAAACCGCACCGGCAGTTACAGCGCCTTCTATATAATAATCGCCTATATTGCTGCCTTTAAATGGTGTTCCGTCCTGTAAAAAACCGTCATAGTCGGTGTCACCCTGCATATAGCGCAGTTCCAAACTCAAGAAACTTCTGTCTGAAGAGAAATCTTCCGCAGAATCCGAGAACAACCCTCTGCCGGTATATTTTGCAGAAACGCCGTACATAGTTCCTGTCCAGTGCGGCGGATATTCTATGCTTGGTTCTTTATAGCTGTAATCTGAAGTTTCAAATGACAGCGCAAAATTATGCTTTTTATTTTGGGCATTAGCAGGTGCTATGACCAATAAAGCCAAAATGGCAAGTAAAAGTTTTTTCATTATTTTATCCTCCGATAAAATTATACAATATAAATATGGATAAACTGCATATAGGCATATACGGAAGCATAAACAGCGGGAAAAGTTCCCTAATTAACAGATTAAGCGGGCAAAATACCGCCATAGTTTCGCCGGAGCGCGGTACTACTACCGATCCGGTCCGCAAACTTATCGAGTTGGACTCTTTGGGCCCATGCGTCCTTACCGATACCGCAGGTATAGACGATAATACTGTATTATCGTCCCAGCGTGTGGGTAAGACTCTGCAAACTCTGGATCTGATTGACATTGCCATTTTGGTTATAAGCTGTGGGGTAATAGGCAAAACGGAGCGAAATCTTTTGGATTTGTTTGCCCAAAAGAATATACCTTTTCTGATAGTCAACAACAAAAGCGATTTGTCAAACTTTAAATCCCCCGATGAATTTAAAGATAAGACCGTAAATTTCAGTGCGTTAAAGTCGCCCGACGTTAAGGATATACTGTCGGCTTTGGCGCGGCTGCGGCCGAGCGCGGGGAAGAACGTCCTCCTTGACGATAAAATCTCACGCGGCGATATAGTCGTTCTTGTCTGCCCCATAGATTCCGCCGCCCCTAAGGAGAGGTTAATTTTACCCCAAGTAAAAGCTATAAGAAATATTTTGGACAACAACGCCGTAAGCGTAGTATTGCAGACGGGCGAGCTTGACGGATTTTTAAAATCTAACCCCAAGGTGAAGCTGGTGGTGACGGACTCGCAAGCCTTTAAGGAAGTGAGCGAGATTGTTCCTCAAAATATACCGCTTACCAGTTTCAGCATGCTTTTTGCCAGGCTTAAAGGGAATCTGGATTTGTATTTGGAAGGTGCGGAACATTTAAGCGGGCTTAAAGACGGCGACAAGGTGCTTATATTGGAATCGTGCAACCACAGCGCGCTTACCTGCGAGGATATTGGGCGCGTCAAATTGCCCAAACTCATAAGCGCCAAGAGCGGTAAAAAGCTTGAATTTAAAATAATACCCGGCCTTGAGCCTCTGCCGGAAAATCTGAAGGAATATGCTTTGGCTGTTCAGTGCGGCGGCTGTATGGTGACCAAAACGCAGCTTTCGCGGCGTATTTCAGCCTTAGTTAAAGCTGGGGTTCCCGTAAGCAATTACGGAGTTATGATAGCTTTGTGCAACGGTATATTGCCCAGAGTGTCGGAACTGTTTAGGAAAAAACATTCGACGAAAAATAATATCCTTGATAGGGCTTGATTTTTTTGCTAAATTTAAGAATAACTAAAGTATAAGGTGTATTGCGTGAAAAGTAGGGCGTCGCTTGGAATTTCGTTTATTTCTTTGAAAGAAGGGAACTTTATGAAAAAATATATTTTTATTTTGGCATTATTGCTTCTTGTAGGGCCGGTTAATGCTCAACGCGTGGTAAAATATATAACGTTTTACCCCGTACCTTACGGCAGCCACGAAAGACTGAACGTGGAAGAAGAGTTTATGGTTAATATGGGCAATGATATGACTTCCGAAGTCGGCGGGGAGGTTTATATTGACGGAGTTTCTGATTTTGAGGGATTTCTTGATATATCTGCCGGTTCCGGCGCCAATACCGTTTCTACCGGTACCATAAGAAGCGGGAACGTAAGCGGCAGTGTCTACGGTACGGCGGATTTACAGGGCAGTACATTTATAACGAATGTCAATACCAACAATACCTTGTTCAGCGCAAATGTAGCCGGCGTATCGATGTTGATGTCAAATACCCTTGTCGGCGGCAAGAGTATAGCTAATTTATTGAACTGTTCTTCTCCTTCTTGGAGATCATTGAGAGTAAAAGGCAGTGAAGAGTGCAAAACTTACTTGACGTGCGGCGGAAGCGGCGACACAGGCTGCAGCGAACCGCCTGCAATTATTTGCGAAACTAATTACTGTTTGGATTCAACCAACACTTGCAGACCTAAACCTTCTACCACCAGATCTTGCGTCGGAAATGTTGCCAATGCCATAAGCGGAACGCAGTATCGTACTACCGCATGTTCTCCAGGAACTGGGTGGTCTTTGACCATGTGGAGCGGTACTTGTACTTGTGCGTCGGGCTATGAATGGTCCGGAGGTCTTTGCCTTAAGAAGGAAACTTATTCGACAAAATGTTATAAGCAGCAAACTTATTTTTGGTGTAACTTGATGGGTAACGGAGGCGGTAACTGTATTGGTATCGAACATGGTCCTTCTTATTCTTGTATACCGTACGGAGATTCTTCTCAACCTACGTCCACCTGCCAAGATCATACAGGTTGTTATGCCTGCTTCTGTACTGCTGATGGCGTAGGGGATGAGGGTTTTAAACCGGTAATTATGTAAATATCGACTTGTAATGCTTTTTAAACCGGCCTTTTATAAGGCCGGTTTTTTATTGGCTATAAGCGCTCTCTTGAAAATTTTCCTCTCAAGATGCCGTTTGATCAGGAGAGGTATCTTTAAAATTGATAAAATATAAATATGAAATTTTCACCCAATCAAGCCTTGTGGCTTGCCCTTTTTATAACGGCGGGCTCGCCGATAGCCGGTAAATTTACCGTTGACTATATGTCGCCTTCGTTCGTACTTATTTTTGGAACTTTAACAACCCTTTTGATTTATGCTCCTTGGCTTACCAAAAATAAACTTTGGGGCAAATTGTTTGACAAAGAGATCAGAAGCAGGCTTTCTGTAATGGGCCTGTTCGGTACGGCTTTGCCGTTTTTGCTTTTATTGATTGCGCTTAGGTGGACGACGCCTTCAAATTCAGCGATATTAAATCAAGCGGAAAGCGTGTATTCAATAATATTCGCTATGATATTCCTTGGGGAAAAGCCCGTTTTTAAACAAATTATCGGCACCTTGATGATAGTTTCCGGCGCGGTTTTAATATTGGCGGTAAACGGCTATACTCCCATGTGGAAAGGCGACCTGTTGGTTTTGGCTACGGTATGGATGTTCCAAGTATCACATATCGCGGCCAAGAAGCTGCCCGCCGACATCAGCGTGGATTTTATAACCGCGGCGCGTGGGTTTTACGGATTTATTTGGAGCGCGGTTATCGCTTTAATCGGCCTTCCTTTGGGTATGGATATAACCTTTAAGATATCGGGGCCTTCGTTTATTTCGCTTTTGTACATAGCGGTATTTGTTTACACTTTGCGCAATAAATTCTGGTACGAGGCGATAAGAAATATGCCTCTTGCCAAAGCCACGGCCGTAATACTTTCCTACCCCGTATTTACTTATGTAATTTCGCTCGCTGTTGGTTTTGACGAGATACGGCTATATCAGATTTGCGGGCTTATTTTGGCTTTAAGCGGGGCGTATATGGTCACTCTGGTCAAGAAGGCTTAATCTCCGAAGGCAGGGCAGCTATGGCTTCAGGTAAACTGGCGAGCAAACAAGAACTTTGTTTTACGGCGTTTCTATAAAGAGTAAAACTCCTTGATTTTTGCGTTATTTGCGTCAAATCGTTATGGACTACGAAATCCGCGCCCTTCACTTTTGACACCGCTTCAATAATCGCCTTGCCTTTTGCTCCGTTGGTCAGCTTAAAAGCGACGAGTACGGGTTTATTGGCGGCATAGTCTTTTATTCTTTCGACTATTTTAAAATTACTTTTTAATACTATTTGCAAATCTTTGTCGGAGGGGAGCTTTTTTACGTCTTTGGGCAGCAGCTTCTTATCGCCGCAGATTATCACTTTGGGCGAGAAATCGCTTACCGCGGCAAGGTGAATAATCAAGTCGAAATTTTCTTTTTTTATAGTTTTCTTTATCAGTTTGTCCAAGGAATTGAAATCAGTAAAGAAATCTTTTCGGCACGAACTCGGCAGATATTTTGCCGTTTTGGCACATAACGCTAGGACTTTATGTCCTTGCTTGTGCAAAGAATCGGCTAAAAAACTACCCGTCGCGCCAGAGGAAAAATTGGTGATAAATCTTACGCCGTCGATAGCTTCCGCAGTGGCGCCGAGCGTTATCAGTATTTTCATAATCGTTCTTTAAGGAAAGCCAATATTTTTTCCGGTTCTTCCATTCTGCCTTCGTCGCAGTCGCCGCAAGCCAGCTGGCCTTTTTGGGGGCCTATAAAAATTACGCCTCTGTCCTCAAGCGTTTGAACGTTTTTTAAAGTGGCGGGGTTGCGATATAAATTGACGTTCATTGCGGGCGCTATAAAGAACGGCTTTTTATAATCGTGCGCGGCCAGCAAAGTGGAAGCGAAATCGTCCGCTATACCCGCGGCCGTTTTGTTGATGATATTGGCGCTTGCGGGGCATAGCAGGGTAATATCGGCCCATTTGTTAAGCTCTATATGTTTAAGATAAGTGTCGGAAGTAAACATATCGAAGAAAAGTTTCCTGTGGGTGAGGCCCTCAAGCGTGGCTTGCCCTATAAAATTAAGGGCGTTTTTTGTGGCGCAAGGCTGCACCTGTGCGCCGCTTTTGACCAAAGCCGAAATAAGCGAGCAAGCTTTAAAGCATGCGATGGAGCCGCTTAGTACAAAGAGGATTTTTTTGTCTTTCATTTGGAGGCCCTTTTCTTTTTCTTCTCTTGAGAACGGTTGACTTCGAGGGCGTATTTTATGCCTTCAAGCAGGAGGTCCGGATCATAACAGTCGAAGACTCCGCTTTTTTCGAACATTCTGGCAAAGCCGCCCGTAGCGACGACAAGGGCGTCTTCGTCGTTGAAACATTCTTTTCTAAAGCGGAATATATATTCCTTAATCATACCTAAATGACCGTAGTATAGCCCGGATTGCAGTTGATGTTCGGTAGTGCAGCCGGCAGCTTTCCTGGGTTTTATTATTTCGACGTTTGAAAGCAGGGCTGTATTCCTGGTGAGCGCGTTTAGGGATGTCCCTACCCCTACGGTAATGGCGCCGCCTTTGTATTCTTTATTTTTGGATATAGCGTCGAAAGTGTTTGCCGTTCCGAAGTCCACCACGATTAAATTTTGATTGGGGAAACGCTTAACCGCGGCCATACAGTCTGCCACTCTGTCTGCGCCTAGTTTGTCGTAAGAGGCGGGTATTTTTATTCCCGTTTTTATTCCTACCTCTACGATAAAAGGCTTTATGCCAAAGTATTTGGCGCAACAGTTCGTAACAGTTCTTAGTAAAGAGGGCACGACCGAAGAAATGGCTATATCGGTTATTTCCCGCGGGTTTATTTCGTGTTCTCTGAGTATGGTGGTAAGAAATATACCCAGTTCGTCTGAGGTTATGGAGCCTATCGAAGTCTTGCGGAAGCGTGCTTTAATGGTATCGCCGTCAAATACGCCGGCGAATATTTGGGTATTGCCTATGTCTATGGTGAGGATCATAAGTCTCCTTGCTTTAGTTCCCCAAAGGGTAACGTAGCCGTTAATGTTAAATATAGCGCAAGTAACCATAATTAAATTGGTTCCTGCAAATATATTTTAGCATTTATTAGGACTTAAGGCCTAAGTGGGGCAGGGCCTTTTTCCTCTTGAAACGGCAGGCTATAAAGAAATACAATTAAATAAAAGGCATTTTTTCTTAAGGAGAAAAGGAGATCGTAATGATAAGAAAAATTGGGATAATAGCAGTTTTATTGATGTGTGGCGTATTATGTTTCGCCAATGACATATCGTCTTATAATATGTCCATTTCGGATTCAGCCTCGCAAAAGCTGGACGCTTCTTTGCAGCAACAGCATCAGAAATATGCTTCCCAGGGTGCGTCGGAAGAGGGCGTTGTAACTTTAAAATTTGATATAGACAAGACGACTACCGGTATAGACGACGCAGGCCATGCCGGCGAAGTTGTACATTTTTTTGACACTACCCGCAAATGCTCTCTTATCAAGATAGACGATAATTGGCTTATAGGGTCTTCCTATTGTTTTAACTTTGATAGATACGAGGAATATAAAACCTGGACATTTAACGGCGATACTGTAAAGGAAATAAAGAATGTTCGTTTAAATGGGGAGAAAATAACCTCCATAATCAAAGACGGTTCCGTCATTTACGGCAATAATAAAAAAGGGCTTACTCCGTTACCTTTATATTTGCAAGGCGATATAATGCTTGTCTATGTAGGCGCCAATGCCGATTTAAAGAAAGAATACGCCGATCTTCCGAAAGCCAATATATATATACCCTCTAAGTCGGAATATAGCGTAGCCGATTATAAGGGCTTAAAATTTTACGTAAGCAGAAAGAGCGTTGTATTCGGTATAAGGGAAAAACAAGAGCGTGAGATAGGCGAATATTGCAGCGATACCAAATGCATAAAATTGAAATTCGGGTTATTCCATGCCGAAGCGATGTCCGGCGATCCTCTTTTTGCCGTAGCGCCGAACAATATGGAATTTATCGTAGCGTTTAACACGGGCGATTTTAAAAAGGACGAAGACCAAAAACGCAGCCGCTACTTTAAAGAGCTTAACAACGATTCTTATAAAGCCATTGAAAAGATAGTAAGCTCTAAAGATGCCGCTGCCTGGCGCAGAATAAAAGTAAAGATAGCGCATACTCCCAATTCTTTCGTAATAAAGAAATAGGCAATTTTTATATGGAAAAAGCCGCCTCTTAAAAGGCGGCTTTTTTTATTTTCGATATAGGTTTAATTGTCTAATGCAAGTGGAGTATTCTGTTTTTGTATTTCTCCGCTAGTAAAGTGTTAACTTTATCGCCGCCGTCGTTGCTGCTTAGGTAAAGCGGCACTGCGACGCCTTTTTGCGCCAATATTTCCGCCGCCTGATACATTGCGGCGTTTATTATTGCCGCGCCCGCTATGGTGGATACGGGGGCGATGTCTTTGCCGTCTAGTTTTAAAGCGGTTTCTTGTTTTGTGCAGCAATTGTCGATTAAAGCGTCGGCCAAGTCGCGCAGCATTTTTCCGCTTGAATGTCTGGACTTTGTGTTTTTATGGGCTTGTACGGCGGTTATAACTATGACTTTAAGGCCTTTTTCTTTTGCAAATAAGGCGGCGTCAATGCCGGCGGGGTTCCTGCCTGAATTGGAAATTATTATAATACAGTCCTTTTTCGTCAAATTATGCCTTTTAAGGATAATGGGGGAAAGGTTTTCCAAGCGTTCCATATCGGTCGCGGCGTGGGCCGAAGGCATAAAGGCGAGGGAAGGATCAAGTATCGCGCTTACGCAGGCGGGGCAGCCGCTTCTGTGAAAGTTTTCCACCGCGACGCTGTGGCTGTGTCCCGCGCCGAAGGTATAAATGATGCCGTCGTTTTCTATGGTGTCTGCCAAGATTTGGGCGGCTTTTGAAATATTGTCTTCTTGTGTTGTATCAATTAGGGACAACAATTCCGCTATCTTATTTAAATATGGGTTTTTCATAGAGTAATTATAACTGTTTTTGATAGTATAATGGTATAATATTTTCGTTCGAGTCCCATTTGGGGGAACAATAATTTTATTATAGAAAAGAGGATAATTTAATGAAGAAAAAAATGACTTTAGGTATTTTTTCTTTGGCCGTCTTGGGTCTGGTTTTGTGCGGCTGCGGGGAGAGCGCGGCTCCATCTGTCCAGGAAATACTGGTAAACGGTATAACGGTTACCAGGCAAGACGCGCCTTTGAATATAGAGTATCCCGCGCAGATAGACGGCTCTTTGAACATAGACGTCAGGGGGCAAGTCGGCGGGATATTGAAGGAACGTTTGTACACGGAAGGCTCCTATGTGGAAAAAGATACTCCTCTTTTCATAATAGATCCTCAGCCCTATGAAGTCGCTTTGGAGAAGGCTAAAGGTTCCTTGGCTCAAGCGCAGAGCGAGGTCAAAAGGACAAAACGCGACTATGAAAGAATGGCAAAACTTATAAAAGAAAATGCTGTAAGCGCCAAAGAACACGACGATGCCCTATCTGCCTACGAGCGTGCGCAGGCAAACGAACAAGTGGCAAAAGCCGGTTTGGAAGAAGCCGAAATCAACTTGGGTTATACCACGGTCAAGGCGCCTATATCGGGTATAACCGGCAAAGAGGCTCAGTCGGTAGGCAGTTTGATATCACCGTCCTCTCCGGCCTCAAGTTTATTGACGACAATGGTGCAAACCAATCCTCTTTATGTCAATTTTTCGGTACCCAGCAGGGAGTGGGACAATGCCCCCAAACTCAGAAAAGCGGGGGAAATTAACCTGGCGATGGAAGAAGTCGGGGTAGAAGTATTGCTTAACGACGGCAGCGTATATCCGGAACTTGGCAAGATATTCTTCGTGGACAGCTCCGAAGATGTCAAGACTTCCTCCGTAGCTATAAAAGCGCAGATCCCCAATCCGGACAGGTCGCCTTTATTGATGCCGGGCAAATTCGTAAAAGTTCGCTTGACTAATATATCATATAAAAACGCTATTTTAATACCCGTTTCCGCTTTGGTACAAGGCGATAATGGATATTCCGTTTACGTGGAACGCAACGGCGTGGCGGAATCGGTGCCGGTAAAGGCGTCGATATCAGGTTCAAGGGCTTTTATAAACGAAGGCTTAAAATCGGGCGATGTGGTGATCACCGAAGGTCTGGTGAAAATAAAACCCGGGCAGAAAGTCAGAGTCAATATAGTTGCCAATGACGTTTTGAGCGAAGAATAAGGGGTAAACAATGTTTTCCAAATTTTTTATAGAACGTCCGATATTCGCAACGGTAATATCGCTGTTTATCCTGCTTGCGGGTATAGTATCGATAACCAACTTGCCCATAGCGCAGTATCCGGAGCTTACCCCGCCTTCAATAGCGGTAAAGGCTCAGTATCCCGGCGCTTCGGCCGAGGTCATAGCGGAATCCGTCGCCGCGCCGCTGGAGCAGAAGATAAACGGCGTGGACAATATGATTTATATGAACTCCGTATCCTCATCAAACGGGGATATGAACTTGACCGTTTACTTCAACATCGGCACGGACGCCGATCAAGCGATGATAAACGTAAACAACAGGGTTCAGTCTGCACAGTCCTCCTTGCCGGAAGATGTCAGGAAATACGGCGTTACCGTAGACAAAAAATCCAGTTCGATATTACAGATAATATCTATAACTTCGCCCAATTCCACTTATGACACCACCTATATGGGCAATTACGCTTTGGTAAATATAGTGGACGATTTAAAGCGTATTTCGGGCGTGGGCGACGCGCAGGTAATGACTGCCAACGATTATTCAATGAGAATATGGCTCAAACCAGACGTAATGGCCAAGCTGGGCATATCCACAAGCGAGGTGGCAGCCGCGATACAGGAGCAGAATGCTCAAAGAGCGGCGGGCAAAATAGGGCAGCCTCCTTTGGATATCAAGGTGGACAGAGTATATTCCATAGAGGTTGAAGGCCGTTTAAAAACCCCGCAGGAATTTGGCAACATAATACTTAGGGCTAACCCGGACGGTACCTCTTTAAGGCTTAAGGACATCGCGGATATAGAGCTAGGCTCCCAGACTTATGAATTCGTGGCAACCCAGAACGGAAAGCCGGCGGTACCGATAGGCGTGTATTTATCGCCTGGCGCGAACGCGGTCGCTACTGCCGAAGCGGTGGATGCGAAAATGGCGGAAATTGCGGCCAATTTCCCGCCTGATATGACATACAATGTCCCTTACGATACGACGATATTCGTAAAAGTATCCATAGAGGAAGTAATCCATACCCTTATAGAAGCCATGATATTGGTATTTGCCGTGGTGTTTTTGTTCCTGAAAGATTGGCGCGCCACTTTGATACCGTGTTTGGCGGTGCCCGTATCGATAGTAGGCGCGTTTGCGGGAATGTTGCTTTTCGGATTTTCGATAAACACTTTAACCTTGTTCGGCTTGGTGCTGGCGATAGGCATAGTGGTTGACGACGCGATTATCGTAATAGAGAACGTGGAACGTTTAATGCACGAGCGCGGCCTTAGCGTAAAAGACGCGACGATAGAGGCTATGAACGAAGTTTCCGGCCCGCTGGTAGCGATAGTATTGGTGCTTTCTGCGGTGTTTGTGCCGGTATCGTTTATGGGCGGAATGACGGGCGCGATGTACCAGCAGTTTGCCATAACGATAGCGGTATCTGTGGTTATATCGGGCCTTGTCGCTTTGACTTTGACGCCCGCCTTGACCGTATTGATATTCAGAAAGCCCGAACATAAAGACAGCGGCTTTTTCGCGTGGTTTGACAAGAAATTTGAAGCTCTTACGGAAAAATACGTATCGGGCGCTAAGTTTTTCGTCCAGCACGGTACGGTAGCCTTATGCGCTTTCGCCGTTGTACTGCTGTTGGCGGCGGGTTTGTTTAAAATTACGCCCACCTCTTTGGTGCCAGACGAGGACCAAGGCATAATGATGACTTCTGTTATGTTGGACCCGGGTTCCTCTTTGGATAAGACGGAAAGCGTCGTTTCCAAAATGGGCAAGATAATACAGCAGGAACCGCAGGTAGAAAATATATTGGCTTTCAGCGGGTTTGATTTAATATCCAGCTCCATGAAGAACAATTACGGCGCGTTTTTCATAACTCTTAAAGATTGGAAGGAGCGCGAAAGCCAAGATTTATCTGTCAGCGCGCTGATAAGGTCGATATATATCGCGGGCATGCGGGATATCCCCAACGCTTTGATATTGCCCTTTAATATGCCGCCGATATCCGGTATGAGCACGACTGGCGGGCTGGAAGGGTATATCCAGAGCAGGGGCAGCAATGCCACCAGCGTGGATTTGGAGCAAAGCGTAAGCAAATTTATAAGCGCGGCCCAGAAAGACCCGTCCGTACAATCGGTTACCACCACGTTCAGCGCGAGCGTACCGCAGCTAAAATTAATGGTGGATACGATAAAAGCCAAATCGATGGGAGTATCGCTTAACAGCCTTTTTGCTACGCTGCAGGCGACATTTGGCACTTATTATATAAACGACTTTACCAAATTCGGCCGCAGCTTTAAGGTAATGATGCAGGCGCGTGGCGATTACAGGGCTCATAAAGAGCAGATTAACGGGATATACGTAAAATCGGACAGCGGTGATATGGTGCCTTTGTCGGCTTTGGTATATTTTACCGATATAAAAGGCGCGGACACCGTGGAGCGCTTCAACCTGTTTAAAGCGGCTAAGGTTTTGGTGACGCCGGCCAGCGGATATTCCACCGGCCAGGCGATGGCCGCTATGGAAAGAACGGCCAAAGAAGTATTGGGTACGGATTACAGCTTGGCTTGGACGGGTTCGGCCTATCAGGAAAAGCTGACTGGCAGTGCCTCCACTATGGCTTTGCTGCTGGGCTTGTTGGTGGTGTTTTTGATACTTTCGGCGCAGTACGAAAAATGGTCCTTGCCGATAGCGGTAATGATGGCGGTTCCGTTCGCGATATTCGGTGCCTTGGCGGGGGTGTATATAAGAGGTTTGCACTTCTTGCCGAGCGATTTGGCGCAGAAAATTTCGTATATATCTTCGGGTGCGTTTATATCCACGCTTAACAATGATATATATTTCCAGATAGCCTTGGTGACGCTGGTGGGATTGGCGGCGAAGAACGCCATATTGATAGTGGAATTTGCGGTAATGATAAAGCAAGAGGGCAAGAGCGCGGCGCAGGCCGCGATAGAAGCGGCTAAATTAAGATTTAGGCCGATAGTGATGACCTCTTTGGCGTTTATCTTGGGCTGTATGCCTTTGGCTTTGGCGGGCGGCGCGGGTGCGGCCAGCCGCCATTCAATAGGTACGGCGGTGGTAGCGGGCATGTTGGGCGCTACTTTATTGGCGCCTTTATTCGTGCCGTACTTTTTCGTGCTGACCTCGGGCAAGGATAAGGGCCCGAAAACCGTTGAAGAAAAAAAGGAAGGGGGCGAAAATGCGTAAAGAATTGACGGTTTTAACGGTAATTTCTTTGCTGTTCAGCGGCTGTCTTATGGGGCCGAATTACAAAAGGCCGGAGCTTTCTTTGCCTGCGGGGCAGGAAGAGGATTTGGGCGTATTTGTAAGCGAGAAGTGGTGGGAGATGTTTAACGACCCTGTCCTCAACGCTTTGGAGGAGGAAGCCCTTGCCAACAATAAGGATTTGACTGTCGCTATGGCCAAAGTGGAGGAAGCAAGAGCGAAGCTTGGCTTGGCTTATGCCGATCAGCTGCCTACCTTGGACGCTACCGGCTATGCCCAAAGAACGGGTATCGCCGCGGGGCATCCGTGGGCGCAGTACAATATCGGCTTGACGGCGGCTTATCAGTTTGATTTTTGGGGCAGATACAGAAGGCTTAGCGAGGCGGCGCGTGCGGAACTGTTAAGCACGGAATCTCAAAAGGATACAGTAAGGCTTACCTTGACGGCCGATGTTGCCAATTATTATTTTTCCTACATCACTTTAAAGGAACAAGTTGAAATATCCAAACGCACTTTACAATCGAGGAAAGAGAGCGTAAGGATATATTTGGTCAGATACAAAAACGGCTATTCGACGGAGTTAGATTTAAAGAGAGTTGAAGCGGAAATGGCCGGGGTAGAGGCTTCATTGGCGGAGTTTGAAAGGCAGTTTGCCTTATCTCAAACGGCTTTGTCGATGCTTTTAGGGCGCAGCCCAAAGGAGATAATAGAAGGCAAACTAGAAGGCACGCCGCTGCAGGAAGTTAAAGTTATTCCTGAAGTTCCTTCGGGTATACCGGCAGATTTGTTAAGGCGCCGCCCCGATGTCAGAGCGGCAGAGGGCATGCTGATAGCGGCCAATGCCAATATAGGCGCGGCGCGGGCGGCGTATTTCCCCAATATAGTATTGACAGCCTCGGGCGGATATGCCAGCGACCAGTTGGGTACATTGGTGGCGCCGGGAACCTCTTTTTGGAATGCGGGTGCCGGTTTGATACTGCCTATCTTCCAAGGCGGTAAAATAAAGAGCCAAAATAGGCAGGCCAAGGCGGTATACAAGCAGATGTTGGCCTCATACGAGAAGGCGGCGCAAAACGCCTACCGCGATACTTACGACGCTTTGACTAATAATCAATACTACCGCAAAATAGTCGTGGCTAACACATCTCAGGTAAAGGCTTTGGCGCGCAGCTTGGATTTGGCGCAGAAACAGCAAAATGCCGGCCTTATAGACATTTTGGACTTGCTGGATGTGGAAAGGAATTTGTTAAGCGCGGAAACGAGCCTCGCGGCGGCGCGGCGCAACCAGCTTAGCGCATTGGTGGCGATAGCGCAGGCTTTGGGCGGCGGCTGGAGGGAAGCGCCCGAGAACTGATTTTCTTAACTTTCCGAATAAAATCCCCGCCGTTTCCTAGCGGCGGGGTTTTATATATATATATTGACTAATCATATATTGTTTACTATCTTAATATTAAGGGTTAACATTTATATGTCGTTAGGGTAAGACTAATACGGATAAATTAGGAATAGTTAATCCTAAAGGTTAGAGTAAGGGAGTTATTATGAATAGAAAAAAGATAATAGTTTTTTCTTTGACGGCTGTTTTCCTCTTTATCGTAGGCGTTTCGATGGGAAATGCGGCTATACCATGTTGTAAGAACGGGCAGCTTTCGACCTGCCCTGATCTGCCTAACGGGCAACAATATGATATTACTCCGTGTAGTAATCTAACGCCTTATCAGCCTGGTGGGTCGACTATAGTTCCAGAGTTTGACCGTGGGGATTGGACATTTACTACGGGGGATAATTGCGTAAAAGGACGCGTACAATATCGCCAGAATGGAAGTTGCGGCACATCATCAAGGACTTGTTGTTCCGACGGCACTTGGAGTGCTTGGGACGGACGTTGCTCAGGCTCAAGCAACTGTACCAGCAGCCAATGCTGGGATGGCAGCCGTTGTGCTTCTAAAGAAGCCGTTTCCAGAAAATGTTCGGGCAATGTTGCCAACGCAACGGGTGGAACACAGACCCGCACCGCAACTTGTGAGACGGGCAGCGGTTGGAGTTATAGCGCTTGGAGCGGCACCTGTACTTGCTCTACTGGGTATGTTTGGAATTCAGCTACCAAAACTTGTAGGAAATTAAACAATCCAATCGGCGGCGCTGGCGCTTGCAAAATATCTTCCTGTCCTCCCGGAAAACATATGGTTAATGCCGGAACCGCAGATTGCTGTTGCGAAAGCAACACCTGCGGACAGAAAATTGCCAATAATACGTATGGCCCGTGTTTCTGTGTAAACAGGGACCCGAGTACCGGAGGAGGGTTTGACCTCAGGTTATAATTTGTTCTAGAGAACTATATGCCCCGCCGATAAATCGGCGGGGTTTTTGTTTTTTATTTTGCGGTAAAGATGTTTATAATGGAATACTTTAACGGGCGGATATTTAGCGGATATTTATTTGTATCTGATTTTCTAAAAATTCCCTTGCAAGATTTTATATGTGGAAAGCCTTTTAGCTGTCCTTTTTCATTTCGGTTTCTTTTTCTTGGGTTAATACGCCGTATAGCAAATGTATCAGCGCTTTATCTTCCTTATTGCCGGAATTAAGGGGTACAAACCTTGTGCCTGAAGCATTTTTGACCGCTATATAATTATCCTTGATATTAAACACCGTGCGGGGGGTGTCCTCAAAAATGCTTCTGCCGAACATGCCTTGCGGCGCCGGTATGCCCGCAAGAGCGAGTATCGTCGGGGCTATATCCTGCTGGGATTTGAACGGATCGGGCGATATATTTTCCAAAATCGGCTTTTGCGATACGAATATCATCGGCACCTCGTCAAAAACAGGGTGATAATCTTTAAACAGCCCGCCCGTATCCAAGTTCGCAAAGAAGGGGTGGTCGGCAGTGATTATCAAAAGAGTTCTATCATCGAAGATTCCCGCGTCTTCCAAGGCCACTATAAAAAGGCTTAAATCGTAGTTGTAATTGCCAAAAGCCCGCGGCATATTGGGGCGTTTATACAAATCCTGTAAATCCTCATTGTCTTGAGGGGTGGTTAAAGGTGGGTATTCCTGCCCCAGATAATCGTTCCTGCCGGTAGGGACGTGAGTGTCTACCGTTAGAATATCCATAAATAGTTTTTCGTCTTTATGCTCTTTTAAATACTTTACTGCATAATCAAAAAGTTGCCTATCCGTTAAGCCCCACCAAGCGATATACGGGGCGTATTCGGGAATGGTTTCAAAATATTTAGCGCCGTAAATCTCATCAAAACCCGCGGATTTTAAGATTATATGTTCGTCCATATACTCTTCATTCGCGCCGCGCAAAAATACAGTTCTGAAACCTTGTTCTTTTAATATCTTTGCCACTGATAGCGGATAATCATTGTTAAAACTAAGTTCCGCGTTTGGGTGCCCGGAAAATATTACGCTTAGCCCATACAGCGTAGAGAGCGTTACCGATTTTAAAGAGGCGAAGGGATAATCTTTTATCAGCAAATCGAAGGTATCGCTAGCATCCGAGGGGATTTTCGGGTTAAACGTTTTGATGAATTTATTGGAAAATGCTTCCGTAGTCAAAAGTATTATTCTGTCGTAGGTGTTTTTATTGGTAAAATTAGTGGGTTTAAAGAGGTTGTATTTATCGGCCTCTTTTTGCAGATCTTCGGGGAGGATATCCATTTGCTTATACTGCGGTTTCTGCGTCAGCAATTCTTTTATTATTCCCGCGACGGTGGTATCCATAAGATGCTGGGAGAAGAATACGTCGTATCCTTTCATAAAATTAAGAGGAGTAAACAGCGCCAATACTACCAAAAGCACAGCCGAGAGCGCTATTTTCTTCGCGCTTGCGTGGCGGCCGGGTTTGTGCCACATATTTTTTATCGCAAAGAATGGGAAAAGGTAAAGGAATGCCAAATATAAAAGCATACGAATATCCAGCATAAACTGATATTGCGCTCCGCCCAAGGTCATAAGGTATTTTACGCCGAATCGTTCTTTAAAATAGACCAAGAGCACTATATCGGCCGATATAGTTACATAGTACAGAAAAAGTATTAAGGCAAAGAAGGCTGCCCTCGTGAAGCCCATCACGTGAAAAAGGCTGACTATTACCGAGATGGTAAGAAATTCTACGGCGAATTTGTTTAAACCGCCCAAAGTGCAGGCCGTCCACGTCATGGCGTCCAGCTGATACAGCCCTACAAAATAGAATATAAGGCCCGGCAACGAGAGTAAAGCATATAGGAAAAAATCCTGTTTTAAAAGGGAAAGATATTTTTTGATAAAAGAAGTCATAAATAATCCGTAATATAAAAAAATGATAAAATAATTATACATTTTAACAGCAGTGACATGAAAGCGGGAACGTTTTTCCCGCGGAGGTATAGTATATGGATAATATTGAAATGAAACGCCATTCCTGTTCGCACGTATTGGCGGCAGCCGTGCAGGAGCTTTTCCCCGGCACCAAACTGGGAATAGGGCCGGCGATAGAAAACGGATTTTATTACGATTTTTTGTCGGATCATAAATTCACGCCCGAAGATTTGAAAACCATTGAAGACAAAATGAAGCAAATCGTCAAAAGCAAGGAACCTTTCGTTCGCAAAGAAATAAGCAAGAGCGAGGCGGAGGCCTTGTTTAAGAGTAAAGGCGAGGACTTTAAGGTAGAACTTATCTCCGAGCTTCCCGAAGGCGAGATCAGTATATATACCAACGGTTCTTTTGTGGATTTGTGCCGCGGGCCGCACGTGGAGCATACGGGTGTGCTCAATAATTTTAAACTTACCCATACCGCGGGGGCCTATTGGCGCGGCGACGAAAAACGCCCGCAAATGCAGCGTATATACGGCATAGCTTTCGAAACGAAGGAAGAACTTAAAGACTATATCAAACAGCAGGAAGAAGCCGCCAAACGCGACCACCGCAAATTGGGGGCTGAACTGCAGCTTTTCAATATCAATGACGACGTCGGCCCCGGTTTGGTGCTTTGGATGCCTAAAGGCGGTATGCTAAGAAAGGTTTTGGAAGATTGGATTAAAGAAGAAAACCTTAAAAGAGGTTATGGCCTCGTTACTACGCCGCATATTGCGCGCCTTCACCTGTGGGAGAAATCCGGCCACGCCAATTTCTATACTGACAGTATGTTCAAACCGATAGAAGTAGATGAACAGAAATATCAATTAAAGCCGATGAACTGCCCGTTCCACATAGCGATATACAATACCGCTTTGAGAAGCTACCGCGATTTGCCTTTGCGCCTTTTTGAACTAGGTACGGTGTACCGCTACGAAAGGTCGGGCGTAATGCACGGGCTTTTGAGGGTGAGGGGATTCACTCAGGACGACGGCCATATTTTCTGCGCGCCGGAACAGATTGAAAAAGAGGTGCAGGATTGTTTCAACTTCGCTATGCATATAATGAAGACTTTCGGCTTTGAAAAATTCAAGGTGGAACTCTCCACTTGGGACGAGAAACACCCGGAGAATTATACCGGCAAAGCCGAGGATTGGCATAGAGCGCAGGCCGCTTTGGAAGACGTGTTAAAGAGCAACAATATTCCCTATACGGCGCATGCTGGCGAAGCTGCTTTTTATGGGCCGAAGATAGACATTAAATTGATAGACGCCATCGGCAGGCCGTGGCAGCTTTCCACTATACAGTTCGATTTCAATTTGCCCGAACGTTTTGATATAACCTATGTCGCGGCGGAAGGGCGCAAACGCCCGTTGATGGTACACCGCGCTATGCTTGGCTCCGTTGAGCGTTTTATAGGAATATTGATAGAGCATTATGCGGGCGTGTTCCCGCTGTGGCTTGCCCCGGTTCAGGCAAAGGTTCTTACCTTGACCGACGCTCAAGTCCCTTACGCAAAAGAAGTATGCGATAAGCTTACCGCGGCGGGTTTAAGGCCGGAACTTGACGATAGGGGGGAAAAGCTCGGCGCGAAAATCCGCCAAGCGCATTTGGAGAAAGTCCCCTACACCGTAATCATCGGCGCGAAAGAAGCGCAGGATAGGACTGTAACCGTACGCTTGAGAAGCGGTAAAAACGTCGAGAACGTCAAATTGGAAGACTTTATTTCTAAACTTAAAGAAGAAAACGATACCAGAAGTCTTGCAAATTTGTATAATTAGGAATATCGAAAAAGAAAAGGCCGTCGCAAAAGCGGCGGCCTTTTTTGTTTTTTAATTAAAGCGGCGCAGGCATTTGATGTCGAGTTTGTCTTGGATTTTTTTATTTGAACAAAGGTAGGTATATGGGATAAAAGGTCCTATACGGGAAATGGGCCTAAATGCTCTTGTGGGGAAGAGGATTATCTTTTAGAATTTACTTATTAAAAGTAAAGGGAAATAAAAATTAAGATAAACAACTGCTTCTGCAGCGAGATAGGAGGAACTATGTTGAAGAAAATCATATCGATAGCGCTAACTGTATTTATGATGATACAGGGCATATCCACGCCGGTATTTGCTTCCACTGGCACGGGAAAAAAACAATAATGTGACCTTGGAAGATATTGAGCAGCTTCTTGCAAGCCAAGAAAAAGAATTTAACAAGAAGGTATACGTATACGGCGCGGCCGGTGCGGCGGGCGCAGCCTTGATTGGAGGCGGAATCTACGTATATTACACGCAGAAGCAGATTGCGATGCTCAAAAAACGCAATTTGGTATTGTCTTATAAAGTTTCTAAGATAGAGAATATGATAAACAGTGCTATTAAAGACAATGTCGCAATAAACAGAAAAGTGGCGAAAAATACCAAACTTGTTCAGACGAATAAGGCATATATAGATCAATTGGTAAAATATGTTGAGGATATTATAGGGGCGTTAAATTCCCACAGTGAAGCGATCAATTCTCTGGCGGAAGAGGCGGCGGAAGAAGTTGTCGAAGCAGCTCCGCGCCGTCCGATAGGTTTTACCGCCAGTGCGGCAGTCAGCAAGGAAGCGGTGAAGAAAACCGAGGAAAAGTTAACCAAGAATTTGACATCTCTTAAGAATATGAGTAAGAAAGCGGGTATAGCGGGCTTGTTCATTGCCGGGGTGATAGCTGCGGCGTATATCTACAATTCGACTGATAAAGCAAACACTCCGGTTAGCAGCAAACGCATAGCTTATAAACGCTATTTGGACAATGCTTACAGAAACAACGAGGGCTTTTTTATCTTGGACGTATTGGCGTTGAGCGGCGAGGACAGAACTATGACTGCCTCCATTTTACACGAGAGCGTAGGTACTGATAGAGATTATTACGATCTTTTTGTAAAGCAGCAGAAATCTGCCAAAGAAGCCGCTTACGAGGCTAAAGCGATGGGGGAGATAAGGGATTTGTCCAGCAATGTAAAATCGGACGATGATAAATCGATAGATGGCTTTTCTGCATTGTTTAAAGGTTCTGCCGTAAAAGATTATATAAATGGTTTTGCAATATAATCGATATATGGTATAATTTATATGTTGAAAATTTAAGCAGTCGCGCAGGTGGCGGAATTGGTATACGCGTGCGTTTGAGGGGCGCATGCCTTACGGCTTGGGGGTTCGAGTCCCCCCCTGCGCAAGAACGATTTTAGGCCGGGGCAACCCGGCCTTTTTATTTGGATTAAAAATATTGCTGTTTTTAGAGCAAATGTTTCCTTGCTTTCTTAAATTCTATCTTTAAGTAATATTTAATATAATTGTTATTATGAGGTTTGAAACTTTCATCGCGATTAGATATTTGCTTTCCCGCAGTAAAGGGGTGTTTACCGTTATTACAACGATAATCGGCATACTTGGCGTATGCGTAGGCGTCGCGGCATTGGTAACGACTCTGGCGGTAATGAGCGGATTTCAAAACGATATTAGAAACAAAGTAATAGGCGCGCAGGCGCATATAATGGTTTTGGGTTCTATGCCGCAGGGCAGATATGAGAAAGTCCAAAATATAATATCTTCCGTTAAGCACGTAAAGGCCAGCGCGCCCAATATATTAGGGCAGGCGATATTAAATTATTCCAATTATTCCCAAGGTGTAGTAATACGCGGTCTTGACGCCGAACAGGAAAAGAACACCAGCGATTTGCCCAACTCCTTGATAGAGGGGAGTTTCGAGAGGGAGGGGGTGGAAGCGCCTTTGGTATTGGGGTCGGAACTCGCGAATAATATGGCTTTAGATATAGACGATGATGTTGTATTGGTATCACCCAGGTCCTTGGCGGGTGGATTGCCTAAAATGAAACGCTTTAAAGTTACGGGCATTTTAAAGACTGGTTACTACGAGTTTGACAACACGATAGTTTATACCGATATAAAATCCGCCTCGGACTTTTTAGGCCTTAAAGGGGGGGTGACGGGCTTATCGGTTAAGCTGGACAAACTTGACAATGCCGATGAGGCCGCCGCTTTAATAACTGAAGCTACCGATGGGCAATATGTTGTCAGAACATTTATGCAGTTAAACAGTACTTTGTATGCGGCCTTAAAGCTGGAAAAGGTTATGATGTTTATAATACTCTCTCTGATAATATTGGTTGCGTCTTTGAATATAACTTCAAATTTGATTTTATTCGGCACGGAAAAGCTTAAGGATATAGGCCTTATGAGGGCGATGGGGGCGAGTCCTTCTCGGATAAGGCGGATATTTATTTTAGAAGGTTTATATATAGGCAGTGCGGGGGTAATATCGGGTATAATATTGGCCTTGGTATTATGTTGGGCGATAGCTACTTTTGACATAGTGGAACTCCCTGGCGACATATATTATCTTACCAAGGTGCCGGTAAGCCTTCAGCTGTGGGATATATTAAGCGTAGTGGTAGGGAGTTACTTTTTATGCTTCCTTTCGGCGATATACCCCGCGTACAGGGCTTCTAAGGTCAATCCAGTGGACGCTATAAGATATGGATAAGATATTGGAAATAAAGAATTTGACGAAGATATATAATGACGCCGGCGGCGAAATAAGAGTGCTGGACGATATTTCTCTGGATATAGAGCGGGGCAAGTTTATAGTATTTATCGGGCCCAGCGGCAGCGGGAAGAGCACGCTGTTAAATCTTATAGGGCTTTTGGATACGGCTACTGGCGGCTCGATAATGTTTGAGGGGAAAGACATTTTAAGGCTGAAAGAGGAGAAACGGGCGAAACTCCGTTTGAGCAAGTTTGGCTTCGTATTCCAGTTTGACAGTCTTATGCCAGACTTTACGGTATTGGAAAACGTCAATTTGCCGGCTTTGATAAAGGGTAAAAACAATTTCGGCTACGCCAGGAAACTGCTGGCCAAGTTCGGAATAGTGGCTTTAGCCGATAAAATGCCGCCTTCGATCAGCGGCGGCGAGAAGCAAAGAGTGGCTATAGCCCGCGCTTTGATAAACGGGCCCAAAATACTTCTGGCTGATGAACCTACCGGTAATTTGGACGGTGAACGCAAGGAGCAAATCTTCAAGGATTTTGCATTGGCTGCTTCCGAAGGGTTGACTGTGCTTATGGTAACCCACGATATAAAAGCAGCGGATTATGCCGACGAATGCTATAAAATAGCGGACGGCAAAGTGAACAGAATTTAAATTCATTTTGCTTAAGTTGGTATTTCGCGAGTAATATTTATATAATATTTGTGGCAAAATGTTAGATTAGAGGTTAAAGGTTATGTTAAATAGGAATTATCTGTTATTCACTCTGCTTTTCCTGGGAATGTTTACGGCATCTGCTGCCGCACAACTTCATGGGGCTTATAAGGACAAGCAAGGGCGGATTCAATATAAATATACTGCCGATGACGAATGCGGATATGAGACATCGACAAGAACACTCTGCAACAACGGAGAGTGGTCCGAGTGGGATCAGCCGTGTCCCGATAATATATGTTCCAACAACGAATGTTGGAATGGAACCTCGTGCGAAAGCAAACCCGCGGCTCCCGTTTGTTTGAAAGATCTGAGTTCCAAACCTTACGAGCGAGACTTATGGGGCAAACAATGCACGCAATGGGCCTGTAAGGAAGGGGAGGGCTTTGTCTGTATGAAGTACAGGGAAATAGAAAATATAGCATATCATTTTGAAGATGGAGAGATAACTATTGCTTACCCGTCCGGTAATGTGGAGAATAGCGGGTATTGGACGGGCTTATATCCTTGGGATGAGTGTGCGGGAAAGAACTGGTGGGAGCAATTATGGAGCGAATGCGCCCTCTACTCTTCTTACGACCCGAAATATGGTATTACGAAATCGGATGTTTGCCCTTCGGGAAGCATGTTTTATGACAAAATGTGTTTCAGTTATGCCCCATCTAAAGGGATAACGGTAAAGAATTTCTGTGGGGTTTCCTATATAGATTCCGTTTCCAGCTGGGGCTGTTATAGGGAAGACCCCAACGGCGGAAGAGATGTCGCTAGGTGCGATTCCTTTGCCAACTTCAGCATACAAGAAAAAGACGGCCCGATATATTACTAAGTTTTCACCTGTATTATGATACGCCCCTTGCTTTACGAGGGGCGTTTTTATAGTAATATTAAATAGAGATATTGTAAAATATGGAAACTGCTTTAAAATATTATTATATCCGAATATTGTATATTGAACATTTCTTTGATTAAAAGGTTAGTTAAGGAGGGGATATGGATTTTTTAGTAAAAAAGACAGTCTTGATGCCATTTGCTTTGACGGTCTTATGTTTTTTTTTGTTCATTACCGATAAAATCTAATGCACAGCAATTGGTTCAGATTGGCTGCAATACCGTGGGAGCTGTCGAGTACAGATATAGCCCTCAAGGAGAGTGCGGGACTAAAGAGGAAAAGAGGACCTGCTGCGGCGGCGGACAAACTTCTAGCGGATCGTTTGTGCTTCAAAATTGGAGTGGCTGGAATGAGGATTGTCCCGAGCTATGCGTAGATAAAAATCCGTGTACGAGCGACGCCGATTGCTGTGGCGGTAGGGTTTGCAGCCAACCTTCCGGAGTCGGGGCTAGTTTAAGATATTGCGTATATGAAGCGCAGGACGAATGTTTGGAATCCGAAAAGCCGACATGTTCTATACCTAACGGTACTTGTTCTTATATATGCACATGCAGTAATGGCAAATGGGTAAATTGTACGAAGCGTGTCGTTTGTAAAAGCGGTTTTATATTGAAAGGCACAACAGATTCCCCTTGCTGTGAAAATGTAAATTGCGGTAAGACTGGCCCCAATAACTGGCAATATCCATGCTATTGTGCCACTATGGGAGCATTAGATTACGGTTGGGTTTTCCAAACGGACAGGCATAGTTGTAATATGGCTTCAGGCGGGACAGATCCCACTGTCGCATGCGGACAATGTAATGCTTCCATGAAAGGTGCGGAGTGTACGCTTCGCAATGATGGTGGAGACTTGGTAGGTGCGCCTGATATAAATAACGGTTGGAATTGCACTTTGTACATCTGTCAATTTGGCGGCGGCGTAACCTGGAACTAAGCAAATCATAAGTATTTTTAAAACCCCTCAATATAAAATTATTGAGGGGTTTTCCATTTTGGCAAGACAAATAAGCGTAAAGTGTAATAAAATAAGATTTTTTCATTGAAAAGTATAGGAAAAATTATATTAATAAGCTAATATATTAATACGCAGGTAAAATATATAATATCTGCTAAAAAGGTTAGTTAGGGAGAAAATATGAATTATTTAAAACGCAAAATAAGTTGTGTTTTGATGATAGCCTTTGCTGTTATTGTGGCAAATACTTTTCCGTTGGCTGTTTATGCGCAAAATCTTGTTATAAACAATTGCAAACCTGTAGGGGCGGTGGAGTATAAGCCTAACGGTTGCAGCACGTCTATGCGGACATGTTGCCAGGGTGGGCAAACCTCTAGCGGATTGTTTGTGCTTCAAAATTGGAGCGGCTGGAATGAGGATTGTCCCGAGCTATGCGTAGAGAAAAATCCGTGTACCAGCAATGCCGACTGTTGCGGCGGGAAAGTTTGTAAAGCAAGCAGTTCCGGTGGCATTGTAAGGAAAGTATGTCAATTGGCCTCTGTTGAAGATAATTGCTTGGAATCGCAGAAACCGACGTGTTCTTTATCAAACGGAACATGTAAATATAATTGTACATGCAGTAACGGTAAGTGGACAAATTAGAGACCTGTAATAGCGGTTATAGGAGTGTTAAAGCGTCAGACGGCAGTATTTGTTGCGAAATTGCAAACTGCGGAAGAGAAGGCCCAAACGGTATGATTGCTAGGTGTATTTGTGCAACGGATATCAGGGATGAATTGGGCCATAGGTGGGAATATTTGGGAACGAGCTATAACTGTACGGGATTTTGTCCCGTAGGGACTCCGTCCGATGGGGCCACTTGCCCTGATCATTGGGCGGGCGCATTCTGTACGACTCACCATTCTTGGACGAACAGAGGAGAAGAAATCTGTAATCAATACTATTGCAGATAAAACATTAAAGCCATCTTTTAATTAGCCCCGGTTGATTATTCAGCCGGGGTTTTATTTTATATAAAAGCAGTTTTTAAATAGATTTTCTTTCTATGTATCTTAAAAGAGTTATTATCTGGGATTATCCAATAGCTTTTTAACACAGTAAATGGCGTAATTGGGAAATCGAGTATTTGCTGTTATAATGCTTTGCGATAATATATCATAATTCTATGAGATAACTATTATTGCCAGCGGATATATTTTGATTTTGGCAGTCTAAAAGATAAACAAAGAATTTTTTAGGGGGAGGCTCTTTATTTATTACGATGAGATAAAATAAAAAACCCGCGCTTTGAAGCGCGGGTTTTTTGCTTAAATAAGCGTTTATTTTTTTGCCTCGTCGGAAGCGCCGGGCAGGGCGGCAAGCTCTTTATAGAGTTTGCGTCTGTAGGCGTATTCTTCCTCGGCTATCTTGAGCAAGCGCTCAGCCCTTTCGGGATTGTTCTTCATCAGCGTTTTGAACCTATTTTCGCCCGACATAAAGTCTTTAAGCGCGATAGTCGGTTCGCCGCTGTCAATTTTGAGCGGATTGAGGCCCTGTTCCTTCAAAGCCGGGTTATAGCGGTAGAGTATCCATCTTCCGCTCTGTACGGCTTTTTTGGCTTCCAGGAGGCCTTTGCTCATATCGATACCGTGCGCTATGCAGTGTGCGTAAGCGATTACCAAAGCGGGGCCGTCATAAGCCTCGGCTTCGGCGAGGGCTTGCACCGCCTGATTCATATTCGCGCCCAAGTTGATTTGCGCCACATAGATATTGCCGTAGGTCATAGCTATCATACCGAGGTCTTTCTTCGGCATAGATTTGCCCGCCGCGGCGAATAAGGCTACCGCGCCCATAGGCGTCGCTTTTGACATCTGGCCGCCGGTATTGGAATATACTTCGGTATCCATTACCAATATCTTTACGTTCTTGCCGCTGGCCAATACGTGGTCGAGGCCGCCGTAACCGATATCGTAAGCCCAGCCGTCGCCGCCCAATATCCACACCGATTTCTTTACCAGATAATCGGCCAAGGCGAGCATTCTCTCGTCTTTGGTGAGGGTTTTGAGTTTGGCGACTCTTTCTCTCTGGGCGTCGATTTCGGCCGTGGTGTTTTGCTTGGCGGTTAATATTTCGTCAACCAAAGCGTCGTTGCCCAAGGTCGGTTTCAAAGCGGTAAGCTGGGCGGCCGCGTCGCTGAAGAGTTGGTCATAAGCCAAGCGGATACCCATACCGAATTCGGCGTTATCCTCGAAGAGTGAGTTGGCCCAAGCGGGTCCTTTTCCGTCGTCGCGTTTGCAATACGGGGTAGTCGGCAGGTTGCCGCCGTAAATTGAGGAGCAGCCCGTAGCGTTGGCTATGGCCAAATGGTCGCCGTGGAGCTGTGTCAGCAATTTAACGTAAGGCGTTTCGCCGCAGCCCGCGCACGCGCCGGAGAACTCGAACAAAGGCTTCTGCATTTGGGAGCCTTTCACGCTCTCTTTCTTCGTCTTGACGTCGGCCTGTTTCAAAGCGAGGAAGTATTTAAAGTTTTCGCTTTCCGTCGCTCTCAAAGGCAGCTGCTCAACCATATTGATGGCTTTCTTATTGGCGTCGGTCTTATTCTTAGCGGGGCAGTTTACCACGCAGGCTCCGCAGCCGGTGCAGTCTTCAACGGCTACCTGTACGGTGAATTTAAGGCCGGCCAAATCGGCTTTGCCGTCGGCGGACTTAAAGGTCGCGGGCGCGTCTTTCATATCCTCGGCTTTATAGGCCTTTATGCGGATAGCGGCGTGCGGGCAGACCAAGGAGCAGATACCGCACTGTATGCAGGTATCGGGGTCCCACGCGGGGCACATAATGGCGATATTGCGTTTCTCGTACTGGGTGGTGCCGGTGGGGAATATTCCGCCTACGGGCATCTTGGAGGTCGGCAATTCGTCGCCGTTGTTGGAAATTATCTTGCCCAATACGTCTTTTACGAATTCGGGCGCGTCGGCCGGTACGGGCGGCTTCATACTGATCGTAGAAGTGACGTGGTCGGGATATTTTATTTCGTGCAAACCGTCAAGCGCGGCGTCGACTGCGGCGTAGTTCTTGTTGACTACTTCCTCGCCTTTCTTGGAATAGGTTTTCTTGATGGCCTGTTTGATGGCGTCGATGGCGGCGTCTTTTTCTATTACGCCCGCTATGCCGAAGAACGCCGTCTGCATTATCGTGTTGGTTCTGGAACCCATACCCGTCTTCAAAGCGATGTGGGACGCGTCGATAGCGTAGAATTTGAGTTTCTTATCGATTATCTGCTTCTGCACTTCTTTGGGGAGTTTATCCCAAACTTCTTCTTTGGAATAGGGGGCGTTCAAGAGGAAGGTGGAGCCTTCTTTGGCTTTGCCCAGAATGTCGTATCTTTCCAAGAATGAGAACATATGGCAGGCGATAAAATCGGCGTGCTCGATAAGGTAAGGCGCGCGGATATATTTCTTGCCGAAGCGGATATGGGAAGTCGTCATAGAGCCCGATTTCTTGGAGTCATAGACGAAGTAACCCTGCGCGAAGTTATCCGTTTTTTCGCTGATGATCTTCATCGTGTTTTTGTTGGCGCCTACGGTACCGTCGGAACCCAAGCCGTAGAACAAGGCATTGAAAGTTGCGGTTTCGGAGGAATCTCTCTTCAAAACCGGGGTCTTGAGGGATTTGCCGCCCAAGTCGTCTTCTATGCCTACGATGAAACCGGTTACCGGTTCTTTGGCGTCTAGGTTGTCAAACGCGGCCTTTACCATGGCGGGGGTAAACTCTTTGGAGCCGATACCATATCTTCCGCCGATGATGAGGGGGGTAGTTTCAAATTTGGCTTTCGCTTCGTTGGTTAAGAAAGCGGAGCAAACGTCCTGGAACAAAGGCTCGCCGAGTGAACCGGGTTCTTTGGTTCTGTCAAAAACAGCGATTTTCTTTACGGTCTTGGGGAACGCGTTGATGAAATCCGCCGCGCTGAAGGGCCTAAAGAGTTTCACTTTAAGTACGCCCACTTTTTCGCCTTTCATGCGTTCTACCGCGGTCTGGGCGACGTCCGCGCCGGAGGCCATAATAACGACGACTTTCTCCGCATCTTCCGCGCCGACATATTCAAAAAGGTCGTATTTTCTGCCGGTAAGCTGGGCGAATTTGTCCATATATTTCTTTACTATGGCGGGTGTGTTCAAATAGAATTTGTTTACGGCTTCCCTTCCCTGGAAATAAACATCGGGGTTTTGGGCGGTGCCGCGAATGGTGGGTGATTCGGGGTTCATGGCGTTCTCGCGGTGTTTGGCTACGAGTTTATCGTCAATCATTTCCTTCATCGTTTCTTTGGAGATTACGTCCACCATATTAAGTTCGTGAGAAGTTCTAAAACCGTCAAAGAAATGCAGGAACGGCACTCTGGCTTCCAAAGTAGCCGCTTGGGATATTAAAGCGAAGTCCATCGCTTCCTGCGCGTTGGCGCTGGCGAGCATAGCCCAGCCGGTCTGGCGTACGGCCATAACGTCGCTGTGGTCGCCGAAAATGGATAAAGCGTGGGTAGCCAAAGCTCTGGCCGACACGTGAAATACCGTCGGGGTGAGTTCGCCCGCTATTTTGAACATATTGGGGATCATCAGCAAGAGCCCCTGCGAAGCGGTGAAGGTCGTCGTAAGAGCGCCGGCCGCCAAAGCGCCGTGCACCGCGCCAGAGGCGCCGCCTTCGGACTGCATTTCGCTTACTACGGGTACATTACCCCAGATATTTGTTTCGCCTTTGGCGGATTTTGCGTCGCAAATCTCGCCCATAGTGGAAGAAGGCGTAATAGGATAAATTGCTATTACTTCGTTGGTTGCGTGGGCGACATGCGATACCGCGGTATTGCCGTCCATCGCCGTTAATTTCTTGGACATTTACATTCTCCTCAGTTAAGTAAAGCGCACGTATGCCTCGGCATATCCGCGCTGACTTGTACATTGTATAACTTTATTGCTTTCAGGGCAACAATTATAATGTTTATACATTTTACCCCTTTTATGTCCAGTTTATATGCAGCCGTTTTGCGGCCGCTGTAACCTTTTGGGGGGTATTGTCAATCTTGAGATTATTGCCTTACAATGCCGTGTCGTATAATTTCTTGTGGAAAATAAGAGTATTAGCCTTTAATCGTCTTTTTCTGCGGCTAATAAACCTGGCTTTTTTGTCCTTTTGGCGGTTTTTACTCGTTTTTTATTTGCACTTTCGGTTTTTTTTATTAAAATATATCCATGACAATCAACCGTAAACTATGGAAGTATCGTCCCCTTTGTGTCGCTCAGGAGATGTTGAGATATTGCTGGCATAAAACTTTAGGCAGTTTTATGCATAGCCCTTATTGTGTGTGGTATTCCTTTGATAAGCCTTGCCCCAATTGCAAGAAAGAATATCTGCCTATCGATAAAGATTGGCACAAACTGCCCCGCCCTTTGTATCTGCACGAACATGTCTTTTACAATATAGATAATGCTTTGTCCGCGAATAAAAACGTAAAAGGGCTCGCTTTGATATTTTTTATGGGTATAGGCGACTATTTATATACAACGCCTATGCTTGCGGCTTTGAAAGAAAAATATCCCCAGCTTAAATTTTACGGTTACGTATCCAAAAATATCGATAGGAACAATTCCCCGATAGTGGGAACAATGCTGCAAACCAATCCCGCATTTGAAAAGGTTTTCTATTTCGATGGATACCGCAATCCCTTTATTTGGAAAAATTACAATTATGAAGACGCTTTTAAAGATATTCCGGAAGATTTCCTGATCTTGCCCGTTTATTACGAATATGACGTAAAAGTGGCGCATAGGGTAAACAGTCTGTTTAAGACTTTCCAGCTTGCTATGTCTTCTAAAAAAGAAACGCCCCGCCCTGTATTTTACTTTCCCGCGGAGCCTTCAGAAGAAGTCAAAAAATCTTTTGAGGAAATTTCTAAACTGGCCAAAAAGAGAAAGGGGATAGTTTTTCTCCAGCTCGATTCGCGCGGCTCGGCTTATAGCTATCCGTATCAAGACGATCTCATCCGCCGCCTGCTCAGGGACGAGTATTTAGTATTGTCGGTGACCAAGTCTGCCGTTGTGGACGAATATTTTAAGATAATTGACATTAAAAAGTTTTCCTTCAACGAGTCCTGCCATTTGCTTTCCCTGCTCTCCAAGAAATATAAGATGTATATAATAGCGCTTAACTCTGTGTTTTGGGCGGCTTCGGCTGGTTTGGATATCCCCAATTTGGGTTTGCAGCATTGGGTGGACAAAAAAGTTCATAATTTATGGTATCCGAATATAACGGTGGTAACCGATTATATATATAAGAAACTTCCGAAGAACAAAATGATAATGGCTTGCGAGGGTGATTATTTGCGCCACAATAAAAAAATAATCGACTACAAGCCGGAGTTCGTTTATAAATGTTTCAATAAAATGCTGGATAAACTTGAAAGCAAATAAAATTAGAGTAGACGCAAATTTAACGGCCACCCTCAGAACGGGGCGGCCGCTCGTTTTTGTCGGCTTGAAGAAATCAATATTTGTTATAGGATAAAATATCTTCCAGCGGTTTTCTCGGCCTTGGTGCGGGTGCTTCGTCTGGGTGGCCGATTAGGAGGAGTATTTCGCATTTGACGTCGAAGGGCAGTTTAAGGAAATTTTTTGCCTTTTTTGGATTAAACCAACCCACCCAGCAGGAACCGAGGCCCAAATCCTGCGCCTTTAAAACAAAATGCTCCGCCGCTATGCCTTGGTCTACCAGATAATATTTCGTGCCGCTTACCATTTGCCCCATTCTGGTTGTTATGCTTCCGCCCGCTTTGGCGCATACCGCCACAATGGCGGGTGCTTTAAGGGCCATATCTCGGCAGGTGGCATATACCCCGGTAAATACGGTATTGCAGAAATCTTCCTTAAGTTTCTTATCGTCTATGACGACATATTTGCACGGCTGGCTGTTGCAGGCGCTCGGCGCGAGCCTGGCAGCTTGGGCGCATTGCTGTAAAAGTTCTCTGGATACCGGGGAATCCTTAAATTTGCGTATGCTTCTTCTGTTAAGTATTATTTCGTCTAAAGTCATAAAACCTCTGTATTATCGGGGGTAAATTAACGGTATATAGGGCCGTGTTTACTTTATTTTAACAAAATTAGTACAATAAAATTGAAATAAAACTTATGGAGGCATTTTTTATGACGGTTTCTTATAAAGAACTGGGCTTTGTGAACACGAAAGACATGTTCGCCAAAGCCATGAAAGAAGGTTATGCCGTACCCGCTTACAACTTTAACAATATGGAGCAGCTTCAGGCGATAATCACGGCCTGCACGGAATCGCGCTCGCCGGTAATTTTACAGGTATCCAAAGGCGCCAGAAACTATGCCGACGCCACCTTGCTCCGCTGGATGGGCCGCGGCGCCATCGAAATGATGAAGAAGATGGGCCAGCCGGTACCTGTCGCCCTCCATTTGGACCACGGCGATACTTTTGAACTGTGCAAAGATTGTATCGACTCCGGTTTTTCGTCCGTAATGATAGACGGTTCCCATCTCCCTTACGAAGAAAACATCGCTTTAACCAAAAAAGTGGTGGATTATGCCCATCAGTTTGACGTAACGGTGGAAGGCGAGTTGGGCGTATTGGCCGGTATCGAGGACGAAGTTTCCGCGGAGAAACACACTTATACCGATCCCGCTCAGGTAGAGGACTTCGTAAAGAGAACGGGCGTGGATTCTTTGGCGATCTCGATCGGCACGAGCCACGGCGCTTACAAATTTAAAGTGAAACCCGGCGAAAGCGTACCGCCTTTGAGATTTGATATTTTGGCGGAAGTAGAAAAACGCTTACCCGGTTTCCCTATCGTACTGCACGGTGCTTCCAGCGTAGACCAGAAAGCCGTTGAAACGATAAACAAATACGGCGGCAAACTTGAAAACGCCGTAGGCGTACCTGAAGAGCAGCTTAGAAAAGCGGCCAAGAGCGCGGTATGCAAGATTAACGTCGATTCCGACGGCAGATTGGTAATGACCGCAGCGATCAGGAAAGTCTTTGCCGAAAAACCGGCCGAGTTCGATCCTCGCAAATACTTGGGCCCCGCCAGAACCGACCTTATCGCTATGTATAAAGAGAAGAACGAGAAGGTTTTAGGTTCCGCCGGCAGGTATTAATCCTTTAATTGACAAAGAGCCGCCCTTCGGGGCGGCTTTTTTTCTGCTTTTATCCTGGGTGAAGCGGAGATGGGTCTAAGGTCCTAATTGGGGAAGGGACCTTTTTCTCTTGTAATGAGGGGGGGAGAATAACTATAATTTAGATATATTAGCAAGGAGATATATAATGTCAATAAAGAAATTACTAGTCTTTACGTTTTTATTAGGGATCGGCAGCGCGGCTTATTGTGCCGACTTCTCGTCGTTTATGGCGAATGAGGAGCTGAACAAAGAAATAGAAAGCCGTATAAACGCTGCAGCGGAACAGGGGAGTTATAAGTATAACTATTCTCCGATGGTCTTTAAACTTACCACTACATATAAAAGGGATTTGTTTATAGAAGACTATGAGGCCGATGGCACTCCTTATAGGATAAATCTAAACTATAAACAAGACGGTCTTTGGGGCGAAGGCGCGGGCTTCTATGAGGGGCATTGTTATGGCACTCTTATAAATAAAGATTACTTGCTTACTCATGAGAAATGTTTGAGAGTTGACAGAATGGAATATGTAGGGGACGACGCCCCCGGCGCTTTGGTGGAATTTACCCCGCTTAGCGTGGAATTGGAGCTTAACGGAAGATCGCTTGAATTTGATGCGCGTGAAATATCCAAAGTATTTATTGATTACAAAAGCGGTGCCGCTTTGATAAAAATAAGCAATTTGTGTTTACAGGAAAAAGGTACTACGGCAGATAATGTTTGTGTCAGATTGTGGGAGTGGGCCGTAAGCTCAGATAAAGTTACTTTTGGAGTGAAGGACAATTACGGAACGGTAATACTTTCCAATATTGATCCGAAAGACAATGTCGAGGAATCGTTTTTAAAGAGAGTATTTTTCTCGCCGGTAGGCGGAGAGCAAACCATAAGTTCGGTAAAAGACGGGTTCATAACGGTAAACGGCAAAGCCAGGAGAAGTTATTTTGGCGAGCCTTTGTTTCACCGTGCGTCTTCAGACAAGAATATTCTTGTGGGAATAAAAACGGTAAGCGACGATCAAATACTCACCTATACCAAGACTAATAAGTATGCTTTATTCTCTTCCGAATTTACCAAGCTGATGCAAGAAAATGTGGAAACAAAAGGGATAAAACTTACCAAAGACTTGAACGGCAATACCTCTTTATAATTTAAGAATCCAAATAAAAACCCCGGCGAAACAGGCCGGGGTTTTTTTATCGCTTGCTTTTAATATTTGGCGGATAAAAGCATTTTTTAAGTTCCGCAAATAAAAGGGGGGATATTAGTAAAGTTCTAAAAAGGCAAGGGTATGGGGTTGTATTTCAAAAGGTGTAAAAAAATAGTATCATATATGTGAAATAAAAAATCCAATTGGAGGAAAGTTATAATATGTCAATAAAAGTTGGTATCAACGGCTTTGGCCGCATTGGCCGCTTTGTTTTTAGAGCAGCCGTAAAACGCAATGATATTGAAATCGTAGCTATTAACGACCTTGCTCCCGTCGACTATTTGGCTTATATGCTCAAATACGACACTATGCACGGCAGATTTGACGGAACGATTGAAGCTGACGTAGAAAACAGCACTTTGATCGTAAACGGGAAGAAAATCCGCGTAACCGCGGAGAAAGATCCCGCCAATCTTAAATGGAATGAAGTCGGCGCGGAATATATCGTAGAATCTACGGGCCTTTTCTTGACGGAAGAGAAAGCCTCCGCCCACATTAAAGCCGGCGCCAAATATGTAGTAATGTCCGCTCCTTCCAAGGACGCGACCCCGATGTTCGTAGTCGGCGTAAACGAAAAGACTTATGTCCCGGGCACGAAGTTCGTATCCAACGCTTCTTGCACGACCAACTGCTTGGCCCCTATCGCCAAAGTATTGCATGACAAATGGGGTATCACCGACGGTTTAATGACCACCGTACACTCCACCACCGCCACCCAGAAAACGGTTGACGGCCCTTCGATGAAGGACTGGAGAGGCGGCAGAGCCGCTTCCGGCAACATCATACCGTCCTCCACCGGCGCCGCTAAAGCCGTAGGTAAGGTAATTCCCTCGTTAAACGGTAAATTGACCGGTATGTCAATGAGGGTCCCGACCTTGGACGTATCCGTGGTAGACCTTACGGTAAACTTGGCCAAGCCGGCCAGCTATGCGGAAATCTGCAAAGCGATGAAAGAAGCCTCCGAAGGCGAACTTAAAGGCGTATTGGGCTACACCGAAGACGCCGTAGTATCCTCCGACTTCTTGGGCTGCCCGCTTACGTCTATCTTTGACGCCAAAGCTGGCATCGCGCTGACCGATACTTTCGTTAAAGTAATTTCTTGGTATGATAACGAAATCGGTTATTCCCACAAAGTGTTGGACTTGATTGCCTATATGGCTTCCGTAAACAAATAAGTTTGCAAAAAGGGCGGGGCAGAGAGCTGTCCCGCCCGTCAGATTTGAAATAATATTTAAATAGATCCGGGGAAACAAAAATGAACCTTAATGATATCGTAAAAATACAGGACGTAAATTTAGACAATAAGACCGTTGTCGTCAGAGTGGATTACAATGTCCCTTTAAAAGACGGAAAAGTAGATAATCCCAAACGCATTACGGCTACGGAAAAAACGATAAAATATCTTTTAGGGAAAGGCTGCAAATTGGTGTTGATAGCCCACTTAGGCAGACCGAAAGGAAAAGTAGTGCCGGAATTTTCTTTGGCGCCGGTAGCCCCGGAAGTTGAAAAAATTATGGGCGTGAAAGTTCATTTCGCGTCCGATTGCGTCGGCGAAGTCGCCGAAGAAGCGGTAAAGAACGCCAAGAACGGCGAGATCGTATTGCTTGAGAATCTCCGCTTCCACCCCGAAGAGGAAAAGAACGATAAAGAATTTGCCAAGAAACTCGCTAAACTCGGCGATTTCTTCGTGCAGGAGGCCTTCGGCACCGTACATCGTGCACACGCCTCCACCAGCGCCATAACCGAGTTCTTGCCCAGTGCGGCCGGCTTCTTGATTCAGAAAGAAGTTGAATTTTTAGGCGGCGCCTTAGAAAATCCCGCCCGCCCGTTTGCCGCAATAATTGGCGGAGCGAAAGTATCAGATAAAATAATGGTGCTTAACAATTTGCTTGATAAAGTGGACGTTTTGATAGTCGGCGGCGGTATGGCTTATACTTTCAATACCGCTTTGGGATATAATGTATCCAACTCCCTTTTGGAAGCCGATAAAATAGAAGAAGCCAAGAGCATTATGGCTAAAGCGAAAGAAAAAGGCGTAAAACTTTTGCTGCCCGTGGATAATATTGCTGCCAAGGAATTTGCCGAGGGCGTAGAAACTGTGGTAACCGACAGCCCGAATATTCCTGAAGGTTTTATGGGTTTGGATATCGGCCCCAAGAGTATTAAACTTTTTGAAGATGCTTTGAGCGAATGCAAGACGATATTCTGGAACGGCCCCGTAGGCGTATTTGAAATGCCGACATACGCCAAAGGAAGTTTCGCGATAGCGGAAACCTTGGTAAAATTGACGGAAAAAGGCGCCATAACGATAATCGGCGGCGGCGACAGCTTGAACGTATTAAAGAAAGCGAAGATATCCTCTTCCAAGGTATCTCATGCTTCTACGGGCGGCGGCGCGAGCATGGAATTTGTGGAAGGCAAGGAATTGCCGGGCCTTACGGCATTGCTGAAAAAATAATTAGGAGAGAATATATAACATGTACACGATAGCTTTAGTATTGCAATGGGTAGCGTGCATATTGCTTATAATGCTGATATTGATGCAAAGCGGGAAGGGTTCCGCGGCCGGGATATTCGGCAGCTCAAACAGCGACAGCGTATTCGCGGGACCTACTGCCACGACGTTTATAACGAAACTTACCGCAGCGGTTGCATTGGTGATAATGATAACCTCGATATTTTTAACGGTGAATGTATCCAAACGCGGTATGAGTTCGGTAGTAGACAATGTGCAGATACCGGCAAGCGCGCCTGCGGCGCCGGCCGATACGACGCAGAACAATTAAATTTAAGCCCCGTCTAAAGACGGGGCTTTTTAGTATAGGACTAAAGACCCATTTGCTGTTGGGGCCAAAGTCTCTTGCAGGTAAAAGAATAGTTTCTTAGAATTTATGTAAGGAAGTTTAAATTTAACGGAGGAAACAATGTTGAAAAAGCTTTTAGTCGCAATAATTTCAATGAATATATGCTTTTCCGGCTTGGCATACGCACAGTATCAGCCGGAAGAGGAATTGACCGCTGAAGAAGTGGAACTGTATATGAAGAGCATAGAAAAGAGAGAGAAGAGCTTGCCGAAAGGGGTTGTTATAGGCGGTGGCGCGGCGGCTTTGCTTACTTTGGCTTATTCTATTAGAAAGATAGTTAAAAATCCCGAATTAAGTATGTTTTATGTAGCTTCGCAAGATCCTAAGGCTTACCAGACTCTTATGAATGCGGCGGAAAAAAGAGCGGCTATGCCTGCTCAGAAGAAACTTATCAAATCGTTTGCGGCCAAAGAAACTGCGGAAATGGCTAAATGGAATGCTGCGATGCGTCATAGCGGAAGGATAAAAGCCATTAGCAGAGCTAATTATTGGAAAGCCGTTAGCGCTACGATGGCCGGCAATTGGACTGCTGCCAACAAAGCGATTGGACAAATGAACAGAGCCAAAAGACTTTTGGCAATGCCGGCCTCGGCTCAAAGCTCTAATGTCTTATCCAGAATGAGAAATAATAAAGTTTTGGTAAGAGCGAAAAAGGCCGGGAAATGGGGCATAGTATTGGCTGTTATAGGATATACCTTTTTACATGATAATACCAAAGAGGAAACCGCGATAAGCAATAATCGTGCGGTTTTGGAGCGCGAAATCAGGAAAATGATGGAAAGCGATATTGACGCACTTGCTTTGTATGTCTATGGCTTACCTGAAGATCAGCAGAGAATAGCTTACGGCATTTTGGCCGAGAACCCTGAAATTTTCGCAATTGTAAAACAACAGGTGGAAGAGGCTTTCTCAACGGAGAATGTTGATGCTTTCATCGAAACCGATAATGCCATGAGAGAAGCCGAGTATAAAGACAGTTTAAGGCTGCAAGAGGAGTTTACTCCTTCTTGGACTTGGGGCGAGTAAGAAATAATTTAAGTAGTATTTGATAAAAAGCGGGCGCAAAATAAGGCGCCCGCTTTTTTATTGTTGAAGATAGAGAGGGATTTATTTCCCTATGTTTTTATTGGGGGAGAAAAATAACTTTTTAGCCAATTGCGTAAGATTGTGGATATAGGTCTAAAGACCTAGAATAGTCTGGGGCTGAGGACTCTTGCCGTTAGGGGGAGCCTTTCATAAAATAAGATAAAGGATATTGCAGAGAGTCGAGGTGCTGATATGTTGAAGAAAGTATTATTAATATTCATTGCGTTAAATATATTTTGTATCTCTTTTCCCGCGGAGTTATTTGCGCGAGAACGGACAATAAGCGAAACTGACGTGGAAGTTTTACTTGCGCAGCTGCCCGATGATTTGCAGCCAGAAGAAGGCTACCCGCTGGGGGCTACGGCTGTTAGTCTGCTAATAGGCGGATATTTGTATTTGGTTGTTGACGATTATATCTTTGAAAGACGTATGCTCAAGAAGGAAGAGGCTATCGTAAAATGGCTGAGGCACAAAATGCCAAGCAAAGAGCGGCGGCGTTTCGTTAACAGCCATTTTTCGGATATTAAGAAATATATAATTTATAAAAGCCAACCCAAAGAGGTGCGGCGCGCTTTTGTAGATAAAATAAGAAGCGCGCGCTACGCCAAAAAAGGAATGGGGGCATTATTATTTGTAGCCGCGGCAATAGGGATAGAATATCTTGTTGCTTCTAATAACGAGCCTCCATATCAAACGCCGGTATCGTCCGACAGGGTGGAGATAAAACGTATTTTGACCAATACCGCTCATGAACATCCGGAGGCTTTCGCTTTGTCGGCATATTTGATGCCGTACAGGAAACTTGTCTGCTCAATAATATCTGAGGACGAGAATTTATACAAACTTCTTAAAGAACAGGTGGAATTTGCAATTTCCAAAGAAAATAGGGAATTTACCGGTTATCTTTTAAAAGCGGCGCAGGAAGAGGAACGAGAAGAAAAAGAAAAATCTTTAAAGCAGGATTTGAAAATCGGAGACGAATGGTTTAAAAATAATTGGGAGAGCAAATACAATTTTTCCAACTTCCAAACAAAGCCGGTGTACGAACAATAATCTGGCGAAAATTTTAACAATAAAAAGCGGCCGTTTTAAATGGCCGCTTGTTTGTTTGTGTTTTAAATTGCAATAAAATACCTGCCGGAACTTTTTGATTAAAAGTTCAAATCTACTATCGGGTAATTTTTTGCGTTTTTGTAATTGAAGTGCCACCATTCCTTGCGTATAGTGGTAAAGCCGGCCTTTCTCATAACTTTCTGAAGGGCGGAACGGTTTCTTATGGCTTCTTGAGGAATACCCTCTTTGGCATAGGCGTAGGCATTTTCTGAGAAGTCGTCAAAAGGTGTAGGTGTTTGCAGGGGGTATCCTTGATAATCGCAAGGGCCTAAGTCCACGGCGGTACCCCTGTTATGGTTGGATCCGGTTTTCGGGTTTGCTACTTGTCCGGGTACGGGGTGAATATCCCACAAAGCCTGCTGTGCGGAAAGGGGCCTATAACAGTCATATAAACACAAGTAAAAGGGGCGTTCTTCCTGCGCGGCGTATTGCGCGGCTTTAACTAAAGCGTCTGCGGTGTCTTTTTGGAGATAGCATTTGTCCGAAGAGTAAAGCTTCTTGCCGGAAAAATTATTTTCCGTAGCGTAACGAATATCCAAAAATAGTTTTACCGGTAAAGTTTCTATATTTATTAAGCCCTTTTCTTTAAAGATTTGATCTCTTCTTTCTTGGGCCAATCTTATTTGTTCAGCTTTTGCGCGAGCCTGCTCTTGGGCTAAGCGTTCTTGCTCCTGTTTTATTCTCAGCTCTTCTTCCTGCTGCGGCGTCATACGTTTTGTCGCGATTGGAGTAAGGCGATTTAAATCTTTTGTATATTTTTCAGGTTTCAGCTCAGCAAAAAAGTCGGACAACCTGGCCGGGGCCGAACCCGCCGGTTTAAGAGTTGTATATTCTTGAGTCAGATACATCGCGACGATATACGCCGCTATAAAAAGCAGAAGGGAGAGGATATACTTTTTCATAATTACATAAATGATAATATTTTTATTATTTTAAGACAAGGTTTTTGCTTCCCCTCGTTAAAGTTAAAGGGCAGTGTCAATTTGTAAGAATTAAACGTAAATAGTAAAATATAAATATGGAAATCAATTCAACAGATCTGTATACCGCGCTTACTTCAAGCGCATACAAAAGACCTGAGGCTACCGCTATAGTATATAACGGCAAGCATTGGTCTTACCACGAGCTCCTTATGAAGGTAGACCGTACTGCCGATATGTTTTGGGAACACGGCATAAGAAAGAACGATAAAGTAGCCGTAGCGATGCGCAACTCCGTGGAGGTTGTAATTACCAATTATGCGCTTTTCAAAATAGGCGCGATAAGCGTACCGATAAACTTTATGGTTTCCAAGGCGGAGGAGCTGAAGTTCATTTTATCTGATTCACGCGCCAAAGCGGTGGTTACGCAGGCGGAGTTCCTGCGCCATTATGCCCCGATAAAAAAGGATATTCCGGAACTTAAATATATATTTTCTGTTGATGAGATTCAATCAAGCGTAGCCAAACTTGAAGATAAGGATATAAAATTGTTTTGGCCGGCGGTGGAAAGCAGTCGCTTTAACCCGCAGACATTAAGCGTGCGGCCCTTTTATGAAGATTTGGCGATGATTTTATATACCTCCGGCACGACGGGCCTTCCCAAAGGCGTTATGCTGACGCATAAGAATATAATGTCGGACGTATATTCAACGGTGCTTTCCTTTAAAATAACGGAAGACGATGTCTTCTTGTGTATTTTGCCGCTTTTCCATACTTTGGCTTGGACGGCCAATATAGTGCTGCCGCTGACCTTGGGGCTTAAAGTGGTGGTGATGGCCAATATTACGCCCGCTTCCGCTTGGCTGCATCTTATGGGCAAAGAACGCGTGACTTTAATGATAGCCGTTCCGCAGCTTTACAGCGTTTTGGCCAAGGAAGCTAAAGGCTTGAAAAAACTCTATCTGCAATATTGGGCCTTTAGAAAAGTACGTTTTTGCATATCGGGGGCGGCGCCTCTTAATAAAGAAACGCAGGCCCATTTTGAAAAGCAACTTGATCTTCCGATATTGGAAGGCTACGGCTTGACGGAAACCAGCCCGATAGTCAGTGTAAACACTGAGCATAACAGAAAGGCGGGCTCCGTAGGTATAAATCTTCCTTACGTGAAGATCAGAATAACCGATGACGACGGCAACGAATTGCCCAGAAATACGGAAGGCGAGATATGCGTAAAGGGCGACAATGTTTTCCACGGATATTATAATAACCCGCAGGCCTCCGCTGACGCTTTTGATAAAGACGGTTGGTTTAAGACCGGCGACATCGGCGTGATAGACAATGAAGGTTTCCTGTTTATACGTGACAGGAAGAAAGATATGATAATTATCAAAGGCCTGAAGGTATTTTCCGCGCAGGTAGAACATGTAATAAATGAATATCCCGGCATAGAGGAATGCGCGGTTGTCGGCGTACCCGATGGACACGGCGGGGAATTTATCAAACTGTACGCGGTCAAGAAAAAGGGCCTTGAATTTAACGAAGCGGACTTTAGGAAGTTCTTAAGGAACAGCTTGGACAACTATAAGCGCCCCAGGGACGTCGAATTTATGGAAGAACTGCCTAAAAACTCGCTTAGGAAAATATTGAAGAAAGACCTCCGCCGCATGGCAGTAGAGAAGTTAAACCAACAGGAAGAGACATCTCGTTCCTCCGCAGGCATAGAATGAGTAATTTAGATAAAATTATAAAAGAAAGCGTCCCCGACGGTTATTATGTCGGGGGCGCTCTTCGTGACGCTTTAATGCGCAGATATTCCGGCGACATAGATTTGGCTATGCCAAGGGAAAAAGTAAAACCATGTGCCTTGAAATTAGCCTCCAAATTAAAAGCTACGGCTTTTGAAATGGATAAAGAATTTGGCGTTTGGCGCGTAAGCGCTAAAAACGGCCTTCAGATAGATTTATGCGCGTTTGTCGGTCAAGAGATTAAAACGGATTTAAAACGGCGCGATTTTACCGTAAACGCGCTCGCTTATCCGGTAAACTCTCCCATAAAAATATCTCTGAAGAAAGAAGGAAAAAAGATTTTTATTAAACTTTCTTCTCTCAAAAAAGACGGTATTATAGATTTAAACGGCGGTATCTCCGATATTAAGAATAAAGTTGTCCGTGCCAACGGCCCTAAGATATTTCAAGAAGATCCTTTAAGATTACTAAGAGCTTTCAGAACGGCCTGTGAATTGAATTTTAAAATAGAGGATAAAACTTTTTCTTTGATAAAAAAGTATTCGGCTTTGGCGTTTAAGCCCGCGGGTGAGCGTATACAAGAAGAACTGCGCCGCATATTTCTCGCGCCTAATACCGCCGCTGTTTTGCGGAAAATGGACGAAAGCGGTGTTTTATGTTCTCTGATACCGGAACTCGCGAAGCAAAAAAGTTGCGCTTTGTGCTATTACGGGGATGGGGGAGTATTTACCCATACGATGAAGGTGGTGGAACGCATTGAGTTTCTGCTTAACAATTTAAAAAGAGCTTTCCCTAAATACCACACTAAGCTGAAAGCCTACGCGCGGGATATTTCCCTTTATAAAATGGCTGCCTTGCTGCACGATATAGCCAAGCCCGCCACCGCCAAGGAGATAAACGGACGTCTGAGATTTTTCCACCACGAAGAGCGTGGCAGCGAAATGGCGGAGAAGCTGCTAAAGAAATTAAAATTTTCTTCCGACAATCAAAAGCTTATATGCAAGATGATATATTATCATCTTCGCCCCAGCAATCTCGCCAGCAACGAAATCGTAACAGATAAAGGGATATATAAATTCTTTAAGGAATTGGGCCAAGCCGGTATTCCGATGTTGCTTCTGTGCTGGGCAGATTACACAAGCTACGTAAATCCGCGACAGATACCCACCCTGATGAAGAAATCCGTCTTGCCTGTTATGACTATGGAGGAAGCCAAGAAAAAAGAGAACGTCGGCAAAACTCTGCGGCATATGCAAATGCTCAATTTCCTGTTTGGCAAGTATTTTAACGAAGAAAAACGCTTTACCGCGCCCGTACGCCTTATAGACGGCCGCGATATAATGAAAACGCTTAAAATCGCGCCTGGCCCTAAAGTGGGCGAAATAATGGAACAGGTGATATTGGAGCAGGTTGAAGGCAAGATAAAGACCAGGGAAGATGCCCTGCGATTTATTCTTGAAAATAAAAGCAAGCTTCTCGGATAGCGATGCAATAAAGTTGCCGAAAGGCATTTTATTTTAGTAAAATAAAAGTGTTGAGTTTGTGCGGGCGTGGTTCAATGGTAGAACGGAAGCTTCCCAAGCTTTAGACGAGGGTTCGATTCCCTTCGCCCGCTTTTAAGAGGTCCTTATGTCCGAAGAAATTCAAGACAACAGCAAAAAAACTTCAAAAGAGATTTGGTTATTTTTAATATTTGTAGATATCGTAGCATTGTGCGTTTTCGGATTTTTTATATATAGAGCTTTCTTTAATGGTTTTGATTTTGCCTCTTTAATGCCGCAAAGTGCGGTACAGGAAGAAGAATTTGCGGAGTTCTCCGCGGAGGATAATTTGTCGGTGGAAGATATAAACCTTCCGCAGGAGGGGGAAACTCCCTCGGTGAAAGAGGAAGAACCGAAAGCCGATGATAAGGCCAATGAACCGACCGCGAAAGAAGAAAAACCTGTCGCCGAAGTAAAACCCGAGCCCAAAAGGCAGAGTGTATTTATATCCGGTACGGGCAAAACGAGAAAGGTAACATTCAAATATTACGGCGATGCCAATAAAGTTTCTATAATATCAGGTTTTACGATGCGCAAACCTATCGCTCTTAAAAAGAGCGGTGGCGTGTGGTCGACTACATTGATAATATATCCCGGTGAATACAGATATTTATATATAGTCGACGGTAAAGAAATGCCAGATCCTAACGCGGAGCAGGAAGACGGACGTTCCGTATTGATAGTTAAATAATATTTTAATTGCCAAAAAGCGGCGCACTTTCTGGTGCGCCGCTTTTTTTTATGTTAAATGTAAATCCGCATTTTGGTATGCATAAAGATGAAAATGGACGTATAAAAATATTTTTAAAAGACGATTGTTTATGTAAAGATTAAATAAAATATTTTCGCAAGAAATGAGAATGATAATATTTATTAAGTTAGAAAAATTCATTTTAAATCAAAGAAAAATAAAATATTTGGAAATATGGAAAATATTTTAAAAAAAGTTAAATTTTCAGACGAGAAAAATAAAAAATGTATAGGTGATTAAGGACTTGATTTTTTTAAAAAAATTTTATCCATTTTTTACAAAAAAGTTGAAAATGTTTTTGTTTTGTAGTATTATTTCATTGAAGTTATATCCTTATATTCAGGAGAAATAAAATGCCTGTAAAGAAGAAAGTAGCAGCTAAAAAACCGGCGGCTAAAAAAGTGGCCGTAAAGAAAGCGACGGTAAAGAAAGCTGCGGTAAAGAAGCCGGCGGCTAAGAAAGCCGCTGTGAAGAAAGTCGCGGTAAAGAAACCTGCGGCTAAGAAAGCTTGTGCAAAGAAGTCTTGCTGCGGCAAGAAGGCTTGCGCCAAGAAACCGGCGGCCAAAAAAGTTGCCGTAAAGAAAGCGGCGGTAAAGAAAACAGCCGCCAAGAAATGTGTAAAGAAAGCGGTTAAAAAGGCTTCAAAAAAATAACTTTTTAACAACTTGAAGGGCGTACTCTTAACGGGTGCGCCCTTTTTAATTGGTGTAGAAAAATATAAAATAATAGAGATATTTCTATCGGATTTGACTATGCATCGAACAATATTATTTATGCTTTTTTTAATATGCGGCGGCTTTATATGTGCCCAGGCCACGCTGGAGGGGGCGAAAGCTCGAAACAGAGCGGAGCTCCAGCGCGTAGTGCAACGTCAAAACGAAAGAGCGTTAAAAGAAGAATTGCGCGAAGCCTACCTTAAAAATAAAAACGCCTCAAAATCAAAAGCGCCCGTTTGGGATTTTAAAGGGACATATGAGCGCAGTTTAAATTATGAATATTCTCTCCTCTTGCCTGTTAAATCATCTAAAGTGGAGTTAAATATACCCGCTGTAAGAATGGCCGGGATAAAAATATCCAGGCCAGAATACAAAGCCCTATTGAAAGAAAAAAATATCGCTTATGATTTTAAGTTTTCCCTGACGCAGTCTTCTATCCTTATTATGGAAGCGGAAAACAAAAAACTCGCTGAAGATGAGGCCGAAAAGAATAAGAAGAATGTCGAGATAGCTCTTCTGCAAATAACGAAAGCGGCTTCAAACGGGAAGTATTATCTGATTATTAGAATAAAACAAATCCCCGAAGATATTTCCCCCGATGAATACGACAGCTATCCTTTCATTCACACTTTTACCGTGGGACAGGTTGGTAAATAATCTGTTATATTCTGCGCTGTGCTTTATAAATCTTTTTACTCAGATTGCTTTCTGAAATCGAAAAATTTATTTTTGTAATAGTATAAACCTTGAAAAGGGGCTGTTGTTTAGTTTGATATTATTCTGTGAAGCAAAAAAGAACCCCGGCAATTTATTTTGCCGGGGTTGTTTGTGTAAATGCTTTTATTTCGTTTCGGCCGCTACTTCTTCGGTTTTGGCGGGGGCAACGTTTTCCTCAGTTACGGTCTCTTTTACCGTTTGGGAACCCGGCACCACTTTGGCCTTTTCCTGCAATCTGGCCGCTTTACCGGAAAGTTTCTTTAAGTAGTTGAGTTTTGCTCTTCTTACTTTGCCGACTTTCAATACTTCTATTTTTTCAATTCTCGGGGAATGCAAGGGGAAAATGCGCTCCACCCCTACGCCGAAGGATACTTTCCTTACGGTGAAGCTTTCGCTTATCCCTTTGCCTCTTCTGGCTATTACTACGCCGTCAAAAAGCTGAATCCTTTCGTTATCGCCTTCTACTACTTTTACCGATACTCTTACCGTATCGCCCGCTTTGAAGGAAGGCAGGTCTTTTTTTAATTGCGCTGCGGCAATTTCGTTCATATTCATACTTCTATTTTCTCCTCTTGAGTCTTTTTTTCTTTTCTTCGCTTGTTTTGAGAGGTCTATTATCAAGCAAGTCGGGCCTTAATTTCTTCGTGATTTTTAAAGCCTCGTTTAACTTCCACTCTTCAATCTCTTTATGGTTCCCGCTTAACAACACGGCGGGCACTTTTCTTCTGCGCCATACTTCCGGCCTGGTATACTGCGGTGCTTCCAAGAGGTTATCCTCAAAGCTCTCCTTCGCCGTTACGTCCTGCTTGGCGAAAGTGCCTGGCTGAAGTCTGGTCAAAGCGTCTATCATCACGCATGCGGCCAATTCGCCGCCGGTAAGGATAAAATCGCCCAAAGAGATTTCCAAGTCTATTTCGGGGTAGATCCTCGCGTCTACGCCCTCGTAATGCCCGCATAAGAATATTAGGTGCTTTTCTTTCGCCAGCTCTTTTGCCAGCTTTTGGTTAAACACTTTACCGCGCGGGCTTGTCATAACAACTAAAGGCTTTTTCCCTTTCAAGGGTGATTGCTTCTTTAATTGTTTTATGGCCTGATAGAGCGGTTCGGCTTTCATTAACATTCCGGCCCCGCCGCCGTATGGCCTGTCATCAACAGTTTTATGTTTATCTTTTGTGAAGACCCTCGGGTTCAAATACCCTATTTCAATTATCCCCTTGTTCCTTGTTCTGCCCATTATACTGCTTGAGAGATAAGGTTCCATAACTTCGGGAAACAAGGTTATAATATCAATTTTCATCAGTCTTCCAGTTTTAGGGATACCTTCTTGTTGGCTTTGGCCGCCGCGGCGCTTAGTACAGTCCTCACCGCTTTGATTATACACCCGTCTTTCCCTATCACTTTGCCTTTGTCGCAAGGATCGACTTTTGCCGTAAGATAAACATTATTTTGTTCTTCTTTGGCTTCCACTACGACGCTCTCTTTCTTCGTCGCCAGTGAAGTCAGCAGGAATATTGCCATCTCTTTCATAAGAACACCTTTTTGTTAAAGGCAGGCAATTATTTGCTTGCTTTTTTGATTAAAGAGGCCACAGTCTTAGACGGTATCGCGCCGACTTTTACCCAATGGTTTACTCTTTCAAGGTCAAGCTTAATCTGCTCTGTTTCTTTTACGCAGGGATTATAAGTCCCGAGTACTTCCTTTGCCTGGGAACCTACCGCGCTTCTCTTTTCCGCAGCTACAATCCTGTATTGCGGCTGAGTGCGTTTGCCGGTTCTCTGGAGTCTGATTACTACTGCCATTTTCTTCTCCTTTTATTTGCCGTTTCCATGAAGGACTCGGCAAATTTAGTTTTGTTTAAAATCTTTATTTAAGCTCTGTCGCTTGGCGTATCTGCGCGATAGCTTGTTTTATGTCGCTCTGCCCAAATACAGCGTTACCCGCTACCAAAGCGTCCGCGCCGGCTTCTACCGCTTTAGCGGCGGTATCTTTATTTATGCCGCCGTCAACTTCCAGCCAGATTCCGCGTCCGCTTGTTTTTATTATTTCCCGTATATCCGATATTTGCTTAGGGCTTGAGGCCAAAAAAGCCTGCCCGCCAAAACCGGGATATACGCTCATTACCAATATCAAATCTATCAAATCGACATAAGGGGCTATATCGCAAGGCTTGGTATCGGGTTTTATCGATATGCCGCAGGATAAACCTTTGTCTTTTATTCCTTCAATCAATTTCCTTATATCGCCTTTGCTTTCTATATGCAAAGTCAAAGAGCTGGCGCCAGCTTTTATAAACGGCTCTATGAAATCCGCTGGCTTTTCCACCATCAGGTGTACGTCTTGCGCTAAAGTTGTAAAGCCGTCTATCGCTTTTACCGTCGCGGGCCCGAAACTTAAATTCGGCACAAAGTGCCCGTCCATTATGTCTATATGGAGCCAATCCGCTCCGCCCTGTTGCGCCTGTTTTATCTGCTCGCCCAAAATAAGCTGATTTGCCGATAATATCGAAGGCGCTATAATAGTGTTATCTTTGGGCCAATCGGCGCGCGCGGGCAGTTTTATCATTTCATTTCCTTTTCGCGTACTAATACGCCGTCAACATATATCCTGAACTTGGCGTCGCCGCCGTAAGGAACCGTCAGGTCTATCTTGGAGCCGGGCTGCCTATATTCGTTCAACACTTCCCGCTCGCCGATTGAGTCTATCAAAACTATCTTAACCCTGTTCTGGTTTTTGCCTTGCGGCAATTCGTAATAGATACGGTGCGTTTTTTCGTCGTCGGATACGGGGCGTGTGCTTACCGTTATTTCTATCGACGATTTAGGCGTAATTTCCGTATCGGGCGAAGGGTACTGCCTTATTATAGTGCTGTTGGGGAACATGGAGTTCTTGTCCTCGGTAAGTTGTATTTCTATATTGTTTTCCGAGGCCCAGCGATTTGCTTCCTGCAGTTTTTTCTGTCTGAAGTCAGGCATTAAAATTTGTGAGGATAAAGGTTTGCCGCTTGATATTACCAAATCTATCGGTTGGCCTTTGCTTACCAGTTCGCCCGCCGCAGGCGTTTGGCTGACTACGTAGCCCTTCTCCACCGTTAGGGAAGAGGCTGTCTGCTTAAGACCTACGGTAAGATGGCTTTGCCTTAACATAAGTTCGGCGTTCCTTTGCAATACGCCAGTAACATCGGGTACTTCGATATTCTCGCTGCCTTGGCTGAGCCATACTCTTACGACTTTGCCTTCCCTTACTATCGTTCCCGCGGGGGGGAGCTGCCTTATTACCGAACCGGAGGGTATTTCCGGCTGGAACTCTTCACCCGCCTTAAATATTGCCAAATTGGCGTTGGCTAAAATGTCTATGGCCGTATCTACTGGTTTTTTTGATAAATCGGGAACGGTGGTTTCTTCCCTGCTGTGTACTATGGCCGAAAAAGCCCAGTCAAACGAGAAAAATCCTACAATCGCCAAAAATACGCCTATTATGCACAGTACCGCCAAAGCCTTGAAAACGGATGCGAATACTATCGGTTTATCGTCTAGAAAATCATCTCTTAATTCTTTGTCTTTTTTCATAGTTTACTCAAAAAAGAATTCCCCGGCAGTCATCTTCCTGCCGTTTATGTAAGCTCCTGCCGTCATTATGTTTTTGCCGGCCGGACGCAGCGTTTTTATCATTATAACGCCCTCTCTACATTTTACAAAAAAGCCTTTGTTCCTTTCAATTAAAGTTATCTGCCCGCCGGCCATATCCGATTTCTGCTCGGAAAGTTCAGTTTCTATCAGTTGGATAATTTGGCCGTCTTTAGTTAAGGCTTTTGCGTAGGCAGGCATAGCCGCGGCCAAACCGCGGACGATATTATGTATTTCCTCGGCCGTCATATCCTTAAACGAAACTACGGTCTTGCTTTTATCTATTGAGGGAGCCAAAGAAATATCACCTTGCTGAGGAATTTTTTTTATCTCGCCCTTCTCTATATCCGCGATGACTTGCTTCAAAGCCGTTTTACCCAGATCTATCAGCTTCGGGAACAGAGTTTTAGCGTCGTCCGTTGGCAGTATTTCGCAAGGTAAAGCCGCGGCCATAGGGCCGCTATCCAAACCTTCTTCTATCCAAAAGGCGCTTACGCCCGTTTTCTTTTCGCCATTGAATAAGGCATATTGCACCGGCGCGGCTCCTCGATAGGCGGGCAAAAGCGAAAAATGGATATTTAAGAGCCCCAATTTTGTCGACTCCAAAGCGGGCTTCCTAAAAATTTTGCCATAGGCTACTACTATGCCGATATCCGCGCCCATTGACTTTATATAGTCGACATTGTCTTTGAGTTTCTCCGGCGATATTACGTTAAGCCCTAAGGAAAGAGCCTTTTCTTTTACCGGGCAAGGTTTTAATTTTAATCCTCTGCCGAAAGGCTTATCGGGCTGAGTTACGACCAAGACGACTTCCGTCTTTTCGTTTAATAATTCCAAAAAAGGTACGGCGACGTCCGGCGTGCCGAAGAATATTGTCTTTAACATATATATATTTTAACATTTTGCAAGTATAAAGGTCGATAGACTTAAAAAATAATTTATCCTCTTATAAAATGGAACTGCTATGTATGTAATTTCTATCCAAAAAATCATATATTTTTGTGGAATTAGGCCAAAAGACCTATAAAAAAGATGGGACTAAAGTCCCTTGTGGGCCAAAAACACTCGTGGTACAATTAAAAATATAGTTGTTCGTTTTTATATTATACTGTTGTAAGGAGTCGTAAATATGAAATATTGTATCTCGTTTGCTATTTTATGTTTATTGTTTTCACCGTTGAGCGCTCAGAACAATAAGGTTGATCCGATGGGGAAATTTTCTTTCAGCGGGGGGGAATTCCAGATAGAAGATTTTTCCTCTTCCGAAAAAGGCGTTGAATTGCTAAAAATTTTGGAAACTAAATTTTTAGATTCTCAATACCAGTCGCAAAACCGAGATATGACGCCAGAAAGCGCCAGAAGAGTTGCCGTTTTTTTAAAACGTTATGACGCCAAAGTTAAAGCTGCTGCGGAAAATAGCGAATATCAACGAAAACTTGCCAAACTTAAAAAAGCGCCTATGAAGTATAACAAATTGGAGCTGGACAGCGGTTACGGTACCAGTACCCAAGTGGAAGAATTCCATAAACATTTAGTGGCTTTACGCAATAAATATTCGGAAAGGAGCAAATCTTTAAGGCTTATAGTCCCCAATGATGCTTTCCCAGAAAAGTATCAAAGTATATATTACGACGAATATCACTCCGAAATGCTGTTGCGGGAGTATTATCGCTATTCCTCTCAGTGCCTTTACAATACGCTGGATTTGAATACTTGTTCTTATATAGCTTCCGCCCGCGCAGATAATATGTTGAATATAGCGCAAGCATCTCTAGAGGTGGAAGATATGCCCGTGTTTTACGCGGCTATGGACGAATTATCCACAATTCTAAGTGAAACTGTTAAGAAAAACACTTTGCGCTTTTTATTCGGCAATGCGGTAAAGTTGGGAATTTAATATTTTTGCCAAACGATAGAAACGGGCCGTCTTTAAAGGCGGCCCGTATTTTTTTGCGGATATCTCTAATTTACTTTTCCGTAGTATTTACTATTTCGGCAAAGTATACGGTATGGAAGTCATTGTCGCCGTACCAGCGTTCTTTTGTAAGTTCGTCCAACTCCGAAGGTTTCATATCGGTTTTATATAGCACCATACATTCGTAATGCGTACCTTTGCAGTCGAGAGTGGGGGTCTTGATTTCCTTGCTGGGTACGGTTTTTAACCCCAAAAATTCCATTTTATCCATTTCCCGCCCCGACTTGGTGCCGCATAGCGCCAAAGCTTCTGACATATCCTCATGCGGGATAGTAACGGTAAACTCGTTGGAATTGTTTATTAGCTCATGGGTGAAACGGCTTTTCCTTACAAGAGCTATAAATACGGGTTTGCCCCAAATATTGCCTATCGCGCCCCAGGCGATGGTCATAATGTTTGTCTGTCCCGCATCTTGAGATATTAAAAACGCGCCTTTGGACAAGGCTGTTAGGTCGTTTTTTGCATTATCATTATATTTCATAAAAAGCCCCCCTTGTTGGTAACTATAATTATACTATTTGTTCTTTACGGCGGCGCAAAGAACCTCTTTTTCGCCTTTTATCGCCGCGCCGGCTTTTTGGATAGGGTGCAACAGTATTCCAATGAATTGAAAAAACGGATTTAATTTCCTTTTGCATATTGACGCCGCAGCATTAGAGAATAGGGGCATGCTCTGCTGCCAAATTTTAAAATCCATATTAGTTTTTGACAATAAAAGGTTAAAGGCGGATTCATCATAGTGGGTAAGGTGATATGGAGGATTATATCCGCTGTAATGATTGCGCAGAAGGGGAATGGAATATATACAGTTGATGTTTGGAACCTCAATATAGATAAAGCCGTTTTGGGTCAGCTTTTCCGATAAAGAGCTTAGAAAGTCTGCCGGCTTAAAAATGTGCTCTATTACGTGTCTTAAGAGTATTAAGTCGTATTTTTTCCCGCTATTAAGAAGCTGGGGGGTGGTAATATATTTTATGTGTCTAAAAGGTGGTTCTTCCAATCTTGATGGTTTATCCGCCATAAAGTCGCAGGCGGTTATTTCGGCTTGGGGGAAAAGAACTGAGGACATTGCCGCATATCTGCCGTTGCCCGTACCGAAGTCCAAAATCGAGCGGGGGTGCAGATTTGTCTTTTTGATAAAATTTTTCAAAGTCTTTTTCGCGGAAATATCCTTTAATAAATCTATAAAATAATTGGATTTTAAATCAAAATTATGATTATTTTCCCGTTGGCAATATAATTCATTTATGGTTTGAGGTGTCGGATAAGGAGATGTATAGTAAGAACCGCAATCTTTGCATTTAAGCAGATTAAATTGGCCGTGTAAACCCTCCAAGTTCCTTATTTTGAAAAGATTTTCCAGCTTTCGCCCGGAACATATATCGCATTGTTCTTTATTTTCGTATTGAACTGTCATGATTACCCCGTTAGAAGATATAATAAATTATAATAAATACTATGGAGAAAAAGAACATTTTTATAATAGGCGGGACTTCCGGCATAGGCAGAGCCTTGGCCGAGTATTATTTGGATTTGGGTTGTGTTGTCGGGGTAAGCGGGCGGCGTCAAGCTCTTTTGGATGAACTCAAACGGGTAAATCCCACAAGGGTTTTTACCTATGCTTCCGATATCAAGGCGCTTGCCTGCGCGGATTTGATAAAAAGCGTACACGAAGATATGGGTAAAATAGACATAATAATAATTTGCAGCGGAATAGGGGAGATAAACGCTTCTTTAAATGCCGGGCCAGAACTTGATACCGTAAAGACAAATGTTTTGGGCTTTACCGACGCGGCCATCGCGGCGTATAATTATTTTGAAAGAAATTTGCCCAAGTACGGCGGGCAAGGCGCGCTTGCCGGGATATCCAGCATCGCCTCTTTCAGGGGGTCGGATTTGGCACCATCTTATTATGCCAGCAAGGCTTATGTAAGTAACTATCTTGAGGGGCTTAGGAAGAAAGCCCTTAAGAACAAACTTAATTTGAAAGTCTGCACAATAATACCGGGTTTTGTCGATACGGCCATGGCCAAAGGCGTCGGCGGCAAGGAGGGGTTGTTTTGGGTTGCCCCTGCTGATAAGGCAGCGCGGCAAATAGCCCGCGCCATAGCCAAGAACAATGCTGTAACCTATATAACAAAGCGTTGGCGGCTGATAGCGTGGATTTTAAAAGTGCTTCCCGACTTTGTTTACAATAAAATATAACTAAACGACAGTGCTGATATTTCCTCGCTTTAGCGCATATGGCGTATGGCAATATAATATCAACGGAAGTTATAAATATCGGGATACGAGGGTAAAATGGATAAAATCGGAGCGGTTAAAGAATTTAAAATACACTATACGAAAAAGACTTTAATTCTTATCTTTTTTGCCATTCTTTTTTTTACTTGTGCTGGTCTGTTTTTTATTTTTAACGCGGAGATTTTAGCCTCGGATCCCAATCCGGGCCGACACCATTATGACAGCCCGATTTTGTATAAAATTTTGGGGTGGTTTTCTCTGCTTTTTTTTACGGTGTTCGGTTCTTTCGCTTTTTTGAAATTTTTTAGAAATCCTTTAATATTGACGATAAATGAAAAAGGCGCAACACTCCCCGAAGGATTTGTCAAATGGGTGGATATGGAAAGGATTTATTTGGATAGGATTAAGGGAAAGGTGTTTTTAAGGCTGGAATTAAAAGAGGAACGCGTCAAGGTTATAATAGAGGGCTATAATATATTCCAAAAGATTTTGGCTTCTTTGCAGAAAAGAAACACTTTGTCTTATCCATTGTCCGGGACTAATGCAAATATTGACGAATTGTATAACTTTATAAAGCGGTGTAGAACAGAGAAATCCTCGGCGAAGGAGAAATAAATGACTAGCGGGTGCATAGTAGATATAAAAGAGTGGAGCGGGGCGTTGCTCTCCAAGCTAAAGGCTGCGTTTGGAGATAGGCTTTTATTCCTCGGCTATCAAGGCAGTTACGGAAGGGGTGAAGCCGATGAAAACAGCGATATTGACATCGTGGCGGTATTTGACGAAATCTCTTTATCCGATTTGGGAAAATATAAAGAATTGATAAAGACAATGCCCCATTCCGACAAGGCCTGCGGTTTTATAAGCGGACGCGCCGAGCTCGCCAATTGGAGCAAGCGAGAAGTGTTCCAACTGTATTTTGACACTAAGCCTTTATACGGCGATTTGAAGGATATTGTTCCCGTTCCGCGTAAGGAAGACGCCAAAGCCGCCGTCAAAGCCGGCTGTGAGGCATTGTATCACGCTTGCGCGCATTCTTTTTTGTATGACTCGGATTTTGCGTCTTCCTTGAGCGGGATTTACAAAGGCGTTTTCTTTATTTTACAAGCGGAGTATTATTGTAATACGGGGGAATATCCGCGCAGTAAAAGGGAGCTTTTCGGGAAGCTGAACGGGGAGGCTAAAGATTTGATGCAGTATTGTTTGGACAGAAAAAATTTTGCTTTCTATTCGGGCGATAAATTAAATCGCGCGGCCTCTTTATTATTGTCTTTTTGTTCCGACAGAATAAAAGCTGTTTGATTGTTACAAACTTTGGCAACGGGGAAGATATTAAAATATAGATAAAGGACAATAAAAAACCCTCGGTTTTGGCCGAGGGTTTTCGTTTTTTGTTTTTTTATTAGAAGTAAAAACGGGCAGCCAAAGCAGCGCCTATACCGCTTTTGTCGGTTTTATAATCAAGGCCTTCAATGTTTTTCTCAAGTTTCGCGGAGAAGTTGTATTTAACGTCAAGCCCTAAGGCGAAAACTTCCGTAAACCTGTATTCAACGCCGCCGGTGATGTGCGGGAAAACTTTTGATTCGTCATAAGAGCTTTCGCTATCGTCAATTTCGGCTTGCATAAAAGTTACGCCGGCACCTGCAAAGAAGCTCCAATTCTTTACGCCATTATCCCATTTATAATATACGGTAAGGGGTATGGAGTATATGGTTTCCGTAATTTCTTTTATGGAATGGCTCTTGTATTTGTTCTCGCCATATCCGTCTAAACCGATTTTTACGCCCAATTTGTTTTGGTCAACAAGGTTCCACTCATACAGACCTTCTAAAGCAAAAAAACCGTAACCTTTTGTTAAATCTCCACCAACGGCATCAAATACTTTTTGTAAAGTTTGGGGATCGGTTTCGGCTGCACCAAATTTTACAGCGGCACCCCAATTGCCTTGCGCAAAAGCCAAGGGGGAAAGAAATACGGCCAACAACGCGATGGTAAGTTTCTTTTTCATCGTTTCTCCTGATATCTCAAATGTTAATTATCCTACCTTTCGGTAAGAGCTTATATTGTATCTGTTTTGATTACTAGTCGTCAAATAGAGAAAATAAGTCTTGGGAAAAGGCTGTTATATTGGTAATAAGGCAATAAAAAACGGAGAGGGAGGGATTCGAACCCTCGATACCTTGCGGTACACAGGTTTTCGAGACCTGCTGTTTCAACCACTCACACACCTCTCCAATTCCAATATATTATATAAAATTAGCGCGCTGTTAAGAAGGAAATATTTGTCTTTCCCGTCAGAAACTTAAAATTTCGTCAAAATTCTTAAAGCGATAAAATACATTATGCGCGCAATCATTTAAAGTTTTATACTTTCCGCGGAAATATTCTTTTTGTCTGTCGGGGGAGAATATTTTATCCTTCTCGGCGATAATTGCTTTGTCAAATTCCATTACGGGATAATTGCTTGCGGCAAGTTTTTGCAGATTATCAAGTTCCTCAAAACAGCTTTCGAAAGTCCTCATAGAAGAGTTTTTGTTGAAATCTTCCAATTCCTCCTCGCTCGCCACAAGATAATCGCGTCTGAAGGCCATATAATTTGAAAGATTAAGCCCCTTGAAAACTTTTATAACGTCTTTGGGTATGCCGTAATAATCGTCAAACATCAGTGGATTGCCGTTGACGGCTATTTTTTGTTTCAGCCGGGGCAGTTTGTCTTTTATGAGCCCTGCGGCGAAGACCCCCGCCGAATAAGCCAGAAGATGAACATTCTTGTAGCTGGAAGCGTCAAAATCAAAGCTGATGTCGGAATAGTCCCAGCAGAGAAAAACATTTTTTTCGCTGTGCATATTTTTGAATTGGTTATCGTCGCAGCCCCAGCCGCTTAAGAAAATTATTAAATCGTCGCTTGGTTTTTTTATAAGTTTTGATTTCATTGTTAATCCTATAAATAAAATTTCTCCAGTAGAGATTATACATATAAAATACATTTTTTGTATACTTAAACAAATAAATGACGGTATTTTGGAGCGTTTATGAATTTTAAGAATATTTCCCCTTGGGCGTATATACCGACGGCCTATTTTATGGAGGGTGTTCCCTATGCCGTAATAAACATACTTTCCGCGGTTATATATTCCAAGCTGGGTGTTCCCAACGACGTATTTATCTTTTGGACTAGCTGGCTGTACCTGCCATGGGCTTTAAAGATGTTCTGGTCGCCTTTGGTTGAGGGCAACGCGACGAAGCGTTTTTGGATACTTGCCACGCAGTACGCTTTGGCTTTGGTATTTTTGTTTTTGGCGCTTTGTTTGAAGTGGGATAATTTCTTTACTTTTTCGATAATCGGTTTTTTTGCGGGCGCGGCGATATCGGCGACGCACGACATCGCGCTTGACGGCTACTATATGATAGCGCTTGACGGCAAACGCCAGAGCGAATTTGTCGGCTGGCGTACGGTGTTTTACAGGTTCGCGATGATATTTATCAGCGGACCATTGGTGGTATTGGCGGGCAAGGCTCGGGCCTTGGGCGACAGTGAGGCCGCGGCGTGGAGTATGGTGTTATGCGCCTTGGCCGCTTTTACTTTTTTGGTGACGACTTATCATAAATTTATATTGCCTCGTCCGCAGGCCGATAAGGCGGCGGTGCTGGAAAGGGGATATCTCTTCGCGGACGTATTCAAGAGCTATTTCAAACAGGAAAATATAATTTATATTCTTCTTTTCATACTGCTATATCGCTTCGGGGACGCGTGTTTGGAAAAGGTGGTGGTGCCGTTTCTTCTAAAGCCGGAGGCGGAAGGGGCTTTGGCCTTGAGTACGGAGGCTTTCGGTTACATCAAAGGCACCTTGGGCTTATTGGCGGTGATAGCTGGCAATATATTGGGGGGATACATATTATCCAAGTTCGGATTTAGAAAATGTATATGGTATTTCGCGCTGATACTCGTCTTGCCCAATTTCTTTTACGCCTATATGGCGTATTTTCGGCCGGGTCTGTGGGTTATAGGGACATTGCTTGTTTTGGAAAATTTCGGCAACGGCCTTGCGATGATGGCTTTTACGGTGTTTGTTATGTTTGTATCGCAGGGGAAATACAAAACTTCTTTTTACGCCATATCTACGGGCATAATGGCTTTTGGTATGATGATACCCAATATGATAAGCGGCAAATTACAGGTGGTTTTGGGATATAAGGAATTTTTCCTGCTTGTCAGCGTGATGAGCCTTATCTCTTTTGCGGTGATACCGCTTTGCTATAAAATCAAGCAGCTTCGGGAGGCCGATTCCTACATAGCCGCGGCCGATAAGGCTGAATTTTTGGATCAATAAAAATCTATATTTGCTTTTTGAGCTTGTATATGCTGAAGATTGCGGGGGATTTTATATAGTTTTCCGTCTTTGATAAAGTTCGCACCCGTCTGCTTGAATTTGAAGGGCACTTTCGCTTTTTTGCATTGGGCGCTTAAATTAAGGAACCACTCAAAGCGGGCGGGGCGGGCGTTGGGGCCGGATTCACCGCCCGCGACGACTTCAAGTATCTGCGGTGTTAGGTAGGGCGCCAAATCAAGTTCCGTAAGGAGCGGTTCGCAAATAAGAATTTTATTTTTTATCGGCAATTCCAGATAAACGGGCAGGCGTTCATCTGCCCGCTTTTGATTTTCCACGGTGCAGGCGATGGTTACGTTAGGGTACCCGTCCTGCCAATCCGGGGGGAACATATCTGGCAGGCGCAGTATTCGTTTTGTGGTCATAAAGAAATGCAGGTCCGATCTAAATTTAATCATACGCCAAGCGTCGGGGCGCCATGGGTCGGCCTCTTGGAGAAAGAAGTCGGAACTGAAGCAGGTGTAAACGGTTTCGCCGGAAGGTATTTTAAAATTGCCGCTGCGGCTCTTTTTGAGGGGCAAATCAAAGTCTTTGTTCTTGAGGATTAAAGAGCTGTCTTTTCCGTGTCTGGAATCGATACGGTATACATAACAATTAAGGCAGCCTTCGGAATATTTGCGGCAGCCGTGCCAGGGGTTCCATTTCATAAGACAATTATATATATTTGTCGGGCTGAAGTGCCGCGCATAGGATAAAAAAGGGATTTTAATCCGTAAAACGGATATTTTTGTTTAATCTGGCTTAAAGGGTTAAAAAGGACGGGCAATAAAGGTATAATGTACTAAGAGGGAGATATGGAACTTAGCAATTTATCTTCAACGATAGGCGATTCGCCTACTCTTAAATTAAACGCGAAAACGGCCGCATTAAAGAAGGAAGGCTTACCCGTTATCCATTTGGGCGGGGGCGAGCCTGAGATACCCGCGCCGTTAAGCGCGGTTGACGCGATCATAAAGAAAGCTCAAAGCCGCAAGATAAAATATTCTCCGACCACGGGCGGCGCGGAACTGAAAGAAGCCGTCGCGCGCTATACCAAAGAGCACTACGGTATAGAAGTGGATAATAAAAATATTATTATATCTTCTGGCGCGAAGCAGGCGATATATAACTTTCTTTTGAGTACGATCAACAAAGGCGACGAAGTGGTTTTCCCCGTGCCGTATTGGGTCAGCTATCCCGATATGATAAAACTTGTCGGTGGTGTTCCCGTAGCGGTAAAGCCCAAAGAGGGTATAGAAATCACCTTTGAGGAACTCGCGAACGCGGTAACGGAAAAGACTAAGGCGATAATGTTAAACAGCCCGAGCAATCCGGCGGGCGTTTTGTTTAGCGCGGATTTTATAAGGAAAACGGTTGAACTTTGCCGCAGCAGGAACATATGGCTAATGACGGACGATATTTATCATCAGCTGGTTTTTGACGGCGTGAAGGCGCCCAGCCCTTTTGAGTATACCGACAATGCCGATAATATAGTCGCCATAAACGGCGTATCGAAGTTATACGGCCTTACGGGGCTTAGGATAGGGTGGGCGGTATCGACCAACAAGGAAGTTATCGCTGCTATGGGGCGCATGCAGGCGCAGACGACATCGTGCAACAGCGCGCTGTCGGAAGCGGGTGCCTTGGGCGCATTGCAGGGAAGCCAAGAAGTTGTGGACGAACTGCGCAAAATTTTGGAAAATAATAGAAACACGCTTTTGAGCGAACTTTCAAAGATAGAAGGGGTGAAAGTTCTGGCTCCCAAAGGCACGTTCTATTGTTTTGCGGATTTCAGCCGCTATAATAAAGACTCTTTGGCGTTATCGGCGTTTCTGCTTGATAAGGTAATGGTGACGACGGTACCAGGCGTATCGTTCGGACTGGACGGATACTTAAGAATAAGCTACTGTGCGGCCGAGGAGAATATTATAGAAGGTTTAAGAAGGATAAGGTGGGCTTTGGACAAGGCCGCGCCTGCCGAGATAAAAATCGGCGATAAAATTGTAAAAAAGGATTGGTAAAAATGAAAAAGATAAACCCTACAGCTTATCAGAGCGAATACGGTCTTGATAAATTGGGAATAAAGACGAATAAAACCGTATATTGGAACCTCACGGTGGAAGAGCTTTACGAAAAGGCTCTTGAGAAGGGAGAAGGCAACATAACCGACGGCGGCGCCTTAACGGTAACGACTGGCAAACTTACGGGCCGCGCTCCCAACGACAGATTTTTCGTGGAAACCGAAGACGTAAAAAATACGCTTTGGTGGCATAAAGGCAACAAAGGCATAAGCGAAGAACATTTTAACAGCCTTTTTGACAAAGCCCTTAAGTATATGGAAGGCATAGATTTGTTCGTACGCGATGCTTATGTAGGCAGTGCGGAAGCCTCCAGAATGCCTATCAGAGTAATCAACGAATATGCTTGGCACAACATTTTCGCCAAGAATATGTTTATCGAGCCTAAAGCCGAAGAAAGGACGAAGATTGTACCTCAATTCACGGTAGTATTTTTGCCGGGTCTTAAAGCCGATCCCGCCACTGACGGTACGGCTTCCGAGACGGCGATACTCATCAACTTTAAAAAGAGAGTGGTATTGATAGCTGGTTCGGCCTATGCGGGCGAATCTAAGAAATCCGTATTTACGGTAATGAACTATATGCTGCCGCTCAAGAATATTATGACGATGCACTGCTCCGCGAACGTCGGGCCTAACGGCGACAGCGCTTTGTTCTTCGGTCTTTCCGGTACCGGAAAAACGACGCTTTCGGCCGATCCTAAACGCGGGCTTATCGGCGATGACGAGCACGGCTGGGACAATGACGGCGTATTCAACTTTGAAGGCGGTTGCTATGCGAAGGTGATCAAACTTTCAAAAGAAGCCGAACCTCAGATATTCTCCACGACGCATCGCTTCGGCACGATTTTGGAGAATGTCGTATTCGACGACAATACCAGAAAACTGGATTTGGACAGCGCCGCGATTACGGAAAACACCCGCGCTTCCTATCCTTTAACCTTCATTGACAATGCCGTACCCAGCGAACGCGGACCCCACCCGAAGAACATCATCTTCCTTACTTATGATGCTTTCGGTGTATTGCCTCCGATTTCAAGGCTTTCCAAGGAACAGGCGATGTATCAGTTTATGAGCGGATATACCGCCAAAGTCGCGGGAACCGAAAAAGGCGTAAAGGAACCTCAGCCGACGTTCAGCACCTGCTTCGGCGGGCCGTTTATGGCTTTGCATCCTTCCAAATATGCGGAACTTTTGAAAGAGAAGATGGAAAAACACAATGCCAAATGCTGGTTGGTAAACACCGGTTTGGTCGGCGGGCCTTACGGCGTCGGCAGCAGAATCAGCATCAAGCATACCAGGGCTTTGCTTAACGCGGCTTTGGACGGCAAACTTAATGACGTCAAATTCGTAAAAGACGACGTATTCGGCTTTGAAATTCCGACCGAGTGCGAAGGCGTACCTTCTGAGATATTACAGCCTTCGGCCGCTTGGTCAGATAAGAACGAGTACTATAAGAAGTACAGAGAACTCGCAGCCGCTTTCGTAAAGAACTTCGAAAAGTTCAAAGAAGGCTGCAGCGAAGAAATTTTAAACGCGGCTCCCAAAGTGGAAGAGCTTGTAAAATAATATAGGAGAAATAACAATGGCAAAAGCAAACGCTAAATTTATGGCGCCTTTAACCCCGAGCGCAGATCTTGCTAAGGTAACTGGAGCGGCTCCGCTTCCCAGGACCGAAGTAGTCAAGAAACTTTGGGACTATATTAAGAAGAATAACCTTCAGGATAAGGCCAACAAGAGAATGATAAATGCCGATGACGTATTGAAGCCGATATTCGGCGGCAAAACGCAGATCAGCATGTTCGAGATGGCCGGTTTGGTAGGCAAACATCTTAAATAGACAAAGAGCGTTAAAGTATTTAAGCCCCGCGTTAAAATGCGGGGCTTTTTGTTTTGGTTTGCTCAAAGGAATTGACTTATATTTTTTTGAAACGTTTTTTAGACTTTTGGGCAAAGGAGAGAGTGCGATGTTAAAGCGAAGAATATACATCGGAGCATTGATTTTTGCAGAGTCGTTTCATCAATAGGAGTTTGCCGGCGGATGATTATTAAGCTGTTTAGTAAATAATTGCGGCTATATGGAGAATAAAAAACGGCTCTCAGAGGAGAGCCGTTCTCATTGCGCTAAAAAGAGTTAATTGGAGAGGGTTTCCTTCCAAGCTTTCTTTTCGTCTTCAATCTGTTGTTTTACGGAGTCTATTTTCTCCTGTGCGGCCGCTTTGGCGGCGTCTAAAGTGGAAGATGATGCGTTTGTCGCTTTATCGGCTTCTTTGGCGGTATTGTAAGCCTCTTTAATGTCACTGATTTTCTGTCTTGTTTCAGCTGATTTTTGTAAGGCCTCGTCCAAAGTCATAGTATTTGTTTTGGCCGCAGTCGTTTGCGAGGCGGCACATCCGGCAAATGCGAAAGCGCAAATTACCGCCGACAGCGTGAGTATAAACAGGAACGGTGTTGTCTTTTTCATATTTTTTGCTCCTTTGTAATTTAACCTTTTTTATATTCTATAAAAAAATCGGGGTAATGATACAGCCTCTAAATTTTTCGGCTTGACTTGGAGCAAACTCCAGCTGATAAAATAATATTGTAAACTTTTTGCGTATTTATAAATTGCAAGAGGATTATTTAAGCTTGATGAAAGGAGAAAGAGAAATGTACATAGAGCAAATAAAAAATCCTTATGACGTAAAGAAACTCAATAAAGAGGCTTTAAAAACATTGGCAGCGGAGATTAGGAACGCTTTAATTAATAAATTAAGCAAAAGGGGCGGGCATTTTGGGCCTAATTTGGGAATGGTGGAAGCGACGATAGCTTTGCATTATGTTTTTGATTCCCCAAAAGACAAAATTGTTTTTGACGTATCGCATCAAAGTTACGCGCATAAAATGCTTACGGGCCGCAAAGACGCTTTTTTGTACGAGGAGCACTACGGCGACGTATCTGGTTATTCCAACCCTAAGGAAAGCGAACATGATTTTTTTACAATAGGGCATACTTCGACGTCCGTCAGTCTGGCCTGCGGTTTGGCCAAAGCCAGGGATTTAAAGGGGGAAGGCGGCAATGTGATAGCGGTAATAGGGGACGGCTCTTTAAGCGGAGGCGAGGCTTTGGAAGGGCTTGACTACGCACCCGAACTTAAGAGCAATCTTATAATAGTGGTAAACGACAATGATATGTCGATAGCGGAAAACCACGGCGGCCTGTATGAAAATCTTAAACTTCTAAGGGAAAGCGACGGCAAAGCCGAGAGAAATATATTCAAGGCTTTCGGGCTTGAGTATGTATTTGTAAAAGACGGCAATGACATAAACTCTTTAATAGAAGCGTTTAAGAGCGTAAAGGACGTAAACAAAGCCGTAGTGGTACACATTTGCACGGAGAAGGGCAAAGGCTATACCCCGGCAGAGCAAAGCAAAGAGGCCTGGCATTACTGCGCGCCTTTCAATATGGAGAACGGCAAGAGTTTGGCGAAGGCCAGTGGCGCGGATTATGCCTCAATGACGGCGGATTATCTGCTTGGAAAAATGAAAGAAGATAAAACTCTTGTTGCCGTGACTTCAGGTACGCCTGCCGTCTTCGGCTTTAACGCAGAAAAACGAAAAGAGGCGGGGGCTCAGTTTGCCGACGTCGGCATAGCGGAAGAAACGGCCGTCGCGCTTTCTTCAGGCGTGGCGTGCGGCGGCGGCAAGCCGGTATGGGGCGTATACAGCACGTTTGTCCAAAGGACGTTTGACCAACTTTCCCAAGATTTGTGCATCAATAAAAACCCCGCGGTTATTTTGAACTTTTGGGCTTCCATATACGCGATGAACGACGTTACGCACCTGGGTATATATGATATACCTTTACTGTCCAATATTCCCAATCTGGTATATTTGGCGCCTGTCACCAAGGAGGAATATTTTTCCATGCTGGATTGGTCGCTTAAACAGAGAGAACACCCGGTAGCGATAAGAGTACCCGTAGAAGTGATAAACGGCGCCAAGCCCGTAGAAAGGGACTGGGGCGTTTTAAACCGCTACGGCGTGGAACAAAGGGGGCAAGACGTCGCGGTGCTGGCTTTGGGGAGTTTTTACGGCTTAGGCGAGCGAGCGTGCACAGCGATAGAGGCCATAACGGGCGTAAAGCCTACCTTGATAAAACCGTATTATATCAGCGGTTTGGACGAATTGTTGCTTGAGGAGTTAAAATCCGATCATAAAATCGTGGTGACCTTAGAAGACGGCATTCTTGACGGCGGTTTTGGAGAGAAAGTCGCCAGGTTTTACGGAAGTTCTTCGGTAAAAGTGTTAAATTACGGTTTTAGGAAGGAATTTTTGGACCGTTTCAACGCTGAGGACGTCTTAAACGAGAGTGGCATAACGCCGGAAGCCATTGCGGGCGACATATCCGAATTGCTTAAATAAATTACGCGTCTGTTTTATAAAACGGGGGAAAGCGGGAATCGTTTTTCCCCGTATTTATTTGCTTAAATAAGGCTGATATTTCTAAGGAAATATTTGGCTAAGGCGGTGTAATAACATATAATATTTTAAGAAGTACAATTTAAGATTATTTTATGGGAGCATACCAAACGGGTATGCTGAGCCGAAGTAAGATTCGGCACACTCGAAACCAGAAAATAATCGTTTGCTTTTACCTGTTTTCTTATGAGGACAGGAGGGCGACGGTTATGCAGGTTATTCGAGTGGCTTGCTGACTGCTCGCCTTTTTTATTGTGTTAAGCAAGCCGCTCGATAACTTGCAAGTGTTTCGTTGCTCCCGATAGGAGAAACGATGAGCGCAGATACTATAAATATATGTTTGGCCGCTGACGACAATTACGCTGTTTGTATGGGAATTACCATACTATCTGTCCTAAAAAGCGCTTCCAAAGAGGATAAACTCGCTTTTTATATTTTGGAAAATCAAATCAGCGCTAAGCGCAAAGCCGAAATAGATAGCCTTAAAAAGTTTAGGGAATTTGATATCTTTTGGATTCCTTTAAATCCTTCCGATTTTAAACAATGCAAGGTTACCCAGAGGGGACTTACCCTTACCACTTATGCCCGTTTTCTGATATCCGATACAATCCCCTGTTCAAAGGTTTTGTATTTGGACTGCGATATTTTGGCGCGCGCCTCTCTTTCCCCATTATTCAATACCGATTTGGGCGACAAACTGGTCGGCGGGGTTATAGATATAAATATCGGCCCCAAATATTACAAAAAGCATTTGGGGGAAAGGGTGAATCATTATCTTAACGCGGGCGTCCTGCTGATCAACAATGATTTATGGCGGAAATATTCCATAAGGGAATGGCTTTTTGACTATTCCGGAGATAATTCCTCCCGTCTGAAATATAATGATCAAGACGCCATAAACTATGTTTGCGCGGGGCGCAAACACATACTTCCTTATGAGTGGAATGTTATGGATACTTTTTATTACCCGGATTTGATAGAGAGGGGCTCTTCGCGGGAAGATATTATCCGCGCCGCTTTGGCTCCCAAAATTAGGCATTGTAAACCTTTCAAGAAAAACTATTTCGGCCCCAATAAGGAAGAATATCGCCTGCTTATGGCGGAAAGCCCCTGGAAAGATCTTATCCCCCAAGACGACAGCGGGATAAAGCTGTATATGCTCTGCCTTTGGAATTATTTTAAAGTGCATAATTTTTTCTTTTTTAAGAAGAAGTTTTGGCGGCGGGTGAAAAGCATGGGTTTTTTGCCTCTTATAAGCAACAGGTAGGTGGAATATGGAAATAACGAATATCGCTTTTGAACTGACGGCGGGGAATTGCCCCTATGTTTTTGAAAAGATATCCTCTCTTGACGGCGGGAGGTGCGGCAAAATATATTTATTGTCCTATTTTATGCCGCTTGCTATAGAGAAAAAGATTATCCTTTCAAAGGGGATATTAAATATTAGCCGCATAAATGTGGGGGAGGTGATGGCCTACGAGCTTTTGCGCGGCGCGCCCTTTATTTCGCCTTCGGATATGACTTATATTTTGCTTGAGGATTATTTGCCCGAGGACGCTACTCTTTATTGGCGAGGTTTTCGGAGCGGTACGGATAAAGATTTTGAGTTCATAAATTTGAAGCGGCGGCGGGATATTGATTTTTCCGGGCGGTGTTTGGAATATATAAAGCGTAATCCTAGGGCTTCTTTAAAAGATGTCCTGGCGGATATAAAACGGTAAAATTATCCGTATTAAAAAAGGAGGTAATATTATGGCGGCCATGGAGAGAGTTTTTTCATCGGATAATATATCGGCCGGTGATATATCGGTATTTGTATTTACTTATAAAAGGCCGGAGCTTTTAAAAAGGACATTAAAATCTCTTATAGAACAAACTTCTTCAGGTTTTGAGATAATCGTTTTTGACAATTCTCAGGAGAAAGAGGCCGCCCCAGTTTGCTGCGCCGTACAGGTAAAATGCGTAAATACCTGCTTTTTAAACAATTGGGAGATTTCAAAAAGGTTTATGAAGAAGAAATATACGCTCATCCTGCATGATGATGATGTATTGCATTCCCGGTATATGGAAATATGTTTAAAGGCTTTAAATAAATTTAAAGGATTAGCCGTAATATCCCCTTGCAAAAGCGATTGTCCTGTGGATTCTTATCCTGATTTAGGTAAAAGCCGTTTAAAAAGCACGGGGATATTATGCTCAAGCAAAACGCTTTATGCGGCGCTGTCAAGGGTATACTGCTATCTTTGGAGCGGAAGTATGGTGAAAAGCGATATATATAGGAAAGCTTTTTTAAATCCCTCCTTTGGAAAAATTGCTGATATGCCTATGCTGTTTGAACTTCTCAAACAAAAGAATTCGGCCCTCATATTAACGGATAGAAAAGCCGTTTATTACGGGATACACGAAGGGCAGGATTCCAACAATAAGGAAAATGGTCTGTCTAGAATACAATTTAAAGAATACATCAGATATATGTATAGCACTATGGCCTGCGGGGGTAACTCTTTTGCCCGAGCGATTTTCTTGCTGTCTGTGCCTAAAATGTTTTATGTAATAAACTTAAAGTTTCTAAAAGAAGAATTTTCCGTTGAGGATATTGATCTTTTCCTCCGTCAGTTTCGCTGGAGCCTTATGGAAAAGCTTTATATTAGCAGGTATAAGAGTAAGCTTTGTGCCTTTGTGGGCATATTTATCAGGGGAGTATTTTTAGTGTATATAAAATTATATCTAAGTAAACTTAGGGTAAACTTTTAACATAGGCTTTCAATTATTGTAAAATATATATGCAATAGAAATTTTTTATACGGAGATAACAATGAGCTGCGAAAAATGCACCCCTCACGTTGAAAGTATGTGCAGCGTATGCAAAGGCGCTAAACATAATCCGGCCCCTATCCCTGAAGAAGGAAAATGGGTCAATTCCAAACAGATAACGGATATCAGCGGTCTTACGCACGGTGTGGGTTGGTGCGCACCCCAGCAGGGCGCGTGCAAACTTACGTTAAACGTAAAGAACGGCATAATAAAGGAAGCCTTGGTGGAAACTTTGGGCTGCTCCGGTATGACGCACTCTGCGGCTATGGCTGCGGAAATTTTGCCGGGCAAAACCATTCTTGAAGCTTTAAATTCCGATTTAGTCTGCGACGCCATCAATACGGCTATGAGAGAATTATTCCTCCAGATAGTATACGGCAGAACGCAGAGCGCGTTCTCCGACGACGGGTTGCCGATAGGCGCCGGTATGGAAGATTTGGGCAAAGGCTTGCGCTCGCAAGTGGGCACGATGTACAGCACCGAAGCCAAAGGCCCCCGCTACCTGGAAATGGCGGAAGGCTATGTCCTTGAGATCGGCCTTGACAAAAATAATGAAGTCATCGGATACAAATTCGTCAATTTGGGCAAAATGATGGACGCCATAAAGAAAGGCGAAGATCCGAAAACCGCCTATGAGAAAAACATCAATTCTTACGGGCGCTTCAACGAAGCCGTCAAGAAGATAGATCCGCGCAAAGAGTAACCGGGGAGGAATATAACACTATGATTACATTTGAAGGTTATGAAAGAAGAATAGACAAAATAAACGCCGCCTTGAAAGAGAACGGCATTGCCTCCTTGGAAGACGCAAAAAAGATCTGCGACGATAAAGGCATAGACGTAGAAAAGATAGTAAAAGGCATACAGCCCATCGCTTTTGAAAACGCCGTCTGGGCCTATACTGTCGGCGCGGCGATAGCGATAAAGAGCGGGGTAAAAACCGCGGCTGAAGCGGCCGAAAAAATCGGCGTAGGCTTGCAGAGCTTCTGCGTACCCGGCTCCGTAGCCGATCAGCGCGAAGTAGGCCTTGGCCACGGCAATTTGGCTGCCATGCTGTTGCGCGAAAACACGAAATGCTTCTGCTTCTTGGCGGGGCATGAATCTTTCGCCGCGGCGGAAGGCGCAATCGGTATTGCCAGAACGGCCAATAAAGTAAGAAAAGAGCCTCTTAAAGTTATTTTGAACGGTCTTGGCAAAGACGCGGCTTATATTATATCCCGCATCAACGGGTTCACGTATGTAGAAACCTCTTACGATTACTATACGGGCAAACTTAATATAGTAAGCGAGAAGGCTTTCTCCGACGGCGATAAAGCCAAAGTCAAATGCTATGGCGCCGACGACGTAAACGAAGGCGTCGCCATAATGAGGCACGAGGACGTGGACGTTTCCATTACCGGCAACTCCACCAACCCGACACGCTTCCAGCACCCGGTAGCCGGCACCTATAAGAAATGGGCGACCGAACACGGCAAGAAATATTTCTCCGTGGCTTCCGGCGGCGGTACCGGCAGAACGTTGCACCCCGACAATATGGCCGCGGGTCCTGCTTCTTACGGTATGACCGACACCATGGGCCGCATGCACGGTGACGCACAGTTCGCTGGTTCTTCTTCGGTTCCCGCACACGTAGAGATGATGGGTCTCATCGGTATGGGCAACAACCCGATGGTAGGCGCAAGCGTCGCGGTAGCGGTAGCGATAGAAGAAGCCTCAAAATAAAGAAGCAAATTTAAAGCCCCGGGTAACCGGGGCTTTTTAATGGGCTGTATTTTTATAAATATAGAATTTTGATTTTCACGATTATTGTTAAATGCAAAAAAATCGCGCCGGTTTAAAAGAACTTTTGTATAGGCAAAATATAGGCGTGAAAACTTTCCTTAGGACTTAAGACCCAGCTAAGAATGGGCCTAAAATTTGCTTGAGGGATAACTCGAAAAAAGAATAAAATTTATATATAAGAAGTTTGACTGTTTTTGTAATTTATATATTTTAGCGAAAGGATACCAAAGATGTTTATGAATTATTTAATGAACATAAGCGAAGGAGGCGCCTGGGCTTGCAAAAGCAGGGCCCGCTTTAAGCGTTTGGTATTCGCAGGGCAGCTCCCTTGTGGGAGTGCTGCAGGCCGCGGCAGGGAAGCGTGTCCCTGCATAAAAATAAAATCGGATTTCGGAAAAGGTGCCTAAAAATATTTAGACGCCTTTTTTTTGGTCTTAAGGCAATAAAATAAAAAGGAAAGGTTTCTCTAAGACCAACGGGAATTAAACGGTAGATAATAAATGAAAAAGATTCTTTCTTCTTTGGGCGTAAAAATTATTTCGATAGTTTTGTCTTTTACTATTCTTTTTGAATGTAATACGGCGGCTTTCGCTGGAGTTGATTTTTCCCAATGGGATGAATCTTTGCCTTATGTCGGCTTCGACGCGGCCGTTTTGTCGGATTTTGATGCCAAATTGGAAGATTTATTCTTGAAAGGAGAAGAAGGCAACATTTATGAAGCCTCCCTTAACAGGGAAACCGATTTAATTTTAAAGTCTTTGGATTCCAATAAAAGCCGCGCCAAACTCGCCGCGCTGATAAAGACGGGGAAAACTAAATACGGATCAATGAGCCCTATGTACGTAAAAAGGGTGGGCGCAAAGGATATAAAAAACCTTGAAAACGATTTGATGGCCTATTTGGCGGCTTATTTTATTACTCCCAGGGTAATGCCTTTAAAGGAATATGAAAAATTTTACAATACAATAATAGATGAAGCGGCGCGGGAATATCTAAAAAAGAATCCTTCGCTAAGCGCAATACCGTATAAAAGCCCTCTGGATGCCGCCTCGGCCAAATTGAAAGAGGGATATCCCCTTAAAGATTATTATGCCCAATATCAAAAAGAGGCAAAAGAAGAGATAGCTTGGCGAAAGGCAAATAAAACTAAGGTTGACGCTTCTGCTTATAAAGTTCTGCGCAAGTATATAGAAGCCGTCGGCGCGGAAAATTTATCCTCAAACGTTTTGCGCTACCTTATCCATCTTAAAATAGGCGGCAAAGCGGTTATGACCGCCGCCGAAAAAGAGAATATATACAATTATGCTGTTTCCCGTTTGGAAAAGCAAAATCTAAACTCGCTTAAACTTGGCATAACCAGCGGGAAAAAAGAAAAAAAGATTGCCGCAGTACTGCTGGGCGATATTATAGACACGATAATTATCGGTTCTTATGTTTCGGCCAAAGACGGCGGCCGTTACGCAAAGGCCGTCAAACGCGTGATATACGCCTCGGAGAGCGGAGCTGGCTTTGGGCAAATACTTAGCAACGGATTTTCCGCCCTGTTGGCGGCGGAAGAATATTCTTCTTTAAGAGAGATGCTCTCCCGCTATACATTAAAGGAAAAGGAAGGGGCAAGTTTCGGCGAATATCTGAATTTAACTTTATACTCTTCAAAAGCGCGCACGGCGGGCGGACAATTTTTGGGCAAAGCCTCTTACCAAACCCAGTACAGTGGCGATTATCTTTACGGCAACTCCTTTACCGACATCGCTCTTTTACTTGCCGAGGACGGCGGTAAGGAGGCTTTGGCGATACTTAAGGAATACGGCGCGGATAAAGGGCTGGAAGGCGGCATAAAACCGTTTTTGGCCGGGGCTTTGATAAGCGGCAAATCGGGGCTGAGCGCGGAAGCTGCCGGGAATATGGCGGCGGCTTTTGCCAATTTGACTTTAGGCGACATAACCGCTTTGCAGGAATACGATATAGACAAAGATTTGCTGGCCAAGTATCCCGCGATAAAAGGGAAACTTAATTCCGGCGCCGTAATAACCCCTAATCAGCTTGCGGCAAGGAAAGCGCGCAACAAGAGGTTTGACTATTTAGACAACGCCGCCTTCGCGGGAGATATATTACTCCTTATCTGGGGAACGGTTGCGCTTGCAAAACTGGGCGGGAAGGCTTTTGCTTTGAGTAAATCCACATATACCGCGGTAAAAGCGGGGCGCATAGCCGACAGCGCGAAGAGGATATCTTATATCAGGGCCAATTACGCGAAGATGGGCAAATACATATCCGCGCGCAACAATATGCTGCGTTTGAGCGGGAGAATAAAAGGCTCTTCTTTACAGGTTAAAGGTGCGGCCGCGGCTGCAGGTGTGGGGACTAACGAGAGCCGTCAGGCGATAAAGTTGGAAAATTATTTTAACAATAAGCAACTGGCATCTTTATATGACAGCCGCAAAAAAGCTGTTATGGCGGTGAGAAACAGCGCCAATCCCACTCAAAGGCAAGTGACAAAAGCGAAATTGGCTACGGCGGAATATAAGGCTAAGCAGGCTCAGATAAATTTAGTTAAAAAAGCCAGAGCATACGGTTCTTCGGTGGAAAGCAAAAACGCGGCTTATCTTCAAAAAGTTAAGGACTATAATTCAAACGTAAATATATATAATTCAAAACTATCCAAGCTAGCCTCGCTTAAAGCCGAGGGCGGGGCGGCCTCGGAAATTGAGGTTTTAGGCAAGGAAATAAAATCTTTGGCTTCGGATTTAAAGACGGTGCCTTCCGCTCCGCTCTACACTGCCGGCGAACTGGGATATTTAAATGCGGGCGAAACGTTTTCTTCAGCCCTTAAGAGTTTAAATTCCGCCAGAGCGGATTATAAAGCCGCTGGCTGGTGGAATAAGAATATACTCAAGCCGTGGCAGAACTTTTGGGCACCTTCAGGAGACGGAACCTTGGGCATCGCCGCGTTGGAAACCGAAAGAGGCATAACGATAGCCGAGGCTTTGGGAATTACCACTCCGTACAATCCCAATTATACGAAAGGCTTTAAACTCTTTGGCGGCGCTTCCGATAAAACGCCCGTGAACAAATTTTACAATTTCCTTTCCGCGCATAAGATGAAGCCTGCGGCGGATTTCCTTAAATTCATAAACAACAGGGCGACGGTATTAGGTACGGCTCTTATATTCAATTATAATGTAGCGACGACGGTGCCGCAAGTCGGCGCTTTTGGCAGGAATTTAACGGCCGGTACCGAATGGGTGCTGAATACGGAGAAGGGTTTGAATTTGGGCAAAACGCTGAGTTTTGGCACCGCAAGAGCTAACACTCCCCTTATGCCCGTTATGCCGAAAGTCCAGCCGGTAAGCGTAATAGACCCCAAGATATTTGAATTTTTCCGCGGGGTGCCGCTGCCCGGCGGTAATCTTATAAACGATTTCAGTATAAAGGGGCTGTTGGGCAATGTTTCCAAAGCCGGTTATTCCTTAGCGGGCGCGGCGGGAATGGGATTGATGTTTGCAAAAGATTTGTATGGTTATTTTGACAGGCGCCTGCTGAATATAAATATAAGCCCGGCAAAATCTTTTGGAGTTAAACTTTTTGATTCTCCCGCCTCAAGCGAATTTAAAGTTTACGGCGATAATAATTTTTCGTGGGAATTAAGCAGGAAAGCCGCCGCGCTTGGCGGGTGGGATTTTGTCTGGCCCGGTGGATACGACGATGTCTCCCGCGTTTTCGGAACGGATAAATACGTCTACGAGATACCCGCCATACCGCATTTAACATCTTCGACATCATCTTATAGGACGCGTCCCTATTATGCGGACGAACGGGCAAGGAGAGCGGCCTCCCAGCAGAAAATAGGGGAGGAAAAAGCCCTCTCCGCGGCTTGGGACGAAGTAAAAGCCAATCCGAAGGGCAAAGCCTCCAAGCTGATGGCGGAGATAAAAGTAGATAACTTTACTTTTAAGATATTGCACGGCCATGCGGCTACTAACAGAAAAGGGGATCTTGTAGTACAGGGCCCTGAGCTTAAAAGGCTTAGAGGGACGTTCTCCAATTTCGGCTTGACCAAGATAATTTTTAAACATTCCGATGACAGGCTTAAAGACGGGCGGAAATATAATGGCGAAAAGTATATAAGCAAAGGCGATTTGCTTAAGCTGCCCTCCATACTGCGGGAATATGCGCCAGTTTCCCAGGAAGCCGGCTTCCCTGAAAAACTTACATACAGAATAAAAGGCGATGACGGAGAGGAATTGGTAATCGTATTCAGCGCTTTGAGAAAAGCCGGCGAATATTCCCTTGTATCTATGTTTTACCGCAAGATAGACGGCAAAGGGGGGAATTTCTCCGAGAAGCTGACTTCCGACTTAAATGACTATATGTCATTTAATAAAGGGCTGAATTTTCTGGAAGCGGACAATATCGCTTTTTCTAGCGAGGCTCAAGCCGCGGCGGGGCGGCGCAATTTTGATGTTTCTCTTGAAGGAAAGAGCTATACCGTAAGCGTTATAAACGGCGCTGGGCGCGATATGGTCTTGCCGGTGTCGCTTTCCTTCCACGAGGATTTCGATACAAACGGATATACAAATATAGTTTTCAACAATAATACCGCGGAGCTTAGGGAGTTTGGCAAGAAACCCAGGACGATGTCCAACTTCTATTTGAGGCTTAAGACGGAAAATAAGAGCCTTATAAAGTTCGCTCAAGCTCTTAAAGACGCAAAAGAAAATATAACTATAAAATTGTGGCAGTACGGTATAGAGCCCTCCAAAACCGTTACCGTTCCGCTCTACAATGCCGATGGCAAGGAAGAATTGCCCATAAAAGTGATAACGGATGCCAACTTCCTTAAACAAGGCGACAAATTGGTTTTGATGCCTTCGGGCAATGTCGGGGTGATGTCGAACAAGTCGGCAATGCCGAGTTCTTTGGGGTCTACCGTCGTGGTAAGAATACCAAAAAATCAACGCGGCACATTACTGAAAGTATTGGAACAGTCAAAGAATGTTCTGCCTATTGAAGTAATGCAAAATCACAATAAGGCCGATGTCATCACAAAGGAAGGTTTTTACATTAACCCCAGCTTGGGCAAAACTTTGGGCCCCGTATTGCCGGAATCTTTGGGAGTAAGCGAGGCCTTCGCCACTAATTTGATGTACGTGGTAAACTATCTGCCGGGGCTGCTCTCGCCGATGTTAAATCCTTTGGTAAAGAAATTCGGCGAAGTGGCGATGTTTAAAGTATCGATAGTAATATCCATGCTTGCGGCAGTTGTACCGGCGATATTCGGCTTTTATGGCTATTCTTACGCAATGGAGCCGACATTGCTTAGGAATATATCGCTCGGTTTGGCATTGTTCGCTTTGGGATTTTCGATAAATATAAGAAACGTCTTGGGCAACTCCCTGATAAATATGAACAGGGGCGCGATGCCGATTGCCAAGGATAAGAAAAAAGAGGAACAGAACTTTTCCGAGGCGCTTAAAGTTACGACCGATATTTTAATTGAAAAATTCAAAAAACTGTTTTCAGGCGGGAGTGATTTCTCGATGGAAGATATTTTGTTCTATAACCGCAGTTTTATAAACAAGAATATCGGTACGATGGCGTTTTTGGTTGCGCCTTCGGCGTTAAACTATGCGGGACGGGCTTTTGGGATGGACTTTAATTTCGGCTGGGACGTATCCTTGCCGTTATATGCGGCGTACAGCGCATACGCTGGATATAGAGTGCACCGTACTAATTTAAGGGACAATATTATAATAGACCACATTAAGAACGATGTATACCAAATGGCCTCAGCGGGAGACGAAACTGAAGCCGCCGCGATAGCCGCGGAAAGCGCCAAGCAGGAAAACAAAAAGAGCTATTGGCAGGACATAAAAGAAGTGTTTGACATTATGCTCCATAAAGAAGGTGTTATGAGTGTAGTGGTGGGAATGTCTTTGGCGACGGCGCATGAACTTTCGGTATCCAGTGCGTTTTCCTCGACTTTGTATCAGATAATACCCGACGGCGATATGGCTACGGTAATGGTGATAGGGGTTCTGTATGGTTCGTTAATGTTCGGCAGATTGCTCGGAAATATAACGACTACCAGGATATCTTCCGGTACGTCATATTTGGTGTATTCTTCGCTTTCCGGTCTTGGTACGGCGGGGATATTGGCTGGTATAATGGCGGATATTCCTTCGCTGATAGTATCGAGCGGCGTGATAGCCAGTATAGGCATGGGTAATTACTTTTCGCAGATGTTCGCTTATATCATAAGGAAACACCCCGAACTGCAAAGCCAAATATCGCAAGGAATGAGTTTTACCATGCCCATAGCGGTTGGGTTATCCATGCCGATAACCTATCTGAACGATTGGCTAAATGTTCCCTATGCTAGGGTAATGGCCTCGCTGGCAATGTTGGTTGCCAGTATGATAGCGACCAATAAAATGTTGGATAATTCAACCTTGTACAAATTTATCAAGCAGGAGTTTAAGGAGGCTTCGGACTATGTGGTGGGCTTGTATAAGGATAAGATAAAGGGCGGTAAGGATAAAGGGGAGGAACCTCCCACTACCGATTTGAACAATCCTCTTCCCAACTAGGAGTAAAGAAAGGCTATATAAGCGGCGGGCGCCAATAAGTGGGCCCGCCGTTTTTTTGTGTATTTTTATCAATGCAAAAGATTCTTTACAAGGTAGAACATAAATGTTACATTTGAAATGTAGGTGTAGTCATTTCATCTTTAAACGGAGGTTTTGATGTTACTTACGGTCTTATCTTTTTTGGCATTTACATTGTTGGTCTACGGCATTTCTTATTACAAAACTAGGAATGTGAACACCCATACCGAAACGGGCTATTTTTTGGCGGGCAGAGGCCTGACGGGCTGGGTAATAGCGGCGTCGTTGATGCTTACCAATTTATCTACGGAGCAAATGGTAGGTTTAAACGGGCAAGGCTATACGGACAATATGTCGGTAATGGGTTGGGAAGTAGGGGCGTCGCTGGCTTTGATAATAGTGGCGTTTTTCTTTTTGCCGAGATATTTAAAAAAGGGGTATGCGACTATACCCGATTTTATCGGCGAAAGATACGATAATGTTACCAAGCAGGTGGTAAACTGGTTTTTCCTTTTCGGATACGTACTGATATTCGTGCCGATAGTTTTGTATTCGGGGGCGATAGGATTAAGCGGTATTTTCGATTTGGAAGGCACATTCGGGATAACCAAGATGCAGGGTATTTATATCGTGGTATGGTCTATCGGCATACTGGGTATAATTTACACATTAAGCGGCGGCTTGAGGATTATGGCGATAGCCGATACTATAAACGGCATAGGCTTGTTGATAGGCGGGTTTATGATACCGCTTTTCGGCTTGATGTATATCGGCGGGGGCAACCCGATTGAAGGGTTAAATGTATTGGTAACATCGGTGCCTGAAAAATTTAACTCCATAGGCAGCAGCAGTGATCCCGTACCGTTTGCGACGATGTTTACCGGAATGTTTTTGGTGAACTTGTTTTATTGGGGTACAAACCAAACGATAATACAGCGCGCTTTGGCGGCGAAAGACTTGAAGGAAGGCCAAAAAGGCATATTATACGCGGCTATACTTAAATTATTCGGGCCGGCATTTTTGATATTGCCCGGCATAATAGCGTTTAAGATATTCGGGCCGGGTTTGGAGATGAGCGATTTTGCTTATCCGATGTTGGTAAAAGAAGTGTTGCCGTGGTTCTTGGTGGGCTTTTTCGCGGCGGTGTTGTTTGGGGCTATATTAAGCTCTTTCAATGCGGGTTTAAATTCAACATCCACATTGTTTACGCTTAATATTTATAAGGAATATATCAATCCGAAGGCAAGCGAGAAGGAACTTGTCAGCAAGGGCAAGATAGCGGCGGCGATATTGGCGATATTTTCAATGATAGTAGCGCCGATGATAGCCAATGCGCCAAACGGCCTGTTCGACTATCTGCAGACGGTAAACGGTTTTTACAATGTGCCGATACTAACCTTAATGCTTATCGGCATGCTTAACAAGAAGGCGCCTGCGATATCGGCCAAGATAACATTGGCAATATTCATATTGGTATACGGCACGACGCAGCTTACGGCGATGTCGGGCGGATTTAAAGAGTTTATGGCCGGCGGCATGGCTGATCCGACGGTACTTAAAGGCGTAGCGGGCGCGATATACAACGCTATGCCTATGTGGTTTGTAAAGCCTCTGTTTGAGTTTTCAAGCATACACTACTTGCACATTTTGGCGATACTGTTTGTGATATGTTCTTTGTTTATGGTGGTAATGGGGCATTATTATCCTTCCAAACATGAATATGAGGATAGTCTTGACAGGCATATCGTCGATACGACGCCTTGGAAGAAAGCCGTACCCGTCAGCATAGCTATAGTGTGCTGTGTGGTAGGGCTGTATATATTATTTTCCAAACTTGGAATAGCGGCGTAATAAACAGCTTATTGGGGCCTTGCTTATGGCGGGGCCCCTTTTTTAAAGGGGTAGAAATATGGAAATAAACGAATTGAGGGCAAAATTCAAAAAAATATTTGGGCGTGAAGGGGCGGCGGTTTTCTTTGCGCCGGGCAGAGCTAATTTGATTGGTGAGCATACGGACTATAACGGCGGGCATGTATTTCCGTGCGCTTTGACATTCGGGACGTATTTGGCGGCGTCAAAGCGGCAAGACGGCAAGATAAATTTTTACTCCTTAAACTTTGAAGACGACGGCATAATATCTGCCGATATAAGCGAAATAAAAAAAGGCGGCAACTGGGCCGATTACCCCAAAGGCGTAGTAGCGATGTTTAAAGAGGACGGCCACATTCTAAACTGCGGGTTTGACGCTTTATATTACGGCGACGTGCCCAACGGCGCGGGGTTATCCTCTTCGGCCTCGATAGAAGTGGTTACCGCCGCTATGATAAACGATTTTTATAATTTAGGTTACAATCTTATAGAGCTTGCAAAAATATCTCAGCGTGCGGAGAACGGCTTTGTCGGAATGAATTGCGGGATAATGGATCAATTCGCTTCGGCGATGGGCAAGAAAGACAATGCGATGTTGCTCGACTGCAACACCTTGGAATATTCATATTGCCCGATAGCGTTGCAAGGCGTATCCATATTGATAGCCAACACAAACAATAATCACAAGCTTACGGGCAGCGAGTACAATACCAGGCGCAGCCAATGCGAGGAAGCTTTGAAACTTCTTCAAAGCAAATACAAGGTAAACTATTTATGCGAGCTGAAGCCTGCTGATTTGGAAAAGGGCAAAGATCTTATATCGGACGAAGTTCTTTACCGCCGCGCGCGCCACGCCGTGGAGGAAAACGCCCGCACGCTGGAGGCAGTCGCCCTTCTTAAGAAAGGAGATATAGCGGCCTTTGGCAAACTTATGGACGCTTCCCACGAGTCTTTAAAGAACAATTATGAGGTAACCGGCAAGGCTTTAGATACAATGGCCGACGCCCTGCATAAGTGCGAAGGCGTAATCGGCGCTAGAATGATGGGCGGCGGATTTGGCGGGTGCTGTATAGCTTTGGTCAAGAACGAGTTTTTGGAAGAAGTCCAGAACAAAGCGGGTGCGGAATACGAAGCGGAAATGGGGATAAAACCTTCCTTTTACGTCGCGCAGATAGGTTCGGGCGCGAAGAAAATATAGAAATTTAACGGCTGAAAACGAGGATAGAGATGAAGAATATTTTAGTTGTCGGCGGTGCGGGCTATATCGGCAGCCACTGCGTAAAAATGCTTAAGGAGAGGGGATATAATCCCATAGTGTACGATAATCTCTCAAAGGGGCACAGAGCGGCGGTTCGGGGCGTCAAGTTTGAGAAAGGCGACTTGGGCGACAAGAAGAAACTCGCCCGAGTATTTAAGAAGCACGATATAGAAGCGGTAATGCATTTCGCCGCATTTATAGAGGTCGGCGAAAGCGTAAAAGAGCCGGCAAGATACTATAACAACAATATAGTCAAGGTAATATCGCTTTTGGACGCGATGGTGGAAAACAAAATAAAATATTTCGTTTTTTCCTCTACTGCGGCGACATTCGGCGAACCCGTAGAACCGAAAATATCTGAGGCTCACCCCCAAAACCCGATAAATCCTTACGGGCAAAGTAAACTTATGGTGGAAAAGGTTTTAAAAGATTACGATAAAGCCTACGGCCTTAAGAGCAGCGTGCTGAGATATTTTAACGCGGCGGGTGCAGACGACAGCGGGAAGATAGGGGAATCGCATACGCCGGAAACGCATCTTTTGCCGATAATATTGCAGGCGGCTTTCGGCAAGCGCGAAAGCATAAAGATATTCGGTACGGACTATCTGACTAAAGACGGCAGCTGCGTAAGGGATTTTGTGCATGTTAATGATTTGTCAAGCGCGCATATATTGGCGCTTGAGAAGATGGAAAGGACCGGCGAAAGCGACGACTTTAATTTGGGCAGCGGGGAAGGCTTTACGGTGAAAGAGGTAATAGAAAGCGCCAAACGTATAACGGGGCGCGACTTCAAGGTGGAAACGGCCCCGCGGCGCGCGGGCGATCCGGCTGTATTGGTTGCCGACAGCGCTAAAGCCAGACGGGTTTTAGGTTGGGAAACTTTGTATAATTTAGATAAAATCATACAGACCGCTTGGTGCTGGGAGCAAAAGCGGAGATACTGAGCCGAGGATTTAAGATGATATACTCCAACGTTGAAGAACTTATAGCTTACGGGTTAAAGAACAAACTTATCGAGAAGGAAGACGAGATTTGGGCGCGCAACAGCATATTGGCATTGCTCAATCTGCCCGATAACAACAATGCCGCCCCGTATAAGGGGCCTTTGCCGGATAATCCTGGGGAAATACTTTCCGACATATCTTTTTACGCTTCGGAGAACGGGCTTTTGGAGGCGGCTACTTCTACATACCGCGAGATATTTGAAACTTCCGTAATGGCGGTATTTACCAAGCGTCCGAGCGAAGTCTCAAAAATATTCTACGATACTTGGCACGAGAAAGGAATAAAGAAAGCCACTTCGGAATTTTATAAATATTGCCGCAAGATTTATTACATCAAGACGGACAGGGTCGCCAAGAATATTACTTGGAAAGCCGATACGGAATACGGCAAGATAGATATGACTATAAATCTTTCCAAGCCGGAAAAGGATCCCAAGGAAATAGCCTTGCAGGGCAAGATAAAAGTCAGCCCCAATGCCTATCCCAAATGTCTGCTTTGCAGGGAAAACGAGGGCTATGCGGGGCGTTTGAACCACCCCGCTCGGCAGAACTTGCGCATAATACCTTTGAAGTTAAACGGGAAGAGGTGGTATTTCCAATATTCGCCGTATGTGTATTATAACGAGCACAGCATAGTTTTTGCGGAAGATCACCGCCCTATGCGCATAAGCGCCGATACCTTCAAAAATTTGCTTGATTTCGTGGAGCAGTTCCCTCACTATTTTATAGGCTCCAATGCGGATTTGCCGATAGTGGGCGGCTCGATACTGACGCATGACCATTATCAGGCAGGGCGCTACGTATTCCCTATGGAGCGGGCGCAGTCCGTAAAGCGGTTTAAAATAAAGAAGTTCCCGAAAGTTACTTTTGATATAGTCTGCTGGCCGCTTTCAGTATTGAGGCTGAGAGGCCCCAAAGCGCAGGTGGCGAAGGCTTCGGCGCGGGTATTGGAAGTATGGCGCAAATACGATGATAAGAAAGTCGGGATAATCCACGCCACGGGCAAGACTCCGCACAACACTATAACGCCGATAGCCCGTTATAAAGACGGCGCCTACGAGATGGATTTGGTGCTTAGAAACAACAGGACGAGCAAGGAGTATCCTTGGGGGATATTTCACTCTAGGCCGGAATATCACAATATCAAGCGGGAAAACATTGGTCTTATAGAGGCTCTCGGTATGGCGATACTGCCGGGCAGACTAAAAAATGAGATGGCGCAAATCGGCGCTTTGATAGCGGCGGGCAAGATGGAGAAGATGAAGGATTTATCCTCTTTGGCGCAGCATTATAATTGGGTGATGAGTTTTATCGGCGATTATAAAGGCTTTAAGGCTGAAGACGTGCCCGATATCCTGCTTGAGGAAATCGGCTGCACCTTCATTAAGGTTTTGGGGTCTTGCGGGGTGTTCAAGCACGACGCCGAGGGGAAAGAGGCTTTCCTGCGGTTTATATATAAGATATAATATAGTTAAAGGCGTAGAAGAGATGCTGCCCGCGGCTAAGCCTGCGGGCAGTGTTTTTTGGAGAATTTTACAAATATACACGGAAGGAAAATATGAACACGAGAAAGGACATCAGGAACGTAGCTATAATAGCTCACGTAGACCATGGCAAGACTACGGTGGTTGACGCATTGCTTAAATACGCGGGCCAATTTAAAGTAAAGCAAGACGAAGCGCAGGAGGCGGTACTGGACAGCAATCCTATCGAAAGGGAACGCGGTATAACTATTTTGTCCAAATGCACTTCGGTAAAATATAAAGACTATACGGTAAACATAGTAGACACCCCGGGCCACGCGGACTTTGGCAGCGAGGTAGAACGCGTGCTAAAGATGGTAGACGGTGCCATACTGATGGTGGACGCGGTGGAAGGCCCTATGCCACAGACTCGTTTCGTACTTAGAAAGGCCTTGGCTTTGGGTTTGCGCCCGATAGTGGTGGTAAACAAGATGGACAGGGAAAACGCGCGCCCTTCGGCCGTAGTCGATGAGGTTTTTGAACTCTTTATGGAGCTTGGCGCGGACGATAAACAATTGGATTTCCCTATACTGTACGCCTCAGGCCGCGAGGGCTGGGCCAGCGACAAAATGGAAGAGCGCGGCACGGATATAAAACCGCTTTTCGACGCCATAATAAAATACGTGCCCGAACCGGAAGCGGACGAAACGAAGCCGCTTCAAATGCAGGTGACTATGCTAGATTACAATAACTTTTTGGGGCATATCGGCATAGGGCGCATACTTAACGGCAGCGTCAGCAAAGGCGACAGCGTGGTATTATTAAAGAACCGCGGCGGCAGCGTGCCCGCCAAAGCGGTAAAAATAGAGAAGTTTTTGGGTCTTGGCAAGACGGAAACGGAAAGCGCGAAAGCGGGCGATATAGTGGCGATAAGCGGGCTTGAGGGGGTAGACGTCGGCGATACTGTATGCCACCCAGATAATCCTGTACCTTTGCCGCCGCTTTCTATTGACGAGCCGACGATATCTATGGACTTTTTCGTCAACGATTCTCCTTTTGCGGGGCGCGAGGGTAAATTCCTTACCAGCCGCCACCTAAAGGCGCGCCTTGAGAAAGAAGCTCAGACGAATGTCGGACTCAAGGTGGAGCAGCTGGAAGGCGAGGGCCGTTTTAAAGTATCTGGCAGGGGCGAGCTGCACCTGACGATTTTAATCGAAAATATGCGCCGCGAAGGTTTTGAACTTGCGGTATCCTCGCCCGAGGTTATTTACAAAGAGGAAAACGGCAAAATACTCGAGCCTATGGAATATCTTATTTTGGATATTACCTCAGATATGCAAGGCGCGGTTTTTGAACTTGTCGGCACGCGCGGCGCCAAGCTGGAGAATATGGTAAGCGAGGGCGAAAACAGGTTAAGACTGGAATATGTAATTCCCTCCCGCGCTTTGATAGGCTTTAAGAACGAGTTTTTAACCTCCACCCGCGGAAAAGGCATTATGCACCACAGTTTTTACGGCTATTATCCCAAGGTGGACGTACCGCCTTTAAGGAGCAACGGCGTATTTATCGCCAAGGAAGCGGGCGAAACGACGGCCTACGCCATTAACAGTTTGCAGGACGGCGGGCAATTATTTGTCGGCCCGGGCGTAAAAGTATACGAGGGTATGATAGTCGGGCAGAACTCGCGCGACAATGACTTGGTGGTCAACCCGAACAAGACAAAACGCCTTTCCAATATGCGCTCGAAAGCGGCCGACGACGCTCTGCTTTTGACGCCGCCCAGGATAATGAGCCTTGAGCAGGCCATAGAATACATCGCACCCGATGAACTTGTGGAAATTACGCCTACTTCGATACGTTTAAGGAAGAAAATACTTAATATCCACGAGCGTAGACGCGCCAACCGCAAGGAAGAGGGGGAAGGCGAGGAATAAACAGTTTTTTGGCCGCCAAGATAGAATATGATAGAAATATCGGAGTTAAGCTACCATATCGGCAAGAGAACCATTTTCGAGGACGCTTCCGCTTTCATAGGGAAGGGGCAGAAGGTGGGGCTTGTCGGGCTTAACGGCTGCGGCAAGACGACCTTATTCAAGCTGATATTGGGCAAGCTGTATCCCGACGGCGGCAGGATAAGCATATCAAGCGGTACGGTTTTGGCGACCGTAGAGCAGGAAATAAGCGATATAAACCAAAGCGTATTAAACCACGTTTTGTATTCCGATAAACGTCTTAAGAAACTCTATGATGAGCTGGAAACGAATCCATCGGGCGTTCGTCTTGCGGAGATATACGATAAATTGGATAGTTTGGGCGCTCACAGCGCGGCGGCCAGGGCCGGCGCGATACTTGGGGGGCTTGGGTTTAGCAATGAGGAACTTAGCCGGCCTTTAAAGGAATTTTCCGGCGGATGGCGTGTTCGGGCGGCCTTGGGCGCGGCATTGTTTGCGCCGAGCGACTGCCTTTTGCTGGACGAACCTACCAACCACCTGGATTTGGAAACGGTAATCTGGCTTGAAAATTGCCTTGCCAAACTGGATAAAACCCTGCTGATAGTCAGCCACGACAGGAATATTTTAAATAAAGTCTGCGACAAAATAATACTAGTAGACGAGTGTAAACTTAAAACCTATACGGGCGACTACGATACTTACGAGCGTACCCGCCACCTTCAAACCGAGCAGCTTATCAAAGACGCCAAACGCTATGAGGAAACCAAAAAGCATTTGCAGTCTTTTGTCGACAGATTCCGCTACAAGGCCTCCAAGGCCAAGCAGGCGCAAAGCCGCTTAAAGATGATAGAGCGTATGGGCGACGCCCCTAAAATACCTTTGGAAAAGAGCATAAAGTTTACTTTCCCGCAGCCTCAGCATTTGGACGCTTATCTGTACACTTTGGAGAATGTCAGCTGCGGCTATGATGAGAAAGTAGTGCTTAAAGATTTGAATTTGACTGTAACTCAAGACGACAAAATAGCGCTTTTGGGCGCTAACGGCAACGGCAAATCGACCTTGGCGAAACTTTTGGCGGGCAGAATACACTCGATGAGCGGCAAACTGACATACGCGCGCAAGCTGAAGGCGGGTTATTTCGCCCAGCACCAGACGGAAGAATTTGACCTGGAATCCACCCCTTACGAAACGGCCAAAGCCGCCATGCCCGAAGCCAAAGAAACGGAAGTATACACCCATTTGGCGTGTTTCGGTTTGGAAAAGAATAAAGCCGATACGCAGATAGGGAAACTTTCGGGTGGGGAAAAAAGCCGCCTTTTGCTCTCTTTAATCACGATAGAAAAGCCCAATATTTTGATTTTGGACGAACCGACAAACCACCTGGATATAACCAGCCGCCGCGCTTTGATAGAGGCTTTAAACGATTATGACGGCGCGGTAATATTGGTGACGCACGATTTTCACATATTGGAATCGGTCTGCGACCGCCTGCTTTTGGTGGAAGGCGGAACGGTTAAATCTTACGACGGCGATTTGGAAGATTATAAAAATTATGTTCTTCACTCTTCGCGTTCTTCCGCCGATGAAGGCTCTCAAGAGGGGGAGGACAACCGCAAAGAAAAACGCAAAAACGCCGCCAAACTGCGCGCGCAGACCGCTCCTTTAAGGAACAAAATAAAAGCCATAGAGCGCAAGCTGGAGGTTTTGTCCTCCCAAAAAGAGAATTTGGAAAACCGCTTGATACGCGGCTATGATTCCTCCGTAAGTATAGAGCTGGCGTTCGTCAATAAGGAAATTTCCGACGCGGAAAAGGAATGGGAACAGCTTTCGGAAGAATTGGAAAGCATAATGAACTCTTAACTTAAAATATCCTGCCCGATTTTAAGCGTAAAGCCCGTATATAATCCGAAATATTTTTAACGACAAATCCCCTTAGCTTTGGGCGGGGATTTCCATATACACAAAAATAAAAAGCCCCCCAGCCTAGGCGGGGATTTCCATAATATACACAAAAATCCGGGCTTTAACCCGGTTTTTTTGATAAAGGTTTTTATCTTGGGATATGCCTCATCGGTAAACTTTTAATCTCTGTGCGGGCGGGATAATTTCTTTGTCGGGCGCCTGCTCAGGCGATATTCCAAAGGGCATTTGCGCCACAAGTTTCCAAGAGGGCGGTATTTTAAAAGTTTTGGCGATTTCCCCGTCTATAAGCGGGTTGTAATGCTGAAGGTTGGCCGCCATGCCCAAAGCGGCAAAGCCTGTCCATACGATATATTGGAGCATACCGTTGGCTTGCTGCGACCATAGGGGAAAATTATCTTTATAGGCAGGGAATTTGCTTTGCAGTTCCGCTACCGTTTTTGTTTCTTCAAAAAACAATACGGTGCCGAAAGCGTCGGCGAAAGATTTTATTTTAGCTTCGGTCGGGGGGAATTTTTCCGAAGGAATAATTTCTTTAAGCGCTTTCCTGGCTATATCCCATATTTTTTTATGGCTTTCCCCGAATGCGGCCAAGAGCCTTGCGCTTTGGCTGTTGAAAGCCGAGGGCGAATTAGCGAGCGCCAATTCCAAAAAGTCGGTTATTTCTTTTTCTTCCAAAGTAGATTTAGCGGTTAAAGTGTATATGCTGCGTCTTTTCCGTACGGCTTGAAAAAAGTCCATTGGGTCCTCCTTTCTCTATAATAAGTTATAGCTTAGCAAGGGACAAAAATCAATAGCTCGAAAAGGGTTATTTTGCCGTTTGGGCAATGTCTTCCCGCTCAATTACGGGCAGGAACTCGTCTTGCGGGGTTTGCCCCTCTTGAGATTGACTCTCGCCCTCTTGCGCAACGGCGGGCTCTTCTTCGGGGAGATCTGGCGTATCTGTTACCAAATTCATAACGATATTAAAAGTAAGTTTCAATTGGTCAAATAAGTCCTTTTCCGTTATGCTTTCATCCGGTTCGTGGGGGCCGTTGCCGTTCTTTTGGATAAGCGGGCCGATGCCGTAGGTTATTACGCCGTGCCTTCTTAAAAATTCGCTCTCGCTTGATGCGGGCGTGAGGCCGGGCAATACCAAAATCTTGCCGAAAGTTTGACGGGCGGCTTTTTCTATCGCTTTAAAGAGCTGGTCGTTCAAATCTGTCGGCGGCTGGGGAAAGGGTGTTTCCGGTCTTTCTATTACGGTAAGGGTTACGTTTTCGTCGTTGGCAAAAAGCGCGCTGAGTTCGTCTACAAAAAGCATAGGATCGCTTTGCGGAAGAAGCCTGCAGTTTAAATTGGCCGAGGCTTCATTCTGAACGGTATTGGCTTCCGTACCCGAAGACAGAATAGTGGGGGTTATGGTATCAGTTATCTGCGTCTTGAAAAACTCGTCTTCGCTGATTATTTTTGCCGCCTGCTGGGATTGGGCGGGATCGTCTGATTCCAACAGTTTCAAAGTGGTTTGTGCGTCGGCGTCCTGGAAGGGGAAAATCCTTTCGAAGAAAATCCTCGTCAACGGGGAAAATTTATACAGCGGCTGATAACTTTCTATTATAGAAAGCGCCTGCGAAAGTTTATATATGGCATTGTTCTGCCCCACCGCGGAAGAATTCCCGCCGTCGCCTTTCGCGCTTAAAAGAATGTCCATATACATCTTGGTACCCGCTTCTATAAACAGAATATCGCTGGGCATTTTGGCGTCATCGCCTTTCATTATGCCGCCGCCCTCGTTTAGGGCATAGGCGGCCTGGAGTTTATCGCCATGTTGGTCGTAAAGATATTTTATTCCCTTTTCGCTGCCGCTTTCCTCGTCGGCCGTAAAGAGGAATATTATATCCCGTTTAAGTTTTATGTCGCCTTTGGCAAGCCTTGTCAGAATGGTAAGGTTTATGGCGGCGTAATTTTTGGCGTCAGTGGAGCCCAGCCCGTATATCCTGCCGTCCTTTAAAGTTGCTTTGGCGGGGGGTAAGGTCCAGCCTTCCTGTATGGCGGCGGTGTCCAAATGTGCTATAAGCAGAAGCGGCTTGTTTTGCGGATCGGCCAATTCTTTATCCGCTTTCAGCACCGCTATAAGATTGCCGCGCGGCTTTTCTATCCTGTAAATATCCCAGTCTATTTTGTATTTGTTCAATACTTTGTATATATAGCGTATGGCTTTTATTTCCTCGGGCTCGGGTTGGGAGGTGTCAATCTCTATCAAGTTTATAAGATGGTCTTTGGCCGTTTGGTTCAACGCGTCGAAATCCAGCTGCTGGGCGTTTAGCGAGCAGGCTAAAACAAAAGCCGCAAAAAGATATAAAACCTGTTTCATTGTAAATCAAACTCCAAAAACGAGCCTTCTTCTATTTTGTGTTTCTTTACGCTGCCCGCGGGCAGTTCCAAAACATACTGGCCGAACCCCGCCGCCGTAGCCACTTGGCTGTCAGGCGTGTAAAGATATGAATGGGGAACGTGTTCCTCGTAAGAAAATACTTTTAAATCGGACGTGATAAAGATAATATCCAAATCTATAAGGGTGTTTTTCATCCAAAAGTAGCGCGGAGCATTGTCTTCAAAAACAAAAAGCATTCCGCTTCCTTCCGGCAATTCGGTGCGGTACATTAGGCCCTTTTCCGTTTCTTCGGGCGTTATGGCCAATTCGGCTTTAACGGTGAAGCCGTCGGGCAGAGTAATGTCCGTAGTCTTCGGCCCGCAGGCGCAGAATACTAACATAGCGGCGAATAGGAGGATAAGTCTTTTCATCAGTATCATTTTAGCAATTTAAGAGATTTTTATCATTTGATATAATTTATTGTGCTTAACATAAATAATCTTTCCGTTTGTTTCGATACGCCGCAGGGGCGGATAAAAGTTCTTGATAATCTCAGCTACCGCCTGGAAAAGGGCGAGGTTTTGGCCGTAGTGGGGGAATCGGGCTGCGGAAAGACCATTCACAGCTTGGCTATTACCCGCCTTTTGCCGCCCGGGGCGAAAATAACTTCCGGCTCAATTATTTATAAGGATAAGGACATCGTCAAAATGAACGAGCCCCAATTGCGTGATGTGCGCGGCGCGGGGATAGGTATGATATTTCAAGACCCGATGATGTCTTTAAACCCCGTTTTTAAGGTGGCTTTCCATTTGACGGAGACTTTGCGTGCACACTCTAAAATAAGCAAAAAGGAAGCTCTTGAGAAGGCTGCGTCGCTTTTAAAGAAAGTGGGTATAGACGAAAAATTTTTAAATTCTTATCCGCATCAGCTTTCGGGGGGAATGCGCCAGCGGGTTATGACGGCGCTGGCTTTGTGCCTTAACCCCGATATTCTTATAGCTGACGAGCCTACCACCGCCTTGGACGTAACCGTACAAAGGCAGATTTTGGAGCTTATAAAGAAACTGCAAAAAGAGTTTTCCGCTTCAGTCATTTTTATTACGCACAATTTGGCGATAGTCAATAATATAGCCGATAGAGTTTTGGTGCTTTACGCGGGCGAAAAGGTGGAGGAATGTCCCAAAGAGGATTTGTTTAAAAAACCTTTGCATCCGTATAGCGAGGGCTTGCTAAATTCCGTGGTGCGGCTTTCGCAAAGCAAAGCCAGGCTTAAAACGATAGAAGGCGCACCGCCTGCGGCGGGTAAAGATTTTAAGGGCTGTAAATTCGCCGAGCGCTGCCCTTACGCTCAAGAGCGGTGCAAAAATGAAAGACCGCCGATATTAAATTTGGAAGGCGGACGCTTGGTAAAATGCTGGCGTTACGAGGGTAAGTCTAATGGCTGAATTATTAAGGGCGGAAAATATCGCAAAGAGTTATGTTTCCGGCGGAGCGTTCGGGGGCGGGGAGAAAATCGCCGTACTAAAAAATATAAATTTTTCCTTTGACGCCGGTGAGAGTTTCGGCCTCTTGGGGTCTTCTGGCTGCGGCAAAAGCACCCTTGCGCGCCTTATGCTGGCTTTGGAAAGGCCCGACAGCGGCAAAATCTTTATAGAGGGGCAGGACATCTTTTCCCTAAAAGGCAGGGAACTTAAAGCGCTTAGAAGGAAAGTCCAGCCCGTATTCCAAGATCCGTACAGCTCCCTTAACCCGAGAATGACCGTATCCGATATTTTGGCCGAGCCTTTTATCGTACACGGCGAAAAATACCGCCAAAGCGATTTGAAGAAACTTTTAAGCCAAGTCGGGCTTGGGGAAAATTCTCTAAGGAAATATCCGAGCGAATTTTCCGGCGGTCAGCGCCAGCGCATAGCGATAGCGCGCGCCTTGGCCCTCAAGCCCAAGCTGATTATAGCCGACGAACCGCTTTCTTCGCTTGACGTATCCGTTCAGGCGCAGATATTAAATTTATTGGCGGATATTAAGGAAGAATACGGCCTGAGTTTGGTGTTTATCTCGCACGATTTGGCGCTGTGCAAGTTTTTATGTTCCAAAGCGGCCGTAATGCATAAAGGCGAAATAGCGGAGCTGGGCAAAACCGAAGAAGTATTGCTTTCGCCAAAAAGCGCGGCGGCCCAAACGCTTTTGGAGGCGGTTTTGCCTCTTAACTGAATATAGGACGATAAAAAAATGTTTAGGTATATACTAAGAAGACTTTTAATGCTGCCGCTGGTTATGCTGGGGGTAACGTTTTTCCTGTTCTTTCTGACGCAGAGGCTCTCGCCCGAGATGCGTGCTTCTTTATATATACAGGACCCGCGCCAGATGGATTCTTTGGAAGAGGTAATAGAAAAATACGGCCTTAACGATCCTATGCCCGTACAGTATTTCCGCTGGCTTAAAGGGGCTGTAAAAGGGGATTTGGGGTACAGCGAAAGCGCGAATATGCCCGTAACTTCCGCCATAAAAGCCTATTTGCCAGCTACTATCCAACTGGCGGTCGCGGCGATAATATTGGTGGTATTGTTCGGGGTGTGGCTGGGTATAATATCGGCAAAGTATAAAGACGGTTTTACGGATAATCTGATAAGATTTTTTGTGCTGGCGGGGTTTTCCCTGCCGATTTTCGTGCTGGGGCTTATTTTGCTGATGATATTTTACGGCAAGCTGGGCTGGTTCGCGCCGGGTGAGTATTCCTTTACCGCCGATATGATAATACATAGCCCGAATTTTAAGACCTATACCGGCTTTTTGTTGATAGACAGTTTGCTTAATCTTAATTTTTACGTGTTTTTCGATGTGTTGAAACATCTGGTATTGCCGGCGGTAACTTTATGTATAGGGTCCTTCGCGCTGATGGTGAGGGTTATGCGATCCTCAATGTTGGAGGAACTTAACAAAGATTATGTACGCAGTGCTCGTGCTCGCGGTCTAAGTGAATTTAAAGTGATTTACGAACACGCGGGCCTTAACGCGATGATACCCGTAGTTACGCTTGCCAGCATACAGTTTATCCGCCTTTTGGGCGGTACGGTAATAGTGGAAACGGTGTTTGATTACCCCGGGATAGGGCGCTGGGGAGTGGAATGCGCCCAACAGCTTGATATAGCGGGGGTTATGGGGTTTTCGCTTATGGTGGCCGTACTGTTTGTTTTGGGCAATTTGGCGGCGGACATATTGTATACGGCGATAGACCCCAGGATAAGACTAAAATGAACATAAAAGACATAATATCCAAAGCATTGGGCAGCAAGAATGCGGCGGCGGGCTTGATAATAGTTGTTTTGTTCGGGCTTGTGGCCTTGTTCGCGCCGATATTGGCGCCCTCAAGCGGGCGCGACGCTTATCAAATGCCGCAGGGCGGATACAGCATAGAGCCGCAGGCTCCCAATGCCCAGCACTATTTCGGCACTACGGAAAATCAATACGATTTGTATTACGGCATAGTATGGGGTAGCCGTATGGCGTTTAAAGTGGGGATAACGGTGGTGTTTTTCGCCCTGCTTATAGGGATAATAATAGGCGGCGCGGCGGGCTTTGCTGGCGGCTGGACGGACGAAATACTTATGCGCCTGACAGATATTATCTTTGCGGTGCCAAGCATGGTGCTGGCTATGGTGATAGCGGCTATGCTGGGGCGGGATTTGGATAATATGATGATAGCCTTGACGGTTGTATCCTGGCCTTCTTATGCGCGTTTGGTGCGCGGGGGAGTGCTTAGCGTTAAGGAACGGGAATTTGTTTTGGCTGCGCGCGCTTTGGGCGCAAGTCCTTTGAGGATTTTTGCCAAACACATAATGCCTAACGCCATTTATCCCGTAGTGATTATGGCAAGCCTCGATATAGGTTATATAGTGCTTACGGCGGCTTCTTTAAGTTTCTTGGGGTTGGGCTCTCCGGTGGGAACGGCGGATTGGGGGCAGTTGGTTGCCTTATCGCGCAATTGGATACTTGGCGGGCACGGCAATCCTTTCGCCTATTGGTACACGATAGCGGTGCCCGGCGGCGCTTTGCTCTTGTTTGTCCTGGCCTGGAATTTGCTGGGCGACGCCTTTAGAGATATATTGGATACTTCGTCGAGGAAAGCATAAAACGAACAGTTTTTTTGCCATATTGAAGTAAAAGATAAAATATGCTAGATTAAATCAATGGAGAGAAACGGGACGACCGTTTCTTTCTTCTTATATCATCAAGTTACGGAAGGAATTTATGAAAACCAAACAAGCTGTAAAGAGCAAAGTAAAATCAGTAAAGAAAGTAGAAAAGAAAATTGTAAAAGCGGCGGCGCAAAAAGCTAAAGCCGTAAAGAAAGCGGAAAAGAAAATAATCTCATCGGCCAAAAAGGCGGCCAAGAAAGTCGAAAAGAAAATCGTCTCTGCGGGCAAGAAAACCGTTAAGAAGGCGGCGGCCTCAGCGGAAAAAGCGGTAAAAGAAATAAGCAAAAAGCCTGCGCCCGTTAAGAGCGTATCTGTGGCAAAAGTTTCCGCTAAAGAACAAAATTCTGACAAATTGACGCCTCAGGAAATTAAAGATATAGAAAAGCACCTTCTTGAGATGCGCGAGGAAGTGCAAAACAGGATAAAATCCAAAAAAGAACACGAAATGCCGGAAACGGAAGTAGGCGACGAGGCCGATATCGCCTCGCAGAGTTTGGATAAGGAAGTTCTGTTTGAACTCAACGGAAACGCCCAAGCGCTTTTGGACCAAATAGAATCGGCTTTAAGAAGAATAAGCAAAGGCATTTACGGCACTTGCGAATATTGCCGTTGCCAGATCCCCAAAAAGAGGATTTTGGCATTACCCTTCGCCAGATATTGCATAAGATGCCAAAGTTCCAACGAAGGCATTAAAAGATAAACAAAAAGGTTTTCATAAATCGGCCCGCTTCTTTAAAAGCGGGCCTTTTGTTTACAAAAGTTTTGTTGTTTCGTCTGGTGATTTAGATGGAATTTATTTCGTAGCGAGACGCGGATAACTTTTCCTGTTAAAGCATATTACGCAAATATTGCCTTTTTGAATTTGCTCCTTAATTCTTTAACGTCTTTTTCGTTTTCGGCCATAAAGCAAAAGCCCGCCCGCCCCTCTTTAATGGAGGACGTTAATATTATCCCGCCATTATACTTGAGAGATTTATTTATCTTCTCTATCTGGGAGATAAGTTTCTTTGTGGTGAGTTTTGCCGGCAGAGGGATATTTGTATCCAGATAAAAGTGAAGCTTTTCCTTGGGGATCCCCAGCGCCGAGGCCAACCTTAGGCAGAGGCCAAAACCGTTATATCGGCTGTTGCACTCCAAGGCGCGTACGAGCAGTTTGCCGTTTTTTATGCGTATGGCCCAATCAAAATTGATTTGCCCTCTTACTCCTTTAGAATAGTAATAACTGGCCAGCTGCATTGTTTTGTCTTCCACTTCTTGCAGAATGTCTTTATCAAGCTTTTTGAAGGGGAAAAAACAGCCTTCCCACGCTTCTTTATGTACTATTTGGCAATCAATACCCGCAAAGTGTACGCCGTCGTCCTTAAGCATGCAAAGGGTACCTAAGGTTTTGTATATTTCCTTAAAAGGCTCTATGTAAAAATCGCCTTCTTTATGATATTGGCGCATTTTTTTAAGAAGGTCAAAGAGTTTGCCTTTAGTATTACCGTATCCGCCGGCGGAAAACGGCCTTCTTAGCAAATAAGTTTCGTTAAAGTTAAGGAATCTTAATATTCTCGTCTTTCTGTTCTTTTCGCTCTGCACTGCGGGCTGAATTGTCTGTATGTCGAACTTCTTGCAAAGTTTTTTGAACAGCAGTTTGTCGTTGGCCTTAGATACCGCTATGGCGTTGTTAAGAAGGTTGTTTGATGCTTTTTTGCTCAGCTTGGCAAAACCGTCGCTGTAAATCAAGGGGATCATAACGTAATCGTTTTTGCATAGCTTTTTTATTTTTTGAAGCAGTTCTTTATCCTGCGCTATCGATTCTACAAGTGTTTTTCCTTCTTCCTGCTTGGCAGGGCTTAGCAGCCATTCTTTATTGGTAAACTTTTTTATCCTGGCGGTATAATCGATAAAATCCTTGTCTTTTTCCACCAGGGGCGATACTATGGCTATATCGTTGGGTTTTAAAATTTGGATATATTTAAGGGAGTGCTTTTTAAGGGCATAAAAAGCCTTATCCTTAAACATAAAGTCGTCCATATTTAAAACCCAGATCTTATTAGGCATAGAATTTACCGTCGCAGACATTGCACCCGCACGCCTTTATGGATAAAATGTCGTCCTTTTCCGAAGATTTCAAACCGCATATCACAAATTGCATATCGTATTTTTTCAATATGGCGGTGATATTCTTTACGCTTTCAAGTTTTACTTCGTGCTTTAGGGCGTAGTAGGTGGTTTCCGACTGCTTGGGCAGAATTTGCCGGTTATCGTCCAAATATTTTTCCTTAAGAGTAAGGAAAAACTGCTCCCCAAACTGCTCGGTAATATTCTTTGCTATGGTGTAATCGTAAAGCAGGTAGGAAAACATAACCCTGTCCAGGCCGATCTGCTTAAGATGAGCGATAAAAGGTTCCACGACTTCGGGCTTGTCCTCAACTCCGGGGATAAGCGGGTCCATATGTATGGTTGTAAGAGCGCCGGCTTCTTTGGCTTTCAGTGCCCAGTTTAGGCGTTCTTCGCGCGGGGGGACATTGTTTTCCATACATATTTCCGCCTCCGGCTTTACGGCCGCGTTATAGGAGAATTTTTGAGGATACTTCCTTATAAGCCCCATAATTTCTTCATTCGGGACGCCTTTTGTCGTTATTATTATTCTTTTTATCTGCGGATGTTCCGCCAGCAGTTTAAGCACTGCGTAGGAGTATCCGTTATCGACAAACTTTTTGCTGAAAATATCGGTATATCTGGAAAGTTTTATCGTATGGATATTTGCATCGGCGTCGATTTCGGCCTTGATTTGACGCAGAGCTTCTTGCTGCGAACAACCGATTTCGGGTTTATCAAAGTCGTTTTTAAGTTCTTTTAATATATTCAAGACGTCGCTTCTTCCCTTGCCGTAGCAGTATGTGCAATTATGCTCGCAGCCCGTAAAAGGTTCGAGGTAATGATATTTGCCGTACCAGCAGGTTCCCAGGCAACCCGGAACGAAAAAAGTTTTTTTGTTTTCCATATAATTATCCTTATGCTTCTTAACCTAAATATAAATTATAGTAAAACATTGGGCAATATGTTAATAGTTTGGCGTTTATTAACAGGCGGGAAAGATAGTATAATATAAAAATCCCCGATATTTGACGATTACAGAGGTTTATTATGAATGACGGAACAATCACCAACTGGCAAAACTCGGCTTTGCCGGAGTGGTACAACAAGAATATGAAGAACTCCGCCGATTTGTACGAATACGCCAAATTGTTCGCTTTCAATAAGGAAGACAGTTTGCTGGATTTGGGCTGCGGCGACGCCACATTGTTAAAGATAGCCGCGCCGCTTTGCGGCAAAGTTTGCGGCGTTGACATATCTGATGAACAGCTCGCCAGGGCCAAAGCTGCTTTGGCGGATTTCCCCAACGCCGAGCTTGTGCGCGCGACTTTGCAGGAGGTAGATTTCCCCGCGGAGAGTTTTACCAAAGTATCCATGCGCAAGGCGATACACCATCTCACCAATCACGAAAAAAGCATTATGATAGATAAAGTGTTCAAGTGGCTCAAGCCCGGAGGCCTTTTTATAGTGGAAGATATGATAACTTCCTTCGAGTTTAGGCTTAAAGACGAGTTCCGTCCTCTTATAGAGGCCGAAGCCGCCGAATATTACGGGGAAAGGTGGGAAAGTTTTAAAGACGCTTTCTTTACCACTATGTATGCGGAACTGCCTTGCGATTTATCAAAGATGATAAACCGCCTTTTACACGGTCGGTTCCACATAAAGAGGGTTAACACGATAACTTGCTTTATGTGTACTATAATATCCCAGAAATAGCGGAAATATCTTGATATGCGAGCTGTAAAAGGGTGGACATTGGTAATAGCGGCGTTCGTGATAGTGTTTGCGTTCAGCACTGTCGACCACGCCATATCGCCGATGGTGGAGGTATTGAAAAGCGCTTTCGGCGTAGATCAGGAAAAAGCGCTTTGGTTTATTACCGCCTGTACGGCGGGGATATTGGCTGGCCTGTTTACGGGGCCTTTTTTTATAAGGAGCTATAAGGCTTGGCCCGTTAGTGCGGCTTCTGCGGCTATGATGGCGGCGGGTTTGGGCGGCTTTATAGGGACGGGCGATTTCTGCGTCGGTTTGGTATTCCGCTTTATATTCGGGCTGGGGGCGGGCTTTGTCAGCACGGTTTTATGGTGGCTGGCTTACGAGAGTATAGACAAAAAATTCTATACCCCTATGATAACCGTACTAACCGCAAGCCGCCCTATGGCGGTAGCGGCGGGCGTGCCGCTGGTATTGTACGGATCGTCTTTCTGCGGGTGGCAGACGGCGTTCGGTGCGGCGGGGATATTGATAGTATTGGCGATGATATTTTTCATTTGGGCTTCGCCTAAATACGAAAAGCAAACTGTCGCTCTCAATTTTTCTTCTGCCGCGGGGGTGTATGCCGATATGCTGCGCACTCCGTTTTTAAAGACTTTTTTTGCCGCGATGTTTATCAATCGTTTGTGCTACTTCGGTTTTTACAGTATGCTGGGGATATGGTTTATAGACCGTTACGGCTTCAGTACCGAAGGCCTTGCCAAACCGCTTATGATTATCGGTATATGTGAAACGGCTATAAATTTTATAGTTCCCTTTTTGATGAAAGCGGGCCCCAAAAAGCTGTTTTATGTTTCAGTCGCGGGCAACAGTTTGTTCTTCGTATTGTTTATATGGGGGATATTGCCGGTATGGTGGGCGGTGTTTATGATAGGGCTTTTCGCGATGACTGACAGAATATACAATATGCTCCTGCTGATATTTATACCCGACATCTTTAAAAACGCGCAGGACCGTACGGTAATAGGCAGTACGGTAACTTTGGTATCGTGGGGATCTTTGGCTGTAATATCGTGGCTTGAGGGTGCGCTATTGTCCAAAACGGGGATAAGCGCTTTTTCTTTTATGCTAACGGCGGCTTTGATAATTGGTATAATTTTGTATATAAAAGTGTTAAAGAGAACTGTTTTTACGGAAAAATATGCTGATTGAAAAAATATTGCGGCACTATAGGATATTGTTGCCCCAGCAGAAGCTGGTAATAATATTTTTGCTATATATGTTGATGGGGGTAGTTTTTTTAAGCCTTCCGTTATGTCAAAAAACGCCGATAAGCTTCATAGACAATTTATTTACGTCGGCTTCCGCCGCTTCCACCACGGGTTTGGCGACGGTCCCGACAGGGGCCTCCTATACTTTTTTAGGCCAGTTTATTATAGTTTTGTTAATGCAGTTTAGCGGTTTTGGCTACATGAGCTTCAGCTCTTTTCTATTTTTACAGGGGCACTCTACTCTGCCTCGCGCTAGACAGGAAGTAATGAGGGCGGAGTTTTCCGTCCCGCAGGGGTTTGATTTAAGTCTTTTCATAAAATCCATTATCTTTTTTACCATTTTTGCCGAAGGTTTCGGCGCATTATTCCTGTTTTTGGCGTTTTACTTCAGCGGGGGCGGTTTTTTTGAGTCGTTATGGAGCGGTATTTTCCATGCGGTATCGGCTTTTTGTACGGCCGGCCTTACCTTGTATCCGGACAGTATGTCAAGCTTTCTTAAAGTCCCCTTTGTTACGGAATTGACTTCCATACTTTCGCTTTTGGGCGCTTTCGGGTTTATCCCCATAACGGAAATAGCGGAAAATATGATGGGCAAAGCCAAAAAGATATCATATACTTCGCGTTCAATATTCTTCTCATTCTTAGCTTTGATAATGTTTGGCGGGATAATGTTGGTAATTTTTGAACCCTCGTTAAAGAATTATGACTTTTCTACCAGGGTATACGGCGCGTTTGCCCAGGCGATAAACGCCATGACGACCACGGGCTATAACAATATAGATTTATCGGTATCTTCGATGACGGCATTATCCGCGCTGATGCTGCTTATGTTTATAGGCGGTGCGCCGGCTGGTACGGCGGGCGGTATCAAAACGACTACGGCCGTAATTTTGTTTGCGGTATTGGTAAGCCGTCTTAAAGGGCGTAAAAATGTACGTCTGGACGATAAAGACATATCTATGGATAAAGTCTTCATCGCCTCTTCCACACTGATATTTTATATGATAGTCCTGTATTTGGTTGTGATTTTGCTTACGATAAGCGAGAATGCACCAATGTCGGAAATACTTTTTGACAGTTTGGCCGCATTAAGCACGGCGGGGCTTAGCGTGGGTCTTACGGAACATTTGACCTCATTTGGGAAACTGGTGCTGATATTCGCGATGTTTGTTGGCAGGATAGGGGTAATCACCTTCGGATTGGCCTTCTTCATGCAAAATGAGGAACCTAAAAAAGAGGAACCCTCTAAAAAGGTTGATATAGCTTTGTAATTATTTTAAGATAAAACTTAAGACGGACGATAATTTAGGGAGGAACAATGGCAGCTGAGAACGCTAAGAAGAGTCTTACCCAGATTATGTATATGTGTTTGGGTTTTTTCGGCATACAATTCGCGTGGGCTTTACAGATGAGCAATATGAGTACCATATACGCACGTTTGGGCGCGAAGGAAGATCAAATACCGCTTTTATGGCTGGCGGCGCCGGTTACGGGGTTATTGGTACAGCCTTTGGTGGGCTATTTCAGCGACAGGACATGGTGTCGCTTGGGTCGGCGGCGTCCATATTTTTTGGGCGGGGCGATATTTTCGGTTTTAGCCTTGATATTTATGCCGCAGGCTTCGGCGGTATGGATGGCGGTAATATCTCTGTGGGTATTGGATACTTCGGTAAACGTCAGTATGGAGCCGTTTAGAGCTTTTGTTGGCGATATTCTGCCCGAAAGCCAGCGCAAGACGGGTTATGCCATGCAGAGCGTAATGATAGGCGCAGGTGCGGTAATAGCGTCATCTTTGCCTTATATTTTGACGCAGTTTGGCGTCAGCACTCAAGCCGCCCCCGGTACGATACCGCCAAGCGTAAGGTATTCTTTTTATATCGGTTCTGCGGTGTTATTGATTGCTATTTTAACGACCATCAAGACCACGCCCGAATATCCGCCCGCGGATATGGAAGCGTTTAAAGCTATGAAGAAAGAGCCTTTCAATCCCTTAAAATCCATTAAAGAAATGGGCAGCGCTTTTATTACCATGCCCGTTACGATGAGGCGCCTTGCCGTAGTGCAGTTCTTTACCTGGGCGGCTTTTATGATTATGTGGGTGTATTTCAGTGTCGGCATAGCGTCGGAAGTGTTCCACGCCGTACCCGGCACGCCGGAATACGAAACCGCTTCCAACTGGGCGGGTACTTGCTTCAGCGTATATAACGGGGTGGCTTTTGCAGTCGCTTTTCTGCTGATTTGGCTTACCACCAAATATTCCGCCAAATATATACATATAGTATCGCTTATGATAGGGGCTTTGGGGCTGGGTTCGCTGGGGCTGACCTTGTTCGGGGTAACTTTCAGCAAATATATGCTGTTTTTGCCGATGGTATGCGTCGGCGTGGCCTGGAGCAGTATTTTGGCTATGCCTTACGCTTTGCTGTCCAATTCGATACCGGCGGAGAAAATGGGCTTTTATATGGGGGTATTTAACTTCTTTATCGTCATACCGCAGATATGCGTAAACTTATTCTTCGGCCCGATAATGAAGCACCTTTTGGGCTCAAGCGCGGTCGCTGCGGTCGGTGTGGGCGGATTGTTTCTGTTTATAGCGGCTCTGTTTATGTTCCGAGTTGAGGATAAAACGATAAAAGCCAAGTAAAAGTTTAAAGTTATTTAGTTATGAGCAAAAAGTCCTATTTAAAAACGGGACTTTTTGCTCTTTTAATATCTCTGTGCGGTTGATAAAATATATTTAATACGTCTTAATCTCCAGGGGCTAAGAATAATGAAATACATTTATATTCTAATATTACTGTTCATAGGGAGTACGGCATTTGCCGCACCCTTTGCCCCGCTCAACGATCGCTCCTCGCAAGATACTTTGTATTCCGCAATTATTCAACGAGGGGAAGTGAATTACGCCGTACGCTTTGAAGCGGATTACAATCTTCCCGATTCGGAAAAGGCCGCCTATTTGTCAATGATAGAAAACTGCTTAAAGAACTGGGGCGATATATGGCGTTTTATCCCGCAAACCCGCCAAAGCGAGTTTGAAGATTTAAAGCCTTATTTGGAATTTGACAATTTTATACTTGTGGGGGCCGATAAAAGCCCCGACGTTACTTTTGTATTGTTGAGCAAAGAGGAAATAGAACGCCGCTGCGGGCAAGGCAGTATTGCTTGTTCTCCTAAAGGTTATATATTATTGCCCGTTCCTTTTGAACAGAGAACCGTTCTGCACGAACTCGGCCACGCTTTTGGTTTGGCCGACCAATACAAACAGGGCCTTTGGAACGCGCGTGGGGATTTGTCGGAAAGTTCTATAAAAGAAAATTCCCTTATGGCTTTGGTGGCGGACTCTATTACCTGCGACGAAGCCGACGGCGCCATATATCTGCTTGACTGTGTATTGAATGCTGGCAAATCAAGAAGCAGGTGGCAAGGCTGGCAAAGCCTGTGCGCCAGAAACGTTGAAATAGAAAACTGCAAGATTAAAAGGACCGAAAACTTTTTTGAAGGCGGCTCCGATAAAATATTACTGCCGATATACGACGGAGGCGGCCGCAAGAAGAAAATCCTCAAAGCGTCAAAGGCGGCAAACGGAGCCGGAAAAGGTTTTGACGTTTATGCGGATTATAAAGCCACACCCTACGGATTTACGAAGAATGAAGATGGTGTTGTAGAGGTTTCAAGCGGCATATCGGACGGGGTGAGGATATACTCCTTTAAAGGAGGCGAGGAACATTCCGCCGATTATTTCCCCAAGAGCTGGAACTCCGCCCTCGAAACTTTCCGCACTGTTATAGCCGTAGACGCTTTAAACGAAGAAAATCTTTTAAGTTATACTTTGCAGAAAAGCGACGGTGTTTGCGCGCAGCTCGCTACCGACTATGCCAAAGACGGCAAATTTTTGTATCAAGAGATTGACGCCACCGAAGTATACGAAAACGAGCGCAAAGGCGACAGCGTAAAAGTTACGCGCATTATCTTTAGAGATACAGATATTTTGCTTGCTCAAGCCGATAATAAAGGCGGAGCTTTAAGCGTGATTTATTACAAATACGGTTCTTATGAGCCTTTTAGGGCGGAATATTATAACGAAGGCGAAGCCGTATCCAGGGAAATATCGAAGAAAAAAGGCCTCTATAAAACGGGTACACGCCGGCCTTCAAACTCTAAGAAAGTTCTTAATGTCGATTTTTTGACGCAAACCCGCAACAAATACGGTTCTTTTCAGCTTAACAGGTATAACTCCAAAGAAGAAGGGGAAATACTTTCTTTAATAGACAAACGTTTGCTTAAAGGCTCCGCTTTGGCAGAGCGGGCGCTGGCTTTGTATAAAGAGTTTAACGGGTACTATCCTCAGGGTGTCTATCGGAATACTTTGGCCAAGGAAATACGGGAAGCAACCTCTGAGAGGAATTCTCTTCCTTCACGATAAAAGTTTTGCTTTTAAGCCTTATTTTGACTATTTAATGTAGGCCCGTTATTTGGGCGGAAGTTTTCTATATCTTTCGCTAAATCCTCGTGCCCGTTTGATCGGGCATAGTCCGCGGCGGTTAAGCCGTCTTCGGACTTTAGGTTTTTATCCGCGCCGTTTTCAAGCAACATCTTTGCGCTGTAATCCCATCCGCCTTGAGCCGCAGCCATAAGCGGCGTGATACCCTGCGGGTTTTGATAGTTTACGTCGGCTTTATTTTTTATCAGCGCGGTTATAAGGCGGAAATATCCTCTTTTGGTAGATTCCAACAACACCGCCGAAGCCGCTCTTTTATCCTGGAAATATAGGTCTTCCTCATTACTTGCGATAAGATTGGCGATTTCGGGCTTGCCGTTATCCATGGCAATGTTCATGGCGGTAAAGGCTTCTATTAAAGAAATTTTATGATCGCCCAAACTTGAAAGAATAACGTTTATTGTATTTATATCCCCGTTCTGCGCGGCCGTCTGTATGGTTTTGCCCAGGTGCAGGCTTATTATATACTCGGAAGCGCCCCTGTAATCGCGTATGGCGTTAAGCAATAATTTAAGGGCTGGCGCATTATTGTTTTTTGCGGCTAGGGTAAAGGCGGTATCTCCGCCTTCCAAAATAGATTTGAATTTGGGTCCGTATTTAAGAAGGAGTTTTAAAGTTGAAATATTATTGCTTTGCACGGCCTGCATTACGGCGTCATAGCCGTCGTAATTGCGTTTGTTTATATCAGCGCCTTTATTTATCAATTTTACTATAAAGTTGTTATAGCCTTTTTTTGCGGCAATTATTAAGGGCGTGCTTCCGTCTACGGCAGTTATATCGGGATCGTTTATTTTATTTAGCAGCTTTTCGGCTTTGGCCGTATTGCCGTTTTCAAGCGCTTGAAGGAGCATATTTTCATTATAATTTTCCGGTTTTAAGTTAAACAAAGCCAAGAGTATAAGAATGAAGAAAAGGAAAAGTATAAAAAATACGCTTTTTTTCATAAGTTTGCCTCTTTGGGTTAGTTTTCTTTAAAGAGTCTTTTTTGCAGAATTTCCGCCGCCAAGGCCACCATATCGGCGCACGGGCGTTTTTTGTAATATTGCGGTGTTCTGGGCTGAGGAGCCGGATCTGAGGGGGCTTTATTTGATATTCCCAACAATTCTCGGCAGATTAAAGAACCCGTTTCCTTTTTAAAATCTTCTGCCAAAAGCTGTATCAGGCGGTAATGTTCCTCTTTGGCTTTAAGGTTTTTGTGGTCTAAAGGCCCGCATTTAAGACCGGCGACCATAAACATACCGCTGGCACAGCCGCAGACTTCTCTCATTCTGCCCATTCCGCCGCCGAAGGAAGAGGCTATAAGCTGGGCAGTTTCTTTGTTTATGTTAAGCTCCTCGCGGAAAGCGAGCAAAACCGCCTGAGCACAGCCATAGCCGTCTAAGAACAGCTCTTTTGCATATTTGGATTTATCAGTCATAAAAATATTATACAATTTAAGCGGATATGAGAAAAACTACGGTTTTTGATATGGATGGCACCATTTTGGATACTTTGTCGGATTTGGCGGCCTCGGTAAATTACGCTTTGAGCGTTTGCGGTTATCCCGCAAGAACGCAGAGCGAGATAAAAAAGGCTTTAGGCAACGGGGTGGAAGCTTTGATAAGAGAAACCGCTCCACAGGGCCTAAGCGAGAGCGAAAGACGGAAATGTCTTGAAATATTTAAAGAATATTATTCCGAGCATATGTACGTAAAAACGGCGCCTTATCCCGGCATAATAAAATTATGTTCCGATTTGAAGAAAGCGGGATACCGTTTGGCGGTGGTATCAAATAAATTTGACAGTGCGGTAAGCAAGTTGTGCGACATATATTTTAAAGGCCTCTTTGACGTGGCGATAGGGGAGGGCCCCTCCGTCCGCAAAAAGCCTGCGCCAGACGGAGTATTAAAAGCGCTGGCGGAGCTGGGTGCAAGCAAAGAGGACGCCGTATATATAGGCGACAGTGAAGTCGATTACAATACGGCGCTTAATTCGGGTTTGCCTTGCATCTGCGTAACGTGGGGTTTTAGGGAGCGGGCGGAGCTGGAAAAGCTGGGCGCTACAATCTTTGCCGATACGCCCGCCGAAATATTGGATTTGATAAAGAAAATATAGAGAGGACAGTTAAATGAAAAAATATTTTTGGGATATCATAAGACATAAATATGCCGTTTTCAGCGGGCGTGCTTCAAGGAAAGAATTTTGGTTTTTCCATTTATGGTACGCTTTGACGATATTTGTTTTGGCCATGGTATTTTTCGGCCTATATTTTGCGGCCATGGACGGGGACCGCTTTTTTGGGTTACTATCCACATTGGTCGGGATTGTGATAGGGCTTATCAATTTGGGGGTGTTTATACCCGTAATCGCGCTTACGGTGCGCCGTTTGCATGACGCGGGTTTAACGGGGTGGCTTATAATGGTAAGCGTCATATTTGCCCCGATGAACATCATATTTGGGCTTCTTCCGCCGACTCCGGGCAAAAATCAATACGATATATAGGGCTTTATCCAATAAAAATCCGCCGTTCCGCATAAAACGGGACGGCGGTTCGTTTTTTATAAAACATTGTTTATTACAGCGATTTGATATAGTCGTTTACTGCGTCCACACCCCATTCGAAATCATTGTGCCCGCCGTAGGGCGATATAAAGTTTATGCTTCCTTGCGGAGCCTTTTGGAATAAAGCGTCCGACATCTGCCAAGGTATAAGCATATCCTGGCGGCTGTAAAGCATAAATACGGGGTGTTTAAGTTCGCTTATTTTGGAGATATTGTCAAACAGCTTATTTGCCAAAAGCGGGCGAAATACGGCCGATAAAACCTTTCTGTAAAAAGAATTGTGCTTATATGGATCACCCATAAAGAAAGAGGCCGCCATATCGGGCGTATTGGTAAAAGGGCTTTGCATAATGACGGCTTTAAAGGGCAGGTCATTATAGGCGAGGGCGGCCTCTATAAGGGCGGTGTTGCCCAGAGAATGGGCGAAAAGGATAATATCGTTTGGCGGAATATTCTCCTTTGTTATAAGGAAATCCAAAGCGGAGCGGGCGTCCTCAAAGAAATTTGCCTGATTTAATTTCCCTTCGCTTTTGCCGAAACCTTGATAATCGAACATAAAAACCCCGTAACCGTAATGCGAGTAGAGCCTGGCAAAGGTATTATAATAACTTATATTGCCGCTGTTGCCGTGGAACAGGAGAATTGTCGGCCTGCCTTGCGGGGCGGGTTTATAGGCTGCACATAATTTTTGATTGGCGGCATTGTCAAAGCATAATTCCTCAAAATCCGCGGGCAGAGGAGCGACTTCTTTTATCGGGTGATATATCGCCCTGTCTGAAAAATGATTGATAAAAAGGGCAACAACCAAAAGGACGGCTATTAAAAAAGTAAATTTTTTCATAGATAATATTATAGGTTATATAAAGAGAAATTAAAATTGTAAAATAAACTTATGAAAGCCTGCATAATAACTATCGGCGACGAAATATTGCTCGGCCAAATTTTGGATACCAATTCCCGCTATATGGCGGGGGCATTGGCCTCGCTGGGGATAGCGACGGCGAAAATGCTGTCCGTCGCAGATAATAAAGAAGAAATAAAAAAAGCCGTAAAAGAAGGTTTCGAAGCCGCCGATCTGATTTTGGTTAGCGGCGGACTCGGCCCGACGAAAGACGATATAACAAAAAACGCTTTGGCGGAATATTTCGGCGTGGGGTTAGTCTATGACGAACAGGTCTATAACTGGGTAAAGCGGTATTTTAAGGGCAAAGAAGAAAAACTTAAAGGCTGCAATATGGGGCAAGCCTATATACCCGCAGGCTGCACCGCGATAGAAAACAAAAAAGGTACTGCCTGTGCGATGTGGTTTGAGAAAGACGGCAAAGTATTGGTTTCAATGCCCGGAGTCCCTTTCGAATTGGAAGATTTAATCTCAAGGGATATCCTTGCGCGGATAAAAGGTAAATTTAACTGCGGGGAAATATCCTATAAAATGCTTGGGGTATACGATATCGCGGAATCGGATTTGGCCAACCGCTTGGCGGATTATGAAGATAATTTACCCGCAGGCCTTTCCTTGGCATACTTGCCATCGCCCGCTTATGTAAGATTAAGGCTTACGGGCAAAGGCGTAGAGCCTGATGACCTGGAAAAGTATTTCGACAAATTAAAACAAGAGCTTTCTGGCTTAAAATATTCCGTTATCTGCGGCAGCAATGCCTTGGACGATTTGTTGGAGAAAATAGCTCAGATAGGCACGCTTTCGGCGGCTGAAAGCTGTACGGGGGGGAATATTTCGGCGATGATAACTTCCCGCGCGGGAGCTTCAAAGTATTATCTGGGTTCCGTTACGGCGTATTCCAACGACGTTAAGGAGAAACTATTAGGAGTCAAACGAGAGAGTTTGGAGCGTTACGGCGCCGTCAGCGAAGCCGTCGCCCTGGAAATGGCGCAAGGCATTAGGGCTTTGACGGGTTCGGAGTGGGGGGTTGCCACCACGGGTATAGCGGGGCCGTCGGGGGGGAGTGCAGAAAAACCGGTCGGGACGGTCTGGATTGCGGTAAGCGGCCCAAAAGGGAGCAAAGCGGAACGCTTTGTATTTTCCGCTGTGAGAGAGCGCAATATCGGCAAAGCGTCTATAAAGGCTTTGGAAATGCTTCTTGCTTTTGCCTGCGAGTCGAAATAGAAATATAATAGACAAAGAATAAATTTTTTGATAGAATATTTATGAAGTAAAAAATAACCCATTTAGGGGCTGATAGCTCAACTGGTTAGAGCGTCCGCCTTACACGCGGAAGGTTGTAGGTTCGAGTCCTATTCGGCCCACCATTTTTATAGGCACCCCGTAAGAGGTGCCTTTTTTATTCTCCTTAATAAAAAGGTGTTTTGAAACATTTGACGGATAAAAACTCAGAGATGTGGAGAATAATCTTTCTTCGGAAAATAAAAGAGAGTGTGCGCCCTGCGGAAAAATATATTCCCTGCCTAAGTAGAATAAAGACAACTGATAGTAAATAAGTTGATAAATTTTCTGAAAATATCAGATATGGTACTTGTGCGTAAAAGGGCTTGTGCGGTAACTTGATATTTTTATGTCATAATATATTTGAATAATAAAATCCTGTTGATGGGGGTAGGAATGAAAGAAATATTGCAAAAACAGCGGGAGTTCTTTAAACGCGGCGCGACCTTGCCGCCGGCTTTTAGGCTTGACTCTTTGAGAAAATTGAAGTCCGCCATAAAAAACTATGAAAGTCGCATTTGCTCCGCACTTTATAAAGATTTGGGCAAAAGCGAAACAGAATCGTATATGTGCGAAATATCCTTGTGTTTGGGGGAAATAGATTACTTCCTAAAGAATTTGAAAAAACTTTCCAAAGATAAAACCGTCCCTACGCCGCTTTCCAATTTTTATTCTAAGAGTGTTATAAAAACCGTTCCAATGGGCAATGTGCTGATACTAAGCCCGTGGAACTATCCTTTTTTGCTTTCCGTAGAGCCTTTAATAGAAGCTCTTGCCGCGGGCAATACCGTCGTTTTAAAACCGAGCGCGTATTCCCCAAATACAAGCAGTTTAATTAAAAATATGTTGGGCGAAATATTCGCACAGGAATATGTCAGCGTAATTACGGGCGGAAGGGAAGAAAACAAAAATCTGCTTTCTGAAAAATTCGACTATATATTCTTTACCGGCAGCAGTGCCGTAGGCAAAGAAGTTTTGCGCCGCGCGGCCGAAAATCTAACGCCTGTATCTTTAGAGCTTGGCGGCAAAAGCCCATGTATCGTAGACGAAAGTGCAGATATAAAGCTATCGGCCAGGAGGATTGTTTTCGGCAAATTCCTGAACTGCGGGCAAACGTGCGTCGCGCCCGATTATATATTGTGCCAAGAAAGTATTCTGCCCGCTTTAACCGCGGCCCTGAAAGCGGAAACGGAAAAACAATTTGGCAAAGAGCCGCTTCTCAATCCCGATTACGGCAAAATAGTTAATGACAAGCATTTTAAACGCATATTGTCTTTGATCGACTGGCGTAAAGTTATACTTGGGGGGAAAAGTGACGAAAATTCCTTAAAAATAGAACCTACTTTGATGACGGATGTTTCCTGGAGCGACGCCGTTATGAGAGAGGAAATTTTCGGCCCTATTTTGCCTATTTTGTCTTATAAGAATTTAAATGAAGTTATACAGAGTATTGAGGATAAACCTCACCCTTTGGCGCTTTATATATTTTCCAAAAACAAAGCCAATATAAAAAACATAACCGAACATTGCCGCTACGGCGGCGGCTGCGTAAACGACGTTATTTTACATCTCGCCACGCCTTATCTGCCCTTTGGCGGAGTGGGGGAAAGCGGTATGGGGTGCTATCACGGAAAATTCGGTTTTGAAACATTTTCCCGCAAAAAAAGCATTTTGCACAAGAGCACCCTGATAGATATCGCTTTAAGATATCAGCCTTATTCAAAACATGCGTTAAAGTTCCTTAAAATCTTTTTAAAGTAAGGATTTTTAACCCATTATCCAATTAAGCATATAGCCGACGGTTATAAAAGAAACTATCAGATATCCCAAAAACAGGGCTATCAGCTTTAAAGACAAAACTTTTTTAAGCATCATCATTTCGGGTAAAGAAATGGCTGTAATGCTCATTAGTATTACCATTGCCGTACCTATTGGAACGCCCTTTAGTAAAAGCGCCTGAATTATAGGTATAACGCCTGCGTGATTTGCGTATATGGGCGCACCCGCTATCGCGGCGAGAGGTACGGCAAAAGGGTTTTCTGTCCCTAAATACTTACCTATCAACTCTATCGGAACATATCCGTGTATTGCCGCGCCTATTATCAAACCAAAGATAATATATAAATAAAGCTGTTTAATTGTTTCCCAGGCAAAAAAATGGGCATTTTTTATAAGGTTTACGGCCTTTTGCTTTGTATTTTTTTTGCATCCGCAGGAACATTTGCATGAACAGCTTTTATTTGGCTCAACAAACTGAAAATTAAGCAACTTATCCAAAGAAAACCTATCCGCCAAATATCCGCCGATTACCGATATCATTACGCCGGCCGCTATATACGCAAAGGCGGTTTTGGGGCCTGCCCCTTCCATTGTAAAAAGCAAGAAGGCGGCGATTTCGCTTATCAGTGGAGAGCTTATCAAGAATGCCATTGTAATACCAAAAGGAATCCCGGCAGTTAAAAAAGCTATAAACAGAGGTATCGAAGAACATGAACAAAAAGGCGTTATTATACCTAAAAGCGCGGCTAAAAAATAACCGTACCAAAGATTTTTACCCTTTAAATATCGGCGAATCTTTTCGGGGGAAAGCTGTTCCCTAAACAATGATATAATAAAAATCAAAAGATAAATTAGAATAAATATCTTTGTTGTGTCTTCAATAAAAAAATGCAGGGCGCCGGTAAATTTCTCGTTTAGATCAAGGCCCAAGGCTAGTACGCTCCAATCGGCAAGTTTGGTAAATATTTGAAACATAAAATTCTCCTTTAGCTTAAATTATGTATCTATATATCTAAATATATAGATATATTTGGCAAAAATTTTTTACTTTTTTTCAAACAAAGCGGAAATTTCCTTTATATGGTCAAAAGCTTTCTTGTTGAGAGAGTAATGTGTCCACTTTCCTTCTTTGCGAGCAGATACAATCCCGCTGTCACATAATATTTTCATATGGTGAGAAAGCGTCGATTGCCCAATATTTAGCAAATCCAAAAGATTGCAGGCACATTTTTCTCCGTCTTGCAAAAACATAATAATGTTTAAACGATTTTCGTCGGATAGGGCCTTAAGAATTTTTACGCTTTGTTTAATATCCATAAGTTTTCCTTTGGGAAATTATAGCAAACATATCTATATCTATCAATATGTTTTTAAACCTTTTGCACTTTTCTCGAGAGAAGCATTTATTTTATAATATAAAGTAGAAGGGGGGAATATGCAAAGCAAAATAGACAGAGCCGCGGCTTTGAATTTATTAAAAAAATATAATAAAGAGCCTTTCCACATATATCACGCGCTTACGCTTGAAGGCGTTATGCGTTACTTTGCCGTCAGCTTGGGCTATGCTCAAGAAGCGGATTATTGGGCGATAACAGGCCTTCTGCACGACATAGATTTTGAGATGTACCCTAACGAACATTGTAAAAAAGCGCCCGAGCTTTTATCCGCCGCAGGAGTGGGGGAGGATATGATAAACTCCATTTGTTCCCACGCTTATGGCCTGTGCAGCGATATCAAGCCTAAACATCAAATGGAAAAGGTGCTCTTTGCCGTAGACGAACTTACCGGTCTTATAGGCGCGGCCGCGAGAATGAGGCCTTCCAAAAGCGTCAAGGATATGGAAGTTTCCAGCCTTAAAAAGAAGTTTAAAGACAAAAAATTTGCCGCGGGTTGCTCCAGGGAAGTTATAGAGCAAGGTGCGCAGATGCTCGGCTGGGATTTGCCGAAACTTATGGAAGAAACTATAAAAGCCATGCGGGAATGCGAGGACGCCGTAAATGCGGAAATGCAAAACCTTGCTTAATTGAAATTAAAAGACTATTATTAAAATCCCTCTTAAACGGAGGGATTTTTTTGTTCTAAATTTTTTGGAAAAAGCTCCTAAACAAGATAAGCCCCAACCGAGGTTTTTTGCTTGGGCAAAGCCGCTATCTTTTAGTTATATATCAGTCTAAACAAAAAGCCCCGCATAAAACGGGGCTTTTTTGTTCGCGAAAAATGTCTTAGGGTTTATATATCTTATTTATTATCAAAGCTATGGCGCCGTCGCCGGTTACATTGCAGGCGGTGCCGAAGCTGTCCATAGCGATATATAAAGCTATCATTAAGGCCAGGGCTTTATCGTCAAAGCCGAGCATACTAGCCAAAATTCCCAAGGCAGCCATAATTGCGCCGCCCGGCACTCCCGGCGCAGCGACCATGGTTATACCAAGCATCATAATAAAGCCCGAATAGGTGTATAGATCAAACGACATGGCGGAAATCATCATTATGGCCAAGGAGCAGGCGACGATCTTCATCGTGCTGCCCGATAAGTGTATCGTCGCGCATAAAGGAACCACGAAAGAAGCCACATTTTCCGATACGCCGTTCTCGATAGTTTGTTTTAAGGTTACGGGTATGGTAGCGGCGGAAGACTGCGTACCAAGCGCCGTAGCGTAGGCTGGAAGCATATTTTTAAGCGCAAGGAAAGGATTTTTGCCCGATACCAATCCCGCTATAACAAATTGTATCATCAGCATTACTATCGTTATCAGGAATATCAGCGCGACCAATTTTATGAATACGCTCAATACTCCAGCCACCTGCCCCGATACCGTTATATCCATAAATATGCCGAAGATATAAATCGGCAAAAGGGGGATAATTATTTTATAAATCGTCTTATAGATAATATCTTTAAACTCTTCCATTACTTTCTTGAGGCTTTTCGCGTCGCAGGCCGCTATCCCCAAGCCAAGCATAAAAGCCAATATGAGCGCGGACGTAACGCCCATAATCGGCGACATATCTATGGTAAAGAAAGGTTTTAAAGAGGAAGCCGCCGCCGTATCAAGCAAATCGGCGTTGCCCGCTATCGAGCCCAATAGATAGGGGAACGAATATTTGCATACGAAATAGGTAAAAAAGCCCGAAAACAACGTAAATCCGTAAGCCAGAATTACCGTGATTAACAGCAATTTACCCGCTTTGGCGCCCAAATCCGCAATTCCGGGGGCGATTAGCCCCAAAATGAGCAAAGGCACTACAAAACCCAAAAACGAACTAAACAAAGAATTAAAAGTGATAAATATTCTTATAATTCCGTCAGGCAGGACAATCCCGCCGAGAATACCGGCAATAATAGCCGCTATTACGGCCGCCAATAGCGGCACTTTAAACTGCTTTTTAGCTTTTTCCATATACTTTTCCTTTAACTTTTACTTGAGAATATTTTATAAAAAATATATATAATAATAAACGGAAAGATTTATCTTTAGGGAGGATATCCTTATGTTCAATCAACCCCAGTATTATGCTCAGCCGGAAAGTGAAGCTACTCAGCAAGAGCAGCAGTCCTATCCGCTGGCTAGTATTTTTGAGAGGGCGGTGGCTTTCGCGCTAGATATATTAGGTCTTTTTGTCGTCATATACATAGCCGGATATATATTTATCACTAAAATGGGGCTTTTTTCTTCCGAAAACTATTGGATACTTCTTGTCATTTTCTATCTGCTTTTTATCCTTTACTGCGGAATATTCCAAAGCGGCGGACGGCAGACTTTGGGCAAATTTTTAGTCGGGCTAAAAGTAGTAGACCGCCAAACAGGCGAAGGGCTGAGCTTCAAAAAAGCTTTGCTTAGAGGTTTGGGCTATTTTATTAATATCTTCACGATGTTTATCGGTTTTGGATTGGCTTTCCTTAACAAAAGGCGCTTGACTTTAGAAGATTATATAGCCGGCAGTGAAGTAATTTCCGTCAGGGAAAAGACGCCAAACGAATATATCGCCATTTCCGCATTGGGCACCATGATAATAGGCGGAATAATTTTCTATGTATATTACATATTTTTTATGGCGCCGAGCGTATATCAAAAAGAACTGGTGGAAAACGCACGAGAGCAGCTTAACAAGCTGGCCTATTTGGAAGAAGTTCATAAACAGCACTTCGGGCGTTATACCTCCGATTTGCTGCGTTTGGCATTGATAAGCGGCGATCCCGTGCAGCTGCAAAGGGATATACAAAAGAATTTAAGGCGGCGCGGGTTCAGCATCGGCATAAACTCCGAAGGCTACCAGATAAGCGCCATAGCCAAAGACAGGGAAGAAACCATCGTTACGATCAACAATAAAAAAGAATGATTTAATTCCGAATACAAATAAAAACCCCGCTCTAAAAAGCGGGGTTTTTTATGGGGAAAATATTAAAGATGTTTTGTTCTTTCCCATTCCTCTGCTTCTTCCGCCCAGTTGTTTTTTACTTCTTCGGGCATTTTGTAAAGCAGGGCCGTACCTTTGGCGCTTATATCGCCGTTGGGCAGGATTATTTCCGCCTCGACTACCGCTTTTGATGTCCCGCCCCTGATTACCCTTCCGACAAGTTTCAGCGGCGTATTGGTGGGGGTAACTTTTTTATATACTACTTCAAGTTTTAAAGTTACCATAAGATTGTCAAAATCGCCGTTAGTCATTATGGCGCGGCCCGAAGTTTCGTCTAAAAGCGCGGCAACTATTCCACCATGCACCACACCGGGATAGGATCGGTAATTTTCAGATACGGTTACCTCAGCTTCCGCGGTGTTATTGTCATTATTGTTAAACCAAACTATTTTCAAGCCCAAGGGATTATCCTTCCCGCATAAAAAACAGCCGCAGGAAGTGGGCTGGCGTTTCTTATTCATATTTCACTCTCCTTTATTTAAGTATATTATATTTTGCTATCATTTAATAAATGAGCGATAAAGAAACAGAATACAAATGGCAAATAGCGAGCCAAGCCGATTTCGAAGGGATTAAAGAGGCTTTGTCTTCTTTTGATTATTCCTGCGCGCTGAGCGCGCCAAATTTGCTTGATACCTATTTTGATACGCCCGATTCGGCTTTGAGCGCGGAGAAGTCCGCCCTCAGATTAAGGAGAATAAAACTTGCCGGGCGAACCCGATACGAACTTACTTTTAAAAGCGCTTCTTCAATAGTGGACGGCTTAGCCCGCAGGCGGGAGATAACAATGCCTCTAAATTGCGCCAATCGCAAAGAGGCTTTAAAAAAGTTTCGCGCCGAAGCGTCCGCATTGAACCCTAAAGCCGTAAACTTAAAGCCGATATTTTCAATAGAGAACAAGCGCAGGGTTTGGTATATCAGAGCGAAAGATTTTGAGGCGGAACTTTCATTTGACGATTGCCTGATTAAGGCGCGACGCCGCCAAAGAATGTTGGAGGCGGAATTTGAGTTTAAAAATGGGAAAATGTCCTCTTTTAAAGCGTTCGCCGCGCGCCTTGCCGAACGAGCCGGCCTTAAAGCCGCGGTAAAATCAAAAGTGGCTACGGCGCGGGGATTGCTTGCGGAAGATAAAATTAACGTCTGAATTTAGTTTGAAAATAGTATAATAATAACTGAGGAAAATATTCATTTATAAGGAGAAGTAATATGGCTTACAAAATCAATCCTGACGTTTGCGTAAACTGCGGCGCTTGCGAATCCGCTTGCCCCGTCGGCGCTATATCCGAGCAGAACGATAAGAGAGCTATCGACGCCGCCAAATGCATCGATTGCGGTTCCTGCGCCGGAACTTGCCCGGTAAGCGCGATCGCCCAGAACTAATAATTACAGGCGAAAACTTTAAACCCCGCTTTTATAAGCGGGGTTTTTTATCGGTTAAAAGCATTCGCCAATCAAGATCGGCTACTTCGCCAAAGCGTCGGCGTCGGCAGCATTGTATTCGATAGCGGGATCGTCTTGCAGCTCCTCCCTGTTTTGGAGCGCGAAGAACCCGACCAATGCCGCCGCGCAGATTAACACTAATACCGTTATTATTATGTGATGCCTTTTCATATTACCCCCAAAATAAATCAAATATCGGGCGATTTTATCGCCCAATCAAAGAAAGCGCGCCAACGTGCGTAAAGCGCCAAAGACTCTTCTTTGGAGAACTTTGGGCTGAAGTCCTTATATTCCGCTCCGCGCCAAGTTGTAGTATCAATGCCTTCTCGGCGGGCGGCCAGCATTGCGGATCCTATCATAGTCGTGTTAAGCATACGGCTTTGACGTAAAGGCATGGCCAAAATATCGCTCTGCGTTTGCGGAAGTATGTCGTTTAGGCTTAGCCCTCCGCCAGATTCTATCCCTTTAATCTCAAAGCCCGCTTTGCCTATATAGAATATAATATCCGCCATAAGGAAGCACAAACAGCGCAATGCGCCGTATATTATGTCTTCCGTTTTTGTTTCTATCTTAAAACCCGCCATTACGGGCTTGGCGTTAAAATCCCAATACGGTGCGCCTAGTCCGCCCAAAGCAGGCAATATCCAAAGCGGATTTTTTGACTTCTTGCCGTATTCGTCAAGCAAAGGCAAATCAAAATTGATATCCATCGCTTTTAGCCAAGTAAAAAAAGATCCGGCCGCGTTTATCTGTCCTTCCAGCAGAAAAGACGGTTTTTGATTTGCGCCCGCGGCGGAAACGGAAGTTAAAATCCCTTTAAGTTCTTTTGGCTCCGCGCCTATATTAAGCAAAAAGAAAGCGCCCGTCCCGTAATTTATGCAGCCTTGGCCCTGCTTGTCCAATCCGCAGGCCAGCGCGGCCGCCTGCTGATCGCCCGTACACACCGTTATTTTTATGCCTTTATACTCCCCGAAGTCCCCGCTTGAGGCCGTAACCTCGGGCAGAATAGCCAAAGGTATATCGAAAGATTTTAAAATGTCGTCGTCCCATTTAAGAGTATGGATATTAAAAAGCAAAGTTCTTTGGGCGCAGGCATAATCGCAGACGAATTTTTTGCCGCCCGTCAAATGCCATATTATGTAGCTGCCAACGGGGCCCGCCAATAAGCGGCCTTCCTTTAAAGCTTGCGCGGCAGCGGGGTAATTTTGCAGGCACCAGGCTATTTTGGGAGCGGAGAAAAACGGCGTATTGTAAAGACCCGTCTTGGCGTGGAAAACATCTTGGCTTAGCGGATTGGCGAAAGATATCGCGCCCGCCCTGCCGTCGGCCCAGCTTAAAGCGGGGCATAAAGGCGAACCCGTTTCTTTATCCCAAAGGACAATCGTGGAACGCTGGCAGGACAGCGCTATGGACAAAATTTTATCGCTCGCCCTTAGAGACGACAAAATATCGTCTAAAACCTTTATCTGCGTATTAAGCAAATCTTCGGCCTTATATTCGAAAATATTGCCTTGCGCTTTGAAGGGGACAGGAATCCGTATTTCCTTCAAAATCCTGCCGCCGACGGTAACCGCCGCCGCTTTTGAAGATGAACTGCCTTGATCCAAAGATATTATTATGCCGTTTTCCATATTATTAGCCGTTTAGTTTTCCGCCTCGGTCCCGCCGTTTTGCTCTTCTTCGGAGGGGTGCCAGCGGTTTTCCTTTATCAAAGTAAAAAACGCCTTATCTAAAGAAAGCAAAGTTTGTTCCGCCGCGTCCTTATCGAAGGAAGCGGAATATTTCTCTTGTTCCAAGGCTTTTTCCCGCGTATGTCTAAGGGCGCCGTCAGGCTGTATTATCCCGATTGTATAGCCGTCGGCAAAAATAGCGTTCCTCTTTTCGGAATCGGAAACAAGACTTTTACCCGCCGCAGAGTAAGGCTCCTGGAGGCGAAGAAGATCAAAAACCGTCGGCAATATGTCCAGCTGAGAGCCCAGCGTTTCGCTTCTTTGCGCTTTGACGTATCTGGGCGCGTAAATCAAAAACGGAATATTGTACTTTTCTTTTATGCTGCCGTTCCTGTTAAAAGTATGATCAGCGACAAATATGAAAACAGTATCATAGAACCAGGGTTCCTTTCTAAGTTCGTCCATAAAATAGCCTAGGGAATAATCGGCGAACATCAAAGAATTGAGGTATTTGTTTTCTTCCGTAGTATTGGGATATTTATCAAAACCTTCCAGATACCCTAAATAGGGGGTATGGGTTATCCCGGTAAAAGCGAAGAGGAAGAAAGGTTTTGTTTCGCCTTTCAGTTTTTCATTTAGCAGGCTGAACATATCGTAGTCGTAGCCGTAGCCCTCGGCTTTGACGTAGTTGAACTGTTTTGGCATATCTTCCATGCCGTAGATTTCCTCAAAACCGAGCATATCCGCGGTCTTATCCAGATTGAAAGAAGAGCGTTGGGAAGTCTGCGCGAATATCGTTCTGTAACCCTTGTCTTTCAAGATTTGGGGGAGTTTTGTCATATTAATTTTCTCCAGCCCGTAGCCGAGTTTCGGCAGTTTGGGCAAAGCTGGGATACCCGTAAGCACCGCCGTAATGCCGGGCAAACTTCTTAGTTCAAAGGCGTAGAAATTGTTAAAATAATCGCCGTATCTTACCAATTTGTCAAAATTGGGGGTTACTCCATATTCCGTCCCTGCGACGGAATCTATATAATTAGGCACCCAAGATTCCATTACCACTATCACTAAATTGAGAGGTTTTTTATATGGCCTTATGTCATTTAGGGTGCGCAGAAGCGGATATTGATAAGGCATAGGCGCGTCTTCCCGCTCCATCAGGACGTTTCCCACCGTTTCTTCTATCGATAAAAGTAAATCTTTCTCGTTTTCGGCCATATAGTCGCCTTGGCTTATTACCCGGTAGGAAGTAAATATCCCGTTTAGGGCCAAATCGGCGGCCATACCGCTGTCGGCGGCCCTGTAAGCATCGGGTATGTTCAAGGGGGTACGGCTGGCTTTACCGTATATTCCCAATAATATCAAAGCGATAAAAACGATATAATAGACGATTTCCTTCCCACCGCGGAAAGTGGGCTCTTGATAAAAGATTTTTATTATCAAATTTACCAGCCATAACAAAAACAACAGCCCCAAAATGAGCAGTATCAAAATCCAAAGGCCCGGCCCGAAAGCATAACCGACGATAAAGGAAAAATCGTTGCCCAGGCTTAAAAGTTCCTCGCCCATATGCCGTTTGACGTATCCGAAGTATATCAGATCCGCGCTGAGCAAAGCCCCGAACAATACAAATTCCGCCGATAAGAGGAAACTCCAAAACTTTAACCACTTGATTGACCGTACCGGCAGACTGAGCATAAACACCAAAGGCAATACGAATATCGCTATCGCCGCGAAGTCAAACCTGAGCCCGCTTAGAAAAGCAAAAGCCGTCTGCCCGAAAGAAAGTTTGTCGAAAAATGAATAGTTAAAGCATAAAAGCAATAACCTCGCGAAACTGAACAAAGCAAAAAACATGAAAATAAAAAATATCGCGCTCTTAAATCTTAACTGCATTGCGGCGCTCCTGCGCGCCAATTTTATCGGCCTGTATATCATATCACTCTTCCGTTTTTGAACAATTTAGTTTGTACTGCGTCGAATACCGCGCCAATTTTAACAGCGCATCGCGCTGCTCGGGCTTGATAAAATCGCTTTCAAGCAGCGCCTTTATCTTCCCCAGAGTAGGTACCAAAGTCTTGCCCAACAAATTAAATTCCTTTAAAATTTCCACAACCTTTTGTCTGTCTGTAAAATCTAGGGTTTCCTCTTTAGACAAAGACACTTCAAATTCCTTGCCGAAATGACGGTTTATATCCTCTTTTTGCATAGCGGCTATAATTTCCCGCTCGAGGTTTTTTACTTCCCGCAAAGCTTTGCCGTAAGCATCAACTTTATCGGAAAGAATATCCATCGGGTTTTTTGCGCTTTCTTTTTCCGCGGGCTGAGCCTGAAGTTCTTGCATTTCGGAGGGGGAAAGCTTCCATACCGGGCACATATCCTTATAGTCGCAGAAACGGCACTTGGTTTCGCCCGGGTCCGGCGCGAAATTGCCTGCTTTTATATCGGCCGCAACGGCCAGCACGCGCGACCAAAATTCTTTTATCTCCTCTTCCGAGGCAGGCTCAAAAGTCTGCGAGTCTAAAGACGGTAAATGATAAAAAAGCATATTGGATACTTCTATCCCGTCAGCCTGAGGATAGCGGGTTTTGACGATATTTTCCAACTCTTTATTGCCTTTCATCAGCTTTTGATACATCATCAGCTGGTCGGGTTCGCGGTTGATTTTTTTGCCCGTTTTGTAATCCACTATCGACACTTTCCCTTCGCCAAGATAATCTATGCGGTCTACAATGCCGATGACAGACAGACCGTCTATATCAACCGTAGTTCTAAACTCCGTAGCCAGGGGTGAAAGTTCGTCTTTAAGATGTTTTTTGTAATAGGCCTCTATTATTTTTACGCCTTCCAAATAGCCTTCCTGTTCCTTAAGTTTGGAGGGATATCCCTTTTCCTCGTAGGTGGAAGATTCCCAATCAGTCTTGAAAAACGCCAAAACCGTTTCCAAGGGGGGAAAGGGCGGCTTAAGGGAGGAATATAAATATTCCATAACTTTGTGCAGAGCCGTCCCGAAAGCGAAATAATATTTCGGCTTTTCCGGTATTTTTAGAATATATCGAAATTTGTATTTTTGAGGACACTCTTTGTAGAGCGTCATTTTGGAATAAGAAAAACTTAATTTGCCAGCCATAAAATCTCCCGGGGAATCTTTTTATATTCTAACATTTTATATTTAAATATTAGCTATTTTAGGCAAAATAAAACCGCCGTTTTTTTATAACGGCGGTTTTGTTGTGCCAAACAAACTTTTAAAACAAGGTGCTTGCCCAGTAGGAAACGGCCGAAATTAAGGCCGCGGCGGGTATGGTCACCACCCAAGCCCAAACTATTTTCCTGGCTACGCCCCAGCGTACGGCGGAGAATCTTCTGAAAGAACCTATCCCCACTATGCCGCCGGTTATTGTATGAGTCGTGCTTACCGGTATACCCAACCAAGATGATATGAACAAAGAAGCCGCCGCGCCCGATTCCGCGCAGAAGCCGTCCACCGGTTTTAGGCGAGTAACTTTTTGTCCCATGGTTTTTACTATGCGCCAGCCGCCGCTAAGCGTTCCGAACGCTATTGCCAAATGGCATAATATCACTATCGATATGGGAATGAAGAATGTATCACCCGCGGCGAAACGGGCCGCTTCGTGGTTTGTCATAAAGAAATCCCTTATTACCGATATGTCGCCCGTACCGGCTGAAACTCCGCCAAATAACAGCATCGTTATTATACCCATGGTTTTTTGGGCGTCGTTTCCGCCGTGCCCCAAGCTATAAGCCGCCGCCGAAAGCAGCTGCCCCTTCCTAAAGATATGGTCCACTTTAAACGGGTTGCTGTGGGCGAATATCCTAAAGACTACGCTGGCTATTACTATGCTGAAGAACACGCCCATTATCGGCGCTATTACTATAAAAGCCACGGTCTTGATTATACCCGCGCTTACCAAGCTGGAAGGCCCCGCTTTCACTAAAGCCGCCCCGATAAGCCCGCCTATCAAAGCGTGCGAGGAGCTTGAAGGCAATCCCCACCACCAGGTAAGCAAATTCCATACGCATGCGCCCATAAGCGCGCCGAAAACAAGGTTTGTATCCACTATCGATATATCGACAATCCCGCTGCCTATCGTTTTTGCCACTCCCGTATGAAACACAAACAGCGCTGCAAAGTTGAAAAACGCCGCCCACCATACCGCTACCCTAGGCGAGAGTACTCTGGTTGATACTACCGTAGCCACTGAGTTGGCGGCATCGTGGAAACCGTTGAGATAGTCGAAAAACAATGCCAGAACTATAAGAAAAATTATCCAAATAATATCCATATTGATACCTCTTAGTTATTCTTGACTATAATTGATTCCACAACATTGGCTACGTGTTCGCACATATCGGTAACTTTTTCAGCTTCTTCAAAAAGTTCTTTCTGTTTAATAACCAATATGGGGTTTGCTTTATCGTCATTGAGGATACGGGATATGGCCTCATCGCGGATTTCGTCGGCCATATTTTCAAGACGATTTATCTCTACGCATTGTTTAAGGGTTTCTTTTATATTTTTATTGTTTCTTAATGAATTTACCACTTTACATACCGCGCTTACGGAATTTTCTATTATGGAAGCCAGTTTTTTGCTCTCTTCCGAAGGAGTATTTATTTTATATAGGTAAAAGCGGTTGGCTATCATATAAATACCGTCTATTACATTATCCATATTTTGGGCAAGGGTAAAAATATCTTCGCGGTCAAAGGGGGTGATGAAACTTTCGTTTAACATATTCAATATATTGTGGTTTATCTCGTCGCCGCGGTGTTCTATTGCGTGCATTTTGTCAACATTGTCTCTGTTTATCTCGGGAGTGTTGATTATTTTATTAAGCAACTGGGCTCCTTCCAACAGATTTTCGGCCTGCTTGTCGAACAGATCGAAGAATTTTACTTCTTTTGGCATAAATAACATAGTTTTGTTTCTCCTTTTTTTAATCTTTATTTGAAATTCGTAAAAAAAGAGCAGACTAAAAAGTCTGCTCTTCAATACGCAAAAAAATTTATAGTCCTGGACAAAGGACTTCTTTCATTTTTAAATTTAGATATTCTACGCTTATAATAATCCATAACTAAAAGTTTCTAAAAAAATTATAGCATAATTATCAATATTTTATATAGGTCCTTAGTCCTAAAGAGTGATAGGGCCTTTTTCACTTGTTTAGTTTCCTCTATATTATTACTATTTAAATATGAAAGCGCACTTGATTAAATATACATCTGTACTTCTTTCACTGTTTATGCTGGCGCAGAGCTCGCTTCCCACTTATGCGCAGGCTTATACGGCCACCCCTTTTTGGGCTCAAAATAAGGAAAAACGATTTTCTTTTGACGAGGAAAAATTTGCCATAAACGCAAAATTCTTAATGATTGGCAACACCCTCTCCTTTGATAACTATAAATTCGCGATGAGTTTCGATAAAGATTTAAAATCTTTTCGTTCTTTAAGCGAAAAAGAGTGGCAGGATTTATATTTTGAATACAAAAAAGCCGTTGTCGCCGAAGAAGATGCGGTTTCCGCCGCATATAACCATATAAATAAAACTCACAAATATGGCCCCGATGACGCCGTATATATCGCCAACAGTTCCAAATTCAGAAATAAAAACGGCGATATCTGCGATAACGGAAAATGCTTCGACCCTCTAATATATAATAGGGGCCTGCTTAGGGCGCTTTTAAGGTATGGGGCAGGCGTCGACGAAACGAATAAAAAATGGCGTTGGAACAATGAACTTATGCTAGCACCCGCCAAAGACATTTACAATACCATATCGGAATACGGGATAAGCGTCGGCGATGCGGGGTTAGCGCAGAAGTATTTTAGACAGCTGATAAATAAAACCGGCGATTATTGCGATAATGACGTCTATATGGCAGATATAATGCCCGGTCTTGCCGGCGGAGATGGGCGGGCCGACGCCAGGAAAGGAAAAGAAGAACGCCGCTCCGCTTGTGAAAAATTGGGATATATAGCGCTTTCGCTCGGTATGATTGACGATCTTTCCGCCGCCGATAAAAACGCAAACGCCGAGCTTCTCTACAAACAATTAAAAAATAATTACAGGGAAGATTACGGCGCCTTGGTATTGGGCAATTATGTTACCGCCTTATTGCTGACTGCCAACAATAGGGCTTATCAGCTTTTGGAGAAATTCCTTCTTAAAGACAGTTTGTCCGACGGTTTGAGGGTGGGCAGCGTTTGGCAAATACTCGGACGCGCATTTGACATTATTTCAATAAAAGCCTGGGTGGACAAAAGCACCGATATAAATAATAGGATAAGAGGCCGCGGCGGAAGATATTTAAACGAAGTCGGTTTAAGGTTCCAATATATAGACGAAGAAACCGCAAAAGAATACGGGTATAGCAATTTCGGCATAAGTATGGCTAAAGACGGACACAGCGGCTACAATATGCCTTACGGCAATCTTTTGGAAGATATCGGAGTATTGTTAAGCCAATGGCCCGATAACCGCGCCCGCGCGATAGCGAACAAAGCGGTAAACAATTACGCTTTTGCTTTAAGATCTTCAAACACCGGATATTCGGCGGTGCATATACCTTTGGTTACCGGTGCGATAAAAGGCGGCGGGGTAAAAGGCGGGAATTCTGCCTATGTAATAGGAAAACTTTACAGCTTGGACTGGTGGGATTTAAACGAAGGCACCCAACGCCGTGTCAATAATATAATGGCGCGTGTATCAAAAAGTTATAATGCCGGTTATAGACCGGAAAAGACCAAAGACGCCATAAAAATATCTAGGGCGGAAAAGAACCAAAAAATAGCTCAGCTGGCCGTATGGGGCGATATATTGGTAAGCGCGGTATTGATTACATCATTTGTAGTAAGTCTGCCTTCTTTGGCGAGGGGTACCTCCTCTTTTATAAAGAGTTTCCGTACTTCCAGAGCGGTAAGAAGCGCGCGCATCGCCAAAATCAGAGGTGCGGGCAAAGGCGCTTTGCTAAAGAAAGTACACTCAAATATAAAGAAAGGCGGGGGAACCCCGGTAAAACGAACGGCGGCACCACCTGCTAAACAGGGCTCTTCGATAGGTGCGTCTGCCAAAAATACAAAAAATGCGGCCCAAAAAGGCAAAGATGCCCAAAAAGCACTTTCCTCAATGGCCGAAAAACACAGGAAAGCGACAAATACTTCCTCATCACAAAAAGTTGTCGCCTCAGCCGAAAAAACGCCTTTAAATGAGGGTACTGCTCAAGTGGTTTTAAGCAGACAAACCGTTAAAGCCACTCCCGCGATAGAAGGCGAAAAAACCGTTCTTACCGCAACGGTGGGGGAAGGCGGCGGCGGTGCGGCGGCGCAAGGGACGGGGAAACTTACCCGTCAGCAAAGATTGCGCATATCCAAGAGCGAAGCCGAAACCGAAATGAAAATAGCGGAAGAAGCGTTGGAAATGTCTCAGCCGATCGTTTCCCAACCGTTTAAACCGGGCTGGTTCTTTAATAAGCCGTATAAAGAACTTCCTAAATGGAAACGTTTTATCGCCGATCAATATTTCTCGTGGATATTGCCCTCTTGGGATATAAGCGAACAAATAGCCAGAGGATCGATACGCAATCCGGGCAAAGCTTTTTCGGGCTTGACTCTTACCGGAGCGCCTAGCGTAAATCTCTTTAGCCCGACAGTAATCGTGGCGCCAGTTTCGCAAGCGCCGCAGACGGCGATTAAAACGGCTTATAATTTGTCTGACGCCTTCGGAACAGCTTTTAATATCACAAAAGTAACGCCGACTTTAACTACGGTTGAGGTTTTCTCAAACACTTCAAAAACGGCGGCAACGGTAGCCAACGGCCTGCAGAAAGGAACGGCGGGAACAAAACAGATATTCTCTATTTTTGCCCTGCCTAAAATAGAGGGAATTTTGAATGAATTCCACGGCGGGCCGAGCGCGAGATTTAAAGTCAATTACGCAGGCAACTATTATTTTGACCATTCCCCAACGGGTAGTTTGCCGGCTGTAACCCAGCCGCAGAAATCGATACTCTCAATAGTCAACCAGGAAGAATCATCTCTGCCGGAAATTATCGGCTATGACGAATTTTCTTACTTTGCTTCTCAACTTCTAAAGAAACGCAGCATCCCCAAGGCAAATAAGGGCCGCTATCAGCAGCTGCAGGCTGCCGCCAGATACCTTTCGCCCAAACTGACTGCCGAATTGTTGAATATTATCGACCAAAATCCATACGGCCATCAGACATTTGATATGTATATGGACGAAATCGCGGGCGCGATCGAATCTCTTGAAAGCGGGCAGATGATAGCCCTCTCAGGATATAGAATACCATCCCTAAAGTATGGACCGCTGGAAGATTGGCAAGTAATAAAGTCTTTAGTGATAGAAGACAGCCCCCTGCAGGATATGTTTGAATATGTAAGTTCCTCAACCAATTTTATGGTTAAATCCGCCTTACAAAGAGCTTTAACGTTCAGTGCGGCCAAACAGAAGGACGTATTAAGAAATTTAATAGAAATAAAGCTCCGCTCAAACGAGGCGGGCGCGCCGAAACATTCTTATTTGGTAGGGTTAAGCGGCGATACTTATGAATGGGAAAATTTTTCAAATGACAATGTGCTTCAGATGGCTTTAGGCAAAGAAATAAAGAAAGATTTGTATAAAGAATTATCCGCCGCCAAAGGAAAGGTAAAATATTCCGTTCTGCTTTCGAAATATAAAGAATGGCTTATAAATGTATTGGGCGCTTCCAAGGCGTCCCCGGCTGTATGGTTTGAAAATTCTGAAGGGACTTTCTTTATATACAGCCACGACGGACAATCCAGAATAAGAGTCGGCGGGCATGAACTTTTGCTGGGCAGAAAGATAAATTTCCATCTCCACTTGGAATATCGCAACGCCGTAGACGGCAGCTGGATAGGCCCGATAAATTATAATTATTCCTGGTTTAGTCAGGATATGCTTCCGTCGGATGCATTTAAAGATATCATACAGGATCCTATCGCCTATATGACGTCCAAGGGTGTCCTTATAAATAAAGAAAATATGGATTGGGACAAGACCGCGCCTCAAAACTATGAGGGGGAGTCTGATATTTATTACCTTTCAAACTCTAAAGACGGCTTAAAGCCGATAGAGGATAACGGGGGAACGGGGCCCGATTTCGCGGCTGGTCAAACAGAAAAATTTCATTAGGTCTATACCAATCCTTTTCTGGGAAATTTTAAGGGAAGCGACGAAAGTATGATCCCTAATATGACGGCAAGATCTTTATCCCATGTGCCCTACGACAAAACGGAAAAGCAAATTTTCTATAATCTTATAAAATTAGATTTGTCGGATATATTCGGCACTACGAACTATCTTGATTCTTGGCGCAGCAAAATGAGCTCATATGATGTATCTCCTTACAGAAAGAGTGTCTTTTCTCTATGGTTGAACAACAGATATAATGCCACCGCTTTCCTAACGGAATATTTGGGAATGAAGTTTCTTCTTACCAACAGGCATGCCGTAGGAAAAGCCAGCCAAGTCCATCTTTTTGACAGCGATTTCAATATGTTTGAGGCCGACGTAATTGCCAAAACTACCGATAGGGAAGGAATGGATTTGGCTTTGCTGCTCCCCAAGGATATCCGTGTTTTGGATAGATATAAACCTTTGCCTTTGTCTTTGAAGCCTATGCCTCAAACCGGCGGGGGACTATATACAATAGGATATCCGGGCAACGGTTTTCGTTTCATAAAAAAGCCCTTGCTTATGTTTGAACAAGATAAGACGTCAAAATATCCTCTTATAAACGTTTTGCCTTCTGTACTTGGCGGCACTTCAGGTTCGCCTTTAATGTTGCCCGCAGATCAAAAGGGGCACGACGGCGTGGCTGGTATAGCACATATCGGCGGAAAAATAAATTCCTTTTTTATACCGACCTTGACTATCAAGAGCTTCCTTAAAAAGACGATAAGACTCGGCTTTCTGACCCCTATTTTGACAATAATATATTCTATAACGCGGGGCTTTTTAAAGGATACGATTCTTTTAGGGAAAAGTTTTTGCTGGACGATTCTTTTTGGCAAAATAACCTTTTACAAAGCAAAGACTTGCCTTCCTACGGGTTTGACCATGGCTTAAAAATAGACGATATTTACATACCGCTGATATTGAAAGAAACAAATCCTAACAATATCCCGATGAGCAACGATAATATATCTGACGAAGAGTAGTATCAGTCCACGTCTTCAAACAAACTGTCGGAGGTTTCGTCTGTTGTATTCTCTTCGGGCTGTCCCAGAAGGGGGACTTTAACTCCCGCCGATTTGTCCTGCGGCAGGTTCTTTTTACCTTTAACGCCCAGCTCTTCAAGTTTTTTTGCGTAGAGCAAAATACCTCTTCCGCCGTCTAGCGACGTCATCGACTTGTTAAAGGCCTGCCCCGCTTTGTTTATGCCGTTTCTAAGCTCCTGCATATTCTCTAAAAACGATGCGGCTTGGGTATGTATTGCAGAGCCTATTCTAATTATCTCGTCCATTTCTTTTTGGCTGGTGCTTATGCGCCATAGGCTTTCCACCGTTTTAAGGATAGGTATAAGGGAGGAGGCCGTCACCACCGCTATGCGCTTGCCGCCCGCGAAAATGCCCAAATCGCGTTTGGCGTCCAAAGCGGCCATATAGGCATATTCTATGGGTACGAACATCATTACAAAATCCGGCGTGCGGCCTTTGATTTCTTTTAAATCCTGATATTTTTTTGCCGATAATTCTTTGATGTGTTTTTCGATGGATTCTATATGGTCCTGCAAATATTTGGCTTTTAGTTCGGAATCTTCTTCTGAAACAAATTTCGTGTAAGCCGTTAAAGACATTTTAGAGTCTATTACTATATATCGTTGGTCGGGCAAATTTACTATGCAATCAGGGCGGTAAGGTTTGCCCTCGTCGGAATGCAAGGTGGCCTGCACCTCATAATTTACACCCTTTTTAAGGCCGCAAGCTTCCAGAACTTCTTCCAATATCATTTCCCCGAAGTTGCCCTGAGTTTTCCCGCTGAACTGAAGCGCCTTGGTAAGGTTAGCGGCTTCTTTTTGCAGGTTTTCGTTTAAGTTCTGCATTCTGGAAAGTTTATCCTGCAGTTTCTCCAAATTTGTGTTTAAAGGGGCTACGATTTCTTTGCTTTCGGTTTTGAGCTCCGATATTTTTGTTTTAAAAACTTCGTCGGCCAGCTGGCGGAAGTTATCCTTAGCAGAAGCCTGAAGTTTGTCAAAGGAGGCCTGTTGGCGGGCGAAATTATCTTCCAAATTTTGTTTTACGGCCTTTAGTTCGGCCTCTTTGGCTTTGAGGGCGGAAAGCTCATTTTTGAGGCTCTCGTTCAAGTTTTGAGTGTCTTTAAGTTCGCTTTCACATTTTTGGTTGAGGGCGGAAAGGTTTTTGTTCTCGTTCTCCAAAACGGCAGCTTTGGCAGATATATCGGCGAAATCTTTGTTTTTGGCGTCGTTTTCCTTTTTCAGGAGGAAAACCCACGCCGTAAGAGCGGCGGCTATAACCGCCAAAATAAGAATTATAATTATTGACATAGTTACATAATATCAAAATAGAAAATAAAAATCCCCGCCATATAAAAAGGCGGGGATTTGTGAGTTCAAAGAATTTTTATTTCTTTTTATGCTCGTATTTTAAGGTTTCGGTAGTCATATCGGTAACCTCTTCCGGGCCGAAGAACTGCATAGGGCCGGGGAACAAATAGCTTTCGGTTTTGGCCCAAAGCTCTCTGTTCTTGGCAAGCTGCTTAAACGGTTCGCCTTTAAGGTCTACGAGCGCTTTCCTTATTACGGGTTTTTCCTTGCCCTTTCTTCTTTCAATGTTCATCATCATGGTCAGAGGAATGCCGCCGCAAGCCCAATCTTTGGGGCTTTTGACCAAATTCCTTACGGAAGAAAGATACCCGCTGCATTTGTTCAAAGCCAATACCGCCGCGTTGTAGCCCAAAGCGTAGGTATAATTGGCGTCGAAGTTGGAAGGCACGCCGCAACGCCCTTCATAGCCGAAGAAGTGCGTAATGGCCGAAAATTTGCCGTTATATTTGCCTTCTTTCTTGAGTTGGGCAAGCCTGGCGCGAAGCATTTCGATTAAGAGTTTTTCCGTCTCTATCAAAGATACCTGAACATTGCCGTGCGGATCTCTGTCCAACATAAGCTGGGAGGCGATGCCTTCGGGCAGGGATTTCATCAAGTCGGCCAGTTTCTTGGGCAGTTTGGAAATTACAAACTCTTTCTTTTCGGAAACTTTGTTCAATTTGGAAAGGGCTTCCTCATTGTCGGCCAAGAGGTCGTTTAAAGCGGCGATGAGTTCTTTCATCTCCGGGATAAACTCTATCAAACCTTCCGGCACCAATACTACGCCGAAGTTTTTGCCGTCTTTGGCTCTTGCCGCCACGATTTTGGCCAAATAGTCCACGATTTGGGCCAAAGTCATTTTTTTGGCCAGGACTTCCTCGCCTATCAAAGTAATATTGGGGTGGGTTTTTAAAGCCACTTCCAAAGTGATGTGAGAGGCGCTCCTGCCCATAAGGCGCACGAAGTGCCAGTATTTCCTGGCGGAATTTACGTCGCGGCAGATATTGCCGACCATTTCCGCATAGATTTTGGTGGCGGTATCAAAACCGAAGGAGGTTTCTATCTGTTCGTTTTTCAAATCACCGTCTATCGTCTTAGGTACGCCGATTACGCTGGCGTCCACGCCTTCTTTTTTAAGATATTCGGCTATTACGCCGGCATTGGTGTTGGAATCGTCACCGCCGACTACCACAAAGGCAGAAATTTTATTGTTTACGATATTTTCTTTGGCTTTGCTTAACTGTTCGTCGGTTTCAATTTTCGTTCTGCCGGACTGTATCAAGTCAAATCCGCCGGTATTTCTGAATTTATCCATTAAGGTGGGGGTAATCTCTATGAAGTTGCAATCGATTACGCCGCTGGGCCCGCCCAAGAAACCGAAAAGTTTATTTCTGGAATTGGCCTTTTTAAATCCGTCCAAAAGGCCGGCTATAACATTATGGCCGCCCGGAGCCTGCCCGCCGGAAAGCACTACCGCCGCGTTAATGGGTTTCTTTGATACGGCCGAATTGGCGCCCTTGACGAAAGCTATTTCCGGCATACCGTAAGTATGGGGGAAAATCTTTTTTACCTTTGCTTGATCGGCGACGCTTTTAGTCGGTTTGCCCGCTTTCACTTTAACGGACGCGGGCCCGTTCTTTAAAATATTGGGAAGTACAGGTTTAAACTTGCCTCTGTGCTGCTGAAGCTGCGAGCACTCTTGAGGCGCACATTTCTTGTTGCACTTTTTAGTGGCCATGATGTAACTCTCCTATATTAAATATATAAGTTAATAATATTATACTTTTTTGAGAGCGAAAAGCGCCCTTTTTTCCGTTTTCGATTTTTCCAACGCGTTCGCGGAAGTCTATTTAAACCGCTTCTTTATCTTGCCGAAGTATGAAAACTGCGCCAATCCGCGTATGGAAAGATAAGCCAAAAACGCCAGCCATAAGGCATTGTTATCCAATGCAGGGGAAAGCAGCCAATAAAGCGCAAAGAACATCCCCACCGCAAACAACATCGAGTTACGCATCTGCCGCGCCGCAGTTATTCCCACGAATACGCCGTCCCACAAAAACGCCGCAAAGCCGGCAAAGGGGATCAATACCGCCCAATATTTATAATTCATAGCCATGGCGATTACTTCGGTTTTATCGGTAAGAATATTCAAAATGAGATACGTAAATCCAAGATAGAGGAAAGCAAATACTCCGCTAAGGCAAAAACCCCAAAGAAATATCCTCTTTACGATTTTTATAAGTTTTAAATAGTTCTTCGCGCCGTAATATTTGCCGCTTAAAGCCTCCGCCGCGAAAGCGAACCCGTCCATAATGTAGGAAAACAACAAAAAAAGCTGCATAAGCAAGCTGTTCGCCGCCAAGAAAATATCGCCCCGCCGCGCCGAGATGCCAGTAAAAAACACCGTTACCATAATCAAGCCGAAACTTCTTATGAATATATCCCTGTTTACCTTGAAAAACGCCTTGAAGCCTTGCGCTGACTTCAAACACCCAAGGCTTATATAACGCCTTAATTTGCCGTAATATTTAAGCCAAATTAAAGCAGCCAAAGCGCAAGAAAGTATTTGCGCCACCAACGAACCTAACGCTATCCCCTTAATTTCCATATCGAAAACGAATACGAATATTAGGCTGGCCGCAATATTAGCCAAGTTCGCGCTTATCGCTATCGCCATAGGCGCTTTGGCGTTTTGCATTCCTATAAACCAGCCCGAAAACGCGAACATCGCCAAAGCGAACGGGGCTGACCATATATAAACGTAGAAGTATTGGGCGGCAAGCTCTTTTACTTCGGCCGAAGCTTTAAGAAAGAAAAACGCAACCTCAAAGATTAGGCTTTGCAGTATTATCAATACCGCGCCGGCCGATACAGCCGTAAAAAGCGAGCGGCACAAGACGGCGGTAGTTTCTCTCAAATCGCGCGCGCCCAGCGCTTGGGCGGTAAAACCGCTGGTGCCCATTCTCAAAAAAGAAAAATTCCAATACAAAAAATTGAATATCACCGCCGCGGCCGCTATCGCCCCTATATACAGAGAAGATGACAAATGCCCCGATATTGCCGTATCGGTCATACCCAAAATAGGGACAGTTATATTGGCTATTATATTTGGGATAGCAAGGCGAAGGATTTCTCTGTTCATATATAAATTATATCAATCCCGAAAGGCTCCTGCCTCGCCCATTGAAAAGCGCGCCCGCGCCCTTATACTATTACGGGGGTAGTATGACAAGAATAAATTTGCTAAATCCGCGCGAACTTTACGACCAGCACCTTATGGCCGAATACCGCGAAATCTTTATGATTCCCGCCGCACTTAAGCGCAGCCTAAAGAGCAAAAGAGGCTTCAAACCCGAAGATATCCCGCCAGAATTTATGCTCGGGCGTGGGCACGTGAAATTCTTCTACGATAAAGGCAAATACCTTGACGAAAGATACGAAGCCCTTAAAAAGGAACTCAAACGCCGAGGCTACAAACTTGATGCCAGGCGTATATTCCCCAGAAATATTTTTCTGCAACACAATCTATTTGGGGCTTGGTCCCCTTCAGACAAAGACTTGGCGTTAATACGGGAAAGACTAGCTCAAAAAATCGCCCAAAAAACGCATTGGTATCGCAAAAACAAAGGAAGAAGGAACCTTCATAAAAAGATATAATTTAATATATTTCCATATTTTAAGAAGGTAATCTATGCAAGAACAATATACTCCGTACGAAAAAAATCTTATGCGCAAATATCAGCGCGACGAGATAACCGCCTCGATAATATACAAAAACATAGCAAAGAGAGAAAAAAACGAAAAGAATAAAGAAGTCCTTTTAAAAATATCTTCCGAAGAACACGAACACGCATTGTTGTGGGAAAGACACCTCGGCGAAAAAGCCAAGCCCTCTAGAGCAAAAATTTTGTGCTACGGTTTGATGTCAATATTATTTGGGTATACATTCGTCATAAAGCTGATGGAGAAAAACGAATATCAAGGCATAGAGGATATGCGCCTTCTGCAAGATAAAATAAGCAATATAAACGATATAATCGCCCAGGAAAAGGCGCACGAGGCCGCCCTGATAGACCTTTTGGACGAAGAACGCCTTAAATACGTAGGAGCGATGGTGCTTGGCCTTAACGACGCGCTTGTCGAGCTTACGGGCACGATAGCGGGCCTTACTCTGGCTTTGGCCAATACCCGCCTGGTCGCTCTTGCAGGTATAATAACGGGCATATCGGCCACTTTATCTATGGCGGCTTCAAACTATCTGGCCGAACGAGCCAGCGGCAACGATAAAGCTTTAAAAGCCAGCGTTTATACGGGCATAGCCTATCTTATAACGGTAGTATTGCTGGTAGCGCCTTATCTGATTTACCCGCAGGATATGTACCTCTGCGCTTTATTTTCAATGCTGGCGATAATGATACTGATAATATTCATCTTCAATTATTATGTATCGGTGGCAAAGAGTCTGCCGTTCTTTAAACGCTTTGGCGAGATGGCGGGGATAAGCTTGGGCGTGGCGATAATATCCTTCGTCATCGGCCTTTTGGCGAGATATTTCTTAAATATCGATATATAGAAATAGCTTTAACGACCCTGAAACCCCTCAAAAAGAGGGGTTTTTTATTCTGCATAATAATCAGAAACAAACCCCGCGCTCAAATCAAATTCTTTCCGCACGCGTAGATAATCTCTACGATTGAAAAGAATAATCTTATTTATTATAATCTTGGCATAAGACAACGTTTTTACGTCAAAAACATAAACGAAAAAGAGGTATATTCTATGCTTTCCGTATACAAGGGACTGCTGCTGCTAAGCGGTAACATTTTTAAACATCTATGCTATGTCTATCAATATCTTTTTCCCAAGAAGCGCTTTACTGTTCCGCCCCATACCCAACCTTTGAAAAAAGCAAAATACGAACAGAAAATCCCGCGCATAATTTGGCAGACCAATTTTACCGATAAGTTTACTTTGCCCGTATATTTCAACTATTGGGTAAACAGACATATGTCGCCTACTTATGAGCATCGTTTCGTATCTACGGAGGCCAGGGCCGAGTTCATAAAAGAAAACTATCCTCAGGATATTTATGACGCATATTCCAGAATACAAATAGGCGCCGCGCAAGCCGATTTTTGGCGTGTACTGGTATTGTACAAATACGGCGGAGTATATTTGGATATCGACGCCACAACCGTAGTATCCTTGGATAAACTGATAAAACCCGAAGATACCGAAAAATTCCTTAAACTTAAAGACGGCAGAATATGCAATTCATTTATTGCCGCCGCGCCCAATAACCCCATAATCGGTAAAATTATCGAGCAAATTAAACGCAATATAGAGGAAAATACTATCGGAGGAGTGTTCAATATGACGGGCCCAGGCGTTTTTAATAAACTATTGGACAGCGGCAAGGTAAACACTTTCCACTACAAGTCTTGTTTCCAAGGGGGATTCACCAATGAATACTTCCAATACATAGACAAAGCCGAAGGCAAGTGGACGAAACAGCAAAACACCACGCCGGTAGTAAGGAAAGACTAACCCCCGCGGCTAAATGCTTTGTATAATCAAAAAGCCCTCGTTTTAAAACGAGGGCTTTTAAATTCGTGTCGTCTTTGTAACATAGAAGCGCAGCGGGGGAAAGTTTTTACTATAAATAAAATACCCCCAATAAGAATCGAACTTATATCCCCTGCTTAGAAGGCAGGTGCTCTATCCATTGAGCTATGGGGGCGTACTTTCTACAACAAATTTTCTATAAATATTATATAAAATTTTTCGCACACGGTATCCTTTTTTATTAAATATTCCTCTTTTATGATAGAATAACCCTATGAAAAAGACCGTAATATTCGATTTGGGCGGGGTTCTTGTCGACTGGAACCCCAGATATTTTTACCGCGCAGTCTTTAACGACGACAATCGTATGGAAGACTTTTTGGCGCGCTGTTGCAATTCCGAGTGGATTTTGAAAATGGACGCGGGTATGAGCGTTAAGGAGAATATCGCCCTCGCTCAAAAATCTTGCCCCGAATACGCCAAAGAAATCGCACTCTACGACGAGGGCTGGCACCATATGTTCGGCCCTATATTCCAAGGAACGGTGGAAATATTAAAAGAGTTAAAACAAAAGGGATATAAACTTTACGCTTTGACAAATTGGTCGGCCGAAAAATTCCCCTGGGCAAAAGAAAATTTTAAATTTTTTGCATTATTCGACGCTATGGTCGTATCGGGACAGGAAAAATGCATAAAACCGTTCCCGAAAATATATCAAATTTTGCTCTCCCGCTATAATCTTAAAGCGGAGGACTGCGTTTTTATAGACGACAATATTAAAAATGTGGAAGCCGCGCGAGAGCTTGGCTTTTCCGCAATTCACTTCACTAGCCCGCAAGAACTTAAAAACGAACTCTCAATCCTGCTGAAAGATTAAAATTCTCTTGCTTTTATACTCATTATGCATTATTATAGATATAGTAAATATTTTATATTAAAAAAGAGAGGGTAAAAAATGGAGTCTTTTAAAAAATATTTTTTACAGGTCGTAAATAAAAAATATATAGCTTTCGAAGGAAAAGCGGACAGGGCGGAATTTTGGTATTTCGTTTTGTACTCTTTTATAATAAGTTTCGTCTTAGGGCTTGTATTTGCGCCGCTGGCGGGCCTTTTTAACTTGGCTATATTACTGCCGTCTTTAAGCATATCGGCAAGGCGCCTTAGAGATGCCGGCCATAGCCCGTGGTGGCTGCTTACCACAATTTTCGGCATAGGTGTGTTGATCGTTATCGTTTTATGCGCTTTGCCAAGCAAGACCACTTCCCACACTAAAGCAAAATAACCAATAAAAAAGGCGGCCTCAAAAGCCGCCTTTTTATACTTGGCAATCTACTCGATAGGGGCGATATTGTCTATTGCCTTTAGTTCCTCTTCCGTAAAAGAGGGGAACGCCATCACCCCCAGATTTTCCTTGACTTGTTCCGGGCTGCTTGCGCCTATCAATACGCTTGTTACCGAGTCATCGCGCAAAACCCAGTTTAAAGCCATTTGCGCCAAAGTCTGATTGCGTTTCTTGGCGACTTCATTTAAGGCCATTATCTGCAAAAGACGCTCGGGCGTCAAATCCGCCCGTTTTAAAAAGCGTCCGTCTTTGGCTATGCGGCTGTCTTCCGGTACACCGTTTAGATATCTGTTCGTCAAAAGACCTTGCGCCAAGGGGCTGAACGCTATCAAACCGATACCGTTTCTGCGGGCATATTTCTTTAACCCGTTGCGTTCTATCGTCCTGTCAAATATGGAATACCTTATTTGATTGATTACGAAAGGACATTTCAAATCTTTAAGTATTAAAGCGGCTTGGGCGGTGGTTTCAGCGTCGTAATTGGAAATACCCGCGTATAAGGCCTTGCCAGATTTTACGGTCTGGTCCAAAGCGCCCATTGTTTCTTCCAAGGGGGTATCTTTGTCCATACGGTGGGAATAGAATATATCTACATATTCAAGCCCCATTCTTTTAAGGCTTTGATCCAAACTCGCCAAAAGATACTTCCTGCCGCCAAAATCGCCGTAAGGGCCGGGCCACATAGTGTATCCCGCTTTGGTGCTGACGATAATCTCGTCCCGGTAAGGTTTAAGATCGCCGTTTATTATCTTGCCGAAGTTCTCTTCCGCTGCGCCGGGCACGGGGCCGTAATTGTTGGCCAAATCAAAGTGGGTAATGCCGTTGTCGAAAGCGGTAAAACATATCGCTTTCATATTCTCGAAATTGTCGTTCGTGCCGAAATTGTGCCACAAACCCAAAGAAACCGCCGGCAGCTTTAATCCGCTGTTGCCGCTGCGATTGTACTTCATTTTAGAATATCTGCTTTCGTCAGCTTTATACATATATCCCTCCTACAAAAGATTGATGCCGTTTTTCGAGCATTCCTCGCGCATGCCCGAAGGCCAAAGCGAGGCTTGCACTTCCCCTATATGCGCCTTGCCCAAAAGCAGCATGCAAAGGCGGCTTTGCCCTATCCCACCGCCTATCGTGAGGGGGAGTTTGTCCTCCAAAATCAGTTTATGATAATGATATTTCTTGCGTTCTTGGCAGGAGGCCGCTTCCAACTGCTTTGACAAAGACTCCGCATCAACCCTAATGCCCATGGAAGAGATTTCAAACGCTTCCCGCAGAAGATCATTATAAACCAATAAATCGCCGTTTAAGGACCAATCGTCATAATCTGGCGCGCGCCCGTCGTGCGGCAAGCCGCTTTTTAAAGCGCCGCCTATGCCGATTATAAATACAGTCTTATGTTCTTTGCAGACTGCGGTCTCCCGCTCTTTGGGCGATAGGGCGGGATATAAAGATTCCAATTCCTCGGCCGATATAAAAAATACGTCCCGCTTTATTTCAGTCTTAACTTGCGGATACTCCCTTTTAAGTTCCGCCAAAGTGTCGCAAAGCACGCCCGCTATTTTGTTTACCGTTTCCTTAAGGAAAGATAAATTGCGTTCTTTGCGGGTTATTATAAGTTCCCAATCCCATTGATCTACGTATATGGAGTGGAGATTATCGGTTTCCTCGTCGCGGCGTATGGCGTTCATATCGGTGTAAAGGCCTTGTCCAGGCTTAAAATCATAAAGTTTCAGGGCCATACGCTTCCATTTGGCCAAAGAATGTACTATCACGGCTTTGACGCCTGTTTGCTTAAGGTCAAAACTGACGGGGCGCTCAACACCGTTTAGGTCGTCGTTGAGGCCGCTTGACTCCTCCACAAACAAAGGGGCGGAAACCCTTTCAAGATTAAGCGCCAGCGCCAATTTCTTTTGGAAAGTGTCTTTTATAAATTTTATGGCTTTTTGGGTCTGCCTCAAATCGGTAGAGCTTTTGTATTCTTTTGGTATTATCAATTTCTTCATTATTAAATTGTATAAAATCCTAGCGAGTATTGGAAATTGACAAAATACTCATTTTTTGGTATCTTTTTAATTAGGGAGAGCCTCATATTCAATTATATATGAGGTTTTTTTAATGGTTATAACAGATCTCTCCCAAACACCACAAATAAACAAAAGCGTAAAATTGACGGAAATCGCCGCCTGCACAAACGGCAGGAGCGAATGTATTATGCTGCTTGCCACCGGCTCTTTCAGCGGGGGCGACATAAAACTGCAAGTCAGCCAAGACGATATAAACTATTATCCGCTTACCGATGAAAACGGCGTGCAAATCCTGCTTAAAGCCGATATGCCGCTATATCTCAAATTCGCCAATCTCTATTTAAAATGCGATTTGACTGGCATATCCAGCCAAGATCTTAAAGTATCGGTGCAGTAATATGAAAACTTCCCTTTTAACTTCCCTTAAGGGGAATATGGGTTTTAAGGCGGGGGAAGGCTTTATCCCTACGGAGTACAACTGGGCCAAGCCTTCTTCCTGGCCCGAACTGCGCCAAACGACGCCTGAAGGAGCTATCGGCATTTTGATAAGCGACAAATATCCCGTATTCTCTTTTTCCGTCAATTGCGAAGGGGGCTATAAAGTGCTTGTGGGACAACGGGAATACGCACTCTTTGAAAATGGGCAGCAGTGCGTAATCAATATCGCCGATTTGGCGGATTTTGAAAGCATTCTTATAAACTATCCCGAAGCCCTAACTTCTTATAGCTTAACTCTTTTGCCCGTAAACGAAAATGCGGATATAACGGGTTTCAAATGCGAAAGAAGCCAAGAGAGCGGAACCCAAGAACAAGGAGTATTATGGGTCCACCTTGCCACAGATTGCCTGATGGAAAGATTTTTGCTCTCGGACGACAACGATACCCAAAAAGTCCGTAACAGAGATTTGCGGGCGGTAACTTCCTCAAGCGGAGAAATAAAAGTAAAAAGCATATACGGCGCTTTTAACGAGTGCGGAGAACTTTCTTATCTGCCCGTTATCAATTACGGAAATTATCTCTCAAAGAATTACTGTTCTTTAAGGAACTGTTCAAAACTGAGCAAAGTTACGCTTAAAAACTTTACTCCCCAGGATACCATAAATATGTTTTACAACTCCCAAGCGCTGCGTCGGGTTATATTTGAAAATTCAAATTTTGGCTCATTAACCAATGCCTTTAATATCTTTGGCAACTGCCCAAATTTGGATATGGCTATGCTGGATTTATCTTCGGGCGATAAGCTGGAAAGGATAACCTGTGCGGGGACTTCTCAGAAACCAATGACCGGGTTTAAAGGATTGAAGGTATCTTCCGCAGGGCCGTTTACTCAAAGTGCGCCGCAAATTGATGTTTCTTATACGGGTATGGACAAAGAGAACCTTAAAAGTTTATTTGAAAGCCTGCCGCAGGTAAGCGCGGGACAAAAAATAAATATAACGGGTTCCAGCGGCAGTGCTGATTTAACCCAAGAAGATATAGCCATAGCCGTAAACAAAGGCTGGGAGGTGCTGCAATGATGTATCAACTTTCGGAAAACCCGCAAGGCCCATATTATAGAGAGCAAGACGGCAAATATTATGATTTGCTTATATGCTCCAAAGCTACGGGGCCCAAAGGGGTAAATGTAGGCTGGAAAGAATACAAATCCCTAAAAAGCGCCCTAAAAGCGCTGGGGGTAAAAGCCGGAAATGAATAAAATGAAAAATCCCTCCGTAACGGGGGGATTTTTTATGTCTTTTAAAAAAGCCTTTTCTTTTGGAGAACTTAGCGTGCCGTTATCTTATTAAAAACTACTTCCACGTTTTTTTTAAGTTCGGTCATAATCTTTTCAAACGGGCGGCCGGAAAGCGCGATAGGATCCGGCATATCCTTTTCAGTGCCGTAGGCATAATCCAAAAAAAGGAATATTTTATCGGTATATTGCGGTGCTCTGTCCAAAAGCGTATCCAATATATCCTGCGTCATAACAAGCACCAAGTCGGCCTGCTCCAAATCTTTTACGGATACGAGAGTGGAAATATGATTCTCAAAATCGGCTCCGTTTTCTTTAAGAAAGTTCTTTATTTTCTCCGGAATGACATAATCTGGGCTTGCGTACAATCCGCGGGAAAAGACCTCTATATCCGTCCGTCCGGCTTTCAGCGCGGCCTCTTTTAAAAGGCGTTCCGCGGCAAAACTCCGGCATATATTAGCGTGGCATATAAAACATATTTTCATAATATAATCTTAATATATCAAATTTTATACAATATTAATTAATATGGATTTATTCTTTAAAGGCTTTTTTGCTATACAACTTTTCTTTTTGGTATTTGCTTTTGCGGGCACCACTCCGTGGGCTTTTTCCATTTTTCAAGGCTGCGCATTTATATTATCGGCGATGCTCCTCTTCAGACGGGGCCTAATCCTGACAAAACCCTTCAAAGCGGCGGCGGCGGCTTTTTTGTTTCTTATAGTCTATACTCTTATACAAGCCTGTTTTACAACGACGATTTTGGATCCCGTACCCAATTTCCCGGCCACCCTTATGCGCCTTTATACTTTGGATCACGCCGCACTTTTTCTCACTTGGTTGGCCCTTTTTGTTATAGGAAGCAATATCGCGGGCGACTTCAAATCCAATAAAGTAATAATATGGATAATAATCATTCCCGCCGTCATAACTACCTTGCTGCATATAGCGGTGCCGGGACTATATCTTAAGACTTTGATAGATTTTAACGGGGGGATAGGCCCATTCATAAACCGTAACCATGGGGGCTGTTTCTTAGCTGTTTCCGCGATACTCTGCGCGACTTTATCGGCGGTGCATTTTGCCGGGAAAAATAAATATCTCGCGGAAAATAAAAGAAATGAGTTTTACGCAAAGCAGATCTTATTCCTGTTTTTATTCTTCTTTTTGGCTTTTGCGGCCGTATTTACCCGCTCAAGAGGGACCATGCTGGCTTTGTTTACGGGCGCTTTTGTTTACTCCCTTTTCTTGGCGTATTTTTTCTTAAAAAATAGGGCAGCCAAAATTACAGCCATTATTATGGTTCTAATTTTATTTTTCGGGGGAGTATTTTTCGCCTTGAAAGAGAAAGGAGATATTAACGCCTTCGCGCATAGGACGTCTTCCCGCTCGGTAGACATAAGAAAAGACTTGTACACTTCCGCCTTAAAAGCGTTAAAAGAGCGCCCGCTATTCGGCACCGGGATAGGAGCTATGCCGATAATGATAACCAATTACACCCAACCCCTTAGAGAATACATAGAACGCCTGCACAGCGACCCGCTGGAAATCCTTTTGGGCGCGGGGATAGCCGGCACTCTTCCGCCGTTTCTGCTTACGCTTTTATTTTTCTTGTTGGCTTTAAAACGCTTAAAATACCTGTCTTTAAAGAAGCAAGTCTTCTACAGTGGGCTGATATGCGCCCTTATATCCTTTTGCATAAGCAGTGCGATAGACTTCCCGTTGTTTATACCGGCCTGCGCTTGCGTCGTATTCATTTTGGCGGGTATGCTTTGCGGAGTATCTTTTTACAGAGAAAATTATTCCAGAATAAGTATAAAATTATGGTTAAAGATTATAATATTAGCCGTTTTCTGCCTAACTTTTTACTATACTCTGCAAAAAGCGATAGCTTGGCGGTATTATTACTTCGCCAACGGTTTTAAATACGAGGGTAAAGTGGAATACTATCAAAAGGCATTGCGCTATTATCCATCGCCGCGCTACGCTTTGCGCTTGGGGGTGGAATATTATAATAAAAGCTTGGACAAAAAACTATCCCCGGAAGAAAAATCAGCCTTAAAAACCAAAGCCCACGATTTAGCGCAATCTTATCTGATTAAATATCCGCGCGAGAAGGAACTATCCCGCCTTTATATCAATACTCTCTAGTCCTTTAATGTTAGCTCCATATTTGCTAAAATAAAGTTATTATGAAATATTACAGCATTATTATATTTTTGGCTTTTGCGGCGATACTTAACGGCTGCGGCAGTCCCGCAAAAGTAAACAACAGCTTGATTACGGAAATAAATAACGGAGATATCACCCAAGACCTTAACGATTTGAAAGGAAACTCCGACTATATTTTGCAACCCGGCGACCTTGTGGAAATACAAGTCTTTATGGAAGATGATATGAAACGTATTCTCCGCATAGCCACAAACGGTACCATAACTTACCCGTTGATAGGCAATATAAAGATTTCGGGATACTCCGTTTCCGACGCGGAATACATTCTTTCTTCCGCTTTGAAAAAATACATAAAAAACCCGCAAGTATCCATGCTGATACAGGAATACGGCAATAAAACCGTATATGTGCTGGGGCAAGTGGCAAAACCGGCCGCGATACAAATACCGCCGGAAAAACCTCTTACGGTATTGGAAGCCATAACTTCCGTAGGCGGGTTTACCGATATAGCGGCAGTATCCAGGGTAAGAGTTTTGAGAATGGAGAACGGCAAACAAACCTCCATAGACGTCGATATAACCCAAATAACCAAACAAGGCAACAAGGCTTTGGATATCCCCTTAAAACCGGGCGACGTAGTATTTGTGCCGCAAAGTATTTTTTAGGAACATAGAATATGCGTGAAGAACTTAATAATAATGAAGAGATAGACTTTAATTACTATATAGAAGTGCTTCTTAAACATTTTTGGGTTATAGCCGCCTTTATGGCGTTGGGTGCGTTTTGCGCGATAATGTTTAATACCTTCACCAGGCCCGCTTACCAAGCTACCGTGCTTATGATGATTAATCAGGAAAACGCGGGAAAACTGAACACAAATCCTTATGCTTCCTTCAGTGCGGAAGAAGATTATTACAGAACTCAATATAAACTTTTGGAAAGCAGAAACCTGCTTGAAAAAGTCTACCGCCAAATGGAGCTGAATAAATACGAGGAATTTGCAAACCCCGCCGGGGTTAAAAAACTGCTCAAAGCCATCGATATTACCCCGATAACTAGATCCCGTTTGGTAAACTTGTCGGTAACCAGTTTCGACCCTGCCCTTTCGATGGAAGTAGCCAATAATATAGCCGAAACTTTCGTCCGCGACAATATAAGCAACCGCATATCTATGGGGCAAGACGTAATAAGAGCTCTTGAAAGTACGGAAAGAAGCGAAGGTGAAGAGGAATTATTAAATTCAATGCCGCAGATAGTAAACAGCGACTTTATAAAGAATTTGAAACTGCAGGAAACCTCTTTATTGAACAAACAGGCTGAATTATCCTCCAAATATACTGCCATGCACCCGGAAGTTATTTCCGTAAAAAGGCAGCTTTCCTCGGTGCAAAACAAAATAGCATTGGAAACACAAAGGCTGGTGCAAAGTATAAAAATAGAGCTTTCGGGGCAATTTTCCGGCAACAATATCCGCATAGTGGACAATGCCGTTATGCCGGAAAAACCGATAAAGCCAAGAAAACTGTTTAACCTTGCCTTAGGGCTGTGCGTGGGTACGCTGCTTGGCATATTATTTGCTTTTATATTGGACTTCTTTGATCAAACGGTAAAAAGCTCTGAAGATTTGGAAAAGAAGCTAAGACTGCCTTTCTTGGGATTTGTACCCAAAGAGAAAATCAAGAAAAACGAAACGGAATATGCCTTTATGACGAAACAGGGCAATTTCCTTTTGGCGGAAAATATCCGCAATATAAGAACGATGCTCGCTTTCGCACAATCGCAGGCCCCGCACGAGCCGCTTTTAATAACCAGCTCTTTGCAGGGTGAGGGAAAGAGCAATCTTTCTACCAATTTAGCCGTAGCTTTGGCCCAGACGGGCAAGAAAGTACTGATAGTAGACGGCGATTTAAGGCGTTCGCGCCTGCATAAAACCTTTAGGCTTTCACCCGAATTGGGGCTAAGCAATATTTGGACGGCGGAAGGCGAAAAGGCGGAATACGCCGCAAACGTACAAGCCGTAAAAGACGTGCCCAACCTCTATGTAATGACGGCGGGCCAAAGGCCGCCAAACCCGGCTGAACTTTTAAATACGCCCAAACTGGCGGATTTTATCGATTGGGCAAAAAAGAATTACGACCAAGTATTAATAGACTGCCCCGCCATTGTACCGGTATCCGATACTCTGCTTTGGGGCAAGTATATACCCTATGCGGTATTCGTGGTCAAATACGGCCAGACGAATACCAGAGTAGCCCAAATAGCCATTGATAAGCTAAATAAGGCGGATATAAAGATACTCGGCGCGGTAATAGGCCACTATCAGCCAAGCGGTATGGCTATCGGCAAATACGGTTATTACAAAAAGAGTTACAGCTACTATAACGAAGACAAAAAATAACCCTCGAACCTATTGCGAACTAAAAACCCCCGTACAAAAACGGGGGTTTTTTATAGCTTAAACTAATGCCTGTTTAGTCGTAGAAATAATAACGTCACCTTATTTTGGGGGAGCAATAAAGAGAAAACGGCAGTTTATCGTTTTAACTTCGCGGCATTTACTTTCAATCCGCTTTTATCTTGCTCCGCCCAAGAAGCGAATTATCTTTAAGATAAGGGGCTTCATTCCTTTTTTGTTTCTGATAAGCGAATAAAAAGAGCCTTTTTTGTTTATCAAAGCGTCAAAAAACTGCGCGCGGAAAGGACTGGGCTCGGTAGACTTCATAAAATAGGGATTGTATTGGGACATATTCTCAAAAGAAATATCCTTATAAATCAAATTATTCTTTAATTCCTCAAAAAGATCTTCGGCCTTCGGGGAATTTAACATAAGTACGGATACGCCTTTGACGTCGTACATTTCGGGTATAAAATTCTTTACGCCCCATAAGTCGGCCATGGTAAAATCCGAATATTTATCGCAGCCTTTGAAAGAACAGGCGTGGCACGAGGGCCTTTCATACAAATTTGAAATGGTAAAAGGAAGAATATAAATAATCTTAAACAACCGCCCTTTTGACCTTAACAATAAGGATTTAAAAGGCTTTAAGAGGCCCTTTATTTCGGGAAGGGAAGCCCCGTCCTTCTTTTTAATACAGAGATAGCTGGCGTCCCAGCCAAAGCGTTTATAACGGAAATCTATGGCCGAAATGTCTTGAAGGGGGAGTGTTTCCTCCAAAAATCTGCGCCATACCAACGGGGAAGGCACGCCGTGGCATATAATATCCGCCGTAATAAGCGAAGCATAGTCCCTTCCCAAATAATTTTTGAGGCCTGCTATTTGGCAAGGCGTACCGGTAAAAAGGACGGTTTTACCCTCTTGCAAAAATTTTTTGGCTAGCCTAAAGCATTCCTGCATATCGCTTTGCACATATTTGGAGCGGCGCAGTTTATCCAATTCTTGTTCGTCTTGCGCGCTTTGATGCACTACATTCCACTTCCCGTCAAAAGCCGCGCCGAATACCACGCCGCCGCGTTTAAGGGCGTATTGCGCCAATAAGGAAAACATACTGCCAGAAGATCCCGCACTCCTTATATTTTCGTCCTTATGTTTAGCGGCCATAATCCTGCCGGTATGAAAGGGGGGGGTATTGTTTATTATAGGGCATACTTTAAGACATAATCCGCATTTGACGCACAGACTATCGTCAACGTTGGGATACAAAAAGCCTTCCGCGTCGGCCTTCATTGAAATGGCATTTTTCGGGCAGATATTGCGGCAGGCACCGCAGCCGCTGCATTGGGTTTTATCTTCAATCTTTATCATCTGAGAATATCCACGATTTTATCAATTACCCTAAAAAGAAACCTGCGCGGGGCGTATTCTTTGGAATATATATATTTTTCCGCAACCGCGTGAAAGCCGTTCTTGCGAAAGTCCCTAAAGAAAAGGGTTCGCTCTATTTTGGCTTTTGGATGTTTATAAATGTGGCGGCTTCTGAGTTTTACCTCTTCTTCCGATACGCTATGGCAGCTTATTTTATCTTTGCATTTGGCGAATAACTCTGCGCCTTTATCGGAAGATATTGCCACTATGGAAAGGCCGGCGTTTTCGTTTTCTTCAAGCAACGGGCCCTTATATCCCCAAAAATCCGCCAGGGAAATGTCGCCGACTCGGGGTAATTTTGCCCAATTACAGACATAACACGAAGGGCTAAGATATAAATTATGCAAGAAACCAGCTTGATAAGGGTTATTGATTGAAGTAGTAGTTTTTTTGGAACCGTCTTCAAACAATACGGTTACTTTATTGGGATACCACCCGTTTTCTTTATCACGCCAGCAGGCGCTTACGGCTTTGGATCTCTGTTTTTGGTTTAGTTCCTCTATGTATTTGTCAAAAACTATTTTGGAGGGGACTCCATGGCAAACCACGTCGCAGGTATATAGATTTTTATATTCCTTGCCCAAAAAGGAATGCAGGCCCGCTACTTGGCAGGGGGTACCGGTAAAAAGAACTTTCAGGCCTTTGTTAAGGTCCTCCTTAACTTGGCGGAAAACATTGTTGGTATTGCTTTGCAAATATTTTGATTTCCTGAATTTTACATATCCTTCCAAAGAATCCGCACGGCTGTGAACCAATTGAAAATTATCCAGCAGTTCCACACCGTATACCGCCCCCTTTTGGGATATTATATATTCCGCCAAAAGCGAAAATATGCCGCCGGAGGAGCTGTCCCTCGCTTGCGCCTTATCCTTATTGTATGCGGCAAAAAAGCCGTAAGAGTAACTTTGATTTCTTTTGTAGTCGTTCTCTTTGGGGCATACCTTATTGCAAAGGCCGCAGTCTACGCAAAGGTTCCTGTCCGTTTGAGGGTATAAGAAACCTTCCTCGTCATATTTTAGAGAGATTGCATCTTTAGGGCAAGCGCTCACGCAAGCACCGCATCCGCAGCAATCAGCTTTCCTTTTTAAATCTATCATACACGCCCCCAAAAATTAAATTAAGCGGTTTTAACACTAAGTCCTTTTCGTATCGGTTAAATACAAAAAACCATAAAATAATCCCGTATACGGCCGAGAATATCGTCCCCTGCAAAATAAAGCCCGTTATTTTACCATTGTCCCATATCGAACCGATAAACAAAAATATCAAAAACGCTATAAGCATATACGGCAAAATTTTTAACATATCTTTGAACAAATCAATAACTTTTATTCCAAGTCTGTGATAATAAAAGTTTATTATTATCGTTTGGCCTATCAGCAAGGATATTCCCGTAGTTACCGCACATCCCATACCGCCGTATATCTTTGCCATGGGAATACAGACGATAATATTTATAACCCCCAATACCGCGTATAAAACCGCCCTGAAAGCGTGTTTGTTTTTAGCCTGTATAATTGGCACCGCCGTAGTTTGCACAAGACATACAAATAAACCCGCCATCAATATCAAAGAGTAAGGGTAAACTTGTTTAAACTCCGGCCCTACCCATAAATTTACAAAAGACCGACCGTATAAAACAAAACCCAGAAAAATATAAGACATAAGATAATATTGCAGACGGCTCGTTTTTAAGAAAATGGCGTTAATTTCCGTCATATCGTCCGTTTTGGCGTTAATGGCGGAAAGCTGGGGCAAAAATATACCGCCTACGACTGATAAGGACATATACCCCTGTGCTATCTGTATAGCCGTGGCGTATACCGCCACCGCGCCCGCGCCCGCTACCGCGCCCAAGATTACCTGCCCCGTTTTCCAATACGCTATGCTGATTATACCGGGGATACAGACAAAGAAAGAAAACGTCAATATCTCTTTTACCAATTTGCCGTTCCAATAATGGAATTTAAACCTGACTTTCAATTTGCAAAGCACATACCACACGCTTAAAATCGCCACGAAAATATTAAACAGCGTCTGTACTATTACCACCGTCATAACCGAGTTAAAAAGCAACAAAAACGCAACTACGCTAAGCGGCCTAAAGAAAGTGGTAAACAGCACCAAGCCCCTGGCAAAGATAAATTTTTGATGTGCATTTATTATAGCCGTAAAAACATTGGAGGGTATCACTACCGCCAAATTTAACAGCAGAACATAAAACATATTCCGCACCAAGGAAATTTCTTCCGTGGAGAGAGTATGGTAATACAAAGGAATAAAATAATGAAACAGCAATAAACCCGCAATTACTATCAAAACCGAAACGCCCGCATATAAAATACCGCTTAGCGCCAAAATATTTTCGGCGGAAGTTTCGTCATTTACGGCTTTATAGCCAGAATAATATCTGGTAGTCGTATTGGAAAGCCCTAAATCCATTATGTTTAGATAGGCTATCAAAGAGCCCACTAACTGATAAAGGCCGTATTGATCCTTGCCCAAAAAGGAGATGAGCAGCGGGGTAAACAAAAAGCCCACCAGGGTATTTAAGGCTATACCGGCATAAGATAAGATGGCACCCGCTTTTCTTTGATTCATTTTATTTCCTAAAATCCGCTATAATTTTGCCTATTTTTTTGGCGTCTTCCATATATCGCGGCATAATTTGTTCCAAACGTGCCTTTATTTCCGTGTGTTTAGAATAGAGTAAGTCGAATTTCTGCGCCAAAATATCGGCATTATCGTTTAACAAATCAAGATTAACGACATAGTCCTCATAAGAGCCGAAAAGGTCCTTCGCTATACCCAGCGATTTTATGGAGTAGCCCAAAACCAAAGTAGGCACACATGAGCTATATGCCGCTATTGTGGCGTGGGTTCTCGCCCCAACGAAAAACTGACATTTCGATATTATGTATTTAAGCTGGGGACCGTTTAAACTTTCGTCGGAAATCAAAAAGACGCGGTTTGTGTCTTTAAATTTCTCAAAGAGCAGCTTCAAAACTTTTAAATCCGCCCCGCGCATTACGTGGGGGATAAGTAATATGTTCAAATCCTCGTGGGAGAGTATTTTTTCTATCATTCTCTCATAGGCTTTTAAGACGGCTCGGCCTTTTTTGCCGTCCGTTTTGCCCGTTACCAAAGAGCTTACATTCACGCCGACAAACTTTTTGCCTTCCAATTCCCTGGGCAAAGACGTCTGCGAAGGGGGAACAATAAAAGCGGGATCGGGTATCAAGTAGAGATTTTTATCTATCCCCGCCTTAATCAAATTATCGTAAGAGAGGCTGTCGCGCGCGCTTAAAACATCTACCTTGGTGCAGGTTTCTTTTAGGTATTTGGTGATGTTCCTCTCGCTTACGGAAAAATCATATAAAATTACCGTCGGTTTGTTTTTTTGTCTTACGGCAAAATCGGCCAAAACATCAAGAATGTTTTTTCTGTTGTCGTAATCATAATTATCCGCCGCGACAAGTATTATGGTATCGCAGTTTTTGAACTGCCTTATCAAAGGGCGATATTGAATACTTGCCCAAAAGATCCTTAAAAAAGGCAAAAATCTGTTTATTACGGCATTAAATTTTAAGAATAACCAATATTTGCTCCATTTAAATTGTCTAGGAACATATTTATCCGCAAAAGGGATATTTAAACTTTCACCCTCGTTTATATCCGCAGATGATACTGCTATATATTCCGCTCCGTTTTCTTTAATGATTTGGGTTATCCCCCTAAGCAACATTTGGGAACCCATATTGTACTTTGCCGCGCCTATCGCTATTAAACAGTTTTTCATTTCGTTATTATTTCCTTTAAGTAATTATTGGATTTTTCTCTTTCCTTTTCCATTATGGAGTTGACCTCTCCCCAAGAAATTTCCTCTTCGTAATTATCGCAGATATTGTCTATCAGGCGGCCCTTTAGCCCTGTTAATTCAAGCAGATTTTCCAATCTGGAATTGACATTGCTCGGAGGGGGGAGCAAATCCACAAAAAAATCCTTGTTAAAATTGATTGAAAACGCCAACCCGTGGAAAGAGTTCGTCACCACATATTTTGCCTTTAAAAAGTAGCCCAGCCATTGCTGTGGAGTAACCGTCAGCACTTCTATTCCCTTTCTTGGGATAGGAGAAGTGGTTATCATAACAACTTTCAAGCCTTTTTTTTGCCCAAGTTTCTTGGCATAGTCGATTATTTTGGCATTATGGCTCATAAGGTATAGCAATACATAATTTTCCCTGTCTGGCATTTGCGCGACTTCAAGCCACTCGTTTTTAGTCAAAAGCAAGGTTGGGTCTATATCCCTGCGTACGGATTTTGAAGATAATCTTTCCGCCAATGGCACGCCGCAGTCTTCCCTGACTGAAATCCCCGCAAACAATTTAAGCAAAGGAGCGCAAAGAGCTTCTTCCTCAGGAGTAATTTCCGGCCTTCCGAAACTTGCCGCATAAGAATATTTCTTGTTATTATCCCTTACAAAATCCAACAAATAACTGCTGTCAAAACCGTTGCCGAAGAAATTCCAAACTTGATCGCTGCCGGTTATAAAAATATCAAATTTATCATTTAGGGCGGGCAAATTATCGCGCTTTAACGGAAAGGAGTTTTTTAAGATAATATCTCTAAAAGATTTGAAATTTTTCTTTATTCTAAAATTCCAAACGGGGAAACAAACCTTTTTAATAATTCCTTTCATATCAGTTCTGCCAGGCAGGCCTTTGAAATTTAATACTACCGCTTCCCCACCACAAATAAATACTACTTTTTTTAAAGCATACGCCTGCAAAAGAGCGCCGTAATTGTCTGCTTGGACATATGTTAATATCGCAATTTTTTTCATAATTTATTTTATCCTTCATACAAAGTAATGATAGACGTCAACTGTTAAAAGATGGAACACTTTATTTTACGCCCCTAAAAAGCAATCCATAAAATAAAAAAACACGCCCGCGGGCCAAAATATTACCAAAAATGACGGCATATTTTTATATCCTTCCCCATTAAAACACAAATACCGCCAATACAATACGCCCGCCTTTGCCCGTTCTTTCAGCGGGATGGACTTATCCTTTATCAGCCTGCCGTAATAAAGTTTTGTTCCTTTGGGGCTGCGGCGATATTGGCGGCGTATCGAACGGGTTAATCCGTCTGGCATATACTCGCAGTAATACAAAATATCGCCTGTATAGCGCATAAGATGTTTTTTGGCTATTTCGCCCCAGACGACGGCCTCGTTCATAAATTTTTCGCCCTCAAATACGGGAAACGGATATTGTCTTAATACCGAGGTCTTAAACACTTCCGCCATATCACCGCGGATATGATATTTATACCTTATATCCGCCATTGAGCAATCCAAACCAGCCGAAGCCGCGCTATTGCCCAAAGGCTGTTTGTCAAAAGCCCCTGCCTTTAAACCGCAAATGCCGGCAAATCTTTCATTATCAACTACGGAGGAAAAAGCCTTCTCTATCTTTTCAACGGAGTCTGGTGGAAGGAAATCGTCGCTGTCTACTATAAAAAAGGCTTCCCCGCCCGCTTTTGAAACGCCTAAATTTATCGCCTTATGCTTGCCGCCGTTTTCCGTCTTGATATATGTTATTTTGAAGGGATTGCGTTGCTCAAGCCAAGTTTTAAAAAGTTCTTGCGTGCCGTCCTTGCTGCCGTCGTCTATTACAAGCCACTCAAAATTATGGCTGCTCTGCCTTTTAAGGCTTTCGTACAATTTGCCCAAAGTGTGCGCACGATTATAAGCGGGGGTGAATATCGTTATCATAATCAAATATCCATAAAATAAAATTGATAGGACAAAAAGGAGCCGTCCCCAAAATTCGCCGCGCGGTAAAGTATCGCCATAATAGATAATGCCCCCACGGCGGCATAAGTTAATATCAAAAACGGCTTGCGCTGAGAGGGTGAAAATCTGTTTGCCACAATATTGACGGCATAAGGTATCAAAACCAATAAACTTAAATCAAAATAAGCGAAAACGCGGAACAATATTTCTATATTTCTTGTCCAAAACAGAAAAATTATCCCGAAAAAGTAAAAGAACGCCCAAATGTGGTTTCCTTTATCGGCAAGTATCTTTTTGGCGAAAGGAAGAATAATGCATAAAGCCGCGGCCATTTTCACGTATTCGACTAAATTAAGGGCATACTCTCCACCGGCGTTTTCCAAATAGTTAAGAAGGCGCGCGGACATTGAAGAAAGCCCCGGTAAAGAAGCCGTAATGCCAAGCAGCATTTGCGGAGTGATTAAAGCCGTAAAACCTATCGCGGCAACAAAAAACAATAGCCAATATTTTATGCCTTTGGTATGCTTTAAAACTTCAAAAACCAACAGCAGGGGAAGCAAAACTATTATGGATTGGTGGAATAGGAACCCGGTAAGCAGGCACAAAAGAGAATAGAGTTTGTTCTTGTCCCAAAAGTATATTACCCATAAGGACATCGACATACAAAGCATCTGCCTGTTAAGAACCATATTGTAAAAGAAGAAGTAACACGCCATATAGAACAGCAAGGCGAATTTAGGGTATTTTACGTGTTTTTCCAAAAAAATCACCATTATGCTTATCGCAGCCAAGCTGTAAACAAACAGAAAAGCGTTATAAGAAAACCCCAATCCGGAAAATAGATTATTTATTATGGCATAGCCAGCTTCCGCAGACATATAGTTAAGCGTTAAGCCGTAATATATATCTTGGTAAACATAGAAATCGCTCCCGCCCATATTGCGCCACCCCGCAAGCATCGCAAGCAATATTATGCACATCAGCGCGCCGAATTTGCGCAATTTGGGTATAAAATCGGTAAAACTTAACGCGGCCACCGCCGAATAAATGGTAAGAAAATAAATCATAGTCCGTTTAGATATAAATCTCCGTAACCTTCCGCCATCTTTTGCAGGGAGTAAGAGTCCCTTATCATTTTAACTGCGGCCTCTCTCTTGGCGGGGGAATATTCTTGCGCGGCAATTCCTATCGCTTTAGCCAACTCTTTGTAATCGCCCGTCTTGAAAAAGGAAACAGCCTCATTGCCGCGCAAATTGGCGTAAGCCTCTATATCGCTTAAAATTACGGGCAGCCCGCAGGAGAGAGCCTCATACACCGTAAGGTGGAAACTCTCCGTAAGCGATGTGGATATGTAAAAATCCGCAGACTGCAAATATTTGTGTATCTCAGGGCAAAAACCCGTAAACATTATGTTTTTCTGCCCGTCCAACATCGTTTGCATTTCCGAAAGCAAAGGCCCATCGCCGCAAAAAACGAAAAAGTCCTTTTCCTCTTTCAAAGCCATTACCGCTTTTGCAAGGGTGGGGAAATCTTTTCTCTTTATAAATACCCCTGCCCATATAAAAACTCTTTTATCCAGCGGCAATTTCAAAACGCGCCGCAAAGCGGCCTTATCTCCGTCATAAGGCTTAAATTTTTCCGTATCCACGCCATTGTTTACATAAGCGTAATCGACGTCCGGTTTTTTGCGCCTTAAAATAGCCGCCAACATTTGCGAACAACATACTCTCTTATCCGCGCTAGACAAAGCCCAGGTAAACACTTTAGCCATTATAGCCCCTTTAATTCCGCCGTAGGCCAAAGCATAATCTTCCTCATAATCGCAATGAATTTCCGACACCCGCTTATATCCCTTAACAAATAACGCGCAATATACCGCCGAACGGAAACAATGCGTATGTATTATATCGGGTTTAATTTCCTCAATTTTGCGTTTTAAAGCCCGCCCCGCACAAAAAATCCCCTTTATGCGGCTTAAATTTAAAGAATGGACTTCTATACCCTTAGACTGCAGTTCTTGTTTCCAAGAATTATTCTCGTCTTCCTCAGGCGAAAGAGTTAGAACCATAGGCTTAAAAACCCTTCCGTCCAAATTTAGTGCCGTACCCGCCAAAATATTTGTGGGGCCCGTTCGTCTCAAGGTGGAAATTATATAAAGGACTTTCTTCATACTATAACTTCCTCAGTATCCGAGTATAAAAGAAACTCCTTAAAGAATTGGGCATAAGGGTTTGTACAAAAAAGCGGATGGAAAGTATATAGATATAGTCTTTAAGGCCTATCATACCGTGCTCTTTCATATAAGAATACAGCTTTTTGTTGCTCAAAAAATATTCAAAGCCGCCGCGCCGACCATATAAAGCCTTGTCTGTCCTGGCGCGAACAAGGATTTGCGGCAAATTGGCGAATTTAAAACCCTTTTCCGCCATTCTCGTCCAAAGATAATAATCTTCCATATAGTGTAAATGCAAGTAGCCGCCGGCCGATAAGACATCTTCCTTTTTAAACATAACCGTCATGTGATTAAACGGACATCTCTTCTTTAGGAAAGACTTAAGTTCCCCGTCGCCAAGCGGAAGACGCCTGAATGCTATGCTCTTTTTGGTAAGGGAATCAATTTCCTCAATGGCTCCGCCCGATACGGAAAGATCTTTATCTCTCTCAAAAGCCGCAATTTGCAGTTCAAAACGGTTGGCAACTGCGATATCGTCGCTGTCCATACGCGCTACCAAAGGATAAGAACAAGCCTTAAGCCCCTCATTAAGCGCAGTGCCCAGCCCCTTGTTCTCAGGCAGGCGGACAAGTTTAAGCCGATCTTTAAAGGAAGATATTACGCTTTCAAGCTCCGGCGTCAAAGGACCGTCGGCCACCAAAACCGTCTCGGAAGGGGGAAAAGTCTGATTAAAAACGCTTTCAAGCGACTCTTTAAGCCAAGAGGCCTTTTCTTTGGCGTAAACCGACATCAAAACTGAAAATGGGGTACTGTTCTTCATTTAATATATTATACCATTTAGGGGAGATTGCAAAAATGGTATAATTTTGAATATGAGCGGGAAGATATCCTTTATTACGGGCGGAGCGGGCTTTATAGGCTCTCGTTTGGCCGAAAGACTGGCAGAAAAGGGGCACAAAGTCATCGTTTACGATAATTTTTCTTCCGGCGACGTAAAAAACCTTTCAAAAATTAAAAATAAAATCAAAATAGTAAAAGGCGACATAACCGATTTTAAAAAATTAAAGCAAGCTATGAAAGGCGTTAATTGCGTTTACCACCATGCGGCTTTGGTTTCGGTCGCACAGTCTATGGAGGAACCGGCAAAAACCCATAAAATCAACATAGAGGGCACCAATAATGTCTTGGAAGCCGCCCGCTTAAACGGCGTAAAAAGGGTTTTGTTGGCATCTTCGGGAGTGGTATACGGCAACGGTAAAGAACTTCCTTACAAAGAAACAGCTTTAACTGACTGCCGATCGCCTTACGCCGCCAGCAAATTGATAGGGGAAGAACTGCTTAAATGCTATTTTAAGGCATACGGCCTTGAAACCGTATGCGTGCGCTATTTCAACGTTTTTGGGCCGAAGCAGAACCCCAACTCCCCCTACGCCGCCGTTATAGCCAAATTTATGGATTTAGCTAAACGCGGCAATACCTTCTTTATCGATTGGGACGGCAAACAAAGCAGAGATTTTGTCTTTATAGACGACGTCGCCGACGCCACAATTTTGGTTATGGAAAAGGGCAAAGCGGGGGAAGTTTACAATGTAGCCTCAGGCAAAACATATACTCTGCTCAAGCTGGCAAAAGAAATAGAGGCTATCGCCGGCAAAAAAATGAAGCGCGTTTTTAAGCCCAAAAGAGCCGGCGACGTAAAAAATTCCGCCGCCGATATAACAAAAATAACGCAATTGGGCTACAAGGCAAAAGTTTCGCTTAAAGAAGGCTTAAAAGAGATACTTAAAGCTTAAATTATGAGATTACTATTTTTTATTGCGGATTTAATTTCATTCACGCTGACAACGGCACTCGTTGTTACTTTGAGATACGGGAAATTTTCCCACAATGTTTTCGACCCGACTATAAAAGTTCTTTTGCCGGTGTTTGGCGTAACTTCGCTAATTTTGTGGATATTTTCTTTTTATGACACTCAGCTGATAAAAAAAGGACGCTTGGACTACAGCAACATAATAATAGCTTTTACCATATCTTTGATTACTTCCGCTTTCGGGATATATTTTACCACGTCATTTTTCAACGTAGCTACCCCTAAATTTATCTTGCTGTTGGTGTTTATTATCTATTTTTCCTATATGTACATATCCAGAAAGTTATATGCCTCTTTCACTTTTGTCAAACAAAGAATATTGCTGCTTGGCAAAAGCAATACCTTAAAGGAAATAGAGAAAGATTTGGCCTCTTACGACAATTTGGAAGTCCTGGGCCGCTTTGAAAACCCCGACGACATCAAAGAAATCCCGCCGGAAAATATAGACCTTATTGTGATGGCCAGCAAAATGCTGAGCGAGAATAAAAAAACTTGGGCGGTAATATCCACTTTATTCCTAAATAAGGGCGTTTTGCTGACAACGGACTATAATTTTTACGAACATCTGTTTATGCGCTCAAGCAAGGGCAGCCTAAAAGACGCGATGTGGCTTATACGCGGCGTCGCCGCAAGGCAGGAAGAAAAATATTATCCTTTTATCAAAAGAGCCTTGGACGTTCTTTTCTGCCTGGTGCTTATGCCGATTATGCTTCCGCTTGGGATTTTAACTTATTTCGCGATAAAATTTATCGACGGGATACCACCCTTTTTCTTCCAGGAACGCATCGGCAAGAACGAAAAGAAGATATACATCTACAAATTCCGCACGATGAAGCCAGGCAGCGAAGATATTACCAAAATCGGCGCGATTTTAAGACGGTTTAGGCTGGACGAAATACCCCAGCTTATCAATATACTAAAAGGCGATATCTCCATAGTCGGCCCAAGACCGTTATGGACAGAAGATTATTACTTCCTGAATAAACATTTAAGTTGCCACAATATAAGAAGCGTAATAAAACCGGGCCTTACGGGATGGGCTCAGCTTAACTTTAAAGCACCGCCAAATTATTGCGTAAGGGAAGATCTTAAAAATAAAGAGTCTATCCCCGATTCCACTTTCGACGCCGCTTACAAACGCCTTTCCTATGACGTATGGTACATAAAAAACCGCTCCCTGTTTTTGGACTTGGAAATAATGTTCAAAACAGCCAAAAGGGCTTTTATTAAGGATAAAAACATTGTTTAAAATTATTTTAACTATTTCGTTTATAGTTTCGGCTGCTGTTATCCAAGCCGCAGGTTTCCCATTATGCCTTTACGAGGTAAATGAAGCTAAATATATAAAAACCGTCAAAAAGGCGGGATTTAATTGTATTCAGACATACACGCAAAACCCCGAAAAAATAAAAGACTTGGCTTTAGAGGCCCAAAAACGCGGAGTTAAAATCGTTGTATATCCCGATAAAATAATAAATTCGCCATACCTGGAAGAAGCGCGTTCCTGGCCTATACTAGCCCTCTATTTATACGACGAACCGGACGTAAATAAAAAAGACAATTCCTATTTAAAAAACCTTCAAAATGCCGCAAACAAGGCTTTCCCCGATAAGAAAACCGCCTTTGTGGTAGGCAAGGGAAGCCACGCAAAGCCCTATTATGATACGGCGGATATTTTGATGGTGGATTGGTACCCCGTACCACATCTGCCTTTAACTTCTTTCGGGGAGCAAGTGAAAGATGTAAAAAATATTTTAGAAGAGGGCGGCCTGCCCGAGAAGCCCGTATGGGGGGTGGTGCAATCTTTCGACTGGCGTGAATTTAAACAATACCGCCCCGATGACAAAAGGATAGGCCGATTCCCTACGGTTGAGGAAATGCGGTTTATGGCTTATGACGGCCTTTTGGAAGGTGCGGAAGGTTTATTCTTTTTCACTTTCAATTCACAAAGCATTCCTTTGCCCCAGTCCAAGCCGGAACATTGGAAAAGACTAAAAAAAGTCGCCAAAGAAATAAACAAAATGCTTCCCGTATTCGAAAAGGGCTTGCAAACGGCCTCTCCGCTTGAGGGGGAGAATAATTTAAAAACGCAAAGACGCCTCTATAAAGGGTACTACTACGATATAATTTTAAACATATCGGACGGCGACCTCCTTTTGCCTAAAGAATTTGAAAAGAAAAAATATAAAAATCTTTTCGGTAAAAACAACAGAGTTGTGCCCCCATATACCGCTGCGGTATTAAAAAGCAAAGCGAATTAAAAAATAAAATACCTCAACCGATTTTGGCGGATTTTAGGACTTTAGACCCATTTTCCAATGGGAATAAAGACTCTTCCATTTTATCTTCCATAACTTATACTATATATTAAAGCGTAACACAGGAGATTTAACTAAAATGAAAAGAATAATTTCGCTAATTCTTGCCTTAGGGATCATTAGCTCAAACCTTACGACGGTATTTGCACAAGACGCCGCCTCGGCCTTGCACAATAGAATGAAATTATACGAAATATGGCCAGGGCTCTTTGCCGAAGACATAAACAATTATGTAGCCAAATCTGAACAATATTTATTGGCAAAGCCTTCGGCTTCCCAGGCGGAATTAGACGCAATGACAAAATCGCTTAGAGAAAGCGAAAACCTTATAAATAAAGTATTGAAAGCAAATCTTGCCAACGACGATTTTATTTACGACCTTTACAATTCTTTAGCCATCGCCGATAACAGATATAGCAGTAAGAGCAGATTTTCCTTGATGTATACGAAAAATGCGGTAAATGCGCTTTCTTCGGGGCAAACCCCTCGTTCTGCGGCGACCGTATTGAAAGATACTCCTGATTTCTTCAATAAAATAGCGAAAGATATCCTTGATAAAAGTTCCGTAGATTTTGAGTTTTTAGTCAACAAAATACAAAGAACTTTTAATCTTCCCCGCGTTAAAGCCGTCTCTTTGGCCTTATCGGCGGAAATACAATATGCGCAAAGCCTTCTTGGCGGCAGGATAGCGGCGTTAAGGGGCAGAATTGCCAGAAACAAAGTCCTGATAAGAAAAGCGGGCGCCAGAGCAGACAGACAAGTAACCGCTTGGAGAAGAGAAATATCAAACGCGCAAAAAGAGCTTTTGGATCTTAAAAGAATCTACGACGATCCTTTTAGAACATTGCTCTATTCCGTAGGAGATGAAGGGATAGATAATATAGTCGCAATAGCAAAACAAACCAATAAAGCAGAAATAAGTATGATACCGGGTTTGGCACAAAGGGTATCAAAGGCGGAATTGACCAGTAAAACAAAAATGGGTTTAAAATCTTTAAAGAGCGTATTGCCTTTAGCCATAGGCGCGGGATTGTTCTTAACATTATATACCAGCCAAGCGAATGCGGCAAACACATCTAACAGCGAACTGGAAATAATAAATGCGGTATCAAACAGAACTGAACTGAAAAGAGAAATTTTAACAGCCGTACAAAACAATCCCGATAATATCGGTATAATATATACAGGGGGGAAAGAAGTACGGAATATGGTAAGCGAGCTTTTCCAAAGCGAAAGCGAAAACTCTCTTTCGGCAGAGAAACTCCTGCCATATATAGAGGACTGGGGCGATAGAATACACACATTGGCAACTAATGATGAAGCTTTGAAAGCGTATCTCTCCGACATTAAAGCCATAACTACCGAGATGGAAAAGGAAGAATTTAATGAAAGAATACAAAGGGATTTGGTAATTCCTCAGGACAATACGGCTGTACACAAGAATATCCCTTTTGAATTGATGAGGTTTCAACCCAAATAACGGGAGGAAATTATGATATACAAAAAAACGGTTTCTATAATGCTTTGTCTTACTTTAATCGGAGGGTCAATACCCTTAAACGCGCAGCCTATACCTCGTAAAAAGGAGGTTCCTTCCTACAATCAGACGGGCGTATATTCTTTTGGCGGGTTTAATTCGGGCTTTACCGCTCCGTCTTTTGGCAATACGGGAAATGTCCTTATGGCGCCACCTCAAAAAGCAAAAAGCCCTAGTCCCTTAAATTTCCTTCATCCTTATCAAGGGTTAAACTATTTTGAGGCAATATCCTTATATAAAAAACTTAATCCCAACGGTAATCTTTCGGGCTTTCACGATGTGTATTACATTAAACCCGCATGGAATAAATATCAAGCGGCGATCAAAGATTATCATGACAGCGAGTTTGCAAATTATACCCCGTATGAAGTAATGAACGCCATGAGCAGAGAAACTAAAGTAATATCTGAACTGCTGAAGAAGAATCCTCGCTACCAAAAAGAGTTAAAGAAAGCGAAAGTAAAAGAATACGGTTCTGCCTGTCTGCAAGGAATAGTTTTGGGCTTGCTTACGGTAGCGGCGGTATATACGGCAGGGGCGACGCTCGGCGCAGAAGGGGCATTGGTGGCTACTTGGTTTGGCTCTTCCGCCGCGGTTACTTCAATGACTCTAGCCTCCGCCAGCATAACAAAAGGTTTGGCCGCCGTAATTATGCTTGAGATGATGACTTTTTTAGGTTCTGAAATAGTGGATAATCTCTACGAAGATCTCACCCAGCGCTTGGTAAAATACAACTATTTAACCAATAGCCAATACGCTCAAGATTTAACCGGGAGTGCCGCCAAAGCCTCCATCGCGAACGAAAATATCGTGGAGCTTCCTCAGCCGCAATCTTGTGAAAAACCTCAGCTTCCCAATATTACCCGTTCCACCCGTTGGTTGGATAATATAGCCAAAGAGGAATCCATCATTCGTCTACACGGTTTGATAGTTATAAGAACGGAATTACAATATTCCTCCGATCCGATTAAATACGATATGGCACTGTTGGATATAATCAATCTTTTCAGCGATGCCCAACAAGTGGAATTTGATGAAAATGTCTTTACCAGGCCGATTATTGATGAAAACGGCAAACACTATCAAAACAACAGCAATATCGTAGACGTTGGAACGGGCAGACTTATAAAAAGAACGCCCGAACTATTAAAAGCCTTAAAAGCGATACAGAATATGGACGCTGAATCCGGCAAGGTGAGACTCAATCACCCCAGATCGGTAAACGGAGTAATTTGGCCCCATAAATAAGGCTGTATATTTGCTAAATACCCCCGAATATTCGGGGGTATTTTTTGTTTTGCTTACGTTTTATACTCCGTAAATATTTTAATATATTCTATTGGAAACATTGCTTGCAAGCATAGGAAATCATTTCCTCATATCCTTTTCAAAACGAAAATAAACATCAGTGCCAATCTCAGGTTTACTTACTTGGTTTGCGCTATGGATATTTTTCTCTTTATGCTTCTCGTAAAAAAACTCCTCTATGCGAAAGCCGCATTTATTAACGTAAAAGTGAATATTTCTTTGCTCAAAATAAGGGGTTACGGTTTCCCAAATAAGGGTATCGGAATATTTGGCTTCTATGGTGTGCCAAGCGACCTCGGCTGTGATTTTTTGGACTTCTCTTTAACAACGGGGGAAAATGCCTCTTGCAGCTTTTTTTGCAAAAAGGGGGGGAAATGCTCGGAATTAACTTTTTAAATAATATATTTACGTTTTGGGAGATTTTTTATTTTCATCTAATGGATACTGCGCTTTTACTAGGAAGTTAATTATATTCTACTTTATTATTGGCTTGTAGGAATTGGATAAACTTTAAAACAATTTATACAAGTTGATAAGATAATAAAATAACCCCAATTATAAGAGACAAAAAAAAGCCCTCCTGAAGGAGGGCTTTTTCTCTAATTTTAAAATTAGAACAAGGCTTTTACGAATACGCCGCCTTTGTTGCTGGCATAATCATTGCCGTTGGTGTTGGAATCTCTGTTCCTGAACTGATACCATACACCGGCGGAAAGCCACTCTTGGAACTGGTAATCCAATTCCGGGCGAACGGTGAAGAGGTCGTCGCTTCTCTTTACTCCGTTATTGTTAGCGCGGTCATAAGCCATATTTTCATAGGCTAAGGTCAAACCGGCGGTAAGTTTGTCGGAGAGTTTGTGAGAACCGTATAAGGATACCAAAGTATCGGTAAAGTATCTGTTATTTTCATATACAGATTCTTCGAATCTTCTTTCACCGGACAAGCGAACGGTGTTTCTTTCGGTCGGGTTCCAGGACAAAGCTACATAATAACCGACGAGGTCTTCATAGCTGCTGTAACCTTCCATATCGTGGCTGTAATCGCGCATTACATAGTTAACTTTAGCTACGCCGGAAACTTTCTGAGCGATTTTGCCTTCAACACCGAGGGCTACCGCACTGCCGTCGGAATCATTGTTGGTGTTGTCTCTATAAGCGATGTTGGTGTAAACATACTCGACGAAAGCGCTGGTCTTGGAGGAAATATTGTAGAAAGCCTGCACGCCGGCGTTTAAGCGGTTGCGGGTCAAATCATATTTCCACGGATTATCGATATAGTAATCGTAGGAATCGTTGGCTACAACGCCGAAACCGAATTTCTTATCGGTGGAAGTCTTGGCCGAAAGATAGAAGTTGTTGTTCAATCTTTTAGCTCTTTCGGTAAGTTCGGAGTTGGCCTGATCAGACGTATAGAGGAAAGAATCCCCGATTTTCAAGAGATCATTTTTAACGTCGACGTTGGCATAAGCATTCCAGAAGCCGTTCTTGCCATTGTCTTCGGTATAGGCGTTATAACCGCCCAAAGCGGTGGCGTTTAATTCCAAGCCGCTGCCGGCTATGGGGTTGGCATAAGTCACACCGGCCTGAGTCTTGCTTATGAAAGAATCCTTCTCATTACCGTCGGTAAGGTAAATATTGTCGTCGTAGCTGAGATCTTCCGATACGAGGAACTTTACGTCACCCGCAAAGGCCGAGTTGACGACCAATAAAGATACTGCCAATAATAATAACTTTTTCATATGTTTCTACAAAGTCTCCTATAATTAACGCGGTGAAGACGGGCTCAACGTTTCTTCCACGTTCTGCACGGTCTGCTGGTTAGCAGCACTTTCCGTGCTGGGCAATACGAAAGCGGGAACGACTTCCGCTTTCGCGGCCGGCTTAGCCGTTGTAACGGTCGCGGCAGCTTGGGCGGTAGTTTGCCCGGCTTTTACGGAATACGTTTGGCCTTTGGCATTGGTTACCGTTACGTTATTACCTTCCTTTACTGTCATCACTTTGGTGGAAGCATTGATTGAAAGAGTCGTTTTACCGGTGCTGTTTACAGTTTCTCCGTCAATTTTTACCCCATTGAGATCAGAACCTGAAACAATGATATTGCCCTTAGCATCTTTGGACACCGTAGCTTTTACCCCTTTAGGGATAGAAATAACTATACCGTTATATTCTACCGTGGTATCTTTTTGGCCATCGGTGGTTATTGATGTTTCGGACGCGGTCGCTTTCTCGGCGGCGGCATTTGTCTTCTGAGCGGAAGCAAACGTCACGAGCATCAAGAAAGCAAACATTAATGCAGTTATTTTTTTCATTTACTTTTTACTCCTGTTTTTTTGTAATACAGATTGTCCTTACTAGATAAATTTTACTATATTTGCAAAATATTTGCACAATTCTTAAAAAAATATTATATTCGCTTTTCGAAATTTTATATAATATTGGAAGAGAAGGAAATAATTATGTCAAACAGCATTACCTATAATATAATAAGTGCTTTTGAAAAGGCGGATATCCGCAAATCTATTTGCGGCGGATATTCTTTTATATTATTCGGCATATATTCCTTTAATAATTATATCACTTCCATTATGCGTCTATTCTCCAAGGGCTTATATTACACCATGTTGATGTGCAGGTTAGGATATAAGTTATCCCTTAGGAAGAATATGATGCAGATTCTCACGAGATAATCCAAAATTTTAATTTATTATACGTAAGATCTGCGGGACTTAATAAAAGAAGCGGCAGATCTTATTATTTTTTTGTTTTGAGGTTATTTTATGAGAACACTATTTTTAAAAAATTATTTTTACGTTTTTCCTTATATATATAGAGCGACATATTATCTGATGTCGATGTTCATTCATTTTATGATTAGGCGATAGCGGCGCAAAAATACAATTTTTTACGCGGGGACACAAAGGCAAAGTAAAGATTAATGGTTTCCGCAAGCATTAAAGAAGAACTAAAAGGTAAATAAAATGAAGAACAGAGTATCGTGGTTACAAAAACGTTTAAGCAAGAGCTTAAACAAAGCTATATCGATAGCTATCAGCTTGGCGATTCTGCTGAACTTAACGGCGGGAAGTTATGCCCAGCTGCTCCCGGTTAAAACCGGATACGATTTTGCCGCTTGGCAAAAGGAGAACTCGTTCGAGTTTGACATATCCGACATATTAAACGGGGCATACAATCGCGCGCAAGACGCCGACACGATAGCGGCACTCTCTAAGCTCATCAAAGAGGAATATAAAGGAATAGAGCTTACGGCCGAAGAACTTGCGGCGGAAATAGAATTTGCCTACCAAGCGTACAAAGAGCTTCAACGTCTTAACTCGGCTTCTTATCAAGCAGGGCGTTCAGCCTACGCGCGTGGCAAAGCGCCAGACGGCAGTTACGACGTCGAAAAGTATTACCTTAAAGCCTGTTCCGGGAAAGAACAAACCCAATACAATAAAAACACATACGAGTGCCCCGCCTTCATACAAGGTTTGCTAAACGGCGTTCTAAACGATAAATTCTATAAATCAGAAATACAAAAAGGCATTTTGGAAAAAGGCGATACGCCCGCAAGCAATAACGGTGTATTTGCCAAAGTACGGGATCTGGCTTTATTAGGCGGAGTGAACGATAAAGATTATGCCCGTTTTATAAACTATATAAGCGCCATAGCCAAAAAAGCGCCGCAATACTGCGATAATGACATTTACCTTGTAGATTATATGCCCGGCATAGAATACTCTTTTAGCGGGAAGAGCCGCGGCCTAAAAGAAAAAAGCGCCAAGGGTAAGCAAAAAAGACAGCTCGACTGCATAAATTCCGGCGAGGCTATGGTCCTGCTTGCCTTGTTGGGCAAAAATCCCGCCGCCAACGGGAGGATAATATATGATTCCGTCTCAGAAGCCTGGGACGGCGACTACGGCGCCATAGCTTTGGAATCGGGCGTAACAGCCTTATCGCTGATAAACGATAAAGACTCTTGGGCCAAAATAGAGCATCTGCTTTTAAGTGAAACTTTAAAAAACAAAGGGATAAAGGGTAAAGCGAAAGCTGTTTTAGAGCTCCTCAGCATAGAAAACGCCGCAGAAAAAGGCATAGGGGTATTTAACAGATACATAAGAGGCGGCGGCGGCAATTATCTTAACGGATACGGGGAAAAAACGCAATATCTTATACAAAAAGGCCAAAACAAATACGGCAATATATACGGCAATGTCCTTGAAGATATAGGTTATTCGATAAGCGTAAACAAATCCAAATACGCCGCCGCACTTTCGCGGAAAATCATAAATAAATATGTGCGGGAGGAAGCACGGAGCTACGCTTTAGCCAAAACTGCCGCCGCGCAAGGCAATTTCCTCTTAATGCTGCTAAAGAGAGATACGGGCAACAAAATACACACGCCTTTGGTAAGCGGAGTGTTAAAGAACAAAGCCAGAAAAGACGCCTTGTCCTTAAGCGCAAGGAAACTGCTAAATAATCTCGACTGGTGGGACCTTAACGCCGCCACGCAGACGCGCGTAAACAATTTGGCTTTTACGGAAGGGGGGGAAGGCCTCTCTAAAAAGGCCCTCAACGACAAGAAAGCCACAAGATACAATGACAACCAAAAAATAAAATCCGCCGGTTATTGGACGGATATGGCCCTAATGGTGGTTTTGACGCCCGCACTTATCAAGAGTATACCTTCTCTTATCCGCGGCGGGGCAAATTTGGCAAAGACTTCATACCGTTTAAGCAAAATAAAATTGGCTGGAAAAAGCCGTTTGTTAAAGGCGGTAAAGATACGCGGCGAGGGTATAAACATAGCCGCGATAAAAGCCGATAATCTTAGAATTAAGAAACTCTACGACGGGCGCAAAAGCGCGATAAGCAAACTAAGAGCGCGGCGCAGCGGCGGCAAAAAGGTAAGCGCATACCGCCAAGCCAAAGCCGATAAAGCAACGGCCGAATATAAATTGGCCAAAAGCGAACACGATATAGCAAAAGCACAGCGCAATATATCCGCTCAGGAAAAGGCCGCGATAGAGGCAGAGATAAACACCGTAAATCAAACAAACAAAAGCATGTATGAAAAATATATCGCCGCCACTAAGTCCTATAACGCCAAAGTAAATCTTTATAATACCAAAGCGGCGCAGTATAATGCTTTGGCCGCAAGCGGCGAGAACGCAAAAGCGCAGCAGATTCTAAAAGAACTTGAAACGCTTAAAGCCGAACTTTCGATAAAACCTCAAGCCCCTAAAGCGGTACAGCTTAGCAAAGCATCGGCAGATTATATCGCCCGCTACCGCAGCTACGAGGCCAATTTGGCAAAGTACGCCAAAAGCTCAGAGGCTTTAAAAACAGCACGCGCCAACAGATTTGGAGATTGGCTAAAAAACAGCAAACTCGGCCGCTGGTGGAACAGCGAAAGCGGAAACGGATTGATATTTAACCACTCGGGCAAAACGGAAACGACTTTGGCCGAAGCCTTTAACATAAAAGGAGAGTATAAAGCGCCTACTTTATCGGACTCGCCAAAAATATCTCCGCTCAACCGTATTGACAATCTATATAAATGGCTTGATAATCACCACCTTGGCTTAGCGAGCAAAACCCTGCGAATAGTAAACAACAAAGCCACCGTGCTGGGCACGACCTTACTGTTCAATTATAATGTAGCCACCGTAACGCCTGGAATGTTAAACGGAGGCAGAGTTCTGGCGGCGACGGAACAGGTGGCTAATTTTACGCGCGGCGGCGTTAAAGCGGCCAATGTATTTAATCTTAGCGCTTACGATATCGCGGCCAAAACGGGCATAAGCATAAAGAATATAAGGCCCGTAGACGTAGTAGACCCCAAGATATTAAGTTTCTACAACGGCATTCCATTAATAGGCGGAAATATACTGCAAGGGCGGGGTGCGGCTTATTGGACGGCTAAACTTGCCTCCGGGCTGCAAAACGCCGCGGCGGGCGTAGCTTTGCCCGTAATGCTGGCGCGCGACATATACGGATACGCCGATGGCAAACTCTTGGCAGGTTCATACGGGCAAACGCAAGCCCCTACGGCAAGAATAACAAAGGATTACAATTACGGTTTTATAGAAAACAGAACAGATCCGTCGTCTTGGGTCTATGAAGTACCCGGCAGGCCTCATCTTTTAAGGGAAAGCCCCGCCGCCGTAGCGGAAATATTGGGAGATTTTTACTCTTCCGCATCGGTCGGCAACAGTGCCAATGAAGCGGCGGAAAATTCCACTCAAGCTAAAGAAGAACCCAAAAGCCTGTTAGGCAAAATAGCGGCATTCTTAAAGAAGAAGGACGATATAGTAAAGCCTTCGGCTTTCTTGTATAACTTCCTCGCGGCGACGACGGTAACAGCCACCGCACCCATGATAAGCCAAGTATACGGGCTGGATACTTCCACTACAAACACGATAATCAGCTTAATAAGTTATCTGCCCGCGGGTTTGGTGCCGTTTATGGGATACTTCTTTAACAGATGGGGCGTAATAAATATGGCGAGGACGGCCGCGGTCGGCACTTTCCTCGGCGTCGGGCTGACGGTATTGGGCGGCCTTAACGGCTTTACCAATGACGGCAGTACGGCCGGCCTGATAAGTTCTCTGGCGGGCATATCGCTGGTATCGCTTTCCAACGAGATAAAATACTCGACGATATATCCTTTGATAGACGTCAATTTCGACGCGCAAAGAGCGCTCGGCCTTACCACGCAAACGGCTATGGCCAGAAGTTTGGGAACCATATTGTTCCTTGAGTTTGGGCCCTTGCTTAACTTTGCGTCGCAATCTTTGGGCTTTGGGGAAGTAAACAACGCGATTACGTTTCCTTTACTTCTCGCGCCGTTAAGCCTTATCGCGCTTACCAGCATCTTCAGGGGGAACTTCAGAGACGTACCCTTGCCCGAATCCAAAGAAGACGGCGGGCTAAAAGGCCTTGTTGAAATGTTCTTTAAAGATGCCGAAGCCCGAAAAGCCGCCATCTCTTTCTCTTTGATAGAAGCGGGCGAGCTGACAACTTCTTTATTGGTATTTTCCATGGCGCAGGAGCATTACGGCGCTCTATCTGATATGCCTAATATATTGGGCGGCGTACTGATATATACTGCCATGGGCCTTGCCAGGGCTTTATGCGGCGAACTGCAGAAGAGGGGGATACTCTCTTCGACCTCCACTTACAAAATATCGGGCGGATTGGTTTTATCGGGTTTAACCCTTTTCGCCTTGGAGGGAATATCGCCTTTGGGGCTTACGGGTGCGGCTTTATTCTTTATTGGCGATGCGAATCTCTTCCCGCCTTTATTTAACGCGGCACTGCAAGGCAGAGGCGAAAAAGCGGCAAACACCACTTTGCTTATATTCAGCTTTTCGGTAGCGGCGGCCGCCGCGGGAACGCTGCTCAGCTTCGTATCGGATTTGACGGGCTCTTTGCAGGTAGCGGTGCTTGTCCCGGTTGCCTTGAGCGGCGGTGCTTTGGCTTTAGCGCAGTCCATATTCAAAAAACAGAAGGCAAATGCCGCGCAGACCGCCCCAAAAAATACGACTTCTTTTGACTTCTCTACGGAAGTGGTATACGCCAGCGGCGAAAAAGAAGGGGAAGAACTCCAAACCGATAATAAAACGGAAGAAAAAAAGGAACTCTTTACCAAAACAGACACTGAAAACAAATAAAATGTAAATTAACAGTCCCGTTCCTCTTTGAGAAACGGGGCTTTTTAAAGCTCGGGTTCAACACCGTACAAAGAGCCGGAAAAAGCGCTTTAAACAAAGAAAAAACGGGCCCTTTCAAGGCTTTTTTAAATTGATATGATATATTTATGGAAAATATAGAAAGAGTAAAACAACAGCTTAAAGAACATCATCTTGAAGACAGATATATTGAATTGCCCGCCTCCACCGCGACGGTGGCTTTGGCCGCCCAAGCCATAGGCTGCGAAGAGGGGCTTATAGCCAAAACACTTTCCTTCAACACAAAAAGCGGCCCGATAGTCATAGTGGTTATGGGTACGGCACGCATTGACAATAAAAAATTTAAGGAATATTTTAAGGAGAAAGCCTCCTTTTTAAAAGGTGAGGAAGTCCCCAACCTTACCGGCCACCCGATAGGCGGAGTATGCCCCTTCGGTCTTAAAGAGGGGGTAAAGATTTACTTGGACGAATCTTTAAAGAAATACCCTTATACCTATCCCGCGGCTGGCGCGGCCAATAATGCGGTAAAACTTACGATAGAAGAACTGCAGAATATCACCCGCGGCATTTGGGTAGATGTTTGCAAATAAAATTTTGTTAATAACAAATAAAAAAACGCGCGATTAAGGCGCGGGTTTTTTTGATGCGGAAATGCGTTTATTAGCCCAATTTTTACAATATAAACTCAATATGGACTTAGAACATAAAAGTTGTCCTAAGCGAGGCTACGCTAACCCACTCTTGCTCAGAACTTAAACCCGCGCGCGGATAAAGCTGTATATCGGGCGTAAGAGTAAAATATTTGCTTATTCCCCAAACCCATTGTGCTTCTATAACCGTTTCGGCCGAGCGGACATAAGGCAGGAGCAATGCATCTTCGCTCAAGCGGTTATAAGCCGCGGCTATGGTAATGACGTCCAACGGATTTCTTTCAAGCGGATTCAGGAAAGAAATCCCCAAAACATAGGATTGTTTTATAGAAGTTATATTATCGCTGGAGCCGTTTGCGCGCCCAAATATATTCCATTTTTTGCCGAGGTCTCGCTCCGCGTTTAAAGACCAGCCCCAGCTGTAACCCTCCTGATCTTCCACCGACGGCTGATAATACGCCATCGCCGAATATTGGGCGGAATTGTCCGCATAACTTAAAGAAGCGAACGCCGTATATTCGCCGGGAAAGGCGTCCTTAAACCTTATTTGACTGCCGCTGATATTTGTGGCGTCCTGATAGCCTGCGCTTAAGGTTATTTTCTCGTTTAAAGCGGCTTGCAGGTAAGCGCCCAAACTAGCCGCAGGGTAACTCGCGCTAGCGTTCTGCGCAAGAGCATAGTTTATAAGCGCCGTTTGAGGGTTTGAATCATAAGTCGTCCCGTCAAAATTGTATAGAGGATATTGCCCCACCGTCAAACTAAGCCAGCTTAATTTGCCGGGCATGGTGTGTGTATAGGTAGCTTGGGAAAAAGTATCTCCGTCCGATAAGCCGTCGTTTATACCGGCAACTACATTAACCCTATTGTTTAAAGCCGCAGCTTCTCCGCCCCAATAACGCGTAAGAGTGTAGTTAAAATCTATTTGGCCGGAACCCCAGCGCTCGCTCTTAAATAAATTCCACGTGGCATAGGGGTAATAAATAGCTTGTATTGCGGTGTTCTTTCCGTTCGGCGCGGCACGCTGAGCCATAAAAGAAACGTCAATGCCGAATTGCAGCCCCAATTTGTCTTCCGCCATTTTTTTGGCTTCGGAATAAAAGGAAAGGAAATCACCGTACTCGCTAAAAGATTTATTCTGAGAAATCCGCCTCTCATGCCTGGCTGAAACCTTTTGCGCAGAGATGGCTTCCTCCAAGAGTACCTGTTCATAAAAAACGCTCTCTTTCCCCGTTTGATTTTTATCGGTTCCCGAAAAAGCTGAAACAACAAAACCGAAAGTTAAAAAACACGCCAACAAAACGGCGCGAAGCAATCTCCCCATAAAACAAAACCTCATCTGTACATATACTTATTTTGTATTGTAGCATTAAAATTGAAAGCCAAGGCAAACTGTTTGGATAGTTCCGTCATAGAAAGAATATCGCAAATAAAGATAAGATAACCTTTCTGATAATCCTTTTTACTTATATATTTCGCCACAACTTAATTATGTATAATATATAAAACCATTTGGAGGCATATTTTATGAAAGCTGTTATATTGGCGGGCGGGATGGGTACGCGTATAGCGGAAGAATCCCACCTTCGCCCTAAACCGATGATAGAAATAGGCGGCAAGCCGATACTGTGGCACATAATGAAGATATACTCCCATTACGGTATAAACGAATTTATAATATTGGCGGGCTATAAAGGATATATAATAAAGGAATATTTCGCCGATTATTTTCTGCACAATTCCGATTTGCAAATAGATTTGGCGGCAAATACCATACAAACCCTGAACCATAAAGCCGAGCCGTGGAAAGTTACCATTTTGGACACCGGACTAAACACTATGACCGGCGGACGCATAAAACAGGCGGAAAAATATATCGGGGACGAAACTTTCCTTTTAACCTACGGCGACGGGGTAAGCGACGTAAATATCAAAGATTTAATAGCCTTCCACAAAAAGACGGGCAAACTGGCCACCGTTACTACCGTACAGCCCGAGGGGCGTTTTGGCGCGATGGATATAGATATGAACGGCATAATCAAGTCCTTTAAGGAAAAGCCAAAAGGCGACGGCGGCTGGATAAATGCGGGTTTTTTCGTATTGGAGCCGGAAGTTCTTAAATACATAAAGGAAGGCGACGACGCCTGCGTATGGGAAAAGGAGCCTATGGAGGAATTGTCCGCCGACGGCCAAATAGCCGCCTATAAGCACGAAGGCTTTTGGAAGCCGATGGACGCTCTGCGCGACAAAAACCAGCTTGAGCAATTATGGGCGGAGGGCAAAGCCCCTTGGAAAAAATGGTAAAGGCCGAAAAATTATATGACATTGGAACAATTTTATAAAGGCAAAAAGATATTTCTGACGGGGCATACTGGCTTTAAAGGCTCTTGGCTCAGCGCCGTGCTTACAGATATGGGCGCGGAAGTTAAAGGCTACGCTTTGGCGCCCAATACCAATCCTTCTTTATACGAACTGCTCGGGCTTGAAAAAGCGACGCAAAGCGTAATAGGCAATATTTTGGACGCCGATAAACTTAAAAAAGAAGTACTTTCTTTTAAGCCAGATATAGTATTCCACTTGGCGGCGCAGCCTCTGGTAAGGCTTTCCTACAAAGAGCCGGTGGAAACGATACAAACCAATGTTATCGGCACGGCGAATCTTTTTGAGGCCGTACGCCAAACGCCCAGCGTAAAAGTTCTGATAAACATAACAAGCGACAAATGCTACGAAAATAAGGAAACGGATATTCCTTATAAAGAAACTTCGCCCATGGGCGGCTATGACCCTTACAGCGCGTCAAAAGGCATGGCGGAACTGCTTACCTCCTGTTACAGAAATTCGTTTTTCAATATTAAAGAGTACGGCAAAAGCCACAATACTGCCTTGGCAAGCTGCAGGGCCGGTAATGTAATAGGCGGCGGAGATTACGCCTTGGATAGAATCGTACCTGACTGCGCCCGCGCCTTAAGCAAAGGCGAGCAAATAGTGCTGAGAAACCCGCTTGCCACAAGGCCGTGGCAGCATGTGCTGGAGCCGCTTTTTGGCTATATGCTCTTGGGCAAAAAGATGTGGGATAATCCTTCTCTGGCGCAGGGCTGGAACTTCGGCCCAAACCCAAGCGACGTCCGCACCGTTGAGGATTTGGTAAAACTGTTTTTAAAGACGTGGGGGGGCGGCTCTTACAGAGTTGAGCCCTGCGCCAAACTGCACGAGGCGAAACTCCTTCACCTTGATATAGAGAAGGCTTTTAAACTTCTTAACTGGCGCCCCGTTTACGACTTTGACAAAGCCGTTAAGGAAACGGCGCTGTGGTACAAAAATTTCTACGAAGGCGCGGACATCAAAGCCTTCACGCTTAAACAGATATCTGAATATAGAGAGAATTATGGAAAACTTAACAAGGAAATTGATTAAAACTTTAGGGCGCAAATATTACAGAGCCCAGCAAAAAAAACAGCAAAGGACTTATATCCCCGCATCGGGTAAGGTGCTAGGCACGGAAGAGCTGGACAATATGCTCGACGCCACTTTGGATATGTGGCTGACGACGGGGCGTTTTAATGAACAATTTGAAAAGCAATTTGCGGCTTATTTGGGTTCAAAATACGCTTTAAGCGTAAATTCGGGCTCAAGCGCCAATCTGCTGGCTTTGAGCGCGCTCACTTCCCACAAACTGGGCGACAGACGCCTTAAAAGGGGCGACGAGGTTATCACCGTGGCGGCGGGTTTCCCGACTACCGTAGCGCCGATAATACAAAACGGGCTTATACCCGTGTTTGTTGACGTGGATATAAACACCCACAATATTTTGGAAAGCGAAATCGAGCAAGCTCTTTCACCAAAAACCAAGGCGGTTTTCGTCGCGCATACTTTGGGCAATCCTTTCAATCTGGAAAAGATAAAACAAATCTGCCAAGACAAAGGCCTTTGGCTCATTGAGGACAACTGCGACGCCTTGGGCGCCAAATTCGGCGGCAAACATACGGGTACTTTCGGGCATATAGGCACCTTCAGCTTCTATCCCGCCCACCATATAACGATGGGCGAGGGCGGCGCCGTCGTCACCGATGACCCCGTTTTGTACAGGATTTTGATGTCCTTTAGGGATTGGGGCCGCGACTGCTGGTGCCCGCCTGGCAAAGACAATACATGCAAAAACCGCTTTAATATGCAGCTTGGCAAACTGCCCTTCGGCTATGACCATAAATATACCTATTCCCACTTGGGCTATAACCTTAAAATAACCGACTGGCAGGCCGCCTGCGCTTTGGCCCAGCTTAAAAAACTTGACGGCTTCATCGCCAAGCGCAAGGAAAATTTTACCCGCCTTTTTATGGCGCTTAAACCCTTTGACAAATACTTTATTCTGCCCGCCTGGCAGGCGCAGGCCGAGCCGAGCTGGTTCGGCTTTATCCTGACCGTACGCAAAGACGCGGGCTTTGACAAAATAGAACTCTGCAAATACCTTGAAAGCCAAGGCATAGGCACAAGGCAGGTGTTCGCCGGCAATATCTTGAGGCAGCCCGCCTTCACCGACGACGATATCCCTTTGAGAATTAAAAATTCCATAGTGTTGAACTCGCGCGATTTGACGGATAAAGAATACGCCCTGCTCCCCAATACCGAAGAAGTTATGCGCGGCAGTTTTTGGGTGGGCGTATGGCCCGGGCTCGGAGCGGACGATATAGACAAAACAATAGCCGCGATTAAACAATTTGTAACCGGAAAGACAAAACAGGAGAAATAAAATGAATTATCTTGAAAAAAAGATGGTTGACATCCTGACGGATTTAAAACATAATCATCATGTTGAAGGCGTAAAGGCGGAATTTGAAGCCGAAGGCACCCGCCTGGAAGAAGCCATGCGCCTGAAAGAAGTGGTAACTACGGCGGGGTTGGAGCTTACGATAAAAGTAGGCGGCTGCGAAGCCCTTAAAGATATGTACGACGCTAAAATCATAGGGGTATCAAGGATAGTCGGCCCGATGATAGAAACGCCTTACGCTTTAAGCAAATTCGTCAATTCCGCGAAGCTGGCCTTCCCCAAGGAATACGGCGACGACGTTAAATTTCTGGTCAATATAGAAACTGAAACCGGCCATAAAAACCTTCAGGCCATGCTCGACTGCGAAGCCATAAAAGGCATACATGGCATAGTTTTGGGCAGGGTTGATATGTGCGGATCGCTCGGCTTGACTAGGGAAGACATCAACTCCGACAGAATTTTTGAAATAGCCAAAGACATTTTGACCAAATGCAAAGCGCGCGGCCTTGAATGTTGTATCGGCGGCGGTGTATCGGCCCATTCTCTGCCGTTTTTTAAAAACCTTCCGCCTAATACCCTTGACCGCTTTGAAACAAGGAAAATAATCTTTGGCGCGCAAGCCTCTCTGGCCGACGAAAAAGCGCCTCAAGGCATTTTGAAAGCCGTCGGCTTTGAACTTATGTGGCTTAAAAACAAGCGCGATTTCTACGGCTGTATACATAAAGAGGACGCAAAAAGGATTGATATGCTGGAAGCCCGTTACAAAAAATTGATTGAGGAAGCCGGCGGCGAAACCGGATATTGATTTAAATGATAAAAGTATCGGATTATATAGCCAAATATATATCCGCCCATGGAGTAAAGGACATCTTTATGATATCGGGCGGTGGGGCGATGCACTTAAACGATTCTTTCGGCAACTCCAAGCTGAAATATTACTGCGCCCACAATGAGCAGGCCCTCGCCATAGAAGCCGAGGGATACGCCCGCCTCAACCAGGATTTGGCCGCCGTATGCGTAACAACGGGCCCGGGCGGGCTTAACTGCCTAAACGGCCTTTTCGGACAGTGGACGGACAGCGTACCGGTGATATATTTTTCGGGGCAGGTAAAATTCAGCACCTGCAAAGCCTCGTGCCCCGATATACCCCTTAGGCAGCTGGGCGACCAGGAGGCCGATATTATAGCGGCCGTAAAACCTTTTACCAAATACGCCGTATCGATAACCAAAGCCGAGGATATAAAATTCCACCTGGAAAAAGCCATCTATCTGGCTAAGAACGGGCGTCCCGGCCCCGTTTGGCTTGATATACCGATAAACATTCAAGCCGCCTTGATAGACGAGAAGAAACTAAAGGGCTTTAAAATACCGGCAAAAGCCAAATACAATTTAAAGACGGAACAAATAATAAAAGCCTTAAAAAAAGCCAAAGCGCCGCTTATTGTCGCGGGGCACGGCATAAGGCTGGCGGGCGCGCAAAACGATTTTAAAAAACTCGCCCAGAAGCTCAATATCCCGATTGCAACAACCTTTAACGGGTTTGATTTAATCTCGGAAGATAATCCCCTGTTTGCCGGGAGAATAGGAACCGTAGGGCAGAGAGCGGGGAACTTCGCCCTGCAAAACGCCGACTGCGTTTTGTTCTTGGGCACAAGGAACAATATCCGCCAAGCCAGCTATAATTGGGAAAACTTCGCTAAAAAAGCGGTAAAAATTATCGTGGATATTGACGAGGCGGAACTTAAAAAACCAACGGTAAAGCCCGATATCGCCGTCAAAGCCGATGTAAAAGATTTTATAAAGGCGTTGCTTTCCAAAGCCAAAGATTTAAAAGCCGAGAAATGGCTTAATTGGTGCCGCGCGCGTGTAAAGAAATACACACCCTTAAGCGAATTTAAAGATTTGAAAGAAAAACTCAATCCCTACGAATGTGCCAGACTGATAACACAATGCTCGGGGCTTACTACGACGGTAGCCTCAAACGCGACGGCGTGTTTGGCTTTATATCAGGCGGGGGCGTCAAAAGAGGGGAAGAGAATGTTTTTGAACTCGGGCAACGCCTCAATGGGTTACGGCCTGCCCGCCGCGATAGGCGCGTGCATAGCGGCCGGGAAGGAAGAGACAATCTGCCTTGAGGGCGACGGCAGCATAATGATGAACCTGCAGGAACTGCAAACGGTAAAAACCTATAATCTGCCGATAAAGATATTCCTGTTTAACAATGACGGCTACATATCCATAAAACAGACGCAGAGGAATTTCTTCGGAAGGTACACCGCCTGCGGGCAAGAGAGCGGAGTAAAAATGCCGGATTTTATCAAACTGGCGCAGGCGTTCGGCCTGAGAACCGCTCAAATAAGCTCGCCCAAGAACTTAAAAAAGCAAATAGAGAAAGCGCTGAGCCTTAAAGGGCCCGTTTTGTGCGAGATAGTTTTAAAGGACGATTATATCTTTACGCCTAAACTATCCTCCAAAAAACTGCCCGACGGCAGTATGGTGTCGCCTACTTTGGAAGATATGTTCCCGTTCCTGCCCAAAGAAGAAATGGAGGAAAATATTTACAAATGAATATTTTGCTGACGGGCGCGAGCGGATTGCTGGGCAAGGAACTATTGCCCCGTCTTTCGGCATGCGGACCGAAAATTTGGGCTTTGGATATTCTGCCGCCCAAAAACAAACTGCCCGGCATAGAATACATACAAGGCGACCTGTTTGACGAAACTTTCGTCAAAAATATTCTCGGCGGGGTAAAGCCGAATTATCTTATCAATCTGGCTTGGAAAGTATCGGGCGATTATGCCGATTCCCCGTTAAATTTTAAATTTCTGCAAGCTGGAATGAATTTGCTTAAAGCTTTCCACGCCAACGGGGGGAAACGGGCGGTATATTTCGGCAGTATGTTTGAATACGCCGCCTCCGATAATCCTTTAGCGGAAGATTCTCCTTTGCAGGCCGCCAACGCCTATGAGGAATGCAAAACCCGCCTTTATCGGCAGGCGCTTGATTACTCTAAGGCTAACGGGATTGAATTTTTGTGGATAAGGCCTTTCCAAATATTCGGCAAAGACGAGGTTCTTCCCCGTTTGACGGCGCAGATAATAAATTCCTTAAAGGGGGGAACAGTATTAAATTTAAGGCATTCCCGGCTTAAGAGGGATTTTGTCTTTGCGCCCGACTGCGCGGCGGCGACTGTAAAAGCCTTATTTTCCAAGGCGCAGGGCGCGCTTAACATATGTACGGGGGAGGCGGTTTCTTTGGCCGATTACGCCAAGTTGTTTTTCAAACCGGCGGACAAAGAGGATCTGCTTTCCTTATCCGACGAGCCCTCAACCCAGCCAAGCCTTTATCTGGGCGATAACTACAAACTGTTAAATGAAGTCGGATTTAATTCTTTTACGCCTTTGCCCGATGCGGTAAAAATAATTTTGCAAAGCAATAATATACCCTATACGGATAACTGAAATGTCTATAAAAAACAAACTGCAAATAATAGTAATAACCTATAACAGGGCCAATTTTTTGGACGCTACCCTAAAACAGCTGCTGGCCGATAATTCGCCCGTAAAAGATTTTGACATTACCGTTTTGGATAATAACTCCACCGACGGCACCGCCGCAATAGTTAAAGCCTATCGCAAAGAATACGGAAACCTGAAACACATAAAGAACAAATACAACGCGGGCTTAAGCGGAAATATAATCAAAGCCATGGAAACCGCTTCAAAACAATATCTGTGGATACTTTGCGACGACGACAATTATAACTGGTCCGCTTGGAACGAAGTGGAAAAAGCCATAGAGCTGGACTATGACATAATAATGACAAGCCATACCCCAAACTTCAGAAGCGAGGAGATACCATATCTTTTAAACGAAATGTGCTTCCTGCCCAGCGCCATATACAATACTAAGCACATAACCGATACCGTTATAAGAAATGCGTATATGATGGCTTATAATTTATTCCCGTTTCACGCTCTTTCCTGCAAAATAATAAATGAGGAAGGAAAAATCTTCATTCCGCAAGGCAGGCTTGTATTACAATCCAGCGAGGAAAAATCCCATCAAGTCAAAAAAGAAAATAAAGACTTGTTTTATAGGACAAATACATTCAGTTTGCTATGGGGATATATAGACTCTTACAGAATGATAAAAGATAAAAAATTAAGGGAACAATGTTTTGATGTGTTGGTTTTGGGAAAGAATTTTTTCGGTTCTATGAATGATTTTATGGGCTGGCCTCCTTTCAAAATACAAAATTTATGCGATATTTTTATGGCGGTTGGTTTTAAAAAGAAACTGCTCCTTATATTGGCGGTATTTAAATACATATTGAGCAAAAATCCCATAATATGGTTTTATAGAACCGACAAAGGGATAAACATAAGGCTGTTCTATTTCATAAAAACCAAAATATGGCCTAAAAAGAGATGATTTATGCGTAAAACAATATTAATGACCGGCGCAGGCGGATTTGTGGGGCGCAATTTAAAACCCTTCTTGGAAGATAAAAACTTTAAACTAATCGCGCCAAAAAGCAAAGACTACGACTTTACCAACGCTAAAACCGTAAAGGCTTTGGCCGATACCTATCAGCCCGATTTATACATACTTTCCGGCTTTTACGGAATAAGCGACCCTAAAAACATACCCTCGGACATTGAAGGAAAGAACTTGGCCATATTTGAAAACTTCGTCAAAGCGGCCGACGGGCGCGATATAATAACCTTCGGCTCGGGCGCGGAATACGACAAAAGCCGCCCGATAAAAAAAATCAAGGAAAGCCAATGGGGGGAAGTTATCCCCAAAGATTTATACGGCCGCGCCAAATACAAAATAAGCCAAGAAATACAAAAATACCCCAATGTACTTAATTTAAGGTTGTTTGGCGTTTACGGGCCGTATGAGTTTGACTCCAGATTTATAACACACGCCTCAAAATGCAACTTGGCGCATAAACCGATAACTATGCGCCAAAATGTCGTATTTGACTATATCCCCGTAGAAGATTTATGCGAAATAGTACTGCGCTTCATTGAAAAAAAGCCAAAAGCGAGGTTTATCAACATAACGCCCGACAAAGGCATATCGCTTATGGAAATCGCGCAAACAATAAACAAAATATCTTCTTACAAAAGCGAGATTATATCCGCCAAAGAAGGCCTGGCCAATGAATATACGGGCGATAACGCCCTGCTGAAAGCGGAACTGCCCGATTTCAAGTTTACCTCATACGAGGACGGCATAAAAAGATTTTACGAATATCTCGCCAAAACAACGGAGATTTAAATGGCTTTTACTTCCAAAGACATAGAAATTTTTATTTTTACCAGAAACCGCCCCGCAATGTGCAGACAGGCGCTTGAAAGCGTTTTGGCGCAAAAAAGCCTAGGCGATATTTTTCTGCTGGATAACTCTACCGACGACAAAACAGAAGAATTTATCAAAAACTATCCGCAAGTAAAGTATATACGCACTCAGCCCGATAAACCTTTCGCCAATTTTATAACGGCGCAAAGTTTGATGTCTAAGCCCTATACTATGGTATTGCACGATGACGATTTAATCCACCCGCAATATTTGGGCCTCGCCTTAAAAGCTTTAACTAAATACCGGGATATATCTTTTATAAGTGCTAAATCTTTCTGTTTTTATACCAATATCCCACCAAAAGAATATACTATGCCTAGAAGTCTTAACGACAAACATTATCTTATAGACAATCAGGCCGATTTTGCCCTAGGTTTTTGGACGTCACCGTCACCTTCTTGGAGTGGCAGCATTATCAAATCAGAGTTCTATAAAAATGCGGATATCTCACTGCTTCAAAAAAAGTTTGGCAAGATTTTTGATTGGCCTATGATGATAGAAACTATGAAAGTAGGCAAGGCAATAATATTTGTTGATGGGAATTGTATCTTTTACAGATTGCATAAAGGACAAGACAGTTTTAATGAGAGCACCAGTATTTCTATTGAGAATTTAACCAATTGGCTAAAAGTATATAAACATTTTTCCGAAACAAACGATTATTTGCGTAAAGTCTACTTCTTTCAAAGCGTGGGAAACGCAATAACAAATCATACTAAATTTGTTTCTAAAAAAGCGAAAGAAAAACTACCTCCGGAAAAGCTTATCCGTTATTTAACGGATAATAATATTATAACCCCGAAAATGGCCCTATATTATAAATATCGTAAGAATATATTTGCTAAGATATTTTTTCATTACATAAAAAAACAATACAGAAACTATTACAACAAAATGATTAAAAAAATATAAGATATTAACTTTATGTCCTTCAGAGAATGCAACAGAAGAAAAAACCTCTACCTGCGCGGGCTTAAAGCTAAAATGGGCAAATTCCTTTTTGACAAAAAAAACAAAAACAGGTTTAAAACGAACAGAATAAAATACAATAATTACCCAAGAAATATTCACGGCCCAAGAACCATATTGGATTTTAGGCAAACACTATTGTTCGACAGCGCCTTGCTGTTTGACGACATCTGCTATTTCCTAAAATATCCCAAATATTACCTGAGGAGAAAAAAAAGTGAAAGCTATAATCTCAAAAATATTCGCCAGAAAAAAGAAATTTGAAGATTTTGATTTCTCCTCGATAAAATCCGTGCTTATCCGTCCTATCGGCACCGGCCTTGGCGACGCCGTTATATTAACCGCCGTTTTAAAACAGCTTAAAGAGGCCTATCCTAATATTAAAACGGGGGTTTTAGCAGTCAAAAGAAACGAAATTGTTTTCAGAAACAATCCCTTCGTAGACAAAGTCATAAAAGACAATTTTATCGGCTATTTCTCCAACCGCGGGAAATGGCAGATATTCATAGATTACATTCCATCGTTTACTACAAGAAATATAATTTTTGATTTCATTTTAAAACCTAAATATACAATCTCTTTCCAGAAGAAAGAGAAAAAATATTACAACATAAACACCATACAAAACATAGATTATTACATTCCCGATTTGGCGCGGACACATCTAAGCAAAAGCCTGGAACTGACTCCGTTAAAACCTTATATCAAAACCGCCGATCCCGAATATTCTTTGCCTGAAATTCCAAAAGAATGTGAGGAGAAGGCGAAAAAACTCTTACACAAAGAGAAAGCCAACATCGTTCTTAGCCCAAGCGGTACGGACAGAAAAATTAACCTGGAAGAAATACGGGAAATTTTAAAATCCGCTTTTGAGGGGAAAGAAGATCAAGTAAATCTAATTATTCCCTTTACAAGAGATTCGGCGGAATACATATCCGTTTTACGGGATCTCCGCCCCTCGCAAACGCCGCCGCTGAGTACGGAAGAATTCTTCGCTTTAATAAAAAACACCGATATGATTATCTCCGTCGACAGCGCCGCCGTACATATAGCCTGCGCCTATCGCAAAGACTTGCTCGCTTTTTATTCGGGATGGGAAAGAAACTTTAAACTGTTTGCTCCGCTGAAAGCCGATAATGCCATAGCCATTCAATCGGAGATATCGGCCAGTGCTCCAGTAAAAGAAATAAAAGCCCTCCCCGTTGAAAAGGCTGTTGCTTCCATACGAAAGCTGCTTCATAATAAGATATAATATCGGTTATTATGACCTTCAGAGAATGGAACAGAAGAAAAAATTTGTATTTGCGCGGGCTTAAAGCCAAAGCGGGCAAATTCCTTTTTGACAAAAAAAACAAAAACAGATTTACGCCCCACCAGCTAAAGACCATAAAGAAAATCGTATTTTTGAGAAACGATAACAAACTCGGCGATATGATAGTCAACACCGTTGCCTTTAGGGAAATTAAAAAAGCCCTGCCCAAAGCGGAAATAACCGTAATAGCGGGGCCCGCCTCGGCGCAAATAATAGAAAACAATCGCAATATATCCCAAATAATAATATGCAAAAAAGGCCTGTGGCCGATAATCAAAACGGGCTTAGCCCTAAGGCGCCAAAATATAGATTTATACATAGATATGGATAAACACCCCACTTTTGACACCTTGCTCCTGCTAAGGCTTATAAATCCTCGTTTCGCGTTCGGGTTTAATAGAGGGGAGTTTAAATCCTATAATCTAGGCTGTACATTTGATTTGGACGGCTCCCATATAACGGCGTGGCACCAAGCTATGTTTAGGACTTTACGCTTGGAAAAGCCCCAAAACATATCTTATGATTTATTTGTACCCAATGCTCTAAAAAAAGAAGTTCTAAAATATTTTTCCAAACTGCCTCACAAAAAAGGCAATATCGCCTTAAACGCTTTTGCGGCAAGCAAACACCGCTGCTTGGGGGAAACTCAAATCAAAGCGCTTTGTGCCGCATTGGATAAATACAATATAATTTTGCTGGGGCAGCACGCCAAAACCGAAGCGCTGGCCAATCGGATACAAGCAAATAATCTATTTATAACGCCCCAAGATAATCTATTTATGAACTTCGCTATACTGGCCGTCAGCGATTTGCTGATAACGCCCGATACGGCTTTCGTACACGCGGCTGCGGCTCTGGACAAAAAACAAATTTGTATATACAAGGCAAGCGACAAGGCCAACCAAAAAGTATGGGCGCCTTTATCCGATAAGGCGACGATACTGCAGGCGCCGGACGAATTTTCGGAACTTCCTTGGGAAGAAATAGCAAAAGCAACGCTCCAGAAAATTTAAATTCTCCGATACGATATTGTTTAAAAAATTTACGCTCTTTATGCTATAATCTAAAGACACTTAAACAAGGAGCGTATTTATGAAACTTTCCAAAAAGCTTTTGGACGAATTACTATCAAACGCGGCGCAGGCTATGAATAATTCTTACTCTCCTTACTCAAAATTTAAAGTGGGCGCCGCGGTCCTGGCCGAAAGCGGAAAAATATACAGAGGCACCAATATAGAAAATGCCTCCTACGGCCTTACGGTATGCGCGGAAAGGAACGCCATCTTCTCCGCGGTAGTGTCAGGCGAGCGGGAAATAAAGGCATTGGTAATAGTTTTCAGCCAAAAAGATTTAGGCCCTTTAAGCACGCCTTGCGGAGCATGCAGGCAGGTTATGGCGGAATTTGCAAAACCCGATATGCCGATATGTACGGCCGATTTATCATCGGGTAAACCGGCGCGGATATCCTGCAGGAAATTAAAGGATTTCTATCCTTTCCCTTTCACTCCTAAGGCCTTGGAGAAAACATCAAAAAAGAAAACGAAAAAGTAAAATTTCTCCTAAAAAACCCGGCTTGTTAATTCAAGCCGGGTTTTTAATGGGTGGCCCCGCCGGGGGTAAGGGCAGGGCCTGTGGAATTTAAAATATACAATTTATCTAAAGACTTTTGCAATCTCCCCAAACAACTCGCCCGCCTTACGTTCGAAGTAAAAATCCGATATCGAATCGGTATAGGTAGAGGGCAGGGTGTTTATCTCTATTATTTTAGCCCCGTTTTGCTTAGCCGTCAACGGCAGGGCGCACGCGGGCATTACCTCGCCGGATGTACCTATTACAAGCATAACGTCGGCAGTGTAGGCCAAATCCAAACTTTCCTGATATACCTTAGGATTGATACCCTCTCCATAAAATATAAAATCAGGTTTAAGAAAAGCGCCGCACGCTTTGCACGACGGCAGTTCCGCATTCAAATCGACTTCACCCAAATGATAGCGCTTCCCGCAGCCGGTACACAGCAAATAATTTATCGTACCGTGGAACTCTTTTACGTTGACGCTGCCCGCCCGCTGGTGCAAATTATCAATATTCTGCGTTATTATCCCTTTAAGCAGGCCCTTTTTTTCCCAATCGGCAAGGACTTTATGTGCGGTATTTGGTTCGGCCTGCCCCATGGAATTGAAAAAAATCTTTTTCATCTCGCGCCAAGACTCTTTTGGATTAGAGTAAAAGAAATCGATATCAATGGCGGAAGGGTCGTAACGTTCCCACAGCCCGCCCGCGCCGCGGAAGGGGGGAATGCCGCTCTCCACGGAAATACCCGCACCCGTAAAAGCGACAAGCGCTTTGGCGTTCTTAATAGTTTTTATGGCTTCCTGTAACATATAACGATAAAGTTATCAAATAGGGCGGGAAAAATCAATAGGACCTTTTTTTATCGCTTTTGACGACGGTAATTTAAATAAAAAAGTTGTTTGTATTTGGGGCTATATTATGTTACAATTCTTTTTGTAGACACAACAACAAGGCAAAAGAAAGGCTTACTTCTCGCCAACTGCGGGGATAATGATGTTTTGTGTTTGTTTTGTCTTGTTCTTGTATATTATAGACAGGAGAAAGTATGTTATCAAAGTTTATCAACTGGATGAAGCCTCTCAAAGATGCTGACCAAAGATTAACAGACGAAAAAGTAATAAAAAGAACATATACGATGTGGCGTATAAAGATGTTCTTCGGCATGTACTTCGGCTACGCGCTCTTTTACTTCACAAGGAAAAACCTTGACTTCGTAAAACCTGCGCTTAAAGACAATTTCGGTTTTGACGTAATACAATTAGGTATTATCGGCACGACCATCTACGCGACTTACGGCGTAGGCAAGTTCCTCAGCGGCGTAATGGCAGATAAATGCAATATAAGATCCGTAATGGCTTTGGGTCTGTTCTGCTCTTCGTTGGTAAACTTGGCCTTTCCGTTCCTGCCCGATTTGCAGGCTTGGGTAGCCAAAACCCATATGACAATCCCCTTGGTAGCCTTTGCGGCATTTGCATGGGGTTTAAACGGTATTTTCCAATCCATGGGGTTTCCTCCGGTCGCTAAAGGTTTGGTCTATTGGTTCTCCCCCAGCGAGAGGGCGACAAAATGGACTTTATGGTCCTCCAGCCATACGTTCGGCGCGTTCTTCGTCGGCGTATTGATAACATATTTACTTAAATTCGACTTATGGAAAATGGCGTTCATCATACCTGCAATTATGGGTATCTGCTACAGCATTTTCCTGTTGTTCTTCCTTACCGATAAACCGACCACCGTCGGTCTGCCGCCTATCGATGAATATAAAAATGACCCTATGCCAATTAAGAAAGATACCGGCCTTACCCACTGGCAAGTTCTTAAAAAACACGTATTCGCCAACCCGTTCCTGTGGGCTTTGGCGCTTTCTTACGTATTCGTTTACTATGTACGTTTCGCCACTTTGGACTGGGGTACCTTATTCTTGGTGGAAGATAGAGGCTTCGCTCAGGATGCGGCCGTTTCCGCTTTGAAATGGATGCCGTTCCTCGGTATGCCGGGCGGTATCGTAGCGGGCTACTTGGCGGATAAATTCTTCCAGGGCCGCTGCACCCAGATGAACTTAATCTATTTGGCTATTTTAGCCGCCAGCTGCTGGGGATTTTATAAAGTTGCCGGCACCGACGCTTTCTTCTGGACTTCTTTGTTGGCCGCTTTCATCGGGTTCTTCGTAGACGGCCCCCAAAACTTGGCCGGCGGAGTTCAAACCAGCCGTATCGTAACCCAGGAATCCGTATCCGCGGCCTGCGGTTTTACCGGTATGTTCGGATACTTCGGCGCTATGCTTTCCTCAAGCGGCGCGGCGTTTATAAGCAAGCATTATGGTTGGCAGGGTGTATTTATATCCTGCATCATCGCTTGTATTATAGCCGGCATCTTGATTTCCATCACGTGGAAAAAGGAAGCTGCACCGGACGCCCACAAATAATAAAAGTCTTTTTAAAAGCCCCCGTTCAAGCGGGGGCTTTTTTTATTCTCATAATTCCGTATAAAAATATATTGGCAGTATAGAAAATATGCCCCCTATAAAACGCAAATATTTCCAAAAACTATAACGGGCTATATTTATAAGGATATATAAACCTTTGGGATATCTTCAGAATAATTCCAGAAAAATATTGCAAATATTAAATTTTTTTATTATATTATTAGAACAATATATAGAACAATTAAAACAATAAAATCTTTTCACTTTGCAATTAGAGGGATAGTATGAAGAAACTTCATCCAAACCAAGAGAAACTTCTAAAACTTCTAAAGGAACACCAGGATAATCCTCTCACGATGGAAGAGCTCGCCTTGCAAATGGATATTTCCAGCAAGAGCGTGGTTCACTATCATATAACCCAGCTGGAAAAGAAAGGCTATATAACGCGCAGCGCCGCAAACTCCCAGCAGTATTATATAAAGAATACGGAGGATAATGTCCTCTATCTGCCGCTTTACGGTATGGCCAAATGCGGCCCAGCCGGTACAATACTAGACGGCACCCCTAGCAGAGTTGTCCCGGTGGATCCATCTATGGTGAATTTCCCTGTATCTAAAGGATTTATGGTGGAGGCGAAGGGGGATTCCATGACGGAGCTTATACACCCCAAAGATTGGATAATAGTGGAAAAGAACGACGCCCCGCGCGAGCGCGATGTTATAGTCTGCTCCAATAATGGCGAAACGATGATAAAACGTTTCGTCCCCGATAAACGCAGCGGCAATGTCCTTTTGGTATCAGACAATAAACATTATGCCCCCATAATAGCCGATAAGGAATCTTTTAAGATAGCTGGGATTGTTAGGAGCGTGTTAAAAAGAGGTTTGTAAAAAAAGGGAAAGAGGGTAAAAAAGAGTTCCCGCCGTTGGGGGACTCTTTTTTATTGCAGTTTTAGATATTATATACAGCACAAGGAGCTTTAAAAAGATTGGGAAAAATATATAAAAGAAAATATCAAAATTTAGTAAAATTTCTATTAGCGTTTTTTTAAACGCTTATTTTTTTTATTGGAAGGTGTAAAGTTACGAGAGATGAAAGAGTATCCTGACGAAGCGGCTGTAAAAACAGACAAAAATTATACCGTTAAACTCACTCTTTGGGGTTTAATCGGAGTGGTAATAAGTTCTATGATAGGTTCGGGCGTTTACTCCCTGCCGCAAAATATGGCGCAGGGCGCGGGCGCGGCCTCTATAATAGCGGCCTGGCTGATTACCGGGCTGGGAATGTTCTGCATAGTGTATACTTTTCATCTTTTGGCCAAAATCAAGCCGGAAATGGCTTCCGGGATATATGCCTATGCGCAGGAAGGCTTTGGGCCGGGGGCAGGCTTTTTTATAGCGTGGGGCTATTGGCTTTGCAATATATGCGCAAACACGGGGCTTGCCGTAATTTTGATGGAAGCTTTAAATTATTTCTTCCCGCCGTATTTTGAGGGCGGAAACAATTTAAACTCGCTTTTGCTTTCCACCGCGATAATATGGCTGTTTTATATTTTAATTCTCCGAGGGATAAAAACCGCCACGATAGTCAATTTCATAGGTACCTGTTTCAAATTGGTGCCGGTATTCATCTTCATCGCCGTATGTTTAATAGCTTTTGACCTCGACACAATAAAAACCGACATACTAAACACCATACATTCACCGGAGTTCAGCTTCTCTTTTATGATGGCGGAAATAAAGAATACCATGCTGGTAACGATATGGGCTTTTATCGGGGTGGAAACGGCGGTGGTATTATCCAGCAGGGCGAAACGGAAAAAGGACGTTTCCCGCGCCACCTTGGGCGGCTTTCTTATCTGCCTGATATGTTATATTCTTATCTCGCTTTTGCCGCTGGGCATACTGCAAAGGGGGGCGGTAGCGGCTTTTCCCAACCCCTCTACGGCGGGCGTATTGGAGCAAATTATCGGCAAAACCGGCGGACTGATAATGATATTGGGGCTTATGGTATCGGTTTTATTTTCTTGGCTGTCCTGGGTAATAATCGCTACGGAAGTACCTTTCAGCGCGGCGGGCAAGGGCTTGTACCCAAAAGCCTTCTTGAAAGAAAACAAAAAAGAAGTACCAGTGTTTTCGCTTCTGATAACCACTATTACCACGCAAATAACTTTGTTGATAGCCTTCTTTTCCGCCGACGCGTGGAATACCATGCTCAGCATTACCAGCGTTATGATACTGCCGGTATATTTTATAACGACATTGTACCTGTTTAAAATATCACGCAAGAAGAAATTCAGCCAGACCTGTAAAGTCAGCCGTCCCAAAGCGATATTTATAGGCTCTGTCGGGATAATATACTCTTTATGGCTGATTTATGCGGCCAATCTCAAATATTTGGCGATGGCGGTTATATTCTTCGCCGCGGGCATACCCGTATATTGGGCCGCCGCCAAACAAAGAAAGGAAAGCAAATGAAAACCTCAATGAAACTTGGCATAGCGGGCCTTTGCGGGCTTGTCGTAAGCTCCATGATGGGATCGGGCGTATTCTCGCTTCCGCAGAATATGGCCGCGGCTGCCCCGGCCGACGCCGTACTTACGGCATGGATTATAACCGGGCTGGGTATGTTCTTTATAGCAGAAACCTTTAGAATATTATCCAACATTAAGCCGAAGCTGACGGCAGGTATATTCGCCTATGCAAAGGACGGGTTCGGCAAAAGGACGGGCTTTTTTATCGCTTGGGGATATTGGCTTTCGAACGTATTTTCCAATATAGCGATGGCGGTAATCATGATGGAAGCCTTAAATTACTTCTTCCCGCCCTATTTCGAAGGGGGGAACAATTTAAATGCGCTTCTGCTCTCAAGCCTGATAATATGGTCTTTTATGATCTTGATAAGAAAGGGTATAAAAACGGCGGCTTTGGTGAATTTATTCGGCACGATAGCAAAAATTATGCCGCTGATATTTTTTATAATTGCGGCTTTCGTAATGTTTAAGTGGGACGTCTTCAAAGAGGCTTTGACGGCCAATATTCTATCGGGCTCTTTCAGCGTAAAAGAATTGATGGGAAATGTCCGTTCCACTATGGTGGTAACGCTGTGGTGCTTTATCGGGATAGAATCGGCGGTGGTGCTCTCCGGCAGAGCAAAAAAGCAAAGCGATGTAGCCAAAGCCACTTTGTTGGGATTCTTGTCCTGTTTGGCCGTATATATGTTAATTTCCCTGCTTCCTTTCGGCTTTTTGGCAAGAGAGGACATAGCCTCCTACGCCAATCCTTCGACCGCCGGGGTATTGGAGGCGGCGATAGGCAAGGCGGGTGCGATTATAATGAATTTGGGCTTGATTATATCGGTGCTTTTCGCTTGGCTTTCTTGGGAGTTGATCTCAATAGAAGCGCCTTACGCGGCGGCAAAAGAGGGCACATTCCCCAAAGCCTTCGCCAGAGAGAACGAAAACGCCGCGCCGACTTTCTCTCTACTGATTACCACGATATGTATGCAGGCGGCCCTTTTTATAGCGTTTTTCTCGGCAAATGCTTGGGAAACTATGCTAAACATAACCGCCGTAATGATTTTGCCCGCCTATCTGGTAACCACTATCTATTTGATTCAAAACGGCCGCAGAAAACATTATAAAAGCGAATGGGGGATAAGCCGCGTCAAAATAATGATTACAGGAATATTGGGCTCCATATATGCGATATGGCTGATTTACGCGGCCAATCTTAAATATTTGGCAATGGCGGCAATATTCTTTGCGATAGGAATACCGATATTTCTAAAAGCGAAGAAAGAGAGGCTATCAACCCGTTCTTAAAAAATAAAACCGCTTGCTTTTTGGGCAGGCGGTTTTGCTTTTCATCTGGCAAATTAAAGCAGCTTTCTGTCGGGCTCCTTGCCGAGATACGATAGCACTCCCGCCGCAGCCGCGGTAACTATCGCCAAAATCAAAGTTAAATGATAGGCCGATATAAACGCAGAAATATGGTCCGCCCCGCCATTTTGAAACAAATTAAGCAAACCGTCAAAAATATTCACCGTAAGAGCCACCCCCACGACTATCCCCGTATTCCTCGCCAAAGAGTTTAAACCGCTGGCGTCATTGTAGTATTTTCGTTCTATCGCACTCATTATGCTGTTATTATTGGGAGAATTAAACATTCCGTTACCTATACCCAATATCATTTGTCCAAGAATAATTTGATATTCCTTAAACTCCGCCCCCAATCCCATATACCACAATAAACCGCAGATAACTACTATCATCGAACAAACGGTAAGTTTCCTTGAACCTATTTTGCCAGAAAGCCAACCGCTTATCGGCGCCACAACTATCAAAGGAACAGAGTAAAACAGTATTAAAGTACCCGTTTTGAACGCGCTTAAACCGTATATATCCTGCAAATAAAACGGTATCAGCAGACCGTTGACGTTGATCGCGATGAACACCAACATCATCGCCATATTGCCGTAAGCAAACACCTTGTTGGAATATAAACTCAAATTTAAAAGAGGGGTTTTGGTTTTTCTTTCGTGTCTGTAAAGCACTATGCCCAATATAGCCGAGAGCGTTAACATAAACAATATGTGCGGGCTGGTAAAACCGGCTTTTTCAGCCAAAGAAAGCGCGGTAAAGAAGCACATGCTCAAAACTATAAACAGAATGGCCGAATTTAAGTTTATTTTACCTAATTTGCGTCTTTTTACGCTTGGCAGCGTCTTATATGCGAAATAGGCGCCAAAGGCCGCCAAAGGCAAATTTATGTAGAATAAAGACTGCCAGCCAAACGCATCCAAAAGCATACCGCCCAAACTAGGCCCCGTTATATTGCCCAAAGCCACTACGGAGCCTATCATACCCAAAAATTGGCCCCGCTTCACACCGGTGAACATACTCGCCACCACGCCCTGCGCCAAAGCAAACAGCATCGCCGCGCCCAAAGCCTGTATAAAACGAGATACTATCAAAGCCAAAAGAAAAGTCGAACAAGCGCATAATAAGGAGCCTACCCCAAAAAGCATAAAACCCCAGCTGTATACCCTGTTCTGTCCATATTTGTTGCCCAACTTGCTGCTTATGGGCAAAATGCTTACTATCCCCAAACAGTATATTGTTACTATCCACTGTATTTCTATCAGGCCGACATTAAAATATTTCGACATCACCGGCAAAGCTATATTTACCACGCTGGAATCCAGCGCGCCTATAAAATTGCCTATAACCACTATGAAAAAAGCAAAAGTTCTGTTCCTTGTGTAGTTCTCTATAAATCCGCCATCAGGCATTTTCCTTCTTCTCCTTGGCGGCCTTGCGCGCATTCATAAAACCAGAAGAAAATATACCGGAATATACCGCAAAAAGCATTATCCCGGAAAACGCCGTGAGTATCTTAAGGAATTTTCCCGCCTGAGTTACAACCGATATATCCGCACCCGCCTGACAAAACGTCATAGCCGTAAACCAAATGGCGTCATATATATTCTTAAAAACCTCAGGTTGGGCATCATGCTCAAAATAATAAATCAAAAACGAATTTATCGTAAGCAGAAAACCCATAACAAAAGCAGTGGTTACCAACGAGTCCATATTCTGATATATTACCTTCAGCATTAATTTAAGCGGCTGGGAATATTCTACAAGTTTCAATATTCTGAAGAGTCTTAAAAATCTAAGCGCTCTTAAAGGCTTAATGTTGATGTATACCATCGGAACTATAGCCAAAAAGTCTATAATCATTTCCGGGCGCAGGGCAAAACGCAGACGGCTGCCCTTGTAATACGGAGATAAATCCGCCGTCCAAAGCCTTAAAATATATTCAATCGAAAATACTATCGTTATAAGAAGATCGCAAAATTCTATCGCGATAATATCATCTGGCGTAAGACTGCCGGAAAGCGAAAAAATCGAAAGCGGGATATTGAGGAATATCAATACCAATATGAAACTTACAAACCAGCCCGCGTTAAGCAGGGCGTAAGCTCTTTTTTTTATTTTTCTGTATAATTCAAGCATAATATTCATATCACTTTAAATTATATTAAATAAATCTGGCAAAGACCGCAAGGCAGAGGGGGGATTCCAAAATTTGCCCTTTGCCTTAATCGAAATATGCGGAAAAACAAAAAATTCTAGTTTACAAAGGTTTTATCGCCTTATTAAAAAGCCCGATAAAAAAGGGCCGCCTCAAATGCGGCCCTTCTTATCTCTAAAGCAAACTTATTTTTCGCTTTCTTCAAGATTTAAAGAAGATGTGTTTATATTGTTCAAATTATAAGCCGGTACGCCCAAAGGTTTGAAGTCAAAACTAGGCTGAGCAAAATTAGGCGTAAAACTCGGTTTGAACAAATTGGTATTCCACCTGTCTAACATAAAGTACGGAACACCCATCGCCGCACCATGTTTGACCGGCGTAAACATATTGGCTACGCGTCCCGCTTTTATCAAGTCCGCACCTTTGAGGAATCCCAAAGTGGTACCGCCCAATACCGCGGCCGGTATCCAAATGTTGTTCTGCATAGCCTGCAGTTTGGTAACGCCTTCTGGGTTGTTTGCCACTTCATTATCGGAAACGTAGTTATGCGCCAGCGGTATTAAAGACATACCGACGTGTACCGCAGGATAGGCAACTTTCCAATCCGTAAGAATACTTTCGGCCACTTTTGCGCGTTTAAGGTTGTTTTCGCCGATCATCAAGAAGCCGTTAGTCGTATTGGCAAAACCCATACCCAGCAAGGACATACCCGCCGCGAAAGTCCAGAAGTTATCTTCCGTCGCCAACAGCGCCGTACCGGCCGCGGCCGAACCCAATGAGAGCCCTATCAGTTTCTTATAAGTAAGAGGATTAGACTCCCCGCCAAGTTTCGCAATCAGCGGTTTGGATTTGTATCTTACTAAGAATTGCGGCACCGCCAGCAAGAAAGTTGCGGCTATAGGCCTCAGAACCGGATCGCCCACATTTACTCCCAATAAACGCACATCCGTAAGGTAGTTGTTTGCCTCGTTCTGACTATATTTGTTAAATAACGAGGCTTCCACGCCCAAAGCGCCAAATCCGGCTGCCGTTATCGGCCACACTTCTTTCCTGAACATTACTTTTGTGGAATTCACGCTTTCTTTCAACACCCCAAAAGTAGGCCTGTATAAGTTATTGTTGAAATAATACATGAATTTGGAATTGCCGGCCAAAGGCTTTATAGATTGGCCAAGAGTATAGCCCGGAACAGCGCCTATCAGCCTGGACATGTGCGCCGTATGGAATTTATATAAGATAGCACCGGTTATACCCAAAAGTACGGGATTGGATATTGAGAAGTCAACATGACTGTGTTTTAAGGGTAATCCGTCTTTGTCAACTATCGGTTGGCCTTTTGCAATTACCAAAGAACCGTCCGTCCCGTAAACATCATCGCCTTGGAAAACAATCGGATTTCCGTCTATCTTGCCGGTATCGGTATAATAGCGGGGATCAACCGCATCCCAAACTGTGAAAACCGCCGGAGGCAAAAGCATAGCAAAAGAGCTCAAGTTTTTATACATCATACCCCTGAGCAATCCGCCGCCGCCGCCCATTTCTTTCATCAAGGGGTTAAAAGCGGCTCTCGTTAAAGAGGAAGACAATCCTATAAAACCCGCGCTAAACAGCAAAGGCGTCAAGGACGGTTTGTCCAAGTTGTAAATATTAGCGTCGCTCCAGCCGCCAAACCCTGTCGCCGTAGAAAGTGCCAAAGAGCTGGCCGCAAGGCCCAAGCTGACCTTCATCATATTTGCGGAGCCGAATCTCTTTACGAAAGGCGCCCAAAACGGAGAAAGGAAACTCGGAAGATAAGGCAAAGCTACCGTTATCAAGGATTCCTGAGTATTGCTCATTTCCGGATAGTTCTGTCTTAAAGGCCCGATAAGACCCGTAGACGCCGCACTGAGCGAAAGGAACTGTACGGCATATAAGGTGTTTACCTTATCTCTGGCGCCGTTAAGCGTTATATTGAGCGGAGTATTGAAATTGCCCAGTTTAGCATACTGCGTAAATACGGGCAGCTCACTCTTAGGTATAGAGAAAGAATAAGGATAGGTAAAAGGAGTAGGTTTCGCGCCCATAGCACTCCTTCCAAGTATGCTTACCTTATTGTTTTCATCTATTAGAACCTTTACGCCGTTAAAATCCTTGTGCGTAGACAACTTGATAGGCGTAGAGCGCAACGCAGAACCTTCTTTTATCCAGACCGAACCTGTACCGGACATTATTTTGTCCTTATTGCGGAACAGATCTAAAAACCAGTTCTTGCTTCTGGCGGCAAGGCTGGTATTTTCCGCCAAAAGTTTGATTTTAAGCTCTTTTGTGCCGCCCAAAGTCAATCTGGCCAAATTCGCGAAATTTTCGTTATCCAATCCGACTTTAAAGAATGTCGGGTTGACGAGTACATTTTCATGTTCAAAAGCCAATTTGAAAGCCGCATTTTCTTGACCGGTCAATAATACATTGCTTACTTTATCGGCTTTAATGTTGGGGATTTTCTTCTCGCCCAAAGTTATATTCACGGGCAAAGGCATAGGGTCGTCCGCCTCAGACGCTCTGTAGAAAAGCTCCAAGGAACCGGTACCTTTCGCAGTAGTGCCTAAAGGTCTGGAAAGCCAATTTATATGTGCCATGGCGGAAGCTCTCTCAGGTGTTTGGATACCGGGTACCAAGCCCTTTAAGTTATAACCGAAATCCATCGCCGCTTCAAAATTGCGGCCTCTGAAATTGCTCTGACGGAAAGCGTTTCTGGTTTCTCTGGCAAGGATATTGGGATATTTTTTATATTTCTCAAAGAAGCTCTTGGCAAAGAATTTCTGCGTCGCATTAGCATTTGCTACGTTTAAAGCCTTCTGGGTATTCATTATGTCCAACACTCTGTTAGGAGCGCCGGCCGAGGCCTTATAAGCCGCCGCTTTGTCTATTACCAAACCGCCTTTTCCCATATCGAATGAAGTAGTAGCCAAAGCCTTGGCCACGGTCGTATTCGCCGCGCCGCCGCCAACTACCGCAGGCAAAGCCTCGGAAGTATATAAATTCCTCTGGGCAAGAACAACGCCAGCCATCGCGCCTTTAACACGTCCAGAAAAACCTCTCAATGCCAAACGCGCAGATACGTAGGGCCTAATTTTTGACATATTGCCCAAAGTAGCTTTAAGCCTGAGCGCAGGATCGGTTATTTTCGCTATCTTCCCGGCCATATATGTCGCTTTGCCCAAAGATACGGCTTTACCGGCCAGCCTTACCAAGTCAAAGGTAGCCCATACCATAAACGCCACATCACCGGCCATTGCCGCGTTACTGGCGTAATCATAAACCTTACGGGAAGTCTTTTTGGAATTTTTGCTGTTTTGATTTACTATCGCGCCGCTGCCCAAATGCGATTTGATAGCGGGATACTTCAACAGTAAAGCCATATCCAAATCGCTTTCCTGCGTCAAAGTCAAATCTCCCATTGAAGTGTTGGCGATTTTCAACGCCAAGTAGGAATCGGGATCCAAACCCATCTTCTTAGAAGATTCACTGGCTTGGGCCCCGGCTTTACCGGCCAGCAACGCGCCCGCCAGGAACGGCATTATCGGCCTATTATTATTGACGCCGTATTTCTTTAAAAGAGCCAAGCTGTCTTTAGAGCCCTCCTCAGCCAACAATACGGCAATATCTTCAAACGCGTTTCTGTACCCATATTCCGTGGTGTATTGCGCCCCCTTTGAAGCGGCGCCGCGCAAATAGTTGCCTTGAATATTGTTAAAAGAATCTACAAAAAATTGAAAAGAGAGCGCATCAACAAAAGATGTTCCCTTCGCTTCAATATTCGTATATTTATCTAAAATAATATTTAATTTATCATAACGTTTTAATGTCAGCAATGCGGAAAAACCGGCATTAAGAATATGCGGAAACGCCGCCGTATCCATACTTTTATCTATTAAAGATACTACCGCTTCCGAATAGGCGGAATCGTTCTGCGGAACTACATAAACGCCCAACATCATAAGGTCTATGATGTCCTGAAGCATTTTGCCAGCGACTTTCGTTCTGCCTTTTTTATTGGATTTTAAAATGCCAAAGTCAAAAGCAGATTTTAAATCTACTTCTTTAATTCTAGAGGTTATATAGTTGTAGAGTTCCTGCTTTTCGGCAGAGGTTACCACGTCTTTATTGTTAATCTTTAAGTTTAACAGCAAGCGGGCGGCTTCATAATTCATATTGACGCCCAAGGCTTTTACATATTCTCTCAAAATTTGGTAAGCGGCTTCGTTTAGTTTCTGTTCGTGGGCCTTGTACCAATTAAGTTCTTTCTGCGCTATACTTACATACTCCTTATACATCTTCTGCGCAGGATACTGTTTCTCTATTTCCTTGACGATATCGTTTACGGTAGAGTTATTGGAGTTAAAGGTGTAGTTATTCTCTTTAGCATACTGCTTAGCTTCATTAGTGATAAATTCGGAATATTGTTTCTTAAATTCGTTAAAAGGCATTATTCTGCGTTGGGCATAAAAACCGGCTAAGAACCTCTTTAATTCATAGACCAATTTTCCCACGGTATTCGTAGAAACCGCACCTGTATAAGCCGAAGCCCTAAAAAAGTTGCCGCCATACTTCTTATTGCCGGCCGCCCTATATGAAACCATCTTTTCTGCCAAAGGCTTTATTATTTCTTTCTGCTTGGCTACTTCCTTAGCGATTACGGCATCATATTGCCCTACGGAAGTGTTTTCTTTTATATAAGCATTATCTATTTTTTCTTCAAGCTCAAGCGCTTGCGAATCATAAGAAATATTCCCATAGTCTAACGCCAATGCCGGAGCATTGCACTCAAAAAGCAATACACCGGATAATATCAATGATATTGATTTCCTTGCTATATTATACATATGTTTATTCATAATAATTATCACCTTTGAAAAGAAGAGAAAACCTTATACTCCTTATTATCATTATATCAGCAAGCAAGGCTTGACACAAGAGAATTTAGACCCATTGACAATTAGGACTTAAGACCCAAGCCTTAACGATCATAAAAAATAATCCGTTTCCGCTTCAATTAGGTTTATATAAATACTCTTTAAGGGGGGAAAATATTCTATTGCAAAGATATCTTTCCCAATAAAAATTCCCCGGTTTTTACCGGGGAATTTTTAAAACTTCTTATGACATTTCTATATATTATTCGGCAGCGGCCGCATCGGAAGATTGAATTTCTTCTTCAGCTTCTGCCTCGTCGGTTGACAATATATCTTCCAGCTCGGCGGAGGGGGTTGTTATGTTCATTTGACCAAAGTCGTTATTGAGCAATAACCCGTTATTTCTCCAATCTTGCATCATCACCGAGGGAGATCCGATTCCGAATCTTGCAAAAGCGGGCAAGCCGGTGGGTATTCTAAGTGAAGGCTTTGGTAAAGACTTAAACTTGAATAATCCCGATCCTAATCCATAGAAGAAAGCTGAGCCGCCCAAAGTCAAAGCGGGTATCCAGATATTATCCTGCAAAGCTTCGTATTTCTCGATAGTAGGATCTTTTTCGAGTTGGCTGTCAGCCGCACCGCTGAACATTTTAGGGAATATTGCCATACCTATATGCACGCCAGGATAAGCTACTTTATACCCCGTCAGCATACTTGACGTAGCTTTAGCGGCTTTAAGATTATATTCGCCTATCTTCAAAAGTCCGTTAGTCGTATTGGCAAAACCCATACCTACCAAAGCCATACCTGGTATAAATGTGGCAAGATTATCTTCCGTAGCCAATAAGGCTGTTCCAACGGCCGCGGATCCCAACGAAGCACCTATCAAACGTTTATATGTTTCGGGATTGTTCGCTCCGCCAAACAGTTTAAGTATCGGTTTGGATTCAAGCCTTACCAAGAAAGGCGGTATCGTAAGGGCCAAAGTGGCTATTACCGGTTTAACGGCATCATTGGAAATATAGTTAGCCGTATATCTGTTAGACTCGGTTTGGCTGTAGTTGTAAAGCAACGAAGATTCCACACCCAAAGCCGCCGTAGAAGCTAAAGCTATCGGCCAAACACCTTTTTTGCCCAAAACTTTTGTGGCATTCCAAGTTTCCGCCAATGTGCCGGCAACAGGTCTGTAAACGCTGTTAAATCCTCTTGCAAACATATTCGTACCGTTTAAGCCTTTGGCGAACTGCGACATCGTATATCCTTTTACCTTCCCTATCTGCGAAGGCATTCTAGCCGATTGGAACGCCAAGAATACTCCGCCCGTAATACCCAGCAACAAGGGATTGTACAGCGAGAAGTCTGTATGAGAATGCAATATCTTTTCGCCCTTGTCGTTATAGAGGAAATTGCCGTCGGCATCAGTATAATATCTGGGATCGGCCGCGTCCCATAACGCCGCGCCCAAGGAAGGCGCCAACATCGCAAAGGAACTTAAATTCTTAAAAGCCATACCTTTAAGCAACCCTGCACCGCCGCCCATCTTGTCCATCAAGGGGTTAAACGAGGCCCTGGTTATCGAAGAAGATAAACCTATCAAAGTTCCGCTGATAAGCAAGGGCGTGATGGACGGTTTATTGGGGTTCATATAATTTACGTCGCCAAAGCCGTGGAAGCCGGAGAACATCGGTATCGTAAGTGAAAGACCGGCTAAACCCAAACTCGCCTTAACCATATTCGCCGAACCGTATCTCTTTACAAAAGGCGCCCAGAACGGAGACAAGAAACTCGATGCATAAGGCAAGACTATTGATATCAATGCAACCTCGGTGTTAGATATATCGGGATAGTTTTGTCTTAACGGGCCCACCAAGCTGGTAGACGCCGCACTCAAGGAGAGAAATTGCACCGCAAACAATGTATTGAGTTTATTCTTCGCGCCAGTAAGAGAGAGATTAAACGGATTGTTAAAATTGCCGTTGGAAGCATATTTAAGGAAGTTAGGCAGCTCTCCCTTGGGCAAAGACAAGGAGAACGGAACATTCAAGCCCGTCATCGTGCCGCTGGCGCCCTTGCCAAGCAATGAAATGGTATTATTCTCGTTTACTATAAGCTGTATTCCGTCGAAAGGCTTCTGCGTGGAAAGTTTGATTGAAGTCGGCCTCAACAACTCGCCTTCCCTTACGAAAACCGTTCCCGTACCGGGGAATAAACTCTTCTTCCCGGCAAAAGAGTTGGTAAACCAACCGCCGACCTTGCCGGCAAAGCCAGTGCGCTCACCCATAAATTTGAGGTTTAAAGGTGTAGAACCGGCATAAGACATCTTGGCTAAATTGGCAAAACTTTCATTGTCTAACCCTATCTTAAAGAAGTCCGGGTCTACAAGTTTAAACTCTTTTTCGGCGCGCCAATTGCTTACCCATCTTTCTATCCCGTTAGACCAGCTCTGCGGCATCAATTTGGATTCGGCCGCTTTCGACATCCATCTGTAATAGAAAGGAAGCTTCTGCTGTTTCGTTATGGAAAGCATTACATCGTCTTCCCCGGTTAAAAGGACATTGGTTACCTCATTGGATTTGATGGTGGGGATTTTCTTTTCAATCGTTACGTTTACCGGCAAAGGCTCTGCGTCCATTCCAACTGCGCTTCTATGATGCAGTTCCAAAGTGCCCGGCATAGCCGAAGTGCCTAAAGGTCTGGCCAAATAATTTACGTTATTGGAAGTTACGGGCGCTCTCCACTTTACGTTTCTGGCACTGGCAATACCGTTAGAGAAATCTATTCCCGCAGACAAAGAGTATTGATCAAATTTACCTGCATTAAAGGCCTCCTTCGTAGCATCGGAGAGATAACCTCTGTATCCTCTGTATTTTTCAAAGAAACCCCTGTTTGCAAAAGACTCTTGGGCCGAAGCGGCACCAGCGTCTAAGGCTTTTCTCGTATTGACGATATCAAGCACTCTTCCGGGTTGGCCCGCAGAAGATTTGTAAGCCTCAGCCGCGTTTATAACATATCCGCCTTTCGCCGCATCAAAAGAAGCCGTAGCCAAAGTTTTAGCGACTGCGGTGCCTTCATAGCCCACACCGGCAATCTTAGGCAGCGGCGCAGAAGTATACAAAGCCCTCTGAGCCAAGACCACGGGCTCCATGCCGTTCTTGACGCGGGCCGTAAATTTGGCAACAGACTTGGCGGCAGAGGAATATTTGCGCAAATGCGGCAAATGGCTGGTTATATAGGCCATTCTCTGCGCCGAAGTTCCTACTCTGGACAATCTGAAAGCGGCATAAGCTCCGCGGCCTAAAGAGTAAATACCGCGGGCCAGTTTAGCCAAGTCCCAGGCACACCATACCAATATGCCCACATCCAAAATATTGCCCGTAATTTTTGCATATTTGTAAATAGTTTGCCCTTTTTCTTTGCTTGCGCGGCGGGCGTCATCTACTATCGCGCCTTTACCAAGCATGGTATTGGCTATCTCGCTCTTGTACTGCTTAAGCATTGCCGTATCTATGAAAGATTCTTGTGCGACGCCTATATCGCCCAGCGCTTCGTTAATCAAATTCAAAGCCATAAAAGCATTGGCGCTCATTCCGCTTTCTTTCTGCCCAGCTTTAAATCTGCTCATATTTGTATCTATGGCAGAGGCAACCCTATTTACTTCATCGGACGTCACCATTCTTACACGCCCGTCGGAAGTAAATTCCTGCTGCCCGACAGTTTTCTTAACAAACGGGCCGGTATATCTCTCCGCGCCAGCCTTGCCGCTCATTAAGGCTCCTGCCACAAAAGGTTTTATGCCGCCGCAGCGGGGGGAGAAATGGTCTTTAAGATTAAAGGCAAAATCAAGCGTCATAACGCATTTATCAACGCCGAAATTCTTAAGCAATTCCAGTGCTTGAGGGCTGCCTTCTTCCGCCAACATCAAAGCTATATCGGTATAGGCGTTGGCAACAGTGCCGTCTTCCAACTGGTATTGAGCCAATGAAGACATATTGCCTAAATATTTGCCGTTTATCGTTTGGAAGTAATCCACCCAATTTGCAACGCTGAGTAAATCCATAGTTTCAAATATGGACTCTTGCTGATTAAAGTAGCTTAAAATATCCCTTATCGCGCCATAATCCTTTACCGCGAGAAGGGCCGAAACGGCCGTAAGAAGCAAATAAGAATGAAATTGCGGGGCCTCAACACTGCTGAAAACCATTCTCTTTACCGCCGTGGATCCGCCGTCGCCAACTTGGCCCAAAGCGGCAAAAACCGTCAACGCGGATATATACGGGTTGGCGGAATCCGTTTGCAGCGTTATAGGCTTTTCCAATTGATCCAAGGCAAAATCAAAAATGATTTTTTCCTGCTCGGCGTTTAACAAATTTTCGCCGTTATAATTCATGGAGATAAACAAAGGAACTGTGGTAAATAAAGTGTATCTCAATTCCTTTTCCAAATTGGGATTATTCTTATACAAGGTGAACAGTTCGTTTATTTTGCCTTGAACTTCCTCAAATATCTCTTTATTATAGAGGTCCGCCGCGGCATTTACTTCATTTGTATATTCTTCAAAGCTGGCTTTTGCTTTTGAAAGTTCCTGCGTCCTTATTTTCTCTATTTTGCCTTGCTCTTCTTTAAGCCATTTGTCTATATTGGCTGTTTCTTGAGTTTTCCAAGCGGCGATATCGGCCTCGGAATATTCGCCGCTCAGCAGATATTTTTCAGCCTGCATATTCATCTCAAGCAACGCCTGCTTCTTTAACGATTCATTATCCTTTTTATATTTGTCGGCTTGCGAATTTACCGCTTTTTCGTACTCGGCATAAAATTGCTTGTAGTTTAACGGTTCGTATGAAGTTTCTTCGCTCTCCTTCGCGGAGCCTTTAGATCCCAAAAGCAACTCCATCTTTATCCTTTCAGCTTTTTGCCAAATGGGGTTATCCAGTATTTGCGGTCTGATATATTTGGGGCGAACCACTCTGGTATTGTCTGCGGGGATTACCATATCCATCTTCATTTTCTCTTCCAGAAGTTTCTTACCGTCAAAAACCATTATCTGGCGCCCGCCTTCATAAGGCAGCCTTCTGGCTTGCGCATAGGCGGGAGCGCTGCTTTCAAACACCATAACAGCACTGAGAATTAAAGATACAAATTTCATACTTGCCGACATAATTTTTTTATTCATAATTTTCACCGTTTTCGACAACAATATAAATTTCACCGTTAAATTTATACTTCTTCTATTTATATTTTAACAGAGAGTATTTCTTTTCTCAAGAGTTTAAAGGCCCAATCTTCAATAGGTCCTAAGACCTAATTGCCATATATCCTATGAGATACAAAAAAACGCCCTATATCATATAGGGCGTTCTACGTTTATGGCCATAGTTGTCTATAAAGTTATAACATACAGCAGATTAGTATCGCCCGAAGATCCAAAAGGTATACCGGCTGTCACTACCACTTGGGTACCTTTCTCGCCAAAGCCAAATTTCTTGGCCGCAGCTCTGGTCTCGCGTTCTATATCTTCAAAGCGGGTCAAGTCGTTTACCACCATGGCGGTAACGGCACATACTACTGACATCTTTCTCGCTACGTCTATATGCGGCGTAAGCGAAAGTATCGGCAGGCACGGGCGCTGACGCGCCGTTCTTAACGTCGTGGTGCCTGAATCGGTAAAGTTAATTATAAAATCGCTTAAAGCTATCAAATTTGCTACCACGCCGGCTGCAGTAGTTATCGCCGCGGCTGAAGAACTGTCGTCGCCAAGGCTCGCCGTATTGAGCTTCATATTATCCTTAAACATAGGCTCGGCTTCCACAGTCTTTATTATACGGCACATAGTACTTACCGCTTCCACCGGATGCTGCCCGCTGGCCGTTTCGGCCGAAAGCATAACGGCATCTGCTCCTTCATATACAGCAGTCGCCACGTCGGAAGCTTCCGCCCTGGTCGGATTAACGTTGGTTATCATAGATTCCAACATCTGTGTGGCCACTATCACAGGTTTGCCCGCCTCGCGGCACTTGGTTATTATGCGCCTTTGCATTACGGGTACTTTTTCGGGGCTTAGTTCTACGCCCAAATCGCCGCGCGCCACCATTATTACGTCGGAGTACTCTATAATTTTATCAAGATGTTCTATCGCCGAAGGCTTTTCTATCTTGGATATTATGCCCGCTTTGGACTTTATCAACTGACGCGCAAAGACAACATCCTCAGGCTTCTGCACGAACGAAAGAGCAAACCAATCGACATCCAACTCCGCCGCTTGCTTTATTTGTTCCATATCCTTTTCAGTCAATGCCGATATGGGAAGTGAAACATCGGGAACATTCACGCCTTTATGGTCGGATAATACTCCGCCGTTTATAACTTTGGTTTTTATTTCCTCGGGCGTTACGGACAAAACTTCCACCCTTATAAGACCATCGTTAAAAAGCAAAACGTTGCCCGGCTTTATGACTTCAAAAATTTCCTTATGCGGCAGATTTACGCGTGTTTCGTCGCCCGGTTTAGGATTCATATCTAAGATAAATTCTTGACCGTCTTTTAAAACTACCGACTCGTTTTCAAAAACGCCGACCCTAAGTTTAGGGCCCTGCAAATCAAAGATCACGCCCAAAGCGCAATCGTACTTCTTTTCCAGGCCGCGGATTATCTCTATCTTTCTTGCATTTTCCGCTACGGAGGCGTGGCTGAGATTCATTCTGAATACCGTCGCTCCCGCCAAATAAAGCTTCTCGATAAGGTCTTCGCGTCCGTCAATACGCCCTATCGTCGCTACGATTTTACATAAATTTTTGTTTCTATGCATTTTAACTCCCTTTATATTTGCTACTTTTATATATATTTTATATAAAAGGGCAGCAGGCTTTCAATTTGTCAAGCCGCGCGGGTATTGATTTTAAAGCGTTTTTATTCTTAAAATAATAGATTATAAATACATAAGGGGACAATTTTAATGCGTACCATATTAAAGATTATAATAGCGCTTTGTGCGTTAGGGGTGGTTTGGGGATTTTGGAATACTTTAATAAAGAGCGGCAAGCAACAATCTTCCGCCGTGGAGGAACTTGTAGGAATGTCGGTGTCTTCCACAACCACGCCACCGACGCAGACCTCTCAAATCCAGCCGGAACCCCAAGCCGCGCCGCAAGAAGATAAAGATGCCAACTTTACATATAAGCCTTCCATAAACAAAGAGGAAACCATAGATGAGGTCTTTATAGACGGCAGCGCCCAACATAATTACATAGACATAACGGGCGGCTCTACGGAACAAAACACCATAGATACAGCAAAAAAGGAAGACAAGAGAAAATACTTCCTAAAAGAAAAACAGAAAAAACAAGTCATCGCTTTTGAAAACGAGTATAGAAACAAGAAAATGACCAAGGACGAACTCTTCAGCGAACTTATGGACGCGGTATACTTCGACGATATTCCAAAAGCTATGGCTTTAATAAACAGAGGCGCACCGGTAAATTCGCCGGAAAAGAATACCTCTTTTACTCCTATATTTATGGCAATATCAAACGGCAGTGAGGATATGCTAAGAATGTTGATAGAGAAAGGAGCCTCAATGGATATCTACGACGATAAAGGCTATGCCCCAATACATCGCGCCGTAACGGGGGAAAACTATACCGCTTCCGCGCCATATCCCGCAAATACAATGATACAGGTGCTTTTGGAATATGGAGCAGACATTAACCAGGGAACCCAAAAAGACGGGGTTACCCCGTTAATGATAACAGCCCAAGAACATAAGGGCAATATAATGACATTCCTTATAGAATCTGGCGCCAACGAAGAATTGACCGACAGGCACCAACGTACCGCTTTGGATTACGCAAAAAGTTACGACTGCACTTCCTGTATAAGGATTTTGTTAAGTTAATGGGAATTTATCTCACAAAAACACGGCCGCCCCAAAAACGGCCGTATTTTTATTTGCACCAAAAAATAATATCGTATTATCCAAGGGGAAAAAATCGTCTATACGCCTCTCAAACAGCAGCGCCGCGCCGTCGTTTAAAGAGTAGCCGCACCCAACGCCCCAGCGTCCGTAATAAAAAAGACGCGCGCCCAGCAAAGGCGAGAATTTGCCCTCAAGATTAGAAGAAAACCCAAAATACAATTTAAAAATAAAGCCGTAATCTTTGACGTCAAGTTTATATTCGCCGTCTTCCCGCTCTATATAAGAGAAGGATCCTTCGGGGGGAATATAAAAATTTTCCGTTTTTGCCGCCAGGAGGCTTTGTCCTTCTTTAGTGCCCTGCCCAACTTCGGGCACGCGTACTTTATGAATAAGAGTTCGATCCTTTAATTCTATCATCCTTTTTAATCCCGTATCCAAATAATCGTTTGGAATTTTGGCGCCCTCTACCGCTTCCCTTTTAGCAAATATCGCAAAAAGCAAAAAACAGCAACAAACAATCAGAATGATAATAGCAAGGTTTTTCATTTGACGATAACCTCGCCGCATTTTTTTAATGGCCTGAAGGGGAAACCTAAAGATACGTGTATCCAGCCTGGCTCCATTATCAACTGCCCGAAATGAATAAACTTGCAAATCCTGATTTTATCAAATGCTTTTTCCAAACAGCAGTTTAAAGGAATAAAATCTGCCGCTTCGCCCCCTATATGCTGGGAGTTTGGCACCCCTTTTACATAATCGTTGAGAGCGGGACATCTATAAGCGCTGGTTATCACTAGCGGAGTATCAAGCAGCGCGCGGATAGGCTCAAGAACATAATAAGACAAGGCCGTAAGTTCCTGCAAATAGAAGGAAGCGCAAAAAGTATTTTGATCCTTAAAACATAGCAGCGAAGTATAGGAGAGTTCCTCAAAAGAGAAGTGCGGAGAAAGTTTTTTCATAAACACCTGTAAAAAGCCGTGGTTTTTCGGCAGTTTATAAGGCTCTCCGCTTATTTTTATAATAGCTAATTTAAAAAATTTAGTCAAACCGTCACAGTTAAGGTTTTTTTTGCTAAAATGATATATGTAATATATCGCATTAAAGGGGAACCCAAAATGAAAAATTTATACTTATTTTCTTTATGCCTTCTTGCTTTTGTTTTAGGTGCTTGCGGCAAGAAAGAAGCTCCAAAACAGGAAGAAGCTCCAAAAGTATGCACAAATACTTGCAAAAGCTGGGAAACCAGAACGGATTATCCGGACTGCAAATGTGTTAAGCCGGAATATAAGTTGCCCGACTCAAAACTCCAGGCGGATTTAATCGGCGCCGCAATGAGGGGCGACTTGGGATTTATAAAGAAACAAGTAGACGAAAATCACATTAATCCGGAAGCTTATTTAAGCCTGCAGGATATGGAAAATCTGCTGGCGTTCCGCGAAAGCCTGCCGAAAGGAAAATTCCTTTATAACAACATAAAAAGAACCACAAACGATTTGACGCTGGCATACTTGGCGGCGTCTGAGAGAAATAACGGCCTGTATATATTGCAATTCTTGGCGGAAAGGGAAGTCAATTTCAATAAACCCAGTATAGGCGGTAAATTGCCGATAGAGGGCGCCCTGGAAAACGGCCACAAAAAAGCAATTCCCTTGCTTTTGCAGAACGGGGCGGACGCCTCGGTATTATTCTCGTCTACAACAAATTATTTGGCGCAAACGATAGAATCAAATGACACCGAAACGACAAAACTCCTCATCGAATACGCCGCCAAAAACGGCATAGACATTTCCGATTCTCTCCCGCCCTTGGAAAAAGCCATAAAAGAAAGAGATAAAGATATGATTACGCTTCTAATCGATACGGCAAAAGCAGATCCAAACCAAACCGATTCCAAAGGCAACCCCGTACTGACCGACGCGGCTTTAAGCGGCAATAAAGAGATAGTTACAATGATTCTCTTAGCCGGCGCGAATATCGACCAGCTTAACACAAAAGGCCAAACGGTTTTAATGACTTTAATAGAACAGTCCGGCAGCAATTCAGGCAATATGAACGATATGTCAATGTTCTTAATAGAAAACGGCGCGAACGTAAACGCTGTGGATCTAAAAGGCGAAACGCCGATGTTCTATGCCGTAAGAGCCAAAAATGAGCAATTGATAAAAAATCTAATAGCTAAAGGCGCCGATATAAACGCCAGGAACAATAAAGGCGAGAGCGTTTTGTTCATAGCCGCGGAAAACGACGATAAAAAGATGGCAAAATTCTTATTGGACAATGGTGCAAGCCCCAGACTTCAAAACCGTCAAAAGCTAGATGCGTCCACAGTCGCCGTACAGATGGGCTTTATGGATACTTACGACATCATAGAAAGCTATAAATAACTATGGACAATAATTTTAACAGGGAACTTAATCCAACTACCCTAAAAGACTTCGTACGAAGAATGGGCCCCTTGATAAAGCCCTATTGGTTTCGAACGCTTTTGGGAATAGCCCTGACTATACCCGCCGGTGCATTGGACGGCGCGGTAGCGATGTTCCTTAAATATTACGTCGATAATGTAGTGGTGGCCAAAAACGCGGACTGGGCGGGATATATCCCGTTGCTGATAGTGCTTTTCGCCATAGTGCAGGGAGTGTTGAATTTCTCCTCCACGTATCTTAACAGCTGGGTCGGCACGAAAATCACCACCGACTTAAAGAAAAAGCTCTATCAAAAACTGCTTACCTTTGATCCGGGCTTCTTTGACAACCACAATTCCGGCGATGTCGTATACCGCTTTTACAGCGACGCCGATACCGCCAGCAACGCCTTAATCAACAATGTAAAGCAATTCCTGACGAGATTATTTTCCTCGATAGGTTTGGTATGCGTACTAGTATACAACTCCTGGCAGCTTACGATAATAGCGATAATGGTCTTGGGCATAGCCGCCCTGCCGATGCAATACGTCAGAAAGAAGATAAAAAAGATAACGCCCAAGATAGTGACTTCAGGCTCAGACGTAATAACTTCCTATAACGAAACCTGCACGGGCTATAAGACGATAACCTCTTATAATTTGCAGGACTATCAATTAAAGAAGCAATACGGCATTTTGGACGAACTGTTTTATCTCTCCATGAAGATGGTAAAACACACCAACTGGCTTTCGCCTGTAATGCATGTGGTAATATCCTTCGGAGTGGCGGGCGTAATATGGTACGGCAACAATTTGATAATAAAAGGGACCATAACAAGCGGTAACTTCGCCTCTTTCATAGCGGCGTTGTTAATGCTCTATACCCCGCTTAAATCAATAGGCAACAATTATATAGACATACAAAAAGCGTTCCTCGCCATTGAGCGCGTATTTGAAATGCTAAACTACAAAACCTCGATAAAAAGCGCGAAAAACGCCGTAAAAATAGACTCTATCCGCAAGGATATAGAATTTGACGATGTCGTTTTCGAATATAAAGAAGGCCTGCCCGTACTCAAAGACATTTCTTTAAAAGTGCCCGTCGGTCAAACTATAGCTTTGGTAGGCAACAGCGGCGGCGGAAAAACGACTTTCGTCAACCTTATCCCGCGCTTTTACGATACGACAAGGGGAAGCGTCAAAATAGACGGCATAGACGTAAAAGATATCGATCTCTATTCTTTAAGGAAGCAGATTGCGGTAGTGTTTCAGGATAATTTCCTATTCAGCGGCACTATTAGGGAAAATATAATGATCGGGAACCCCTATGCCGCCGAAGCGGATATAAAACAAGCGGTAAAGAGCGCGCATTTGGAGGATTTTATAGCTTCCCTTAAAGACGGCCTTGACACTTATGTCGGCGAACGCGGCGTAATGTTATCGGGCGGACAGAAACAGCGCATAGCGATAGCCAGAGCGTTCTTAAAGCAGGCGCCCGTAGTGATATTGGACGAAGCCACCAGCGCGCTGGACAATAAATCCGAAGCGATAGTACAAAAAGCGATAGACAATCTTATGAAGGACCGCACGGTATTCGTAATAGCCCATCGCTTAAGCACGATACAGAACGCCGATAAAATAATAGTAATAAACGAAGGCAGAATAGTGGAAAGCGGTACGCACGAGCAACTTATGAAAGAAGGAAACGGCGCCTATAAAGCCTTATATAACGCTCAGTTCAAGAAAAAGAAAGAGGTCAATAATGAAGAATAAGAACAAACTTTTTATAAGTATGGCCAAGCTCGTGGCGCAGCAATCTACTTGCGCGCGTCTTAAAGTGGGGGCGGTTTTGGTCAAAAACAACCGCGTGATAAGCATAGGCTTTAATGGAGTCCCTTCCGGCAGGGAACACTGCGAGGACCACTTTAAAAAAATATACGAACACGATTTCGCCGATAAATACAAAACCTTGGAAGACTTTTTCAGAAGTCAGGATTTCTATCAGATACACGGAGCGTTTTCAAACGATAATGAACTGCACGCCGAACAAAACGCTCTTTTGTTCGCCGCAAAAAGCGGTATAGCTACCGATAACTCCGACTTATATATAACCTTTTCGCCTTGCGTGCACTGCGCCAAAGTAATAATAGCCTCGGGCATAAAAAGAGTTTACTTCTCCGAACTTTACGACCGCTCTTTGGAGGGCGTAAACCTGCTGGGCAAAAACGGGGTTGAATGTATTCATCTGCAGGAAAAAGATTTGTTATAAAAATTTAAAGGTAACGGGTGTAAAACAATTATGAAAAACAACAATCAGCAAAATATAAACGAAAAAGGAATTATCGATGTATTGGAGCAGAAAATCAAACTCTATAAAAAACAAATTTTGATAATGGTTGGCATAGTACTCCTGGCTATCGCCGCGGGCGCGCTTACGGCCCATCTTAAAAATCAAGCTTATCAAAAACAATGGGGGGATTTATTCTTGGCGGAATTGCCTTTGGCCTTACAGACCGAAGAAGAAAATACAGACTTCTCCGAATTGGAAATTTACGCCGCCGCCAATGAGGAAAAACCCGCCGGCGCCTATGCAGCCCTGACGCTGGGCAACGCTTATTATCAAAATAAGAATTACGAAAAGGCGGAACTCTATTTTAAGCAGGCTTTAAAGAACGGCAACAAAGAATTGCAGGCATTGGCGGAAAGCTCTTTGATAGCTGCTTATATAGCGCAGAATATGTACGATAAAGCCATAGAACAAGCCTCCGCCTTCGAGGCTAAATATCCCAATCACTTTATTTTGGCGCAAGTAAAAACACACAAGGCTTTGGCTACTGAATTATCAGGCAAACCGCAGGAGGCTAAAGCTATGTATCTTGAAATCGCGGAACAATATCCTTCAAGTTACAGTGCTTCTTTGGCCAAACTTCAAGCCGACAAAATAAAATAAATTTATATTTTTGCAAAGAAGCCCGCGTCCCCAAAAGATGCGGGCTTCTTTAATAAAAGATAGGGCTTTGCCGAAAAAACTATTCAAAAAATACCGCATATAGGCAATACTAAAAGGATAAAATATGGAAAATAAAATACAGACGCTTTACTTAAAAATAATAGAAGCCGCCGGCGGCGCGGACAACATAACATCTCTAGGCAGCTGTATGACAAGACTGCGCTTTACTCTTAATAACGAAGACGTTATCTCTCCTGAAAATTTTAAGAAAATACCCGGCGTAATGGGATACCTAAAGAACGGACGCCAACATCAGCTAATCTTAGGCCCCGGCATATGCGGTGAACTTGCAGACTATATACACTCAAAGCACAAAATAGCTCCGCTTAATTTAGATGGAACAAATAATCAAAGCGCAGAAAAACAAGCAAATAGCTCCGTACCAAATACAGCAGCCAAGCAAATAGGAAAAAACAAAGAGGTAAAAGCTGAAATAAAAAAGAAATATTCCAGCGTTTTAAGCAAGATATGCTCCAAAATAGGTAATATTTTCCTGCCTCTGATACCCGCCTATATCGCCTGCGGCCTGATACTTGGCATAAACAATATTTTATCCAAACTGTTGCCAACTGATTATTCAAACATAAACGCTTTGCTTTCCGTATTCGGCAATGGTATATTCTTTTATTTAAGCGCGATAGTAGGATATAACGCCAACAAAGAATTTGGCGGCACGCCCGCATTGGGCGTGGTATTCGCGGGGATACTAAATATCCCGTCACTGAGCGAGGTAAGTTTATTCGGAATGCAGCTTTCCGCGGGCAAGGGGGGGATAATAGCCGTATTGGCGGTATGCTACTTCGGCAGTATGTTTGAAAAATTCATAAAAAAACGCTTTAAGGGCAGTACGGATATGTTCCTAACTCCTACATTCACCGTCCTTGTAATAGGATTTTTATCGCTTATAGCGATACAGCCCGCCGCGGGTTATTTATCCGATAAATTGGCGCTGTTCACGCAAAAGGCCATTGAACACGGTGGGGCATTCACTGGTTTTATTTTGGCGGGCGGATTTCTCCCAGTGGTAATGCTGGGGATACATCAAAGCCTAATACCTTTATACCAACAGCTGATCGACACTTTGGGCAATAACCCGCTTTTCCCTATACTATGCATGGCGGGGGCGGGGCAAGTCGGCGCGAGTATAGCGGTGCTGGCAAAAACTAAAAACAGCCGTCTGAAACAAATAATAAAAAACGCTTTGCCCGTCGGGATATTAGGTATAGGCGAACCGCTGATATACGGCGTTACTTTGCCTTTATTCAAACCGTTCATAACCGCCTGCGTAGGCGCGGCGTTCGGCGGAGCGGTAATATCGGCGTTGCACGCTACGGCTGCTATACCCTTTGGAGTATCGGGCGTTGTACTTTTATTGGCTATGAGCGATTGGCACAGTACGATATTCTATTTTATAGGCTTATTAACCGCCGCGGCGGCGGGCTTTATCGCCACGTGGCTGGTAGGTTTTGAAGATCCGACAGAATAAAGGGAAAAACACCTCTGCGGCGGTATAAAAAACTATTTTTTAGGGCAATACTCTCTCGCAAATAATTTTTTAGCCTTTACTATGGGGAAAAAAGGCCTATTTGCTTGTGTTATTTGCCTCTTAAAGACTATATTTGAAACTTTTTACCACAATATAAAGCAGAACAGATATGAACTTTCCCCGTCGGAACGTATATCCGACACACCCAACGTATCCGGATAAGCATCACAGGATTACGACAGTCACTTATTACACCAAGGGAAAGATATGCCCCTTAGATTTATCGGCAATCAATACAAAGCCCTTACTGTGTAGGGGAAAAACTTTATTTAACGGAGGAAAAAGCACGGAAGAATTTCCTTAAGCGAAAATTTATACTACTCAATGTCTTTGTTTCTTTTGGAATAGGGGCAACCGCAATAATTCTGATTGTACAAAGTCAATTCTTTATTGACGGCGCGGCGCAACTCCTCAAGCCCGCCCTTGCGCCAATTGAAAGTATCGTAAGGTATTCCTTCAAGCTCGCCCGCCATAAGCCCGGCTTTATTTACCTGGTCCATATCCTTATGTCTGGAAACGCCCAAAACGGAACTGAAAGTATCAAAGCCGTTATGCTTGGCAAATACCGCCGCACGGCGCAGCCTCATCAAAAAACATCTAAAACAGCGTTCGCCGCGTTCAGCGTCTTTCTCACAGCCTTTTATCGCCTCAGCCCAGAGAGCAGGTTGATATTCCAAATCATAAAAAGGCACTTTACAAACATCGCACAACCTTTTATTCTCGGCTAGACGTTTTTTATATTCATCTTCCGGCGCAATATTCGGATTATAAAAGAGTACGGCAAAATCCCTGCCCTCCCGTGAGAGTTTCTTTATTACGCCACAGCTGCACGGCGCACAGCAGGAAAGCAATAACATCTTTGCCATATAATTATTATAGCAAACCAAAATTAAAAAATCCCGTTTTTAGTATACCCAAATATATTCCAAAATCATAAAATCCAAATCTAAGCATTTTTTAATTTTGCGCCATATTTTAAACTTATGGAAAAATATCAATTCCACAATTAAGCAACTAAAATCAAGCATTATAAGCATTTTATTATTCCACAATATTATAAAAACTGTATATTTTTATAAGAAAAGTAAGGGGAAAAACTATTATTTTTATTTACATTTCAACCATGGATTATAACAAAAATATTATATATTTTAATATCTAAAAAATGATTCATTCTTTACAAAAAGAGAGGTTGTTTTTTATTTTTCCAGCATAAATTCCGGTTTCCTGGTGACTATGACATATAATCAAGGAGAACAATCTTGTAAATTCTCGTCTGAGAAATAGGGTTATAAACAGTTTGTGACATATAAAAACATAGTAAAAACATATGTTGACATATAATCCAATTATTGCTATTATATGTCAAAAGCTGTTAATAACACCGTTGGATAACTCTATCGGAGGTTGCCTTATGCCTGAAAGCGAAGAGAAAATCTTCAAATTAAGATTAAAGCTGAAAAGTGGAGAGGAGTTTGAAGCAGAAGGGAATCTTTCCTTTATTGAAAAACAAAAAGAAGAGTTTTTAAAACTTGCAAATATTGACTCAAAATCGACTTCCGAAGCGGGAAATTATTATGAACAAAAAATAATTCCAACGGACTTTAGGCCCTCCCTCACAATCTCAAGAAGTGAGCAGGAAAAAGCTGCATATATCAACGGCAAAACGAGCTTTTTGGATAGTGGGGAAAGAAAAGTCTACACACCCAAAACTGATATATGGGGTTCTCCAAAAATGCCCATTCCACAAACTTACAGAAGTGCCGAAGAAACCTTATCCGACAAGTACAATCCGGAATACTTTGGCAAAACCCCCTCGCCTAGAGGTGAAATTCGCAAAAGAACTGTCGGAAAGGTGCCGCCTCCAATCCCCAGACCGGAAAGTTCCGTATGGGACAGAATAGCCTACTGCGAACAGGAACATATTATTATAAGACGAAAAGACAAAAGCTTAAACGCCGCCTTGGCCGCACTGATAATACTTGGCAGCGCCAAAATGCTGAGGAACTCATCTAAAATGAGCGCTCTTGAGCTTTCAAAATCCATGAAACTATCCGGCTATCTTAAAGATAATGAACGCCTGGACAGAGTTTTATCTGCGGAAATAAAAGAAGGAACCATTGTTTACGAGGGGAGCAAACGGAACAGAGATTATATAATAACGCAAAGCGGTACGGCCAAGGCATATACTGCGGCGGAGAGGATCCTTATTAACGGATAAAAATCGGATAAAATTTGTATAATAACATCTGTAAAACTTTAGACAAGGAAGGTAAAAGCTAATGAAAAAAGGTTTACTTACAGCAGTATTGTGCGCTTTAGTATTAAGCGCCTGCACCACGCCCGGCAAAAGAACGGCGATAGGTGCCGGGGCCGGCGCCGCGACTGGCGCAATAGCCGGAGCGGTAATCGCCCATAACACAGGCGGCAAGGCCGAAAGCGGAGCTATTTACGGAGCTTTGGCAGGCGCGGCTTTAGGAGGGGGAATCGGCAACTATTTGGATAAACAAGCCAAAGAACTAGCAGCTATAGCCGATGTAACTCGCGCCGAAGACGGCAGTATTATCGTAACCTTAAAGAACGAAATTCTTTTTGATACCGACAGTGCAGTCTTGTCGTACGAGGCGGGGAATACTTTAATGGACCTTAACAAAGTTCTCAAGAAATATCCCGCCAATATTATAGTAGTAGAAGGCTACACAGATTCCACCGGTACGGCAGCTTATAACAAAACTCTCTCGGAAAAACGCGCTAAAGCCGTTTATGATTTCATCTTGAATAACGGCCTTAAGACAAGCTCCATAAGCTATGTCGGCTATGGCGTACAAAACCCCGTAGCCAGCAACGCTACCGCCGAGGGCAGAGCGAAAAACCGCCGCGTGGAACTTAACATAACGGCCAATAAAGACTTAATATAAAAGTTTTTACCCAAAAAATCCCCGCTCTTAAAAGCGGGGATTTTTTTATTTGACTAAGGGCTAATATAATTTAAACACCTCTAAAACAAACCCTGCCCCTCTCTAGTAAAATCAAAGCGGCAGAAGAATTTTAAGTAACTAGAAAATATCTTCGAAGGGAAAGGAAAACGAGTCATTATCAGAAAAGTATTTCCAGGTAGATCAATATTTTCTATAAAAAACTTTCTCCTGGCAAGTGGGGGAAAAAGCGATTTCCCAATGCAATAGCCGGATTTTTAAACATCAAAAGGTATTTAATTTTATACAAAACTTTTAAGACCTCCAAAGAAACGCCATCATTTACGCCTATTTATACAATAAAAAGGAGGCCGGAAACAACGGGACATATACCTTTTGCAAAATAGTTTTGCCAAGGGTAAGAAACCACCTCTTAAACTTCTAAAAAACCTCTTTTAATACAAAATATCCGATTTAGTGTTTTAATCTGCTGGGCAAAACGGACAAGCTGTGAATCCCATTACATTTTAGATAATAAATGTAAAAGAGGGAAAATCCCGCTTTAAAGAGCATGCGGGTAAAATATCAAAGGATTTTCAAAAGACTATTTTTGGACTAATGGGAAATTTGACCTCGCAATAATTTTAACAGATTATAAAGTTCTCATCATTAAAAAATAGAGTAGAAAAGAAAAAAATAAAAAGAGGGAAAATAGATATAAAAATCAAAATGTTTTAGATATATTTTAGTTCTAACAACTATATAAACAAGTATCAATAAGAATTTTAAACTGAACATAACAGATAAAAATAAAAGAAAAAAATATCCTAATCTCCCTTTTTTAAAAGAGATATACAAACATATTATAGAATAAAAACAATTCTATAATTTTAAAAATAAATATAATAAGAAGCAGAAAAACGTTAAATTTCAAGTCCGAATCAAGTGAGTATAAAAAAGATTGATATTTAGTAAAAAGGGGGATTTATAAGGCAGGTATTTTTAGCATTATTTTACTTGTGATAATTTTTATTATGTTAATTAAAATAAGTTTGTTTTAGAGCTTTTTATTAGTTATAATTATTATTAATAAAATTTGAATTTATTCGGTTTTATCTATATTTTTTATTATATTTTAATAAAAAATATAGATTTTTAAAATTAAATCCAATGCTATTTGCAAAATCAATCTTAATAAAGCGGAGTTATTCCTTTTTTTAATATTCCTTATTTGATTATTTGGGTGTCTTTTTTTAAAACAAAAATAACAAAAAATAATGCTCATTTTCGCGTTTTTTTACTTTTTTACTTTTCCATTTCTCCCCTTATTTTTTTGTTTTAATTCATAGATTATTCAATTATTATGGAACTAAAATATGCTTATAATTATCTTTTACGCAAACAATATGCCGTTTTAAGCATTTAAGGGTACTGATATATCTCAAAACTTTAAAAAACGCAATATAGCGCAAATTTGGGGATTTAAGCCATTTTAGGAACTATTTTTATTCTATAACTATATTTTTATTTATAATACTTTTAATACCATTGACAAGTTAGCTAATAAAAAGGGGAAGTAAAATCTATCCCCAAAATACTTAAAAGCGGCTGTAAGCCACATCTCTATTAGCATAGATACAGCTAAAACAAACGGATATTCTATGAAACAGGAAAATTATTTAGTATTGTGTTTTCTGTTAAGAACTTTGAGACTAATCCATAAAAATGATTGGAAATGGAGATAAACTATGTCTAAAGTAAAAAAAGATTAAGACCAAAATAATAATTTTCATTAGGGGTTTATTTACAAATATTTCTTCTTCAGAGGGGGATAGGTATTTCCGTAAAATATTTTTCTTTCAGCAATTTACGAGAAAGAAAGCATCTTCCCCCTTAATGCGGTGGGAATTTTCCCCTATTCTATGATAAACCTTTTCCCCTTTCATGCCGTTGCCCCTAATTTCACGAAATTGTTTATTCAATAGACGAGATCCCCCCATTTTTGATTATTATATGGAAAAGATTTTTAAGGATTATTCTCGTATTCCCGCATAAAATATCGCCAGAGTACATCTGAGTATTGCAAAAACGTCCAAACCATTATATTCTTAAATAGGAGTATAAAACATAATAAGCAGGAGTAGCCCAATGTCCAACAAAACTTATATTCTGATAATAATCCTTCTTACCGCAGGCATATTTGCCTATATCAGTTGGAGCGAAAGCAGAAATAACAGAGGCCACCAGGAATTGGAAAGCGTAACAGCAACTTATAATACACCCCAGACTGTGCAAAGAATCAAAAATATTTTAGAGGAAAAAGAAATTCCGCTAATGGCGGAAATAGATTATGCCGCCGCGGCGCGAGGTTCCACAAGGGAAATACGCCCAAGCGTACTGCTTATCTTCGGGAAAGAGGCTGCTAACTCTTATCTCATATCAAAAAAACCTGAAATAGCGGCCGCGCTGCCCCTAAAAATTCTTGTTTGGGAGGGGGATGACAGTATTACAAGAATAAGTTTTGTAAAAACAGCCCTGACGGCACAGCGCTATAAAATGCAGGGCGAACCGATGTTCGATGATTTAGATTCTTTGCTTAACGACATAGCGGCGCAGGCTTCCGCTAAAGAAGAAGCCAACAATATAAATGTCATAACCGAATAACGGGATATAACAAAAACCCCCGCCTACTCCCAATAGGCGGGGTTTCTATTGCAAAAGCCGAGGAAATACACACTAAGACTTTAATTTTCCCCCAATCAATTTCCCTCCCTCTCAAGAATAACTTGCTTGGCGGATTAACAAAGCCCTATTTCACTTTAGGGTTACCCAGATTTTTTAAATACCTTAAGAGGGTTCTATATCTCCACAAGTCGGATTGACCATATATTTCTATTGAGCGCGGAGAAAGGCTATATCCATTATCAGGAAATTAGCAAAAGCACAAAATTCTCTTGGAGTTAAATACAAAATGATAATATTTAACTATGTTTTACGCTTTAACGGCTTTGCTTATTTCCGGGTTTCTATCCTCCACGATACTGCCAGGCACCTCCGAGGCGGGCTTTATTTTGTTTATCAAAAATTATCCGCAAGAAGCAGCCTTGGCTTTGATTTTGCTTAGCGCGGCAAATACTTTGGGGAGTTTGACCTCTTTTCTTTTGGCCTGGTTTATACCTAAGAAGAATTTCCCGGAAAAGACGGAACGACTATTGTTAAAATACGGCACGCCGATTTTGTTTTTTTCTTTCCTTCCGTTTATAGGGGACGCATTTCCCTTGGCGGCAGGCTGGCTGAAATTGCCCCCTTTAAAATGCGCTTTTTTTATCGGCGCGGGAAAATTTATCAGATATTTTATACTTATGATAAGTTTCTTTAAAGTTTATAATATAATATCTTCATGACGGAAAAAGAGAAAATGATTTCGGGGCTGGATTATCTGGCCTGCGACAAACAACTAAAAGCGGAGCGCATAAAGGCCAAAAATTTATGTTTGGCATATAATGCCCTGCCCGCGGAGGATTTCAAAAGCAAAGAGGACCTTCTCCGCCGACTATTTGGCAAAATAGCCGGGAACGTAATAATAGAGCCCAATTTTTTCTGCGATTACGGATACAATATTGAATTTACCGATAATGCCTACATAAACCATAACTGCGTCATTTTGGACTGCGCAAAAGTTACCATAGGCGCAAATGTTATGATAGGCCCTAACTGCGGTATATATACCGCCACCCATCCCATAGAAGCCAAAGCCAGGATTTCCGCGCTGGAAAGCGCAAAACCTATATTGATAGAAGATAATGTCTGGCTCGGCGGAAACGTTACGATATTGCCCGGCGTAAGAATAGGCAGAAACAGCGTAATAGGCGCTGGGGCCGTAGTCAACAGGGATGTCCCCGCAAATTCTTTGGCAGTGGGGAACCCTTGTAAAATAATCAGAAAAATAAATAACGATTAGCTTTCCCCAGCCGTTAAAACCATACCGGAATTTTCCTCTTCAAAAAAGCCCGCCGTTTTAGCGGCGGGCTTTTTAATCGCTGCTATTGTTTTACTTTTGTACTATGTGTACGGCGAAACCGCCTATTTCTTCTTTAAAATATATAACCCTTAAAGAGCCGTCCGGATTATACCCCGCGCTTTCCTCTATAAACGCTACCCCCGCCTTCCTAAAGCGGTAAAGCGCGCGCTCCATATTGTTTACGCCGATGGCGATATGGCCGTGGCGGCCGTAGAAGGGCTTTTTCATTACTTCTACAAAGGTATCGTTAAAGTAAGCGCCGCCGGAATCTTGCTTTTTAAAGCCGAAAAGTTTTTCAAATGCGTCGGCCGTGGCGTTAGATTCCTTTTCGTCCGCGCTGTTTATCCCGACATGCTTTAAAAAGAAACCCAGCATTTTCGACACGCTTTCGCGCGCCCGAGCTTCCATCTGGGCCAAATCCCCCTCTTTAACCGCTTTAGCGGACATAAGCCAAGGCGCGCAAAAACCTATAACTTTTTCATAATCGGCATATTTGACAAAATCTTCTTCCGATACTCCCCCCAAGAGGAATTTTACTTCGGGATAAGCCTCGCCCAAAGTCTTTAGAGCGGACAATCCGCCCGCTTGCTCCGCGGGAAAGAATTTTACCGTCGTCAGGCCGTCCTGCAAGGCGGCCTCGATTTCGCCCGCCGTAGAGCACGAGGGAATAAACGGTATATTATTTTTAAGGCAATAATGTCCAAGTTCGCCTTCCCCGTCAAAACCGGTAAAGAACTTTGCGCCGGCCGATACCGCCCGTTTTAAGGCCTCGACATCTTTTACCCCCCTTACGCCTATAATAAAATCAGGCAGTTTGGAAGTTATCGCTTTTATATGAGGCTCCGCATCGGGCGAAAACCCAATTTCAGCACACGGCAAAGAAGCGCGGGCTAAACACTCCGCCAAAGAGAGTGCGTCGGAATTTTTATCCAAAGCGAACTGCGGCAAAAGGCCGATTTTGTTTATCTCGGCGAAAATATCTTTGTTCATCAATTCAATCTCCTTATCAAACGAGTATATCAAACGGCAAAAAACTTTAAAATCACAGAAGTATTTTACAACTTTTCTTTGCCTTCTTAAATGCTATAATTTAACTGAAATCAAACCTTTGGGGGTCCTTTTATATGAGCCAGAACTGCAATCACGATTGTTCCTCCTGTTCGCAAAATTGCGATCAACGCACGGAACTTGAAAAATTTAAGCCGCACGCCAAGAGCAACATAAAACACGTAATAGGTGTACTCAGCGGCAAGGGCGGTGTCGGCAAGAGCTTGGTAAGCGGGCTTATGGCCTGCGCTTTGGCTAAAAAAGGGTTTAAATGCGGCGTTTTGGACGCCGATATTACGGGCCCTTCCATACCGAAGATTTTCGGCATAAAAGAGAAGGCGCAAGCCTCGCCCGAAGGCGACGGCATTATGCCCGTATCGGCTAAAAACGGGGTAAAGGTAATGTCGCTTAACCTGCTTTTGGAAAAGGAAAACGACCCGGTAATATGGCGCGGCGCTTTAATAACTTCCGCCGTAAGGCAGTTTTGGACCGATGTAATCTGGGGCGATATAGACTATCTGTTTATCGATATGCCGCCCGGTACCGGCGATGTTACGATGACGGTGTTCCAGTCTTTGCCGATAGAGGGCATAATTATAGTAACATCACCGCAGGAGCTTGTCGGAATGATAGTGGATAAAGCTGTAAAAATGGCGGAAAAGATGGACGTAAAAGTACTCGGTTTGGTGGAAAATATGAGCTACCTCAAATGCCCCGACTGCGGCAAAGAGATAAATATCTTCGGCGAGAGCCGCCTGTACAAAACGGCGGGCGAATTTAATATCAGCCCCGCTGTCAAACTGCCGATGGATCCAGCGATAGCCAAAGCCTGCGACGAAGGTGACGTATCTTCCTTGGAGTTATCCGCGCTGGAACCTCTTATCAACAAAATAGGCGCCTGATTATGAACAAAAAAATATTGGTTTTAATGCGGCACTCAAAGGCTTTGGATATGTACGAAAGCGGAGCGAAAAATGATTTTGAACGTCCGCTCTCGCAAGAAGGCATAACAAAAGCCAAAGAACAAGCCAAAACGCTCAAAGAAACTTTGGGCGAAGTGGATATAATAGCGGCAAGCCCGCTTTTAAGAGCTGTGCAGACGGCACAAATAGTCGCAGCCGCATTTAACGCCGAGGACAAAATAAAACCCTTCCCCGAACTTGCCGACAGTATGGACGTAAACGGATACGGGGAAATCATCAAGGACTTAAGCGCCAAACATTCAAAAGTGATACTGATTGGCCATAACCCCGCCATAAGCGCTTTGGCCAGGGAGTTATGCGGCGATTACGTTTCTTTAAGCGCTGGCGATTATAAAATTATAGAATCTTAAAACCAAAACAATAACTCCAAACAATGAAAAATGCCTTAGGTCCGCGAAGGCATTTTTAAAATATTATCCGAAAAGAAGGCCTTTAATTCAGTTTTGATTTAAAGTTTTTATAAGCCGCCGCACCCGTAATCAAACAGATAATCGCCAAAACCGCACAGTACTGCCAAAAGAAATTTAAATCCCCGCCCTTGAGCATTATGCTTCTAAAATTCACTACGGAATACATCATCGGGTTTAAATAGCACAGCCAGCGAAAGGCAAGCGGTATGTTCGCTACGGGGAAGAATACGCCCGAAAGCAATATCGCGGGCATCAGAAACAGTACGCTGCCCATCATAGCCTGCTGCTGAGTCTTGGCGAGAGTGGAAAGCAAAGTCGCTATCGACAAAGCCGATATTATCAGCAAAGAGCCCGTCATCAAAATCTGCCAAAATGAACCCCTGAACGGCACTCCAAAGAAAATTATCCCTATAAAGAATATGGCGCATATTATCACTATGCCTATTATGAAATAGGGCAAAGTCTTGCCCAAAAGGATTTCGGCCGCGCTTGCAGGCGAGGCTATCAGCTTTTCCATAGTACCCGTTTCCTTTTCTTTTGTTATCGCCATACTGCATACGACAAGCATTACCAAAAAAGTGGCCATTACCATTAGGGCGGGCACCATAAAGTCGGCAGTATCCATATAGTGGTTGAACATAACCTTATAATCAAGCCCGATAACCCCCACGGAATCATTGGCGCCCCTGTCTTCGACCACGCGCGCTATTATCTGTTTGACGTAAGCCTCCACCTGCTGAGCGCGCTGAGCGTTTATCGCGTTGATAAGCAGCTGTATCGGCCCGCCGCGTTCGAGGGCGTACTCAAAACCTTCTTTCGGGGCGATGAGTACCGCTTCGGCCTTATTGTCCAAAATAAGAGAGGACGGTTCTTGCGTCTGTGCGCCGTTGATGTTTCGCACTTCTTTGAACCATCCGCTTGCCAAAGCGCGGCGGGTTATTTCCCGCGCTATCGGGCTTGGTTTGGAAACAACCAAAAACTCTATATTTTTAACTTCGCTTGTAAGCGCCAGGCCGAACATTATCGTCTGCACTACGGGTATGAAAAATATCGCCACCAGCATTTTGGGGTCGCGCGATATTTGTATAAATTCCTTTTTGATAAATCCGATTAACGTTCTTATCCTTATCATTTTACGGCTCCAAATCCGTCTTGAATTTATTTACGGCCAGCAGTATCATACAAACGGCGAATATCGCTATGGCCGAAAGCGCGAAGCTAAGGGAACTTATACCCGCGTCGCTCAAAAATAGATTTCTGCTTATCAGCAGAAACCACCTCTGCGGAAAAATCACCGTAAAGTATCTGAAGAACGCCGGCATATTCTCTATCGGGAAAATAAAACCCGAAAATATAAGCGAAGGCAAAAGCCCCGCCGCGAAAGCGAATTGTATCGCGCTTTGCTGCACCCTCGTCACCACCGAGATAAACACCCCCAAAGCCAAAGCGCCCGTTATATATACCGCGCAAGCCAGCATATACAACATAAAACTGCCGACAAACGGTATCTTGAACACCAATATCGCCAAAACGAATACTATCAGTATGTCAAAAAAAGTCAGCAGGAAGTAGGGCGCAAGTTTCCCAAATATTATCTCAAAAGGACGCACTGGCGTAGAAAGCAGCAGCTCCATTGAACCGTTTTCCCACTCCTTTGCCACCGTAAGCGCCGTAAGAACTATCGCCAAAAAACCTATTATTATGGTGTTTAAAGCCGGCACGATAAACCAGCGGCTGTTAAGCTCCGGATTGAACAAAAATCTGCTGCGAAGCGCACCCGCCAAAGCCGAAGACGCCGCCGCCTGCGGCGAGGCGTCGGGGTTTTCTTCGGAGTATCGCTCGTTTTGCTTTTGCGCTATTCCCGTCATATAATTTAACATTATCGCCGCGCGGGCATTATCGCTGCCGTCTATCAGAAGCTGCGCCTTGCCGGGGCGGGTATTATCGCCACGCATAATATTTCGGCCAAAACCCTTATCTATTATCAAAATACCAGCAAAGTCATTGGCGTTTAACGCGGCTTCCGCTTGGCTTTGGCCGTGAAGTCCTTTCAAATCGAAATAGCCCGAAGAAGTTACCTCCTGCAGGAACCGCCTTGAAACGGAAGTTTGGTCATTGTCGCGAACCTTAAGCGGCATATGTTTATAGTCCAAGTCTATTATAAAGCCAAACAAATATACGAAAACCATGGGCAATATCAGCGCTACGGCCAAAGTGAACGGGTCGCGCATTATATGCTTGTATTCTTTTACCGCTATGGAATATATACGCCTGAAATTCATTTCGCGCCCCCGCTCTTTAAGGCTTTTAAAAATACGTCGTCCAAAGAAGGCGATGTTTCCTTATAGTAAAATTTCTCTTTGTTTTTATCGGCGAACTTCTTAAAGCTTTCATAATCGTTAGGAAAAACCCTCAAATTCGCGCCGAACACGGCGCTTAGCCCCAAACCCAAAGAGTCAAATTCCGCCTTGACTCCGATTAGATAATCGGGCTTGTTCATATAAAGCTCAATCGGATTTTGCTTAAAAAACTCTTTCTTCAATCCCTCCGGACTGTCACAGGCGATTATACTGCCTTTATCCATAAGGACTATTCTGTCGCAGTATTCCGCTTCGTCCATATAATGAGTAGTGAGAAATATCGTTTTGCCGTTTTCCGAAAGTCTTTTTATAAGCCGCCAAAAATCGCGCCTGGTCTTGGGCGACGTACCGGCGGTAGGCTCGTCCAAAAACACCAACTGAGGGTCGTGCAGCAAAGTGGCGCAAAGCGCTATCATCTGCTTAACCCCGCCCGAAAGATTTTTTACTACTCCGCCTATATGCCGCTCTTCCATATCGATAAAATCAAAAACCGTCCTCGCGCGTTTGGCGATGTCCTCGCGTTTCATATTGTAAAGACTGCCCGCGAAATAAATATTCTCCCGTACCGTCAAATCGGGATAGAGCGTAAACTTCTGGGACATATATCCTATTTTCGGTTTTAAAACCGCCGTTGAGGTGGATACATCATGACCGTCTATCAGCACTTGCCCAGAAGTGGGGTTAAGTATCCCGCAAATCGTGCGGATGGTGGTGGTCTTACCCGCGCCGTTGGCGCCGAGAAAGCCGAAGATCTCCCCCCTCTTTACGGAAAACGAAATCCCGTCCACCGCTTTGAAGTTTCCGAAACGCACCGTCAAATTTTTTACTTCTATTATGTTATTTGTCATCTTGCAAAAATATATCCGCGAAGTTCTTTAGCTTGAACTTTTCCGTAAGTTCACTCGGCCCGCCCGCCGCCAAAAGCCTGCCGCTTTGCAAAATATGCACTTTATAACAGCGCTGAGCCTCGTCCATATAGGAAGTGTTCACTATCACCGTCATATCGGCGCCCGCGTATTTATAAACCAAATCCCACAGCTGCTGGCGGCTGACGGGGTCTACTCCGATGGTAGGCTCATCCAACAAAAGCAATCTGGGCCTGTTTAGAAGCACGCACATAAGACCGAGTTTCTTATACATTCCGCCCGAAAGTTTCCCCGCCGGTCTATCCTTAAAATCAGCCATGCCGGTGGCTTTGAAAAGCTCTTCGCTCCTGGTTTGGAATTCTTTCTGTTCTATGGCGTACAGATCCCTAAAGAACTCCATATGCTCCATGCAACTTAAATCCGGATAAAGGCTGGGCTCCTGGGGGAAATAGCCTAAAAATATTTTAGCCTCTTTCAGGCCGATAAATTCGCCTTCGTCATTATATTTTATGGCTCCTTCGTCAGGGGTGAGAAGGCCAGCCGTAAGGCGCATAAGAGTAGTCTTGCCCGCGCCGTTCGGTCCTATAACGCCGTGTACTCTGCCCGCCTCAAAAAGCGTGCTTACCCCGCTTAAAGCTTGGGCGCGCCCCATCTTTTTGCCGATATTTTCGGCCCGCACTTCCATAGCTTTCATAACACCGCCTTAAAAAGAAACTTCCAAAGTCATACCGGGTTTTAAAGTAAGAGATTCATCATTATTAAAGCGGGTCTTCACTCCGTAGACCAAACGCTCCCGCTCTTTTCTGGTCTGCACATTTTTGGGAGTGAATTCCGCCTCGTCGTTTATCGTCAAAATTACGCCTTCAAAAGTTTTATCCGCTTCAGGCAGATAGCCCGTAACTTTCATTCCCACCCTTAAAGAGGCAAGCTTATTGTGCTCCACATAGACCCAAGCGTCTATCTTTGAAAGGTCCGCCACTGTAAACACTTTACGGCCAGCCGGAACAAATTCCCCGGGTTCATAATATTTGTAAAGTATTTTGCCCGCTATCGGGGATTTTATCTCACACCAACTCTTATACAAAGCGGCGTGGTCGTAATTGCTCTTTTTCAAATCGTAATTTTCCTGAGAGCCCGCTGTAGTTTTTAACAGGCGCGCGGCGCGGTCGTATTCTTTTCGGGCGATATCTTCTTTTATGCCGATTTCCTCGCAGTCAAATTCCGCCAAGAGCTGCTCCTTAACGACTTTATCCCCCTCTTCGGCGTAGACTTCCTTAAGGGTATCGCTTATACGGGCAGGCAAATCTATCTCCACCGCTTCCATTACTCCGCTGTAATGAAACGCACCTCTCCGCAAGAACAGTAAACTTACTACCACCAATACCAATATAACTAAAACCGAGCCCATTATAATCTTTTTCATTCCGCACCTCTGCCTAAATTATCCATTACCGCCAAACGGTTTAACCGTTCGGTATAAATATCCGTCAAAGCTATCCTGCTTTCAAGCAAAGCTAAATTGGCGTTGTCCACTTCCAAAAAAGTCACGCTGCCGGCCTTATAGGCCTGATAAGTCAAATCCGCCGTTTTGGCGCTGTCGTCTATCATGGTTTTGGTCAGCTTCTCCTGCAGGGAAAGAGGATAGAGCAAACTCTTGGAAGAATAAAACAATTGGCTTAATTCCTCAAAAAGACTGTCTTTATCGTATTTCGCCGCTTGAGCTTGCTTTAAGTTCGCTTCCGCCGCCTTTCTGCTCTTTCCGCCCTCAAACAAGGGGAGTTTAAACGCCACCCCCGCACGGCCGTTAAATACGCTCTCATGTATCGGGCCGTTGGGATATTCCATATAGGCGCCCGCACTCAAAGAAAGAGAGGGATACAAAGACGAACGCAAAGAATTTGCCAAATTCTCATAATAACCCGCCATATCGCCAAGGGCCGCCAAAGCAGGCAATTCCTCGTCAAAATCATACTCCCCTGCTGAGGATAAGGCTTTTAAACTAACTTCCAAATCCTCCGCTTTCACTATTGAGCTTGGCGCGTTCTCCCCCTTTTCCGCCTTTATCCGCCAATCAAGAGGATAACTCGGGTCTATGCCGTAGCTGTCGCCCGTAAGACTGAAAAGCGCCCGCAAATGCGCCCCCAAAGACCCCCTGGCCGAAGCTATATTTATCTCCGCTCTAAGCTTCTGTTTGCGCGCCATATAGACATCAATATTGCTTTTCGCGCCCGCTTTATAGGCGGACGCTATGTCGGCAAGCTGTTTGCGCGCCACTTTTAATTGCTCGTTCATAAAGAACATTCTCTGCAAATCCTGCTGGATGGTAAAATAGGCGCGGCGAACATCCAAAAGTACATTCCGTTTGGCAAGTTCGTATTCCTTTTCCTTGGCTTGATAAGCGCTGTATGCGCTCTTGGAATAATCCTTCCGCCCGCCATTGTCAAACAAGACATAGCCCAGCGAAGGCCCCGCCGCATAGCCCCAATTGTCGCCGTATTCCATCGTTAGGGGGCCAAGTTCCAGTTGCGGCACTTGCGATACCCAGCTGCCCTTCGCGTCCAAAGACAATGACGGATATAATGACGAGCGGCTGCTTTCATAATTTAAATAAGCCGCCTCCTTAGCTGAAGCCTTGCTCTTTAGCTCGGGCGAAAAGGCCAATGCCGATTGCTCGCATAGGCTTAAACTTAGCTCCTTTACCTTGCCCGCGTTTAAAAGCGTAAAACAAAAAAAGAAAAAGATTAATAATGTATATTTCTTCATTTTTCTTCCCCAAATATAGCATCAATCATCATATCTATACGCCTTAGCGCGCCGCGGTCTACCGCCAGCCCCAAACCCGCCGCCTTTATTTTAAACGACAAATTAACTTTAAGCCTGCATAAAAGGCCAAGCAATATCTGCGGCAATACTATCGACGGCATTAAAAACAAAATCGCGTCGGAAGCGCTCGCCCCTTTAAGCTCGCCCCTGTCTTGCGCCCGTTTAAGTTCGCCGTACAGTATTTCCACATGCTTGGTAAAATTGTCCGCTATAAATTTTAAAGTCTTTCTGTTGCCGGAAAGAACGTCCCCGCCAAGCGACGACAACAGCACCCTGTTCTCTTTTACAAACTCCAGTATCTTTACCAGTACGCCCCTAACATTATCCCGTGGCGCGCCGCTAGGAGATATGGTTATGTTTATCCTTTCCATCATAACGGAATAAATCTTTTTTAATACCGCCCTGTCGAAATTGTCTTTGCGGCCGAAATAATAGTGGAACATCCCCAAATTAACCTTGCTGCGAGCGCATACCTCCCGAACGCTATATCCGTTAAGGCCCCGCGCCTTGGCCAAAGCGACGCCCGCTTTTAACATTTTATCGTCATTGCCGGAGGGAACTCTGCCCATAAAGCCTCCTTTTTTATACGCTTGTATAATAATTATACGGTCGTATAATTATTTTGTCAATATTTACTGAAAAATTAGAAGAAAATTAAAAACAAACAAAAAGATCCCCGCGTCCGCGGGGTTCTTTTATTTTACACATACCGAGTTTAAAGTTTATTTTAAGGGCTTGACGACGCGTTTGTATCCCTCGGCCGAAATTACCTTAGCCTTAAATATTTTCCCCGCCTCCACGGGTGCGGTAAATTCCGCCCTACCGTCTATATCGGGTGCGTCTTTATAGGTGCGGCCGAAAGTCGCCGAGTCGCTTATCACCTCTATTTCCGCACCGACGAGTTTCTTGTTTATCTCGTCAACAACTCTGCTTTGAACGCTCTCCAAAGCGGCGGCGCGCTCTTTTTTGACGCGGGCCGGGATTTGGCCTTTCATCTCGTAAGCGGGTGTACCTGGCTCCCTAAAAAACTCAAAAACGCCCACATTGTCAAATTTGAAGTCCGAAACGAAATCTTTAAGTTCTTCAAAATCCTTTTCAGTTTCGCCGGGGAAACCGACTATAAAATTAGTCCTTATCGCTATATCGGGTACCGTTTCCCTGAGCATAGCAAGAACCTCTTTGGTTTTGGACGCGCCGCAATGGCGCCGCATGGCTTTAAGCATATTATCGGAAATGTGCTGGAGCGGTATATCTATATAAGGATAGATTTTGTCTTCCCCTGCCATAATCTCCGCCAGCTCCTTAGTTACCCTATGCGGGTAAGCATACATTATTCTTATGCGTTCAAGATTTTTTATCTTAACCATTTTTTTAAGCAGTTTCTCAAGCTGAGGCTTGCCGTACAAATCCTGCCCGTAAGAGGTGGTATCCTGCGCTATTACGGAAAATTCCTTTACCCCCGCGCGCGCCATAATCCGCGCTTCCGCTATAATATCCTCCACAGTTTTGGAGCGGTATTTCCCCCTTATATAAGGTATCGCGCAATAGGCGCAGCGGTTATTGCAGCCGTCGGCTATTTTCAAATAAGCGCTGTGCGGGGCGGTAAGCGTCATTTTGTAAGGCGAGGGTACCATCTTATCTTGAATGGGTTTTATGTACTCACCTTTTCTATTGATAAGTTTATCTATTTTGGGTTGCTCGGATATGGATAAAACCAAGTCGATGTCGGGGAACTCCGTTTTGACTTCGCCCTTAAGCCTATCAACCATACAGCCGGTAACTATCAGTTTTTTTATTTGGCCTTTCTTTTTAAGTTTTAAAGCCGCTTTGATATTGTCTTTAGCTTCTTTTACCGAAGAAGCCAAAAAGCCGCAGGTATTTATGATTATCCCCTCAGCCTCTTGCAAATCAAACACGAGTTTATGACCATGCGCCATAAGATTGGCGCAGAAGTCCTCGCTGTCGGTAAGATTTTTGGGGCAGCCCAAACTAATTAAAAAAAAGTTCATTTTTTGTCCTCCGCAAGATAGGCCTTGCTTATGCCGGGCCCTTCGTCTATGAAGCGGCCGATGGCCTTAAGTTTCCTTTCCAATTCCGCCCTATATTCTTTTACTTCGCCCGCTTTCGCTTTGCCGGGGTATAGACGATAATACTCGCTCATATCGCCGCCGACGTTCGGCATTATTACATTGGCGCCGCTCTTTAACGCTATAAAACGGCCTTCCGGCCTTAAAGTTTCCATAGCCGTAGTGGCTGGTATATTTATGTAAGGCATCAAAAGCCTTATTACGGCCATCGCCTTTAAAGACAAATCAAAATTATCTTTGCCGCAGTTTGCCAGCGGAGTATCGGGGTTGGCGATAAAAGGCCCTATCCCCGCCATATGCGCGGGAAGGGCTTTCAAAAATAAGATATCGTCGGCAATACTATCAACGCTTTGGCCGGGAAGCCCGACCATAAAGCCCGAGCCGACTTCATAGCCCAAACACCCCAAATCCTTAAGACAGCGAACTCGGTTTTCAAAGCTCATGCCCGGATCCAGTTTTTCGTATAGGGTTTTGTCGGTAGTTTCTATTCTTAACAAATATCTGTCGGCGCCCGCTTGGCGGTAGAGGGAATATTCATCAAAACTCTTTTCGCCCAAACTTAAGGTAACGGCCAAGCCCAAGCGCTTTATTTCTTTTATGACGCCCGCCATATTATCCGCGCCGAAACCGTCTTCTTCCCCGCCTTGCAAGACTATCGTCATATATCCCGCCTGTGCCGCCGCTTCGGCGTGATTTATTATTTCCTCAGGGGACATTCTGCGTCTAAATATATTTTTGTTTTCCCGCCGAAGCCCGCAATAAAGACAGTTTTGCTTGCAGACGGTGGAAATCTCTATAAGCCCCCTTAAATGCACGCCGTCGCCGACGCTTTCACGCCGAACGCGGTCGGCCGCTTCATATAATAAAGAAGCGTCTTGTATGTTTAAAAGGGTTATTATCTCACCCTTTGTCAAAGCGTGCGTTTTTATGGCCTTTTCAATTGTTTCCATTTTATATATTTTACCATTTATCCCCATTATCCCGCCGAGAAGTATTGCGCGAGGCAGCATCATAATTAGCAACCTCTTGTTTTATTTGCTAAAATTGGATATAATAATATTGCGGCTTTAGACAGAATTAAGCCCGCATATACAGATTTGCAAGTTTTACGGGGTAAAACCGAAATATGAATATAATAGACGACATAAAGAAAGAAACTTCCTCCTATCCGGCCAACTTGCCCGCGATAGCGATAAGAGACGTAGTAATGTTTCCCGGAATGTCGCTGCCGATATCGGTGGACAGACAAAAATCCGTAATGGCCATAGAATTGGCCTTGGGTACCAGCGGGAAATATATCATAGCCGTATCCCAAAAAGCGGCAGAAATAGACGAGCCGACCGCCGACGATATTTACAAATTCGGCGTATTGGCGGAAATTACGCAGTCGCTTAAAATGCCCGACGGCAGCATGAAAGTGTTTCTGCAAGGCATAGCGCGCGCAAAAATTAACGACTTGCAGTTTAATCCCGTCGCAAAATGCTGGTACGCGAATGCGGAGTATCCCGTCGATAATACCCAGCCCGACGCCGAGCTTAAAGCCCTTATGCGCCAAACGCTGGACCAGTTTGAAGAATACGCCATGGTTACCAGACGCATCGCCATTGAGGGAGTATCCTTCTTAAGACAAATTGAGGAACCCTCTAAATTGGCCGATACCATCGCCTCAAACATTATAGTCAAAACCCAAGACAGGCAAGACATCTTGGAAACCGTAGCCGTAAAACCCAGATTGGAAAAACTTTTGAAACTGCTCGCCAGCGAGGTGGAAATCATCACTTTGGAAGAAAAAATCCATTCCAAAGTAAGAAGCCAAATAGAAAAATCCCAAAAGGAATATTATCTTAACGAGCAGATGAAAGCTATCCAAAAGGAGCTTCGCCAAAAAGACGACTTCCAAAAGGATATTGACGACCTTAAAGCCAAAATAAAGAAGAATAATCTGCCCAAATACGCGGCCGAAGTGGCGGAAAAGGAAATTGAGCGTCTTTCCAAAATGGCGCCGTTTTCGCCCGAGTCAACAGTATCAAGAACTTTCTTGGACTGGCTGGTAAATATGCCCTGGGCCATATCCACCGAAGATATTTTAGACATAAACAAAGCCAAAGAACTCTTGGATAAAGACCATTACGGGCTTGAAAAAGTCAAAGAGAGAATTTTGGAATATTTAGCCGTAAGACAGCTGACCAAAAGCCTCAAGGGCCCCGTTCTCTGCTTTGTAGGGCCTCCGGGAACGGGCAAGACTTCTATCGCCAAATCCATAGCGCAGGCGATAGGGCGCAAATTCGTAAGAATGTCCTTGGGCGGAGTGCGCGACGAAAGCGAAATCCGCGGACACAGACGCACCTATATCGGCTCCATGCCGGGCAGAATAATACAGGGCATAAGCAAAGTAAAAAGCAATAACCCCGTATTTTTGCTCGACGAAATAGACAAAATGGGTTCCGATTGGCGCGGCGATCCCGCGGCGGCTTTGCTGGAGCTTTTAGACCCGGAACAAAACAAAGACTTTGTGGACCATTACCTTGACGTCCCGTTCGACGTATCCAAAGTAATGTTCATAACTACCGCAAACTCTTTAAGCTCCATACCGGTAACTTTAAGGGACAGACTGGAAATTATAGAATTCTCCGGATATACCCACTACGAAAAACGGGAAATAGCGCAAAGGTACCTCCTGCCCAGGCAGATGAAAGAACACGGCCTGCCGGAAGGCAGCCTTAAAATAGAAGTGCCCGCGCTTGATCTTATTATGCGCGAGTATGTCCGCGAAGGCGGCGTACGCAATTTTGAGCGTGAAATCGGCACGATATGCCGCAAAGCCGCAAAGCAATATCTGGAAAATAAAAAGCCGATAAAAGTTACCCCAAAGAATTTGCATAAGTTTTTGGGCATACCCAGATACGCCAATACCTTCGCGGAGGAAAACGGCGTCGGCATAGCCACGGGCTTGGCTTGGACTTCCGTCGGGGGCGAAACTTTGGCCATAGAGGCCACTTCCTTCCACGGCAAGGGCCAGCTGATACTGACGGGCAAACTGGGCGACGTGATGAAAGAAAGCGTCCGCGCGGCTTTAAGCTTCATAAGAAGCAAAGGCTACGGCAAGAAGTTCAACTTCGACAAGACGGACTTTCACCTGCACTTCCCCGAAGGAGCAGTACCCAAGGACGGGCCCTCGGCCGGCACCGCGATATGTACGGCTCTGCTAAGCGTTATCACCAATAAACCCGTAAAGAAAGGCGTAGCGATGACGGGCGAAATCACGATAACGGGGCGCGTACTGCCAGTAGGCGGGATAAAGGAAAAATTCCTCGCCGCTTACAGGGAGAACATAAAAACCATTCTCTATCCCAAGGAAAACGAGAAAGACGTTTCCGAAATACCGGAACAGATAAGAAAAGAACTTAAACTTATTCCCGTTACCAGAATGGAAGAAGTGATAAAAGTGGTATTCGGCAAATTATAATTGCTAAAATATAGTCAACAAAAAACACCCCCTTTCCAAAGGGGTGTTTTGATTAAAGGAGGATAAATATGACTGCTTATATAAAAGGTCTTTTTAAGGATTTTAAAAACTTCGCCGTAAAAGGCAATATGGTAGATATGGCGGTAGGTATTATTTTGGGCGCCGCTTTTAACGGGGTGGTAAACTCGATAGTAAAGGATTTGATAATGCCGCCCATAAGTCTGCTGCTAAGCAAAATAAATTTCAGCGGACTGTTTTTCACGCTCAAAAACGGGGCGGATACGGCAGGGCCTTACCCTTCGGTGGAAGCGGCTCAAAACGCGGGGGCGGTAATTTTAAATTTAGGCTCTTTTATAAACAATACCATCAGCTTTTTAATAACCGCTTGGGCGGTATTTATGCTTGTTAAAATAATTAGCAAATTAAGAAGCGCGCCCGCGCCAGCCGCGCCAAACACAAAAGAATGCCCCTTCTGCAAATCCACAATCAATATTAATGCCGTAAGGTGCCCGAACTGCACTTCGGAAATTAAATAACATTAAAGTCCGCCCTTTATTAGGCGGGTTTTATTTAGCCGTCGTAAAACGCGGATTTTTAAACTTATAAATATTTGAAACATAGGAGAAATAAATGTACAAAAAATTGTTTATCGCGCTGGCTCTATCGGCAATGGCCGCTCTTAATTCTTACGCCCAGCAAGACAAGAAAACCGGTTGGCAGGTGGAACTTAAATCCTTGGCTTTGGATTTAAGCTCAACAGAAGTTAAACACGCGCAGGAATATGAAGATTTCCCAAACGCCAAATTAAATTCGGACTCGCAAAGGCTCATTCAAGGACGCCTGCATTTAGCGGGCGATTATTTCGGCAAAAATTATCTGTGGTCAAACGCCTTGTTTATGGAATACGGCAAGAACACGATTAAGCCTGTACAAGGAGAAAAACTTACCACCGAAAACGCAGACAGAATTTTGCTTTCCTCCGATTACACTTTAAGGCTTTGGAACGTAAAAAATTTCTTGGGCGGGGTTGAGGCCGGACCTTTCGTTTCGCTCGCTTACGATACCGAGTTTAACTCCAGCGCGGATTCCCCCCTCAAAAAAGTGTTAAGAGGCAGCGCCGGCGCGAAATTGTTTGAAGGGAAATATCTTAAAACTCTATTCGCCTCCGGCTTTATGGAATACGATTTTACTTATCCCCAAGAATCTACAAAATACGGTTATGAAGCCGGCATCGGGCTTGAATACGACATCAGGGAAGGGGTAAAAGCTAAATTCAGCGGGACCTTCAGGGACTATTGCCACGAAAGCGAAAAACAGACTACCGACTTGGACTATTCCTTGGAATTGGACGCAAGACTTGATGTTTTGGTGCTAAAAAATCTTTCGGTTGCGCCCTTTATCAATTATTATACGGCCCAAGGCAAATACGTTGGCCCGCGTGGCGAAAATTTATATGTAGGAGTAAGTTTTTCCTTCAGCCATATGTTCCTGGCCGCAAAGTAAAAACGGATCTTATTAAAAAACCCGCCTTAACAGGCGGGTTTTTATCGTAGGGCAATAAGAAGCAGGCTTAATATATCCTAACCGCTTTAAAGTTGTACAATATAAGTATGATAAACGAGAACGAAATTTTTGACAATCTATCTAAAACCAAAAAAGCTGACAAGCAACAGATTTTAGACATTCTTACACAGGCGCGCGAGCTTAAAGGCATTTCCTTCGAACAAACCGCCGCCCTGCTTAACCTTACCGACAAAGATTTGCTGGAAGAATTATACAAAACCGCAAAATACATAAAGACGGAAATATACGGCAATCGTTTGGTTCTTTTCGCGCCTTTATATATTTCGAACGTATGTTTTAACGAATGCCTCTACTGTGCGTTTAGAGCATCAAACAAAGACTTGCACAGAAAAGCTTTAAACCAAGACGAGGTTAAAAACGAAACTTCAGCCCTGCTCAAACAAGGCCATAAAAGAATACTTATGGTAGCCGGCGAATCCTATACGGGCGCGGGCCTGAAATACGTCTTTGATTCAATAGATTCCATCTATTCCGTAAGAGAAGGCAAAAATAATATAAGACGAGTAAACGTCAATATAGCGCCCTTGACCTTGGAAGAATTTAAAGAACTCAAAAAACACAATATCGGCACCTTCCAACTGTTCCAGGAAACCTACCATAAAGACACCTATCACAAAATGCACGTGGCAGGGAAAAAAGCCGACTATGATTTCCGCCTTATGGGCATGCACAGAGCTTTAGAGGCGGGCTTGAATGATGTCGGAATTGGCGCTCTGCTTGGCCTTTACGACTATAAATTTGAGGTACTGGCAATGCTTCAGCACATCAAAGATTTGGAAGATAAGTTCGGCATTGGCCCGCACACAATTTCCGTGCCCAGAATAGAGCCCGCCTGCGGCTCTCCGTTAAGCGAGCACCCCCCCTACGCCGTAAACGACGAGGACTTTAAAAAGATTATCGCCGTCTTGAGAATAGCCGTACCATATACAGGCATAATACTAAGCACGCGGGAAAACGCTCAGATGCGCCGCGACGCCTTCGAACTAGGCATATCCCAAATATCTGGCGGCAGCAAAACCAATCCCGGCGGATACGAGGACGATAATGCCGACGAACAATTTACCCGCGGCGACCATAGATCTTTGGAAGCCGTAATATCCGATATAGTAGACCACGGCTATATTCCCTCTTTCTGCACGGGCTGTTATAGACTGGGGCGCGTCGGCAAAGACTTTATGGACCTAGCCAAACCGGGTTTGATAAAGGCACATTGTCTGCCTAACGCTATGTTTACTTTTGCGGAATATCTCTATGATTTCGCCTCGCTGGAACTTAAAGCGAAAGGACTTGCTCTCATAGATAAAATGATGAAGGATCTGCCCCCTTCAAGAGCGGCCCAAACCAAAGCCAATCTTGAGAAAGTGGCCCAAGGCGAAAGAGATATCTACTTTTAAGCCGAAGGCATAGCAAACATAACCCCGCCGAATAAACGGCGGGTTTTTAACGTTTCAATATATTAATAAAAAAGGCCTCGGCGCAAAATGCCGAGGTCTTTTCCGTCATCAAATTATATATTTTATGCCGCGAAGTAAGGCTAAACTCCGCCGCATACTCTGTAATATACGGTTGCGTCGTCTTCTCCGTCTTGGCAAATGTAACCGCCCACGTTAACAGTGGCATTTCTACAAGCAGCGTAGGAGGAGCTGGTAATACTATAAGATTGCGCGCAAGCCAAAGAAGCCGTATAAGAAGCGGCATTGCCGTAAATCAAGCAGCCTCTCTTGGAAGGATTTTCCCTGCACCAGAATGTGGCTTCATAATCAGTGGAGAAAGAGCAATATTCCGCGGCTGTGTAATATCCGTTTACCGTCATATTTTTAGGGCCGTCGTGCTGGCGGCAAACAAAACTAACGTTTGCGTCCGTGCACTTTGTACTGCCGCTATAACAATACTGGCTTAAACTTTTCCCCATACCACAATTAAACCTTGTGGGTATTTGGGAATATACGGCCTCCCTTAATTTTACGCACGGCCTGTCGGAGGCGCCGCAGGCAGAAGTTTGTATGCAGCCCTGTCTTCGGGAACTGCCGCAGGTATCTATCATATCCGTAGTAGCCATAATCCACGGGCCAAACTCGCACTCTGGCAAATCGGGCGCTTTTTCGCAACCGGTATCGCCGCTGCCGCTGCATGTCAAATAGTATTTACATTCCTCGCTTCCTTTAAGGCGCAAAGCCTTCCAAGAAGGTACGCTATCACCGCAATTAGGCAGGTCGGAAAGGCTTTTGCCGTCAAATATAGAAGAATAATTAATATTCGCGGTATCGGCTACATAGGCGTTCGTTATCACATTATCAAGATTTTCTAAGGAAGTATCAGGCCCCGTAATATACGCATCGCCGTAAATAGTACCGGTATCGGAATTGCCAGATCTAATGCCGGAACCTACAGAAACTTGTGTGCCGCTTGGCACATCCAACAAAACCGTACCTTCAAATGTCGGCGAGGTCGGCACCGCAAGTTTCCCCGCTATAACACTCTCCCCCTGATCTCGCCCGCTTATTATGGCATTATCGGTTACATTTAGTCTTTGATGGCTGCCGTAGGGCACCGGGTAAAATGTTACATATTTTACCATTCGCTGCGCGTTTAACGGTACAAAAAATAATACAAATAAAAACAATACGAGAAGTCTATACATAAAAATATCCGCTTTCCCTTTTACGAGTTATATTTTCCCCTATTATTTAATATAACAATAATTTATATTTTGAACAACACCGTTTTAAGATTTTACATCTGGGATTCTGATATTATAAATTATATCAATTAAAATACGTCTTACGAAATTACATCGACACCGAAAAAAAGGCGGCATACATCCCTTAAACTTTTACAAAGGAAATTATGCCGCCAAGCTGCTTGCCTAAAAAAGGAAGATTATTGCAAATTGAGCCAAGGCCAAACCTCAAGAGAATTACGGACATTTCCTTTAAAGGGAAGATCTCTCGGCCTACGCCCAATTTTTACAGTATCGCTTTCGCAAATTTATTTATTCTCTTCCTCCATATGCGTTATCGCTATGCCTAGCTCGTCCAGCTGTTTCTGGTCGACTATATTAGGCGATTCCGTAAGCGGGCAGGCCGCAGCCGTAGTCTTGGGGAACGCTATAACTTCCTTAATGGAATCCTCCCCGCAGATTAAAGCCGTAAGCCTATCAAAACCGAGCCCCATTCCGCCGTGCGGAGGAGTGCCGCGTTCCAAAGCGTTTAACAGCATGCCAAATCTTCTGGCCGCTTCCTCTTTGGAGTGCTTCATCAAAGCCAAAATCTTCTCTTGAATGTCGCGCCTGTGGTTCCTTATAGAACCGGACGCCAATTCCATTCCGTTTAGCACCATATCAAACTGATAGGAACGCACTTTCAAAGGATCGCTGTCCAAAAGCGGTATATCTTCCGTCACGGGTGCGGTAAACGGATTATGAGCCGCGTCATAGCGGTCTTCTTCCGGAATGTATTCCAACAGCGGGAAGTTCACCACCCATAAAGGCGCCCATTTTACTTTGGGTTTAAGTTCCAAAATCTTGATAAGCTCTTTCCTTAAAGCGCCCATAAACAATGCGCAGGTATCGGCTTTTGCGTCGCTGCCGATAAAGACCGTATCGCCTTGCTCGGGCTTAAAATGATCGGACAAAGCCTTAAGTTCTTCTTCTTTAAAGAATTTGGCGGAAGGTCCTTCAAATTTGCCGTCCTTAAATTTGAGCCATACAAGGCCTTTCCCGCCGTTCTTTTTGACCAGTTCGGTAAGTTTGTCAATTACGCCGCGGCTGAGTTTATCCGCGCTCAAATCGGCTTTTAAAGCCCTTATCGCGCCGCCGTCTTTTATTACGGCTTCAAAAACTTTGAATGCGGTCGCTTTGAATATTTCAGTTATATCCGATATTTCCATATCAAAGCGCATATCGGGTTTATCGCTGCCGAAACGCAAAAGCGCCTCTTTGTAAGGCAGGCGGATAAACGGCGCTTTTATTTCCTCGCCGACCGCTTTGAACGCCGTTTGCATCATACCTTCAGCTATTTCAAAAATATCGTCAAGTTCCACGAAGGACATCTCTATATCCACTTGGGTGTGTTCGGGCTGCCTGTCTGCGCGCAGATCCTCGTCGCGAAACGCTCTGGCGAGCTGGAAGTATCTGTCTATGCCGCTGGCCATCAAAGTCTGCTTGAACATCTGCGGGCTTTGCGGCAAAGCGTAAAACTTGCCGTTATGCACTCTGGAAGGCACCAAATAATCGCGTGCGCCCTCGGGCGTGGAACGCGTTAATATAGGGGTTTCCACTTCCAAAAAGCCGTGCTCGTCAAAATAACGCCTTATTACCTGCGCCAAGCGGTGGCGGGTTGTCAAATTGCGCACCATTCTGGCGTTCCTCAAATCCAAATAGCGATATTTAAGGCGAATGTCTTCAGATATATTCTTGTCGGTATCGATATCAAAAGGCAAAGGCACGCAGGTGTTTAAAGTTTCTATTTTATCTACTATTATCTCTACTTCGCCGGTGGGAATATTTTTGTTTACGTAGCCCTCTTTGCGCCGCGCTACCACGCCCTGCGCGCGGACGACGTATTCGTTCCTTAAAGAAGAAGCTTCTTCAAACGCCTCTTTGTTCTCGGGGCTTACCACCAACTGCACAAAACCCGTCCTGTCCCTTAAATCTATAAACAAAACGCCGCCGTGGTTGCGGTAGCCGTGCACCCAGCCGCAGAGCGTTTGCTTTGTTCCTTCAAGCGCGGCGGTTATCTCGCCGCAGTAATTTGTTCTTTTCATAATCCACCAAGTCTATTTTATGTTTTTAATCGCGGCGGCGAGCTCGCTTATCAAATATTCCTTCTGCTCGCCGCTTGTCAAATCTTTAAGTTCGGCCGTACCTCGTTCCTTTTCCGTACCGCCGACTATCACCGCCAAGGAAGCTTTAGTCCTGTCGGCCTGCTTCATCTGGCCTTTGATATTCTTATCAAAAAGGCCGCCTTCCGTTATGATGCCCGCATCTCTCAAAGTCTGCATTATGTTAAAAGCATATTCGTTACAGTCCTTTTCCAAACTGACTACATATACTTTCTTTTCTCCGCAATCGGGCAAAGAACCCAAGGCCGCGCAAGTGCGTTCCGCGCCCATAGCCCAGCCTACCGCCGGTATATCCGCCCCGCCCATTGATTTTATAAGCGTGTCATACCTGCCGCCCGCCGCTATCGCATTTTGGGAGCTTTCCCCCGCTTGAAATTCAAACACCGTTCTCGTGTAGTAATCCAAACCCCGCACAAGACAAGGATCTACTATGTATTCTATCTTGCCGTCCAAAAGTTTCTTTACCTGAGAGAAATGTTCCTCACATTCCGGGCACAGAGCCATTTTCGGCGCGCTTTCCTTAAATTTGGGGCCGTCGATTTTACAATCCAATACTCTAAGGGGATTGCGTTCCAAACGGTCCTTGCACAAGTCGCAAAGATCGTCTTTGGAAGAGGATAAATACTCTATAAGAGCCTGACGGTATAAAGGACGGCACTTTTCACAGCCTAAGGAATTTATCTTTACGCTGTAATGCTTTACGCCGAAGTCCTTCATAATATCTTTTAACAGCAATATTGCCTGGGCATCGGCCGCAGGGGCCGGATTGCCCAAAAATTCCGCGCCGATTTGCTCAAACTCGCGGTAACGCCCCGCCTGAGGACGCTCCGCCCTGAACATATTGCCTATATAAAAAAACTGCTGGACGGGCGAACCCTGCGCAAAGTTATTCTCTATATACGCGCGCGCTACGCCGGGCGTTCCCTCTGGCCTAAGCGCCAAGAGGCGGTGCCCCGCGTCCTCAAAACTGTACATTTCCTTTTGAACTATGTCGGTAGTGGTACCCGTCGCTTTTACGAATAGCTCCTTCTGCTCTACGGTCGGTATGCGAAGTTCGCTGACGCCGTAAAGTTTAAATACCTTGCGCGCCGAAGACTCCAGCGCGGTCAATGCGGCCGCTTCCGGGCCGAAAATATCTCTAAATCCTCTTACCAATTTTGCCATATATTATATTCTATCATTTTAAATTATAAATATTTATCGCTTGCGGGCCTATTCTTATCAAAGGCCTTGACGATAAAAAACCCGGCGCGAGGCCGGGTTCAAATTTGCGACTATAACCTTGATTACGGTTTAAGCCTGTCCATAAGCCTCGGGAACGGTATCGTTTCCCTAACGTGCGGAAGGCCGCATATCCACGCTACCGCCCTCTCTATGCCCATACCGAAGCCGCTATGCGGTACGCTGCCGTATTTGCGCAAATCAAGGTACCAGTCAAACGCGCTTTCGTCAAGGCCTTGTTCGTGTATGCGCTTGACCAATACGTCGTAATCTTCCTCCCTTTGGCTGCCGCCGATAATCTCGCCGTAGCCTTCGGGCCCGATTACGTCAACGGCAAGGGCGAGTTTTTCGTCCTTAGGGTCGCGCTTCATATAGAAAGCCTTTATCGCGGCGGGATAGCGGTGTATCATTACGGGCCTGTCGAAACTTTTGGATATTATAGTTTCCTCGTCGCCGCCGATATCGCCGCCCCATTCAGTCGGGTTGCCGTTCTTGTTTAATATCTCTATCGCTTCGGTATAGGATATGCGCGGGAACGGCTTTTTGATATTCTCAAGTTTGCTGATGTCGCGGCCCAATACTTCAAGCTCGGCGCGGCAATTCTTTAAAACTTTCTCGACAATGTAGCAGATAAAATCTTCCGCCAAGTCCATATTGTCGTCCAAATCGTTAAAGGCGACTTCCGGCTCCACCATCCAAAATTCGGTAAGGTGGCGGCGCGTCTTGGATTTTTCCGCTCTGAATGTCGGCCCGAAGCAATATATCTTGCCCAAAGCCATAGCCGAAGCCTCGCCGTAAAGCTGCCCGCTTTGCGAAAGCAATGCCTTTTGGCCGAAATAATCCGTTTCAAACAAAGTGCTGGTGCCCTCGCACGCCGCGGGCGTCAATATCGGGGAATCCACCAAAACAAACCCGTTGTTTTTGAAATATTCCCTTATCGAGAATATTATCTCGTCCCTAATTTTAAGTATCGCCACCTGCCTGCTGGACCTAAGCCATAAATGGCGGTTGTCCATCAAAAAGGCCGTGCCGTGCTCCTTGGGCGAAATCGGATAATCCTTTGCCATCTGCAGAACTTTTATATCTTTTACGCCAAGTTCAAAGCCCAAAGGCGAACGCTTATCCTCGCGCACAGTGCCGGTAACCTCTATGGAAGATTCCTGCGTTATTTTATCGGCAAGTTCAAAAACCTCCGGCGTTACTTCGCCCTTGAAAACTACGCATTGGATTATCCCGCTGCCGTCCCTTAATTGCAAAAAATGTAATTTCCCGCTTGAACGCTTATTGTAGAGCCACCCCTTTAAAGTAATCTCTTGTCCTACGTGGCCGCCCACGTCCTTAACGCGAATTTTGTTTAACATAATGTTTACCTCTGTCAACCGCCTGTTTTTATATATTCTATCAAAATATCCTTTGGCGGGTTTGCCTTATCTCCCATATAACAAAAAAACCGATTAGCTGGTAACCGGTTTATCAAATCGTATGGTGGACGTGATGGGAGTCGAACCCACGACCTCCTCGTTGCGAACGAGGCGCTCTCCCAACTGAGCTACACGCCCTTGAACTTTTATTTATTATATCATTTTCGCAAAACTATTCAAAGAGTATTTGCGCTTTGCCCGATTTTTTTTTGCACTCTAAAAGTTTTATACCGTAAAATCGGGCTATTTCTTAAAAATCAGCATTGCCGCCATTATCAGCAGCAGGAACCCCGCATAATGGTTCCACCGTAAATTCTCCTTAAGATACACTATGCTGAACACCGCAAATACGGCTAGGGTTATTACCTCCTGCATTCCCTTTAGCTGAGCGGCGGAAAAAAATTCGTGCCCGATTCTGTTCGCTGGGACCTGAAAACAATACTCCACAAAAGCTATCAGCCAGCTTACCAATATTACCAGCCACAAGGCTTTGTCCTTAAAGCGAAGGTGCCCGTACCACGCGAAAGTCATAAATATGTTCGATATCACAAGCAGTATTATAGGTTTATACATATATTATATTTTATCTCTTTTAAAAGATATTCGGCAATTTCCTTTGCGAAAAGTTCCAATAAAAAGGTTGCTTTGTTTAAAAACTTTACATTAAATGATATAATTGCATTAACCGCGGCAGCATAAAATAAATTTCGCAATCGTCAACTTAGTGAAAGGAGGTTTGAAATGTCGATAATTTTATCAAAGGCCGGCGCGGCCGAGTTTGACATTATTTATGAAGATATGAAAAAGCAATTTCCTTATGTGGAAATAAAAGCAAAAAATACCTTCCTGGAAATAGCAAAAACTTCTTCTTACGACATATGGCTGGCGCAAAGCCATATTAAAGGCAAAACCCATGATATAGGATATATGCTTGTATGGCAGGATAAAGAAATGAACTTTATCTGGCTGGAATACATTGCCGTATCGCAAAAATATCACGGGAAAGGATACGGAAGCAAAATGTTAAAGGCGCTTAAGGCAAAATATCTTGGCGCAAGGGGTTGCTTTTTAGAAGTTGAAAAGCCCTCCCCCCTAAACAAAAACAGTGAAAGGCGACTAAGATTCTATACGGAAAAAGGTGCTTATAAGTTGGATTTCCGTTACTACTTCCCGATGGCGACAAAAGATTTGGAGTTGGATTTGTACTTCTTGCCGTTCAAACGGGATATAAAACAAATTCCGAATGCCGACATCTTAAAATCAATAATAAATATCTATGCGGTTATACACCGGGATTTGCCTTCGGCCCTAAAGACTTTAAGCAAAATAAGGCCACTGAACTTTAACAGATATTGAAAGGCCCCCCGTTTTTAACGGGGGTTTTTTGTATCCGCTTGCAAAATCCGCCAATAACCTTATAATAAAATCAGGGGTAAAACCCGCTTGTCTAAGCGGAGGTAAATTATGAAATATACTGCCGCGGCGGCTTTGGGGGCCTTGATTGCCGCCTTATTGATCTTTGGCCTCAAAATACACGATAGAAAAGAGAGTTCACGTTATATGCAGAAAAATGAAACAAAAATAAGCAAAAATTTAAAAACAATATACCTTGCAGGCGGCTGTTTTTGGGGTATGCAAAAACTTATGGACAGCCTAAACGGTGTAGTCAACACGACGGTAGGATATGCAAACGGCAATAAAGACATTATCCCAGATTACAAATTGGTATGCGCCGGAAATACCGGTTATAAAGAAACGGTAAAAGTGGAGTATGATCCGCAGGTAATCTCCTTGGAAAATATATTAAAAGCCTACTTCTACGTTATAGACCCTTCCGTAGAGAATAAACAAGGCAACGACAGCGGCACCCAATATCAGACGGGCGTATTTTACACAGATGAAGCCGAGCTGCCCGCAATTAACGCCGCGGCGGACGAGGTTAAACTATCCCAGCCCGTTTTTAAAGTGCTGATAGAACCCCTTACCGTCTTTTACCCCGCGGAAGAATACCATCAAAAATACTTACAGAAAAACCCCGGCGGATACTGCCATATCTCCGGCGGAGAAATATCGATATGCGCCGCCAAATTCGGCGGCGACGGCAAAAGCGACGCGCAATATTCAAAACCCTCGCAGGAACATCTTAAAAAGAAACTTACAAAACAACAATACGAGGTTACCCAAAACGCCGCTACGGAGCCGCCTTTCAAAAATGAATATTGGAATTTAGACAAAAAAGGAATTTACGTAGATATTGTTACGGGAGAACCTTTGTTTTCGTCGGAACAGAAATATAAAAGTTCTTCGGGCTGGCCCAGCTTCGGCGCGCCGATAAGCAACTCTTCTTTGGTATTTAAGGCTGATAACTCGCACGGTATGCAAAGAACAGAAGTGCGCAGCAAAGCGGGCGATTCCCATCTGGGCCACATATTCGAGGGAGATCCCTCCTCCCCCACGGGCACAAGATACTGCATAAACAGCGCCGCCTTGCGCTTTATACCCTATGAGGATTTGGAAAAAGAAGGTTACGGCGAACTGAAAAAAGAATTTAAAAATTAAGTTTATACCGTAATATTATCACCGTAAAAGCGGGGCTTATCCAATACGGATAAGCCCCGCTCCGCTAAATAACAAAACAGCATTTAGGCTTTAATGCCCCTAAGCACCTTTACGCGCTCCGCTATCGGAGGATGAGTGGAAAACAAACCCGCCAAAGACATCTCGGAAGATACGTCCGCCTTTTCTATGCATGAGGCCGACACCAAAGAATTGTTCTTTAGGCTTTCCACCACGCTGTTGCCGCTTATCTTCTCCAGGGCGCGGGCAAGCGCTTCGGGGTTTCTGGTAAGATACGCCGACGTCGCGTCCGCCTGGAACTCCCTGCGCCTTGAAAGCGCAAACATTATTACAGGCGCCAAAAAGCTGCCGTATATCAATAAAATTATCCCGACGATATTTAAAACCAAGGCGCCCTGCCCGTTCTTGCCGCGCCCGCGCACCCTGATAAGAATTTGCCCCAAAAGCGTCAACACCCCTATACCCGTACTAACCAACATCATAAGGCGGATATCACGATTGATAATATGCCCCATTTCGTGCGCGATTACACCCTCAAGCTCGGGCCTGTCCAGTTTTTCTATTATCCCTATCGTCAAGGCTATCGCCGCGTGTTCGGGATCGCGACCAGTCGCAAAAGCGTTTAAAGCCATCGTGTTCATTATAAACACCCTCGGTACCGGCAAGCCCGCCGTTGCCGCGACATTCTGCACAAGGCTGTAAATCTCAGGTGCGGATTCGCGGTTTATTTCCCTAGCGCCGGCTGCGCGCATCATCATATCGCCGCCGGTATAATAACTTATTACCATCCACAATATCGATAATACGCTTATTATGGGCAATATCATACCCGCCCAATAATGGACCTCAACATATAAAGGCCTGGGCGATTGCGGTGTATGGCCAAAAGACAAAACAAGCCATAAAGAAGCGTAAATCAAAGCGCCAAGAACAAGCGGGAACAATAGTATTATCAAAACGCTTTTTATTTTATTGGCTTTTATCTCTTCGTGGATATTCATTTAAAGTCTACCTCGGCAGGATTTTGCGCCGCGGCGGATTCTTCGTGCGGAAGCTCAAAAAAGCCTGCCTGCTTAAACTTGAAATACTTGGCTATAAAATTGCAGGGGAATTGCTCTATCCTAGTATTAAACGCCATTACATTGGTATTGTAAAAACGGCGGGAGGCTTTTATTCTGTCTTCTATATCGGTAAGTTCAAACTGCAGTTTTAAAAAATTCTCGCTGGCTTTCAAATCGGGATAATTTTCCGATACGGCTATAAGCGTTCTTAAAGATTTCGTCAAATTCTTCTCCGCGGAAGAATGTACCTCCGCCCCGCCTTTGGCTTCCATCGCCGCGCTGCGCGCTTTCATCACGTTCTCCAGAGCCGAAGACTCATGCGAAGCGTACCCCTTTACCGTATGTACCAAATTGGGCACCAAATCATAACGCCTCTTTATCTGCGTTTCTACATCACTCCACGCCGCGTTTACCATATTTTTTGAATTTATCAGCATATTATAAGATACCGCTACGTAAACCGATATGATTATTATCGCTATGCCTAAAACCAATAAAATGCTCATACTACCTCCAATCAACTGTTGTATATTTCGTACTTTTCCATGCCGGCTTTGCCGCAATAGTCCTGCAAGTCCTCTTCTTTCGAACCTATAATAAGCAGCTTGTCGCCGACTTCCAATCCGGTATTGCCGTTGGGTATGAAAAATTTCCCCCCGCGCTTTATCATCATTATCATTACGCCTTCGCCGACGCCCATATCACCTACGGTATTATGGGTTTCTTTAAATTTTTCGTCGACTTTAAACTCCGCGGTTACGGCTATGTCTTCCGGCATCTCTACGGAAAAATCTTTGGTAAATTCCGGTTCGCTCAGCAAACCCAGCAGCTTCGCGCTATACGGCACCGTAGTGCCTTGCACCACTAAAGATATTATAGTTATAAAAAACACTATGTTAAATATCTCCCGAGCATGAGGCACCCCCTGGACAAAAGGATACGTCGCAAATATTATCGGAACAGCACCCCTAAGCCCTACCCACGATACGAACCATTTAGCGTTGCGCGTCATCTTTTTGAACGGCCACAGACATATAAAAACGCTTATGGGCCTGGCCGCTATTATCATAAATATGCCTATCGCCACCGCTGGCGCCCATACAAAAAATAGCTCGCTCGGGTTTACCAATAAACCCAATATCAAAAACATTATTATCTGAAACAGCCACGTAAGTCCGTCAAAAAACGTTATCACGCTCTTCTTGTATATCATCTTATTGTTGGCAACCACCAAACCTGCTATATATACCGCCAAATATCCGTTGCCGCCCAATAAATCCGTAAAGGAAAATATAAAAAATACAAACGAGAGCAACAATATCGCATATAACGCCGAATAGTTCAGATTTATTATATTCATCACAAATACCGCCAAACGCCCAAGCAAGTATCCGAACACTATCCCCAGCACAAATTGTATTACCAAAGTCCACAGCATAACGTCTATGCTCGCACTGCTTGAAAGTACAACCTGTATAAATACTATCGTAAGCATATACGCCATAGGATCGTTAGAACCGCTTTCAAGCTCCAGCAGAGGACGCATATTTTGCGCCAAATGTAGATTTTTGGATCTTAAAATAGAGAAAACCGAAGCCGAATCCGTTGACGACATTACCGACGCCAATAACATACAGCCGCCGAAACTAAGTGATAAATACTTAGGGAACAATCCTACCATCGCGTATATAAACAGACCTGTTATAACCGCTGTGAGAAGTACTCCTACCGTAGACAGAATTATACCTTCCACCGCGACGGGTTTGATATCTGAGGCTTTCGTTTCCATACCGCCCGAAAACAATATGACGCTCAATGCCGCCATACCCACAAACTGAGCCTGTTTGAAACTGGAAAACTGAAGGCCTACCCCCTCGCTGCCGAATATCATTCCCACTACCAAAAACAAAAGCAGCGCCGGCACGCCGAAACGATAGCCCGTCTTCCCCGCTATTATGCTTACAAACAGCAGGATTGACGCTATCAACAAAAAATTTTCGGCGCTTATTATCATCTTTCCCCCAATTCGCTCCCCCTACAAAAAAAACGCTATGCCGAGGAGCTATTTGTTATGATATGTTATATATTTGGCGGCTTCATACAATCCTTGCGCCAAGTTCTTCATTCTTTCGCACTTTTGCGGATATTGACCGCAATAGTCCTTTTCCCCATCATCGGAACGATATTTGAACATCCCTTGTTTGGAGGGCCATATCGTGTAGTAGAAATCATCCTCCACAAAACCTATCCGCAAAGGCGCGCCCGAAGAGGCTAAAATGAAAGCCCCGCGTTTAATGTTGTCGTCAAACAAGTTGCGGCCCAAAGCAGTTTCCCTGTATGGCTTGCCCAGCAGGCCAGACATCGTCGCCGTTATGTCCACTTGGCTTGCCGGCTTTTCGTCTATTGAAGGTTCTATGCCGGGGCCCACCACTATCAACGGAGTATTGTTCGTGGTAAGTTCCAAATCTATTATGCCTTTAGGAGTATTGCGCGACTGCCACGTGGTAAGGCTGTGATCGCCGTATATCAAAAAGTACGTGTCTTTATAGAAAGGTTCATTCTCTATCAATCTAAAGAACTCGCCCATCGCATAATCCTGAAAACGCATTGAATTGTATTCTTCATTACCGCTGAAACCGTATTCTTTAAGCAAATCTTCATCTTGGTGTATTTCCTCAAAGTCGCCCCTATCTTCTGGGATCGTATACGGACGGTGAAACCCTGAGGTCTGTATCATAGCGAAAAAGGGTTCCTTGGTTTCTGAAAGAGTTTTCGCCGCATAGCGGAACATATCCAAATCGGATAGGCCCCAAACGTCATTACGTTCCACATTCTCGTAAGTACCTTCTTCGTAAATTTTAAGGCCTTCAATATTGTACTGCAATAGCCCGCGGATATTGCCCCAGCTCGTGCTGCCGCCTATAAAATAAAACTTATTGTAGCCCTTAAGATCGTTTATCAAAGTGTGCTGGCTGACTATCATAGGATTGCGAGAAGAAGTCTTAACGGTGGAGGTATCTGGCAAACCCGTTATCGAAGTAAATACGCCCTTAGCCGTCCCAGCAGTAGGCGTAAAGAACCGCGTAAACAAACGGCCTTTGCGCGCCAAAGCCTCCATTTGGGGCGTAGTCTGAAGTTCGGGATTGTTAAACGAGGATTTGTCAAAAGAAAAAGACTCCGTAAGTATCAACACCACATTGTAGTCCTTATCCTTGGGAGCGGGCGTTACGATACGTTCAAAATTTAGCTTTTCCGCATTTTTTTCTTTAACACCAAGATAGTCGGCGACGACGTCATAATATTCCCTTGTTTTATTCTCGTCGAAGCTCACCCCGCCTTTTGCGAATTTGTAAGTATCAAACAAATTCTGCAAAGGATTTAGTGCCAAAGCAGATATAAAAGCGTTCTTGCTGAAATAGGCATTGCTCCACCTTAACGGATACTGCGAAAACCGCCCGTGCACAAAAGCCGCCGCTATCAAAAGGCCGATAAGCGCAAACCAATAATCTCTCTTGCGAACAGCAGTTCCGCCGTAGGCGAAATTAAGCAAAACCCTGAACAAAAACCAAAAAGCCGCCATTAAGACAAAAAGCCCCAACGCCAAAGTTACTACGGGGTAACTCTGCCAGACCATCTCGGCCGAAGTTACCGTATTTGCCGCCAATTCAAAGATATAGGCGTTCAGCCTTTCCGTCAAATAGGCAAAATATCCGAAATCGACAAAATACACCAACATTATCGCGCCAAAGGCACAAGTGTAAAGAGTCAGAAGCGTATTTTTCAACCATTTTCTATACGGAAAAAGAAAAGCTATACCCAGAGGCAGGGCAAAAAGAAACGCTATTCTCAAATCAAATCTGGAGCCTATAAAAAAAGCGCGTTCAAGCAAGGAGGACGACAAATCCTCCTGCGGTTTATTGGCGAAATAAAATACGGCTCTAAGCAAACCGAAAAAAACGGCATTACAAAAAGCGAATATCAAAAAAGCGACGAATCGACGCGGTATTCTAAAATTTCTCATATTTTATATTTTACATTATCCTATGATTATTTACCATAATGACTATATTCGAGCGCGTAATGTGAAAGGGACTCTTATTTAACATTGAATTATCCTCCTTCAATCGCTTTTGAGGTGATTATCTCAGGATAATTTTATAGAATTGTTATATTGTAATTTTAACGGGATAGATTATGACTGCCGCAAAAAAACTTCTTCTGATTACATCCTTGGTTCTGCTTTGCGCGTGCACGCAAGGCAATATAGCGGGGCAATACTTTGGCATTATTCCTTTGCCCGACGGCTCCAAAATGGAAATAGAACTTACCTTAAATCCCGATTATACTTTTTCCATCCAGACAATATATCAGGATAATTTGCCCGCTTCCTTCAAAGACAGCGGCACTTACGGAATAGCCGAAAAAAAATATGTCACCCTAAGATACCCCGGCGACAGTATAAAATTCCTTAAAAAAGACGAAGACGGGTCCCTAAATATTCTTACCGTAGAGGGAAAGGAAATAAAAGGCCCTCTAAAAAATGCTTTTAAATTACACAAGAAGACCAACCTCCTCTTTTGACCCTCGCCGATATTTAAGCATCTATAAGCGTGGCTTAAAAATCCGCCCGATATATTTATCGCGCAAACAAAAAAAGTAAAATTTTAGGCAATAAAAAAGCGGATTTCGTTTAATCGGCAAAACCGATGTTTGACAATCGCCTCGAACGAAATCCGCTTGGTATTTTACTTTATCAAATTGACGAAACTTATCGCCTCTATGGCGGCCTTTGCGCCGCTGCCCGCGGCTACTATGGCCTGCTTGTAGAATTCGTCGGCGCAGTCGCCCGCCGCGAAAATCCCTTTGACGGAGGTAGACATCTTCTCGTCCGTTTTCACGTATCCGCCGTCGCTAAGGTTTACCCCGCTGTCTTTCAAAAATCCCGTCTGCGGGATAGAGCCCACCGCAATAAACACGCCGCTTACTTTTATCTCTTTTAACGATCCGTCCTTAACATTCTTAAACACGGCGCAGGTTACCATGCCGTTCTCGCCTTTTATTTCCTCGGCAACATAAGGGATAAGCATTTCTATTTTAGGGTTGCTTTTCGCCTTCTCTACGGTAAGTTTATCTGCTCTAAATCCGTCGCGCCTGTGCACCAAATACACTTTTGAGCAGAAATTTGTCAAGAATAATGCGTCTTCAAAAGCCGTATTGCCCCCGCCGATCACGGCCACTTCCTTGCCTTTAAAGAAAAATCCGTCGCAAGTCGCGCAAGCCGATACGCCCTTGCCTTTATACTCGCCTTCGCCTTTGACGCCCAACCAACGCGCAGCCGCGCCCGTGGCTATTATCACGCTTAAAGCCTCGTACTGCTCCCCACTTTCCGCCGATATCCTAAAAGGGCTTTCCGCCCCTTCTATTTTTATTACCGTTTCCCCCAATATCTCAGCACCCAAACGTTTGCACTGTTTGTGCATTTTGTCCATTATCTCAAAGCCGGATATCGGGTCTATAAAGCCGGGATAATTTTCTATATCGTTGGTCTGCAAAAGCTGCCCGCCCAAATTCGCGCCGCCGAGCATTGTCGTCTTTAAACCCGCCCTTAAAGTATATACCGCCGCCGCGCATGCAGCCGGGCCGGCGCCTATAATCAAAACATCGGTCTTAATCATTTTCAAACTCCTTTATCATCTCCAGAAAAAGCTCGGAAGGAAACCCCACGACATTGTCCGCAGAACCTTCAAATCTCTCTATAAACATATCGTCTTTGTCCTGCATGGCGTAGGCGCCCGCCTTATCCAAATGCTTGCCCGCAAGGCCTTTTAGGACGTCCTCGCCAAGTTCGCGAGCTTTGCATCTGGTAACGTCGTAGCCTCTTAGTATCTTTTTCTTTTCTTTGCAGACTATCGCCAAGCCGCTGTATACACTCTGCCAACTGCCGTTTTCTTTATGCAATAATCTCATAGCGTCCTTTTCGTCCTTCGGCTTGCCCAATACCTCGCCTTTGCAATAGACTATCGTATCCCCGCCTATCACCACGGCGGTAGGATACAAAGCCGCTACGCTGAAGGCTTTTTTTAAAGCTATATCCATAACACGGGCATGGGGCGTCTTTTTGTCCGTACTTTCCTCTATGTTTGAGGACATTACGTCAAATTTATATCCCAGTCTTTTAAGTATTTCCCTGCGCCTGGGCGAGGAGGACGCTAATATAAGACGCATTTTATTTCTTCATCAAATAGCTTACTATCAGATAAGACAATATCAAACCTATTATCCCGCATACGTTGAAGTTAAACGACAATGCATGCACCCCAATGTCAAACACCCTTACCAGGCTGCCGACAGCGTCGGACGGCAGTATCGCCACCACAACTTTTTCCAGGCCGTAGCCTATAAGGCCCGCTAAAATGAAAAATATTACAACAAATATTACGCTTCTAATGCCTCTCATATTTACCTCAGTTGTACCTCAGTTAATTTATCTCTATAAAATTATGCGTATTTAATCCTACGCGCTCCGCTCTTAGCCGTTATGTATATTCAACATCTCTTTAGCGGTATCAAAGACTTCGTCTACCGTTATGTCTTTCATACATTTAAAATGACCCAGAGGGCATTTCTTCCCGCCGTGCAAAGCGCAAGGGCGGCAGGGCAAGCCTTTAACTTCCACCACTCTGTTGCCCTCTCCATACGGGAAAAATCCCAGTTCCTTAGTGGTCGGCCCGAAAATCGCCAAAGTCGGTACGCCAAAGGCCGTAGCTATGTGCATAGGCCCCGAATCGTTCGTAACAAACAATCTGAAATGCTTCATAAGCGCCATAAGCTCCGTCAAAGTGGTCTTGGTGGCGAAATTTACGGGGTGCGCGTCCGATAAACGGCAGACTTGCTCGCTCAAGTCCAAATCCGCCTTGCCGCCTACTATTACCGAAGTTACGCCAAGTTCCTTTTCCATTCTGGTTATAAGTTTGGCGTAATTCTCAAGCGGCCAGCATTTCGTAGGCCAGACGGAACCCGGGTGCACGCCTACCAAAGTTTTGCCTTCCAAGCCCGCCTCTTTTATCATTTCTCTGACGCTGTCCTCGGCGTTGGCGCCCGCGCCCTGCATATTCAAATTGGCCGATTTGAAATTCTCGTTCACTATGCCCTGCAAAAGATACAAATTGCGTTCCGCGTCGTGTATCATCCAAGTAAACGGGACCGTTTTCGTAAACAAAAAGCGGCCTTCGCTGTTAGTAAAACCGATGCGTACTTTAACACCGCTCAGCTTAGCTATCAAGGCACTCCTGAAACTTCTGTGCGGAACTAAAATAACGTCGATATTGCACTTCTTGATATTTTTTGCGGTTTTAAATACGCCGAATATCTTGCCCAAGCCTCTTTTATCATCGATAATAACTTGATGGACTTCTTTCAAATGTTGAAAAATCTCAACGTTCGCCGGACGCGTTACCACAAAAATCTTGGCCTGAGGGAACATCTTTGCCGTCTTTTGGATAAGCGGCGTCGTTAATACAGAATCGCCCAAAAATGAAGTTTGGAAAATACAAATATTCTGAACTTCCTTCTTTGACAAATCTACCGCCTGAAATTTCCAATCGTTCAAATCGGGCGTTTTGTATTTTATCGGTATATCCCAAGGCTTGAGCGCTTCAAGATACTTTTCAAGAGTATGTTTTTCCAATGCGGGGCTGGGCATTTTAAATTTGACGTATAATCTCCTCGCCAAAGAATTTTTGTTGTAGCGCTGTTTGTTGGGGATACCGGAAAACAAAGAAAGCAACATCGTCCTAAGAGTAGAGTGTAAGTCAAGCAGGTGGGTAAAATGCGCGGCTCTTATTTCTCTCAAAGTAGGTATAAAGCCTTTAAACACCATTATTTCGTCTATATCCGGGTGACCCGCCAAAGCCTGCGCGAACTGCTCTTTTACCAATAAGGTAATTTTGCTGTCGGGCCATTTCGCCTTTATATTCTTAAACACCGGCGAGAGCAACACTATATCGCCCAAAGAAGATAATCTCAAAACCAACACTTTATTGTTTTTATTTTCCATATTTTTCAACTACCTTTAAAGTCCTGTCGGTAGCTCCTTTAAAAGATAAAGAACATTCTCCGGCCGCGGCGCCGCTGGCGGCGAGCAAAGCCTTGTCATCAAACAAATTCTTCAGTTTCGCGGCGAAATCCTTCTCCCCCGCCAATATTCCGCCCCCGCTCTTAAGCAGAGCTTCCGCCACGTCAGGCGTATTATAATAATATTGCCCGAATATTACAGGCTTGGCAAATACTGCCGCTTCCAAAAAATTGTGGCCCCCGCATCTGCTTATGCTGCCACCTACAAAGCATACTGTGCCTTTTTTATAAAAAGCGCCAAGCCAACCCATGGCGTCGGCCAGTAATATTTGGCAATCTTTCAAATCGCCTTCGCGCTTGTAAGAACTAAGAGAAGCATACTTCAAGCCGCTGTCTTTTAAAGTATGCAATATCTGTTTCTTGCGCTCAAGATGGCGCGGCGCTATAACAAATTTTATCTCCTTTAATTCCTTGGCGGCCGATATTATTATCCGCTCCTCTTCCTCGTGGGTGCTGCCGCAGACCGTTATAAAAGCGTTCTCCCAGCCCAGCGCGCGGAATACTTCTTCCACTTCTTCAATTTTTGAAGGGCTGTCATTAAGCAAATCGTACTTTATATTGCCGCAAGAGTAGACCTTATCGGCCGACGCGCCGGAAGATATGTACCTTTGCGCTATTTCCTCCGTCTGCGCACAGATAAACGTCATCTTTTTAAACAGCATTTTTGTCAAAGGCGAGATAAGTTTATATCTTCTAGCGCTCCGTTCCGAAAGACGACCGTTCACAATAGATACTTTTACCCCATTATTGGCGCAGGCCGATATCATATTGGGCCACAAATCCGATTCCACTATAAACAAATATTTGGGATTATAGAATTTTATAAATCTCTTTATTAAAGGATAACAATCCACCGGCATAAGCAAGGCTTTGTCGAACAAGGGTTCCTTCAATGCCGTATTCTGCCCCGCCGCGGTAGATGTCGTTATTATAAGCTCGCAGCCGTAATATTCCTTTAAAAGTTTCGCCAACTTTATAACGGAACGCACTTCCCCCACACTGGCGGCGTGTATCCATAAACTTTTTTTGATTTTTTGGCCTTGCCGTCTGAGAACAAAACGCTGGCTTAGTTCATAGCGCAAATTCCTTAAAAGTTTGCGGCGCGGCGAAATCAAGAAAAATATTACCACCCCCAAAGCGGCAAATGGGGCGCATAAATTGAGAATTAACAAAATTACGTATCCCATTAAGATACCGCCTTTACCGCTTCTGCGGTAGCTTCGTTGAGATATTCCGTAAGTTTTATACGGCATTCTTCTATGCTGTCGTCCTCTCCGACCCAAAGCGGACGGCCGTAAATTATCGCGCATTTTCCAAAGGGTAACGGTATCTGGAACTTATCCCAAGAGTTTACCGAAAATTTATGGCTGCTCGCCACGCCCGCCGGTATTATCGGCAGCTGCGTCTTTTGCGCCAAATATATAATGCCAGAATGAGCTTTGTATATCGGTCCTCTGGGCCCATCGGGCGTTATTGCGGGGTTATAGCCCGCCTGCGATATATCCATAAGCCCCCTAAGCGCGGAATAGCCGCCGCGCGTGGTGGAACCGCGCATGGCCTTCATCTTAAATTTGGGCAAAGCTCTGGCTATATATTCCCCGTCTTTGCTCATACTTACAAGTACGCATATTTTGCCTTGTTTTCTATAAGGGTATAAAAGAAAAGTCTGCTGATTGTGCCAAAAGGCGTATATCACCCGTTGGCGTTTATCTATTTCTATGGCGTTTTTGTCGCCGCCGCGTATGTATTTTGTAAAAAAACCGCACAGACGAACGTAAAATGAAATAAAATTCGCCACAATAGCATATTTAAGTTGACTGGTCTTGCTTCTGATAATCTTAGGCATCTATTTTTTACCTTTCTTCTTATACCACGGCATTATAAAAACTATCGTCGCCTTGGGTTTTATTTGTCCGTCTTCAATCGTTACGTTTATTTTGGAGGCGTTTAATCTTTCAAAAACCGCCGGCAAGGCCGCTTTCGCCTTCTCCGGCTCCACTTTGGAGGCTTCCCTCAAAAATTTAGGCAAGGGCCCGTAGGAAAAGGCCGGCGCGTACAACAACTCATACCCCTGCGTTACGCAATCCTCCTTTTCGGCGTCTTCTTTAATCAAATCCGCTATAAAACTGACTGCCGTGCGCAGGAAATCGTATATAACTATATTTGCCGTCGCCGCAGCCTGCATATTATCAATGGCGGCCGCTTTTTCTATCTCGCCGCCCAAAGTTATTACACACAAAGAAAACCGCTCTTCCTGCTTTATCCCCGCGGAAGATAGTTCCAAACACTGTCCTTCTACAAATTCATAAACGACACCCGGCCGCAAAGCCTCGTGCAAAGAGGCTATAAATACCGCCAGATCGCTTTCAAGGGGAAACCCCGCCGCGGCCATATCTATATTGGCTAATTTTACGCGGCGGAGTATCTCCTTTAAATGTATAGCTACTTTAAACTTCTTAATTTTCCTCATCGGCTTTTATTTACCGGCTTTGGATTTCCTTTTATAAGAAGATTTCTTTTTTACTTCGTTTTTCTTAGGTTCTACGGCTGGCGCTTTCACGTCTGAAGGCGCTCCTACGCTGTAATTGCCCTCTTTCGTCCACTGATACACCAACCCCGGCACCAATACCATCGTGGAATAAGTACCGGAGATCAGCCCGATAAGTATCGCGAAAGAGAAGTTGTTAAGCACTTCGCCGCCCATAAAATATAGTATGGCCGCGGCCGCTATTACCGTAAGAGAAGTGATTACCGTTCTGGAAAGCGTGTCATTTACGCTGACGTTAAGCAATTCTTTTATGCTCCATTTGGGGTGAAGACCGATATTTTCCCTCACTCTGTCAAAGATGACTATGGTATCATTGACGGAGAAACCCGCAATGGTCAGCAAAGCTGCCACGATTACCAAGTCAACCTCCAACTGGAGTATGGAAAATACGCCCACTGTTAAAAGCACATCGTGGAACAAGGCCACAACCGCCATGGCGCCCCATATGATATTCTGGAAGCGGAAACCTATGTATATCACCATAGCCGCCATCGCCAGAATGAAAGCCATTATCGCTTTCTTGGCCAAGTGATTGCCCACTGTCGGCCCGACGAAATCCTTCTGTTCAACCACGAAAGGCGTATTAAGCGTGTTCAAAGCCGCCTCTATGTTGTTTGATACAGCGTTGACGTCTTCCTGACTGCCTTTTACTTTAATGGAGAAGGCGTTTCTGTCGACGAACGTTTGTATGTCGGCTTTGATGTCTTTTTCGGTTAAGGCCGCGCGCAGATCTTTAATGTCCACGCTCTTTTCAAATCCCACCTGCATAACCGTTCCGCCGGTGAAATCTATACCGTAGTTAAGGCCTTTAAATATTACCGAAAGCAGACACGCCGCCATCAGCAAACCCGAAATTACGAAGAATATCTTCCTTATTCCGACGAAGTCTATATTTGTTTTTGGAAGCATTTTAAAATATTTCATATACTAATCTCCTTCGGGTTGGCCGTAAGCAGCAACTCGTAGATGGCTCTCGTCACGAATACCGAGGTAAACACACCGACGAATAAACCCAAGGTCAGCGTCAAAGCGAAACCTTTTACCGGGCCGGTGCCGAATTGGAACAACAATATAGACGCGATCCAGGTGGTAAGGTTGGAGTCGAAAATAGCGCTCCAAGCCTTTTCGTAACCTTCCTTAATGATAATCGGCAAAGGTTCGCCTTTGTCTTTTTCCTCTCTCATACGTTCAAGAATAAGAACGTTCGCGTCTACGGCCATAGCCAGCGAGAGTATGATACCCGCTATGCCGGGCAAGGTCAAAGTGGCGGAGAAATACGCCATCAACGCCAACAAGAATACCAAGTTCAAGAACAAAGCCACGCTGGAAATGATACCCGAGAACCTGTAATAAATGCTCATGAACAATACGATAAATATGAAACCCACCAAAGACGCTTTGATACCGCTCTTAATGGAGTCTTCGCCCAAGCTGGGGCCGATGGTGCGTTTTTCTATAATGTTCACCGGTGCGGGAAGCGCGCCCGCTCTAAGCACGATGGCAAGCTGTCTGGCTTCTTCCATAGTGAATTGGCCCGTTATTTGCCCGTCTCTCGTGATTCTGGCCTTTATCGACGGCGCAGACTGTACCGTATTATCCAAGATTATGGCCAAATTTTTGTTTAAGTTCGCGCCCGTAAGATTGCCGAACTTCTTCGCGCCTTCGCCGTTAAACTGGAAGCTTACCGCGGGATAGCCGTATTCACCGGTGGTTACTCTGGCGTCTTCAAGGTCGGCGCCGGTAACTGCGGCGGTATCGGTCAAAGCTACCAAAAAGCCCTGCTTGTCGCGCATTACCGAAATACCGGCGGGAACGAGCTTCGCGGCTTCTTCCGTCAAAGTACCGTCGGGATTGAAAGGCTCGTCAAGCTCGTTTAACTTGTTTATCGCCTCCTGCGCGGCGGCGTCGTCTTTGACTATCCTAAACTCCAACATCGCCGTCTTGCCTATTAAAGCCTCGGCCTGTTCGGGGTTGGCTATACCGGGCAGCTGGACGGAAATCCATTTCTCGCCTTGGCGGGTTATTGGTATTTCCCCTACGCCGTATTGGTCAATCCTGTTGCGTACGATTTCTATGGCGCGCTGCATCGCTTCGTTAAGGCTTTCCTTACCGCTTAATTTCGATACGTCAAGCTCCAACAGAAGCGAGGATCCGCCCCTCAAATCAAGACCAAGATTAAGTATTCTCTTTGGCCTGTCGCCGCTGGCTTCGAGCTTTTCCCTTTCCTGAGGAGTTTTGGAATACCACTCATAGCTGGGCCAAAGCAAAGCCACGGCGCCAAATAATGCTGCTAATATTATTGTCCATTTAATGGCAAGCTTGTTCATTTAGATTTGGCTCCGTTGTCAAGAGGTTGGTTCTTAAAAATAGAAACTATACCGCTTGGTAAGACGGAAAATTTAACGTTTTCCGCCACTTTTACTTCTATAATTTGGTCGTTAAAGCCGGCCACCGTGCCGACTATACCGCCCATTAAAATCACTTTATCGCCCTTTTCCAGGCTGCTGATAGCCTTTTTCTGTTCTTCTTCACGTTTCTTTTGGCTTCTGCTCGTTAAGAACATGAATACGACGAAAAACACTATTATTATCAAGAACATGCCGTTAAAGCCCATGCCCTGCCCCGCTGCTGCGGTTGTGGCTGCGGCCGCTGTTGTAGGTTCCATTGCTCCTCCATAAATGTTATATATATACTGATTTTAGCATATTATAAAGCCATTTTATATACACATTTCGCCCCTCCACAGCCTAAGAAATGGCAATGAGTATTAAAACTTTTTTCTGATCCGCACAGAAAAACCGTACGAAAATTAATCGTACGGTTAAAACTGTTTTAGAAAAGCAAAGAGATAAAGCTCAAACAAGTTTTAAATTGACTTCCTTGAAGTACTTTTCCCTTAAAATCTTTACGATACCCTCAAGTACGGAACGCCTCAAAACAAACTGATTGGGGAAGTTCGGATCTTGATAAGCGTCGTTTATTCTGGTACCGGCCACAATATCGATATAGTCGTTCTCAAGCAAGGTATAATACAATTTATAGGCCCCGCTCTCGCTTTGCGGCGCTTTGTGGCTTTGCAAAGCCAAAAGCACTTGGCTTAAAGTCAAAACGCCTTCCGTCACCAAGTCTATGCCTTCGAGCAGGCTTGTCGGCGGGCCGAAACGGGAAGAAGAATTCAAATCGGGCCTTACTTCCAGCCCCAATTCCCTGGCCACTATCTTTGCCGTAGTGCCGCCGCAAATTACCTTCTGCCCGTCAAAAGCGGCAAGTTCCTTGGCGTATTTGCCGTCCAAACTCTTATTAAACGGCGGCCCCGAAAACACCATAACGCGCCTTGGCGTTCTTAGATAGACCGCCGCGCAGGTAACGTCGTCTTTTGGGTTTATCGGCCCGTCTTTTATGCGTGCTTCGCGGATAATCGTTTCGCAAATTTTCAGGCTTGATACCTGCGGGTTCCTGCCTATAACTTTTAAAGCCAAATCCGCCGCGCCCGAACGCCCCCACCCGTTAGGATATTCGGGCGTACCGGTGCCCGCTTGGCTGATTCCGTCCGAGAAAAATATTATTCTATCCTCTCTCATCAGGTCAAGCGTGGTTGTGCTTATAGGCAGATTATGGTATTCTTCCGATACTCTTCTCGCGTCAGGTTCTATCAGGCGGCCGTTTCTTATAAAGAGAAAAGAAGGATTGCCCTGTTCAAAAATACGAACCTGCCCTTCGGGCGACAAATCCAAAATGGTGAAGGTGGAATAATTAAGCCCGCGCTCCTTGCATATAGGCAATACGCTGGAAATTACCTCGCAGTATTTTTTTACGTCCCAATTGGCGTCAACGAATTTTAAGGCCATTTTCGCCGTCATCGTAGAAAGAATATTGGCCTTTACCCCGCTGCCAAGCCCGTCGGAAAGAACCGCTATTATCCTGCCGTCGGCGCCGCGCGCGGTCATAAAAGTATCGCCGCAGACGTGCTGCCCGTTCTTAAAAACTTGATAGTAATCTATATCAAAAGCGAATGGCGGCATAATTATTTCTTCTCCGGGCCAAAGCCTTCGGTAATATAATTCAAGATTATTTCGGTCTCGGCTATGTTCTCGCCCAGCCTGCCCGCGACTTCTTGAACGGCCAAAATATTCTTGCGCAGAACTTCCTGCGCTTTTTGAGCGATAATTTCCCTATGCAGCTCACTCTTGGTAACGTCCTGCACTATAAGCCCCGCAGTTTGCCCTTCCTCTATCGGGAATATCGTCATATCCAGCAGTTTCTTGCCAAACGGGATACGTTCTTTATGTATCTCTTTGCCGTCTTTAAAGATGCGTTTGAATATCATCTCAAAAGGCAGAATTTTACCCAAAGCCGCACCTTTAAGGCCGGGGATTTGCTCAAAAAGTTCTTCAATGTCGGCGCCCGCTATTTTGGCAAAGGGCTGATTGGATTCTATAATTTCCAAATTATTATCGAATATAACCACGCCCGAAGGTATGCACCTTAAAATGGCATTGGCTTTGCGGCTGGCTCGCTTGCGCATATAAGATACGCACATCGCCGGTTCGGCCTTGCCCTCCAATAGAGCGTGCGCGAAATTGCGGCAGGTATTGTAACCGCAGCCGTCGCAGTTTATCTCGTCGTCGGCCGTAAACTTGCCGACTTTGGCCAAAGCAGATAAAATTTCCTCTTCCGTAAATTTCTTTTCCGGCGCAACTGCCCCGCCGAAAACAAGCGGCACTTTATACTTGGCCTGCTTGACGGGCGGGATACTTTCGTCAAATTGCTTTTCCACACCCAAGAAAGCGTTAAGCGTTGATACCTCCCCGCCCGGGCAAGGCCCTTTTATGCAGCCACCCTCGCAGGCCAGACATTCCACAAAACAGACTCTGTCTATATTCTGCTCCTTGAGAGCTTGCAAAGTCTTGCAGAAATTCTTTAAGCCCGTTACCGTAATTAGCTTTACGCCATCTTTAAGGCCGTTGCGCCTTATGGAGCGGAGCATGCCACCTTCAAGCGGATAGACCGCGCCGTCAGACGATTTTTCAGGCACAAAGCCCTCACTGCTTTGCGGCGAATTAAGCAAATCAATGCCTTCCTCAAAAAGCCATTTTTTAAGTTCCTCGAAAGTTATTGCCGCGGCTATCAAATCTTCTTGCGTGTCCGATTCGTTCTTCTTGGCTATGCAAGGGCCTATAAATACGACTTTTATATCTTCGCCAAAAGTCTTTTTCAAGAGTTCGGCATGCGTCAATGCGGGCGAAGAATAAGGCACTATGTATTTTTTAAGCTCCGGCGTATAGCGGCTGATATAGTCCACGCAGACTGGGCAGGCCGAAGAAAAATATACCCCCGGCTCGGCTTGATTTAAAAACTCGGCCGTCACCGCAGATACTTGCTGTGCGCCCAAAGCCGTTTCGCTCACCCCGGCAAAGCCCAGCTTCTTTAACATTCCCACCAATCTGCTGACGCTGCAATCCAATATGCCCGCCCAGCTCGGCGCCACCGAGGCATATACCTTAGCGCCAGAGCCTATCAAACTCTTGGCTTTCTCTATATCGCTCCTTACGTGTTTGGCGTGCGTCGGGCAGACGGTATAGCACATACCGCAGGCGACGCAATTTTCCGCTATTACCGCCGCGTGACCTTCTTCCACCCGTATAGCCTTAACGGGGCAGGCCCGTACGCATTTATAACAATCCTGACATTCCTGCTTTATCGTATAAATCGGATAATTCTTTTTCATTTCCAAACCCGCCGTAAATAAAATTTTAAAGCATTTGCAGGCTTATGGCCATTATCATCATTCCGCCGACTACGCCCCAAATAACCTTATGCGGCTCGCCATACTCGTGTGCCGTGGGAAGAAGCTCGTCCAAAGAAATGTATACCATTATACCCGCTATCAACGCAAACAGCACGCCGAAGGCCGCCTCATGAAGCAAAGCCCTCAAAAATATAAATCCCACTATCGCGCCCAAAGGCTCCGCCATACCGGAAAGAGTAGAATACCAAAACGCCATCTTTCTGCTGCCCGTGGCGTGGTATACCGGCAAAGCCACCGCTATGCCTTCGGGAATATTGTGTACCGCCACCGCTATCGCTATCGATATGCCCAAAGCGGGGCTTTCCATCGCCGCCATAAACGTGGCCAGACCCTCGGGGAAATTATGCAAAGCCAAAGCCAAAGCCGTAAAAATGCCCAAATGCTTAAGTTTGTTTTCCTTCGACAGGGAATTGTTGTCCAAATGATGATCCGGCAGGCAGGTGTCTATCAAAGAGGCTATCACTATCCCGCAAAAAAACGCGCCTATCGCCGCCCAGCCCGCAGCCTTGTATCCCACAACGCCCGTAAGCGAAATCTGTGCTTGGGGCAGTATCTCCATAAAGGAAACGTAAATCATTACGCCCGCGGAAAAACCCAAGCCCAGCGCCAAAAACTTGAAATTGTCTTTCTTGACAAAAAAAGCCAAAAGCGCGCCGATACTCGTCGCCGCGCCCGCAAGAAAACTTAATCCCAAAGCCGATAATATATTGCCGTTCATACTAATATAATAGCAAATTGATATAATTTTATATGCCCGTATCAAACGAAAATCATATCATTGACGATACCTTTATAAAAACCTTTAACGCCTTAAACGACCCTAAGGAAAGCTGTATTTTCCTCACCGGGCGCGCGGGTACGGGCAAAACTACGCTCTTAAAATACTTTGCGGAACATACCGCCGCGCGCTGCGTGCTTTGCGCGCCTACGGGCATAGCCGCGCTTAACCTCGGCGGGCAGACTATACACTCCTTCTTCAGAATAAAACCGAATGATCTTCTTGACCCGCAACTGCTGAAAAAACTGCCCGCAAAAACGGCCAATGCTTTCGATATCCTTATTATCGACGAAGCATCAATGCTCAGGGCTGACCTATTGGACGCAATAGATTTAATCCTTAAAAAATCTACGGACAATCCCCGCCCTTTCGGCGGTAAAAAAATAATACTCTGCGGCGACCTCTGCCAACTGCCGCCCGTACTTGAAGAGCAGGACCCCAATTTCTTAAATTATTTCAATATGCTGTACAAAAGCCCTTATTTCTTTGACGCGCTTTGCTTTGGGCAAACCGCTCTGAAAGTTATCGAACTTAAACATAATTTCCGCCAAAGCCAAGATGAAGACTTCGCCGAACTGCTCAATAAAATACGCACCGGAACTATAACGCAAAGCGAACTGGACGAAAAACTAAATACCACGCATGCGCTTAGCGCTCCGCAAAGCCAAGCCGCCATCACTCTCACCGCCACCAATTATACCGCCCAACACAGAAACGCACTAATGCTGGCGCAATTATCTGGAGAAAGTTTTTCGTATCAAGCGGAAATAAGCGAAAATTTCAATAAAAAAACTATCCCCGCCGAACCGCTCCTTACCTTAAAAAAAGGCGCCAAAATTATGATGCTCGCCAACGATAAATATTGGGTAAACGGCGATATCGGCACAGTGGAAGATTTGGGGCCCTCTTATATCCGCGTCAACATAAGAGGCGCGGTATACTCCGTAGAGCCCCATACCTGGCAGGAAATAAAATACGAACCTCTCCCCGCAGGCAATAAACTGATACCCGTAGTAAAAGGAACTTTCACTCAATATCCCTTAAAATTGGCTTGGGCCATTACCATACACAAAAGCCAAGGCCTTACCTTCGATTCAATTTGCCTGGATATCGGAAGAGGCGCTTTCGCCGCGGGGCAGACTTATGTCGCCCTTAGCAGAGCCAGAACCCTTGGCGGCGTATATCTAAAAAAACCGCTGAGCATAAGCGATATTAAAACCGATAAACGGGTGTTATCCTTTTTTAATCAAAATTATAGCGCCTTATAACGCTTCAAAAATCTTTGTTTTTTACCCGTCCGAATTAGCCCCTTATCTCCGCAAAATAAAAACACCCCGCTTTAAACGGGGTGTTTTGGCATATCGATTTCTCATTTATCCTTAATTTACGGAGATTGCGACTCATAATAAAAACAGCAAATTATGATCGCGAACTGTCGGTTTTACTATATAACAATAAATCTGAAATACGACTTTTATCATAAGACCAAAATATCTATCCATATGGCAATATACCAAAAAATGGATATGATGTTTAGTCTATTTCTTATTTTCTTCGGAACCGAATCTCAAAAAGTATTCTTCTCCAGCTTCGTACAGGAAAGCGTCGTATGCGTCATCATCGGGACACTGATCCGCACTGCCGTACTCCTCTCTCATGCGCGCATCGGCATATTCTCTGCACCAAGTCATAAAGTCTTTTTCCATAACAGTTTCTCCTCGGAGATTTACGGCGGAAACCATTACTGTCAATAAGCCTTCCGCCGGTAAATTCCATTTTTGTTTACAAGTTTACAAAAAGCCGCGCTTTTTTCCAACGCGGCTTTTTAAATCATAACGATACGATTTTTTATTTGCTCAATTGTTTAATCGGCAAATTACATCATACCGCCCATTCCGCCCATTCCCATAGGGGGCATAGCGCCGCCCTTTTCCTTCTCGGGCAGGTCTGCAACCAAGGCTTCGGTCAACAGAACCGTAGCCGCGATGGACGCCGCATTCTCCAAAGCCGTTCTTACAACTTTGGCCGGGTCTACTACACCAGCTTTAAGCAGGTCTTCGTAAGTATCCGTCTCGGCGTTAAAGCCTTCGGTACCGCTCATTCCTCTTACTTTTTCGACAACTACCGAGCCGTCCAATCCAGAGTTTTCGGCGATTTGTCTTAAAGGAGCGGTAAGCGCCTTCTTAACGATATTGATACCGGTCTGTTCGTCCTCATTATCGGCTTTTAAGCCTTCAAGTGCTTTTTCGCATCTTACCAAAGCTACGCCGCCGCCAGGCACCAAACCTTCTTCAACGCCCGCCCTGGTAGCGTTTTTGGCGTCTTCAACTTTGGCTTTCTTGGCTTTAAGTTCCGTTTCCGTCGCCGCACCGACATTGATTACAGCTACGCCGCCGCTTAATTTGGCTAAGCGTTCCTGCAGTTTTTCCTTGTCGTATTCGGAGGTGGAAAGCTCTATCTGCTTTCTGATTTGCGCGGCTCTGTCGGCTACGGCTTTTTTGTCGCCGGATCCGTTGACGATAGTCGTGCTTTCTTTGTCTATGATTATCCTCTTGGCCGAACCGAGCATATCGGGCGTCGCGTTTTCCAATTTGAAACCGCGCTCTTCGCTGATTACTATGCCGCCGGTAAGCACCGCGATGTCTTCCAACATTTCTTTGCGTCTGTCGCCAAAGCCCGGCGCTTTTACCGCGCAGCCCTTAAGCGTACCGCGCAAGCGGTTTACCACTAAGGTCGCCAAAGCTTCGCCGTCTACGTCTTCCGCTATGATAAGGAAGTTCCTTCCGCCTTGTACGATCTTCTCGAGCAACGGCAAAAGTTCGTTCATCGTTGATACTTTCTTGTCCGTAATAATTACGGCGCAGTTCTCCAAAACGCATTCCATTCTCTCGGAATCCGTGATAAAGTACGGAGAAATATAACCCCTGTCAAACTGCATACCTTCCACTACGTCCAAAGTGGTATCGGCGGTTTTGCCTTCCTCTACCGTGATTACGCCTTCAAAACCTACTTTATCCATGGCTTCAGCTATTAAATCGCCGATAACTTTATCGTTGGCGGAAATCGTCGCTATTTGAGCCTTTTCCTGCTTCGTCTTTACCGGCTTCTGCATTTTCTTAAGCTCGGCTTTTACCGCGTCAACAGCTTTCTCTATACCCTTCTTTACCAAGGTGGGGTTCGCACCAGCGGTTATGTTCTTGATGCCCTCGCCCAAAAGCGCGTTGGCCAATACAGTAGCGGTCGTAGTACCGTCACCGGCTATATCATTGGTCTTGGACGCAACCTCTCTTATCAACTGAGCGCCCATATTCTCGAATTTGTCTTCAAGCTCGATATCCTTAGCTATCGTTACGCCGTCATCAATTATCAAAGGCGAACCGAATTTCTTTTCCAAAACTACGCTTCTGCCCTTGGGGCCTAAAGTCACTTTAACGGCATCGGCTACCTTGCTGATACCGGCTTTCATTTTACTTCTAGCGTCTTCCGAAAATATTATCTGTTTTGCCATATTAAACTCTTTCCCCCAATATTACTCTATAACGCCAAGAATTTCTTCTTGATGCATAATTATGTATTTTTCGTCTTCCAGTTTGATTTCCGTACCGGAATACTTGCCGTATAATACCGTGTCGCCTTCTTTTACGTCCATCGGTAATCTTTCACCCTTCTTGTTTACCGCGCCGGGGCCCGCGGCTACCACTTTGCCCTGCATCGGTTTTTCTTTCGCGCTGTCGGGGATTATTATCCCCCCTTTTACAACCTCTTTGGGCTCTATGGGGCTGATTATTACTCTGTCCCCGAGCGGTTTTATTTTTATTGACATTCTCTGCCTCCTAAAAAATTTTTAAATTCTTCGCGTCTGAACTTGCGGCCTTTTTTGGCAGCCGCAACCCTACACTGCTAAATTTAGCATTATTTTTTATTTTTGTCAATCCCCCTTTGGGATTGCTAATTATTTTTAAGAAAACCCGTCAGCTTTTTAAATATGGATTTTTCCTTTTTGGGAAGCATTTTGAATACAACGCACGATACATTGTCTTTACCGTCGTTGTGTGCGGAAAACTTGACGATTTCTTGGCATAAACGTCCCGCGCTGAGAGGTTTCTTTAAGATCTCTTCTATCTCGCTGTCTTTTATGCCCTTGTTTACCCCGTCGGAGCAAAGCATATATACGTCGCCCGGCTGAGGGTTAAGTTTGATGACGTCGCAGCGCATATCTTTCTTAAGGCCCAAGGCTTTTGTCAGAATGTTCTGTATTCTGGATTTCTCCGCCTGTTCCTTGCTGATAAGCCCTCGCGCCACCTGTTCCTGTACGTAAGAGTGGTCTTTAGAAATCTGTTTTAATACGCCGTCCCTAAGACGGTATATCCTACTGTCGCCTATGTGTACGGCCGCGCTGGCGTTCGGCTCTATATATACAGCGCTTAAAGTCGTACCCATGCCGCGGCGGCGGTAATTTTCGGAAGACAAAGTGTATATCCTTAAATTGGCCAAGCCCGAAGCGTATAATAACTTCCTGGCTATGGGGTCGAGCTTTGGTTCGAAATCCTGCGGTATGCTTATCTTTTTGGACTTTAAATCGGATAAGGTCTGCCTCAATATCGATACTGCCAAATTGCTCGCCACTTCGCCCGCATTGTGCCCGCCCATACCGTCGGCCACCGCGCCAAGGCACAATTCCGGCGCTATCAATACGCTGTCTTCGTTCTTTTCCCTTATCTTGCCTATGTCGGTGTATGAGGCCAACTCTATATCAAATTCCATCTGTCTTCCCCCGCAGCAAACACGTCAACTATAAAACCCGCTATCGCATAGACTGCCAATACATACAGTATTAACAGCGGAATATTGTCTTCACTCCAAGTATATTTTACTTTTTCATACGGTCCTTTCAGAGCAAATATCCATATATACTGCTCCACCGCTTCTTGGTTTGCCGCCGTATTTAATTTAACTATCGAATTTATAAACGTTTCCCTGATCTGAGCGGGAGAAACCCTCTCTTCAGCCCTTGCCGCTTTATCACCTTTCGGCAAAGCCTTTTCCGCTGACGCTTGCGCCGCGGGAACGTTTCTCTCCGCAGGCATAGCGTCTAAATCCCAAGCGCCGCCTTCCAAACCATAATATTCAGGCTCGCTCTCCAAATCCGCATAGCTGTGCATTAGCTCCACTATCTTGTGCGGCACGGCCGCATAATCGGCAGGCTGTTCCGCCGTTTTCGCCTGAGTCTTGGCTCTAACTTCATCATATAGAGCATAAGCTTCTCCGCCAGATTGATACAGCCATATCCCGCCAAATGACGCGACAAAAAGCAACAGCGTCAACATTCTGTATATAAACCCGTGCCTAAATAAAGTCATAATACACGTAACCGCAGAGGCCCCAAAAGCCGTATATCGCAAAGTTTTCATCAATTCGCCTTCAGCAGAAATGTCCGGCCGCACAAATTGATAGAACAGATAGAATGAAAAGACAAACAATACTATTGATACTACCCTATAATAAAAAGGCAAATCCTCAATATTGTCTATCTTCAGGGCCAATCCGCCGACTATTACCGAATATATCAGTAAATAGCTGTTTGTCGAAAGCGGCTGCAATATCGAATCGGGTTGGACAAATCCATAAAACGCGAATATGTACGAAAGCACCGCTATTACCAATATACATGGCACCGCCTTCTTTATCAAATCAAAGAAGAACAATGCAAATATTACGAGCAGAAATACAAAACATACCGCCCCCAATATCATCTGGCCTTCCGCGTAAGAACCGGAAATCCAAGGCTTGATCAATGCCGAAATTACGGAGGTAGCGCCGGTATTGTAAGCCGAACACAAAAAGCCCAGCTTCAAAAATAAAGACATCGCCATAAACGCGGCGGCCGCGGTTATCAGAGTCCAGCCGAATCCTTTCAGCATAAATTTCTTCTTGGCCGCGGAGAACGTTGAATAAGGATTCTTGCTTGCCGCCAAACGCTTTTTGCGTTCTTCCATTATCTTTTGAGTCTTGGCGACTTCTTTCGTAACGGAATCCAAGGTATCCATCTGGAATTTTTTATCCGGCACCGCCTGCTGTTTTGCAGGTTCTCCATCGTCACCTAATGCTATTACAGGGATATCCGCCGCCCTAAAAGAATTATTAGACGCAGCCGGCATGCTCTGCCTTATTTGGCTGCCGCTTGCCGTAACATGGCGCTCCGTATCTTTGCCTACGACAGGCGAAGCATTCATATCCGAACTTCTAACCCTTAATCCCACTTCGTCGGTTATGTTCAAACCTTGATTTAATTTCAGTTGATCGTCCGCGCGCTGCTTTTGGAAGAACATTAAAGTATCCGTCGCGCTTTGGAACCTGTCGTCCGGGCGCTTGCTCATCAACTTGCTTACCGCCAAAGACAGCCACGGCGGAACGCCCTTCCTATATTTAGAAACATCCGGCACAGGCTCGTTTATGTGCTTTTGAATTATGTCCATCGAGTTCTTGCCGGTAAACGGGTACTTGCCAGTTAACACGTAAAACAAACTGGCGCCAACAGAATACAAATCAGCCCTTATGTCTATCGGTCTGCCCAAAGCCTGTTCCGGCGATAAAAAGTACGCAGTGCCAGCCAATTCCGTCGTTTTTGTGCAACCTTTTTCCTTATCCACCTTCTTGGCGATACCAAAGTCCACTATTTTCGCTTCAAGTTTCTTATTGATAAGTATGTTCGACGGCTTTATATCGCGGTGTATTATACCCTTTTGATGGGCCGCTTCAAGGCCTTTAAGTATGCCGATAAAAGTGTCTATCACAAAAGAAATCGGCAAATTGGGGCGCTTTCTTACTATGGAAGATAAACTCTCGCCCTCTATAAACGTCATGACGATAAAATAAAATCCCTTTTCCTTGCCTACATTGTATACCGATACAATGTTGGGGTGGTCTATCTCCGCGATGGCGCGCGCTTCCGTCAAGAACAGTCCCACTGCCTTTTTGTCGTTTGCCAATGCGGGGCTCAATATCTTTACGCAGACTATCCTGTCCAGAGCCTTGTGCTTGGCTCTGAACACCGTACCCATACCGCCTTCGCTGACCTTTTCAAGTATCACGCAGCCGGATATCTCCTGCCCTATAAGTTCCATCTCCGGTCTTTGATGAGGCTGATTCTTCGCTTGTACGGAAGAAGGCACCTGCGATGCCGCCTTAGCCGCCATAGGAGGTATCTCTTCCTGTTTTAAAGGATTTTTTTTGTTATCTTCTGACATAAATACACCGGCCTTCCCTTTTTATTTATTCTCTTCAAAATACTTTGCCGTCTTGGCAAACAGCTCCTTTACCTCTTTTAACTTCTCTATCGGAAGCCTTATTCCCTTCTTGGTCCAGCCCGTATAACTTTCGTCTTCCTGCCACTGCCTTAAATCTATACCCTTGCTCCCCATATAAGAACTTATCCTAAGGACTATAGACAAGCCTTGCTTCTTGGCGTATTTGCCAAGTTCTCCGTCCTCTATTGTTTTATAATCTTCAGGCAAAGCGGCCAAAGCGTCGCTTATCTTGCCCACTATCTCGGGCGAAAGCGTTATCCCCGCCTTGGTGGGGCCGCTGTATGTTTCCGATTTAAGATATTTTCTTATTGATACGTATTTGTACCCTTTATAAGAGTCTATCGAGAATTTTATCTCGCTGCCGTCTTCCGAGGTCAAAGCCCCGATTAAACTAATTACCGAAAAGGTTGATTCCGCCATATAAATCCTCCGATTTTACTTCTTTTTAAATAAATTTTTTATACCGCTAGTCACGTCTTTTACGGTGTTCTTAACATTGTCCACCGCTTGTTTTGCCGTCTCTTTCTGATCCGAGTTTAAAAGGGAACTTACGGTCGAGGCAACGTCCAACTTGAAAGACGGATCCTCTATGCTGCCCCCAACTTTGATATTGGCCGAACCGCTCGCGTTCTTGCCCAAGCCGACCTTTACCGTCATATCAAGCTGCTGCGTTACAAAATTGATGCTCCCGCTGGTATTTACCGTAGCTAAATCCGAATTTAAATCCGATTTGTTTATCGTCGCCTTTCCGCCGCCCAGTCTGTAATCGCCGATTATGCTTTTATAACTTACGCTGTCGGTATTGATTTCCGCGCCGGATATTATCTGCGTCGCTTTTAAAGCTTTCTGCGCTATTTTTACAGTCGTCAGCGCCACTTTCAAAAATACGGAGCTGTTTATCAGCTTATCCAAATCCCGTATTTCGCCCGCGGAAGACGAAAAATATACCGTCCCGCTTGCCTTTTTCATCGTCAAATCCAGATCCTTTACATCGGCTTTAAAAGTTAAATCGTCCGTAGAAAAGACATTATTTTCAACCCTTTTTATTATTATATCAGCTTTAACATCCATAGGGGCCATCTGCAAATTGGAAGCCCCGCCGGAAGTCGCAGACTCTGGCGATGCCTCCACATCTTCAGATCCGCTCTTGGCAGATGCAAGAAGTTCATCAAAGTCTATGTCTTCTAAAGTAAATTTGTCCATATTGAACATAAAATCGACCGACATTTTTCTATTATTCTTATACGCCAAAGACGTCTTAAAGTCAGATCCGTCAAACACGCCTTTTATCGTGTTGGTTTTAATATCGTCAAGCGAATTTATCTTTATCTCACCGTTAAGAGCGGACAATATCTTCCCCATCGCCGCCGCACCTATATCCTTCAAAACCACCGAACCCGTTACCAAAGGTTTATCGGATCCCGCCGATACCGCTTTTATGTCACCCGTAATACTCCCTTTCAGCTTAAACGCCGCCAAAAGTTCTTTTGATATGTCGGAAACTTCAGAAAGGTTTACGTTCAGGGAGGTGCTTTCCGCATAAGATATTTCCGGCTTGGAAAAATCGACCGCGGCCGTGTTCTTAATGTAAGATTTGCCCAAACTGACATCAAATTTGCTTACCTCGGCTTTGGAATTTTCCAAATCGGCCGAAGCCTTGGCTTCCAAGTTTATTACGGGAAGAGCAAAAGCCGGAATATCGCCGGAAACAAACTCTGAAGCCAATTTGTCGTCTATCCCGCTTATCTCCCCTTTAAGGGACAAATCCGGTATTTGCAAATTGGATATTCCGCCAGTCATATTAACTTTGAAGCCTTTGTATTCTACGGCAAAATCCGTTATTTCCGCAGAGGCCTTTTCTAATTCCAGCCCGGCGATGTTTACAACGCCTTTGGCCAAAATCTTGACCGGGCTTATCTTTATATCGCCCGTATCAATCGATGTGTTGAATGAAAGTTCAAAAGAAAACGGATTATTGTAATCGAAATCCTTTATCTCAAAATTGACGTCTTCTACCGCGAAATCCATTCCGCTCTGCAAATCTTTATACGTTATGTCCGAATTTCTGATATATATGTCTTTGGCCGTCAAATCCATCGCCAACGGCGTGGAAGAAAGTTGTTCCTCTTCCGGCTGAGGCGAGACCTCATCTGCGGAAGCAGGTATCAAATTATCAAAATTAAACTTGCCGTCGGTATTCTTTATAACATTTAGCTCAACGCCGTCAAAACCTATCGTTCTTATTTTTATCTGCTTCTTGAAAAGCGGCATCAATTCCACTTTGACTACCGCGCTGTCGGCCGATATAAAATTACCCGCCTCAAAACCGCCTTCGTCGGATAATTTAAACGACTCTATCGTCACCCCGATAAGGTTTAGCGATACATCGCTGAAATCTATATCCCTGTTATAGTTCTGCGCCACATATTCCTGCGCCATAGATTTTAATTTCGCCAAGGGAAACATCAGCTTCAGCGCTACTGCCGCGCCGCCAAGCAAGACTATCGCTATGACGATTAAAATCACAAGTACCTTAATAAGTTTCTTCATTATTTATCTTCCCCCTCTTACCATCTCTAAAAGCGCGGTATCTGTCTATATCAGGCCGCATTTTATTTATTACAAAAACCAAAAACAATAAATCATCGCTAAAGCCCAACATTAAAAACAATGCTTCGGGTATCGTATCCAGCGGCAAAGCCAAATAAAGCAAAAACAATCCGCCCCATATTACGCTTCGCCACGGCATAGGGTAACGTCTTCTTATAACCGCCCAAAACATTCCGCCCGCATCTTTTATATCCCTAAACAAAACCGCGGGATTAACGGTAAAATCTGGCTTTTGTTCGGCCATTGTTGCTCCTTTTCTCTTACTTCTTCACTCCGCCGGAGGACGACTTGTCTTCTTTGCGCATCTTATCTCTTACGCCGGTAGTCGTTTCCACTATGTTAAGGGCATAATCGCCTATCTTCTCAAAACTGGTAAGTATATCCGTATACAAAGTTATCGCTACGGGCGAAAGCTGCTGCTGAGTAAAATCGCGCGACGTTTTATCGTCTCTGAAAGAATGGCGCATTTCGTTAAGTTCGCGTTCTCTTTCCAAAGCCAACTGCATTACGCGTTCTTTATCCATATCGTAGTTAAGTATGGTAGCGCGAGTATCCTTTAAAATCTTCTTCACTCGCAATCCTATGGTTTCCAGCTTATCATAGTCCTGCTGCTCAAAAGCGTTTATCGAGCGAGCCTTGTTCAATAATATCGCTATTTTATCGCCGTGATCCGCCATCTTTTCCAAATAGTTTGTCAAATCGAACATCGCCATAACGTCGGTTATCATATCGCGTGAAAGCTGGTCGTGCGTCAAGTTCTTTAAGAAATCGTTTATCTTATATTCCAAAACGTCGCTGGCTTTCTCCTTGGCGTGCACGTCTTCCACGGAGCGTTCAAATAACTTGGGCGAATCCGTCTTTATCGCGTGCAAATCCTTGCTTATTATTGATTCCACCAGCCCCGCCATTCTGTCGACTTCCCTTCTAGCCGCCTCAATAAACAATTCCGGCGTAGCAGTAACGCCCGCTTTTAAATAGACCAAATCAGTTTGATCTTCTTCGCTGCGTTTTAAGGGCATAATCATCATTATAAGCTTCTCGAACTGTTTGATGAATACCAGCATCACGCAAGTGTTGATTATATTAAACGTAGTGTGGAAAGCCGAAAGGTGATAGGGTATACTTACCAACAGTACTTCAGAGCCGGTGCCCTCCGTAGTGCCCGGCACAATCCAATCCACCAAAGAGAGCAGCGGGTGAAATAATGCGATGGCCCATATCACGCCCAAAATATTGAACATCATATGCCCCAAAGCCGCGCGTTTGGCTGCCCTGGGCGCGCCGATCGCCGCGATATTGGCGGTAATCGTGGTGCCGATATTTTCGCCCAATACCAAAGCACACGCCGTAGGATAATCTATCAAACCTTTTGCCGCACAGGTAAGGGTAACCGCCATAACCGCACTGGAAGATTGAAATATAACCGTCAACCCCGTGCCTACCCCAACTACGGCCAAAAGCGACCAAAGCGTATCGGGGCGGAATTTGGTAATCCACTCTATCGTTGCGGAAGAAGACTGCACATCAGGTATAGCGGATTTTATTAAGGATAAGCCCAAAAACAACAAACCAAAACCCAACATAGCCTCGCCTATACGGCGCACTATCGGCCATTTGCTTACAAATTGCGAAAAGAAGCCTAAGCCTATCATCGGCATAGCAAACAAGGCGATGTCCACCTTAAAGCCGAGTAAGCTGATAATCCAAGCGGTAGTAGTAGTACCGATGTTCGCGCCGAATATTACACCCAAAGACTGCGTCAAAGTCAAAAGGCCCGCGCTCACGAAACCGACTACCATTACCGTCGTAGCGGAAGAAGACTGTATTATGGAAGTTACCAATATTCCCGAAAATGTGGCGGTAAACCTGTTGCCGGTAGCACCAGATATTATTTTTCTCAGACGATTACCCGCGGCTTTCTGCAAACCGTCGCTCATCATCTTAATACCAAGAAGAAATACTCCCAATCCGCCAAGCAAGTTAAAGAAAAGCAATATACCTTCCATCAATCCTCCGCACTATCGTTATAAATATTGTTAATATCATTATATAATATAATCATATATTTGGATAACAATGTTTTCGGAGAAACCAGAATGGAATTTATAAATGATATTTTAAAACGCGCCGCTCAAAACGGCAAAAAAGCCTTAAACGAAGCCGATTGCTATAAAATCCTCGATTATTTAGGGATAAATACCCCTAAAACTGCAACTTTAAGCAAAACAGACGACATATCTTCAGTCCTGACACAATTCCCCGGCGATAAAGCCGTACTAAAAATCCTTTCGGAAGAAACCCTCCATAAAACCGATAAAGGCGGAGTAAGAATTTTCAAAAAAAGCGAAGGCGGAGATGTATTCGGACAAATGATTAAAGATTTCCCCGAAGTCGAAAATTTTATGTTGGTTCAGTTTGTAAACTGCCCACCTTTTACCCTAGGACGGGAAATACTGCTCGGCGCGCGCTTTGACAGCGCCTTCGGCCCGATAATGACCCTGGGCTTTGGCGGCACTGACGCGGAATACTTCGCCAAGAACATAAAAGAGGAAAACAGAACTGCTTTAACAACAGCTTTAAACGCGGATTTCGACGCCTTTGTCGAAAATTCACTCATCTGGCGCTATTGCGGCGGTAAAGCAAGAGGATCAAAAGCGCAAGTTTCAAAAGAACTTCTGGTATCCGCGGCAAAGAAGCTCGCCGAGTTAATGATAGAGTTCAGCCCACTAAACGAAAAAACGGAATTCTTTATAGAAGAATTTGAAATAAACCCGCTCTGTGCAGGCGGCGGAGCGATTACCGCGCTGGACGGCGTACTCCGTTTTAAAAGAGCCGCTTTTAAACCCGCACGGCCCAATGTTTCCAAAGAAGGCCTGGAAAGCCTGTTAAACCCCAAAAGCGCGGCTGTTATAGGCGTAAGTGCAAAAAAGATAAATATGGGGCGCATAATCCTAAACAACATAATACAGGCCGGTTTTGACAGAAGCAATTTATTTGTAATCAAAGAGGGCGAGGACGAAATAGACGGTGTAAAATGCGTAGCTGATTTTGAAAGTCTGCCACGTAAAATAGATGCTTTGGTTCTATCGGTGCCGGCCGATTCCGCGGCTCAAACCTTGTCAAAATGCGCCAAAAGCGGAAAGGTGAACGGAGTAGTCTTAATAACCGGCGGCATCGGGGAAAAGGAAGGCTCGGCCGATTTAAGCTGCCAAGTGGAAAACGTAATAAAAGAAGGCAAAAGCCTTAATCCGGGCTTTACTCTTAACGGAAGCAACTCCCTTGGGTTAGTATCCAATCCATCAAAATTCAACAGCCTTTTTATACCGAAAGAAAAATTTACCCCCCCATTGGGCTTAAACCCCAATCTCGCGCCTTCGGCTTTCATAAGCCAAAGCGGCGCTTTTATGCTTGCTTCTTTGGGCAAAATGGAACATTTAAAACCGCTATACTGCGTTATGACGGGTAATCAGCAGGATGCGACCGTAACGGATTACGCCAGATATTTGATTGAGGAAGACAAAGTAAAGCTCTTAATGCTCTATATAGAAGGCCTGAAGGAATACGAAGGCCAAATCCTGCGCCAAAGCCTGATTAAAGCCAAGCAAAAAGGAATAAAAACCGTCATTTATATGGCGGGGCGCACGCCCAGCGGCCAAAAAGCGGTAATGGGGCATACGGCTTCGATAGCTGGGAATTATCTTACGGCGAAAAAGATTTTGCAAGACGCTGGCGCATTTATGGCCGACAGCTTTGAAGAGTTTGAAGACCTATGCCAAACTTTAAGTTCCTGCGCCTGCAAACGGATAAAAAACAATAAGGTATTTATGCTAAGCAACGGCGGATTTGAAACCAGCGGTATGGCGGATAATATCAAGCCAGGCTCCCCTATTGATGCAGAAGTACCTCAGGGCGTTCTAAAAAAAGAGCTTTGCTCAATACTCGACAAGTACGGTTTAAGCGGCATAGTTGACGTTCGCAATCCCTTTGACGTTACGCCTATGTGCCCCGACGCCGCCGCCTATGAGATTATAGAAAGCGTACTTAAAAGCGGGCTTTACGGCAGTGTATTATTTTCCACTATACCGGTAAGCCCCGCGATAAAAACTTTGAAAGAGGAAAAAGCGGACTTCTTGATAAAGCTGGCAGAACTTTCGACAAAATATCAAACGCCGATATTTGCCAGCGTATCAGCCGGCGGCAGGTTTGACTATTACCGCGCAAGCGGGCAAGAAAACGGCCTGGCCGTTTTTGACCACGCCGATAAAGCCGTCAGAATAATAGAAAAAATACTGCAAAACAAATAAAAACATCTTCAACTCTACAAAACGAGGATACAATTTATCCTCGTTTTTTTTGATGAGAACTATCCCAATTTCCAATAATCATGCTGATAAAGATAAAACCTGTTATAGAAAACTCAAAGCTAAACTACCCGCAATATCTTCTAGATTTTACCCAATAAAAAACCCCGCCGTTTTAGCGGCGGGGCGGTTAGTTTAGGGACTAATGCCTTAACGGCACCATCTATATTGCATATGCTCCATAATGCAAAATCTATTAGTCCCCCCCACTCCTTCAGAATATCGCATATATAATATCGGTGTGGCGCCGCCAGTCTGCACACCGTATTTAGTATTTGAAGATGTGCAATTATACGGAGTACCGCTTGTAACATAGCTGTGTACCTTCAAATAACAATTTACGTCATTATCGGAAGTACACTGTCTATATGTCATTTCCAAAGCCTTATTCCAACATTCCATACAATTTCTGACCGTAAAAGTCGGTGATTCGCCCCGAATGCAGTTCTCACATGAACCGTTTACGTAGCTATAACCGCTGTTGCACTTGCACGTGCTGTCCTTATAAGTCCACCCGGTCCCGGTGTTACAAGTATAAGTACGAGTACACGTCCCGTTAGAACAACTGCACTGCTGAGTAGGCTTGCTTACACACGACGAACCGTTCCAACACTGGGTTGAAGAACAATTGCTTGAGGGATCACACTCTTTGCCCCATTCCGAAAAAAAACCGTTTTTGCAACAAGTTCTTTTCAAAGTATCACACTCGCCAGAAGCTTTATATTGGTTAGTACCGACCTCGCACTCTTGGTCGCCGCAGTTATCTCCGCCGCCGCCAAGCCAATATGGGTCATTATAATCCTTACAATAGTACGCCATACATCTTCCGTCATGAACAGCGTAATGTACGCTATTGTCCTTTCCGCTTTCACAGTAGGCAAACAATGGCAGACTTGCCGTAGAAACAAAAAAGACAAAAAGAAAACTCCTTAAAACCGCTTTAATTTTAAATTTCTTCATTTTTTGCCTCACAAAATACAAATTTAGTTATTTATCGGAAATACGCGAATTTTGAAGAAGCAAACACGAATAAAAATATTCCCTCCAATAACATACAGAAATTTATCAAAAAAAAAAAACCAGTCAAGCGTTTTTTGATTTTTAGGATAACCTCTACGTACGACCTAATTGTTACCCAAAACAATAAAAAACCCCGCCGTTTTAGCGGCGGGGCGGTTAGTTTAGAGAGGTTTAAATGCCCTCTTAGAAAGTATTCAATTTTAGATTTTTCAACATGGCCGAGGTCCGGGACAAGTAACTTTATACCAATTGCTCTCACCATAAGCAGCTTGGCCAAATTGAACACAAGAAGAAAACGTAGAAGGCAATTTATATATATACCCGGCAGAGCCTCTCCTGCAACATGTACTAAACATAGGATCGGAATTCCCTCCCGTAGAAAAATCCATACAATTACACGCCCCGGTTACGAACTGACATACGCCGTTATGATACAAACTGCAGGACGCAAAACAACATTCGCATTGATCGCTGTTCCATTTCTGTCTTCTGTATGAACCGGAAGAACAACTCTCCAAACAGCTTGCATGCACGCATTGCCCCGTATAAGGGCTTTTCTTATATCCTGTTTTACACGTGCAAACCTCTTTTTTCTGCCACCCTGTACCTATCTTGCAGGTATAGCTAACTTGGAAGGCATTACTCATCTTCCAACTCTGTTTTAAAGCGACTTTTAACTATAAAAACACTCAATTTATGTCCTTGCGCAGAAATGGCGACCAATATTTGTTGGACTTAAGGAAAGCCCCACTGCACTTGCGAACGCTGAACAACTACTGTAAGCCGTAGGCAGTCTATATTCATCACCATTAGTCATAGTACAACATTCGTTCATTATAGGCAAAGTTGATGTTGCACAATTACAATAGGGGCGATTGGTTCCACCGGAAAACCAATAACATCCGTATGAGCAACATTGACAGGAACTCTCCTCAAAAACTTGTCCGCCGGAGCAAGTCTTATTGCATTTGCAAGTACTCCAAGAACCTACGTCCCACTCCCAAGTACTTGTATTACAAGTTACGGTTCTAGTTTGAGTTCCTTCGACGCCATTTTTCAATTTACAAGTTTGGCTCGTACTTGGTTTAGGCAAAGGACATGAGGTTGGCGTATACTCTTCACATTCTTCTCCCCATTCGCTCCAAAAGCCCAACAGGCCACTTCCGCCACAGCATTTTCTGCTAGTCGTATCGCAACTCCCCTCAGGCTTATACTCCACAGTTCCAGGCGTACATGTCTGAATTGGTTTTAATTCTAAAGCAGAAATATTTACGCTTACGAGAAAGAATAAAAATCCCATCAAATAGATTTTTGTTTTCTTCATCATTTTCCTCCTTTTCAACACTTCGCAGTTTCAAAAAGCACAAATACGAGCAAATATCTACAAATACATACCCGTTTAAATCAGACTGGTTAAAATATAGAAGAAATTTATCAAAAAAAAAAAAACAGTCAAGCGCTTTTTAATTTTTGGGAAAAATTATAAATAAGAAAAAACTATCAAGAGGCAGTGACAAGCAAAAAAATAAAAAGCAACGAACAAAAATGTCTTTAAAGTAATGGCGCAAGAATAGCCGGGAAAAAATCTGCGCTATAAAATAAGCGTACTTTTTATCCGATTTTTAAAAATACTTAATGGCAGAGTTTAGTAAATGTAAACATTCTATTCTTTAAGACAAAAAAAACCCCGCCGTTTTAGCGGCGGGGAAAGTAAAAAAAACATCAACAAAATTATTTACATGGAACAGTATCAACTGTGCATTCAAGTTTACGTACTTGGCACTTATATAAATTAGTGCTGCAATAGGCATTGCCATCGCCCAAAATCGAACCGCCGTAGTTTATACACCAACAATTTCCAACTACTTCACATTTTGCCGGCTCTACCGTTGTACCTTCAGGGGTTCCTGTCATCGAGGCCACTTGAATTGAACAGGCTTTTAAAGCGTCGCTTCCGCCTCCATGGAGATAATCCTTGACTTTTGTGCTGCATGTAGTCCTAGGTTTGCTATGCGAATATTCAAGGTCGCCCCAAACTAACCATTTACCGCCTTGTTTGCGTTTTTTTTCATATCTTCTGTCAGATTCATTGCAGAACCAGCCTCTATTTGCTTTACACTGCCAGTTTGAACAAGTATAGTAGCATTTACCGTTATAGCCCTTCGTACTTTTATTTTGGCAGAAAGATCCCGTCCAACATTGATCGGAAGTGCAACATTCCGCGCCCTCACACGGTTTTGGACAATCTTTATTTGCCTCACTCCAAGAGCCGTCGGCGCAGCAGGTGAAAGTATCATAAGAACAGTCCCCGGAAACATTATATTTGAGAGCGCCCTCTTTACATTGCTCTATTCCGCAATAAGTCGACTTCACCGCCCCCAATTGACGAATGATTCCATCGTCACAGTAGTAAGCATAGCAAGTACCATTTATTGTACCGTAATGTGTTTGCCTGTCTGTAACGCCATTACAGGAGGCAACAGCAGCAAAAACATATGTAGACGAAGAAATCAACAGCACACATAAAAAAAGTGTTTTATTAAACATTTTTCTTAATAATGCCCAACACATAAACGCCCTCCCCATCAATAAAAATATAAAGATATTAATATAAGTATACCTTAATTTTAAACAAAATTAAAGCTTAGAAATACACCCCGGCTCTGTTTTAAAGCGACTTTTAACTATAAAAACACTCAATTTATATCCTTGCGCAGGCATGGCGATTAATATTTGTTGGACTTAAGGAAAGCCCCATAGCGCTGGCAAAAGACGAACACGAACTATAAGCGGAAGGCAACTTATATTCATCTCCATTGGACATAGTACAACACTCTGACCAAGCGGAAAATGAAAGATAATTAGCCGAACAGTTGCAATATGGGACATTGGAACCACCGGAAAACCAATAACATCCGTATGAGCAACATTGACAGGAACTCTCCTCAAAAACTTGTCCGCCGGAGCAAGTCTTATTGCATTTGCAAGTACTCCAAGAACCTACGTCCATGTACCTGTACTGGTATTACAGGTTACCGTTCTTGTTTGGGTACCAGTTCCACCGTTGGAGAGTCTACACGACTGACTGGATATAGGCTTTGTCGAATAGGAACAGCTAATAGAACCTCCGCCACCGCTTGTACACGCTTTTCCCCAATCACTCCATGAGTTGCGCAAAGTTCCCTCGCAACATGTTCTACTTATTGATTTACATACATCATCGGGGTCTTGTTTATATTCTTTCACGCCAGCCGTAGTGCAAGCTTGTATCGGTGTAAACGTAAGAGATTCATCTTCATCGTCAACTAGAGCCGCTCCCGTACAGGCGCTTATATCATATTGCAAACTATTGGACAGTTCCGCGCATTCTGATAATACCGAACCTACACAGCACGGTATTGTACCCGAATTAGCAATAGGCCCTAAGGCAATAAACAAGGTAGTTATTGCCAGTAAAGCAGTAATTCTCCTTATAATATTAATAGAACATCTCCCCTAGTACTAACCTTTTTATAATTTACAACAATATAATAAAGGGATAAATATTTTTGAGGATATTTTCCCTTTTGCTTTTAATATTAGCAAACAAATTGCCTTCTATTGATGATGATTAAGATTTAGTATCTGACACTTTGATTTGGAAAGGAACCCTCATACAACGTAATACAAATATATATATTAATAGCAACGGATTTTAAGATATAGTTTTATTTGTAATACTATATTTTCCGCGGGTTTAAAGTTTTTTCTTTGATAAACTCCCTCATAATACAAGCGCCCCGTAAGAGATAATTTGATTTTTACCCGATATACACTTATAAATACAAAAGCCTCCCGCTTTTAAACGGGAGGCTTTAATAAAACAAACTGCCTTTATTTACTTTTTAAGTTCCTTCGCGCTGGCTTGGGCAGCAGCCAATCTTGCTATTGGCACGCGGAAAGGCGAGCAGGAAACATAGTCAAAACCTTCCCTGTGGCAGAATTCCACGCTGGAAGGTTCGCCGCCGTGCTCACCGCAGATACCAATTTTCAAGTTGGGCTTTACGCCGCGGCCCGCTTTTACCGCATGGCGAATCAAGAAGCCGACTCCGTGCTGATCCAATATTTGGAACGGATCGTTCTTCAAGATACCCTTGCCGATATAATCGGGCACGAATGCGCCGATATCGTCGCGGGAGAAGCCGAATGTCATCTGCGTAAGGTCGTTGGTGCCGAAAGAATAGAAATCCGCAACCTGCGCGATATCGGCCGAAGTTATAGCCGCCCTGGGTATTTCTATCATCGTACCCACAGTATAGGCTATTTTCTTACCGAACTTGGCGCAGACTTCTTTGTGTACTTTCTCTATGATAGGTTTCTGATTGACGATTTCTTTTTCGTCGCAGACTACCGGTATCATAATCTCGGGGGTAATCTTCAGCCCTTCCTTGACGAGCTCGGAAGCGGCCTCGAATATCGCTCTGGCCTGCATTTCAGTTATCTCGGGATAGGTTACGCCCAAGCGGATACCGCGGTGGCCCATCATCGGGTTGCTTTCCTTCAGAGCGTCCGCGCGCTTCTCAAACTGCTCGGTGGTAATATTTAAAGCTTTGCAAATAGCTTCTACCGCGTCTTTGCTGTGCGGTATAAACTCGTGCAACGGCGGATCCATAAGACGGATCGTAACGGGGAAGCCGGCCATCGCTTTTAAAGTAGCTTTAATATCTTTCTTCATATACGGGAAGATTTCATCTAAAGCCTTTACGCGTTCTTCGGTCGTGCCCGAAAGTATCATCTTTCTTAAAGCGAACAAAGGTTTTTCGGAGTTGGCACCGTAGAACATATGCTCTATGCGGAACAATCCGATGCCCTGCGCACCGAAAGCTCTCGCTTTTTCCGCGTCGGCCGCCGTATCGGCGTTGGCGCGTACTTTAAGGCGTTTTACCGCGTCGCACACCTTTAAGAAATTAATTAAATTGGCGTTCTTTTCGCCGGCGTCCAACATCGCGAGTTTTCCTTCATAAACGATGCCGCGCGTACCGTTGAGCGTAAGGAAATCGCCCTCTTTAAATTTCTTGCCGTTTACCGTCATTACCTTATTGGCCGCGTCTACCGTAATTTCGCTGCAGCCTACTATGCAGCATTTGCCCCAGCCGCGGGCTACCAAAGCGGCGTGGGAAGTCATACCGCCGCGCGCAGTCAAAATGGCCTGCGCCGCGCGCATACCTTCCACGTCTTCGGGGTTGGTTTCCTCGCGGACGATTATGCACTCTTTGCCCGCTTTTTTGGCTTCTATCGCCGAGGCCGAATCAAATACTATAAAACCGCATGCTCCGCCCGGACCCGCGGGAAGGCCTTTGGCCAAAGGTTTGGCCGCGGCTTCCGCTTTGGGATCCACTATCGGGTGCAAAAGTTCGTCAAGCTGGGAAGGCGAAACGCGGAGCACCGCTTCCACTTTGTTGATAAGTTTTTCTTTCAACATATCCAAGGCTATCTGTACGGCCGCTATGCCGTTGCGTTTGCCGACGCGGCACTGCAAAAGCCAAAGCCTGCCGTTTTCTATCGTAAACTCGATATCCAACATATCTTTGTAATGCTTTTCCAGACGTTTCTGTATGCTGTCCAATTCCTTATAGGCTTTGGGCATTACTTTCTTCAAAGATTCGCTGTCGTTGCCGTGGCCTGAAGTCGACCATTCGTTTATCGGGCACGGTGTTCTGATACCCGCGACGACGTCCTCGCCCTGCGCGTTTACCAAATATTCGCCGTAGAAGTGGCTGTCGCCGTTACCGGGGTTCCTGGTAAAAGCTACGCCCGTAGCGCTCGTATTGCCCATATTGCCAAATACCATCGACTGCACGTTTACAGCAGTACCCCAATCGTGCGGGATCTTTTCGATATTTCTGTAAGCTACCGCTCTCTTGCCGTTCCAAGAGGCAAATACCGCGCCGATCGCGCCCCAAAGCTGCTGCATGGGGTCATCGGGGAAATCGCTGCCCAAAACTTTTTTTACGGTCTTTTTAAAATCTTCACACAAGGCTTTTAATTCCTCGGCAGTAAGTTCCGTGTCGGATTTATAGCCTCTTTGCTCTTTCACGTCGCAAAGTTTCTCGTCCAAAATTTTGCGTATACCTTTATCGTCCTTAGGCTCTATGCCGGCCGCTTTTTCCATAACGACGTCGGAATACATCATAATAAGCCTGCGGTAAGCGTCATAAACAAATCTTTCGTCACCGGTCATCTTTATCATACCGGGAATGGTCTTTAAAGTAAGACCGACGTTCAATATCGTTTCCATCATACCGGGCATGGAGCTCCTGGCGCCAGATCTTACCGACACCAACAAAGGATTCTCTACCGAGCCGAATACTTTGCCCGTTTCTTTTTCCACTTTTTTAAGATTTGTTTCAACTTCCGCTTTCAAAGTTTTGGGATAGGTTCTTTTATTGTTCCAGTAGTAGGTGCATACTTCCGTGGTGATTGTAAAGCCGGGAGGTACGGGCAATTTGAGTTTTGGATGTCCCGCCATTTCCGCCAAGTTGGCGCCCTTTCCGCCAAGAAGCTCTTTCATCGCTCCGTTCCCATCGGCTTTGCCGGCGCCGAAATGGTATACAAATCCTTTTTTGTTTGTTTTTGTAGTCTTCTTGCAAGCCGCTTTGGCACAAACCTTCTTAGCGGCTTTTACAATCTTTTTAGCTGCCATAGAATTCTCCATAAACGAAATAACGCGCGGAAATATTTTAATTCCCGCGTCGCGCGAATCTTTATATTACATTGATATTCTATTAAATTGCCCCAAATAAAGCAACAAAACGCAGGCAATCGCTATTTTGCCTTTCATCTGGGTCTTTTTTCAAAATATAATAGGCCTTTTGTACCTTGCGGACTATCAAGCGATATATCATAATTTATATATGAAGAAAGCGATAATATTGCTGTTTTTAACTTTTACCCCGTTTTACGCCTTCTGCTCCACTTGGGGGCTGGCACAAACGGCGGTGCATTCTTCTTACGCAAAAAAATTCCTGATGGAAAAGTTCTTATTCTCAGAGGAAATTTCCTACTGCACCTACGGCGTGGAACCGATGATGGAAGATAATTATCTGTCGCTTTTCTTTGAGGCATCTTTCCGTTATTGGACTTTGGGCTCCGCCCAATGGCTGGAAAACTCCTCCCGAAAAGACGAGTTTAAAGACATAATACTCACTTTAAAAAAGCCGTTTAAACTCAATTATCTAGGCCGCTGCGGCAAAAAAGGAACAGTCAAAGCGGATATTGAAATAATATCCGACGAAGATTTTTGCGATTCTTACGACGGCCATTCCTATTTTTCGCACGATAAAACGGCTTTTAAAAGCGGCCTGTCCATCTGCCTGACCAAGAAGCAAAAGGATATGCGCACCAATATATCGGCGGATTTGCTCGGCTTTGAAATACCGCTCTCAAAGATAAGCAAAAGGCGTTTTGCCAAAGGAATAAAATATTTGGAGAATTTAAAACAAGAAAATATTTCCCCTCTATCCCCAAATATCGACAATGTCCCTTTCCCCTTTTGCATCGTTCTGCACGAAACGGGCCACGCTTTGGGGCTGGCCGACGAATATTCCGGAGAGAATAATCACAGCCGCGAATATTCCTCTCCATACAGAGGCGACGGCATAATGAACAACTGGTGCGATATACTGCCCGACGATATTACCGGCCTTATAGTTCTAATGGACAAAGCCAAAGGCAAGGAGCGGACTTTCCGTCCTTTGGATAATTTGCCCGGAATCATAAAAAACGGACGTTTTATTCCTCCGCAAGGGACTTCAAAAATGTCCGAGGAAGATTTGGCCAAGCTGAAAAAAGACTTCAGAATAGGCAAAACGGAATACATTCGCCTAATGGAGAAATACGGCTTAAATTTAAATTTCTAAGCGACAATGTCAATGACGAACGGCGCAACGCGGAAAAAGCAGGTACCAAAGGCCTAAAAAGATCTAGGCCCAAAAAACGATAAAGATTAGGACCTTTGACCCTTTCGAAAAAGGGCGACAAAAAGATAAAGTATAAATAGAAAAAGACGAAAAAACATAATTTACCCTCCAAGGCAGCCTTTACCCCTAGGCTGCCTTTCCCTTTATAAGAAACAATAAATCATAAAATTTAGTATCATAGACCTTTAACACATAATAGACATATATGGAGGACAGATGACCCAAAACGGCAGTGAAACCAAAAAAGGCCATCCGGCGGGATTATACCTGCTTTTCGCCACGGAGATGTGGGAACGTTTCAGTTTCTATTCTTTAAAAGCGTTATTCGTTTTATATTTGACGGGCGTGCTGATGTTGGACAAACAACAAGCCAGCGCGCATTTCGGCACTTTAATGAGCTTGATTTTCTTGTCGCCTTTAATCGGCGGATACATAGCCGACCGCTGGATAGGGCAAAGAGCCGCTATCATATTAGGCGGCATACTTATGGCCGCGGGACAGTTTGCCATGGGCGGCGGCAGTATGACCTATGTCTTTATCGCCATGGGTCTTATAGTGGCGGGCAACGGTTTTTTCAAGCCGAACATATCCAGCATAGTGGGCGAACTATACGAGAAAAATGACCCTCGCCGCGACGGCGGTTTTACGATATTTTACATGGGCATCAATTTAGGTTCTTTAATGGCGGGCTTTATAGCTGGCACTCTGGCCGAAAAGGTAGGCTGGGGCTGGGGCTTCGCTTCCGCGGGCATAGGTATGATAATAGGCCTGCTGATATTTATTTGGGGGCAAAACAAATATCTGCAAGGCAAAGGCCTCGCGCCTAAAAGATACGCCGCCGATAAAGGGGCCGAGAAACAAAAAAACGACGAGCCTCTAACCAAAGACGAAAAACAGCGCATAGCCGTAATATTTATTATGGCGTTTTTCTCGATATTCTTTTGGACGGTATTTGAACAAAAGGGCGCGGCGCTCAACCTAATCGCGAAAGAAAACTTGGACAGAGTCATAACGATTTTCGGGCATAACTTCGAAATACCGGCTACTTGGTTCCAATCCGTAAACCCGTTTTTCATAATACTTTTGGCGCCGTTGTTTTCCAAGATATGGGTAATGCTTGGCAGAATAGGCAAAGACCCAAGCATACCGGCCAAATTTATGATAGCGTTTTGGTTTATAGCTTTGGGCTACGGACTTATGCTTATAGCCTCGATAGGATTAAGCGGGGCCGATAAAATAGGCATGTTATGGCTGATAGGGGCTTACCTGCTGTTTACGATGGGCGAATTATGTCTTTCGCCGGTAGGGCTTTCAATGGTGACAAAACTATCTCCGCCTAAATTTATATCATTGTTGATGGGCGCCTGGTTCTTGGCAAACGCGGCGGCGGGCAAATTGGCGGGTTTCTACTCCGGCCTTTTGGAGAAAATGACTTTAAGCCAATTCTTCACTTGGCCGACGCTTATGCCGATTGCGGCCTCTTTGCTTTTGCTGCTACTCATCAAACCGATAAACAGGTGGATGCACGGCGTAAAATAAATTTTTCGGACAAAGGGTTTAAAAAAGCGGCACTCAGTTAAGAGCGCCGCTTTTTAATTCTCGGATTATGCGGGAAAGCGTTTTCATCTAGCGCGTCTTTACAGAATAAAAACAAAACAGGAAAACAAAGGCAGCCAAATATATTCCCAATCGTGCTGGGAAAAGAACTTCTGCCAAGGCAAATCGACGCGGCGGCTTTTAAAGCTCGGCTCTATATGATATAATATATGCGTATCTGTAAAGATATAATAAAAAAAAGGAGAAGATTAGACTCTGGCTTGGTACGGGCTTAAAGCAAGACAACAGGCAAAGCAACGCGGGCCCGCACTCGGTATGAAGTCGTTAATCTAAGTGTACAAAATAATGGCATTAACAGTAAAAGACAGAAAAGATATCATTTCCAAATTCCAGCAGAGCGCGAACGATACCGGCAGCGCGTCGGTACAAATAGCGTTGATAACCGAAAGGATACAGTATCTTACCAACCACCTCAAAGCCAATCCGAAGGATTTCGCCGGTGAAAGAGGCTTGGTAAAACTCGTAGGCCAAAGGAAAAGACTTTTAGCCTATCTCAAGAAGAAAGATTTCGCCAAATATCAACAGTTGACCAAAGAATTGAAAATAAGGAAATAATAGATGACCAATACAACAAAAACCAGCCTGAGCGTTGAAATAGGCGGCAAGACCATTACGTTCGAAACCGGTCTTATCGCGAAACAATCCGACGGCTCCGTAGTGGCGAGGCTTGGCGACACGATGGTGCTCGCCGCCGCGGTTTCCGACAAGAATCAGAAACCCGGTCTTCAGGATTTCGTACCGCTTACGGTAAACTATAAAGAAAGAACTTACGCGGCCGGCAAAATACCGGGCGGGTTCTTCAAGAGGGAATCAAGGCCGAGCAAGAAAGAGACTTTGTCCTCCCGCTTGATAGACCGCTCCATGAGGCCGCTTTTCCCCGAAGGCTTCGCCTGCGAAGTAAATATAACGGCGATGGTAATTTCGGCCGACGGGATAAACGACAGCGACGTACTCAGCATAGCCGCTTCCAGCGCGGCGACGGTAATATCTTCCATACCGTTCACCACCCCGGTAGCGGGCGTCAGGGTAGACAGGATTAACGGGCAATACGTAATCAACCCGACGATAGAAGAGCGCAAAACCGCCGATATGGACCTTGTAATAGCCGGCACTTTAGACGGCATTATGATGGTAGAAGGCGGCGCTCACGAAGTTGAGGAAGAAGCGCTTGTAAAGGCGATAGAAATCGCCCAGCCCGAAATCAAGAAACTCTGCCAAGCGCAGCTTGATTTGAGAGAAAAAGTGGGCAAGCCCAAGTTTGAGTTCGCGGCCGAAACCTTACCGCAGGACGTTCTTGATACGGCCAACAATAAATACAGAGCCGAAGTAAAGAACATCTTGCACGGTTTCTACGACAAACAGACCAGGGATACGAAAATCGCCCAGCTCAAAGAAGCCTTTAAAAACGAACTTTTGGAAGCCTATCCGGAACAGGGGCAGGCTTATGCCGACTTCGCTATGGAAATGCTCGCTTACGAGGAATCCAGAGCGATGGTGCTTAACGAAGGCGTCCGCGTAGACGGCAGAAAGACCGACGAAATCAGGCCTTTAAGCTCCATGGTGGGCTTGCTTCCCTGCGCGCACGGCTCTGCTTTGTTTACCAGAGGACAGACGCAATCCTTGGCGGTAGCCACTTTAGGTACTGCCGACGATGCCCAAATGATAGAAGGCCTGGAAGAAACCTATGACGAGAAGTTTATGCTTCACTATAACTTCCCTGGGTTTGCCACGGGCGAATGCAAACCCGACAGATCGCCCGGCCGCAGAGAAATCGGCCACGGCGAACTTGCCAGAAGGGCTTTAATGCCGCTTTTACCCAGCGAGGAAGAATTCCCTTACACGATAAGGGTGGTATCCGATATTATGGAATCAAACGGATCCTCCTCCATGGCGAGCGTATGCGGCGGCTCCTTGGCGTTGTTTGATGCGGGCGTCCCGATGAAAGGCACCTGCTCGGGCATAGCGATGGGCTTAATCACGCAAGGCGACAAATACGCCGTTCTTTCCGATATTATGGGCCTTGAAGACCACCTCGGCGATATGGACTTTAAACTTACCGGTTCCAGAAAAGGTATCACCGCTTTCCAGATGGACCTCAAATTGGCCAGCGGCATATCCTTGGACATATTGAGAAAGGCTATCGCGCAGGCGACTCGCGGCAGGCTTTTCATTATGGACCATATGGAATCTACGCTTAAAGAACCCAGACCGAATATATCCAAGAACGCGCCGGTAATCTATACGATGACGATACCGCAGGATAAAATCGGCGCTTTAATCGGCCCGGGCGGCAAGAACATCAAGAGAATCACCGAAGCTACCGACACCAAAATCGACATCGACGACGACGGCAAAGTAATGATAGCCGCCGCCAATGACGCCAAATTGCAGCAGGCTAAGGCTGAAATAGAACTCTTGACAAAAGACGTGGAAGTCAATCAGATCTATAAAGGCAAAGTAGTATCGATACAGCCCTTCGGCGCTTTCGTCGAGCTCTTGCCCGGTAAAGACGGATTGCTGCACATTTCCGAAATTGACAAGAAGAGAATCAACAAAGTGGAAGATGTGCTCGCTTTAGGCGATATTGTCGAAGTAAAAGTAGTAGAAATCGACAATAACGGCAAAGTAAGACTTTCAAGAAAGGCCTTGCTTAAATAAACTAAAGCAAATAAGTTTAAAGCCCGCTCCAAAAGAGCGGGCTTTTTTATTCTCCGTTAGCGTAAACAAAAACAAATAACTGCCAAACGCGGGAATTTCCCCTTTTGTTAAACAAGGCCAAGCAATCAAAACACAAACATATTGCTTTGGCAAACAGTTGAAATTAAAAGAAGAAATAAAAAATCCCCCCTTTCCGCAAATTGCCGCCATAATACCCCAAACAACAATACGAAACCTTGCGAAGAGACCTCTGCGGAAATATTTATTCCACAATTTATTTGCAAGAGTGGTATATAGTTAAAATAAAAAAGAGGCGGAGGGCTTACTCTCCGCCTCAACTGAGGAACTTACAAGGAGAAATTTTTATCTACCTTATAATATATCTGTTTATATAATCGCCAACCTTCTTCGCGGAAGAATAGCCGCCGTCATTTATGTGCTTAATCATACGCCTAAGGGATATATAAAATTTAATCTTTAAATCCTTATTTAAATAGGAAAAACGTTTCTCGTATCCGTAAAAATCTTTCTTTAGTTCATTTAATATTGCACGTTTGGCTTTAATTTCAGATTCGGCTTTGCGTGAAGTCTCAAACCAGCGCCTTACTTTTATGCCGACCAATTTGCCGCCCCCTATCGTCTTGGGCAAAGGCGCTACTTCCGTATCGGCTTTAACAGTTTTAATAGCTTCTTCAAAATCCACCGACTTTAATTCCTTGATTATTCTTCCGTTCAGTTCCTCAGCTCTCAAAGATGCCAATTCTGAATATTCCGAAGAATTAACATAATCGGAAGCATAATATAGATTATTAAGTTTATCCATAAAGTTAGCTGAGGCTAACTCACTGCCAAAAAAATTTTCTTCGCCCTTCAAAGAGGCTGAAGCCTTTTTATATAATGCCGCCATATCCGCGCAATAAGCCGCACCCGCCGCAGCCAAGCAGCATAGCGCTACAAAAAACGTCTTTACTTTCATTGAAACCTCCAAACAGTTTATAATCTGATTTAAAAGTTAGCTAAAGCTAACATAATTTATTATAGCATAAAAAGGCAAAAACAACAAACTTTTAATATATCGACGATATTTTTTGTTCTACGAAAATTTTTATCTATTAAAAAAGCTAAAACTTGGTTAAAAAATAGTTTGCCAATCCTAAAAAACAGCGATATAGCAATAGTTATTTTTAAAAAGCACCGGGCTTTAAAAGAGCTTTTAGGGTTTTAGCGGCAAACAAGCAGGAGAAAGGCAAATTTACTATAATTGTATATATGAATTTCCAAGATATAATACATGAACTTCAGACCTATTGGAAGAAGCAAGGCTGTATAGTCGTACAACCTTATGATGTTGAAAAGGGCGCCGGCACTTTTAACCCCGCGACCTTTTTCGGCTCGCTTACGAGCAAGCCGACTAAAGCTTGTTACGTGGAACCGTGCAGAAGGCCGGCCGACGGCAGATACGGCGAAAATCCGAACAGGCTGGGCAAATATTATCAATTTCAGGTAATTTTAAAACCCGCGCCGGAAAATGTACAGGAATTATATTTAAATTCCCTTAAAGTCCTCGGCCTTGACCCAAAACTGCACGACGTACGCTGGATAGAGGACGATTGGCAGTCCCCCACTTTGGGTGCCAGCGGCGTCGGCTGGGAGATATGGCTCGACGGTATGGAAATTACTCAATTTACCTATTTCCAAATTATGGCGGGCTACACTTTAAAGCCCATCACGGCGGAAATAACCTACGGTCTTGAGCGTATCGCGATGTACTGCCAGAAAAAGGATACCATATTCGACATTATGTGGAACGACGATACCACCTACGGCGAATTGGTAAAAGAGAGCGAAAGGCAGTTCTCCCACTACAATTTTGAGGAAGCGGACGTAGAAAATTTAAGGCGTTATGTCTTGGAAAACGAAGAAGAATGTAAAAAACTCTGCAAAAAGGGATTATACCTGCCCGCATATGACTGCGCGATGAAGGTATCGCATTACTTTAATACTTTGGAAGCGCGCGGAGCGATTTCCGTTTCGGACAGGACTAACATTATCGCCAAAATCAGAGGTTTGGCCAAACTCTGCGTGGCACAATACATAAAAGCCGCAGAAGGGAAGGAAGAAAATTTATGAACAATGCACTTTTAGAAATAGGAACGGAACATCTGCCGGCGCGCTTTCTGTTGCCGACTTTGGAACAGTTAAAGAACAATGCCGCGGCCATTTTACGGGAACATCGCCTCAAATATGTATCCTTGAGGACTTTCGGAACCTATCGTAAACTTGTATTGGAAATTACCGATTTGGCTTCCGTTGCCGAAGATATACAAAAAGAAGTCAAAGGGCCGCCCGCGAAGTTGCTTAAAGACGAAAGCGGCAATTATACCCCCCAAGCGGCGGGATTCGCGGCCAAGAACGGCTTAAAGCCCTCCCAACTCGTAACAGTAGAGACGGATAAGGGGCCTTTCATTTTCGCAAAGGTGAAAATAAAAGGCGAGAAAACCCAAAAACTTTTGCCTGCGGTATTCACGGAAATAATAAAGAGCCTAAACTTCCCCAAGAATATGGTTTGGGAGGAGAGCGGATTTCATTTCGCAAGGCCGATAAGAAGCCTATTGGCTTTATACGGCGATAAAGTGGTAAAGTTCGAGCTGGCGGGCGTCAAATCCGGAAGAAACACCTATCCTTTAATATCTTTCGGCAGAAAACCCATTCGCATAAACACCCCGCAAGACTATACGGAAACTTTGAAAAATCAGCCCCAGCCGATATTGGCCGATATAGAAGAACGCAGACACGCTTTGATAAAAACCGTCGAGGCCTGCGCGGCGGCTTTGGGCTATAAGGCGGATTTGGACGAGTCTTTAATTACCGAAACGCTTTCTTTTACGGAACACCCCGTAGCTTTAAGCGGCGATATGGATATACGCTTTTTAACCTTGCCGCGCGAATTGATTACCACCGTATTAAAGACGCAGTTAAGAATGTTCCCCGTGGTAAACGAGGACGGTGAACTGCAACCGCATTTTATCGCGGTGCGCGACGGAGTAAGCGACAATCAGAACGAGGTCAGAACTGGTTTTAAGAACGTAATGACTGCCAGATTTACCGATGCAGTATTCTTTTACGAGAATGACCTCAAAACCGGGCTTGACGCCATGCGCAATAAACTTGCCGGCGTCAACTTTATAGACGGTATGGGCAATATGCTCGAAAAGAGCGAACGGGTGGAAAAACTGGCCTGCAAAATAGCCGATAAGTTAAACCTCAAGCAGGAAGAGAAAGCCGCCATAAAGGAAGCGGCCCATTACGCCTATGCCGATTTGACCGGCGGCGTCGTTTACGAATTTAGCGAACTGCAAGGATATATGGGCGGCGTATACGCCGAAAAAACGGGTAAGAACAAGCACTCTGCCAAAGCGATGGGAGAGTTCTACTATCCGCTGACGGCTTCCTCTGCCTTGCCCTTTACGATAGAAGGCTCCGTGGTATCTTTGGCGGGTAAGATGGATTCTTTGGCGGCTAATTTCGCCATGGGACAAATACCGAGCGGAAGCGAGGATCCTTACGCCTTAAGAAGACAAGCCATGGGTGCGGTAAGGATAATAGCGGAAAATAATTTTGATATTTCCATTAAGGAAATAGTGGCTATGGCCGACGAACTTCTCCCCCGCGCCAACGAACACGCGGCGGAGTTGGAAGATTTCCTATGGCAGCGTTTGGCCAATATACTTGAGGCGCAAGGCTCCACACAAGACGAAATAGCGGCATTGCGCAATACGGACAAATCGCCCACAAGCCTTTTGGCGGCCGCGGAAGCGTTAAAGCAATACCGCAACAGCGAAAGTCTGGCAAGCGTCGGACAATCGGCCAAAAGAGTTGGAAATATCCTAAAGAAAGGGCAGTTGGCGCAAACGGGCGAAATAGACGCCTCCCTTTTTGAATGTGAAGAAGAAGAAAATCTATTTAAGGCCTTAACTGAAATAGAAGCGCAAATAGCCCCCAAATTGGGCTTGGATACCACTGAAGGCTATTGCGCCATATTAAAGGCTTTGGCCGCGTTCGAGTTGCCTTTAAACAACTTCTTTGATAAAGTTATGGTAAACGCGGAAGATGAAAAAATCAGACATAACAGAATAAATATGCTTGGCAGGATAAACGGGATATTGACTGGAACCGTAGCCGACATAAGCAAATTGCAAAAGAGAGGGTAATATGAAAAAATTAAACAAAAAAGGAATGTCGCTTTTGGAAGTGATGGTCGTAGTTCTATTGATAGCGGGTTTAGCGGCGATGGCGTATCCGTCGTATTTAACCTCCGTGGAAAAGGGAAAAGCGCTGGAAGCGATAAGGATAATATCCAATACGGTAGCCGCACAGCAACAGTATTATGAAAATAATGGTTCTTATGCTACTTCGTTTACAGATTTGGACTTTGATATTTCCGGCAGAAACGTAAACGTAAGCGGCGCGGCGGCAACTACGGATAACTTCTCTTACGTACTTGGCGGTTCTTCAGTATCCGCTACGCATACTTCGGGTTCATCCTACACATATACAATATCCGGCAATTATACCGAAGACCACATTCTATGCACCATAGGCACAGACGCCAAAAACGACAAGAAGATATGTTCCACCTTGGGCAAACAAAATACCGACAGCATATATATCGTGGAATAAAATTCTTGAAGAATTTAAGAAAAAACAAAAAACCCGTCTTAAGCAGACGGGTTTTTATTTTATCGATATCGTTTTATCTACATTCCTCATACAAAGATGCCGCTCTGAAAGAACTCCTTACCAACGGGCCAGCCATAACACCCTTGAATCCTATTGAAAGGCAATAATCTTTCATAGCGTCGTACCAAGATTTCTCCGGATAGGTTTGTACGGGATAATGCTCCGCGCTTGGGGCAAGATACTGCCCCAAAGTCAACAAATCTACACCGACGCCGCGCAAGTCTTTAAAAACTCTTTTCAGTTCTTCGTCGCTTTCGCCGAGGCCGACCATAAGGCCGCTTTTCGTTATCAAGGAGGGTTTAATCTCTTTCGCTTTTTTAAGCAAAGCCAAAGACCTTTCGTAAGAAGCCCCCGGCCGAACCTCTTTAAATAGAGAAGGAACCGTTTCAATATTATGCCCCAAAACGTCCAAACCGCTTTCTATTATCACGGGCAGGAACTCAAACTTCCCCCCCAAATCCGAGATAAGCGGCTCCACCAGGCAAAGTGGATTTTGTTTTTTTATTTCTCCGACTACGGCGGCTATATGCTGCGCCCCGCCATCGGGCAAATCGTCGCGGGTAGGCATAGTGAGAACCAAATATTTAATTTTCTGCATTTTTACAAGTTCCGCCGCACGCAAAGGCTCTTCTTTCGAAGGCGGCAGCGGCTTTGCTTTGCTTACAGCGCAATATTTACATGCACGAGTGCATAAACTGCCCAGTATCATTATGGTAGCCTCGCCATGGCAGAAACATTCCCCCCTGTTCGGGCAACGCGCTTCTTGGCAGACGGTTGGCAGTAAATTCAAGTTTAAACTTTTCTCTATTATTCTAGCGGCTGAAGTATGATAAGCGGCTTTATTTTTAGCCACCATATCTTTTAGCCATTTAGGTATCTCTCTCATAATAGTATAATTATAATAAATGCAAAGATTTATTACACTACTGTTAATTTTGTTTCTGACGATACCGCTCAAAGCCAATCAGCAAGACATAAAAGAAGCGGCGGATTTGTATTTTAACTTCAAGCAGGAAGAAGCCCTGGAAAAGTTCATAAAAATATCCAAAGAAACCGGGGATAGGGATTCTTTCCTTAACGCCGTATATATAGCCTTGGAACTGGGCGAAACCAGATTGGCCGTAGACACCGTAAGCATAGCGCTGAAAAAATTCCCGCTCGACAGCGAAGTTTTAGAGTTCGCCGGCGAAGCCTATTTGGCCGCGGGCTATTATCTTAACGCGGAAAATGTATTTGCGCGCCTTAATGAAAATAATAATAAAACGGCATTTTATTACATCAGTTTGGCGCGTGCGCAGATGGGTATGGGGCAATATGATTTGGCCGAAATCAATTTAAAACAAGCCGCCGCAGGCGATCAGCATACGGCCTTGGCGAATTTTATGTTGGGCGAATTATATTCCCAAAAGAAGCAATACCGCAAAGCGGCGGATCATTACAAAAAAGTAATAAAATACGATTCGCAATTTATAGAAGCCAAAGAACGCTACGGCGATATGATGGTAAAGCTTAAACGTTATAAAGAGGCTTACAGCAATTATTCAAGTGTACAGGCGGCGGACTCTTCCGACGATAAAGTAAAAGAATCTCTGGAGAAACTTAAGGATTTCGCCCCAAAAGAACATATCAATATTTTAAGCATTCCCGAAACGCCAAAAGCACACACGATAGTAAAAAAACCAGCTTCATTCCACGGGAACATTCCAGAAATACGGGTAGGATTGGGCGCTAAGATAAATGGCGCACCCGCACCAGTAAAGCGGGTGCAATTTTCCACTTCGCACAGATTCCGGGCCGAAAATAAAAACGGAAAAGTGATAAAAAGAGGCACTAACAATAAATTTTGGACGGTAGAGATAATAAACGGCAAGGCCTATTTAATATCGCCAAGTGGACAAAAGACTGCTTTTCAAGGCGACAGAATAAAAATCATGCAGGATTCCACCAACGAAGCCGGCCATACCACCATACTCAAGAATATGCTTGTAGGGCACGGCACCACATGGGCCGGGCGGGAAACAAAGGAATACCGCGGCTATATAGAGTTTGTATATAATAAATCGATAAACGGCTTTATAATAATTAACCATGTCAATATAGAAGAATACGTATTTGGGGTAATAGCCTCGGAAATGCCCAGCACCTTCCCCATAGAAGCCCTAAAAGTCCAAGCCGTAATAGCCAGAACTTACGCGATAAAAGCCTTAGGCAAGCACAAACGCTGGGGCTATGACGTATGCGATACTCAGAACTGCCAAGTATACGGCGGCGTAAAAGCGGAAAGAGAGCGCACAAACGCCGCGGTAGAAGCGACTATGGGCAAAGTAATTACGTACAAAGGCAAACCCATAGAAGCGGTATTTTCGTCAAATTGCGGAGGATATACTCAAAGCAGCAAGGAGGCGGGCTGGTTCCCGCACGATTATCTCCAGCCGGTATCGGACTATAAAGACTTCAATGAAGATAACCTGCAGCCGTATCACTTTAAGGAGCTATTGCAGCAGCCGCATCAAGCATACAGCCGATATTTCAACAATGTAAGCCCCGCGGCCTTCCGCTGGACAAGATATATAGACGAATCACGCCTTAGAATCATAATCAACCGAAAAAAGAAAATTGGTTCTATAAAAGCTATTGTACCTTTAAACAGGGGGCGTTCCGGCTATGTCAACGGAGTAAAAATTATCGGTACCAAAGGCACTCTTACCCTTACCAAAGAACACGAAATAAAGAAATATTTGGCTTTAGGATTATTAAGAAGCACCTATTTTATGGTGCAGCCCAATTATGAAAAGGGCAAAGTAAAATCCTTTATCTTTTATGGCGGAGGCTGGGGACACGGCGTCGGGCTCTGCCAAACTGGCAGCGGCGGACGGGCCGAAGCAGGGCAAGATTACGAGCAAATACTCAAACACTATTACACCGGTACGGAATTAAAAGACATACGTCAGAAATAAATTATCGGATTTCTTTTACTCATTGCCTCAAAAATAAATTCCCAACTATATACCGCCGCCCCGCGATTTTGAAAAGTTTCTATTGCAATAAGATTGTCAACTTAATTTGATTTGACTGCTTTAATATCTTTCTTCCATAATCCTTTTCCCCTTCTTCTTTTCTCTATATTGCCTTATTTTGAAGGATTTAAAGAAATATATATATTTTTATTGGGCTGGAGTGAAGAAACGCATCTATCCTTATTTACAGGGATTTTAGATTATTCAGGCAACTAACAATCTACGCCAAATATAAACAAGTTTAGGGATATTACATTATGTTATGGCTAAAGTAATTCTTAATAATATTGAATAAGATTTTAATAAATTAAAGGAAATGAGATTCCAATCAAACCTAAGAGAAATACCTAAAGGTAATATTTTTAATTATGTGAGAGGAATATTTTTAACAGAAAAATAAATAGTTTTTATCTTGTTATCTTTGAAAATATAAAAAAATGAGCGGGATTAAATCCCGCCCATTTTTTAATTCTATAATACTGCTGATATAGCTAACTTCGGGCAAATCGGAGCACTGGGAGAACTGGAACAAGAACTCCACCTTGTCCAAGAACCGTCCCAACAGAAGCGTTTTGCCTTATATTTAGGTGCCGTACAAGCCGTTCCCTGTGTATTGGTGTCATAAACAACCGTTCCTATCGAACATAAACAAGTCGAACAACCGCTGTAAGAACTAGCGCCATATTTCTTTGTAGCCGTACCGCAATAGCCGGAACCGACCTTAGTATTGCAGGTCCCTTTATCAAAACAGCTGGAGTAATCATATGTCACATTCTTTTGCGTCGTACTTCCACAGCTGCCGTAAGTTGACGTCGCCGTATTGCCGCAATAGAGCCTATAATTCTTCACGGCCAAATTGCCGCCTGCCGTATAACCGCTAGGGCACGCTTGGTTACTAGCCGAGGCAGTCTTATAGCAGCTGGAGTAATTATAAGTTACATTACTCGTTCTCGTCGTTCCGCAACTGCCGTAAGTTGACGTCGCCGTATTTCCGCAGTAGACTCTGTAATTCTTTACGCCTACACTTCCGCCGCTGGTATAACCGCTAGGGCACGCTTGGCTACTGGCAGATGCCGTCTTATAGCAGTTGTAATAATTATAAGTAATATTCTTTGTAGTCGTATTTCCGCAACTGCCATAAGTTGACGTAGCCGTATTGCTGCAATAGAGTCTGTAATTCTTTACGCCTACGCTTCCGCCGGTGGTATAACCGCTCGGGCACGCTTGGCTACTAGCCGAGGCAGTCTTATAGCAGCTGGAATAATTATAAGTAATATTCTTATCCGTAGTGGTTCCGCAACTGCCGTAAGTTGACGTCGCCGTATTGCCGCAATAGAGCCTATAATTCTTCACGGCCAAATTGCCGCCTGCCGTATAACCGCTCGGGCACGCCTGTCCGCTTGCCGAAGCAGTTTTGTAACAGCTTGAGTAGTTATACTTAGTTGATACAGTTGACGTTGTCCTTTCCGCCGTACCTGCGGTGTTGGCATAATGCCTCGTCGTGGTCGTCTTTGTCGCTACACTGCCGCCGTTGGTATAACCGCTCGGGCATGCCTGATTGCTTGCCGTTGACGAAGTATCATAGTAGCAATTCTGATAATTCGCCGTAGACGCTATCGTGCTCGTAGAGGTAGAACAACTGCTATAGCTTGTCGTCCAACTATCGGTACAAGTGTACTTCGTGCCGGCTAAATTACCGCTGGCGGAGCCGGACTTGTAACTCCTCGTATTGGAGCAAGATGCCGCCGCGCCGGTTACATTCTTGTAACAACCTCTTAAGTCATAGTATACCGAGCCGCTATAATACGTGTACTTCTTGGAACTGCCGCTGTATCCGCTCGGGCAGGAAGATCCAGTAGTGTACGCATAGCAGCTGTTATAGTTATATGTCGTAGATACCGTGGATGTTGTCCTTTCCGCCGTACCTGCGGTGTTGGCATAATGCCTCGTCGTGGTCGTCTTTGTCGCTACACTGCCGCCGTTGGTATAACCGCTCGGGCATGCCTGATTGCTTGCCGTTGACGAAGTATCATAGTAGCAATTCTGATAATTCGCCGTAGACGCTATCGTGCTCGTAGAGGTAGAACAACTGCTATAGCTTGTCGTCCAACTATCGGTACAAGTGTACTTCGTGCCGGCTAAATTACCGCTGGCGGAGCCGGACTTGTAACTCCTCGTATTGGAGCAAGATGCCGCCGCGCCGGTTACATTCTTGTAACAACCTCTTAAGTCATAGTATACCGAGCCGCTATAATACGTGTACTTCTTGGAACTGCCGCTGTATCCGCTCGGGCAGGAAGATCCAGTAGTGTACGCATAGCAGCTGTTATAGTTATATGTCGTAGATACCGTGGATGTTGTCCTTTCCGCCGTACCTGCGGTGTTGGCATAATGCCTCGTCGTGGTCGTCTTTGTCGCTACACTGCCGCCGTTGGTATAACCGCTCGGGCATGCCTGATTGCTTGCCGTTGACGAAGTATCATAGTAGCAATTCTGATAATTCGCCGTAGACGCTATTGAACTCGTGCTCGTGCTGCAGCTAGAGGTCGATGTGGCAGCCGTATTGGTACACGTATACTTAGTACCAGTCAAATTACCGCTGGCAGTGCCTGACTTATAGCTGGCAGTCTGCGAACACGCCGCCGCCGTACCGGCTACATTTTTATAACAACCCGTCAAGTTATACGTCGTGGACACAGTGGAGGTTTTCCTCTCTGCCGTTCCAGCCGTATTGGCATAATGTCTCGTCGTAACCGTCTTTTTCGAACTGCCGCTGTATCCGCTCGGGCACCCATATCCGCTTGTCGTAGACGAAGTATCATAATAACAATTCTGATAGTTCGCACTTGAAGCTATTGTGCTCGTGGTCGTACTGCAGCTGGAAGTCGACGAGGCAGCCGTATTGGTACACGTATACTTCGTACCAGCCAAGTTGCCGCTGGCAGTACCTGACTTATAGCTGGCAGTCTGCGAACACGCCGCCGCTGTACCAAGCACGTTCTTGTAACAGCCCGTCAAATTATAGGAGCTGCTCGTAGTAGTCTTGGATCCGCTGGCAAATACTTTTACCGTATCCTTTCTGATCGAGCTGCCGCTGTATCCGCTCGGGCACGCCTGGCCTCTCGTCGTCGGATAGGATAAGTAGTAACAGCTTGAAGTCGCGTTCGTCCAAGAATTAGTTCCGCCCGCATAGTATCTCCTGTTAGCGGTACCCAAGTCATAGGTGCTGCTGTATTCGGAACAATTCTTAGTGGTGTCATAGTAGCATTGCGTCGCTACCGAAGGCCACTGCGTAAGTCTTACGCCATTGCCTTCCGTATTCGACCATTCTCTCTTGGTGGTCGTACCTTTATTAAATGTGCTGCTGTAAGTCGAGCAAGCCGTTCCGCCCGTATCCTTGTAGCAGTTGGAGTAATTATAGTTCGTCTTCCAGGCTACGTCTTTTTTCTCGGCAGAGCAGGTGCCAGCCTTCGTCTGGGCCGTATCGGTGCAGTAATATCTGTAATAGAGGCTCTTCGTAGCGCTGCCGCTGGGATATCCGCTCGGGCAGGAAACAGAACTCGTTTCCGCCGTGGAATCATTACGATAGCACTTGCTGTAATCGTAAGTGATTTTCGTCGTATCGCCGCTGAGGCTGCTGGTTATAACCGTTCTCTTGGTAGCGGAACCGGAATAACCGCTCGGGCAGGTAGCCGCTACTGACGTATCGGATACACAAGAATCACCTGAACGCGTATAACCTTTGATACACGTATACGCACAGCTGTTTGAAGCACCGCCGTGACCGCTGAAATAAGCCTTGGAAGGTTTCCTCGTACAAGCCGCTTCCGCACAGCCCGTGGCAGAAGTGCCGCCGTGGCCCGTCCAATATTTGCCGACCGTCTTATTCGTGCAGGAAGCAGACGGACAGCTGGACGATGTATTACCAAAACCAGTCCAGTATTGACCGGCTGTCGTATTGGTACATTTCGCCGTAGGGCAGGAATCCGCATCGCCGGGATTGCCTTTACCCGTCCAGTAGTAACCCGTAGGTTTATTGGTACAAGACGATACCGCACAACCATTGGCGGAAGTGCCGCCGTGGCCGCTGTAATATTTACCCGTAGCTACCGTATTGGTACAATCGGCGTTCGTACAGCCCGTAGCCGAAGTGCCGCCGTGGCTCGTCCAGTATTTGCCCGCCGTAGTATTGGTACAAGCTTTTTCCGCACATCCCTTGGCGGAAGTGCCGCCGTGGCCCGTCCAGTATTTGCCTACCGTCTTATTCGTGCAGGAAGCAGACGGACAAGTCGATGAAGTATTACCAAAACCAGTCCAATACTGTCCGACCGTAGTATTAGTACATTTCGCCGTAGGGCAGGAATCCGCGTCGCCGGGATTGCCTTTACCCGTCCAGTAGTAACCCGTAGGTTTATTGGTACAAGACGATACCGCACAGCCCGTAGCGGAAGTGCCGCCGTGGCCGCTGTAGTATTTACCCGTAGCTACCGTATTGGTACAATCGGCGTTCGTACAGCCCGTAGCGGAAGTGCCGCCGTGGCTCGTCCAATATTTGCCCGCCGTCGTATTTGTACATTTTGCCGTAGGGCAGGAATCCGCATCGCCGGGGTTGCCTTTGCCCGTCCAGTAATAACCCGTAGGTTTATTGGTACAAGACGATATAGCACAGCCCGTAGCCGAATTACCTCCGTGACCGCTGTAGTATTTACCCACGGCTACCGTATTGGTACAGTTGGCTTCGCTACATCCGGTCGATACCGTACCGCCATGGCCGTTCCAGTATTTGCCGACCGTCTTGTTCGTGCAGGAAGCAGACGGACAAGTCGATGAAGTATTACCAAAACCAGTCCAATATTGACCGGCTGTCGTATTGGTACATTGCGCCGTAGGGCAGGAATCCGCATCGCCGGGGTTGCCTTTGCCCGTCCAGTAATAACCCGTAGGTTTATTAGTACAATCCGATACCGCACAGCCCGTGGCGGAAGTACCGCCGTGGCCGCTGTAGTATTTACCCGTGGCTACCGTATTGGTACAATCGGCATTTGCACAACCTGTTGAGGAAGTACCACCGCTGGTCGTCCAATATTTACCAGGCACCGTATTGGTACACGTACCGACAGAACAACCTACCGGTGAGGTCCCTTTTGCCGAAGATGAATCTTTAGCGCTTTGGCTGAAAGAAGTATAGTATTCGCCAATATCGGCATTGGTACAATCCGCCGTAGGACACGTAGCCGAAGTGCCGCCGTGGCCGCTCCAGTATTTGCCTACGGGTTTGTTTGTACACGCGCTATTGGCACAGCTGGTAGCGGTTACGCCACCGCCGCTGGTCCAATAATAACCGTAAGGTTTATTGGTACATGCCGCGACAGAACAACCAGTCGGGGAAGTTCCTTCTATCCAACCTGTCGTTTTCGCGGTTTTGCTGAAACTCGTATAGTATTGACCTATCACCGCATTGGTACATTTCAATACGGAGCAAGTCGACCCGGTACCGCCGTGGCCCGTCCAGTAGTAACCTATAGGTTTATTGGTACAGGTGGCGTCGGGGCATATCGCGGACGTGATACCGTTGCCGGTCCAATACTTACCAACCGTTTTATTAGTACACGTTTCGCAGTTGCCGGTATTCCAATACATACCCGGCAAAGAACACTCCGTCCCGCAAGTAGGGCCATAGAAATAGGTATAACAGTCACAAGTACCGGTGTTCTCAAAATCTACACTGTAAGAAGGAGTAGGTTTTCCGTCGCAAACCTCAGGGCTGTTCTTCGTTCCGTGATAAGAACAGTATTGAGAATTAGGCTGGCTTGTAGGCGGTACTGGAACTTCCGTACACGCAAGCCAATTCTCGCATTGACCAAGCCCGTCACAAGTCTTCTGACAGGTTCTCGTTTGGCTGCCGCAAGTTCCGCAGAATTGGACCGTCTCGGGAACTTTATTATATTTAGGAGCCGTACAAGTACCGGTCCACTCGCCGGTTACATACTCCCCTTTTGATAAATCGCAATCTACACTGCGCACTTGCATACCGCAAGTTCTTACATTATCCGCATCGGCGCATTCTCTCTGTGATTCAGGCTCTTTGCCGGTACAGAGTTTATAATTACATTCGCCCCATTGTCCGTTGGCCTGACATGTTTTCGTAACACCCCACAAGCAACCAACCGTTGAGGTTTCACCCGGACAGCAGGAATAGTTGCTGGCGCATTCGCCCGTGGAAGAAACATACCACTCGCCAGTAGACTGGTTACAAGTCACCGTCCTGGTTTGAATGCCCATATATTGGCCGTTGCTGCATTTTGTACCGCAGCCTACCGTTACGCTCGGCTTGGACGCCTGGGAACATTCGCACGAATTTGTTTCGCTGCAGTCCGCTTCCGCGCAAGTATTCTCATCTACGCAAGAAGACCACGAACCCGTTGTCCATTGGCCCGTGGAGGTATTACACGTTACGCTTCTGGTTCTTACCCCTTTGTAGGTAGTGCCGTTTGCACAATATCCGCACCCTGCTCTGTCTACGGAAGCGGGACGCTCTGACTCCCTACAAGTCTGGTTTATACAATCGCTCCATTCGCTCCAATAGTTCGGGCAGCCTTCCAAACATTTCTTCATTTGGACGCCGCCGTTACCGCAGGACTGCGTTATTATGCGGCCTTGTATACAAGTACTGTTTGTGCTTATACAAGTCCCGGCATCGCTCAAACATTTGTCGAAAGAACAGCTTATCACAGAAGGCGGAGTTATCGCGGACGCCTCTTCCTCTTCCGAGGCATACTCGCTACACCCTATTGGCACATTCGAAACTATTCCGTCCAGCAGCTTACACCCCTCGCCGCTGCAGCCGGTTTCATCCGTATTGAAGTTCCTGTATATAGTTACATCATCTTCAGGACGAGACGCCACTACGCAGGTGTTCTGCAATGTATACGTAAAGTTACCCGCTTTTACACCTTGCATACTGCTCTCTATATTGCCGGTCAAGCCCTGTACGGGTAGATCCAAATCATTGAAGCTAGACGCATATCCCTCTCCCGCCACATAGTTTGCCTGCTGCTTAGACGCCGCTATGTCCAGCACGTTAAGAGCATCGCTCATCCTGCTCTTTTGGACGGAACGGTTGTAGACGGGCAATGCTATCGCTGCCAATATGCCGATAACAAGCACCACTACAAGCAGTTCAACCAACGTGAATCCGCGCCCAAAAGCGCGTACGGGCGTTGCAGCCCATACGGATTTCTCTTTATCGGTCTGACTACACAGCCCGACCGCAAAGGACTTCCAGATACTGCTTAAGAAGTTATATAATTCCTTTGAATATTTATTCATAAAACTCTCTTTTAATTAAAAATAAACAAAAGCATAAAGGGCCTTGCACGACGTAGATCAGCCGTAAAAAAGACATACGAATACAAGAACCCTACTATTAGTATACAAGAAATACCCCCTTTTTTCAACATTATTTTACGTCTTATTTCCCGTTTATTTTATCCGCTGCCATTTAGAGCATCACTTGGCTGATTTGTCTCGTAAAATCTAAAATATTTTAAGTCCATTTGATTCCAAAAAATTTCAGTTCAATGCTTAAGATTATAAACAAAAAAAATCGGGCCTTGTCTTTTCCAAAAGCAGGCCCGATTTTGACTAAATGTTTTATCCTATCTTTCGCAGTTTATATTATCTTTTATAGTGAATGGGTTTCCAGTTTATTTATTTTTGTTTTAATAACCCTTTTTTGGTTTATCCTCTTTGGCTTAAATTTTGACCGGGTGGAACTATCCCCGCTTTGTGAAGCCTGCTCCGATACTCCCGCAGAAGCATTCTGAGCCTGCTGCATCGCTTGAACCGCCGCCGGATTTACGCCCTGCTGCTGCATCATTTTTGTAATGCTGTCCATATCAAAACCTTGCGGTAAAGCGCCGGCCGCGGCTGAAATGGCGGTAGATTGTTGGCTCGTCTGAGGATTGGCAACGGATTTCGTATTTCCGCTCGGCATACCCGCCTTGGCGGCTTGCGCCGCCGCTTCGGCCTGCTTCTTGGCCATATCTTCGTCCATTTTCTTTCTAAGGTCCTGAGTTATCGCGTTTTTGTCTATTATCACTTTGCCGGATTTGTCGCGAGGCATATTCTTATACTTGATAAAATCTTCTATTACCTTCACTACTTCCGTTCTGTTGTTCAAACGCGCTATATCTAATGCCGTTTGATTATTTGTCGTTTTCTTATTGTAGTCCGCACCCAATGTCAAAAGCGCGTTTACTACGATATCGTCCCCCATATACGCAGCCCAATATAAAGGACATTGCCCCAATACATTGCAAATGTTTACATCGGTATTTTCTATACTTACTATTTCTTTAACCATATCTCGGTTATTCGCCCTTAAAGCGTACAAAAGAGGAGTCATTCCCTGCTTATTTTGGGCATTGATATCCGAACCGTAAGCCACCAAATCTTTAAAACTTTGCATATCTCCCCGCGAAGTGGCTACCATTAAAGCAGTATTGCCGTTGGCGTCCTTTTGTTTTGGATCTACGCCTATTCTCAGCATCGCGCTTACGCCGACATTGTTTTTTTCGTAGGCATAACGCATTAAATTATCGAAAGTAGCGCCAGTCCTTGCACCGTTAGCCGTAAGAAATTCCATTATATCCTTATTCTTGTTATTTATGCTTTCGCTCAAAGCGCTTACACCTCTGCGGCTTTGCGCGTTTATATCGGCACCGGCAGAAAGAAGCATCCTTATCATATTGGCATTATTGTTACGCGCCGCTTTGATTATCGCTGTCTCATTCGTGCGCTCATCACGCATATTAACATCGGCGCCTAAACTTGCTATCAAGGCGGCTATCTCGTAATTGTCCTTTTCCGTAGCCATAACTATCAAAGGAACTCCCTTTGAAGTCGGTATGTCCGGATCTCTTAAATCCTCCTCTATCCTGATAAGAGCCGTCTCATAATCCCCCTCTTCCAAATAGGACGCTATTTCGTCAGGGAGATCCTGCGGAGAGGATAATTTTAAACTCGAAATTTTTATTTTTCCTTTCTTGTCGGAAGCCCCCGACCTAAAGGTATATATGGTAAGCAGTAATAACGGTAAGATGAGTAATCCGCTAAGTACTAATTTAAAATCAGGCTTCTTCATTTTTTCCCCTTTTGTCGCTCGGCCTTACTGTTGCTTTTTACCCAAAGCATTATAATATGCCAAAGCCTCTTTCGCCGCCGCCTGCTGCGCCGCTTTCTTGTTATGGCCTTTGCCTCTGCCCAGTTCCCGGCCCAGTAAAGTTACCATAACGGTAAAAGTTTTATCGTGTTCCGGCCCGACGGTCGACACAACCTCGTATTCGGGCGCGCCTTTGCCTCGCTTTTGCAGATACTCCTGCAAAATACTCTTATAATCTCCGCCGTCGGCTTCTATCTTTTGGGTCTTAAGCCACTTTAGTATCAATCCCTTAGCGGCTTCAAATCCCCCGTCGAGATAAACGGCCCCTACAACCGCTTCCATCGCGTTTGATAATATACTCTGCCGTTCCCTGCCTCCGCTGGCGATTTCGCCTTGGCCCAAAAACATATATTCGCCCAGCTTAAGCTCTAAACCCCAAAAGTATAAGTTACGCCTGGAAACCAAATTGGCCTTTATCTTGGAAAGCACTCCCTCTTCTTTTGCGTCCAGCAATTTGTATAAATAGGCCGCTACTACCAAGCCTAGTACGCTGTCGCCCAAGAATTCAAGCCGTTCGTTATCTTTATTATGCCTATATTCGGCCGCGTACGACTTGTGAGTGAGCGCTTCCCTTAAAATATTCTTGTCCGTGAAAGTATATCCTAATACTTTCTCTAAATCGACAAACACTTATTTCGCGGCTTTGGCTTTGATGTGTTCCAAGGCTTCGCCTACGGTCTTTATCTTCTCGGCCTGCTCGTCGGGAATTTCAATGTCAAACTCCTCTTCAAGCGCCATGATAAGTTCTACCGTATCCAAAGAATCCGCACCCAAGTCATTGACGAACTGAGCTTCCGGTTTTACCTGATCCGGCTCAACCCTAAGCTGCTCTACAATGATATTTTTTACTCTTTCTTCTATGTTCTTTGCGTCCATTTTTTCCTCCGTTTTAAACAGAAAACTTTTATTATATGTATAATCCGCCGTTAACCGCCAATACTTGTCCGGTTATGTAGCCTGCATTTTCTGAGGCTAGAAATACCGCCGCATCGGCGATATCTTTTACTTCTGCAAATCTCTTTAGAGGTATGCTCTGCAATATGGCGTCCCGCAGTTCCTCTTTCAATACTTCAGTCATTTCCGTCTTGACAAAGCCCGGCGCTATCGCGTTTACCCTTATATTTCTAGATGCCAATTCCTTCGCCAGAGATTTCGTCAAGCCTATCAGGCCCGCCTTCGACGCGCTGTAATTGGCCTGCGCCGCATTGCCGCTTTGCCCAACTACCGACGACATATTTATTATACTGCCGCTGCGCTGCTTTATCATCTGCTTAACAGCAGCTTTGCTCATTAAAAATGCGCCCTTCAAATTTACAGAAAGCACCGCGTCCCAATCGCTCTCGCTCATTCTCATAAGCAAAGTGTCGCGCGTTATGCCGGCATTATTTACCAATATGTCTATTCTACCAAAATGTTTGATAACCTCTGCTATAAAATTATCGCAATCGCCGCTCTTTGATACATCCGCCGCAAGCGCCAATATCTCGCCGTTAGGATACTTCCCCTGGAGATGTTCTTTGGCCTTGCTTACCCCGCCCTCGCTGGTGCCGCATATCGCAACTTTAGCGCCTTGCGCCAAAAAAGCCTCAGCAATGCCTAAGCCTATGCCCCTGCTCGCACCCGTTATTACGGCTGTCTTTCCATCCAATAACATTATTCTTCTTCCTTTATCTTATCAAACACGGGGCCCAGCGATTTTACCGCCTCGCTTATCGCTTTTACCGCGTTGGAGTGAACTAGGCGGCCCGCCACCCTTATCGAATTATATATCGCCACTTCATTTGATTTGCCGTGGCATATTATCACCGGCCCGTTGACGCCAAGCAAAGGCGCTCCGCCGTAAGTGTCGGGGTTGGTTTCGTTCTTTATCGCCCTAAAAGCCGGTTTCGCCATCAAGGCGCCCAACATCGCCAAAGGCCGTTTCTTTATCTCTTTCTTTATCATCTCGAAAAGAGATTTGGACAATCCTTCCGACAGCTTTAATACTATATTGCCGACAAATCCGTCGCATACAACTACGTCTATCATTCCAGTATGGACGTCCCGGCCTTCTATGTTGCCGTAATAGTTTATACCCAAATTCTTTATGTGTTTGGTTACTTCTTTCACCAACAGGTTTCCTTTACCTTCTTCTTCACCTATCGAAAGAAGCCCAACCAGCGGGCTGGCGACGCCGTATGCTATATTGCTGTATATGCTGCCCATTACCGCAAATTGAAGCAAATTTATCGCTTTGCAATCCGCGTTTGCGCCCGCATCGACCACCAACGAAACACCCCTCTGCGTAGGCATCGGAGAAGCTATCGCAGGCCTGTCTATACCTTTTATACGCCCTAAACCAAACAAGCCGGCCACCATAGTCGCGCCGGAATTTCCGGCCGAGATCATGGCGTCGGCTTTGCCCGTCTTGACTAAATCGGCGCATACCACTATACTGGCATTCTTCTTGCTGCGGCACTCCCGTGCGGGCGAGGCCGCCATATCTATAAATTCCGGCGCGTGTATTATCGATATTTTACTCTCGTCATATTCGCCCGCGGCGTCAAGCTCCCGCTTGATTAAATTGCTGTCGCCGACTAATATCACGTCGAAACCAAAATCCTCAACAGCTTTTAAAGCGCCAAGGACATTTGGTTTCGCGCCGAAATCTCCGCCTAAAGCATCAAGTGCTATACGCATATTCTTTTATTTTGCCGCTTCGGCTTTTTCTTTCTTAGCTTTTACTTCTACCACCGGTTTGCCGTCATAAAATCCGCATTTCGGGCAGATATTGTGGGGCAGTCTCATCTCTCCGCAATTGGTGCACGGTATTACGTTTATCGCTTCCAATTTCGAATTGGCTGATCTCCTCAAATCTCTTCTGGATCTGGTGTGCTTTCTCTTTGGATTTGGCATTTCTTCTTCCTCACTTAAATCGGCGCTTTTTACGCCTTTTACTTTTTTGAAATTTTTTCCTTTAAACAGGCAAACTGCGAAAAACTCGGCTCCTTGCAGTCGCACTGGACCTCGTTCCTGTCGCACCCGCAATACGGACACAAACCCTTGCACTCCTTCGAACACAAATTCTGTATCCCGCCAAGCAGTGCCAGCGTTTGCCTGATTAAATACATTATATCAATTATTTCCGATTTAGTGGAATATAATTGACTAAACTTCTCGTTAAAACTCTTCTCAAATTCCTTCAGACAGCGGGAACATTCCACCTCGCTTTTCCCGCAGACTTCGCCGTTTACCATAATGTCTTTAGACAATACGGAAAAACTAAGCTTCGTTTCTATCCGTTTGATTTTCCCCGCAAATTCCTCGCAGTCCGCAAAGTCAGAAGGATTTAACAAAGCGGAACATTTCAGCCCGCCCATATCGATTATGTCTTTAGTCTTAAATACTAAATCGGAAGGTATTTCGTATTCGCTGTATTTCATATGATTATATTACCTTATCTATCTTTGAAGCGTTAGGCAATCCCAACCCCTGCCATTGCGGCAGCAAATTGGGCTGCGGTTCGCTTATCTTGCCCATTATCTCGCGCACTTTGGCGGGCGAAGGCAAAGAACCGTATTTCTTTTTATACGCTTCCATTATCAAAACCGCCATTCCGCTTATATACGGCGCGGCAAAAGACGTGCCCTGCACCCAACCGTAACTGTTGCCCAAGGCCGGCGCATATATCGCAGAGGCAGGCGCCACAAATGCCACGCCTGCGCCGTAATTGGATCTTTCAAATATCTGCCTCGTCGGTCTGAGGCCGCCCACCGCTATCACAAAATCGTAAGCCGCGGGATAGGACAATTTGTTGGCATGATCGTTGCCAGATGGCGCTACTATCACGATACCGGAATCATACGCCGCCTTTAAAGCCTTATAAACAACTTCATCGTCGCTATCCAAACCGTAGCTTATGTTTATAACGCTTATCGGGTTGCTCTGATGCGTTCTGTTATAGTCCAGTATACGCTGTACGGCTTTACCTATATTTATATTATTAGTATTGCCTTGATTGTCCGTTATCTTATAGACCTTCATCTTTACGCGCGGCGCAACACCGGAGAATCCGCTCCCTTCCGGCCCGCAGCCGCCCAGTATCCCAGCTATCGCCGTACCGTGGCCATAGGCGTCATAGTCGTAATCAACGCCGGATATGTTTAAAATATCTACCGCTCCTTCGCAAAATTGCTCGTGCTGGACTACACCTGAATCCAATACCGCGGCAACTATGCCCGCCCCGGTATACGGAGTATTATCCAAACCCATCGCGCTTATCGCCCAATTCTTAAACTGAGGGTTTGCCTGATCGGCGAAAGAAGGATTATAGCCCCCTCCGCTTACTGTAACTTGATTGTATACGGGGATATTTGAAGACGTCGGCCTGTCATATATATAGACAGTATTGCCGTTTATGGTCGTTTGTCTTACGCCTGGCGCGTTTATTATATTTACGGGGCGCCTGTTCTTTTGGAGTTCTTCCTCCAAATCAGGCTGTTTCTGCTTGGGGAAAGTACCGCGGTTCATATCTTTAAGGCTCCTCTGGGCAAAACAAAAATTAGCGCTTAACGCCAAGAGGGCTAAAACAGCGGTTGTTTTTTTTGATATATCCGTCATAAAATTCAATTTCCCCCTTTAAAGGAAAACAGAAATCAAAACTCGCTTTGACTTTTTGAGTCATAACTTATAATATAATTATAGATTATTCAAGGAGGTAACACAAACTTATGAGAAAGCTGTTAGCGTCTTTTCTCTTACTGGCATCATTGGGATTGGCGGCCTCGGCTCAAAGCCCTGTTAAACTATCCCTTTATGATACCATTGCTTGGCCCAATACAAGCACTACCAATGTATCACTTGGGTTAATAGACAATAATACGCCAACCGTACACGGATTGGATTGGAACTTCATTTCCGCAAGAGCTGAAGAAATGCATGGCCTACAAGCGGCATTTGCTTATGCAAGAAGTTATGAAATGCGCGGTTTGCAAACTGCCATTTACACCACGTCAAAAGATGCGATCGGCGTACAATGGGGGCTTTTGAACGTTTCTGATAATTTAACCGGCGTACAATGGGGCTTCGTAAACGTAAATGATATGGAAGCCTTGGGCGCCCAAATCGGCGCGGTGAACTTCGCGCAGAATATGACGGGGTTACAGTTCGGCTTTTATAACCAAAGCCAATACTTTACAGGATTGCAGTTCGGTTTCGTAAACAATATCACCGTGATAGACAGAGGCCTGCAAATAGGTTTCGTCAACATCATAAAGAACAGCGGTTGGTTCCCCGGAATGATATTCGTAAACGGAAGATTTTAACCCAAAACAAAGAGCCGGCGGAATTTAAAAAGCCGGCTCTTCTTTTTTATAAGTACCTCCCACAGACGCATAATCCGCCTCTACCGCAAAAATAAAAATAAGCCAAGCCTATTTATGGTATAATATCTATAAGCCGGATAAACGAAGCGAAAAAAATCCGTAAATCAAATGCCTCGTTTACGACGCTTTGGCAGCGTGCCGCTATGGATATCCCCTATCCAAATTTTGGCCCGCGCCGACATAAGGAGATAATTAAATGAGCAATATATCAATGAAGGCTATGTTGGAAGCCGGTGTGCACTTTGGCCACCAAACCTCAAGATGGAACCCTAAAATGAGCCGCTATATCTTCGGCGAAAGAAACGGCGTGCATATCTTAGACTTGCAGAAAACCGCGAAAGAATTGAAGAAAGCCTGCGCTTATATTAAAGAAGAAGCGAAGAAAGGTTCGAAATTCTTATTCGTAGGAACAAAAAAACAAGCCCAAGAAGCCATCAAAACCGAAGCGCTGAGAGCGGGCTGCCCCTGCATACACGAAAAATGGCTGGGCGGTACTTTAACCAATTTCCAGACGGTAAGAAAATCAGTGGAAAGAATGGCCGAACTCGAAAAATGGGAAGAAGAAGGCGTACTTAAAGCCATTTCCAAGAAAGAAGCCTCTAGACTGACGAAAGAAATGAACCGCTTAAGAAAACTCCTCAGCGGTATAAGAGATATGAAAACCTTGCCGGACATACTTTTCATCATAGATCCCGTTGATACGCAAGGCGCGGTAAAAGAAGCTAAAATATTGGGCATACCCGTAGTGGCCGTATGCGATACCAATGCCGATCCCGACGACATCACCGTACCGGTGCCCGGTAATGATGACGCCGCCAGATCAATAAAGCTCTTCTGCATGGCCGTAGCCGATTCCATAATCGAAGGCAGAAACGAAGCCAACGGCGCAAATGCCGAGCAGAAAGCCGAAGCTGAAGCCGCACAAGAACCCGCCGCGGAAGAAAAGCCGGTCGAAAATCCCGTAATGGCAGAAGCCTTGAGCGCCGCCGTTGAAGAAACGAAGAAGGAAGTAGTAGCGGAAGCTGAAGCCGTAGTCGCGGAAAAAGCCGAAGAAGCCGAAACTAAAGAAGAAGAAAAAGAAGTAAAAGCGGCGAAGAAGCCCGCAGCCAAGAAAACGACCGCTGCAAAGAAACCGGCCGCCAAAAAAACGACCGTAAAGAAAACCGCCAAAGCCAAAGAAGAAACCAAGGAAGAGGCGGAAAAAACTTCAGAGGAAGCCGCAGCTTAAGTTTTAATTTCTCCGCCCGTCATAGGCGGGCGGAAAGATTTTTAACAGGAGAATTTATGTCAAGTTTGGAAAATATTAAACTTTTAAGAGAAAAAACCGGTGCTGGGCTCGGCGCTTGCAAACAGGCTCTGGCCGAATGCAATAACGACGTTGAAGCCGCAGTAACTTTCCTGCGCAAAAAAGGTTTGGCCGATATGGCTAAACGCGCCGGCCGCGAAACTAAAGAAGGAAGAGTCTCGATTAAAGTATCCGAAGACGGCAATACCGTAGCCATGGCTTATTTGGGCTGCGAAACGGACTTCGTCGCCAAAACGGCAGACTTTATCGGGCTCGTAGACAAAATATCGGAGTATATGCTCCAGAACCCCGACATTGCCGATTACACCAAAGACGAGAAAATTACGGCTATGATCCACGAACTCGCCCCCAAATTCGGTGAGAATGTTTCCTTCAATAAAGCCGTATGCTGGAAGAAAGGCGAAGGCTGCGGAGTAATCAACTATTACCTGCACTCCGATAACAAAAAAGCCGCTCTGGTTGAACTCGTTTGCGATAAAACCGACGGTTGCTGCGGCAAAAAAGAAGAAGTTAAAGAACTTGCCCGCGCCATCGCTATGCAGGCGGTAGGCATGGTCGCCCAGTACTTGAACGAAAGCGAAGTCCCCGCCGAAGTTATCGAAAAGGAAAAGGATATCGCTATCACTCAAGCCAAAAACGAAGGCAAACCTGAGGCCGCAATCGAAAAGATGCTCCCCGGCAGAATTAAAAAATTCTTTAAAGACGTTTGCTTGCTTGACCAGCCGTCAATAAAGGACAATAAAAAATCTGTACAGGAGATTATCGACGAAGAGAGCAAGAAACTCGGCGTAAACTTGAAAGTTACGAGATTCGTAAGATTCTAATAACCTAACAGACCGAAAAACCCCTTCAAAAAAAGAAGGGGTTTTTTGTTTCTTGCCAGCCCATGGAATTGAGCGAAAAACAATCACGGCTTATTGCGAGAACTTTTCTTGCAAAAAAATCTCAACAATATTAAAATGTGGATATGGGACTGTTTCGCGGAACTTCAAAATAGAACCTTAAATTCAGCCTCTCCGTTTACAACTATAAAAAGTTAAACGATACTCGCTAAGAAGGATAATGTTATGCTTAAAAGGATACTCTCTTTGGCCGTAGCCGTTAATTTTATATGTTCCGCGCCGATTTGCGCGCAAAGCTCTCAACAGGCTGATTATACCCCGCAAGATATAAGATTAAAACTGCAAGAACCTAAAAATATTTTTAAAAGAAACGGATTGTCGGCGGGGCTTTCCGACATATCGCTGGCGATGGCCGCGGGATACTCCTTGAATGCAAACGCCGATATACTTTCCAAAATAAAAACTTTTATAAACGATAAAACTTTGGCCCGCACCAATCCCCCCGCCGCTCTGGCCCAAAAATCAGAACAACTGACAAGAACTTTTAACAAAGCGGTGAAAGGACAAAGCAATTACGCCGCTTTAAGCAAGGACATAAATCTTCTAAACAAGCAACTGCAGGAATTTGCCGATTATGCCGCGTCCTTCCCTCAAAAAAGAGGATTTTCCTATATCCCGCCGGATTTACACCCAAAGATAAAGCAAACTTTAAATTCCATCCCGGCGAATCTATTAAAAGCCAATCCGGAAATGAAATCTGCCGTAAAATCAATAAACGCGATACTAAAGAAAAGCGCGGAGAAACTTTCTGAAAAGGGCATAGCTTTAGGGCTAATTGCCGTAACAGCTTTGGCTTTGATGCCAAATCAAGTTTCAAATGCCAAAATATCATCTTCAAGAACGCAAATAAAAAGAGCGCTTATCCAAGCTAAAAAAAATGGGCCGGAAGCCCTAACTTTGACGGCTTTGGCTTTATCGGAATATAACGGGCCTGCGCTATCCGACATCCTTTTTGAAGACGGACAAAAAGGCAATAACCTCTACTTGATAATATCGGCGGAAATAGATTTAATAACTTCGCCAAACACCATAGCGGAAATCAAAAATATTATCAAAGAGGATAAAGCTCAAACTCTTAAAAAAGATTTTATCGATATGCTTGCCAACGCCGAACCGCTGAATATCGAACTTAATTTTGGCGAGGCGGCTACCTCCAGATAATTTTACTATGCCGGAGCTTTATGCCGTTATCATATCGGTTTAAATATTTTAGACATAAACGTTTAGGAGGAGAAATTATGCATAAAAAAATTACGGCTTTATTACTTTCCATTCAGTTCTTGCCATTTAGCGCGTTCTCGCAAAACTTAAGCAGAGCGCAGCAAGCGCAAATGCTTTTGGAGAAGCCTTCCATTACATATCAGAGCTTATCGCAAGAGAGCGGGGCCGCACCCTTCACTTTATACGCTATGGCCGCCTCGGCCGGAATGATAAGCCAAATGCCAAAAAGCACTTTGGAACAGGCGACGAACAAAATCCTTGAAATAATGCAGTATCTGCAAAGGCATAATGCCGTTTATGACGCAAATCCCGCACTGAAAAGGAAATTGTCCGAGGCATTCTTTGAACTTAGATCAATGTACACTTACGAATATATGCGAAATCCGCTTAAACACGACGCTCTTCCTTCAATGGTTACAAACGATTTCGTTTTTGTTCTAAAAAAACTTAAATATCCACAAGGCAACGAGGAACTTAAAACTTTAGTAAAGGAATTTGACAATATAGTAAGGCGCAAAAAACCCTCCTCTTCAAAAGCCGGCATAGCCTTAATGCTGGCTGGCGGGATAATAGGCTTAAGCCTCCTGCCGGAGGAAAGCGCAGCGGCAAAAAGCGTCTCAAACGACAGAGCCGTTTTTAAACGCGCCTTACAAGAGGCAAAACAGTCCTCATCAAAACTCTTTGCTCTTACCGCTTTGGAGCTTAGCGGGAGCAATAAAAGGCTCACTGCGGATATTATAGGAGAAAACGACGATTACTTCACTACTCTTAAACGGGAAATAAATTTAATGACTTCGCAAGAAACGGCAAACTCCGTTAAAGAGGCACTTGCCCTTTCAAAGGAAGAGCATCTAAAAAAACAAGAGATAAAAGAGCTGGTAAAAAAGACGGATTGGGACGATTTTAAAAACAAATACTCTTTTAACCCTTACTGAAAAACATACAAAAAAATCCGGCTGAAAAGCCGGATTTTTTCTTGTGGTGCGAGCAGTTTTTATCTTATAATTTAAGCTATGAAAAAATTATTCTTTTCAGTCGTTTTATCGCTTATTGCGGGTTTGTCCTTTTCTCAGGAAAGGATAACTAATTTTGACGTCACCCTCACGCTTAACGAAAAAGCGGAGCTTACCGTTACGGAAAAAATCACCGTCAACGCCGAACACAAAAAAATACGCCGCGGCATATATAGAACAATACCGCTGGAAGCCGACCGCGACATAATCCCCCTCTCTCTATATATGGACGGCGAACCGCACCCTTACTTTACAGAAAGATACAACGGCGATTTGACGATAAACTTCGGCAATGACGATTATATCGCCCGCGGCCCCCACGAGTACACCCTTACTTATATAATGAAAAACGGCGTTATATTCAACGGAAAATACGACGAAATTTATTGGAACGTTACCGGTAATTATTGGCAATTCCCGATAGAGCGCGCCTCTTTTAAATTTATCGCGCCCAAAGGGCTTAAAGTTATTGATAAAGGCATATCCTTATATACGGGCAGATACGGCGAAAAGCAATCCTTGGCGCGAACCGATGGCAATTTATTCTTTTACACCACTTCTATTCTGGGGCCAGGCGAAGGTTTTACCGTAGCCGTTCCTTTTGAAAAGGGCTTCGTCAAAGAGAGCCTGCAAAACAAACTGAAACGATTTGCGCGCAAACATCTGCCTTGGCTGCTTTTTGCCGTATTGCTTATTTATTTTTTGTTTACTTGGTACAAATACGGACGCGATCCGAAATACGACGGCAGAGTCCTTTACGCGCCGCCAGAGGGCATTTCTCCAGCCTTTGCGGGTTATTTGCTGGAACGGAAATTTAAGCTGTCATTTTTTGCCGCCGCCTTGGTAAGCCTATGCGGCAAAGAAAAGATAAAAATAACCGGAAGCGGCAAACTAATCGAACTCAAACGCCAAGACAAATACGGCCCCAATCTGCCTAAAGATGAACTTTTTATTTTAGACACTTTCTTTTCAAGCGACGTCGTCTATATCGGCAAATCATATCAGCCGGAGATAGCCAAATCCGTAAACACCTTCCGCAATATATTGAAAAGCGACGGACGGCACTTTATAAACAAAAACAATAAATTCGGCATTTTCCCCATTTTGATAATGCTTGCCATGCAGACGGCTTTTGAACCGCAGATAATTTTAATCAATGTCATCTTGACAATGACCGCGTTTTCAATAGGCGTTAAAAATACGCTTCACAGCAATTGGCCGACATTGATAATACTGATTTTCTTCCTGCCGACTATGAATATTCTCTTCAACAGCAAAGAGCTTATCTTTTTATCCTCTATCGCTGGCTTTTTGGTATATATGTCCACAATAGACAATACCACAAAAGCGGGGCGGGACTTATATTTAGACTTGCTTGGCTTTAAAAAATATATGGAAACTGCAGAAACACACCGTGCGGAACTTTCCAACCCGGAAGACAAACTAAAAGTATTCGCCGATTATTTGCCTTATGCCTACGCTTTCGGGGTACAGGGCGAGTGGATAAAAAGTTTCACCAAAATGCTCTCTAAAGATATTGTGGAAGAGAAACTTATGCATTACGGCGGCCGCCCGGTTATAACAGGCTCGATTTTGTCTAGGGGATTGGCGCGCACGTCGATAAAACCGTCATCAAAATCATCAGGCGGAGGAGGAAGCTTCGGCGGAGGATTTTCCGGCGGCGGCTTTGGCGGAGGTGGCGGCGGCGGACGATAACAATCCGTTTCCCCCAAAATATCGGCGATATTATTATGTCCGCCCCAATAAAATTTTGTATTATAGAAAAAACTATTCAATAATGTTCGGAGAGGTAAGCTTATGCCCAAAAGGATATTGCTCAAACTATCTGGGGAGGCGCTCGCGCAGCAAGGCGAACGCGGCATCGACCCCAAAGCGCTGAAAGACATCGCGCAGGAAATCAAATCCGCTTTAAAGACAAAATGCCAGCTCGCCATAGTAATAGGCGGCGGCAATATTTGGCGCGGAGTGCGCGACGGCGGCGGGATAATAAACAGAGTAAATTCCGACAATATGGGCATGATGGCTACTATAATAAACTCTTTGGCGCTGCAATCTGCTCTTGAGGACGCCGGCGTTCCCACGCGCGTGCTGACCTCTATAAACGTCTATCAGTTGGCCGAGCCTTTCATAAGGCGCAAAGCCATAAGACATTTGGAAAAGGGCAGAGTTGTTATTTTTGCCGGCGGGACGGGCAATCCGTTCTTTACCACGGATTCTGCCGCCGCTCTGAGAGCTTCGGAAATTAAGGCGGATTTGGTGCTTAAAGCGACGCAAGTTGACGGCGTTTACGACAGCGACCCCAAAAAGAACCCCAAAGCCAAGCTGATTAAAGAAATAACCTACGAAGACGCCATAAAGAAAGGCCTAAAATTTATGGATACGGCAGCTTTGGCGCTTTGTTTAGAAAACAAATTCCCGCTTTGCGTATTTAATCTCCATAAGAAAGGCAATATCAAGCTGGCGGTATCGGGCAAGAAAATAGGAACGACGATTTACTAATTAAATTTCCGGAAGGAGTTTATATGCAAGAATTATTTTCCCCCCATCATTTCATTTGGATAATACCGCTGGGCTGCTTTGCTCTGTTCATAATAGCGGCCACCTGTTATTTCCTAAGAAGGGAAATAGCCTCTTTTTTCAGGAAGATGTTTTTCCCCGATACAAATCGTTACATTCTTCCCGCGAGCATAATATCAAACGTAAACACCGATAAAGTGCAAGGGCCGCTCACCCCCGAGAAAATAGAAGCCATAATAGCCGCCGAAGAGCAAAAAGACTTAGCTAAACTCCCCACTTGCCCAACGCCGAAGCCTTCGGAAAAACCAGCAAAGAAGAAAAACACTTTCCTAAGGAGGTTTGAAACCAATTTCCGCTGGCATTTTAGACATATAAAACACGCTTTCGGCAAATGGTTCGCCGAATTTGCCGGTACGGAAGATTCACCTTCAAAGGCTTCGAAAGTCGAAGACTCTACGGTAAAAGTCATGGCTGAGCGGGCGGAAAATATTCCCTCCCTGCTGCCCCCGCAAAAAGAGGGGCCATCATCCTTACCCAAACAAGAGGAACCGAAGGAAGATAAAAACAGAGAGCAGATATCCGCCCAGGAAGAAGTAAAAGAAGAAACAAAACCCGAAGTCAAAACCGAATCCGTACAAGAAACCCCGTCCGAAAAGCAGGATACCCCCTCGCCTAAACCGGAAGAACCAGCAGTCATCGCCGAGGTTTCACAAAAGCCGCAAGAAAACACGCCAACCACTCCGCAAGAGGAACGTCAATCCAAAGCAATAGAAGAAATACCTGTCGCGGCGGCAGGTTTTAAAGAGCGCGGAACATCTTTTGAAAAATCGCCGCGCAAGAACTTCTGGAACGATTTTATGAGCGACAGGACCGCCATTATCATTGCTCTGCTGATATTGGCCGGATTTGCGATATTTTTGGGCGCCCGCGTTAAGCTGCTGGGCAGTATAATAATGCGTCAGCGCGTTGAAATGCGCAATATGCAAAAGCAGATAGAAATGCTGCGCTATGAACAAAGCGGCTTTAAAATAGTAATACACGAAAGGGCAATATTACCCCAAAAAAGATATAATAGATAAAAATAAACTCATGAGGTAGAATTTATGGAAGGTATCAGCGAACTTTTAACGAAAACCAAAAACAATATGACGGCGGTAGCCGAGAAATTCAAACAGGATTTGGGAACTTTAAGGACGGGCCGTGCCAACCCGCAGATGATAGAAAACGTACGCGTGGAATATTACGGCGTTCCGACTCCGCTTAAACAAATGGCGATGTTAAACGTTTCCGACGCCAGAACTTTGGAGATACAGCCTTGGGACGTAAGCGCGATAAAAGAGATAGAGAAAGCACTTCAGCAGGCTGATTTGGGCGTAACGCCGATGAACGACGGCAAACTTATCAGGATAACCTTCCCCCCCATGACGGAAGACCGCCGCAAGATGTTAAGCAAAACCATATCCAAAATGAGCGAGGACTATAAAGTCAGCGTACGCAACGAACGCCGCGACGCGATAGAAAAAGTAAAGAAAGCGCAGAAAGCGGGCGAGGTTACGGAAGACGATCTTAAAAGATACGAAGCCGACATACAGAAAGCGACCGACGCCTCCATCGCTTTGATAGAAAAGATTACGGCGGAAAAAGAAAAAGAGATAATGACAATCTAAAGCAATAGCATTACCAAAGCCCTCGCTTTATGCGAGGGCTTTTTTATATAGAATAATTGTATACGCGACATTTTATATGTGATAAAAACAAAAACAATAAAATCCCGAACTGACGTTTCCTAACATAAAGCTATTTCTTCAAGGACAATCTAGATTTTTTATTAACCATATCTCCATCAACGGCATATTGACTTCCAAAAAATTTTGAAGTAGTATTTCAATATAGACAAAGGATATCAAAGAAAATCCGGTCTGATGTTTGTCATCTGGCCAAGAGTATTCTGTTATATATGTCTTTGTGTATACATATATTTCCGAATATTGATAAAACTAAAAAGAGTATTGTAAAGTCTAGGTGATATAGCTTGCTTATTCCGCTTATTTTTCTTCTTACTTTACGATTTGGAGTAAATATATGAAAAAATCCAAAAAGGGGTTTACTTTAACTGAACTTTTGGTTGTAGTTTTGGTAATAGGAGTATTGGCGGCAATAGCTTTGCCTTCCTATACGAAATCCGTCAAAAAGAGCAGGGTTTCCGATGCTTTGAATAATTTGAATATCGTTTCGTTAAAGCAACAGGATTATATGCTCAATAACGAAACATACGCCACAACGTTCAAAGATTTAAATGTGCCGATAGCCGGTCTTACCACCACTGAAGGCAATACCGCTACCGTCGGCAGCTTTGACTATACTTTAAGCGATGCCTGTATTTCTGCGGTAAATAACAGAAGCGGGGAGAATTACACATTGGTAAAGAATGTGGAAACACAAGCCACGGGCTGCATCAATGGCGAGAACAGCACAATATGCTCAATGTTCTCGGATTTGGTATCTACCGACAGTGTCGGCTGTGAATATGTCGCTCCCGGCGGGGACGGCGATTCCGGTATCACGCAGAAAGAAGACAAAGACTGCGGCAGCTGTACTAAAACGTGTTGGGACGGCAGTACTATAACCGGCACTTGCAATAGCCTTACCGGTGTTTGCGATTATAGCGGCGTATCTTGCCCCCCACAATACTCTTGTTTAGGTTCCAAGCCGGCCGGCAGTGAGTCATGCGGAAATTGCGGCGTTCGTACCCGCGAAGTAACGTGTAATACATATACGGGAGAATGGCAAAGCGGAGAATGGAGCATATGCTCAAATGAGGGAGTATGTACGCCTGGAAATACCGACTCTTCCTCGTGCTCAGATGGCAAAAAAGGGACCATGACCAGAACTTGCAACAACTCTTGCCAATGGGGATCTTGGGATGATTCTTCCTGTCAAATTGCTGATAAATGCGAAGATCCCGAGTATGCACGACAAAACGCATGCGAGTGTAACCCCAGTGATTCCACTTGCTGCGCTGGCAACCCCAAGTCCAAATGGGACCCAGTAAAAGGGCAATGCGTATGCCCCAGCGGCAAATACGAAACCAACGGCATTTGCTGTCCCACCGGCCAAGTTTCTCTGGACGGCAAAAAATGCGTTTATGAATATGTCCCCGAAAGGGTTAACGTCGGCATATTGGCAGACTGCCATAACACTTACAGGTTTATAGATAAAAATACCTGCAGAAGAAACGGCAAAAAGTATTTTATAGGCGGCAAACTGCCATATGTAGCCAAAGGAGGAGGCTGCACAGAGCACCACGCATATTATAACGGCGGAATGTGGTGGGAAGGCGGCCAGTACCAAGGCGATTACATAAGCACGTGCAATTCTTCAAAGACAGACGCCGAACTTTGCACCCAAAATTGTTCCGCCTCGACTTGCAGTTTTAAATGTATGAGGAGCGAGAATGTTCCTACTACATGCGGCGTTTACAGCTGCAGCAACGGCAGGCATTGCGATAACTCTTCAGGCTCAGGCGTAATGCTGAGGTGCAAGAGAAAAAACTAAATAAAAAGATATTTACCCCCGGCCGAAAGCCGGGGGTTTTTATCGCCTATTATCAAATAAGGTAAAATATAATTATGGCGGAAAAGAAAAATATACCCACGCACATCGCATTCATAATGGACGGCAACGGCCGCTGGGCACAAAACAAGAACCTGCCCAAAGCCAAAGGGCACGAAGAAGGTGCTCGCTCCGTACAAACCGTGGTAAACGCCGCCTTAAAAACGGGCGTAAAATACATAACGCTTTACGCCTTTTCTACGGAGAACTGGAAACGTTCCAAAACGGAAATATCCGCCTTGATGAAGTTGCTGTCAAAAACGCTGGACAAGTTTATTAAAGAAGACGACCCGAAAGTAAAAATCATTTTCAGCGGCAGGCGCGAACCTCTGCCGCAAGACATTCTTGCAAAAATGGATAAAGCGGCGCAAATAAAGAAGGATAATCCAGCTTTGGTGCTCAATCTTGCAATAAATTACGGCGCCCGGCAAGAGATAACCGACGCCGTAAATAAACTTATCGACTCCGGCAAAAAAGAGATCACGCAGCAAGAAATTTCCGACGCTTTATACAACAATCTGCCGGAGCCCGATCTTATAGTAAGAACTTCGGGCGAACAGCGCCTTTCCAATTTTCTTTTGTGGCAGGCCGCATACAGCGAGTTCTATTTTACCCCCGTTTTATGGCCCGACTTTAAGGAAGAACATTTCATACAAGCCGTAGAGGAATACGGCCGCCGCCAACGCAGATTCGGCGGTCGCTGAATATTACCCGCCGTATTTAATCTTAAGCATTTAATTTGCTAAAATGTTGCTATGCTATTACCTAGAATTTTAACCGCGCTCGTGGGTATACCCCTCGTGCTTGCCGCCATCTATTTTGGCGGTATATTCTATATGGCTTTCGTAGCGGCCATAATATTGCTCTGTTTATATGAGTATGGTTTGATTTTGCTTACCGCAAAGAAACCCGTCAACCGCGTATCGCTGATAATCTTCGGCATACTTATGATAATAGGCGCGATAGCGGGGCGGGGCGAGAATCAAATCGGCACGCCGAGCAATATAGCCTCGTTTTTTATGGCGATTTCCTTGGCGGGCGTATTCTTCGTGGAGATAATTTCCCCGGCGCGCTCGCTTGAACGCGCGGCCAATACCTTACTGGGCATAATATTGATACCTTGGTCTCTGGCGCACCTGATAAATATCCGCCTTATGGAGCCTTACGGCGAATATTTCGTTTATATACTCTTCATCACCATTTGGGCGACGGACACGGGCGCTTATTTTACTGGCAGATTTTTGGGCAAACACAAACTTAACAAAGAAGTCAGCCCGAAAAAGACGTGGGAAGGCGCTATCGGCGGCACGATTCTGGGCGTGGCGGCGGCATTGTTCTGCTGGGATTTATTCTTCCCGTGGTACATAACCGCGGCTCAGGCGGCTTTAATCGGCCTTTTAGTATCGGTTTTGGGGCAGGTATCGGATTTGGCGCAATCTGTGCTGAAAAGAAGCGCAGGCGTAAAAGATTCTTCCGGTCTGTTGCCGGGCCACGGCGGCTTCTTCGACAGGTTTGACGCCTTCCTGCTCAGCGCCCCCGTATTGTACTACGTACTGCTTTATATGTTATGAAAAAGATAGTAATTTTAGGATCTACCGGCTCTATCGGGGTGTCTTCGCTAAGCGTAATATCGGCTTTGGGCGAGGATTACCGCGTCTTGGCGATAACTGGCAACAACAATACGGAACTGTTTTTAAAACAGATACACGAATTTAAGCCCAAATACGCCGCTTTGTACAGCGAGGAATCCTACAACAAAATAAAAGACCAAGTGCCCGCACACACCAAATTATTGGCGCCGGGCATAGAATCTTTGGTATATCTCTCGATTACGCCCGAGGCCGATTTGATAATAAACGGTTTAGTGGGCGCAGTCGGCTTTATACCGCTGATAGCGGCGATAAAGGCAGGCAAAACGATAGCTTTGGCCAATAAAGAACCGATAGTAATGGCGGGGCGCGCGATTATGGACGAATGCAGACGCTGGAACGCCACGATAATACCGGTAGATTCGGAACCTTCGGCTGTTTTTCAGTCTTTGGAGAATGTCGACTCCCACTCCTACTACAAAGCCGAGCCTCAAATCGCGAGCATATTGCTAACCGCTTCTGGCGGGCCGTTCTTTAAGTACGACGGCGATTTAAGCAAAGTAACGGCGGAGCAGGCTTTGGCGCATCCCAGATGGAAAATGGGCAAGAAGATAACGATAGATTCCGCGACTTTAATGAATAAAGGCTTTGAAACTATCGAGATAATGCACCTTTTCGCCCTCCCGCTGGAGAAAGTAAAAATAGTAATCCACCCGCAGTCGATAGTACACTCCGCGGTGGAATACGTCGACGGCAGCATAATAGCGGAGTTATCCAACCCCGATATGCGCCTGCCGATACAATACGCAATTACTTATCCCAAGCGTATGCCCAACCCGGCAAAGAGGCTTTCGATAATGGAAATGTCCAAGCTGGAATTTTCCGAGCCGGACTTAAATAAATTTCCGTGTCTGTGTCTGGCTTTGGACGCCGCCAAAAAAGGCGGGAGTTTCCCCGCCGTATTAAATGCGGCCGACGAAGTGGCGGTATCGGCGTTTTTGGAAGGGAAAATATTGTTTACAGACATACCAAAAATAGTCGCGGGCGTACTGGCCAAACATACCAGCCAGCATAAGCCGCTTACATTGAGCGCCGCAGCTTTGGTAGACGAATGGGCAAGGGAAGAAGCTGTCGACTTGTTAAACAGCAAAAAGTACAAAAAAGTTAAGATATAGCTTCTAAAAACAGCTCTTAAAAAACGGCTTTTAAAAAGCCGTTTTTTATTTTGCCAATGCCGCGCGGGAACGAAGTGAAAGCGGTTTTAAATGGCTCCTCTAAAGTGATATAATATTATTATCTTACATTAGGAGCCGTAAATGATAATGAATTTCCTCAATGCGCTGTGGGCAAAGATACTTTGGCTGATCAGCCCCGACACTTTACTTTCCGCTTTAGGCATAGCCTTCGCCTTGGCGCTCGTTATTTTTATACACGAACTGGGCCACTTTTTGGCTTGCAAACTTTTAAATATCCGGGTAGAAGAATTTTCAATAGGATTCGGAAAACTTTTGAAGAAATGGGGCAAAGGCGAAACGCAATACTCCCTTCGCGCAATACCGCTGGGCGGATACGTCAAACCGGCGGGCGAATTTTACGCCAGAGAGGCGGAAATAACCGATGAGCGCGACTTCGCCGCTAAACCCTGGTATTCAAGGGCTTTTATGGTGTTTGCCGGCGCGGGAATGAACTATGTTTTGGCTTTCGTAATATTCTTTTTTGTTGTATTATCCGTCGGACTGCCCGTAAACAACCCAAAACAAATTCCCCCCGTAGTAGGCGAGATATTGGAAAGCTACCCCGCATATGACTCAGGCCTACAAAAAGGAGATTTGATTACCAAGGTGGATAATACCCCCATACAAAACTGGGAGGAAATGGTAAAAAATATCGCCGCGGCGCAGGAAAACGTAACTTTGACATACCAACGCGGGGAGGAAACTTCCAGCGTCACACTCCCTTTAAATGAGGATAAGAAAGTCGGAATAGCTTTGGAACCAGTCTACCAAAAAGCGGGTATATTCGAAGCCTTAAGAATAGCGGGCCATCAATGCTATTATTGGACAGCCCTTTCCATTACCACGATAGCCGATAGACTTTGGCACAAACAGGCACCCGACGTGGCCGGCCCGATAGGAATTTTTGAAATCGTGGGCAAAGGCGTACACAGCGGGGCGGAAGATTACTTCTTTTTGATAGGTCTGATATCGGTGGCGATAGGTATGTTCAACCTGTTCCCGATACCGATACTCGACGGCGGACATATTCTGTTTTTCATCATAGAGGCGATAAGAGGCAAAAGAGTTAAGGAAAAAACCCTCTACAACGCCAGTTCCGCGGGCGCGATATTTTTGCTTGCCTTGGTGCTTTATGCCACTTACAGCGACATTAAACGCTTAAGAACCCGCAGCGCCAAACCTGCGGCGGTAGAGCAGACGCTAAAAGCCCAGCCCTCAGAGCAAACGGCGATACCGACAGTAGAAGAACAAGCTCAAAAACCTGCACAGGAGGCCGCTAAATGAAGAAAACCCGCGAAGTAAAAGTAGGTTCTTTTGTACTCGGCGGCAAAAACCCCGTAAGGGTGCAGGCGATGTGCAATACCGACACCAGGGACGTAAAAGCGACGGTAAAGCAAATAAAAGCATTGGAAAACGCCGGCTGCGAGATTAACCGCGTGGCTGTGCCTGATATGGACGCGGCCAAGGCTTTGGGCAAAATCAAGAAAGCGATGACAACACCGCTGGTAGCAGATATACACTTTGATTACAAACTCGCGCTTGAGGCGATAAAACAGGGCGTGGACAAGGTAAGGATAAACCCTGGCAATATCGGCGATATGGCAAAGGTAAAAGAAGTCGTCTTGGCCTGCAAAGACAAAGGCGTGGCGATAAGAATAGGCGTTAATGCGGGCTCCATAAAAGAGCTAAAGAAGTTTTCCGGCCAGCCGAAATGGAACGACAAGAAATGGGCGCAAGTAATGGTGGGCGAGGCTTTGGAACAAGCCAACCTGCTGGAGAAACTGAATTTCAAACAATATTTGGTATCTTTAAAATCAGACAATATATCCCGCACGATAGCGGCCTGCGAACTTTTGGCGCAGCAGACCAATATCCCCCAGCATATCGGCCTGACGGAAGCGGGCAGTTTCCTGGCGGGTACGGTAAAGAGTTCTATTGCTATGAGCCGCCTTTTAAGCCAAGGCATAGGCGCGACGATAAGGATATCCTTGACGGAAGATCCCAAGATGCAAGTCCGCGCGGCATACGAGATTTTAAAAGCCCTTGGCCTTAGGGAATACGGCCCCAATATAATATCCTGCCCTACCTGCGGGCGCACGCAGGTGGATATAGCGGGTACGGTAAAAGCGTTGGAGGAGAAGATTTACTCCGACAAAGAGCTTATCCGCCTTTCTACGGGCAAGAAGATAGCCGTTATGGGCTGTGCGGTAAACGGACCGGGCGAAGCGCGCGACGCCGATTTCGGCATAGCTGGCGGACGCGGAGAAGGGCTCTGGTTTGAGAAGGGCGAAATAAAATACAAACTCCCGCAGAAGATTTGGATTAAAAGAATATTAGAGGAAATAAAGAAATGAAATTATCGCAATACTATATCCCCACTTTAAAAGAAGCTCCCAAAGACGCCGATATAATCTCGGCCAAATTGATGTTAAGGGCAGGCCTTATCCGCAAGACGGCCAGCGGCATTTACGAATGGCTGCCGCTTGGCATAAGAATTTTAAAAAAGGTAGAAAATATCATTAGAGAAGAGCTTGACGCGGCGGGCTGCTGCGAAGTATGGCTGCCGATAGTCCAGCCCCAAGAACTTTGGGAAAAATCAACCCGCTGGACCTATTACGGCAAAGAGCTGCTCCGCTTTAAGGACCGCAAAGGCGCCGGTTTCTGCTTGGCCCCTACCGCCGAAGAAGTAATGACCAATTTGGTGATGAAAGACGTAAATTCCTATAAGCAGCTGCCTTTGTGCCTATATCAGTTCGGTACGAAGTTCCGCGACGAGATCCGCCCGCGCTTTGGCGTAATGCGCGCAAGAGAGTTTTATATGAAAGACGCCTATTCCTTCTGCGCCGACGAGAAATCCGCCGCAGAGTGGTATCAGCGCCTTTATGACGCTTATATGCGTATTTTTACCAGATTCGGTTTTAAATTCAAACCAGTGGAAGCAGATACGGGCAATATCGGCGGAAATTTCTCCCACGAGTTTATGGTGCTTGCCCAAACGGGCGAGAACGAAATTTCGGTCTGCCCCAAATGCGGATATACCGCCAATACGGAAAAGACGGAAATTGAAGCGCCCGCACCCGCAAACCCAAAGCCCGAAGACTTGCTTGCCTCGGAGGAAGTTTCCACTCCGGAAGCCAGAACCATTGACGAGGTGGCCGCTTTCTTAAAACAGCCGGCGGAAAAATTCATAAAAATGTTGGTCTATAAAGCCGACGGCAAAGCCGTAGTTGTTTTAATGCGCGGGAACGACGAACTTAACGAAATTAAACTTAAAAAACTCCTTAACGCGTCCGAACTTGAAAAAGCCGAACCCGACTTTTACGAACAGACGACCGGCTCACCCTTGGGGTTCGCCGGACCTTGCGGCCTAAAACAAAAGAACGCCGATATAAAGATCTATGCCGACAACCACATAAAAACAATAGTTAACGGCATAGCGGGCGCAAATAAACAAGATACCCATTTAAAGAATGTAAATTTGGGCAGGGATTTCCAGCCCGACGTCTTTGCGGATTTAAAACTCGCCTCAAAAGGCGACCGCTGCCCCAGATGCTCGGCCGAATTTGAATTTATGCGCGGTATAGAAGTCGGCCATACTTTTAAACTAGGCACCAAATATTCCTTATCGATGGGCGCGAACTTCTTAGACGAAAATCAGCAGTCCAAGCCTATGATTATGGGTTGCTACGGCATAGGCGTAAGCCGCGTAATAGCAGCCGCCATCGAGCAATCGCACGACGAAAACGGCATAATATGGCCCGCGCCGCTTTCCCCGTTTGACGTGGAACTTATCGCTTTGGATACGCAGGGCGAAGTCAAACAGAAAGCCGACGAGATTTACAATGCCCTTCGCGCCGAAGGCATAACCGTACTCTACGACGAACGCGATGAAAGGCCGGGCGTAAAATTCAAAGACGCGGACCTTATCGGCATACCGCACAGAATAGTGATAGGCAAAAAACTTCTGCCCGAGGGAAAACTGGAATATAAAGCCAGAACGGCGCAGAAGGCGGAATTCTGGCCGATAGAAGGCATAGAAGCCAGAATAAAAACGCTGATCGGCAAATAGAAATGCTATCCAAGAAGACCTTGGCCAGTTATCTGTTTTGGGGATTGTTGACGGGGCTGTATTTGGCTTTTATTTGGTTCTTTACTTACCTGTATCCGATAAGCGAAGACGAAATGTTATGCCCCGTCCATAATTTAGAATGCTATTTTTGGGCTTTTATCACCGTTTGTGCCAGAATAGGCGGCCTGATAAACATTATACTGATACAAGGCTATAAATGGCTGTTCCTAATTCTTAATCCTTTGGCGCAGCTGGCTTTGGTATACTCCATATTTTACCTGGTATACCTAAGAATGCCCAACTTCAAGAAACTTGAAGATTTGCCCGCCTTTCTCTTTATAGCTTTGGCGAGCGTATTTCTGGTAACCCAGCCCGACCAAACTATTTTTTGGTTTGCGGGTTCCGTCAATTATCTGATGCTGGGCGTTATGTTTATGGCTTTTTGCGCCGTACTCAGAAAAACTTGGCACGAACCCGATTTTATACCGTCCAATTCCTTTACGAGGATAGCGGCTTTTTTCGCGGGGATAATACTCGGTATGAATAACGAAAACTCCGCCCCTATGATATTTTGCCTCTGCGGTTTATATACTTTGGCGGCGTTTATCCTCAAGAAGAAAATCCCCAATTGGTTCCCCCACCTTTTTGCGGGCGTCGCCGCGGGTTTGGCGCTGATGTTCAGTTCGCCCGCCTATCATTACAGAAACAATTTGAATTTTATCACAAAAGCGCTAAATCAGAGGCCGCTCTTTGATAGAGCTATGCACCATTTGGCTAATATGGATTTGTTTATGGCAAGTTCTCTTTACGCTTTGCCCGTTTTATGCTTGGCCGCGGTTTTATGCGCCATAGACAAATTTAAACGGGCGATAAAAAACGAAGCCTTCCTAATGCTGGTTTTAAGCTGTTTCGTCAGCTTCGTATTGGCTATGGTGTTTTTCCTTCTGCCGATACGCCCGCACAGGGCTTGTTACAGCGCTTCTTTATTTACGATTGCGGCGATACTATTCTTCGCCAATTACATAAAAGACGAATATAAATTCAATTTGACGCCTTATTTTGCCGCCGCGCTGACGCTTTATGTAGCCTTCATAATAGTGCCTTTCAGCAAGCCATATTTCTCGCTTTACAGGCAAAGTCTGCAAAGAAAAGCCGTTATAGAGAAAATGCTTACAACGCCCGACAATACCTGCATATACGCGCCCGTATACGATATCCCCAAAGGCCCGACAACAAACCTTACCATAGACTTTATGGACGAAATGGGACGCCGCCATTATTATATCGAACAATATTATAAGCGCAAATTCGCCAGCGGCAGAGAGCCGGGCAAAAACGAAGAACGTATGTAGTTTGCCTAAAGATTAAAAGTTTATTCTTTCTTTCTCGATTACCATGGGACGTTTTAAAAGTTGTGTCAAAACCGCGCCCAAATATTCGCCTATAATACCCATAAAGAAAAGCTGTACAGAAAAGAAGAAAAACACCGCTATAAGCAAAGGCGCTTGCCCCATAGGGAAGCTATTCCAAAACAACAATTTAAGCACAAAGTAGACAAAAGCCGTCAGAATAGACAGTATAGACAATATAAATCCCCCTATCGCCGCTATTCTAAGAGGCAAACGGCTGTGATTGGTAAAACCGAGCATCGCATTATCGTAAAGAGTATACCAATTATTTTTCGTAATTCCGCCAAAACGGCGCGGCTGCTTGAAAGGTATCAGCGCGGCAGGATAGCCAAGTTCCCCCACTATCCCGCGCAGGTAAGGATAAGGATCATCTATCTTGGCAAGTCTTTCTATCACTTCCCTGTCGAAAAGCCCAAAACCCGTGCACTGCTCAAGCAAATTGGCGCCGCTGTCGTTGAATTTTCTTAACAGTTTATAATACAGGCCCCTCAAAAAATAAATAAATTTATTTTCGCGGCTTGAAGTCTTTTGCCCGAATACGACTTTATACCCCTCTTCCCATTTTTTTATAAATTCGGGAATAAGTTCCGGCGGGTCCTGCAAGTCTGAAGCCAAATAAATAACCGCCGCCGCACGCGTCTGCAAGGAAAGCATTATTCCATAATAAGGCGAGCGAATATGTCCAAAGTTCCTCATATTGGCAACAACGCCGAGCTGTTTTTCTTCCGCGGCCAGCTTTTTAAGTTCCGCCAAAGTATTGTCAGTGGAGGCATTATCAAGTATCAAATATTGGAAATCGTATTTATCGCTCAATCGATCAAACTGTTCTTTAACCCTATAATAAAGCGGTTTGACGTTTTCCTGTTCGTTAAAAGCGCTGGACACTACGAAAATGAGAGGTTTCATATCATTTCTCCGTTTTAAAAACGAAATTCTTGTTCAAAAAGAAACTTATCAAAGCCATCGGCGCGAGTATCAAAGCGCCGGAAACATATCTGTTTTCCAAGCCCGCGAACGCGAATATTTTAAGCAAGGCTACCGCAAGCGCGTACGTAAACAAATAGACCCCAAAAAACTTAAATATCAGCCTGTTTGACGAATTGCCGAAAACCAACTCCCCTATCGTCTTAAAGTTAAAAAGCACTCCGCATACGGTAGCAAATAGCGGGGCGGTAAAATCGCCGCAGCCGATAAAAACAAAAAAAGCGTATGCCGAATAGCCAAATATCGTATTAAAAATACCGACAAACACAAATTTTACGAACAATAAATCAAAGCCCAGGCGCGCGGCGCGGTTTTTAATAAAATCTTTTGCGTTCACGTTTAAATTATATCAAAAGGCAAAGCTCTTTACCCCAACGCCTATTTATGTTATAATAAATTATCTTAAAGATTACTTAAGCGACTTGTCTTAGCAAGTCGCTTTTGTTTTAGAGGAAGCACTTTATGAAAAATAAAAACTATATTGAAGAATCCGTCGCCAAAGCGCTGGAAACCCAAGGCTATGAACTTATAGACCTTATAATCCAAGCGCACGGCAGCAAGAAACTTTTACAGTTCTTCGTCGATAAAGAAGGCGGCGTGAACCTTAACGATTGCGAAATTTTGTCAAACAAAATCGACGCCGTTCTGACTATGGAAAACCTTATCGAGGGCGCCTATATATTGGAGGTTTCCTCCCCAGGCATAAAAAGAGTGCTTAAAAAGCCCGCACATTTTAAAAGATTTATCGGCGAGAGAGCCAAAATATACACCAAAGAGCCCATAGAAAAAAGGGCCTGCTTTACCGGCTTGATAGACTCGGCCGACGACGAACAGTTCGTATTGGACGACGGAACTACCAAGTTCACCTTCAAATACGACGCTTTGAAAAAAGCCAATCTTGACCCGGTAACGGAATTTTAACTTATCAACAGGAGAAACAAAAAAATGCAGAGCAAAGATTTACTTTTAGCCTTGGAGAGTTTGGAGAGAGAAAAGAACATCAAAAGGGAAGACACCTTAAAAACCATAGAAGACGCCCTTATCTCCGCTTTAAGGAAACATTTGGGTAAAACCGCCGTTTTATCCGCCAAGATAGATACCGAAGAAGGCACCATAACCGCCTATCAGACTTTAATCGTATCCGAAGAGGTAACCAACCCGGAGACGGAAATATCCCTCCAGGACGCCAAAGCGATAAAACCCTCGGCCCAAATCGGGGAAGAGATTGTAAATACTCTTAACGTTGAGGATTTCTCCCGCATAGCCGCACAGATAGCCAAGCAGGTGCTTATCCAAAAAGTAAGAGGTATTGAGAGAGATAATCTCTACAAAGAATTTAAACCCAGGGAAGGCGAAGTCGTAACGGGTTTGGTAAGGAGATTTTCCGACCGCGATATTATAGTAGACTTAGGCAAAGCGGAAGCCATTTTGCCTTATTGCGAACAAATCAGGAAAGAGCGCTTCGTACACGGCGGCAGAGTCAAAGCCATAATAACAAGAGTGCTCAACCAGACAGATTTCGCCGACGTCAAAGACGACCCTGTATTAAGCAGATACAAATCCGCGGCCTACAAAATGGATAAAGGACAGAGAGGGCCATACATTATACTTTCCAGAACTTCGCCCGAATTTTTAAAGGAATTGATGAAAGTGGAAATACCGGAACTTTCCGACGGCATAATTGAAACCAAATCCATAGTGAGGGATCCGGGCTTCAGGGCCAAAGTAGTTGTAAAAAGCAATGACAACAAAATAGACCCCATCGGCACCTGCGTCGGTATGAGAGGCATAAGAATAAGAGCCGTAACCAATGAACTTTCCGGCGAAAAAATAGACCTTATCAATTACAGCGACGATTCCGTAACCAATATCGTCAATTCGCTTTCACCCGCGAAAGTCCTCTCCGTAAGAATAAACAGCATGGAGAAGAAACAGGCTTTGGTAATCGTACCCGACGATCAGCTGGCCATAGCGATAGGCAAAGACTGGCAGAATATAAAACTGGCTTCCAAAGTATGCGGGTGGGAACTTGAAGTAAAGAGCGAATCCCAGAAAAACCAGGAAGGCTTGGAAGCCGCCCAAATGCTGCAGGAAACTTTGGCAGACGTAGAAGGCATAGGGCCGAAAATAGCGGAAGTATTGGTAAAGGCTGGCTTTAACTCGGTAGAGAAAATAGCCTCCTTAACCCCGGAGCATTTGGCCACGCTGCAAGGCGTAGGCGAGAAAACGGCCGAAAAGATTATAGAAGGCGCCAAAAAATATTTGGCCGAACACGAGGAGGCGGAAGATGACACCAACGAAGAAACCCACTAATACCGACGAGGAACAGGATAAAAAGAAAACAGTAAAGAAAACCGCCGCCAAAAAAACGGCCGCTAAAAAAACCTCCGCGGAAAAGAAACCCGCGGCCAAGAAAACGACGGGCGCAAAGAAAACCGCCGCCCCAAAAAAGCCTGCGGCAAAAAAGACGACGGGTTCAAAAAAATCTGTTAAAAAAGAAGTTCAAGATACTAAAGCCGCAACTGCGGAAGAAACTGTTCAGCTTCAGGCGCAAGCACAAATCGCTGCGCCTCAGCCGGAACTTAAAGAGCAGGAAATCCAACAAGAGCAAAAGAAGCCTGAGGAACCAAAAGTCCCAGAAACGCCAAAACAACCCGTAGAGGCGCAAAGCGAAACTTCTTTTAGCCAGCCCGCGCCAAAAACGCAGGAGACTCCAAGACCTGCCGAGCAGACTCCGAAACAAGAGTTTAAGCAGGAAAACAAACCTGCTCCGCAGGCGGATAATCGGCCGCATGGCGATCATTCCAACCGCCATGACCATAAAAGGCACGAGGATAAACCCGCCCAGCCCCAAAAGACTGACGAGAAAATAATAAAAATCTTGGGCCAGCCGACAATAAAGGAATTGGCCGAAAAGATGGATATCAAGATAAACGACTTTATCAAAAAGCTGATGGGTATGGGGATATTCGCTACCATAAACCAAAGGCTTGAGCAGGATATGATAGAGCTTGTGGTGGCCGAATGCGGTTTTAAGGCGGAAATAATTCATGAATTCGCGGAAGATAAAATCGCCGCGGAAGACAGCGAACAGGAAGATCCCGCGCACTTAAAACCCAGAGCTCCGGTAGTAACCATTATGGGGCACGTCGACCACGGCAAGACCAGCCTGCTCGACGCGATCAGACATTCAAACGTAGTGGCGGGCGAATTCGGCGCCATAACGCAGCATATCGGCGCGTATAGGGTAAAAACCCCGCGCGGATACATATCCTTCCTTGATACCCCCGGCCACGAGGCTTTTACCGCCATGAGGGCCAGAGGAGCGCAAGCGACGGATATTGTCGTATTGGTGGTATCCGCCACCGACGGCATAATGCCCCAAACCATTGAGGCCATCAACCACGCACAATCGGCGGGTGCGCCTATCATAGTGGCGATAAACAAAATAGATTTGCCCGGCGCCAATCCGGATAAGGTCAAACAAGAATTGGCAAACCGCGGGCTTATCCCGGAAGAATGGCAGGGCAATACCATTTACGTGGAAATTTCCGCCAAAAAGAGAATTAACATCGATAAACTCTTGGAGATGATAAGCCTCCAGGCGGAAATGATGGAACTTAAAGCCAATCCCGACAGACGCGGCGTAGGCGTAATACTTGAAAGTAAACGCGACAATAAACGCGGCGTCGTCGCTACCGTATTGGTACAAAAAGGCACCATGAGGGTGGGCGATCCTTTTATAGTAGGCACAAACTACGGTAAAATAAGGGCGCTTATAGACGAACACGGCAAGAGGCTGCCCTGCGCTGGCCCCTCGGTACCGGCGGAAGTACTAGGCATCAACGGCGAGCCGCCCGCCGTCGGCGACACTCTATTCGTAACCGAAAGCGAAAAAGAGGCCAAACATATCGCCGAAAAAAGGAAACTCGCCCATAAGGAGGAGAAATTGGCACATCAAAAGCATGTTTCTCTGACGAGTTTAAAGAGCGATATAGACGGCAAAAAGGTAAAGGAACTCGCCATAATATTGAAGGCCGACGTACACGGCTCGATAGAAGCGATCAAAGACGCCATACTAAGAACGCCGACCGAAGAAGTCCAGGTGAAGATTATCCACTCAGGCGCTGGCAATGTAAACGAATCGGACATCTTGCTTGCCAAAGCAAGTAATGCGGTAATTATCGCCTTTAACGTCGACAGCGACACCAAAGCCGCCGAAGAGGCAGAAAAAGAAGGCATAGAAATCAGGAAGTACAATATCATATTCGAACTTCTTGAAGACTTGCGCGCCGCTATGGAAGGCTTGCTTGAGCCTGAAATAGTGGAAGAACGAGTCGGCCTGGCGACGGTACGCCAAACCTTTGATTTAAGTTCCGGCTTTGTAGCGGGTTCTTATATAGAAGAAGGCAAGGTTGTCCGCGGTTATGAGGCGCGAGTAATGCGCGGCTCGGAACAGCTATTTAAAGGCAAAATATCGGGCTTAAAGCGCTTCAAGGACGACGTCAAAGAGGTGGAAAAGGGCTATGAATGCGGCATATCGATAGACGGATGCCGCCAAATAAAACCCGGTGATACCATCGAATGTATACAAAAGAAAACAATAACGAGAAGAATAAGCAAAATATAGCTTACAAAATCTCTTAACACAAATCCCCCGCCAAAGCGGGGGATTTTCTTTGTCCATTAATAATTTGCGGAAGGAAAAACCCCGCCGTTTTAACGGCGGGGCGGTTAGTTGAGAGCCGAAGAATTTCTTCTTCGGTAAAACTTTCTATCTACAATAAAAAACTTCGAAATTACGACAACATCTAGATCCCTGAGGACTGCACTCTGCACCAGCTACCACGTTGCTACAACCCAAAATAGTCCCGTTTGGACCGCCCATATTGTAACAGAAATAACTTGGGTCCCGCCCCCAACTTTCCCATCTGTTACCTATTATTTCTTGATCGGTGGCACACCTGAAGCCTGTGCCGTCTTTTCGCTGGCAACAGGTACCGCCGCCACGCAAAGTAACTTTCTCATATGCGGGATCGCTGCAATCACAATCCCCCCAAGCGCCGGTTTGCCATTCTCCCGTAGAAGTATTGCAAGTTACCGTTCTGTACTTATAGCCGCCATTACAAGTCGTTCTTGTTGATGGTTTGTTTGAGGTACTGCACGTCGTCGGACAGCCCTTTCCCCATTCACTCCATGTAGGCAAAGCGCGGTCTCCGGCACAGCAAATTCTGGATATGGTATCACACTCGCCGGAAGGCAAATACTCAATATCGCCCACTTTACACTGCGTCAATACGGGAGTAATAAGACCGCCTGTCCATTCCCCACACTCCGGATTTATATCTACTACCGGGGAGAAAGTACCGCATCCCCTTACTTCACTAGGCATAGTACATGTTCTGGTTTGCCCCAAGGCATTGCTTTCCGTATATGTAGCTGACGGCAAGGTACACCCCCCTTGCCAATCCCACATTCCTCCCAAATTACGGCATACACAAGCTCCGCGCGCTCTTTGAACTTCACCGTTAGGCAATGTCCTCTCACAAGAAAGGAACTGCTCTTGACCTAACGTAGTGCAATTCTTTATTATCGGCATTACCGTTTGGGAATATGTTTCTGCTAAAGCAAACAAAAACAAGCACATAAAAACAAGCATAGCTTTTATCCTAAACATAACCTTTCCTCCCTAACTAAACTCTTTATACCCTATAATAAACCTGCAAGGGAAATTTATTATTGTTTCCCTTTTATAATTTTCTATTACTTTACCAGGATTTATTTTATAACAAAAAGGACCCAAACCTTATCAAAAGTACGGGGCCTTTTTTATTTATAAAATCAAAACCTATTCACATTTGCAGGCGGCAGTATTAAACTCACAGCTCCAGCCACCTTTAATGTGGAATGTTCTGGAAAGTACCGTTACGCCGTCATCGCAAGTTTGTTTCTGAACGGTTCCATCGGCGCAAGTTTTGTCAAAGGCCAAACATGTATTTTTGTCCGAGCAGTAATGGCTATCCGTATCTCCGGTGCATTCATATCCGCTTCCGTCAGACTTGCAGGTACCTTTACAGCTTTGGAACGAACCGGACGAACCAGGCGTACAGGTATAAACATTATTGCATACGCAGCTGCCCCATGTAGTTCCGGAACAGGTTTGATGACAATCTGTCCCCTCATTGCTGGTACAGGTCCTTGTCTGCCCGTCGCACCACCCATCTATCGGGGAACAAGATCCTTCCCACTGGCAGGTGGTCATATTGCAAGTATAGCTACCCGTTTGACCGACAGGGCATGTAGGCTGCGTGCCAGGGCAACCGGTGCACGCGGGGACTTCCGGTTCAGGCTCCGGCAATGCCACGTCGCAAACGGATTCCGCACTGCCTATAATATCGCCAAAGCTGCTGCAAACATTACCCGTGCAGCCAAGGCCGGGAGTCTCATAACCGGTGGAAAAACTGAAAATTTCATTCTCGCCTTTTTTGTATGATACAGAGGCGCAGGCCTTTTCCTGGTTTAAACTGACATAATAATTCTCGTTTACTACGCCGCTGGCCAAATTCTCTTTGCCGGTAGTCAATTTCTTAAAATCAGAGACGCTAGTCACATATTCGCCAGTAGTGGCAAAATTCTGTATTTGTTTATTCTTGACTATCTCAAGCAAATTGACCGCCTCGGTCGCACGCGCCTTGGCTATCGATTTGCTGAATACGGGATACGCTATCGCCGCTAGTACGCCGACGATTATAACCGTAACCAATACTTCCATCAAAGTAAAGCCTTTTCTTCCTTTCAAAGCTTTTTTGTTTCTAAGCATATGCTTTTCCTCCACCCGGGTCTTTCTATAAGTATACCTGAGATGTTTCTCCTTTACAATATTTCCCTATCAGTATAGAAAAAAAGAATTTATCTTTGCAAGAGGATTCTGCCGTTTATATTCCGTTCTTCCTCTTGTCTAACTGAATATAATTTAATAAAATGTTTAATGTATATGGAGTGCTTTCCCTTGATTATTTCAGCGCCGTCAGGCGGAGGTAAAACCTCAATAGTCGCGCGTCTTCTTGAAGACGACGGGCTCTCGCGCGTGATAACTGCTACCACCAGGGCGCCTCGGAAGGGCGAAATCGACGGGAAAGATTATCATTTTTGGTCGGTTAAACGGTTCGAAAACGCAATAAAAAAAGGCGCTATGGCGGAATGGGCCAAAGTGCACGTCAATTATTACGGAATACCAAAAAGTTCTTTGGATAAACTTATAAAAGCGGGCAAAACGCCCGTATTGGTAATAGATGTACAGGGCGCGAGAACAGTCAAAAAAGTCTATAAGCAGGCGGTATCTATTTTCATTACGCCTTCCAGCTTTGACGAACTTAAAAGACGAATCGCATCCCGCAATGACGGAACAACAGATATAAAAGTTCGCCTAGCCAGCGCGAAAAAAGAACTTAAATGCATAAAGAATTATGACTATCTGGTAATAAACGACGATTTCGAACAGGCTGTAGCCGACTGCAAAGCGATAATACGAGCCGAACGGCTAAAAGTAAAAAGATCGACGAAAAAATTTAAATAATAAAAGCGCAGGAGAAGAAAATGGCAATACAGGATAATGATATCGAAAATAAGCTGGTTGATTTTGACGGCGATAAATACAGTATGGTAGTGTTGGCCTCAATGTGGGCAAAAGTATTAAAGAAAAAGGCCGAATATAAAAATCAGCCTGACGCCACCGTAATCAAGGTAGCCTTAGACGATATTTTAACCGGCAAAGTGACCAAAGAAATGGTCCTGCAGGGTTCAACCGACGCTTTGGCCCAACAGAAACGTGAAGAGGAAGAAGCCAGAAAAGAAGCCGAAAGAAAGGCGAAAGAGCCTCTTAAATTATAATTTTCGCACGAAATGAGCAAAGAAATTAAGGAAATAGCGGCCGGTCTTAAAGCTTTCCTGCAAAACGCACAGGAAGAAGACCTGATTTTAAAAGCAGCCTTAGCACAAGATAAGGCTGCTTTTACTTCCGACGTAAAAAATAGCGGGATAACAGAGAACCATTCTCCTTTAAAAATGCAGAACAGAGATATACACCCCCTACCAAAAGAGAATTCCCCGCTCGACGGGAAGACCTCCGACTCTAAAACCAAAGAAATTGCTTATATAGCCCAAATGATAAACGGCTGCCAAAAATGCGAACTGGGCAAAACACGCATAAAGGCCGTGCCGGGCGAAGGCAACGTAAACGCAAAAATAATGTTCGTCGGAGAAGGCCCCGGCTACGAAGAAGATCGTCAAGGCCGCCCGTTCGTGGGGCGAGCGGGGCAGCTGCTTGACAAAATAATAGCGGCCATGGGCTTTACCCGCGAGGAAGTGTTCATCGCAAATATCGTAAAATGCCACCCTATGGTGGACCCTTCCAACCCCGATAAACGCTCCAACGACAGAGCGCCTTACCCGGACGAAATCGCCGTATGCAGAAGATATTTAGAACAGCAAATAAAGACCATATCTCCCGATTATGTGGTAGCTTTGGGCGGAGTAGCCGCAAAAACGCTTATAAGCCAAAACCAAACCTTTGGCGCGGTACGGGGCAAAATATTCGATCTTAATCTTACTTGCGTGGAACTGGATAAACCCGTTAAAATACTTGCAACCTTCCACCCCGCCGCTCTTCTCAGAAATCCCGGCTGGAAGAAAGAGGCTTGGGAAAACCTAAAAGTACTCTTGGCCGATATGGGCAAAATGCCTAAAGCCAAATAAACGCTATGAATATATCCGTCTCCCTGCCGATAGCGCTTAATAAAAGTTTTGATTATGCGCTGCCAAAAGAACTGGAAAATAAAGCCGCTTTGGGTTTGAGAGTAAAAGTACCCTTCGGCAGGGCCGTACAAACGGGATACATTACCGCTTTGGATACTAAACCAGAACTGCCAAGCGGAGTAGAGTTAAAATCCGTATTATCGATAGAAGATGAAAGAGTTCTATTTGGCAAAGAACTTTTCCCGCTTGCCCATTTTATAGAGCAAAATTACGCCAATACTTTGGGTGAAACGCTGAACGTATTGCTGCCCGCAATATTCAATCAAAAACTTTTGGATTCCTATAAACCTTCTCCCGCAAAAGAGCTACCCCTTTTCTACCCCGCGGGCACATACAGCCAAGAACAAAAAGAAGCCATAAAAAACGCAAGACAAAACCAAATAAATTTATTTTACGGCGCAAATCTTTCAGGTAAAACCGAGGCCGCTCTAAGCCTGGCCTACAACGTGTTAAACCAAGGCGGGCAAGTGTTGGTATTAGTACCCGATATTATCACTTCCGCCAATTTAATTGAGGTAATAAACAAAAAATTCGGCGCGCATCATATTTTAATGTGGCACAGTAAAGTATCTTTAAGCAAAAGGAAAACGGCCGCGGCAGAAATTATTTTGGGAAAACCCTGCATTGTCGTCGGCACAAGATCTGCCTGCCTGCTGCCGTTTAAAAATCTGTGCCTTACTTTAATCTTCCACGAGGAAAGCAAAGATTTTAAACAGGAAGATTCAAAGCCCTACTACCATACCAGGGAAGTGGCCATAGAAAGAGCAAACCTCACGGGCGGCAAAGTGATACTTATAAGCGCAACACCTTCGCTCGAAGCTCTTAAATTAAAGGAAGAAAATAAATTAAAAGCCAGCTTTTTCCCCCATCCTCTGCCGCAGTTTAATAATGAAACCCAAATCATAACAGTGCCGAAGACGGGTAAAAAATCAAAGTTAATATCCGACGAACTTATAAAACTCCTGCACGATAATATGCTGCACGGCGGACAAAGCCTGCTGATTTTGAACAGACTTGGATACAGCGGTGTCTACGCCTGCCTTAATTGCCGCGCTTACGCCAAATGCAAAAAATGCGGAGCGGTGCTAAGCAGAATAAAAAACCATAAAGAAGATTACTTAATATGCCGCAAATGTGGCGCTAAAGAAAGCATAAAGCAAATCTGCCCGCTGTGCAAGAACGAAATATTCAGATCTCTCGGCGGGGGCACACAAGCCGCAACGGAAGAAATTTACAAAATATTCCCCCAGGCGCGCGTTTATAGATTGGATTCCCAAACCCTTAAAACAAAAAAAGACGAGGGACACTTCGTCGAAGAAGCCCTAAAGGACAATCAGGCCGATATTATAATAGGCACCAATTTGGCCCTAAACGCCGGCCTTTGCGGCGGCAAAATAAATTTAGCCGCACTGCTCGACGCCGATCTGGAATTAAATTCGGCCGATTTTCGCGCGGCCGAACGCTTTGCCCAAACCCTGTTCAATCTTAAAGGGCGGCTTAACAGATACAGAAACGCGAAACTGATAGTCCAAACCTCAAAAGACGATTTATTTGATTATAATATTCTTAAAGAAAACAAATATCTGGAATTTGCCTCCAACGAGGCTATGTTCAGAAAAGATTTTCACTTTCCCCCCTACACCAAACTGGTAAAATTGCTTTTTACCTCAAAAAGTGAAAAGGACTTAAACACCTTCGGCGAAATGGCCGCAAAAGCAGTGCGCGAATCCTACGGCGCGTTTATGAGCATAGAGGGGCCGGTAAAATGCGGAATCCATTCAAATGAACTTTACCAGCAATATTACCTGATAAAAAGCACCGACGGAGAAATGCTCAAAGGCTTTTTGAGAACCCTGGCAAATACCAAAGCGCCAAAGAAACTGCAAGTTAAAATATTGGCGGAGCCTTATAATTTCATTTAGTAAAATGATAAAATATATTATATTTTTCGGTATGGACAAAATATTTTAGCGGGAGTATAGTTATGGAAGTAAAAGAGGTTTTAAAACTCTTAAAAAGAGGAACTGTCGACTTGGTGAGCGAAGCCGAATTGGAGAAAAAACTCTCCAGCGGCAAACAACTTATGATTAAATTGGGCTGCGATCCCACAAGTTCGGATCTGCATTTCGGGCACAGCGTAGTACTTAACAAGTTAAGGACATTCCAGGATTTGGGACATATGGTAACCTTGGTAATAGGTGATTTTACCGCCGCGATAGGCGATCCTTCCGGCAGAGATACCACCCGCCCTATCCTTAAAAGGGAAGATATCTTAAAAAACGCCAAAACCTATACCGACCAAGCCTTTAAAGTACTTGACCCCGCAAAAACGATAGTGCGCTTCAACAGCGAATGGCTGGACCCTTTTATTACCTCCAAGGAAATATTGGGCACATTGTCCAAGGTAACCATGGCGCAGGTATTGGAAAGAGACGATTTTAAAAAGAGAATGAAAGCCGGCAACCCCATAAGCGTGCTGGAAGTGATGTACAGCTTGTTCCAGGGGCAGGATTCCGTCGCGCTTAAAGCGGACGTGGAGCTTGGCGGAACGGACCAAATCTTCAATTTACTGGTAGGCAGGCAGCTTCAGAAAAATAACGGACAGGAACCGCAAGTGGTAATGACTATGCCGCTTCTTGTGGGAACGGACGGGGTAAAGAAGATGTCAAAATCCTACGGGAACTATATCGGCCTTAACGATTCGCCGGAAGATATGTTTGGCAAAATAATGTCCATATCCGACGAATTGATGCTGCAATATTACGAACTTCTTACCGTGGAAGACTTGGAAGAAGTAAAGAAAAAGCACCCAATGCAGGCTAAAAAAGATTTGGCGGCCATATTGGTAAAACGTTTCCATGGGGAAGACGGCGCAAAAGCGGGGTTGGCACATTTCGAGAAAGTATTTTCCAAAAAGGAAAACCCCGACGATATGCCCGAGCTTAAAAACGCGCAAGGCAAATTGATTTCCGCCATACTTATAGAGGCGGGAATAGCCAAAAGCAAAAACGAGGCCAGACGCCTGATAGACCAAAACGCGGTAAAACTCGATGGCGAGAAAATAAACCGCGACGAACCTTTAAACCTTACGCAAGACGCTGTTCTGCAAGCGGGGAAAAGGCATTTCGTCAAACTGATAAAATAGGTATCAATGAAGAAGAAAATACTATTAGCCGTAACTTGTCTGCTGCTTATCGCCTTTATTGCGTTAGGCGTAGGGGCGTACAAATATTTTAACGCCTATGGACCCGAGACGGAAATAACCATTCCGCCAGGCGTAAACGCGGGGCAAATAGCGCAAATACTTAAAGATAATGAAATCATCAAAAGTACGCTGTGGTTTAAGATATGCCTTAAATTCAGCGGAGCGGCGCCTATGCTCAGGAGCGGAGTTTTTACTCTAAACAAGAATATGCCGGCAAGCAAAGTAATTTGGCGTTTGATAAACGATTCCGGCACCAAAGATTTTAAAGTAAAGATACTTGAAGGCTGGCGAATAGAGGAAATTGCCGAAGCTTTGGAAAATGCCGAAATCATCAAAGACAAATACGCCTTTATAAAAGCGGCTAAAGAGGCCGATGCCGAAGGATATTTGTTCCCTTCCACATATATGTTTCCCAAAGATATGCAGCCGCAGGAAGTCATAGCCGTTATGCTTGCCGAATACGACAAAAACATCAAACCACTCATCAAGCAATACAAAGGAAAATTGACGGAAAAAGAGATATTGACTATAGCTTCCATAGTGGAACGCGAGGCGATTTTGGATTCTGAAAGGCCTAAAATAGCCGCGGTATATTTAAATCGCGTAAAAATCGGCAAGAAACTCGAGGCCGACCCGACAGTACAATACGCCTTGGGCTATAACGCCAAGGAGGGCCGCCATTGGAAAAAGGGCATCACCCTTAAAGATTTAAGGATAGATTCCCCTTATAACACCTACCGCTACAACGGCTTGCCGCCGGGGCCTATTTCCAGCCCGAGCGTAAATTCGGTCAAAGCGGTAATCAATCCCGAACCAAATTTTGACGCTTTGTACTTTGTAGCCGATAATGAAACGGGCGGGCATATATTCAGCAAGAATTATCATCAGCATCTGCAAAGCATAAGAGCGGTGCGAAACAAAAAATAATCCGAGATTTCCACATAAGAACCCCTCGTCAAAAAAGACGAGGGGTTCTTTAGAGAAAAGGAAATCCTGTTTTTACTCAGACAATTAAATTACTCTAAACCCCTAAAAATTAAAGCATCTAAAAGCGACGCACTCAAGCACAAAAGACACCTTACAACTTCTTTATTCTTCACCGGCAAAGTCCTCTTATAACGCCAGAGCTCTTAGAATAAATATACAAATTAGCAGAAAAAAGAGAGGAGGCTTACGCCTCCCCCCTTAGGAGGGTACTATATGATTATAGTACCAAAGCTGTTTTTGTTGAGATTAACCCTAATTGCCACCTGGAGTAGTACTCGTCGGCAAACCGAGCGATTTGCAAATACCGCTCACGCTTGCACCGGCAGTGCCCTTCCCCTCGGAGCAAGTAACTTTGCCGGTATAGAAATTCCTTGTGAGCGTATATCCCGAGGAACCGTCTCTGGTAGCCGTTACGACATTCTTATCATCCGCTCCGCCGCTGGGGGTTCCGCCCCAAGTAACTTCTATTTTAAAGTTATTTGTGGTAAGAGCCGATGTTCCCGTCATTGTAACTCCATTTACATTGGCGAATTCTATATCCAATTCGTCCCATCCAGCGGGATATTTATTTTGGCTGTCAACCAATCTGCCTCTTTCCATAGCCGCCGCGATAGAGCCCATAACAGAGAGCGCTTCGGACGATCTGGATTTTTCCACCGCTTTAAAATATTGCGGCAATGCCACGGCGGCCAAAATACCGATTATCAAGACCACCACAAGCAATTCTATAAGGGTAAAACCCTTCCTGTTTAAGTTTTTCATAAACTTCCTCCTTTTTTGCCCTTGCTGGGCACAGAGAAAATTTATCAAAAAAAAAAAAAACAGTCAAGCGTTTTTTGACTTTTCGGTAAACCTCGACGTACGGCAGGCTTATTTCCCCCTCTTTTTTGCAATCAAAAAAATAAACGGGCTTTAAAACCAGTTATTTTATTTCCCAACTGATTGGTAAAACCGTTTATATTTTCGCCAAAGAAAACGCAGACTATATTTGCCGCCAAATTTCCCTGCCGCAAGCTCAACGGCAAACAGAATACTTCGCGAGGCATTTTCCCTTTCTCCGCAAAACAAAAAGGCCGCCCGTTCGGGCGGCCTTTGCCTTTCTCTTTTTCTTATATCCAAATGTTCTGCTTGGTAACTTTGTCTTGCTTTCTTACTTTCGGCTCTCCGACAAGTTCCTGTATGTATACTTCCGCCACAAACACCTTGTTGCCTACCGTAAGCTGTCCGCCGTCGGTTTTGCCTTCCTCGTCTACCAAGACTATATCGGCACGCACATTGGCCCTGTTGTCCATTATGCTGACATTGCCCATAAGGCTCACCATTTCCGTCGGCTTGCTTATAACGCGTTTATCGTATTTCTTCTTGGATTGGCTGAAGGTGGTTATAGTAGCGTTCTCCAAGGCGCCTATACCGTTTATTATTCCGCACTTTATTTGATTGTCGTGGCAGAAATCGGTTAAGGCTTCCATAAGGTCTTTGCCTTTCGCTATTCTGAAAATATACGTTCTTCCGGTAAGATAAGGTTTCTGTTCCGCCATGTTCACACTCTCCTTAATGATTTAAATTTATTCCCATTTGCCCGCTTTCAGCGCTTCGATATAGGCTTCTATCTTTTCCAGCTGGCCTTTAGCGTCCAAATGCGCTTCCTTATATACATCTTCCGCTTTGCCGCTGGTCATATATTTGCCCTGCATAAACGGATAGAGCGAAAACCGCGCGCCGTCCTTGGATTTAAGCCAGCAATACATCGTCGGCAAAGTAAAATCCGTAACGGCAATCGCTTTGCGCATATCTTTATACGGGAAGATTTCCTCCCGCTCGCGCTCGTCAAGCGACATAAAAAGCTCCCTGGAGGCTACATAATATACATTCAGCTCCAAGCCCTTCTTCTTAAGTTCGGGCAATACCGAGGAGCAGAATATCTCCCCCACGCCGGGGCCCTGCAACACTATTACGCCGTCGGGATCGGCTTTCGCGCTGCGGCATATCCTATATACGCCCTTAGCCGCCGCTTCGGGTGAGTCCGCGCCTAAAGCCGCACGGTCAAGCACTTTTACGTTCGGCCTTGATACCACGGGATAAAGCACCGCGGGCCGCTTGGCCAAGGCCGCGCTAAGCAAAGGCCAAACGTCATTGCCGTCCAAAGGCGTCAAAGTTATCGCCGCGCCTTTGGGGAAATCTTCCATTATCAGCTGCAAAGCCTGCGGATCGGCGTGCGTCGGGCCGTCTTCGCCCGTCTGCAAGCCCGCGTGCCCCGTAAAAATCACAAAGGTCCTTTCGGGTTCGCCCGTAGCCTCTTTCCAGCATTGTTGGCCTATCGCGTGCAAGCGCGCCTGAGTATGCATCATCGCCGAGGTAAACGCCGCGTACGACGCCGCCACGCCTATATGCGTGCCGTAGGCCGATACGCCGCTCATCACCGAAGAGATGCCGTCCTCGCATATCCCGCCGCCAGCTACATATTTGCAGTCGGGGTTTTTATACTTGTTGTAAAATCCTTTGGCAAAAGCCTTGGCTATCGCGCCCGCACCGGTAGAACCCGACAAGTCCGCCGAACTTACCAGCAAACTGCCGCCCGTATGCTCGGATATATATCCCAAAGCCGAGCCCATTACCGTCCTTAAAGCGTGGGCCGTGCCCGCTTCAAATTTAAACTCGGACGGGGTTTGCCATTCCTTTATATTATATACGCCCTCTATATCGGGGCCGCCAAACTTCCTGCCTAAAGCGGCAAGCCGCTCTTTGGAGGCTTTTATCATTTCCGCCATAGGCTTAAAGACCTCGGCCCTGTTGCCGATAACTTCCCTGACTTTCAGCAAGAAATCCCAAAAATATTTTTCTATATTGTCGGGCGTCATCTCGCCTTCAAAACGCGGCATTTTTACGCCGAACGCCTCTTCAAATTCCGCCATCGCTTTGTAAAAACCATCGGAGGCGAATTTGTGCCCGCTGCCGTGGCTCGCTTTGCCCTCTATACCGTAGCGCCAGCCCTTTATCGTCTTATATACTATCGCCGTAGGACAGCCGTTATTTAAATTATAAGCGAATTTCTGCGCCGCGTATATCTGCGTAAAATCAAATCCGTCGCTTACCTCTATCACGTTAAAACCGTTAATGTAGAATAGTTCGGCGGGAGTCCAAGCGGTATAATCGCCGCGGCTGCTCTTATCGGCGGTAACCTTTTCCGAGTCTATCGACGCTTGGTTCCAATCCAAATGCAAAACCACATTGTCCAAACCCGCAGCCGAAGCTATCGCCAAAGCCTCCGCGCTCCTGCCTGCCGTAAGGCCGCCTTCGCCTTCTATTATGTTTACCCTTGGCGTATTTTCCTTATAAGAACACGCAGCCGCCAAGCCCAACCCTATGCTGGAGCCTACCCCTATGCCCGAAGCGCCCGTCGACAGCTTGACGAATGGCGTTATCGGTACCGGGTGTCCGTCCAAAGCTTTGGAATTGAACTTCTTAAAAAGCGATGTGCCCGCCGCGGGAGACTTCCTGAAACCGAGTAAATCTTCCAAACGAAGCTGGCGGTTCTCCGCCGCCAATAAATCCGGAAGATAAGTTTTTACAATCTCGTTTCTTAAAGCCGACATAGCGTATAGCCCCAAAGCCTTATGGCCAGCCGCATAAGAAAGAGTGTCGGCATCTTTTAAGTCGGGATTTTTAAAATCGTAATCCATTACTTTATAGGCCAAAGACGCCGCTATCCTGCCAGAGGATATGCTCCCGCCCGGGTGCCCCGAAAGCGGCGCAAAGTTATACAGTATTGCGCAAAGCGCCCGGTATACTATATCGGTTTTCTCCAGGAGGGTTTTCTCCTCTTCTTTCAATTTGTAAGAGCCGTCTTTTAAAATATCCTCCGCCTTATAATAAAGGTTGGTTTTCTCGCTCAGTTTAAACTCCGACGAATTTATCATATAAATCGCTCCTTAGCCTTCGAAATCGCCCGAAAGGAAATTTAATACCAAATTATACGCCGCGTCAATATCCTTCTTGCTCGCGGTTTCCACGTTGGAATGGATATAGCGCACTGGTACGCTCAAAGCCGCCGCGCGCGCCGCGCCGCCCGCACGCTGCATTACCTTAGCGTCGTTGGAGCCGCGCGCCGCAACCCTAAGCTGATAGGCTATATTCTTTTCTTTGCAAATCTTTATCAAATGCTTGCTTAAAACCCTGTCCGCTATCGTGGTGCTGTCGGCCAAAGTTATTCCTATGCCCTTGCCCAAACTAACTACATAATCCTGCGGACGCATACCGGGCGTATCCAATGCACCCGTAGTATCCACCGCCAAAGCCACTTCCGGTTTGATATCGGCGGTGGCCGCTTCCGCGCCGATAAGGCCGTATTCCTCCTGCACGCTGAAGACGAAGTATATATCATTCCTGTGACTCTTGGGCATATTCTTTATAACTTCAAGCAAAATATACACACCCGCGCGGTCGTCTATCGCTTTGGAAGTGAATAAATCGCCCCCCAATTCCCGCGGGACTCTGTCCAAGACAACGGGATCGCCTATGCTTACCATATCACGCACTTCCTGCGCGCCGTAACCCGTATCGATACTCAAAGAGGCCGCGTCCACGCCCTGCGTCTTTTCCGCCGCGGTAAGATAATGCGCCGCCTTAGCCCCGATTACGCCGGGGATAAGGCCATGCTCTTCCGTAACTATCGTTACCCGCTGGGAAAGCAAAGTCCTGGCGTCTATGCCGCCGGTAAGCGTAAAATATATAAATCCTTTATCGTCTATATAGCGTACTTTTAGGGACACTTCGTCCATATGCGCGGCAACCATTATTCTGTTGCCGACAGTACCTTTTTTGAAAGCTATTATATTGCCTATTCTGTCTATGCGAACATCGTCGCAATAGGGTTTGATTTCGGAAATAATTTCCTCGGCAAGAAGCTCCTCCCTGCCCGGCGCCGAAGGTATTTGCGCCAATTTAGAGAACAAACTAAAATCCATACTTATGCCTCCAACGTCTGAAAATCGCACTCGGCCTACGGCCATTGTAGCATATTATTAACTTGTTTGCTTAGACGTAAAATCCCCCCAAATCGCAACTTTGCCACCTTTAAATGGCAAAAATAAAACCCTTGTAATACTCACTTCTTTTTAATAATATGTTAGTTAGTATTTTATATAGGAGATATATATGTTTAAGAAAACATTTGTCTTTTTTATTATTTCGTCCTTCGCCGCGGCGCTATGCGCTCAAACGCAGAGCAGAAGCGCTTACAGCGAAATACTCGGCGGCGATGCGGAAAAAGCCAAAGAAAAACCCGAGTATTCTTACCTTTATAATACATCGCTCATTAAAGCCATAAGCGATAATGACGTGGATAGAGTTAATATCCTGCTATACGCCGGCGTAGACCCGAACGAAAAAAACGATGAAGGTACGGCACCGCTGGTCGCCGCGGCCAATTCCGACCCGAAAATTACCGAAATGCTTTTGAAACGCAACGCAAAAGTTAATGAGCCTTCCAAAGATTCCATAACCCCTTTAATGGCCGCCGCCAGAGCCGGCAATCTTGAAGCCGTAACCCTCTTGCTGGAATACGGCGCTAACCCTAACGCCGAAGACAATAAAGGAAAAACGGCTTTGAACTACGCCGCGGAAAATAAAAATCACGATATAGTGCTTAAACTAATCGATACAAAAATAATAAAAATCGACGATAAGGAAACGGCTCTGTCGGTATCGATAACCTCGGCCGCAGCCGCAAAAGATATGATGACAGTCCACAAATTGCTGGACAGAGGCGCGGACATCAACGGCAAAAACCAGCTCGGCTATACGCCGCTTATCGCCGCGGTAGATACGGGCGACTATAAATTCGTGAGAGAGATGCTCGGCCTCAATCCCAATTTGGAAGTTAAAGACAATACCGGCAGAACCGCCCTTATGCATTCCATACAAAATAAAGACGACTCCATAACCAAGCTGCTGTTAAATGAGGGAGCAAACCCTCAAACGCAAGATGCTTTAGCCACAACGCCGCTTATCTTATCGGCCAAAAACAGCAATAATGCCATGGTCAAAGAATTGATTAAGCGCGGGGCCGACGTAAACGCCCAGGACAGACTGGGCAGAAGCGCACTATCTTGGGCGGTGGAAAACGGCGATTATCCCGTCTTTAATACCGTAATGGCCGCAGACGGCGCAAACCCCAATTTGCTTTACAGCGCGGAAAACACTTCCCCCCTTATGGGCGCGGCTAAAAAAGGCGATTATAAAATGGCCTACGATTTACTGGACTTAGGGGCAAACCCCAACCTGCAGGACACCGAAGAAAATACAGCCCTATTCTATGCCGTTAAAGGGAACCATACCAGAGTCGCGACTCTGCTTGTGGGATTTGGCGCCAATCCTTATATTAAAAGCGAGGATACCCCAAAACTTTCAAGCATAGCCAGAGCCAATAACAATACAAAATTGGCCGCCATTATCGAAACGGAAGAAAAACGCGCGGAAAAGGAAGGCCGCCTGCAACAGTCCTATAAAGAACAAATGTTAATGCGCAAACAGGCTGAAGAACAAAAGTTCTGGGACAGCATCGAAGATATTGATGATTATATCGCCTTCCTGGAAAATCAACTCGAAAAAGCTAAAATAGTTAAATCCGAAAGGGAAGCGCAAGCCGACAAAAAATAAAACGAATATCTCTAAACATAAACCCCGCTTAATTGCCAAGCGGGGTTTATTTATGTCCACATAAATTTATTTTTCTCCGTCTTATATGCTTATATCAATATTTCCATATAATACTACGGGCAAAACAAATATCCATTCCCAAAGGCCGAACGCAATAAACATTATCTAAAAGTTGATTCCCGATTGTTTTGAAATAGTCCAAATCAACCTTTTTTCGGCTTTAATTTGTTTTATGCGTCAAGATATTATATAATTTTGTTAGTTAAGACTTACTTTTTTCTAAGTTTTATTTCAGTTAACGAGGATATGCTCTTATATGGCGGAAAAATTTACCACGATAAAAAAATTAAGCGAACTTAAAAAAGACGGCTACGGCAAAATAACTGCCATAGTGCACGAAGACAAAAAAGTTAAGAACCGCTTAAATGCTATGGGCCTGCACAAAGGCTGCGAAGTAAAAAGAAAAAACTCATCTTTCCCGATTGTAATAGACGCCGACGGCGTGGAAATAGCGCTGGGGCGCGAATTCGCGGACCATATATTGATAGAGACCTCTCAGAAAGTAATCTTCCTGATGGGCAACCCCAATGTAGGGAAAAGTACGGTATTTTCAAGACTGACGGGCGTCAAGACCGACGCTTCAAATTACCCAGGCACCACGGTATCGCTCTTGAACGGAGAAACCGTAATAAACAAACATTTTTACACCGTATACGATATGCCCGGCATTTACAGCCTTCAGGAAGAATGCCGAACCGACGAAGAAGCCTGCGGCTTGATAAGGACCACGCCTTATGACATCGCCGTATATGTGCTTGACGCTCAGCATTTGGAACGCAATTTATATTTCGCCCTGGATATTATCGCGCTGGGAAAGCCGACCGTATTGCTTTTAAATAAATTCGATATAGCCAAGAAAAAGGGTATAGACGTCGATACCGAAAAACTATCCCAGTTCTTGGGCGTGCCGGTAATAGCCAGCAACGGGCTTAGCGGAATGGGCTTTAAGGAATTGACTTCCACCATAGACAAACTGGCCACCGGCAAAATGAAATATGCCTCCGCGCAAATTCCTCAGGACCAGGACGAAAAATGGAAACTTATCGGCAAGATAAGCGCGCAGGCGCAGAAAATCACGCACAGACACCCTTCCTTCATAGAAAAGCTGGAAGAAGCCGCCTCCTCAAGCTGGCTCGGTTTGCCGATAGCCTTTGTAGTAATGGTAATATCCTTCTTTGTAATACGCTTTCTAGGCGAAGGATTGATAAACCTCCTTACGCCGCTGTACGAAAATTATTATCTGCCGTTTATGCAGCATCTGTTCGCTTTTACGCAGGATACTTTTGTATATACGATACTTTTCGGCAGCGCTTCGGAAACGACGGGCGGGCTAGGCATACTCTCCGAAGGCGTAAAAATAGCCTTTGTAGACGTCTTGCCTTACGTGGTGGTGTTTTACGCCGTATTGGATTTCCTTTCAATGCTGGGTTATTTGCCCAGGCTGGCGATATTGCTTGATTCTTTACTGCATAAAATCGGCCTGCACGGATACAGTGCCATACCGATAATGCTGGGTTTTGGCTGTAAAGTGCCCGCGATTATGGCTGTGCGTTCGCTGGAAACAAGACGCCAAAAAATTATAGCGCTGGCCTTGATATTGATGATGGTACCGTGTATATCCCAGACGGCGATGATGTTTTCGGTAGTGGCGCCGTACGGGGTTAAATATCTTATAACCGTATTTGCGATAATGCTTTTTACGGGCCTGCTGACGGGCATGGCTTTAAACAAAATACTGCCGGGCGATACCTCCGATATTTTTATGGAAGTGCCAAGCTGGCAAATCCCCAAATTCGTACCGTTCGTAAAACAGCTGGGCAGGCGCGCCAAAGATTTTATAGTGGAGGCCATACCCTTAATCATAGCCGGTATGTTCATAGTAACACTGGCCGATATGACGGGGCTGATAGACGTAATAGACAATGTATTGCAAGGTTTGGTCAGTTCGGTTTTGGGTCTGCCTAAAGAATCTTCATCGGTAATACTTTTGGGCTTTTTAAGAAAAGACATTTCCATAGCTCTTTTGACGCCTTTCGCGCTTAGCGCCAAACAGATGGTGATAGCGTGCATATTTATGGCGATGTATATGCCTTGTACGGCCTCGTTCTTCGTGCTATTGAGGGAAGGCGGACTTAAAGACGGGCTTAAAATTATCGCCATTACTTTGTGCGTATCCATAGCCATAGGCGGGCTATTAAACTTTATACTCTAAAATTGTTTCTTAAAGATAAAATCCCCGGCGTTAACCGGGGATTTTTTGCGCCTTAATGCGCGGGATAATAACATTTTACGCCATACGCTCAGGCCGCTATTTGGCCGCGGCTTCCTGCCCGCTCTTGGAGCTGGCCCCAAAAGCGAAGCGCAAACCGAATATGCCCAAACCTTCTATCAAACGGGCGGTATATTCGTTCGCGCCCAAGGCGCCGCACCAATTTATAAAATCCGCAAGAGAAGACAAATCTATAAGCTGACCCAAATAACCCAATATCGCCTGCAATATCAATATAACCGAGGCTATATAGATTTTCTTCCCTTTGAGGAATTCCTTCGCTTTTGACAATAAACTTATTATCTTGCCGAACATCGTGTTTCTCCTATCTCTGATTTACATAATCCCTTATAAAATGCAGCTCTTCCAAAACTTGTTCCACTTTCCCCTCCGTTCTGCTCTGTGCGGAATTAAGCGAAATCACCCGATATTCAAGTTCGGCCAAGCGCTTAGGCGTATTAACCGTAGCGGCCAGCCATAAGGAAAAAGACAAAAATACCGCTATAAGATATATCACGTTCTTTACTACGTTCAGAAATACAAATCCGCTTCTAAAAGCGCCGCAGGATAATAGATTTTCTTCCATAATCAAGACTCCCAAGAGCATAAATCCAGCCTTAAAGCCCAATCGCTCAAATTAAACTCCAGCCCTTCGACCATCATATTGCCTTTAAGCACATCGCCGTAATCGACCTCAACCACGTCGCCCAATTCTATTTGGGGCAAGAAACGGCACAAAACGGCGGCCCTTTTCTTTATTTTGCTCACTTCCGTAAAAATACCCGGCGCGCAGGCTCGCGCCAAATTGGCGTTCTGCGCGGGCAGCAGCGAACCCGAAGAAAGCGCCAGCTCCTTAAGACCGTATTTGTCTATCAGATTGGGCCTCGCTTTGTTTAGGGTAAAATCGTCCACCACGCAGCTGTAATTGCCGAAGTTTACGCTTACCCGATTATACAATTTGTCCAACCCGCCGCTGACGCTTTCCACTTTTATAATTTCGCTCTTGCCCAGCTTTAGGCAAGGGGTTGTTAAAGAGGGCCTGCTCTTAAAAAAGAATTTACCCTCGGAATCAAACCCTATCTGATAGCCGCTAAGCCTGGCGAGCTCCTGCACTATATCCAAGCAAGTCAACGAAGAAGTGTTAAGCATCGCTATGCTGACGCCGTCCGCGTCCCACTCCGCCTGCCAATATTTAAGTTTTGGCACAGTGGTTTGGGCGGCGTCGCTTTGCCCAAGCCAGCGGAGCTGAAGGTAGCGGCCGCTTTCCTCTATGGCGGAACCCGAGGTAATGCTCTTCCAATCGCTCCAAGGGGAAGTTTCCTCGTTGCGGCTCCTGGTGTAATAAGAGGAACTCCCGCCGTTAAGTTCGTCCGAGGCCGTAAAATTCTTCCAGTTTTTAAGCCTTAGCCCGCCGTCGATTATGGGGCTGTAATAATTGGCGTATGGCGCCACGTCGCCCGAACCCGTAGCCGCCTGCGGGCTCAGTTTTATGGAATAGAAATGATTGTTGCCGTAATTGCTTAAGATTATCGCCTGATAATTGCAGACCTGATATTCATTATCGCTGCAAACTATCCCGAAGTCTTTCCAAGGCCCTTCCACCGGGGTAAGCGGCTTGACCATAAAGCGTATAGAGCCGTCGGGATAACGACATATGCGGTACCTTACCCTATAAGTCTGATTGTCCCTGTCCATCCAGACCATACCCATCTGTTCGGTACCGCTGTTGCTCACCTTGAAAAAAGCGAAAAATAACCTGAAACTGTCATACTTAGAATGCTGGAAACAATATCCCTGCCCTATAAGTGGCTCCGCCCCTTTCCATAGATAGTAGTAATACTGGGTTATGACCTCGTTTCTAAGGGTGGAGCATTCCACCTCCCAAGTGCCGTAAGCCTGCTCGCACGGCGCGGCAACTATGCCGGGATAATCCAATATCCCGTCACCTATGCCCACGCTATTTGGGGTAAGGTGCTCAAAGGGCAAATTGCCGGAAGAAACTATAATCCAATCAAAATTGGCGTCTTTAAGAAAAGTAGAAGGCAGAGTAACAGAAGATGAATTGACCAAAGCATAATCGTGCGTGCCCTGCAAAAAATCCGCGTCCGAAGGCTGATTGAAAAAAGCTTCTATCGTGCCTTCATAATTCAACTCCTCTATTTCACGTTCCGGATCTCCGCAGAGCTCAAGCGTTTTTTCCAGTATCCATTCTATGGTTTTGTTGGTATGCCATACTCGGTAAGAAACCCATAAACCGCAGCCCGCGGGCAAGGCGTTTAACAGAGTTATCTTAGCGGGATATTTGGGTGAATTTAGAGAAGATACTTCATATTCGTTTACTTCTTTAAGAACGGAAGCAGCCTCAAAACCGCCGTCAATTGAACCTATCCGCGCTTCCAATACCGCGCCTACTGCTTTGTCGGGAAGTTCAAAGGAAAAATAATTTTCGTCTTCGGCGGCTTCGGATTGGGCTTCGCGAGAGGCTATAAGCACATTATTCTTCACTACAGATAAATCCAAAGCGCCGTAAGAAGAAAGACAGGCCAACTCGCCGCTTAAATTGACGATATATTCCCTCGCTTCTTGATTATAACTTGGCTCGCGCATAATAAAACCGCGGAATATTTTTGTATATTCCTCATCGGCGATGCCGCCGTAAACGTCAATCCTGGCGCCGTAAAGCAGATTGTTTTGCTTTTCCTCAAAAATACCGGCCCGCGCGCTTATCGTAATGGCCATACCCGCATTGTTCCATATTCCGTAGCCTTCATTGTCAAGCTTCCATTTTATTTCTCCGCTTTGAATGACAAAGGGCGTCAGGTCAAAACCATCGCCGAAAATGTATTTTTTTTGTTCATCGTTCCACACCTTGCGGTACAAAATGAATTTCCGCGCATAACAAGGCGACTGCGAGTTCAAGGCTTTGAGCATAGAATCGGATAAGATTTTCATTTTATTTCTCCGTTATTTCAAGATAAACGTTCCACAGCCCGCTAAGGCGGTTAAGTTCCGCCTTAAAATCCGCCGTAAGAGCATACTGCCCGCTTTGGCTCAAATCATAAGCGCCGTAGAAAAGGAAGGTAAGGAAAATATTTTCGTCGCAAATATATTCAAGGGTTTGCTTTGTAGTCTCGGAAAGATTTTCCAAAACGAGCGCCCCTGACTTTTTGCTGAACTCGTGCCATCTTATCAGAGTACCGTCGGCAGTGTAATGGTATCCGCCTTTGCGATATCCGCTCGGTGTAAAAGAGGTCAAAGCCTTATCCAAAAAAAGCAGACGCGAAAGAAGGGCAAATTCGTAAAAATACACGCTTTCCACTTCGCCGAGCAAGGTAAATTTGAAAGAGGCTGCCTCAAGCGGGGCGTCAAAAGTTATCAAAATATCGCGCCCGCTTTTAACCAGGGCGAAATCTTCAAAAAGCGTAAAATTTTCGTCCGAGGCCGCCCTTTTATACTCTATCGTTATACTTTGCGCGTCGGTATTTTTGATCAATATTTTCTCGGCCGAAACCGTTCCGGCAAAAGCGGCCGTCACCGCGCCGCTTATTGTGTTTTTGCTCCCGTGTTTGATGGCAAAAACCTCGCCCTGGGCGTCGCTTAAAGAGGCGGCTTCAAGAATATTTGGCGTAAGTATTTCTATTGGTTTTATAGTCATAATGAACTCTCCGAGCTTCTATCCCGTCCGATTTTATAGCTTATCTTGGCCTGCTCCACCGCCCAGCTTACTCCGCGTCTGGCGGCGTTTGATATTTCCTCGCATATTTTGCGCACGTCCGAATTTTGGGGCGCGCCGTTAAAAGTTACCGGCGTATTTACCGTAACGCTGATATTGCCCGCGCCACCGCTGCCGAATTGGGCCGGCGCGGAGTTATATCCCCCGCCTTGTATTGAACTTACAACTTCCGGCGGCAAAACAAATTCGCCGGCGTGTAAATAATAGGGGCCCGTTTCTTCTATCGGTCCGCCGCTTCGCCTGCTGCCCAACAGCCCGCCGAAAAGCCCGCCAAGCAATCCGCCCCCGCCGCCAAATATAGCCGAAAGCAAATTATTGGCCGCCATTTTGCTTAAGGCTTGCGCGAAACCCGATACCATATTCTCCCAGACGCTTTTTATCAAATCGTCTATCTTGCCGAACGATTCGGATGTAAAATTAAAAAAATCTTCCAGCCCGCTCTTTAACGAGGAAAACCCCGAATACGCGCTGTTTGCCACCACGCCGCCGCTTTCTTGCGCTTCTCTTTTTAAAGCGTCGTATATCTCGGCGACTTCGTCGCCCGCATTTCTAAAATCGTTATACATTTGCTTTAGGCCGCCGTCTTCAAAAACGGCCTCAAGCTCAACGCAGAATTTTGCTATGTTCTCTATCATTTGCTTATCCCTATTTTCGATAATTGCGCTTCCTCGCTTGTGAAGCGCCTTACTCTGCCCGCCCTGAAAGCGGCCGCCCGTTCACAGGCCCACGACAGCCACTCCAGACTGTGCGCCAATATATATTCCGTCTTATAGCCGTAAGCGAAAGCACAGAAACTCACCGCATCCGAAAGTCCCTCCGCCCCGCGGCCGCTTTCAGGGCTTGCGTAAAATTTACGAATATCCTTCCGAAATCATTGACTTCACCCAAAGCCTGCACAAGCTCGCTGAGTTCCAAAAGGCTTATTTTCTCCTGCGGATTGCTTATGTCCTTTAAAACTCCGCAGGTAATTATATTGATAAGATCGCGGCTCTTGCTGCTGCCCAAAATTTCCAATATCCGCGCGGCGCGCAAAGCGTCGGGGGCGTCTTTTAGAGCCTCGCCCTCCAATTTTACGTCGTTTATTATCCGCCATATATCTATGCTCTGCTTTATGCTTAGCGGTTTTATTTCCACTTCGCGCCCGCAGAGTTTCACCGTCCTTGATTTAGGACACATCGCTTCCAGTTCGTTCATTAAATTCTCCTTATAAAGCCCGGCCCGAAAAGGCCGGGCTCTTTTTTTCGGGGTGCGCCGATAAGGCGCGGGGTTTAAAGGTCTTCTATCATACCGAAACGCTTGCCGCGCTCTTTGCTCATATCGGCCAAGACGTCAAATTCTGCCTCTATTAAAGTTTCGCCGTCGCGTTTGTAGGTCTGCCCCGTTTTACCCGTGGGGCGGCAGCGCCAAAAGGTATATTTGCGGGAAGAATTATTCGCCCCCTTAACGTTTATAAAAAGCGTTTTTACCATATTGTCGGTTTTATCGCCGAATTCTATTTTGCCGCCGATGGGCGCGCCTATGCCCAAGGAAAGGGCTATATTCTCCAAGGTAGCTTCCGAAAGCGAAAACTTTATCTTTAAACTTTCGTCCGTGGTTACCTTGTCTATCGGCGCCAGCACCTGATCCACTTTAATATCGTAAGAAGTTTCCTCGTGTTCTATGGAAACGCCACCCTTTATAAAACCCAAATCCGTCGCCGCGCTTTCCTGCGCGCCGTAGTCGCCCGCCTTAACAGTGCCGCTGGCGCTTACGCCTACTACTATATTTGTTGATGATGACATATAAATCTCCTATTTAAATTTAAAAATGAAGTTTACCGCCCGACAATGCCGCCCCAGCTCGTCCATATAATCGCTGCCCCCGATTTTCTTTGCGTAGTATATATTGTGCCCCTGGGAAGGTATGCCCCCGCAGTTTAAATCCAACAGCGCGCTAAGCACCTTGCTTATCGCCGCGGTTTGGGCGTAATCTTCGCCCGTTATCACGAAGGTTACGCCTTCTTCGCTTAAGACTTCGTCATAACTCCCGCCCGGATTGCTAGACCTGTACACCAAATACGGCACTCTTGAAGTTATAGCCGCGTAATTGGGATAGATTTTGCAGTCGCGTTCGTCCGCGCTTAATGCCGTCCGTAAAGCGGAGTCCGAAGCCAAATACGAATAAATATCTTCAACTATCATACTTCCCCCTTTATGCCGCGCATATATTCGCTTATTCTCTGGAAACATCTCCGCCCGCACGGCAGAAGATAGGGCCTGGCTTTCATTCTCGCGCCGCCGTATTCCAGGTAGACCGCGTACGGCGCGGCGCTGATGTCCGTTCCTATCTTTATTGAGGCCCCAGCGTCGCCTTCTTCATAAACCACGCCGCTGGATTCAAGCAGACGCCCGCTGACTTTATACGGCGCGCCGTACGCGGGTGAGCTTTGCCGCTCCCCTTGCAACACAGCGCCCGTTTTGGAAAGGCTCCCTTGCAGATCCGTTTCCGCCTCGCTTGCCGATACTCTCGCCGCATTTAAAAGAGCTCCCAGCAATTTCGAGCCGAAATTATCCATATCCCGTTTAAATTCGTCTGAGTTGTTCTTTATGGGCATACTGTTTTCCTTTCCAAATATAGGCAAAGATATTTCTTCGCGCCGCCAAGCTCTATTCTGCCGGTAATATCGTAGTAAAAGCCCCCGATCTTTGCTCTTAGCCGACCTTGCGGGAGCGAAAGAAATTCCAAGTAAAGCGAATGGGTGGCGTATTGATATTCTGGCGAGCTGTAATGTTTTTCGCCGGCGCTGCGCGTTCTTATGCGGCAAGGGACTTCGCTTTTTAGAGTTTCCCAAGTTTCCGAGCGCGAGCCGTAAGCGTCGGCGGAGCCCAAGGAAAGTTTTTCTATGTCGCACACGCGGTTAAGAAGCGCCTTAAAGCTCATAAATTCACCTTCCTGTAACTTTCCAGCAGCACAGCCGAAGAAGGCGGGACTTGCCGCTCGTCGTAATAGCTGACGGAATAATCTCCTAAAGTTTCGCTCTTGACGCCGCCGCTTTCCTGTTCGCTAAGCATAGAAGCTATCCAACAGCATATCGCCAGGCGGATATTTGCAGGTACGCTTTCCTGCGAGGCCGCTATCCCCGCCTTATAACTGGCCAATACCGCGCCGCGCCAAGGTGTGCTTTTCTTGATAAGTCCGTTATATTTATCCGCCTTTAGAGAAGAAACTTCTATCTCTTCCCCGTTCTGTATTATTTTGCTTATTTCGAATACGGGATATTGCTCCAACTGGAGATATTTGCTTTTTCCGTTTTCAAAATCGTGCGGCTCTTCCGTTATCTCCCGCGCAATTATATAGCGCCCCATATAACGTTCGGCCGCTATTGTGCACGATTCCAAAAGAAGATTCAAAAGAGAATCTTTTGACTCGTCCTCTTCGCTTATTTTAAGATAGATCTTTAAATCGCCCAGGGTGCAGGCGGGCTGGATTATTTCACTCATGTAAGCTCCTTGAAAAGGCGGCGCGTAAAAACGCCGCCTTTTTATCTCTTAAGGTTATTTGAATATAAGGTAGCTAAACGCGCTGCCGAAAGTTACGTCTATGGATAAGGCCTGCGTAAAGCGCAGCCAGGTTTGATCCATCATAAAAGCGCTGTCCAGGGTAGAGCCGTCGCTGTTCCACGAAGCCGCATCCTGAGATACTTTTACCGTCATCTCCTCCCTGGGGGAAATCAACAGGTTCTTGTTAAATCTGCCGAAGAACGCTATCGTGCCGTTTCCGCCGGTTAAAGCGCCCGCATCGCTTACCGTATTGGGGATCTGAGAACTTACCACATAAGGCGTATTCCATATCGTGGCGGGATTGCCCAAAGAAGGCGGGGCCCATATATAATTGCCGTTGCTGTCTTTAAGTTTCATCAATTTGTTAAGGCCCGCGCGGGAGAGTACTATAACGCCGTCTTTGGAGTTGGCTTCGCTCAAGCTGAAAATCAAATTGGCGATGTCGTCGAAGCTGACTTCATTGCCCGCCATGGCTACTTTATTGGCGCCGCTGGCGTGCAATATGCCCGTGAACGGATCGGCGCTGCCGTCGCCCAGCAAAGCGACTCTTTCTATTTCCAAAGCCATAGCCTCGGCCACCAGTTCTGAAAGGAATTGCGTAAGATTTATTGCACTGTCGCGAATTAACTCGTCGGTGCATTTGATTACCGTAGCCAAAACTTTAGCCGTCTGCTCAAGCTGACCGAAAGTGGGGTTGCTTATACCTTTTACCCCGTTCTCCGCTACCCAGCCCACCTGCAGATTGGTAAGCTGTTTGGGGATTTGCCTCTTCCAAGAAGACATCGGCAATATATTGGCTATCTGCATTATCGGGCTGGATTCGTTCATCATACGGATAACCTGCGCCGAAAATTCCGTCGGTACCAAATAGCCGCCGCCCGTCGCGCCGGAGGCGCCTTCGCTTAAAACCGATTTGAAATCGTTTAACACCGAGTTGCGATTCTTGGCCGCCAAAAGAAAATTCTTCATATTCCCGAATTTGCGCCCGTATTCGCTTGTCCATTTCTCTTCCTTCTGAAAGCCGCTTCTGCGTTTAAACGCGGCGTACTTTTCCATTATCTCGCTTTCCGAGTTCGGTATCACGGCCTTGCTGTCTGCGGGATGGAGACGATTGATTATATCTTCTATCATCTTCTCAGCTTTTTCTTTGGTGATGCAGGATTCTATCTTGCCGTCAAGCGTCTTCCTGAGTTCTTTTATGGAGCCCATTATATCGTCCATTTATTTCTCCTCTAAACTCTTTTCCGCCGTTCGGGCTTGATTTACGCCAATAAAAATAGCCATCAAACCCTTGCGCGGATTGACGGCTCTTCCCCTATTCTGATACAAATGTATCAAATTATTATCAAATTGTCAACAATTATATTTCCCGGCCAAAATAAAACCCCGCCTAAAAAGGCGGGGTTTAAAAGGATTTAAATATTTTATAAAGCTCTGCCTGAATTTAATATGCTGTTTTCAACTTTTTCGGCTTCTTTATATGCCCAAGATCTCACTTTATCGGTTGTGGCCTTTATCGTCTGTGCGATATCTAAAGTCCCAAAGGATACCAAACCTTTGCCGTTTACTTTTACAACAGCTTGCAAAATATAATATCTGTCCGCATCATAGTCGAACTTGGGGTTGGCGTTATAACGAAATTTTTGCAGTTCCTCAATAAGGCCGGAATAGTCTTCGGCTTGCGCCATGGCGTCATAACGGGCTTTTTGCTCCGCCGGTATTTTGGCGACCTGTTCTTCTATAAACTTTTTATAGCTTATTTTTTTGTCTCTCTTTTCTTGATATTCTTTCCAGCGCCTGTCGTTTTCCTCTTTCCTAAGCTGCTTCAGCAGGGCCTCGCCTCTCAAAGAAGTCTGCCTTTCGCTGCGATATTCCGCTTCCGTCTTGTCTTTTAAATCTTCAAGTTTTTGATCAAGTTTATTGTTCTCTTGATTCCCCTCTTTCAAATCTTTAATCATATTAAACAGAAAGATACCACTTTCCATTATCGCGCCCTCTCTGCCGGGAACTCTTTCCCCGTAATATTGGGCCATTGTAAACGTCGGCAAAACGGCAAAAGCCGCGGCTATTATCGTCATCTTCTTTATATTCATATTTAACGCTCCTATAAACTTTCCTTTCTTATATTATCTAATTTTTATATCCCGGCTGTAAGTGACCTTTGGGCATATTTACCTCTTTTTTAGGCCTATCCCTTTTTGGGTCTTTTGGCCCAAACGCCCGCCACCAGGCTTTTGTCTTATATATAAATTTACCTTAAATACTTGTTGGCAATGTTCTTATCGCCGAGTTTATTTGATATAAGGTTCAGTTCCACTTCCTGCAGGGATAAGCCATCGGGAACTTGAAAATCCTCAAAATCTAAAAGCGTAATTTTAAGCTTTCCTTTTGGCGTGCGCCGCATATGAAGGTTGTTTATAATATCCGTATGATGAAAACCCGCCGAATTTAAATCCCTATAAAAATCGACTATCTCATCCCACTCGCTCTTTTTTATTGGGATATTGTTAAGAAGAGATAAAGCGTCAGGGTACTTCATTCCAAACAGATTAAATCCGCTCACGTCGACCTTGCTGAGAATAAACGGTACGTCAAAACGACTACCACCCCAGCGAACCTTGCTTTTTACAAAATTTATCTCACCGTCTATCTTCTGTGCTACGTGGGGCGGCAAAGCGTCCATTCCCTCGCTTATTACTTTTGGATATTCTATCTCCAAATGCTTGTATTTTGAAAGCAGATTATTATCCTTTATTATTTTATCAAGTTGTTTTGTCCTTTCCAGTTCACTCATTTTGCCGAATTTTAAATAATATTTTACATCGCCGGAATTATCCATAAGTTCCCATACCGGGCGCAGGGATCCAAATCCCTCATCCTTAACGTTCCTGGCCATATTGATAGATGAGAGATGGTTCTTGTTTTTCAGCATTGAAAAGGAAACTTTCTTTACACCTTTAATAGAGGCTACAAACTCCTTTATTTTGTCCGTTATAAGGTAACGCCCGCCTTTTAATATCGGCGAGGCCATCGCATATACCAAATCCCCTGACGCAAAATCTATCGCTATCGGGAAAGCGTCCTCATAAAACTCTATGTTCTTGTCTATTCTCCTCTTGTTTAATTGCTGCGACAATAATCTATCCTGCCCTGCCCGCTTCCCTGATTGTATTATATTGTCCGTCGCTATCTGCCCGATCTTCTTACCGCCAAAATGCTGGTTTAATGCTATATCTCTCCAGTTTGAAACTATCGCCATCTCCGCATTGCCAAATGTATAATCCGCATAATAAAACGGCTTCTCAAATTCAAATAAATCATTGGCTATCTGCGCCAGACTCCTGTTTAACGCACCCGCCGCCATACTCGTCGCTATATCTTCTATCACCTTCTCCCTAGAGGGTATCTTCCCATACCTGTTTAATCTTTCCGCCAAAGTACCGGGCGATATATACTCCATTAAGCTAAGGGCATTGCTTATATCCTCTCCCTTCGCATTCATACTGTTAAAAAATATACGACCCAATGAGCTTACCTGCGTAAAAAACGACGGATCAAGCTTCTCCGCCTCTTTATAAAAATACTCCGCTTCGGGTATCCCTTCCGCCAATACCTCTTTTAAAGCTTTCGCGCTTACTCCCTTCGGCAAATCCGCACCGCTTAAATGCCTGTCTATATACGCTCTTACGTCCGCGCCTGTTATCGCATCGCTCTGCATCGGCACCAATACCCGCCTTATAAATCCGTCAGCCTTATCGCTGTACGCCCTTATAAAGTTCTCTATCTCTTGCTTCCTTCTCAAAAATACACGTTTGTCATACTTCCCTTTTACCAAGTCAAAATCATACCCCTCATACCCGCTTAGCATAAAACTGTCGCCATTAGCCAAGTACTTCGCGTAATCTTTGTATACCTTCTCCTCCTCGTTTATGGCTCTTATAAAATCGTTTAGCTGTTGATAATATGAACTCAAATAAAACGCCCCGTACCATACATCTCCCTTATCCGGAAACGGAATCCGCTTGGATACATCCACCCTGCGCGGATTTAATACTATCTCCGCTACCGTCTTATCGGCTAATGCCCTCACGTTTACCGCTTTTTGCCTCTTCAGTTCTTTATACGATGTCGCCAATACGTCTTTGAAAAGTTCTCCCTTCTTGTCGTAAGGAGGAAGATTGGGTATTCTGTCTTCTATAAAAGTGCGCGGATACGCCGCAAATGATACCGCGTTATATCTGTCCGAATACGTCCTTAACCCGCTTAATACACGCTTTACTTTACCCGCATAAAAAGATTTCAAAATTGCCTCTTGCGTTATGTACGGATTTTCTGCATTTAACGCGGCGATATTTTTCTGCCCGTATACGCCCGAGGGCAAAAGCAAACACATAAATATAATAAAACTAAAAATAATATTCCTCATAATAATATTCTATCTTTACTCGCGATAACGTAACAAGGTACCTTTGGGTAACAAAAAAGTACCCTTTAGGCCCATAAAAAAAATACCCTCCGTCAAAAACGGAGGGCATTTGGCAATAGTAAAAATATTATAAAGGCCATCTGCCCATATCGGAGCGGGCGGCCTCGGGGCCAAATTCCTTAAGATAATTGGCCGAGCCTTTCTTCTCCCTCAAATGCATGGCTCTTAACTTCTTTTCTAAATCCTCAAGTTCTAACATATCCGATACGCCCAAATGCTCAAAATCCAATAAGGTAATTTTTAACTTGCCGTTCTCAAGCCGCCTTATATGTAAATTATTCCAGATATCCGTATGATAAAAACCAGACTTATTCAAATCGCCGTAAAAAGCCACGATTTGTTTCCATTCCTCTTTAGTTATTGGAATATTATTAAGAAGTGCTATGCTCTCCGGTGACGCATTCGCCAAAGTAAAGCCGCTGGCGTCCACCTTGTTTGTGACAAATTGTACTTCCAAACGATTTTTGGAGTCGCGCATCTTGGATGCTATATTTTTCATATCGTAAGATATCTTCTCCGCCATTTCCGGAGGCAAACCCTCCAACCCTTCGCTTACTACGTGCGGATATTCTATTTCAATAAGATTGTATTTAGAAGCCAAATTCTGCTCTTTAATTATCTTGTCTATTTGTTTCGTCCGATATAATTCCCTCTTGCTGCCGTATTTGAAGTAATATACAACCTCGCCGCTTTCATCAGACAACTGCCACACGGGACGAATCAGTCCATCGGCTGATTTTATGTTCTTTGCCGTTTTAACGCCAAAGAGTTTCCCTAAATTCTTGGTTGCCGCCTGCGGAGCATACTTTAAACCTTTAATAGAGGCAGTTAAATCCTTCACTCTGGCCGCCATTAGGTAACGCCCGCCTTTTAATATCGGCGAGGCCATCGCATATACCAAATCCCCTGACGCAAAATCTATCGCTATCGGGAAAGCGTCCTCATAAAACTCTATGTTCTTGTCTATTCTCCTCTTGTTTAATTGCTGCGACAATAATCTATCCTGCCCTGCCCGCTTCCCTGATTGTATTATATTGTCCGTCGCTATCTGCCCGATCTTCTTACCGCCAAAATGCTGGTTTAATGCTATATCTCTCCAGTTTGAAACTATCGCCATCTCCGCATTGCCAAATGTATAATCCGCATAATAAAACGGCTTCTCAAATTCAAATAAATCATTGGCTATCTGCGCCAGACTCCTGTTTAACGCACCCGCCGCCATACTCGTCGCTATATCCTCTATCACCGTCTCCCTAGAGGGTATCTTCCCATATCTGTTTAATCTTTCCGCCAAAGTACCGGGCGAGAGATATTCCAACAGACTAAGAGCATTGCTTAAGTCTTCACCCTTCGCATTCATAGTGTTAAAAAACAATGTGCCAAGCGAAGTTATCTGTGTCAAAAACGACGGATCAAGCTTCTCCGCCTCTTTATAAAAATACTCCGCTTCAGGTATCCCTTCCGCCAATACCTCTTTTAAAGCTTTCGCGCTTACTCCCTTCGGCAAATCCACACCGCTTAAATACCTCTCTATATAACCCCTTACATCTGCCCCAGCTATCGCATCGCTCTGCATCGGCACCAATACCCGCCTTATAAATCCGTCAGCCTTATCGCTGTACGCCCTTATAAAGTTCTCTATCTCTTGCTTCCTTCTCAAAAATACACGTTTGTCATACTTCCCTTTTACCAAGTCAAAATCATACCCCTCATACCCGCTTAGCATAAAACTGTCGCCATTAGCCAAGTACTTCGCGTAATCTTTGTATACCTTCTCCTCCTCGTTTATGGCTCTTATAAAATCGTTTAGCTGTTGATAATATGAACTCAAATAAAACGCCCCGTACCATACATCTCCCTTATCCGGAAACGGAATCCGCTTGGATACATCCACCCTGCGCGGATTTAATACTATCTCCGCTACCGTCTTATCGGCTAATGCCCTCACGTTTACCGCTTTTTGCCTCTTCAGTTCTTTATACGATGTCGCCAATACGTCTTTGAAAAGTTCTCCCTTCTTGTCGTAAGGAGGAAGATTGGGTATTCTGTCTTCTATAAAAGTGCGCGGATACGCCGCAAATGATACCGCGTTATATCTGTCCGAATACGTCCTTAACCCGCTTAATACACGCTTTACTTTACCCGCATAAAAAGATTTTAAAATCGCCTCTTGCGTTATATACGGATTTTCAGCATTTAACGCGGCGATATTTTTCTGCCCGTATACGCCCGAGGGCAAAAACAAAGAGATAAATATAATAAAACTAAAAATAATATTTTTCATAATGATATTTTATCTTTCTTGCCATAATACGGCAAGGTACCTTTGGGGAAGACAAAAGGTGCCCTTTAGGCCCATAAAAAATCCGCCGCTGTATATCGGCGGCGGATTTTAACATCAAGTAATCGCAAGGCTATTTCTTGTAGGAAGCGCGTGCTTTATAATGGTTGTGCAATAATTTATGCGCTTTCTCGCTGAGAGGCTCGCCCAAAAACTCCTTGTATATCTTTTGAACTGCGGGGTTATCGTGCGAACAGCGGACTTTCATTGAAGCGTCCTCGTCATACAAGCCCTTGGCTCTAAGTTTCCTAAGCTCATTGGTTACGCCGTAGGGCTGTCCGCCGCCCGCCACACAGCCGCCTTCGCACGCCATTACCTCTATAAAGTGGTACGGCGGCTCCTTGCCTTCCGCCTTGGCCTTCTTTATCTTAGAGAGAACCTCTCCGACATTGGCCAAACCGTGCGCTATCGCCACTTTTACCTTGGTACCGGCGACGTCTATCTCCGCTTCCTTTATACCTTTCAAGCCGCGGACTTCCTTAAAGTCCAAACTCGCAGCTTCTTTGCCAGTTATAAGGTAATGCGCCGTCCTTAATGCCGCTTCCATTACGCCGCCCGTCGCGCCAAATATAGTGCCGGCACCGCTGTAATCGGCTAAAATGTCGTCGCCTTTGCGCTCCTCAATTTCCTTAAAGTTCACGCCCGACTGTTTTAACATTCTCGCCAATTCGCGCGTAGTAATAGAAACATCTATATCCTGATAGCCCGAAGAGAACATATCATCGCTTCTGGTTATCTCGTACTTCTTGGCCGTACACGGCATTATCGATACCATAAAGATATCCTTGGGGTCGATATTGTGCTTTTGGGCATAGTAAGTTTTTGACAGTGCGCCCATCATCTCCTGCGGGGATTTTGCGCTGGAGAAATTATCGATTATATCGCCGTGATACTTTTCCATATAATCTACCCAAGCAGGGCAGCAGCTGGTTATCAAAGGAAGGGTACCGCCGTTGGTAAGGCGATGCTTAAACTCGGAAGCCTCTTCCATTATCGTCACGTCGGCGGAAGTATTGGTATCAAATACAGCTTTAAAGCCCAGTTCGTACAAGGCCGCGTTAAGCTTGCCCGTAAGATTGGCGCCCAAAGGAAAGCCGAAAGCCTCCCCTATCGCCACTCTTACCGCGGGCGCTATCTGCACCACGCAGTATTTCTTCTCGTCCATCAGGGCGTTCCACACCTTTTGGGTGTCGTCGTGCTCCACTATCGCGCCTACGGGGCAATGCGCCGAACACTGCCCGCATTTTACGCACGGCGATTCCTGCAGGTTTATCTCGCCCGCGGGCGAAAGCTCCGTCTTAATGCCTCTCTTCAAAAACGCAAGCGCCCAAACATTTTGCACCTTCTGGCATACCTGTACGCAGCGCCCGCACAATACGCATTTGCTGGTGTCTATTGTTATTGTACCGGTGGAATCGTCTTTCTTGTGCGGCTGGCGGTTGACTATGCTGGGGAAAGCGTCTTCCCTTATACCGAACTCCGCGCATAATCTTTGCAGCTCGCAATCTTGGTTGCGCGCGCAGACCAGACAGTCTTTGGGGTGGTTGGACATTATAAGTTCCAGCACCGTGCGCCTGATACTTACCAATTCCGCGTCGTGCGTGGTTATTTCCATACCTTCCGTAACTTCAGTCGTGCAGGCGCGCGGCATTTTGGGCATACCTTTTACCTTTACTATACACAAGCCGCAGCCGCCGCTCGCTTCCAAATCCTCATGTTTGCATAAAGTCGGTATCTTTACTTTAGCCTGTTTGGCCGCTTCCAAAATCGTCGTTCCTTCTTTAACCTCTACCGGTTTGCCGTTAATTTTTAACTTAATCATATTCTTTATCCTTTCTTAACCGCGTTAAATTTGCATACATTGAAACACTGCCCGCATTTGATGCACTTCTTCGGGTCAATGCTGTGCTTGCTCCTCGGCTCGCCGCTGATCGCGCCGACCGGGCACGCCCTTTTGCACGCGCCGCAGCCTATACAGCCGCTGCCTATGCTGTACGACACAAGCTGAGTACATTTGCCGGTAGGACAGCGCTTTTCCTTTATGTGCGCCTCATATTCGTCCCTAAAGAATTTTATCGTCGACAATACCGGATTCGGCGCCGTCTGCCCCAACGCGCACAAGGACGCTTTTTGCATAGCCTTGGAAATTTGCTCCAATTTGTCCAAATCGCCTTCCTTGGCCGTACCGTTGGTTATCTTGTTTAAAATGCTCAAAAGCTGATAGCCGCCTATCCTGCACGGAGCGCATTTGCCGCAGGACTCGTCTACGCAGAACTCCAGGTAGAACTTGGCTATATCCACCATACAGTCCGTCTCGTCCATAACGATTAAGCCGCCAGAGCCCATTATCGAGCCTATCTCCTGCAAAGATTCGTAAGTTATCGGCATATCAAAGTGTTTGGGGTCTATCACGCCGCCGGAAGGCCCGCCCGTTTGTACCGCCTTGACTTCGTCGCCTTTCAAAGGACCGCCGCCGATGTCGTATACCACTTCCCTTATCGTAATGCCCATAGGCACTTCTATCAAGCCGGTATTCTTCGCTTTGCCTGTCATGGCAAAAACCTTCGTACCCGTGGACTTGCCGGAGCCCATCTCCGAATACCATTTGCCGCCTTTCGTCATTATATAAGGAACATTCGCCAATGTTTCCACATTGTTTATAGCCGTAGGCTTGCCCCATAAACCCTTAGTGGCGGGGAATGGCGGTTTGGGCCTGGGCGTGCCGCGGTTGCCTTCTATGGAGGCTATCAAAGCCGTTTCCTCGCCGCAGACAAACGCGCCCGCGCCATAGCGGATCTCCAAATCATAATCAAAACCCGATCCCATTATGTTCTTGCCCAAAATGCCAGTCTTGTAACACGCGTCTATGGCTTTCTGCACGCGCTCTATCGCCAAAGGATATTCCGCGCGGATATAGAATAAACCCCTGCTCGCGCCTATCGCAAAGCCCGCTATTATCATGCCCTCAACCACCGAGTGCGGATTGCCTTCCAATAAGGACCTATCCATATAAGCGCCGGGGTCGCCCTCGTCGCCGTTACATATCATATACTTCTCTTTGCTTTGCGGTTTTCTAGTCAAATCCCATTTAAGCCATACCGGGAATCCGCCGCCGCCGCGTCCTCTTAAGCCGCTTTGCTTCATCTCCGCTATTACGGCTTCCGGGCCGACTTCCAAGGCTTTCTTCAAACCGAAATACCCGCCGTGGCCGATATATTCGTTTATGTCTTCGGGGTTGATTTTGCCGCAGTCCGCAAGCAAAATGCGGTGCTGCTTCTTATAGAAAGGAATATCGTTTAAAGTCTTGCAATGCTCGCCGTCTACGGGGTTTACATACAAAAGACGTTCCACCACTTCGCCTTTAAGAACGGTGCGTTCCACTATTTCCTCAACATCTTCGGGCTTTACTTTCGTGTAGAAAATGTCGCCTACGCTTACCAAAGGCCCTTGCGCGCAAAAGCCTTGGCAGCCGCTCTTGGATATATAGGTGCTTTTTTCGCGGCAGGAGTCGGTTATCTCCACACAATAATCTAGGCCGCGTTTCTTATACTCCTCCTGAAAAGCTTTATAGACCTGCATAGAACCGCCCGCTATACAGCCCGTTCCGCCGCAGATTACTATCCTGTTGTTTACCTTGGAATATTGTTTTTTAAATTTATCGTTGATTTCATTTACCAAGTTATTCATGGCTTACCTCCGCTTTTTCCGCCTCGGCAAGTATAGCTTTGATTTGCGAAGGCTTTACCTGGCCGTGTATCTTCCCGTTTATCGATATTACAGGCGAAAGGCCGCAGCAGCCGATGCATCTTAACCCCGCTACCGAATATTTGCCGTCAGGTGAGCTTTCCCCTTCCTTCACGCCCGTGCATTTTTCTATCTCTTTAAGCAGTTCCGGCGCGCCTTTCAAATAACACGCGGTGCCGGTACATACCGCTATTTGGCATTTGGCCGGAGGATTTAATTTGAAGAAATGATAAAAGGTTAAAACCTCGTATATCTTGGCCAAAGGTATCCCCGTCTCCTTGGATATTACCATCGCCGTTTCCCTGGGTACATAACCCAACTTGTCCTGAACGGAATGCAGCATCATTACAAGGCTGCCCTCAACGTCTTTCCACTTATTTATTATCGCGCGTAATTCAGCCGCGGCGGTTGTTTCTTGCGACATTTTGTAAGTCTCCTCAGTTCTTAATTTTCAAAACTCGTACTGCCAGACTACATATCCTTCTTCTGCGTAATCACTACCGGCATCGGAATTTCTCCCAAAGCCGTATCAAAATACATCGTTCCTTTTATCTTGTAATCCACGGATATGCTGTTGGCCGTTACAAGGCCTATCAAATTCTTGCCAACTTTGGCGAACGGTATCGTCAAGCTGGCTTTGGCAATTTCCGTGTCCGAAGGCGCTATCTCGTAAGCCCCAAAAGATATGGCGCTGACTTCGTTGTCGTTTATATACAAATTCCCGTCAAAACGATTAAGCTTGGCCGTTTGCTGTTTGTCCATATTGCTTATCGCTACTTTCACGTCTAAATTTATATCGCTTAAAGAAAAATCGCTCACCTGCGCCGATCTGATTTCGTATCGGCAATTTACAGCCTGTTTCATTTCCTGCACAGTGGAGCACGCGCTTGCAAAGAGCAGCGCGCAGAATATCGTTAAAAGTTTTTTCATTGGATAACTCCCAGATATATTTCTATAATGTATTTATAACGGATTATAAATCCATATTATAATAAAACATATAAAAACGCAAATATTATAGAGGTGCTTATGACTGACTTTAAACAAAGACTGCTGGACGTTTTTACCAAATATGTCCAAATAGAATCGGGCAGCGACGAAAATTCCCCCTCCGATCCTTCCACCGCCGCACAGATGGATTTGGCGCGCGTACTTAAAGACGATTTGCAAAAATTGGGGCTTAAAGATATTAACCTCTCCGAGTTCGCCTATCTTACCGCAACCCTGCCTTCAAACATAGACTATAAGGTGCCGACTATCGGCTTCTTGGCGCATATGGATACTTATCCAGGCGGAACCATCGGCAGGAAAGTAAAACCAGTGCTGCACAAAAACTATCAGGGCGGAGATATTGTCGTAAGCAAAGAACATAATGTCGTAATATCGCCAAAGACTTCCCCCGCGCTGAACAAATGCCTGGGGCACGATATCGTTACAGCCTCGGGCGATACGCTGCTTGGAGCGGACGACAAGGCCGGCATTACCATAATTATGGTAATGCTTGAGTATCTAATCGCCAATCCCCAAATCAAACACGGCGACATTAGAATAGCTTTCACACCTGACGAGGAAATCGCCCGCGGCACCAAACACTTCGACGTAAAAGCCTTCGGCGCGGATTTCGCCTATACTCTGGACGGAGAGTGCGGGGACGGCATCGTAGCGGAAAACTTTAACGCCGCTTCCGTTTCCATTAAAGTCAAAGGTGTACAGGCTCACCCCGGCAACGCCAAAGATATTATGCAAAATCCCGTAAGAATAATCGCCGATATTTGCTCCTCCTGGCCTGAAAATAAACTCCCAGAAACGACCTGCGGGCGCGACGGATTTATCTGTTTTACAAACTGCTCGGCCGATTTTGAAAAGGGCGTACTCAACGCAATGGTCAGGGATTTCGACGAAAACAAACTAGACGAACATATCAAGCTGTTAGAACAAATCGTCAAGGAAAAACAACTTAAATATCCGGGCAGTAAAATAGAAATGGAAGTTAAACAATCATATAGGAATATGAAACCCATTATCGATAAGCACCCCAATATCTTAAAACTCGCAAAAGACGCTTTCGCGGAGTGCGGACTAAACCCGGAAGGGCAGCCAATTCGCGGCGGCACCGACGGGGCAACCCTTTCCTACATGGGCCTGCCCACACCCAATATTGATGCGGGCTACGGCACCCCTCACGGCCCATTTGAGTGGACTAGCCTTGATATGATGGATAAAATTGTTAAAGCACTTGCCAAAATAGCGCAAAACAACGCAAAGAAATAAAGCCTTAGGCTTATGACTCTTTGTTTTAAAAGACGCCCCGCCTAACTACTATCGGCGGGGCGTTCCGATTTTATGCGCTTAATCCGTAATTTACAATTACATCAATAAAATGAAACAGCCCCTTTAGCAAGGGGCTTTATATAAATACGAAACAGAACGTAAAGCTATTTTTCTTCTTCCTCCGGGTCGGGATATTCGTGCACCAAATGCTTAATCCGGCCGAAATTGGCGGTATCCTCGTCTTCTTTATTAAATTGCCGCAAAGTTTCTCTGCGATTAAGATGACCGATAGCGCTGTCGTCGAAGGTTTCCGGCTCTTTAGTGTCTATCGTTATTTCCTTAACGTTTTTAAATAAAGAAGTTATTTCAAAGAGGTCGTCTTCCTTGGGTTTGTTTTCTTCTTCCGCCTCGCTGCTGACTATAAGATTATAATCATTAAGAGTTTTATAGCTTATCGCCAATATCAAAACAAACATATTCAAACCCAAAAACGCAACGTATAGAGAAAACAACAAAAAAGCCATAAGACTAAGCGTCGCCTTTAAACCGAAAGAAGTCAACTCCGTAAACAATATCGCCGCCTTTATATTAAAAGGCATAGTATCCCCCAAAAATTGATTAAGCCGCCATAAAGACCACGATACATCCCAATTTATCCAGACGCTTATCATCCCGGCAACAAATATTATTCCCATAACGGCAAAAAACATTATCAGCGCCGACAGGAAAAACAATAATGCGTATTTTATCCACCTGCTCCTGACCAAATGGTAACTGGCGCGGAAAGATTCAAAGACGTTCTTCTCTTCCAACATTATCATCCAGGGATAGAATATGATATAGGGCGAAAAAAACGTGTATATCAGCACCAATATGAAAAGATACCAGTTCTTTAATCCTCCGCTTAAATACATCGCGGGCAACAGCGTAAAATAGATTACAGCGGCCAAAAGGAGAGAAGATGCAAAAATTATTATGCTCTTCTTCATAGTCAAAATTACAGCACCAAGGACATCCTGCTTTTGCCCATTGACGCCATCCTGCATCAGTTTGACGGAACTGTACCCTAAAATAAAATTTACGCCTAAACAGAAAAGAGATAAACTCATCGCTACACTGAGGAACCAGCTGTATCCGTCGTTTTTTTCGTAAAGAGAAAACGACATAAATACAGCAAAAGCGTTAAAAAGCGCAAATAAAGCGCTTTGCTTTAAGGAGACAAATGCCGCATAGGGGATAAGTTTAAACCATCTCATTATTATCCCTCTGGTTGACATATTTTCTTTCAAGACGTTTTCATACGCCATTTGCCGCCCCCTTACAAGTAGATTATAGCAATAAATTTAGTAGAATTATTTTATGAAAAACATATCCGCGGCCGCGCGATTATTGACGCATAATATCAAAAACTCCTCTATGGCGGTATCCTGTTCCAGAAGGGATTTCTTTCCCGACAAACAAGCGATACTCAGCGCCTTTACTTTCTTTAAAGACGCACTTTTCCTTTACACCATCAGCCCCAAGCTGAGTTCAAAAGAGGGCGAACTTAACGATTTTGACAAAAGGCTGAACAAAAATTTAAACGTACTTAGACGGGAAATAAAACATCATCTCTGTTTTTCCGGGCAGGAAACAAAAGCCGACCAGGCGGGCAAAAAAGCCCGCGATTTGGTTAAACGCTTTGAAGAGGAACTTCCCCGCCTGCAGAATTTGGCTATAAGCGATATTCAAGCCGCATACACAGGCGACCCGGCCGCAAAAAATTACTACGAAATTATGCTCTGCTATCCCGGCCTATTGGCAATAACCTTGCAAAGAATGGCACATTTCTTGTACGAAAACAATTTGCAGCTTATCGCCAGAATAATAACCGAGCACGCCCACAGCCTTACCGGAATAGATATTCACCCCGGCGCTAAAATAGGAAAAAGTTTTTTCATTGACCACGGCACAGGGGTAGTAATAGGCGAAACCACCGAAATAGGCGACAATGTGAAAATATATCAGGGCGTAACTTTGGGGGCAAAAAGTTTCCCTAAAGATGAAAACGGCTTTGCAAAAAAAGGCCTTAAGCGCCATCCGACAGTAGGCGATAATGTAACTATATATGCAGGTGCGGCTATTCTAGGCCCGGTAAAAATAGCGCCGGGTAAGGTAGTCGCGGCAAATACTTGGATAACGGAAGACATACTTTGAAGACTATTCTAAAAAAATTATTATCTTTTTCCCTGGCGGTCATTATCGTTCTATGCGCTTGCGCAACGCCGTCAAAGAACAGAAGGAACTTCCTCTCGTCCGTGGATAGCTACAAAACCGCTCCGAAAGAGGTTTTTCTCTTAAGGGACAATATTTACATAAAATACTTTTATGAAAATAATGACGTTTATCTAAAAGCCAAGCTTCCCAAAGAGAAATCTAACCCTTTGGACAATTATTCCCGCACACAATTAAGCGCGGCAAAAGCGGTAAATGAAACTTCAGAGGGCAAAAAGGAAATATTATACGTATCCGGCGGGTTTGAAAACATAATAACGGATTTTTTCAAAACACTTATTCCGCAAGGCAACGGCAAAGGGGTAGTGGTAATAATACAAGGCTTTGAAGGAGTACTGTTTCGAGCAGAAAACGGCAAGGCCGATTTTAAACTTCTTACGGAACTGCCTGAAAATATAGAAGTAGTAGGCAAAATAAATGAAAGCCGCTTTACGGAATTATTCCTCGCCGCGATAAAAAAAGATTTGCAAATTGCGGAAATAACCGAAAAAAGATTTTTAATCCCCACCCAAAACAAACCCATGGAACCATATATATACTTGGATTTGGAAAATAATCTTGCGCTCACCTTGACTCTGCCGGAATATTTCGAATTTAAAAAACAAATGACAGAGTTGGGCTTTTCCTTGTCTTTTATATATTCTTTTCTTATAAAAAGCCATATATTCGGGATAGTAAAAGCTCCTTTTACATCAACATTCAGGCTTTTGTCCTTGGGTAAAAATTCCCTATACAGCGCGATGGCCCCCCTTACTCCCGACAATGAAGGCCAAATTCCCCCTATCAATGAAAATGCCCAACCTATGGATTTGACGGCCTTTAACGATTTTTTGGATAAAACGATATCAAAAGAAGTCTACAAAGGCAGCGCCGAACTGCTTGTAAACGGAGAGGAGTTTTTTCCCCATTTTCTCGTCAACGCCAATCAGGCTCAACATTCAATATTCATAAGGCTGTATATATTCACCACAGATATGTATTCCTTATCGCTGGCCGATATGCTCAAACGCAAATCGCAAGAGGGTACGGACGTAAGAGTTATGGTAGACGAGTTAAACTCTCTGTTAAACAACAAAAAAACGCCAGCGTACTACTCCAAAGATTATGTAATGCCAAAAAGCATTGCTTCGTACTTAAAGAAAGGTTCAAAAGTTAAAGTAAGAAAACGCCTGAACACCTGGGCAACCTTCGACCATAGCAAAGTAATAATAATAGACAGGGATTTGGCCTATACCGGCGGGATGAACTTCGGCGAGGAATACCGCTATCAATGGCACGATATGATGATCGCGCTGCGGGGGCCGGTAGTCGGCAAGTTGGTAAAGAATTTTTACGAAGCGTGGAGTTTTAACGGAATAGGCGGGGACTTTTCGGCGGCGTACAGGAAAATCTTCAGCAAAAAGAGCAGACCGGAAAACGCCGAAAAGCCGGGAATGATAAATATTAGACTGCTCTATACGCAGCCGCAGGAAGCGCAAATATTCAAAGCGCAGATAGAAGCAATAAAAAGGGCTAAAAAGAGAATATATATACAGAACGCCTATTTCTCCGACGACAGAATAGTAAAGCACCTTCTCGACGCCAGAATGAGAGGCGTAGATGTAAGAGTAATACTCCCCAGCGAAAACGATATAGGCATTATGGCAAAGAATAATATCGCCATGGCCAATAAACTTTTCAGGAACGGAATAAAAGTATATTTTTATAACGGTATGAGCCACGTAAAAGCAGCTCTATACGACGGCTGGGCGATAGTGGGATCGGCCAATTTCGACAAAATGAGCCTGTTTATAAACAATGAGATGAGCCTCGGCATAGACGACCCTACCTTCGTAAAACAACTGGAAACGCGCCTGTTTGAAAAAGACTTCCAAGATTCCGAACTTATGACGGAAGAAATAGAAATGAACTGGGCCTGGAAGATAGTCGGCGCGCTGACAAACCAACTGTAATTATGGCAAGGAAACGTCTAAGCAAGAAGAAACAAATCCAATTTATCGCGGCCGTAATAATAACCGTGATATTGTATTTTATGCAATATTATTCGGGAAACAATATCCATCACACCAAAGGCAATGCCGCGCCGATTGAAACGGAAACATTGCTATCTCCGCATCTGCTTTCGGTATACGACGGCGATACTTTTAAAATAGATTTAAACTGCCAAGAAGAAGTCCTTTGCAAAAACATATCCGTAAGAGTGCGCGCAATAGACTGCCCCGAGATAAAAGGTAAAACTGAAAGGGAAAAACTACTGGCGCAAAAAGCAAAGAATTTTACCGAAAACTTTTTAAAAGACAAAACTATCGTTCTTGAAAACTGCGAACGCGATAAATATTTCCGTCTATTGTGCGACGTAAAAGCAGACAATAAAGACTTAGCCGAGAATTTGCTCCAATCAGGGCTGGCCTATCCATACGACGGCGGGAGTAAAAAGGACCTATTTCAATAGATAAGTTTAATAGAAGAAATAAAACCCCGCCGTAAAAACGGCGGGGCGGTTAGTTTTGAGGTTCATTGACGGCTTAAGGCCGTCAAGTTTAACAAGATTTCGTACTTTTGGTACAAGTAAGCTTTTTGCCGGAACAATAAGCCCTTGTGCCGCAACTGTACCATTGGCTTGGATTTGTAAAAGTTTTGCTCGGATTATTTGCGCAATAACAGCTGCTGACTACAACACAGTCGCTTTCATGAATAATACCGTTTTCAGCCATTATCTCATAAGGAACACCTCTGACGCTTGCACCTTGCCTAGAACAAGAAACCACAGCATTTTCGGAAGTACTAACCTTCGTGGAACAAGTATTTATGCTGTTATATGAATCAATAGGCAAATAGCTCACATTACTCCAAGTTCCCCCTTGAGTACTTACAGGAGTCTTACTGGTACACGACCATCCGCTACCTTTATTGCAAACCCAAGAATCGCAAGTATAATAGCAAGTGCCGTTATAAAAAACATTGTATTTGCCCCAATACTTGCTGCCGGTCGGCTTAGAAACACAGCTTGAACCGTTCCAACAGGTATCGCCGGAACAATCTGAAGGATCCGGGCACGCTTGGTTGCATCCGCTCCAGCTTCCATCGCTGCAACATTCATATTTACAGGTTCCGCAAGTGCCCAAAGGAGCATATTTCACTCCGTTGCAGCTGGCGCATTTAGATGAATCTACACTGCCCAGCTGCCTTATTGAACCGTCACTGCAATAATATGCCCAGCATTTTCCGTTTATTGTGCCATATCTTGTCTGGCCGTCCGTAATTCCAGAACATGATGCCACCGCCGCAAATATATTGCTTGCACAAACAACAGTAAATAAAACTGACAAAAATAAGATTTTGTTAAAAAACTCCCTTCTAACCATTTTGTTTTTCGGCATCTTTTTTCGCTCCTATATAGTTAATCGGCCCGCTCAAAGCAACCTAATCCAAAGCAGAGATATTTCACATTTTACAGGCCAGAATACAGAAGAAATTTATCAAAAAAAAAAAAACAGTCAAGCGTTTTTTGATTTTTCAAAAATGTTTTACAGAGTATATATTTATTTAATTCCCATACGCCTGCCAACGAAGAACGCGACCTCATATAAGGAATAAAAAACTTCTCTCGATTTTAAGCAGGCTTTTTGATGTATATTTAAGGACTGAAACAGCATATTAGATATCAAGATATACCAATTAGCTTTAAATATGAGTGCTATTGCTAACGATAATTTAAAGTTTTATTTAGATATTGCATTGACAATTGCTAATTGATATAATGGATATATAAGTATACCAATTACTTTACACTTAAAGCAGTAAAACCGGAGAAACCAAACAATGGCAGAAACCAAAAAAAACACGACTCAGAATGAAGACGCGGCACTTAAAAATCTTAATGCCGTAGTCGAAAAAGTCAAAGCGGCGCAAAAAGAATACGCCAACTTTGACCAGCAATCCGTAGACAAGATATTCAGGGCGGCGGCGATGGCCGCGGCCAGAAACCGCATATATCTTGCCAAGCTCGCGGTTGCCGAAACGGGAATGGGGATAATGGAAGATAAAGTTATAAAGAACCATTTCGCTTCGGAATACATATATAACAGTTATAAAGACACTAAAACCTGCGGCGTGATAACGGACGATGACTCTTTCGGATACAAACAAATAGCCGAACCTATCGGTATAATAGCGGGCGTAGTTCCTACCACAAACCCGACGGCTACGGCCATTTTTAAATCCCTTTTGGCCTTAAAGACGAGAAACGGTATCGTATTTTCGCCGCATCCGCGCGCCAAGAAATGCACGATAGAAGCCGCCAGAATAGTACTCAACGCGGCGGTGGAAGCGGGCGCGCCCAAAAATATCATCGGCTGGATAGAAGAACCCACCATGCAGCTTTCCGATGCACTTATGCGCCACCCCGGCATTAACCTTATTTTGGCTACCGGCGGCCCCGGCATGGTGCACGCGGCTTACAGCTCCGGCAAACCTGCTATCGGCGTAGGCGCGGGCAATACTCCCGTAGTTATAGACGCCACAGCCGACATCAAAATGGCGGTAAGCTCGGTAATTATGAGCAAAACCTTTGACAACGGCGTAATCTGCGCCAGCGAGCAATCCGTAATAGTGGAAGCCCCCATTTATGACGCGGTAAAAGAGGAATTCGTTTTAAGAGGCTGCTACTTCTTAACGAAGAAAGAAAAAGCCGCCGTGGGAAGCCTCATTATGCCCGACGGCCACAAATTAAACGCAGCAATAGTCGGGCAAAGCGCTTACAAAATAGCGCAGATGGCTGGCGTAAAAGTGCCGGAACACACCAAGATACTGATAGCGGAATGTTCGGTGGTGGGCGATGAGGAAATTTTCTCGCACGAAAAACTCTCCCCGATACTCGGTTTTTACAAATCCGACTCTTTTGAGCACGCCGTAGATACGGCCGAAGCTCTTATTGAGCTGGGCGGCGCGGGGCATACTTCCGTTCTTTACACGGACGAAGCCAATAAGAAACACATTGAGCTTTTCCAAAAGACGATGCACACCGGCAGAACCCTTATCAATATGCCCTCTTCGCAGGGCGCCATTGGCGATGTTTACAACTTCAGGCTTGCGCCTTCTCTCACCTTGGGGTGCGGCTCTTGGGGCGGTAACTCCGTCAGCGAAAATATCGGAGTAAAACACCTTATGAACATTAAATCCGTTGCCGAAAGAAGAGAAAATATGTACTGGTACAAAGTACCCAAGAAAATCTACTTTAAGAGAGGCGCTTTGAAGCTCGCCCTTGAAGAACTCAAAGACAAGAAAAGAGCTTTCATCATTACCGACAAATCGATGGAAACCTTCGGTTATGTAGCTATGGTAAGAGATGTATTGGAAAACCTTGGCATGTCGATAAGGGTATTCAGCGCGGTAAAGCCCGATCCGGACTTGGCCACTATCCACGAAGCCTTGCACATTACCGATTCCTTCCAGCCCGATTTGATTATCGCGTTGGGCGGCGGATCGCCTATGGACGCGGGCAAAATGATTTGGCTCATGTACGAAAACCCGAATATGAGCTTTGACGACATCGCCGCGCGCTTTATGGATATAAGAAAGAGAATTTATCCTCTGCCGGAGCTCGGCAAAAAAGCCGTGATGGTGGCTATCCCCACCACTTCCGGCACCGGTTCGGAGGTAACGCCCTTTACGATTATCACCGACGAAAGAACCAACACCAAATACGCCATTACGGACTATGCCTTAACGCCGGATATGGCCATCGTCGATCCGGAATTCGTAATGAATATGCCCAAATCCCTGACGGCTTTTTCGGGCTTGGACGTTATGGTACACGCGATAGAATCTTATACTTCCATATTCTCCACAAACTTCACCGAGGGCCAGGCTTTGGAAGCTTTAAGACTTGTGTTTAAATATCTTAAAGTATCCTATGACGAAGGCGCGCAGAACCCCAATGCCCGCGAGAAAATGCACTATGCCGCTACGATAGCCGGTATGTCATTTGCAAACGCGTTTTTGGGATTGTGCCACTCCATGGCGCATAAATTGGGCGGTATCTTCCACGTTCCGCACGGCTTGGCCAATGCCTTGCTCATCAGCTACGTAATAGAGTTCAACGCCACGGAAAAACCGACGAAACAAGGCTTGTTCCCGCAGTATAAGTATCCTTTCGTCAAAGGACGCTACGCCAAGATAGCCCACTTCTTAGGGTTGGATAACTCCAAAGACGACAAGGGCCAGAAAGTCGACAAGCTCGTACTTGAGATCGAAAAACTCAAAAGAGGGCTTAATATCCCGACTTCCATCAAAGAGTACGGCATACCCGAATCCGACTTCTTGGCGAAACTCGACGAAATGTCGGAACTCGCGTTCGACGATCAATGCACGGGCGGCAACGCCAGATATCCTTTGGTAAGCGAAATCAAAGAATTGTTCTTAAAGGCTTACTACGGGGAAGAATTGGTCGCTCAGAAAAAAGCGAAAGCCGCGAAGAAATAAATATCAAAGGGGCCGCCGTCCAAAAGCGGCGGCCTCTTCTCAAAAGACTTAAAGAAGAAACTCATCAAAACAATGAACAAATCCGAAAAGCAAAACGCCGGCAATATCCAAGCGGTTAAGCGTATGCCTCAATACTTGAGGCTGTTTAACGATATGTTCCGCTACGGCAGGCAGTATATATCCTCGGTGGAGATAGCATCAAAACTAAGCCTGAAACCGATTTCCGTAAAAAAGGATATGCTGCTGGCCAAAGCGCCCGGCAAAACAAGGCTCGGATATAATGTAAAAGGCAGCATAGCCGCCATACAGCAATTCTTGGGCTGGCAGAAGGAAAGGGACGTATGCCTTGTGGGATACGGTAAACTGGGCTCGGCTTTGTTCCACTACGAAGGCTTTAAAAAACACGGCTTTAATATGGTGGCGGCTTTCGATACCGACATAACCAAAGCCGACAACAAAAACATACTGCATATAGAGCACTTGGCATCTTATGTCCAGACTCACAAAATCTCCACCGCCATAATATCCGTACCCGCTTACGCGGCGCAGGGCGTGGCAGATACTTTAGTCGGTGCGGGAATAAAGGCTATTTGGAACTTCTCGCCTGCCGATATAAAAGTTCCACCTCACATAGCGCTGCAAAACGAGGACCTCAGCATAGGCTTGGCATTGCTTTGCCTGAAACTTAAAAATTAACCCGCAAACACTAAAATTTTATCGATGGAACCGCCTTGGCAAGAGCATTTTATCCGCTTTTTCCGATACTTCCAATATGGTAAAATATGTATATGACAAAAAGAAATTACTCCGAACACTTTAAAATGGAAGTGCTGGAAGAAATCTGTTCAATGTTCTATAAAGGCACATTGGAAAAGGACATCAACCACCTTCCGTGGAATATTATCCCCAAAGGCAGCGAAGCGGCGTTCCGCTGTTGCGTATATAAGGAACGCGCAATATTGAAACTTCGCGCTTTGGCCGCTTTCGGCTATTCCGTCAATGAAGTCGACGAAGCCATTCCTTTAAACGAATATGTCGGGCAGAATAACCCTCAGTTTGACCATAAAAGCAATAAACTGCTGACAGTTTTGGAAAGTGCCTGCTCGGCCTGCGTAAAAAGCAGATATATGGTAAGCGAACTTTGCCAAGGCTGTCTGGCCAGAAAGTGCGAAAACGCCTGCTTCTTCAACGCAGTTACGGTAAGCAACCATAAGGCGCATATCGACCAAGACAAATGCAAAAGCTGCGGCAAATGCAAAGACGCCTGCCCTTACGGCGCCATACTCAAGCTAACGGTACCGTGCGAAGAATCCTGCCCCGTAAACGCCATAAAGAAGAACGAAAAGGGCATAGCGAAGATAGACCACTCTTTATGCATCAGCTGCGGCAACTGTATGAAGAACTGCCCATTCGGCGCGATTATGGAACGCAGCCAAATTTTAGACGTACTGAAGCAAACCAAAGCTGGCAAACCTTTGGTGGCTATGGTAGCGCCTTCGATAGCGGGTCAGTTCGGCATATCGGTAGGACAGCTCGCCACCGCTATTAAAGAACTGGGCTTTACCCACGTATACGAAGTAGCCCTCGGCGCAGATATTACGGCACAAAAAGAGGCGGCGGAATTTATAGAAAAAGTGGTAGACGAAAAACGCCCCTTTATGACGACTTCCTGCTGCCACGCCTATACACGTTTAGCCAAGAAGCATATTCCAGAATTGCTGCCGTATATTTCCTCAACCGGTACGCCTATGCACTATACGGCCCAGCTGGTAAAGAAAGAGATACCCGAGGCTATAACGGTATTTGTCGGGCCTTGTCTTTCCAAACGCAAAGAAGCCCAAACCGACGAATATGTCGATTATGTAATAAGCTACGAAGAGCTTAAAGCAATGATATTCGGCAAAGGTATAAATCTTGAAGATTGCCCCGAAACCGAATTCGACCGCAAAGCTACGGTAGAGGCTTTAAAATTCGGCATAACGGGCGGCGTCGCACAGACCGTAAAGAAAGCCGCGGGCGATTACGCCTCCTTGATCAAAGAGGAAGTTATAGCAGGCATAGACAGGAAAAACATCTTTAAACTAAAAGCCTATGCCAAGACGGGCAAATCCGCGGGCAATTTAGTGGAAGTGATGTGCTGCCCCGGCGGATGCGTCGGCGGGTGCTCGACGATAAAACCCATAAAAGAAGCCAGAGAGCAAGAAGAAGCCTACGCCGAAAAAGCGGGAGTGGACAGCTTCCAAGTGAAGGCTTCGGAATAGAAATATATAAACGCAAAAAACCGGTACTTTTTAGTACCGGTTTTTTTATCGCATAATTGATATTTAGACGGAAGATTGTTGCGGCATTAAAAACTTTAATTGCTTCTTTAAGGATAATTCCCCGCCTAAAAACCTGCCAGATACTATCCCGCCAAGCGTTTTTGGCAAGCACAAAACATACTGCCAACAATTATTATTTAATGCCTTGCTACGCGCCGTAAGCGGACTGTATCGCGCTTATCGCGTTTAAAGCGCGAGGATAGCCTATATAGGGCAGAAGCTGGGTAACACTGTCTATCAAAAGCGCGCGGCTATTGCCAATATTTTTATTCCCGCCCGCATGAGCCTTGGCTTGCGGATCCGCGCCCCCCATTGATACCAAAACGACGAAAGTAAGAAGTTCCCTCGTCTTTATATCCAATATGCCTCTGCTATAATAATCGCCGAAACAATTGGCCGAAAGATAATCCTGTATATGCTTTAGATCCGCGGGGGCGTTTTGGCGCATAACGTCGATATGTTCGGAACCGAAAATATCTTTCTGCGCTTTAAGACCTTGCTCAAACCTCGTATCTTCATTTACTACACCTGCTTTCGCCAAGGGCAGCTTTATTCCGCTCTGCGCGAAAATTTTATCGGTAAGGATAAGAAAATCGTATATCTTCGCCATACCCGCATAAGGAACGGCTTGATATAAACTTTCTTTTATTTCCTCGGGCTTTACGCCCGCTTTCAGAGCTTCCCTTAACAGCGTTTCGTAAGAGCCAAAGCCCTGCGCCGCGGCATTACCCGCCAAGAGGACGAGATACCTGGTCCTTTTGTCCAAAGTGCCGTGCGGCTTTACGTCCCGCTCCACAAAATTCCCCCACACTTGCATAATCTCATCGGATTTAATTTCCTCGTTTGTCATATACGAATATTCCTCTCTCTTATGTGCCGCAAAAAATACCGCGGCCGCTATTAAAAACAGCGCCAATAAAAGTATTACGCCTTTCCTCATTTATATTCCCCGTCGGATACAGGCTCAAGCCACTGCGCCTTGTTGTTTGGGACATTGGTTTCCAAGGATATATGCGTAAACCAACTCTGCGGCGCGGCACCGTGCCAATGCTCTACATCTGGCGATATTCTTACTACATCGCCTTTATGAAGAACGCGTATTTCCTTGCCGCGTTCCTGATAGCGCCCTTCACCCGCCAAAACAAGCAGTATCTGCCCGCCGCTGTGTTTATGCCAATTAGTGCGGGCGCCAGGCTCGAAAGTAACATTGCCTATCGGCGCATTAAACTCCGCGTCGCCTTGGCTGAGCATATTAAGATATGTCTTACCGGTAAAGAATTTGCCGTAAGGGTTTTCCTCCCCAATGGCAAATATCGTATCTATATTTTTATCTTTCATTGTTTTATTCTCCGTCATTTTCCCAAGTATAAATCCGCATATCAAACCCGCCGACAATACGGCGGCCAATTTCTTTTTACACATTGCTTCACACTCCTATTTAAAATCTATATAAAGTATAAACTATGGAGTTAACTTCAAGTCAAGAGCCAATAAGGGCATTAAGAAGCCTTGCTATTTTTTACGGTCAAGAGTTTTTACCCAAACTACAAAAAATCCGCGCTTTATTTTTGTAAAGCGCGGATAAATATTTTGCGGTATATTACTCTAATCGGCGTCTATGCGGACTATCGCTTTTTGCAAAGCGTCGCGCCAATAGGGGATTTTTATGCCGAACTCCCTTTTGATTTTGGCTTTGCTAAGCACCGAATAATGCGGGCGCTGCGCGGAAGCGGGGTATTCCTGCGATTCTATCGGCAGGACTTCGCATTTAAGTTTTTTAAGGCTGACGATTTCCCTCGCAAATCCGTACCAAGAACATACGCCTTCGTTGGAATAATTGTATATTTTCTTTACGCCGTTTTTTACCACCGGCACCATCCCTTCTACGATCGCGGCCAAATCGCCGGCATAAGTAGGCGAGCCGATTTGATCGTATATTACCTTGATTTCATCTTGCTTCTTGGCAAGCGAGATTATCGTCTTAACAAAGTTAGTGCCGAACTCGCTGTAAAGCCAGGAGGTCCTCAAGACTATACACTGCGGCGCGTTTTTCAGGACGAACAACTCCCCCTCAAGTTTAGTTTGTCCGTATACAGACAGAGGGTGCGGTTTGTCGTTTTCGGTATAAGGTTTGAAGTTGTTGCCGTCAAAGATAAAATCCGTGGACATTTGTATCATACCCAAGTTGTACTTCGCCGCCGCCATCGCCAAATTGCGAGCGCCAAAAGCGTTTACCGCATAGGCTTGATCCATATTTTTTTCGGCGGAATCAACCGCGGTATACCCCGCGGCGTTTATTATGGTGGAGATATTATTTTCCCGCACAATTTTGTCTACGCTGTCATAGACGGTTATATCAAGCTCTTCTATATCGGTATAAATAACTTTGTCCGCAGGAAAAACTTTCTTTAAAGACTGCCCCATCTGTCCTTTTGCGCCGGTAACCAAAATCATATCTTCACCTCGTATATTTCTTTAATGTCCTAACATAAAATACATTATTATTTAATTTTTAGCAATCTCATTTTACAGTTCGGGCACCTAAAACGTATAGAAGCCCTAATTTATTGCATATTTTTATATTTACCGTCGGGCAATATATTCGTTTCAAAAGGGGTTATGCTATCGGCGGGCTGAAACGCTTAATTATCAAACCCATAATTGTTAAAATATTATTATGAAAATAAAAAATCTTATTCCTATTATTACGGCTTTGGCCGTTTTCGTATATCCCAGCGCCGCCGCGGCGCAGGATACGATAAAGAAAGATACTGTCCTCTCGCTTGAGGATTGTATCGACATCACTTTAAAAAATAATCCGACGATTTCCTCCTCTTTCGCATCGCAGGAAGCACAGCGAAATAGGCTCTCACAGACGAAATCGTCTTATCTGCCGCAAATAGACGCAAGCGCCAATTACAGCAGAAGCGACTCCGAATCGGCAACGGGCTGGAGCGGTGCTCAGGACGGATATTCTTCCTCCATCAACGCCAAGCAACTTATTTACGACTTTGGCAAGACGGGCCTTTCCTCCGCGATACAGGAAAATTCCTATTATTCCGCCGTCGCCGATACCAGAAATTTAATAATCAATACCATATACGAACTAAAAAAAGCCTACTATGATACCCTGCTCTCCAGAGAAAGCAAACACGTGTACGAGCAATCGGTCGAACAATATCAGGAGCAGCTTAAAAGAGCGCAGGCCTATTATCAGGTGGGAACAAGACCAAAAATCGACGTTACCACCGCACAGGTAAACTTAAACAACGCGAAACTCAATTTAATACAGGCCGAGAACTCCTTAAAAAAGTCTTACCATGTACTGTTAAACGTTATGGGTATTTATGATCCTGCGCCGCAGTTCTCGCTCCAGATGAACAATACCCTTCCTGAGTTTACCCTCACGGAAGAAGAAGCCCTTGATACCGCGATGAAAAACAGACAGGATTTGCTGGGCTATAAACTAAAATTGGAAAGCGCAAGGCAGAATATAAAACTATCCAGAACAGGTTACGCGCCCAGCATAAACGCCACCGGCTCTTACGGGTGGAGCGGAGGAGATTTCCCCCTCTACGACAGATGGAGCGTCGGCGCGGGCGTATCAATACCGATATTCTCGGGCTTAAGCACCTATAACAGCGTAAAAGAAGCGCAAAACAATATGCTCAGCGCTTACTACAATTTGACTTCCGCCGAACAGGATATTTTGTTGGAAATAAAAGAGGCTTACCTTAACGTGCAGGACTCTAAATCCAAAATACCGGTGGCGGAAATAACCCGCACCCAAGCGCAGGAAAACTACGAACTGGCCGTAGGCCGCTACAAAGTGGGCGTGGGCAACTACATAGAAGTTAAAGATGCGGAAACTACTTTAAGCGACGCGAAACTCGCTTATATACAAGCCGTTTTCGACTATACTTTGTCGATCGCGGCGCTTAATAAAGCTATGGGGATTATATAACTATGAGAAAGAAAAAGAAAACTTGGAAAATAATATTGGCCGTACTCATAATAGCGGCCGCGATAGGACTATATTTCAAATTAACCGCCGGGCCAAAAACCGATTTTTACGCGACGGAACTTGTCAAACGGGCAAGAATAGTCGAGCAGGTGGAAGCATCCGGCACGATTAACCCTACCACCGAAACCAGCGTAGGCACGCAGGTCTCTGGCAAAATACAGGAGATTTTGGTAGACTTCAACTCCATCGTGAAAGAAGGAGACCTTATGGCAGTTATTGATCCTTCCACCTACGAGTCCGCGGTAGTCCAACAGGAAGCCAATGTCCTTAAAGTGGAAAGCGAATTTAAAAATCAGGAAAGGAACTATAACCGCTACAAACAGCTCTATAAGCAGGAACTCGTCGCCAAAAGCGAACTTGACGACGCCGAAACGGCTTACCTCCAGGCCAAAGCGCAGGTAATACAGGCGCAAGCCTCTTTGGACAAAGCCAAAATCGACTTGGGCTATACCCAAATAGTTTCGCCGGTAAACGGAATTGTTATTTCCAAAGAAGTCGAACTCGGCCAAACGGTGGCGGCAAGCTTCAGCACTCCTACGCTTTTCTCCGTAGCGGAAGACTTAACCAAAATGCAAATAGAAGTAAACATATCGGAAGCCGATATCAGCAAAATAGCCGAAGGTCAAGACGTTAATTTTACCGTCGACGCATATCCCACAACGACTTTCAAAGGCAAAGTAATACAGGTTAGAAACTCCCCTTTAACGACATCAAACGTCGTAACTTATACCGTGGTGGTATCGGTCGATAACAGCGATCTTAAATTAAAACCAGGTATGACGGCCAACGCCTCCATAATAACAGCGATAAGGGAAGACGCTTTAAGCGTATCGAACCAATCGCTGAGATTCGTACCGCCCGACAATGCCATCATAAAAAATACCTCCCCAGAAGGTAAAAAAGCCTATAAGGGGCAAGGGGTTTGGATTCAAGACAAAAATACCGGCGAGATAGAACGCATAGAAGTTACAACTGGTATTACCAACGGAAGCAGGACGGAAATACTAAGTGACAATTTGCCAGAAAATACCGAAATCGTCACCAGCGCTTTGCTCCAGAGTAAAACCAACAATAACCGCAGGAGAATGGGGCCCCCCGGCTTTTAACGCGGGCGGAGGATAAGACAATGTCCTTAATCAAAGTAGAACATATATACAAAACTTATAATCTTGGCGATATTCCGCTGCAAGTGTTAAAAGACGTCAATCTGACCATAGAGCACGGAGAATTTGTCGCGATAATGGGCCCGAGCGGAAGCGGGAAAAGTACTTTTATGAATATGCTGGGCTGTTTAGACAAGCCCACCAGCGGCAAATATTATTTGGACGGACTGGATATAACCAAATCCAGCTTAACCGAACTGGCCGACATAAGATGCCGCAAAATAGGTTTTGTGTTTCAAGGATTTAATTTACTTTCCAGAACTACGGCTATAGAAAACGTAGAGCTGCCGATGATTTACGCCAGAATACCCGCACATGAGCGAAAAGAAAAAGCGATAAAGGCTTTAAAAGCCGTCGGGTTGGGCAACAGGCTGGAACATATGCCCAATCAACTCTCCGGCGGGCAGCAGCAGCGCGTAGCCATAGCAAGAGCAATAGTAAACGACGCTCCGATAATCTTCGCCGACGAGCCTACCGGGAACCTGGACACGAAAACCAGTATAGAAGTCATGTGCAGTTTCGCAAAACTTAACAGCGAACAGAATAAAACCATAATTTTGGTAACGCACGAACAGGATATAGCCGATTATGCCAAACGTATTATACGCTTTAAGGACGGAGAATTGGTAAGCGACGAACAAAACAATCACAGGACGGTAGTTCAATGATAGATATTTTCACCATCTTTAAAATAGCCGTTAAAGCGATTTGGACAAACAAACTGCGCTCAGTACTTACCAGTTTGGGTATAATAATCGGCGTTGCGGCGGTAATAGTAATGCTTGCGGTAGGAGAAGGCGCCAAGAAAAGGATTTCGGACCAAATGTCCAGTATGGGCAGCAATCTGCTTATGATACGATCAGGCTCTGTAACTTCCAGCGGGGCCAGAACGGGACACGGCTCCAAACCCACCTTGACTTTAAACGACGCTTATGCCATAGAAAAAAATTCTCTGCACGTAAATCAAGTAGCTGCTACCGTCAACGGTACGGGCCAAATAGTATACGGCAATCAAAACTGGTCCACGCAAGTACAAGGTACAACTCCGTCTTTATTTTATATACGTTCTTGGGATGTTGACAACGGATCCCTCTTTACCGATGAAGACGTACGCCAGGCCGCAAGCGTGGTAATACTTGGCGAAACGGTAGTGGAAAATCTTTTTGGAGTAGTCGATCCAATAGGCAAAAACGTCAGAATAAACAATATGCCTTTTAAAGTGGTAGGAGTACTGAAATCAATGGGGCAATCGGCCTACGGTACCGACCAAGACGATACCGTAATAGTCCCTGTAAGCACTGCGTCTAAAAAACTGTTCGGCTCGGAATTCCCGGGCACGGTAAGAAACATTATGGTGCAGGCCAACTCCACCGAGGAGATTGACGCCGCGGAGGAGGAGATAACCCTTCTCCTGCGGCAACGCCATAATATTACCGGTAAAAAAGAGGACGATTTTATTATCCGCAATCTTACGCAAATGATGGAAAGCGCCATGGAAGCCAGCCAAACATTTTCCGTACTGTTGGCGGCAATAGCGTCGATATCTCTGCTGGTTGGCGGTATAGGCATTATGAACATTATGCTCGTATCCGTAACGGAAAGGACCAGAGAAATCGGCATACGTATGGCTATAGGCGCAAAAGCTTGGGATATAAGGCTGCAGTTTTTGGTGGAAGCCTTGGTCCTCTCTCTAACGGGCGGGCTTTTGGGTATAGCTTTGGGCATATCGGTTGCAATGGGGATAAAAACTTTCGCTCCTGACTTTCTGCCGATAGGGATAACCCTTTTCCCGATGGTAATATCGTTTGTATTTTCCGGTTTGGTGGGTATATGTTTCGGATTTTTCCCCGCCTATAAAGCCTCTACTCTCAACCCGATAGACGCGCTTAGATTTGAATAGAAGCCAAACAATTACAAAGCCGTAAAAAAACCCGCGGCCTCAATAGCGCGGGTTTTAATTTATCCAATTAAACGAAATACTGTTTTACTGTGCCGATACGCCCGCCAAGAAATCCGCTTTAGCGAAATCGTCTGCGGCTTTCTCCTGCATGCCAAGCTTCTCGTAGCAGACTCCTCTCATATAGAAAATTCCCTGTACGGGGCGCAGCTCCAACGCTTTGCTGTATTGCTCGATGGCGGCATTATAATTCTCCGTAGAATAATATATTCCCCCCAAAGAATTTAAAGCCGCTACATTGTTTGGATAAAGTTCCAAAGATTTTAATAAGGCCTCCCGGCCCTCTTTATATTCGCCCTTGGCGGCATAAGCCGCACCCAAGGCGGAGTAAAGCTCGGGCACGTTTTTATCGGCTTCCAATACCAAGTTGAAATCAGCTATTGCATTATCATATTCGCCCACGGAGTAAAAAAGCGAACCGCGCGACAAATACGCCTGCGCGTTTGTCGGATCTTCCGCAATGGCCTTGTTTAAATACTTAAGAGCTTTCTGTGCCCGCCCGATTTTATGATACATCTCTCCCTTGGCCAAATACTCCGTACTTTTATCTACGGGTACACCCGCACAAGCGCCAAAAACCAAACAGCCTAAAAGAAACATCGCCAACTTCTTCATCGAAATCCCCCTCCTTAACGAATTAAGATAAATTTAGCATAATTTTGTACTTTTTTAAATATTTGCCTTAAATGTTAAAATATAAGAGTGAACAATATACTGCTTATTTGCCCGGATACTCCGGAACGGACACTCGCGCTTACGCCAGCTTTAAGCATACTTAAGCGTAATTTCCCGCGCACGCAAATAAGCGTCATATCGGCTTATCCTTGGCTGTTTAAAAACAATTCGGCCGTATTCAAGACAATGCCGATTATGGGCATTAGTAAACTCTACCCCCTGCTTAAAGAAGAAAAATACGACCTTCTAATCTTAACAAAACCTATTTTTAAATACGCCTTCGCGGCTTTTATGGCCGGCATAAAGAGGCGCATTATGCCTTATTCGCCATTTACCGCATTGTTTGCGGGTACATCGGTAAAAATAGACGGGAAAAGCAAAGCGCAAGACATAAATATCGCCCTGCTTAAACCTTTGTTTATTTACTTTTTCCCCGCGAAAAGCCAATTGTTTATAGACAAAGCGGAAGACAATTCCGCGCTGGACCTGCTTAAAGAGGCGGGTATTTCCCCTAAAGAGAAATTCGTCTGTATGTTCCCCGGCGCAAGTGCGCCGCACCTAAACTGCGGCAAAGAATTTTACGCTAAACTAAACGACAAAACGGCGCTTAAACATAAAGAGCTTAAAGTACTTTTAGTAGCGGCTGATAAACAATCTTCCCATACGGTAAACGAGATTTTTTGGCTCTGCATAAAGAAACCCGCCGTAATAAGAACCGCACCCGATATAGCGGTTTTAAGCGCGATAATAGCCAGGAGCGAGGGCATTATCGGCGGCTGCGGGCTGCCCGCGCATTTAGCCGCGGCTTTAGGCAAAAAAGCCATAGTATTCGCTCCGTTAAAAGCGGAAGAATTTTTAGATATGCCCGCGCCCGTATCGGCTTTAATAAAGCCCAAAGAACAGCAATGCGAGAGTAGCTGCCTCGGCGATTGCCGAGCCTTCTGCCTTAAGGAAATATCTCTTACGCAGACTTGCGAGGTTTTTGATACAATATTCGCACAAAAGAGCAAAAAAAACAAGGGGATTTTTAATGAAGAAAGAACTGTCGGTCTTTTTAATAACCAAACAAGAAGGAAAAAATCTTAAAACCTGCCTGCAAAGCGTTAAGGAAATAGCTGATGAGATTATTATCCTGGACAGCGGCAGTACCGACCAAACTCTTGCCATAGCCCAAGAGTTCGGCGCGAAAACGGCATTTAAGGAATTTACCTCTTTTACAGAACAGAAAAACGCCGCTTTGGAAATGTGCTCAAAACCTTGGGCGCTCAGCTTGGACGCCGACGAATATCTCACCCCGGCTCTGCTTGAGGAAATAAAAGAACTTTTAAACTCCAAAGATATGGACCTGTGCCAAGGTTATTATCTTAAACGATCCAACGTGTTTTTGGGAAGAGAAATGAAACACGGCGGAGTACATAACGAAAAAATTTTAAGGCTTGTAAAAACCGGCTCCGCCCGCTACGTCGGCGGACGAGTGCACGAAGTACTGCAAACGCAAGGCAAAACCGGCGAACTTGAAAATGTGTTTATGCATAACACCTACACTTCGATAGAACAATACTTCGGCAAGTTTAACAGATACACCTCTTTGGCCGCCCAGACTATGGCCGAACGCGGAAAGAAATTTAAGGCCGTTCAACTTATAAGGCCGCCGATGGAATTTTTTAAAATATACATTCTTAAACTGGGCTTCTTGGACGGTATACAAGGTTTTCTGTGGGCTTTGTTCAGCAGTTTCTATCCCGCCGTTAAATACGCCAAACTTTGGGAAATATACAAAAATAAATAAACTTAACGCTAAAGCCGTTTTGGAGTAATAATAGCCTTTTTTCGCACGGCTGTCCCCGCGCCTATTTGAAGAGAAACTAATAATTTGCTATTATATATTTATAGCCGTCACTACCATTTCTACGACGGCAATATGCAAAAAGATACAGACAAAACCCTAAAAGAAAATTTCCTAAAAACCTTGCAGGAAGCTAACACCATAACCGAAGCGTTGGAGCTTTCCGCTTTCCCCAAAAATATGCTCTGCTCGGCTTTGGCCGAAGATAAGAGCTTTCTTAAAGCTTTTGACAAAATAATCAATCTGAAACTTGAAATCGCGCTTATAGAAGCGGCGCTCAAATCCAAGACCGCGGGCATTTTGTGCTTTTCCCTGACGAACCGCCTGCCAAAAAAATACAACAAATCACCCAAAGAAAGCCCCAAAAGAACCGAGGCTCCCAGCAAAATAATTTATGAAAACGACAAACAGATTTAAAGTCGGCCGAATATTCAGGGAAAACTATACCGCCCGCGAGCAGACGGTAGTCAATATCGGCGGGGCTCGCTCGGGCAAAAGCTACGCCATGGCCCAGCTGCTGATAATGCGGGCTTTAAACCGCGCCTGCCTCATAGCCATAACCAGAAAGACTATGCCCGCCCTTAAAATGACGGCCTTTCGCCTTGTAATGGAACTGCTCGGCAAATACGGCCTTTTTGAAAGCGGGAAACTTAACAAGACGGAAAATTTTTATCTGCTGGGCAACAGCAGAATACAGTTCTTTTCGCTCGACGACCCAGAGAAAATAAAATCCTCCGAATTTAATTATATCTGGATGGAAGAAGCAACGGAATTTACCTATCAGGATTATCTTGTTCTGCTCACCCGCCTTTCCGCAGCCAAAGAAGCTGATATGACAAACCAAATATTCCTTACCCTCAATCCTACCGACGCCAACAGCTGGATAGCCAAAAAGCTGATAAACCGCAAAGGCATAAAAGTCATACGCAGCAGTTACAGGGATAATCCTTTCCTCTCCAAGGAATACATAGATACTCTTCTTTCTTTGAAGGAATACGACAAAAACGCCTACGAAGTCTACGCATTGGGCAACTGGGGCAGAAGCGACAAATTAATATATTCGCGCTGGCGCAGCGTAGAGGACCCTTTTAGCAACCCGCAAGAGATTATTTGGGGTTTGGATTTCGGGTTTAACAATCCTTCGGCTTTGGTGAAAGTGGGGATAAAAGACGGCGCTTTCTGCGCGGAAGAAAAACTATACCGCGCCGCCCTGACCAATGACGCCCTGATAGAAGAGTTAAAGAATATAATCCCGCCACAAGAGCGCGGCCAGACGATATACGCCGACGCCGCCGAACCCGCCCGCATAGAAGCGATATACCGCGCGGGTTTTAACATAAAAGCGGCCGACAAGAATATTCTTAACGGGATAATGGCGGTAAAAAGCTGCGGGGAATTGCTGATAACAAAGAGTTCCTGCAATCTTATCAGGGAAATAGAATCTTACAGCTGGAAAACCGACCTAAACGGCAATATTTTAGAAGAGCCGCTAAAATTTAACGACCACGCCCTAGACGCCCTGCGCTACGCGATATACAGCTATAAGAAAGAAATACAAAACTCGGCCGAGCCTTCCCTGACTTTCTTTTGAAATTACGCCCCCGTAAAAAACGGGGGCGTTTTACCAATAAAGACTTTTTGATATTTTTTGATAAAAATTGCACAAAGTTTTACTCTTTCTTAAAAGTCAGCTTAATTACAAATAACAAATAGGCCGCGCCCAAAGCCAATACCGCCGCGGCCGCGCTCTGCGATGCAAATAAATCCGAAGCCGCGCCCATAATCGGCGGGAATATCATTCCCCCTACAAGCCCCATTATCATCAGGCCGGAAACCTCATTTTGTTTGCCCGGCGCGCTTAGTATCGCGCGGGAAAATATTATCGGGAAAATATTGGCATTGCCCAAACCTATCATAGCCACGCACAAATATATCAAAGCCTTCGACGGCGCCGCCAAAAGCCCCAAACAGGCCGCAAGTATCAAAAGCACGCTCACGGCGAATATTACGCCGTTGTTTATCTTGGCAAGCAGGAAAGAGCCCGCAAAACAGCCTATCGTGCGAAACAGAAAATATACGCTCGCGCCCGCGGAAGCGGCCGTAAGGTCCCACCCCAGCCTTTCAATAAGGATTTTAGGGGCGGTCAAATTAGTGCCGACGTCTATGCCGACATGGCATATTATCCCTATGAAAAACAAAAGCACCGTCCTTTCGCCCAGCAGAGCGAAACATTCCCTAAAGCCGGAGTTTTTGCTTACGCTCTGCGTTTCTTTTACTTCCGTCTTGGCCAAGGCGATTAAGGCGAGCAGGCCTTCCAGCGCGAATATCGGGAATAACAACTTCCAGTTGTCAAAACGCAAAGCGGCCCACGCCGCTATAATCGGCGCGATAAACGAGGCTATCGCCTTAACGAACTGCCCAAAAGTCATAAAGCTGGCCAGCTTATCGCCGCTGACGATGTTCGACACCAAAGGATTAAGCGAAACCTGCATCAAAGTATTGCCTATCCCCAAAAGCGACAATGCCACCAACATAAACGCAAGATTATAATGCACAAAAGGCAAAATCAAGGCTATTAAAGTAACCGCCAAACTGATAAGCACCGTCTTTCGCCGCCCTATCTTATTCATCAAAATGCCCGTAGGAACAGAAAAGACCAAAAACCAGAAGAACACCATCGACGGCAGCAATCCCGCCATAGTATGCGAAAGATTAAAATCTTTCTGTACGTAATTGCTGACTATGCCCGTCATATCCACAAAACCCATCGCGAAAAACGCCAGCATTACCGGTATCAATTTGAAAATAAACGAAGATTTATTACTGTCGGTCATAAAAATTGTTTCCTCTCATATTTCGGCCACGCGCCGCTGCGCGTGCAGACATAAGCCGACACTTCCACCGCCAGCTTATGCGCTTGCTCTACATTCATTCCGCTTAAAATGCCATATACGAAAGCGCCCGAAAACGAATCGCCCGCACCCACCGTATCCACCACTTTAACCTGTGGAGTGTCCACGCGTGATACGCCGCCGTGCCAATACACCTCGCTGTATTTCGCACCCGCGGTAAGTATCAGATATCTAAGATTGTATTCCTTAAGCAAAGCGCGGCAGACTTGACCTTTATCCCCTTTTATCCCGAACTTTTGCTTTAATGTTACAAGTTCTTCGTCGTTTATCTTAAAAATATTTGCTTGGCCAAGCAATCTATTTATCAATTCGGCATTATAATAATTTCCCCGTAAATTAATGTCGTAAAAACGGAGAGCCTCCTTTGGACAACGGCTTAAAAGTTCAATTACGCTCTTTGCGCTTTCTTCACTTCTGGAAGCCAAAGTGCCGTAACAGATTGCCTCCGCCTCGGCTACGGCGGCCAAGGCTTCTTGTGTCAAAGGAATATGATCCCAAGCCACATTTTCGGTAATATCGTAAGATGGTACGCCCTTATCGTCAAGTTTGACCAAAACCGTACCCGTGGGATAATCCAAGCGCGCTATACAATGCTCTATTCCGTTTTTTGCAAGCTCCGCAAGGATTTCACCGCCCAGAGTGTCGCCCCCGACCGCACTTACCGCGCAACCACGCGCGCCAAGCCTTGCGGCGTGATAGACGAAATTTATCGGCGCGCCGCCAGCTCTTTTGCCTTCGGGAAGCATATCCCACAAAAGTTCGCCTATGCCTACTACTTTGGGTCCTTCTTTTATCTTCGCCATAAAACCTCTTTTGTTTTAAACTATTTTAATTTTAACAAATAGCGCCAAGATAAACACCATAAATAAAAAGCCTCGGCGTTCAACCGAGGCTTTGATAAAACGGGAAGATTTATTCATCCGTCTCTTTAAGCATAGCAAACAATTCCTTCTGACGCTTTGTCAGTATATTGGGATTGTTTATCATAAGCTGTACATACATATCGCCATTCTTGCCCAAGCCTTTTCCGCTCAGCTTCAGCTTGCGCCCGCTGTGAGAGCCGGCTGGCACCTTGATTTTTACCAAGCTGTCATCGGGCATACGTACCGAAACATTCCCGCCCAAAGCGGCGGTCCACGGCATAATGTCTATAACTTTATATATGTCTTTCCCGTCCAGCCTGAAATGAGCGTTAGGCGCAATTTTAACGTTTACGTACAAATCGCCGCTGCCTCTGGGGCCGGGGTTTCCCAAACCTTTAAGTTTTATTTTGGCGCCGTCCGCTATTTTTGCGGGGAATTTAACTTGCACATTCCTTCCGTTTGGAAGAGTAAGATTTACAAGACCGCCGCGGTAAGCCTCGGCCAAATCAAGCGATAAATTGGCTTCGCTGTCGCCGCTCTCCGCTTGCTGTGCGGAAGCCCCGCCAAAACCAGCAAACGGGTTGGCGGAAGCAGACGATCGTCTGCCCCTGCCAGAAAAGCCTCCCATTCCGCCGAAAATCTGCTGAAAGAAATCGCTGAAGTCCGAAGCGTTAAAGCCGCCCGTCCCGTTAAAATGTACTCCGCCGCCGCCAAAAGGATTGCCGCCGGAATATTGATAATACTGCGCGCCGCCCGCACCTGAAGAACCGTAAGAAGAACTGCCGCGCCCGGTAGATGCTCCGCCGCCGCGTGCGTAATTTTGGTATCCGCCGCTGCCGACCTGATCGTAAATGGCGCGTTTTTGCTTGTCGGAAAGGACTTCGTAGGCCTCGTTAATGTCTTTGAACTTCTCGGTCATAGCTGCCTTTTCGCTCTCAGGGTGCATATCCGGGTGATATTTGCGGGCCTGAGTTTTAAAAGCTTTTTTAATGTCGGCTTCGCTTGCGTTTTTGCCGACGCCCAATATCTTATAATAGTCTTTGTATTCTGACATATATTCCCCCTTTCCTTATGAAATCATTTTATATAATTTATTTACCTTATGGTAGCGAACACCGAAACAAAATATAACCGCACGCCCGTTAGGCTGATATTGACCATGGAGGCTTTATCCTCATTGGTCAATCAGCTGTTTCAGATATTGTTGCCGTGGTATATACTTGTCAGTACCGATTCCGTAATTTGGCTGGGCATAGCGGGTTTCGCTACTATTATGCCAAGCATTTTCTCTTCGCTATGGGGCGGCGCGGTCATAGACAGATTGGGACGCTCAAAAACTATGATGATATGCGAAGCCTCCCAGCTTATCCTTATCGCCGCCATACCTACGCTTATAATTCTTGATTACGCGAAACCTTGGCTGATTTCGGCTATAATATTCTTCAGCGCGTTCTTTGACGAACCGGGCCAAATGTCGAGGCAATCTCTAATGCCCACTTACGCCCGCCTCGCCGCGATGCCGCTGCACAGAGTTACCGGCATACGCGAAGCCTTGGACGGTATTATGGCCGTAGCCGGCCCTTTGGCGGGCGGGATTATCATCGCGCTTTACGGCACTTTGCAAGCGTGGGTCTGCGCAGTCATTCTCTGCTTGGCGATAGTAATAATAGCGTTAAAGATTTTTAATGCCAGAAAGCCGCGTATAAAACCCAATCCCACCACTTACAAAACGGCGTGGGACAACCTTACAAAAGATCCTTTCCTGCTTAAAGTCATTTTGATTACTTTGCCGCTTTTTATACTGGGCCAATCGTGGGAACTGCTTATCCTGCCCAGCTACGTGCATGAATTTAAACACGGTTCGCTGTTCCTGGGTTTATTGGAAGCGGCTTTCGGGCTTGGCGCTTTTATCGGGGCGGTGTATTACGCGGCGGCGGGCAAAAAATTTAAGTTCTTTACCCTTTCGGTAATAAATTACTCGGCCTACGCGCTCTCGGTGTTGGTGCTGATGTACAATCTGCCCAAGACGCTGGTAATAGCCGCCACTGGCCTGTGCGGCTTGCCCTTCGGCGCGTTCAGCGCGATGGTAATAACCATCATTTTGTCGCGCGCCCAAGAGGAAACGAGAGGCAAAACTTTGGGCCTCTTCGCCGCAGGCGCCGCATTTATAGAAAGCGTTTTCATTCTGGTAATCGCGCTGTTGCTTAAAATCAGCGGATTATTCAATACCCTGCTGGCGGTATTGATATTCTTCGCCCTGTTGATTGGCGCCGCGGTCTGGGCCAGAAGAAGCGAAGCTACTCCCCCCATAAACTGAAAACGCCGCCGTAAAAAAGTTGTTATAATAAATTTGATACGCTACGGGGGATATTCCTTTATGAAAATTAAATTTTCCTTAAATTACTTCGCCGGGCAAGACGAGTACCTGGCCTTGCTGTTGGAAAACAAAAAAGTTTTCCCGCTTCGTATGGATGATGAAGGCAACGGCCTTTGGACGGCCCAGCTCGATTTGGGCCAAAATTACATACCTTATATCAAATACGCCTATGCCGTATACCGCGGCGACCGCGAACACAGACGGGAATATCCCTTCCCCAAAAGGGAATTATCATTGGCCGATATCCCCCTGGATTATACTCTGGACGTGCAGGACTCCTGGCGCGACGTTCCGCCAAATTCCTTTTTATACTCTTCCGCTTTTAACGACGGCTTTAAAACCTGCGGGGAGCTTTCTCTTTGCGATAAAACCCTGCTGATAAAAACCTATGCCCCGCAGGCAAGAAAAGATTTTATCCTAAAGATATGCGGATCTGACGATAATCTTGGGAACTGGAAACCCGAAAACGCGCCGATCATGCAAAAAACCGCGCCCAATGAATGGAGCATAGCTTTGGACGCCTCAAAAATGAATTTCCCTCTTGAGTTTAAATTCGTCGCCATACACGGAGAGCAGGTATTCTGGCAGAAAGGAGAAAACTGCCGTCTTAACGCCGAAATAAAATCTAAAGAAGTATTGGCAAAAAACGATTATTTCCCCGTTTTTGATATCCCCCTTCCGCGCGAAAGCGGAATAGTGCTGCCCGTATTCTCTTTAAGGAGCAAAGATAGCTTCGGCGTGGGCGACTTCGGCGATTTGAAGAAATTGGCCGACTGGGCCGTCGCCGCAGGCCAAAAGGTAATACAAATACTGCCCATAAACGATACCGCCATCACCGGCACATGGACGGATTCTTATCCGTATGCAAGCATTTCCATTTACGCCATACACCCGATGTATATGGACTTAAATGCGTTAGGCCCTCTCAAAAACAAAAACAAACAATATTGGTTTGATTTGGAACGGCGCCGCCTTAACGCCGCAAAACAGGTGGAATACGAACAGGTAAACGCTTTAAAAAGAGCATACATCAAAACGGCATACAGAGAAAGATATAAAGAGTTCCCGCAGGACGAAGGATACCTAAAATTCTTCGAGGCCAATAAAGAGTGGCTCCGTCCTTATGCCGCTTTCTGCTATTTGAGGGACAAATATAAAACTGCCGACTTTTCCAAATGGCCCAGCGCCTACCGCATCTACGACAAAGCCCGCATATACGAACTGACCTCGCCAAAAAGCAAAGCCTATAAAGAAGTCCGCCTGCACTATTTTACGCAGTATAATCTGCACCTGCAGCTCTTGGACGCGGCCAATTACGCCAGAAGCAAAGGCCTGATTTTAAAAGGCGATATACCAATCGGCATATCCAGAAACAGCGTAGAGGCTTGGACGGAACCGCATTACTTCAATATGCAAAGCCAGGCCGGTGCGCCGCCCGACGATTTCTCCGTCAACGGACAGAACTGGGGATTCCCCACTTACAACTGGGAGGAAATGGCGAAAGACGGTTATCTGTGGTGGAAAAAACGATTTAAAAAAATGGCGGAATATTTCGACGCTTACCGAATAGACCACGTCCTGGGATTCTTCAGGATATGGGATATTCCGCTTAGTTCCGTACACGGACTGCTGGGCCAATTCTCGCCCGCTATGCCGATGAGCGCGGAAGAAATTAAAAACTTCGGATTGGATTTTAAAGAGCAATATCTTAAACCTTATATCGATGATAAAACCCTTAAAAAGTTCTTTCCGGAAAAAGCGGAACTCGTAAAATCCGAATATCTTATCCCGCTTGAAGGCGGCCTTTACGAACTTAAGGAACCTTTCAATACCCAGCGCAAAACGGAAGAGTATTTTAAGGAAAAAACCGACGCCGAAAGCCAAGCCTTAAAAGAAGGGCTCTATTCCCTTATAAGCAATGTGCTTTTCGTGGCCGATAAGAGCAAGCCCGATATGTACCACCCCCGCATATCGGCTTTAAAATCCTTGGCGTTTGAGGCTTTGCCAGAGGATAAAAAACAGGCTTATACCAATTTGTACAACAACTATTTTTACCACAGGCACAATGATTTTTGGAAGAAAGAAGCCATGGCAAAATTGCCGACGCTGGTACATTGCACCGCAATGCTTTCCTGCGCGGAAGATTTGGGTATGATACCAGCCTGCGTGCCCGAGGTGATGAACGATTTGCAAATATTGAGTTTGGAAATCCAGCGTATGCCAAAAAGCCCGCTTGACCGTTTTGGCGACCCTTCCAAATATCCCTATCTTTCGGTTTGCACCATATCGACGCACGATATGGCTACCCTGCGCGGCTGGTGGCGGGAAGATAAGGAGCAAACCCAATCCTTTTACAATCGGGTATTGCGCTTTGAAGGCGCCGCCCCGCAAGAGGCCGACGGCAAAATATGCGAGGAAGTGCTGAGAATGAACCTTGCCGCCCCCTCAATGCTGTGTTTGAACTCTTTTCAGGATTGGCTAAGCATAGACGAGAAACGCCGCCTGCCCGATATAGAAAGCGAGCGCATCAACATACCCTCAAATCCCAAACATTATTGGCGTTACCGTATGCATATTGCGCTGGAAGATCTTATCTCCGACAATGAACTAAACTATAAAATGCGCGCTCTTACGGCGCAAAGCGGCAGGCTTTAAAGCCTAATATCGCCGCAAGTCTTTCGCAAAGCCGCCCTACGGGGCGGCTTTTTCGGCGGGCAATAAAGTTTCCTATTCCGCCTAAAGATTAACATCAGGCGGAAACGAGCTCGCCCCAATACGAAATCAGACGATAAAAAACTCCCGCTCAAAATAGCGGGAGTCATATAAATTTTCCGCAAAAAACAAAAGCTATTTTTTCTTGCTTATACCCGGGTATAGTATTTCCATAAGTTTGTTTTCCTCCCCGTTAAGTATCTGCATATTTATCGCTAAAATATAGAGTTTGTCTTTAATAACGTCCTGCCAGCCTTCGGGGAATTTTACGTAATCCTTAAAAGTTGTAATAAGCGGAAGGCCGCCGCGCGAAGAAGCAAAAGTCTCCATCTGCTCCATATCATAGGTACCATGGTCGGGGAAGCGCCAAGTCTGCTTTAAGTTAAGGCCCAAATTGCGCAAAGTCTGCTCAAAGCTGGAATGATCCCCAATGGCGGAAAAAGCTACGGCATCGCCTTTAAGGTCCTTAAGGGCTAGTTTCGTTTTTGTCGTAACGTCAAAATAATAGTCCGGCTTGTGGACGGCTTCTATTATTTCTATTTCGTCGTTAATAAGGCGGACGGTATCTTTTATCTCCTCGCGTTCGCGCGCCGACACCAAATCGCTGTGCGTTATCACCACCAAAGAAGCCCTTTTAAGAGCGGTCATCGGCTCGCGCAAAGTACCTAAAGGCAAGAGTTCCTCTCCTCCGAACGGATTTACCGCGTCTACCAAAACGACATTGGCGTCCCTTTTAAGACGGTGATGCTGCATACCGTCGTCTAAAAGTATCACCTGGCTTCTAAATTCCTTGACAGCCTGGCTCGCCGCGGCGTATCTGTCGGAACTGACTACCACCGGCACTTTATCGTCGGCCAAAAGCTGGCTCATCATATAAGGTTCGTCGCCGCTTTCGCGCCAATTAAGCAAATCTTTGTCAAAAAGAACCACTACTTCGTCTTTTTTTGCGCTCCTTTTATATCCGCGCGATACCACCGCAGTTCTGACGCCAGCTTTGCTCAGTTTTGAAGCGCACAAAAGGACGGCCGTCGTCTTGCCCGTTCCGCCCGCGGTTATATTGCCTATGCATACCACCCTGCTGTTTACCGCCTTTACCGCGCGCCAGCCCTTTTTATATGAAAACAACACCAATTTCACGCCCAAGCCGTAAATAAAAGCAGCAAAAGACAACAGTAAACGTCCGGCGGGATTAGCTAACAGTTTTTCCCTTAATTTTATGAAATCCATATAAACATTCTCCGATTATTGTTCTGACAATATATTATATTATTTTCGCCGCCGCCAATAAATAACCACGCCTTCGCACGCGCGTTCCTTTAAATATAAGCACCAAGGATACCCCTTTTTGATATAATAAGATATGCAGGATTTAAACTTCTACTGCCAGTACCTCGGGCTTAAGGCATTGATTTTCGCTATTCGTTTAATGCCGTGGAGTTTTGCCCTTAAATTCGGCGAATTGCTGGGTTCAGCTCTTACACTAGTCATACGCAAACGCTACCTGAGAACAAAAGAAGACATAAAAAAAGCTTTTCCCGAAAAATCAGAAAAAGAAGTTGATTATATAGCTTTGGAATCTTGGCGCAATATCGGCAGGCTGTCGGCGGAGTTCGTCAAAGCGGCCTATATGAAAGATGAGGATATCCTTTCAAAAGTGGAGCTGATAGGAATGGAAGAAGTGGCCGCGCAGAATGCCGCGGGCAAAGGCTGCATTCTGCATTTGGGACACTTTACCAACTGGGAAATCGCGGGCCTAATAGTAAGCATTCTTTTTAAAAATGTATGCTTTATAGCAAAGCCTCAGACAAATCCTTACGTCGACAAAGAAGTAAACCGCCTGCGCTCCATACGCGGAGCGCGCTACATAAGCGCATATAACCCGTTCTTTTCCTGCTTTAAAGCCCTTAAAAAGGGCGGTTTAATATCAATTTTAAGCGACCAAAGCGTGCACGCCTCAAAGCTGTATATGCCGTTCTTGGGAAGGGCGGCGGAAGTCGCCCCGTTGACTGCGGTGCTTTCGCTTAAGGCGCAGGTGCCGGTATACGCCATAAGGATATACAGGCGCGGCAAAAAAATAATAGTGGAAAGGACAGATACATTCCTCCCCCCGAAAATAGAATATTCCCATAAGGCCGTGTACGATTATACCGTACTGCTTAAATCAAAACTTGAAGATTACATTAAATTGGCTCCCGAAACTTGGCTTTGGGGCCATAACCGCTGGAAACGCGAAAAAGATTGCATAGAAGCTATGAAGCTGCAGGAAGCGGAACTAAAAAAGGATATTTCCCATGAAAAATAAAGCCATTTTAATGGACCGCGACGGAACGGTAATCAAAGAGAAACCGGGTACTTATCTCTCTGATCCCAAGGGCGTAAAGCTATATAAAAATACTTTGAAGGCTTTTAAACTTTTTAAGGAAATGGGCTATAAACTTTTTATAGTTTCGAACCAGTCGGGCATAGGCAGAGGATACTTCGGCGAGGCCGAAGTCAACGCCGTAAACCAAAGGATGTGCCAACTGCTTAAAGAAGCGGCCGATATAGACGGCATATATTACTGCCCTCACGCCCCGAACGAGAATTGCTCCTGCCGCAAACCAGCGCCGGGCCTTGGGCTGAAATTGATAAAGGAACATAATATCGACGTCGCCAATTCATTTATGATAGGCGACAAAAAATCTGATATGGATTTCGCCGCCAATATCGGCATGCGCGGCATTATGGTGCTTACGGCCAACGGCAAACGCCAAAAAGCCAAATACGCCCCACAGCTTAAAAATGTGAAAATCTGTTTGGATATTTACGGGGCGGCAAAATATATTAAGGAGCTTTCTAAATGAGATTTTTTACCGTACTTATACTATCTTCAGTACTGTTGCTGCCGGCCTGCGCAACAAAGAGCAATAAAGTCGTTTCACAAGAACAGGGCACCCCGGTACAAACACCCGCCATAGAGCAGGTTGAAGAAGAAAAACAAGCCCCGGCGCAAGAACAGCCCTCTTCGGACGAAACGCAAGAAGAACCGCAGACTTTTACCCAATCTCTTATAAAATTCTTTTCCCCTTCCCCTTCGCCCTCGCAAAAAGAGAAACTGAACCAAGAGCAGACAAAAGCGGAGCAAAAAACCACACAAAAACAAACCAATAAAACCGCCGCCGAACAACACTCCAAAGACGGCAAGGCTCAGACTAAAGCCGAAAATACGGATAAAAACGCCGGAACTCCCTCCGAGGAAGAACAAAAACAATTTCCGGAAATGAACGCCTATGACGACCCTGAAGCCGTGATATTAAAAACGGAAGAAGGACGCTTGACTTCCCCTTTCTACTTCGCACAGGACGCGACAATCGAACAAACCAAGTCATTAAAAAAGCCTGTATGGTTCGGCGAAACTTTAAAATACAATATTGGCTGGTCTTTCATAGTGGCGGGCGTGGCACAGCTGCAAACGACCAGAATAGTAGATAGTAACGGCACCTTGGCCTATGAGCTTAGGGCCGACGCCAATTCCCACAGTATAATAGACGCTTTATTTAAGGTTAGGGATATAAATATATCTTGGTTGGATATTACGGCAAAAAAATCCCTGGGTTATTGGCAAAGCGTGAGGGAAGGCAAATACGCGCGCGACGAGTGGCTAGCCTTTAACTACGCTAACAACACTTATAATAATCACAGGCAGGACAGGGACGGCAACATAAAAACCCAAAAGATGACCTTTGAAGGAGAAGAGGTTTTGGATATGCTATCCGCACTCTATTACGTAAGATTGCAGCCTCTGCCGGAAAAGGGCGAAATTTATTTTGACATCGTCAACCGTCAAAAACAATATCCGCTGAAAGTTACCGTTTTGGGCAAGAAGAAGGTAAAAGTTAAAGCGGGCGAATTTAATTGTATAGTAGTGGAGCCGCAATTCAGCGGCGAGGGTATATTTACCGCCAAAGGCAAAAGCCTTAAGGTATGGCTTACCGATGACGAACGCAGGCTGCCCGTAAAGATGTCGGTGGAAGTGTTCATCGGCAGCGTAACGGCGGAACTTACGGAATATTCCCTATCCGAGCAAACGCCAAACACAAGCGAAACGAAATAAAGGAGCTTTTATGCAAAATAAAGAGAAACGTCATTTTACCGATATTATAGACAGCTTTAAAGGCAAAGAGATAATAGTAATAGGCGATATTATGCTGGATCAATTCGTCAAAGGCTCGGTGAGCAGGATATCGCCAGAAGCGCCCGTCCCCGTAGTATACGTGGAAGAAGAAGATTTTATCGCGGGCGGCGCGGGCAATGTGGCGGTAAATTTGGCGGTGCTCGGCGCCAAGCCAAAAATATTATCCGTTATCGGCAAAGATTTAAAAGGAACTATTTTGAAGGGTTATTTAAAAGATAAAGGCGTTGACGTCAGCGCTTTGGTCACCGACGACAATAGGCCCACCACCCAAAAAGTACGCATAATAGCCGAACGCCAGCAGGTAGTAAGAGTGGACAGGGAAAGCAAAGAGCGCATCTGCCCGCCGATAGCCAAAGAATGTATGAAGAATTTCAAGAAAGCGGTAAAAACTGCAAAGGGCGTAGTAATGTCGGACTACGGGAAGGGAATGCTCTCCGATCATAATATAGAGGAAATAATAAATATATGCAGAGCAAAAAATATTCCCGTCTGCGTGGACCCGAAGATAGATAACTTCCTCAAATACAAACGCATTACCTGTATGACCCCCAATACCAAAGAGGCGTGGGAAGGCATGGGCCTGCCGCCCAAAAAGGACAATGCCGCAATAATCAATCTAGGCAAAAAAATACTTAAGACTTTAGATGCCGAATCGATACTCATCACCAGAAGTGCGGAAGGTATGACTTTGTTTGAAAAGGGTGCGAAACCAAAAGTAACCACAATAAAAGCTACCGCCAAGGAAGTTTACGATGTAACCGGCGCGGGCGATACTGTAATATCGGTGCTTACTTTGGCTTTGGCCTGCGGCGCTTCTCTGCCGGACGCGGCATATATATCAAATAAAGCGGCGGGTATAGTGGTGGCGAAACTCGGCACGGCGACCGCCACCGTAGAGGAAATAAAAGAGGTTTTATGAGCGACACTTTAATAATAATACCCGCCAGATACGGTTCCACCCGCTTCCCCGGCAAACCTTTGGCCGACCTCTACGGCAAGCCGATAATACAATGGGTATACGAGGCCTGCCAAAAGGCCGAATGCGGGGACGTAATTATCGCCACCGACGACGAACGTATAGCCAAAGCGGCGCAGAACTTTGGCGCGAAAGCCGTGATGACGCCTTCCGACTGTCCCAGCGGCACCGACAGAATTTACCAAGCGGCAAAAGGTTTAAAAGCCGATTACATAATCAATGTGCAAGGCGACGAGCCTTTTGTCCTGCCTAAAACCGTACGCGCCGTGGCCGAACTTTTGAAAACCGACCGGCACACCGATATTTCCACGGCCTGCATACCCACCGTTGATTGGGATCAAGTCGATAATCCAAACCACGTAAAAGCGGTACTTGCCGAAGACGGACGGGCTTTATACTTTTCCCGCTCCGTAGTACCCTACAAAAGGGAAAAGACTCCGCAGAGCGAAAAGGCGCCATATCATATCCACTGCGGGATATACGGCTATAAGAGGGCCGCGCTGGAACGCTTCGTTCAGCTGCCGCCCAGCCCGCTGGAGCGGCTGGAAAAATTGGAACAGCTCCGCGCGCTTGAGGCGGGTATGACGATAAAAGCGGTATTGACGGTAAAAACGGGCCCCGCGATAGATACGCCGGAGGATTTGGAACGGGCGAAAGAATTTGTAAAAATTTCTAAAGAACAGTAAAGGAGTAATTGAAATGTCGAAATTTATATTTGTTACGGGCGGGGTGGTAAGCTCGCTCGGCAAGGGGATAACGGGCGCGAGCTTGGCGAAACTTTTGCAGCTGCGCGGCTTTAAGGTCAATATGATAAAATGCGATCCTTACATCAATATAGACCCGGGAACATTAAGCCCCTACCAGCACGGGGAGGTTTTCGTAACTGCCGACGGCGCGGAAGCCGATTTGGACTTAGGCACCTACGAAAGATTTTTAGACGTCCCGATGACCAAAGCCAATACCAATACCGCCGGCGGGATATATCAAACGGTAATAGACAATGAACGCCGCGGCGATTATAACGGCGTAACCGTACAAGTAATCCCGCACATAACAAACGAAATAAAAAAACGCTTTGCCGCCTTTGATAAAAATTTCGACATTACGATAATAGAAATAGGCGGCACCGTAGGCGACATTGAGGGCTTGCCATTCTTGGAAGCGGCAAGGCAGTTCAGGGTCGAACGCGGACGCGAAAACGTTATGACGCTGCACGCCACTTTGGTGCCTTATATTTCTTCCGCGGGCGAACTTAAAACAAAGCCGACACAACACTCGGTAAACAAACTGCGCGAAATCGGCATAGAACCCGACGTCCTGGCCTGCAGAACGGAACACCCTATTTCAGACTCGATGAAAAAGAAACTCTCCCTCTTTTGCAGCGTAGAACCCGCCGCCGTAATAGAAGTTATGGACGCGCCATCGATATACCTCGTACCGGAAGAACTGGAAAAACAGGGCCTTACGGATTTGGTAATAAAGAGATTGAACCTCAAAGCGAAAAAGAAAAACGACGGCAAATGGTTCGACTTCGTGCGCAAAGCCACTTCCCCCAAAAAGCAAATCACCGTAGGCATAGCCGGCAAATACGCCGAACTTAAAGACGCTTATAAATCCGTGGCGGAATCTTTATATTTGGCTGGAATGTCAAATAAAGTATCGGTAAAAGTTAAATACATAAATACGCAAAAAGACCCTATACCCGCTTCTCTTAAAGGATTGGACGCCATTATCGTGCCGGGCGGATTCGGCAAACGCGGAATACCGGGCAAAATAGAAGCCATAAAATACGCACGAGAAAATAAAATCCCGTTCCTGGGGATATGTCTGGGTATGCAATGCACCGTCATAGAAGCCGCGCGCAATTTGGCCGGCCTTAAAGACGCCGACTCCACCGAAATCAACCCCGACACAAAAAACCCCGTCGTCGCTATGATGAAAGACCAAAAGAAAATAAAGAAACTCGGCGGGACTATGCGTCTTGGCAATTACAGCGCGAAAATACGAAAAGGCTCCCTTGCCCATAAACTATACAAGAAAGACACCATAGAAGAAAGACACCGACACCGCTACGAATACAATCCGCAATTTGTCCCCCTGCTGGAAAATTGCGGCCTTAAAGTAAGCGCCTGGCATAAAGAATTGCTGCCTGAAATCGTGGAATATCCAAAAAACCCGTTCTTTATAGCGGTGCAATTCCACCCCGAATTCGCCAGCCGTCCTTTAAAGCCCCATCCGCTCTTTGACGGATTAGTCAAAGCGGCTTTAAAGAATAAAAAGAATTAAATACAAATTATTCAAAAGCCCCGCTTCTAAAGCGGGGCTTTTTGTATGGCTTGCAAATTCCGGCCGATAAAATATATAAAGAATTTAAGACTGCATAATATTTTAAAATGATTGCCGTAAAGGAGCTAAAAATGAAAATAGGCTGCCCAAAAGAAATTAAAAACAATGAGTTTAGAGTAGGCCTTACGCCAAATACCGCACACGCTTACGTACAAGCCGGACACAGCGTCTTTATCGAAAGCGGCGCGGGTTTGGGTTCCGCTCTGCCCGACTGTGAATACGAAGCCGCCGGCTGCACCATATTAAAAACCGCGGCCGAAGTATGGTCTGCCGCCGATATGATAGTAAAAGTAAAAGAGCCCCTTAAACAGGAATACGACCTAATGAAAGAGGGCCAGCTCATCTTCACTTATTTTCATTTCGCCGCCGACAGGGAACTGCTCGACGTCTGCCTAAAGAAAAAAATAATAAGCGAAGCCTATGAAACGGTGGAAGAAAACCATACGCTCCCCCTTCTTAAACCGATGAGTGAAGTCGCGGGCAGAATGTCGGCTTTAATGGGCAGTTACTATCTTAGCAAACATTATTGCGGGCGCGGAATATTGCCCTGCGGAGTTACGGGCGTTTCTCCCGCGCAAGTGCTTATCCTGGGCGGCGGAACGGTAGGCGCAAATGCCGCTAAAACCGCCGCCGGCCTGGGCGCAAATGTAACGGTGTGCGACTTGAATTTGGCAAGGCTGGAGTTCCTTAGCGAAATACTCCCCTCAAACGTTACTTGCCTTTACAGCGACCCGCTGACCGTAAAAACAGCCCTCAAAAAAGCCGATATCGTAATAGGAGCCGTACTCATACCCGGCGCAAAAGCCCCGAAACTCGTCACAAAAGAAGACCTTAAAACCATGCAGAGCGGCGCGGTTATGGTCGACGTCGCCATAGACCAGGGCGGCTGCTTTGAAACTTCACGCCCGACAACCCACTCCGATCCCGTATACACCGTGGATAATATTATCCACTACTGCGTAGCCAATATGCCAGGCGCTTATGCCAGAACCTCCACATTTGCGCTTAACAACGCAACTTTGCCTTATGGACTGCAGCTGGCCGCCAAAGGCATAAAAAAGGCCTGCAAAGAAAATACGGCCCTCTTAACTGGGCTTAATACCTATGACGGCTTTATAACTTATGAGCCGGTGGCGCAAGCCTTCGGCTTGGAAAAACTATATATGCCGCCCTTAAAGGCTTTAGACCTTTAAAAACAGCCGCGCAAAATTGTCTTTCGAGTAAAAATCCCGCTTTTTAAAAGCGGGATTTTTTATGATAAATACACAAACAGCCAAATATTTCGCGCGTAAATCGCCGTTTCTTCCTCCGCGATTGGACAAATAAAAATCCCCTCCTTTTTAGGGAGAGGATTTTGTCTTAAAGATTTAGTTTAGGCTTTGTATTCCTTTATCGCTTTGCCCAAACGTTTTATGCCTTCTTCTATCTGCTCAAAAGAAGGATAAGAGAAATTCAAACGCAAAGTATTTTTGCCGCTCTTATCGGGATAAAAAGCCGAACCTATCACGTAGGCCACATTGTTCTTTACAGCCGTTATAAACATCTTTTCCGCGTCGATATTTTCCGGCAGGACCACCCAGAGAAAAAGCCCGCCTTCAGGTTTGGTCCACGTAACGCCCTGCGGCATATACTTTTCCAAAGCATTTAACATCGCTTCGCGTTTCTCGCTGTATACTTTCACCAATTTCTTTACATGGTTCTCAAGCCGGCCCTGCCTTAAATATTCCGCCGTTATCGCTTGGCAGACAGGAGAGCTGCACAAGTCCATCGCCTGTTTTAGTATCGCGAATTTCCTTATTATCTCCTTATTGGCGATTATATAACCCAGCCTGAAACCCGGAACGAATGTCTTGGAAAAAGTGAACATCGTTATTACATTACCCTCGCCCTTGTCCAAGGCGTAAAAAGTCTTTTGATGTTCCCCTTTAAAGCGTATTTTCCTGTAAGGGGAATCTTCCAAAATAACGGTGCCGTATTTCTTGGCAAGTTCCAATATCTTTACGCGGCGTTCCGTGGGGATTGTCGTACCCGTCGGATTTTGGAAATCGGGCACTATATAGATAAATTTGCATACGCGCCCTTCTTTCTTGAGGGCTTCCAACTTCTCTTCCAAAGATTCCGCCGTTATGCCGAAATCGTCGCTCTCTACGCCTATCATATCCGCGCCGTATGTTTCAAAAGCCTGCAAAGCGCCTAAATACGTCGGCTTGCCTACTATTATGGCATCGCCAGGATCGACAAAGGCCTTGCCAACTATATCCAAAGCCTGCTGGGAAGCCGAAGTGACTATAAGCTCATCTGGAGTAATTTCAATATCCTCGTCCGCTTTAAGCAGTTTGATAAGCTCCGCCTTAAAACCGCTTTCCCCTTCCGTACAGCCATACTGCAAGGCTATATTAGGCTCTTTGACTATTACATCTTTTACTATTTCTCCAATCTCCTCCGCCGGAAACAAATCCGGCGCAGGCATTCCGCCGGCAAAAGAAATCATACCAGGAACGCTCGTCATCTTAAGCAATTCCCTGATTACGGAGGCCGTAGCTCTGCCGTTTACCTTCGCCAACAAATGTGAAAAATCTTTCATATTTAAACTCCTCATCTCTTTATCTCAGATACAAGCATGCTTATATCTTTCGCGGGTACAGAATGCGTCAGCGCGCCCATTGATATTACGTCTACACCCGTTTTGCAGTAGTCTTCCAGGTTATTCCGGTTTACTCCGCCGGACACCTCTATAATAGCTTTGCCGTTTATCAAAGCCTTGGCCTTTAATATATCCGATATGGACATATTATCCAGCATAATTATATCGGCCCCAGCCTTTAACGCTTCCTTAACTTCCTTAAGGTTTTTCGTTTCCACTTCTATCTTGGGTGTATGGCCTATCTTGCTCTTTATAAGCTTTACAGCCTTCTCTATTCCTCCGCAGGCCGATATGTGGTTATCTTTTATCATTACGCTGTCGGAAAGCGACATTCTGTGATTTTTGACTCCGCCTGTCCTTACGGCGTATTTGTCAAATTTGCGCATACCAGGCAAGGATTTCCTGGTATCTACCAACATAACTTTATACTTCTTGGCTATTTTATTAAGTTCAAAAGCCATAGTAGCTATGCCGCTCATCCTCTGCATAAAGTTTAGCGCGGGACGCTCGCCCTTCAAAACGCCAAGCGCAGGGCCGCTTACCTCGGCAAGTTTCGTTCCTTTTTTTATAAACTCGCCTTCTTTCTTCAGCATCTTAAATTTTATTGACGAGTCTACATAGCCGAACACAGCCTTGGCGACCTCGCCTCCGCAGACGATCATATCGTCTTTGGCTATAAAAGCGGCTTTTATAAAGTCATTCGGGCCAAAAATATTATCGGTAGTTATATCGCCAAGTCCGAAATCTTCCTCAACCGCCAACTCTATTATTTTGTCTATCATTTCTTACCTGCCATTTCAAACATATTATCTATACATTTCTTAGCTCTTAGCGCCGTATCGCATGGTACCTGTACCTGCGGGGCTTGTTCCAAATTGTTCAAAACGCCCAATATATTGCCAAGAGTGTTGCGCTTCATCTGGCCGCAAGGCCTGCTGACAGCGTAAAATGTTTTTGACGGATTTTCCAGCTCCAAAGAATTTACGATGCCGTCTTCGCTGAGGACCGCAAACTCCTTGGCGTCGGATTTCTTTACATAATCCAACATACCCGAAGTACTGCCGCAATAATCGCTGATTTCGCACACCGCCAAAGGACATTCCGGGTGGCTTATTATTTTTACCGAAGGATGTGCCCAACGCAGTTCCTCTACGTCACGCACCGTATATTTATCGTGTACGCAGCAAGTCGCTCCGAAAGAGAGTACCTCTTTCTTTATACCGCGCCGTTTAAGTTCGGCACGGATATTGTCGGCCATAAACAAATCCGGTATAAAAACTATTCTCTCGTTTGGCATCGCCGCGGCTATGTCGTACACATTTGAAGACGTAACGCATACGTCGCACAATGCTTTAACCTCGGCAGTGCTGTTTATGTAACACACAAACGCCGCATCGGGATACCTTTCCTTAAGTTTTGATACCGTATCCGCGTCAATGCCGTCGGCCAGGGAACAGCCCGCCGTAACCGGCGGAAGATAGACCCTCTTGCCGGGATTTACTATCTTGGCCGTTTGGGCCATAAAATAGACACCGCAGAATATTATATTCCTGCCGGCAAACTCCGCCGCTTTTTTCGCCAAAGCGTAAGAGTCGCCTTTAAAATCGGCGACGCCGTAAACTATTTCCGGCGCACAATAATAGTGCGCCAAAATTACGGCGTCGTTTTCTTTTTTTAGATTGTTTACCGCCAAAACAGACGGCGCTATCGCCCTGCAATGTTCAAGAGTATACTTCCCGCCGGTTTTAAAATCGGTGACATTGCCCAACAAGGCGTATAGCCGTCGCGCTTCTTCTTCCATTTGCGCAGCCGTAAAGTCCCGCATCTTATTACTGCTTTACCGCCACGGGTTTCTTAGCGCTCTTGGTTTGCTTCTTAACGGGTTGATTCTTTATTTGCTCGGCGTAAGGAACTTCCGTTTCATAATCATATTCAGGCGCGACGAGCAAATCAAATTCTTCATCAATGATAACATTCCCCTGAGTCGTATCCTCGGCAGAAACTTTATTGGAATATTTCGCGTCCTCTTCGCCTTTGGCTGAGTTGGAAGCGCATCCGCCCAAAACTGCTAAAGACACCGCAACCATTAACAAATATTTCATTATATTCCTCCTTAAAACAGCGTCCGATCCTTCAATATATGTATATATTATATTATAATTTATAAAAAGTCTTGAATAAAATGCTATTATGAATTATCTTATAATTTATCTTAAAAATAGGATATAATCAAAGTATGAGAAAATTTTTACCTTCTATCTTATTGATGCCGCTGTTTATTTGCGGCTGCGTGGGAATGAGTACCACGGACGGCAGTTCCACTAAACAATGGATTTCCATTGTTTCTTCAAAGTCGGATCTGGACGGCTCCACCGCCGACGTTTGCTATAAATTAAATCTCCGTTTTAATCCCGCGGAGGCCGAGTACCGCATCGATACCGACAGAGCTTGCATCACCCGCTGCTGCTGGTATAGCGAAAATAAATCCGTACAAATGGATTTCAATGCCGGTTTCGCCGACGATTTGGTGGAATATGGCACGGCAAAAAAATACGAGCCGGAAATACTTACCATCAATGTAAGCTACTCGCCTTTCTTGAAAACGATACACGCTAAAGCGGAACAGAAAGGCGTAATCAAATCCGACGGTGTGGTACAGTTGGAATATGACCAAGTGACAAAACCGGAACAGTTCCTCGATTTGGATTTCGGTACGCAAACAGCTAAGTTGTATAGGGAATCCGATACCAAGCAAGGGACATATCTCTTCGCGCCGGAAAAGAAGCCCGATACTACGCCGCAAATCTATACCGATATCAAAACAGATGAAGAAGAACCTGATTATAACGAAATATCCGATTCGGCAAGGCAGGAACTCTTAAAAAAGAAGTTATCCTACGAAAGACGCCAAGCCGTTCTCCTGCTTAAAAGATTTTACAACAAGGAGATAGACTCCTATATCCTCGCTATAGACAAAGCAAAACGCGCTCAGGGCCTTGTGCTTATGTCAAACGACAGAGATTGGACCACCGTTAAAATCGGAACGCCTATCTACAAAGTAACCTGCAAAGTAAACGGCAAATTGGGCAAAACGCCTTCCACGATGAAGGACTTCCCGATTTCCTGCGGCTCCTATGAGGTTAATTTAGACGAGAAAACGGTAACACCAATCGATACCGCCGCAATAAGTATAGTAAACGGCGAATATATGAATTAAATATCGCTTTAATAACCAAAACCCCGGCTTTTTATAAAGTCGGGGTTTTTTATTTTCAATCCATAAGAATGGCAAAACTTAAAATCCGCACCGGAAAACAAGTAAAGAAAAAGCAATTTATCTCCCCTCTCAAACGGAACATTGCAGTTTAATGCAAAAGATTATTTATTTGCAATAACTCGTCCGCCAATATCTAAAGCCCGGCGCCATAAAAGGAGTTTATCCTCAAAAGATTTGGAAGCGTTGGCGGGGCTGGTCGAAGGCATTAAAACATATTCCCGCCCGTCGGAAACATCATTGTATTTCAGAAAGTAATTGCGCGCCGCAAGACCGTTGAAAACCACTCTTTTTATTTTAGGGCGACTTTGAAATAAAACTTTAAAGTTATTAGGGCGTTCGCGGCGAATGTCTTTATCCAGACTTCCTTGCCTGTCGCAATATTCTAGGCTGTCCCAAAGCCCTATTTTGTGAGATAAGAGAAGCGCAATCTTTTCTTCATATGAAGTTAAAGTTCTGCCGCCGTTAAACAAAGCAAATATTATCGGCCAAAAATGATTGCGCTTATGCGCGTAATATTCGCCCGCGGCCAAACTGGCCGCACCCGGCATAGTCCCCACCGTCAATATCTCTGTATTATCATCGGTAACGGCGGCAAAACTCCTCAACATAACTTATAAAGCGGCTTCAAGTTTCTTGTAGAGCTTATAGTCCGCCCCGTTATAACAGACGAAATAAACCGTAAAATCAGCTTTGTCCTTAAGAAATTCCTTTGCGGCATCAAAAGCGATTTGGGCCGCCTTCTCTGCCGGGAAATGGTAGGCCCCAGTTGATATACACGGGAAAGCGATACTCTTTAAACCGTTCTCCTCAGCAAGTTTTAAGCTGTTCTCATAACATCTTTTTAAAGTATCTTCCTCGCCGCTGGCTCCGCCATGCCACATCGGCCCGACGGTATGAATAATAAAGGCGGCGGGCAAATCGTAACCCCTGGTAATCTTAGCCTCACCGGCTTTACAGCCACCCAAAGTTTTGCATTTCTCCAATAGTCTAGGCCCCGCAGCCTTGTGAATAGCGCCGTCTACCCCACCGCCGCCAAGCAAACTGCTGTTCGCTGCGTTTACTATCGCGTCTACCTTCAAAAGCGTTATGTCCCCTTCCAATACCTTTATATTCATAAAAACCCTCTTTCCAAATATTATAAATCCATATAAATATATTAGCCTAAAACAAACAAAATAACAGGCTAGAAGAATTGTATCAAATAAAAAAGCCCTTTTTAAGCGATATCAAAGCAATAAGAACACTCATTATAAATGGGATAATCAGCGCCGGCGCAAGCTCAATTTGTCCCTATTCCAGCAATAGAACCCAACTCTTTATTTGATGCATATCTCAGTTGATTTTATCTCCCCAAAACCAATGCGGAAAATTAGCTAATATTACTCCGTATATTACAATATGAAAATATTATGCCACCATAAAAGCCAAGCAATCCATCTCCGGAATTGACCTAATTATTGATACAATGCGTACTAATAAATATAAAATCTTTTAGTAAAAAAGATAATATCCCTCTTAATTTTACTCTTTTGTTCAATATTAGCTTCCCTAGTGATTTGCCTAGCTTAAAAACATCTAAATACTGAAAAACACCTAAAAAAGTCTAAACCCAGCCAAACTTCCAAATGTCAATATTAGTAATTTACTCAATGTTTTAGTTCTTCCTTAAGAATAATTATAACAAATATCCTTTATTATTGAATAAAAAAAATACTACAAATTATTAAATATTATAGAACTTATTCAATTCCATAAAAGAATAAAGATAAAAATATAAATATTTTTAGATTATAGAATTATTATATATCCAAATTTTTAACATATTATAGAATTTAAAAATACCTTCAACAAGAAACATACAAAAAAACAACTCTTTGTTTATATACTTTATCATTATAGACATTTTTTAATTCTATAAAAATATAAAAAATAGTCTTATTTAACACTAGATATCAAAGTTTGTAGAATAAAATATATTTTATAATTAAAACAAATTATAGAATTTATGCGCCTCATTAATTATAGAATTATTTATATTCTACAATATAAATATAAAACAGAAATAATTACTATCATTTTTATTTTGCAGACATTCTGATATCTCTTTTCATTTAAAAAAATAATAACGACTTGCTATTTATAGAAGAAATTTAATTCTACATTTAGAAAAACTAATTGGCTATAATTGGATTTATAGAAGGACATCGGGATATTATTTTAGCGAGATTGCAGATCAAAATGTTTATTGCAGATCTTTTAAATGCTTTCTTTGCGTAATTTAATAATAAATTAAAGGAAACCCACTTCGTTTTTAAATCTTTTTGGGTACTCTTTATACCTAAAAGCACAAAAAGCGTTTATAGCTCATTTTTGGCGAAAATAAGCTGTTTCTAACAATATTAGGCAAAGCAAATGGTTGTTTTTTACTTTTCAGTTCTGTGTATCAAAATTTTGGGATTTTGTGTTTTATACTTGGCAAGGCTTTAAATCCGTGTGTAAATTATCCAAAGCGGATTATATTTTCCATTTTTCTTTTGGCAAATAATTCTTATATCTTCAGGTAGCGCACAAAAAACAATTTTTTATTCTTCCCCTCCGACATAAAAAATACTCTCTTATTAAGGCGGATATTTTTAGAGTAGAATATAAAAATATTTGAGATATCCCCTTAAAAAACGATACTATGTTAAGCGAAAAGATAAACGCAGCTCTTTAGTCCAGTCAATATAGGCATTGACCTGTACGGCTGTTTATATATTATTAAGTCTTGTTTTCATACGACAAAAACCCCGCCGTCTGCGCGGCGGGGCGGTTAGTTGGAGAGGAATGTATCCCCTTCAAAAAGATTCCTATACGGCAATTTATAGTTTCAAAGAAGGCAGGCTAGGGTCTATTGGCTTTATTATTGTCGAACCACCGCCTCCTCCGCTGTTGGAAACACAATTCCCGCCGCTCAAAGTATACCCGCTATAGCACGACGTATATGTTTTGGCCGTGCAAGTCCACGGAGATGTAGTCATACCCGCATTACGACAAGTGGCAGCCGTACAATTATATTTTCCTTTAGTGTCAGATCCGCTAGTCGGTTTGGATACACAGTAGTATCTTGCGTCAGATCCAAGTCCACCGCTTTTAGCTAGGCACTGGTTGGCTCCGCAAGCTATACAAGCGCTTATTTTCAGCTGTCCGGGTTCGTCGTAAGCGCTTTCGCATACTTGATAACCGCCGTGTTCCGGATATGCCGCCGGAGTGCATTGATATGTCTTACCTGGTGTCAAACCACAATATTGTCCTTCGGGGTTACTTATAGAATAGCAATCATCCCAAAGACACGAAGCCACGCATTTTCTTGTTCCTACATAAGCTGCACCGTTTATATATGCTGTACAACTTCCGCTGGCCGTACCTGAGCAGTTGCATGCGGGACTTGTCGGCATATATCCGCAGGCGCATTGATAGCAAGCACTGTTGCTTCCGTCTATAAGCATTCCATCGCCATTTGTCGTTCCGCTGGAAAAACCCTCTTTGCCATATTCACTGCAGCTTTTCCCTTGCAAAGAACCGCTAACCGTAGCCGGAAGACCGCCCGTCGTCCCTCTGCAATAACTTTTAGGGACTTGTCGGCAACTCCAAAAATAACCACAGCTCTTATCCCATCCGCTCCATATTCCGCTATCGCAACAAGTACTGACGCTGGTCCCACAGTCGCCTTTCGGTTTATACTGTTTAGTACCTGGCGTACACAGTTTTAACACTTGCGAACAAACTGGAAGAGAGACTGCTAGAAAAAGTGCTGAAAGCAATAATTTCAATCCGCAATTTTTTGACATAAAAAAAGACCTCCTCCGATTTTCTATGCAGGCCACAGGTGTTTTCGCACAAAATACGATATGAATAATATTCCCAGCCTGCAATTCAGGAAAAATTTATCAAAAAAAAAAAAAACAGTCAAGCTGTTTCTGCTTTTTGGGTTTACTTAGACGTACTACTTTGATTATGTTAATAAAACGCCAACTTCGCAGGCAGGCAAATGCAATCTTTTTAAGTTCCTCCCTAAAAGTAGAAGTTTAGAAATCCCCCTGTTCGCCAAGCCTAGATTAAATAAGTAAATTTTACCCCTACTTATACTGCACGATAATACATATCTTCCGCTTTATCAGAGATTTTACAACATACAAAAACCCCCGCTTTTGAAAAGCGGGGGTAGTATATTTAAATATTAACCGACTATAAACAGCACATTTCGGGTTGAGAATATGGCAAATCTACTTCCTTAACAAAAGAAAAAACATGCGCATATATACAAGTCCTGTCTTTGGCGTAACAGCGGGTAAGAGTATGGGCGGGAACACCGTCTTTTTCCTCGGCTGAGGCCGTAATATAGTTCTCCCCCAAAGCCAATTTGTAATTGACAACTTCGTAGGATTGTTCCGGAAATTCCGGCATATTTTCTTTTAGTTCCTCAAAAGTTTTGGCGTATTGCCCGTTATTTTGCTCGGCATACATTTCTTGAATTTTCGCAATAACAAGAAGCAGATTGCCCATCATTTTAACTTTAAGGATTTCCGCATTATTCAAGTCGTCTTCCTCCTCCAATAAATAGGCCTCTTCAGATGTATTTTCTTCTTCAGAAGATTCAAGTACATCGGCATAGCCGCCCCTTTCCGATAGCGAAGCTCCACTTGTCGGGATTGACGGAATACCAGCCATCTTAAAGAACGCCATAAACATAAAGCTCATCGCAACAATATAAATAATAAACGGACTAAGCGCGCCTAATATGGCAAAAAACACCAATGTGCCGCTTGCCTTAGGCAAAGGCTGTAAATTCTGAGTATCTGCGTTTTTGTCTATTACCAAGCAATCGGCCATTTTATCATGTAAGGCTTGCTTTCTTACGGTAAAACCCGCCATAACATAGCCTATATTAAGCGTAAATCCGGATATTATTTTACCCAAATTACGCCCAAGCGCACGGCCAAAAGAAATCCTGTTGCCATTCATATCCGTTACTTTTATACCCAGCGCCATTTTGCCCGGCGTAGCCTGCAGAGAAGAACTCTCAAACAAGGCCCAATATAAAGCATAAATCAGCATCGAGCATGCCGTCATAACCAAAACCGCCGATACTACCGTAGCGGGATTGGACAGCTTATCGCTATACCCTATAAAAGCCATTACAATCATCAAAAGCACATAGGCTATTATGTTGTCTATTATAAAGGCGGCAAGCCTTTTCCAGAACCCTGCATACATATTTTTATTCCTCCTATTTTTCGACACAGCATTCCTCTGGGGACGCTATGACAATATCTCTATCTTTTAATTTTTCCAAATCATCGCTCAGACATTTTTTTTCGGCATCATAACACAACGTTAAATAATAATGCGGTACCCTTTTATATTCTGCCGCAACTCCACCTGAAACCAACTTATAAGAAAAATCTCCGTCATGTGAGAAAGAAAAGTCTTCCTTCCCTGAACTTTCCGCTTTTACCGCCTCGTTTCCTGCAGAAAACAAATCTCCTACCCTGTCGGCATAGGCGCCATTTTCCAGTTTGTAGGAAGTCTGCATTCGTTTTATCATACTTAGATTTTGCATCGCATTATTAAAATCCATAAAAGATTTTACATATGAGAAAGAAAGAAAAACTATTAATGCCGTTATTAGCGCAAACAACAAAAAGAACGGCAACAGCGCCGCAAATACCGCCGCCGCTATCTTCCATAGCGACGCTTTGGGGAAAGGCCGTAAATCATCAATATTCGCCGTTTTATCAATAACCAAACAGCCCGACATTTTATCGTGCAGTGCCTGACGCTTGACCGTAAAACCCGCCATCACATAACCGATATAAAAAGTTAAATTTGAAATTATCTTACCCAGATTACGCCCCAACGACTGCGTAAACTTCAGCGGATTTCCGTTCTCGTCGCAGACCTTTATGCCAAGCGCCATTTTGCCGGGCGTAGCCTGATAAGACGATGCTTCAAAAAAGCTCCAATAAAGAATAGGAACAGCGAAGGAACTTAAGTAAAAAAGCGCTGTTAGAACATTTATTGAATTTATACCAGTATCACTCTGCCAATCAGTCAGATAAAATGTAAAAATACCTAGCGCAATATAAAGCAATAACATCAAGGCAAATAATATGGCCCAATCTATTATAAAAGCAAAAAACCTTTTCCAAAAGCCGGCGTACATTTTCTTACCCCTATGAGGATTTTAACTATAAAATTATACAACAAAAACATCTTTCCTTAAAGGTTTTGACATTATATGAGATTTGCCGGGCACAATAAATTATCGTACCCGTTTTCTTAATCTGCCACAACCGCTAAAAACAAAAAAGGGATACCCATATCGAGTATCCCTTTAAATTGCCAAGTTTTATTATTTGCCGCTTTCGGATTCTTCCTCGGAGGATTCCATAGAATCCTGTAAAAGCTGGCCCAAGGTCGGGCGCGGCGCCTGCTTCAAATACTGCGCCACTACCTTTCTATTCTGGACCTGGTCAAAACGTCTTACGGAAAGATTTACCGTAAAATTGGCTGCGTCAACGCCTATTACAACAGCTTGAACGGTATCGCCTTCTTTACCGGTAAAATCCAAGCCAAGCTCGTTTTCCGCGATAAAGCCCTTCGTCTTATTTTTGCCCAATTCCACTTCCACGCCTTCTTCGGACACTTTTGTAATAACGCCTTTTACCGTCGTCATATATCCGTAGCGTTTCTTAAGAAGATCGGCCGGGTTTAGGAACAACTGCTTCACGCCGAAATTCATTACGCCCTTCTCTTCGTCTATCGAGAGCAATTTGGCTTTAATTCTCTGTCCTCTCCTGTAATTGGCAAGTATCGTCTGAGGATCTTTCCAGGCGACATTATCCAAGGTTACTATCCCCTCAATTCCGTGGAAGCGTAAGAACAGGCAGTCCTTGCCTACTTTGGATACGACTACTCTCAAAACGTCGCCGGCTTTAATCTCGCTCAAAACCTGCGTTCTGCGCTCAGCCTCGTCTTCCTGCAGAACCTGTTTTCTGGAAACTATCAGTTTCTGCTTTTCCTTCGAGAACTCCGCTATAACGGCCTTTATCTTCGCGCCCTTGGGCAAATAATGTTTATAAGCCGGATGTATTTCCGAAAGCGACAACGGCATAAAACCCTGCACGCCGTTTACGTCCACTTTGTACCCGCCTTTTACGCATTCGGTTATTATGCCTTTCACTCTTTCCTTATTGTCAAAAGCCTTCTTGCAAATGTCCCAACCCAAAGCCTCCAAAGCCTTCTTATGGGATAAAATAGAATGTCTCTCGTCCGTGCCTTTGCGTACGAGCACCGCGCTTATTTCGCTGCCTACCGTCGGTATCGCTCTGCCCTCAAAATCGGACAACGGGATCAACCCCTCTTTTTTGTCGCCCGTATCCACCAGCACGTTATCCTGTGATATTTGAACTACATTTACGTTGACGATTTCCCTTTTGTTTAATTTCTCCTGCATCGCGTCCTGTTCGGCGAACAACTGGTCCATCGTCATATCTTCGCCGCTTTCGGCCGCCTGTGTGTTTTTTATTTCTTCTGGGTTAGTCATATAGCTCTTGACACTTTACGTTCCAGACGTAAAATGTGTTACCTCCGTTTTAATCAAGTTTATTTATTTCGTCCATTACTTTATCTGCAAATTCCTGAAACTGCTCTTTTATTTCCCTCGTTTCGTCCGGCACCACCTTAAACGGTTTGCCAAACGTTACTTTTAATTCCTCTCTGGTAAAAGGCAATTTGTTTGTATTGGTTATCTTTATCGGCAAAACCGGCACGCCGCTGTGATATACCATAAAGCCTATGCCGGGCTTTCCTCTGCCGGGTTTCCCTGTCTTGGAGCGAGTGCCCTCCGGAAAGATAAACAGGCTCTCGCCTTTCTTCACTACCTTCAAAGCCGCTTTTATCGCCCCCATATCGCCGCCGGGTTTGCGCCTGTCTACCGGAATATATCCAAAATACTTAAAAAGCCACCCGCACAACGGAACCGACATAAGCTCCTTCTTTATGAAATAGATTGAATCTCTCCTCTTACCGGCAAATCCTCCCGCAAACGGCGGGTCGAAATTGGACATGTGATTGCACGCCATTATCAAACCGCCTTCCTGCGGAATATTATCCAATCCGCTCACTTTCACTTTGTAAAAGAGCAAAAAGTAACTTCTAAACATAAATTTTATCAAATTAAGAAGAGCTTGTCTTACCATACCTTGCCAACTTCCTCCATAACCTTCTCTATAACCTCATCAAGACTTAAGGCCGAAGTATCTATAATCACGGCGTCTGGCGCCGGTTTTAACGGCGAACAAGAACGATTGGAATCGCGCTCGTCGCGCGATATGATCGAGGCCAATATTTCGTCGTAATCGGCCTTTTCACCCTGTTCCTGAAGCTGTTTTACACGCCTTTGCGCGCGGGCTTCGGCATTGGCTATAAGGTAAATCTTGACGGGGGCATCGGGGCATATCGCGGTGCCTATGTCGCGCCCCTCCATAACTATATTGCCTTCGCGGCCCAAATCAATCTGCTTTTGCATTATTACAGCGCGGGCTGGGCCTATCGCAGACACTTTGCTGGCCGCCCGCCCTACTTCCTCAAGCTGGAGTTTATCGCCCAAATATTGGCCGTCTACCAGCACTTTTAAGCTGCTGTCGCTTTGGCGCTCAAAACCCCAAACAATATCTTTGGCCGCTTTGATTACCGCAGACTCGTCGTCCATATTGATACCGCTTTTAAGCACTTTCCAGCCAAGGCACCTGTACATTTGCCCCGTACTTAAAAAACTGATGCCGTACTTCAAGGCGACAGCCTTGCCTACCGATGATTTACCCACACCGGCGGTACCATCTATGGCTATGGTTATTTTGGAAGGGCGTAGATTTGTCATCTATTGTCCAAGCCTCTAAGCGCGAGCATAATGCCGTCCGGATTTGTAGAGAAGTCCAAAACGTCTTCAAGTTTGCACTTGCCTTCCCTGTGAAGCCTTACCAAAGAATCGTCAAATGTTTGCATGCCGTAATACTCGCCGGAAGATATAGCCTTATATATATCGGAGATTTTATTTTCCAGTATACACTTTTTTATCTGAGCCGTAGGTAACATTATCTCTATTGCGGGTACCAATCCGCCGCCTATTCTCGGCAGAAGCCTTTGCGATATCACACCCCTTAAAAGGTCCGCCAGCTGAAAGCGCACCTGCCCCTGATGCTCGGGCGGGAAGGATTCTATTACCCTGGATATCGTCTGCACCGCGTTAATCGTGTGCAGAGTGGAAAGCACCAGCTGCCCCATTTCCGCCGCCGCTATGGCCGAACGGATAACTTCCGCGTCGCGCATTTCGCCCAACATGATTACGTTAGGATCTTGCCTCATGGCGTATCTGAGTGCGGATGAATAAGAAAGCGTATCCGTACCCAAAGAAAGCTGGCTGACTATGCTGCGCTGATCGGTATGCACAAATTCGATAGGGTCTTCCACCGTAAGGATATGGCAGGAACGAGTCTTATTTATATGGTCTATCATCGCGGCCAAAGTAGAAGATTTGCCCGAACCCGTCATACCCGTTACCAACACTATGCCGCGGTGGTTATCGGCTATTTTCTTAAGCGTTTCGCCGGGCAGATTAAGCTGTTCAAACGAGGGTATCCTTAACGGTATATGCCTTATGGCCATACATATTTTGCCCGATTGCCTAAATACGTTAAACCTAAAACGGCCGTATTCTTTAGCGTCGAGCGCGAAGTCTACGCTCAAGTTCTGGTCGAACATCTTTTTTTCGCGTTCGCCCATTATCGCAGCGGCGATTTTCTTAACGTCGTCATTGGTCAAGAAACAGTCCTCTATCTCCCTTATCTTCGTGTTTATGCGAACATAAGCATTAGAGTTCCCCCTTATATGCAAGCCGCTGGCTTTATTGTCTACTACCGTTTTAAGCAAAGTGGTAAGTCCTATGGCCATATTACTTTCCCTCCTTCCTGCGTCTTATAAACGCAGGGATAAGCATAAAATCAGATCTTGAATCAAAAGCGTCCGCGCTTCTTGGCGTGCGGTTCACCGTCCGCGGCGAAGCCGTATGCGGCAGAATATTCCTGATGGGCTCGCGCGTCTTCTCGGGAGAACCCACCCCCAAAGAATGCCTTACCGTATTTAAACGGGGCGCACCCTCTCTTCCAAAGCCAGTGGCTATTATCGTCACGCTGAATGTGCCCGGCGGCAAACTCTTATCGTACATATGCCCAAACATTACCTTAGATTCGTTGCTGGCATATTGCTTGATTATATTCATCACATCGCCTTGCTCCGTCATGGTAATATCATCGGGCGCGGTAAAATATACTATAAATCCTTTAGCGCCGGATATATCGGCGTTTTCAAGCAGAGGAGAACTCAATGCCTGGCGCGCCGCGTCCAAGTGCCGCTTAGGCCCTTTAGCCTGCCCTATCCCTATCAAAGAACACCCAGATTTTAACATTACAGTTTTAAGGTCATTATAATCTATGTTCATATTGCCGGGGCGCAATATCACTTCCGAAATTCCTTTTACGGCCTGCAAAAGCACCTCGTCGACCATTTTGAAGGCTTCTTCCGTAGTAGTTTTGGAATCTATATTTTCAAACAGTCTTTCGTTCGGGACGATTATCATCGAGTCCACATATTCCTGCATTTCCTTTATGCCTTTATCAGCCTGATCCGCACGCACATATCCTTCAAAATTAAACGGCCTGGTAACTACTCCGACCACCAAAATATTGTCGCCATATATTTCTTTTGCGACCTTGGCCAAAGCCGGCGCTACGCCCGTACCTGTTCCGCCGCCCATTCCCGCTGTTATAAAAAGCAAATCGGTGTCGGTAACCACATTGCGAAGCTGCTCTATCGATTCTTCCGCCGCCTGCTTGCCGCGCTTAGGATCGCCGCCGACGCCCAACCCTTTTGTTATTTTCTCGCCGACTTGCACCAAATACGGCGCCTTGTTGCGCCTTAAATCCTGCGCGTCCGTATTTATAGCCACGAAATCGACATTTTCTATCCCCGCTTCCATCATGTGGTTTATAGCGTTGCCGCCTCCGCCGCCTACTCCGACGCATTTTATCTTGGCCAACTTTCCTTCAAACTGTTCGGCCGACGAAAACAATGAATCCAATGAATTATCGCTCATAAATTAACCGCCAAAAATGTTGGAATTCTTCAGCATATTGAAGAATTTTAGTATAGGCGACCTGTTTACCATGTCGCGGCCGTGCTCCTCAGCTATCATTTCCCTGCGCGCGGCATAGGCCGCCAAAGACAATGCCGTCGTATACATCGGATCAAAATATTTTTCTTCCGCGTCTATTATGTCGCGCTGGACCGTAGCTTTGTGCGCTTCCTTAAGCCCCAAGCTCTGGCAACACTGTGCCTCTATGCCAGGCATTAAAGAACCGCCGCCCGTAAGTACGGCATAACCTTCCTTTAAGAAATCGCCAAAACCGGCTTTTTCTATGCTCTCGCGGATAGTTTCAAAAAGTTCTTCCGCCCGCGGCTGGATTATATCCAAAAGGTAACTCTTTTTTATCTCGGAGGAGCTTTTGCCGTCCATGGAGGGAACTTCTATCGTAGTTTCCTCCTCCAAATACGCCGGATAAGCCACGCCGTAACGCTCTTTTATTTCCGCCGCGCTGGCTTTGGGCGTATGCAAAGCGTTTATTATATCCCTGGTAAAAATATCGCACCCGAACGGAAAATCTTTGGCGTATATCAAAGCGCCTTCCGCCCATATGCCTACGGATATTGTTTCCCCGCCCAAATCTATTATCAGGCAATAACTCTCTTTTTCCTCGGGAGAAAGTACGCTCTCGGCCAGGCACACCAAACCATAAAATTTTCCGTCGACCCTAAAGCCTGGGCGGGTGATAGCTTTCATTAAATTATTCACACAAGAGCTTAAACCGGTAGTTATATGGACGTCAACCTCCAAAAGAGAACCGTCCATGCCCTCGGGATTGGTTATCCCCCCTTTGCGGTCTATGGAAAAACCTTGCGGAACTACGCTTATAATCTCGTTATCTATCTTTATCGGGATCGAACGCGCATTCGCTATCGCCTGCTCTATATCTTCGGCCGTAATTTCTTTATTGGCACGGGATATATTGTACGTCCCGTGATTGGTAAAGGATTCCAAATGATCCCCGCGCAAAGCTACATATAAAGCGTTTATGTCTTGCTCGGCTTTTTCCTCCATATAGTTTATAGCCTCGGTTATTGAGGAGGAGGCTTCCCTTATATCGCTGACCATTCCTCTCTTAAGGCCGCGGCAAGGAACGCTTTTACCCGCTACTACCCTTAAAGAATTAGTTTCCGCGTCATATGCGGCGGCCACGGCCGTTACTTTGCCGCTGCCTATATCCAATGCTGCTATTAAATTCGTCTTAGCCATATTATAAAAACACCTTTATGCCGACGGCTTTAAATATATTTTGCCGTCGTTAAAATAATTGAAATCAATCTTAAAGGGTTCTTTAAAACCGCGGCGGGCAGATTCCGCCATAACCCTTTCCAAAACTTTTATCTTTCCGGCGCCGTCTTTCAACCCGCCCATATCTGCATATGCACCTTTCAGCGTTAAACCGAAAGATTGTTTATCCATATTCACGGTAAATTCCTCCACCGACAAATCGGTTTCGCCCTTTACCGCTTTTACTAATTCTACAAATTCTTTAGACAAAAATTCACCTTTTATTTCCCCTTCCGTTTTTATCTTCAAAAGGGCCTCATATCGGGGAGATTTATCATCGTTAAAAATAAGGCCGTTCTCCGCAAAAAGATACTTTTTGTTTTCGGTTTCTATTCTGCCAAAGGGCTCGTGCTTCTTTATCTTCACGTTTAAGTCCCCGGTAAAATAATTGCGCCAAACCGAAACTTTCTTCAACTCCTTCAAATTGTCTTCCAATAAGCCTTCCAACGCAGAACAATCCGAATAGGATATGGCGTCGCCTTCCTTAAATGTTATATATTTTTTCACTTCTTCGGCTATCGCCCCGTTTTCTCCGCCTACATTTATCTTTTTAACGTGCCATTGCAGCCATTGAGGACGGCTTTTCGCGTCAAAAATCATATCCGCGGCCTTATTTAAAACGAAAAATACCGCAAATATAACCGCAAAAGCCGATAAAACCAAAATTATTCTCTTTATTCTGAGGGCCTTTTCCCGCTTGCCGCGTATCGGCGCAAAACGCCTGGTGGCCTTTTTCTTTCTTGACAACATCAAAATACCCGCTTTTCTTGAGCCTAAAAGGCAAGGTTTATGCCTTATGTCCATAGCTCTAGGCTTTATCAATTTTACTATATTTTAACACCCTCATACAGAGCAATAAATTCCTATCAAAACGCCGAAATAAAAAACCCCGCCTGAAGGCGGGGCTTTTGGCTAAAAACCAAACCTTAATCCCACTTTGGGAACAAAATTGTTAGTTTTAAAATGCCTTTCATAGTAATAATCTACGCCCATATCCAAACTGGTCACGATATACTTCATAGGGATATTAAAACTCATTCCCAAATACAGCCCGCCTATAAAAGATGTGCCGTCATCTTTTACATCTTTAGAACCAGATATCGTAGCGCGGGAAACACTTTCCCACTTATCGACACCGACCCCGGCTCCTATATAAAGGTCGAAATACTTAGCATAGAAGAAATCGTAAAAGTAGTTGACCATAAATACGTCGCCGCTGACGCTGGCGAAAGTATCCGCAAGCATATATATCACATCGGAAACGGCTTCCCTGGGCTGATAAGCCAATTCCACTCTGGAACGCTTATACTCCGCGCCCAAAGCCAAATTGCCTATAAATTGGAAGCCTGTCAAATCCTATCCCGAGCCAAGCTCAAAAGAGGAATAAGTAAGCCCCGCATCTGCCCTGACGTAAGGACGAACGCTGGCATACCTGCTTTCCAAAAGGGCATTTGATCCCTCCAAATCGGAAGGATAATCATACGCCGCTAACGGAAAAGACAAAAATAGCGTCAAAAAGACACTTAGCCATATCTTTTTCATAATCATTTACTCTGTTTGTTATAGAATTGTGTAGGGAGATAAAAGAAGTTAATCAGAAAACAATGGGCGGAAAGGGATTTGAACCCTTAAGTCCTTTCGGACATACGGTCCTGAGCCGTACGCGTCTGCCAATTCCGCCACCCGCCCATCTTTGATTATTTTATTAAATTCAGACTTTTTTTACAATCAAGAATAAAATATACCTTTTATCTTTCCTTCGGTAAATTTGCTAAAATTACTTCTATGGCAAGGAAGAAAGGAATAGAAGTTGTTTCGACAAACAGAAAAGCACTGCACGAATATTTCATTCTGGAGACATTCGAAGCGGGTATGGCGCTTTTCGGCTCGGAAATAAAATCGCTGCGTCTTAAAGACTGCAGTTTGGATTCCTCCTTCGTCAGAATGGATAAAGGCGAAGCGTATCTGTTTAATATGCACATCAAGCCCTATGCTTTCAACACTCATACATCTTTGGACCCGACAAGAACAAGAAAACTGCTCCTGCACAGAAAGGAAATCAATAAACTTGCAGCCGCCAATGAAATAAAAGGCCAAACCATAGTACCGTTGGAAATATATCTTAAAAACGGTTGGGCAAAAGCCAAAATAGCATTGGCCAAAGGTAAAAAAATATACGATAAACGCGAAACCCTCAAAAAGAAAGACCTCTCCAGAGAGATGGAACGCGGCTTTAAAAATAAATTCAAACTCTGATTACGAGTTCTATCTACTATAATAAAGTAAAATACATTTTAACGCAATATAAATATATCCGTACAATGCATATTTCAAAGCAACAGCGCAAACAATAAAAAACCCCGCCGACAAATCGGCGGGGCAGTTAATTATAAGATGTTAGTTTCCTTAACAATCGCAATATCTACAATTCACAATTATAGACATTATTATAGGTAAATTAAAACATACCTTATGCCTATTTTATCCTCCACATACACAATAGGCTTTTTCACACTGTCCAGCGCCTATATCTTCATAAGCTGTCGCAGTAGCACCCTTACTGCTGCATGGATATCCCCTGAGAGGATTTTCCCCGCCATAAATCTTACAACCGTCAGTGGACACTATTGAACCGTGGTCACAAGACCAAACCCAAGACTCTTCTTTATCGCAATATCCGCTCAACCCGCTTCCTACCCACGTATAGCCGTTGGGACATCTACATGTTCCTTTCCATCCCCCATAAGACCAACCGCTTCCCTCATGGCAGATAGCCGTTCTGGTTAAAGTCCCGCTTGTCGTCAACTGTACAGAACCAACGCAAGACATACTCGTAGAGCCTTTAGCCTCGCATGCCGAACCGTTCCAACATTCGTCTGCGGGACATGAGGGAGTATCATCTTTTACACATTCGTGATCGCCTAGTTTATAGCCATTGGCTTCGTCACACTCGCAAACGCCGTTAACCTCTATGGCGCCCTCGGGGCATACGCATTTGCAATTTTCGGCGTCAAAACTAGCGTATATTTGCCAACGGTCGCATTCTTCACCGTCTTTTTGGCAAGTACACTCCTTATCCCAACCAGACCACAGTTTATTTGCGCAGCACGTCCTCTGCGAAGTCCCGCAATCACTATTTGCGCGATATTGAATCGCACCGACGGAATTGCAATTTACAGTAGAGACCATTCCACCGTCCACCACCGTTCCGACATCGGTTATCGTCCCCCCGCTGCCAGGAGTTAAAAACGTTTCATACGCCTTCACATTTGTAGAGCCGATAAACACACAAAGCATAACCGTTATAATAATAATCGGCAATTTCCTTTTTATGTGAAACATAAATATATCTTTCTCCTTTCCTAAACCTGTTTTAATTTCTTGATGTCAAAACACAAAGCTCCCTTTATAATATCTTAACATCTACAACTTTCCCAGTCAACCCTATAATTTTCTTATTTATAAAGACTTTTATCCCATTTTTCAAGTATTTATCTTGAAACATTGGATTAACCTTCTAATAATATTTATCACTGCCTTTAGCTCTATTTCAAAGGTCAATATTGAAAATTTTAACTCTTAAAAAATAGTGAACATTTTTAAAATTATCGATTTTTTAAAATAGATTAAAACAAAAAAGCCGCGTTAGCTTTACTAACGCGGCACCATGACAACTTGTATTACAATAACTTTTTAAATCCTTTGCGTGTAATTGGTTATCTTAAAACGGATCTAATTACGGTATGGCGTCCATTACCTTTTTTAAGGCTTCCTCGCTTTTACCGCGAACCTCCACCGTCTTTTCCTTGCCTTTGTTGCCTTTGATTATGTTTATGTCTTCTTCATTGACGGAGAAAAAGTCCGCCATAAAATATTTAAGAATATCATTGGCTTCGCTGTCTAACTTCTTCGTCTTAACTTTTACGCGAAGCACGCTGCCTATCCTGCTTACTACTTCATTGTCTCCGGTAGTGGAAATTACCCGCACTTTTATTATCATGCCCTTCCTCCTTCCCAAATCTACTTAAATACGGCGCTGCCTATTCTCGGCAGATTGCTGCCTTCTGCTACCGCCGTTTCATAATCCCCGCTCATTCCCAAAGAAAGATAATCCTCTTTAGTAAAATAGACTTTAAAAATCTCAGCCGCTTTCTTAAAACATTCTTTTAGCAGGGCTTTATCTTCGGTGTCGGGCGCTATCGCCATTATACCCCTAAGCGTTATGTGTTTAAACCCCTTGCGGACCTGCTCTATAAAATCGCCGGCCTCTTTCAATGGCAAACCGCCCTGGGTTTCCCGATCCGTCAGCTTAATCTGGACCAGGCAACTAACACTGCGCCCCAGTTTCTCGCCTTCCTTGTCTATACAACGCGCCAAACGCAAAGAGTCTAAAGAACAAATAAAATCAAAATTGTCTACTACTTTTGCAGCCTTATTGGTTTGTAAGTGCCCTATAAAAAATTTTTGTACTTTATATCCGCTAAGCAAAGGCGAGTTCCACTTTTCCAAGCTGTCTTGTAGACGAGATTCCCCTATCATCGATATACCGCCGCAGCTTAGCAGCTGCGCTATTTGCTCGGCGCGAGCGTATTTCGTTACCACAAGCACATTAACCTTATCGGCGTCGAAACCGTTCTTCCCCGCAATGGCGCGCGCATCCGCCAGAATACGGCAATAATTGTCAAAATAGCTGGATTTATGGCACATATAGAACCACCCTCTTGACTATTTTATCAAAATTTTGTGAAATACGCAAAGTTTTAATTTTTACCGCTCCTAAAGTTGTACAATATCAATATGACAGAAAAGACCAAAAGTTTGATAATTATCGCCGTAGCCAACGGCCTTATCGCCTTCGGCTATGCTTTGAGCATCCCCTTTCTTACCATATATCTGACCACCCAAAAACACGTAGCGCCGGGCATTATCGGCATTATGCTCGCGGCGGCAATGTTTACCACCGCGGCGGCAAGCGCGATCAGCGGGGAAGTTTCCGATAACTTCGGAAGAAAAAGAGTTATGGTCGTTTCCCTATTTCTCAGGTCACTGTCTATGCTGGCTATCGCCGCGTCAATTTTCTTCGACGCGCATTATCTCATAACCATAGCATTCCACTTCGCGGGCAGCTTTTTGGGAGCATTCTTCCGCCCCGCCTCCAACGCTTGGATAGCCGATAACACCAATAGCGCTGAACGGGTAAAAGCCTTCGGATACATAAGAATAGGTATTAACTTGGGCTGGACATTGGGCCCGGCCATGGGCGGCTTCCTGGCGAATATATCTTATTCTTTAGGATTCTTTCTGACATCTATAACCTTTTTTACTGCAATGATTTACCTTCAGCTTTATATTCAAGACGCTCTCAAAAAAGTCTTGCGCCGCAAAAGTCATTTCATCAAAATGTTTGCGGAACTTAAAAACGCAAACCTTTCCAGACTATGTTTCTATAATTTCCTGATTTCGATAGTTTCGGCCCAATTGGTAGTCGGTCTTTCCCTTCATGCCGTCAAATGCCTTAATCTGACAGAAAACGCCGTGGGGTTATTGTTTTCAATTCAAGGAATGTCGGTTGTTCTGCTGCAATACCAAGCGTCAAAATTTATAGCAAAGATGCGCCTGAGCGCAGCTTTGGCTTTGGGCTGTTTCCTTTACGCCATAGGATATGGTTCGGTAGGTTTCGCATTGGGATTTTATACGCTTATTATAGGAATGGTATTCGCGGCTTTGGGCGAAATGCTGGTATTGCCCGCGGGGCATTCTTTGGCTTCCAATATTGCGCCGGATAATAAAAGGGGCCGCTTCCTAGGATTATATGTTCTATCCAATCAAGCGGGTGTTTCCACGGGTATACTTCTTGCCGGGATAATGATGCAGAACCTAAGCCCCGTTTACCCGCCTTTGCCTTGGCTAGTTATAGCCGCGATTGCCTGCGTGGCGGGCGCCGCGTTTTTAAACCTCAAAAAATGGGTTACCTACGAACAAGACGGTTTAAAGCCAAGAAGGCCAATGCCGATAACAAAGCCCATGGCCAGATAAATTTAAAGCCCCGCTTTCTCGGCGGGGCTTCTTATGCAAGCAAAATTTATGTCTTATTTGGCGGCGGATTCTTCGTCAGAAGAAGGAATTTCAATAGGAATAAAATCCTCCCCTTCGCTTGCCGAACTTGTGCCTTTATTCCTCTTATCTTCCGATTTCAAACCGAATATACCCAACACGCCGTTAAGGCTTTTCTTTACCAACCTGCTGCCGGGATTTTTAAATATCGTCTGGCTAATCAAACTAGTCGCACTGGAAAGCATACTCATCTTTCCGTCAGGATTCTCAATTGTTCCGCCGACCTTTATTTTAAGCGGCATTATCCCGTTTTCGCTTATTCTGCCGGGCGCCGCGTTGAGTGCCATATCTATCGCCCTGCTGTTGAAATTCATATTCCCTTCCAAATTAAAAGATATGAGCGATGATATAAAAGAACCTTTTTTAATATTGCTAACCCCGTCTTTAAAATTCAAATCCATATCAAAGCTGTCGTAATTAAGAGAACCGGATATCTTGTCGGGCAACGTCTCCAAAGCCTGGGCCTGTTTGTCAACCGGTAAAATCGCGGCCGCCAAAGTGTTGAGAAGCGACAGCACGTCCAAACTGTTTATCAGCTTGCTCACCACCCCCAGGGAAACGAACAGAACCTTCGTCAAAGCGTTTGCATTGGTAAGGCGGTACAAATCCTTTATCACCCCTGTACCGGTATTCAATGAGAAATGTCCGCTTATCCCGGCCAAAGAAGGCTTGAAATTTATAACATCGGCTTTAAAGTTCACGTCATATGCGTTAAAATATGGGGCCTCCAACGCCGCGACTTTCGCCGTACCTTTTATATTTAAAGGCGGCAAGAACCAGCCTTTATCCTTATCTGATGCGGGGGTAGAATCTTCCGCCAAAACAGGTTCGGTATCGGGCTCATACTCCGAGGCTGAATCCAGCATTGAAGAGCTCCCCTGTTTTAACAAAATTTTATCCGCCTGCAAATTAAAATTAACATCCGCGTTTTGACCGTTGTCCAAATATGTAAGCGCCGTTTTAAAGGCGTTCCCGTTAAGCCGCCCGCTAAGATTGTTAATGGTTATATTTTTTAAAGTTTTTATTTCCGTTATTGCGTTGACGTCGCTGAATGTTCCGGCTCCGTCATAGAAGAAGCCGAGATTCTGCGTAGACAAGCGTCCGCGGATATCGCCCCCGCTTAGTTTTAAAGAAGCGCTTACAAATCCGTCCAACAAATATTTCCCCAACACGCTTATCGCTTTGGAAAACCCCGCCAAAGCCAAAGCTATCTTTATATCCAAACTATATGAAGGCTTATCATCCAAAATTATCCCGCCCTTACCGCTAATTGCCGAATTTAAAGCACTAACGTTAAAACTATTGAAAATTATTTTTCCCAAAGACGGATTATATGCAGCGTTCAGTTCAAGCCCGGCATCGCCCAGATAAAACGCGGGAGTATTAAAAATACCGTTTAAAGCCTCACTTGAGAAATTGTCCGACTGCGCGCTTATCTGCATATTTGGGCTTATGAAATCCGTTACGGAACCGTTTATCTTCAAAAGGGTACCGCCTCTCTCCACAGTCAGCTGATCTATTTCGGCAAAAGCATTATGCCAATTAGTCATTGCCAAATCCGATCTGACGGTAAAACCCAGAGGCAGATTTTCCAGTTTGAAGGAATTTCTCTCATAATCTAATAAAGTGTTTACGCTCAATCTGAATGGGGCGGAGAAACTAAAGTTATGAACATCCAAAAAGAGTGTCTTTAAAGAGAGTTTAAGATTTTTCCCCAAATCGTCGTAATATATCTCGCAATGGCGCAGCTGAAGGCGTTTTACGCTCAAATCTTTCCAGAAGGGATCTTTTCTCTCCTCGTCTGGCGATTTGGCGTTCTTCCCTTCAGCGGAGAACAGCTGCTCAAAATTAAAAATGCCGTTTGTGTCCCTTACGATATATAATTTTAGCCCGTCTATGGATACATCGTTAAAGTCCACGTCCCCTTGAAGCAATTTAAAAGGGAATATCTTTACGAGCACGCTTTTTGCCTGCAGTATTTCCGCCCCGCCCGGCGCTTTTATCGATATATTATCTAAGTGTATCCCGGTAAGGCCGGCGGCTATATTTTTTATGCTTACTTCGCCTTTGGTTTTCTGCGCCAGGAAAGAAACTATCTTCTTTTGAACGCCCTCCGTAGGCAGCAAATACCGCAGTGCCAAATCCCCCGTCAAAAGCAACAAGGCGACGGCCCCGACCGCATACAGCAGCGTTCTTAACGATATGCGAATAAATTTCATTACAACCCCCGTAATTCTAAAAATTTCCCCGATACTCACTGTATCGGGGAAATTAAATGTTACCTATTGGCCAGTGCGGCTATTTCTTTTGCTTTGTCGGTTTTCTCCCAAGGGAAGATACTACGCCCAAAATGCCCGTATGAAGCCGTCTTTTGATATATAGGCCTCTGCAGTTTAAACTGCTCTATTATCGCGCGCGGCGTCATCTTAAACACCTTTTTGCATATTGCCGTAAGTTTATCGTCCGGCACTTTGCCTGTACCTAAAGTATCCAAATAAAAACCCACCGGTTCGGCCTTGCCTATCGCGTAAGCTATTTGGACTTCGCACTCCTCCGCCAGGCCAGAAGCTACGACATTCTTGGCTATATATCTGGCCAAGTATGCCGCCGATCTATCCACTTTTGTGGGATCCTTACCGCTGAACGCGCCGCCGCCGTGGGCAGTACGCCCGCCATAAGTATCAACTATAATCTTGCGGCCCGTCATACCTGTATCGCTCTGCGGTCCGCCTATTACAAATTTGCCGGTAGGATTGATAAGATATTTGGTTTTGTCGTCGGCCCATTTGCCTATTACGGGTTTTATCACTTTTTCTATCAATTCTTTTTTGGACTCTTCGGTAATTTTCTTGCCGGTTTTATCCAAAATATCTTCCGTATGCTGGGTGGAAAGAACGACGGTATCTATTCTCTGCGCGACGCCGTCTTTATACTCCACCGTCACCTGCGATTTTGAATCTGGCCCGACGTAAGAGAGCTCGCCGCTCTTCCTCATATCGGCAAGTTTAATCAAAATCTCGTGCGCCAGCTGGAGCGGAAGCGGCATATATTCCTTTGTTTCCCTGCAAGCATATCCAACCATAAACCCCTGGTCGCCGGCACCGCCAACGTTTACGCCCTGGCTGATATCGGGCGATTGCTTGCCTATAACGTTTACTACGGAACAAGTCTCATAGTTAAAACCATATTTTGCATCGGTGTATCCGATATTCTTTATGGTGTCGCGCGCTATTTTGTCTACGTCGACCCAGGTGGAGGTGGTAATCTCTCCTCCGACAACAACCAATCCTCTTGTTATATAAGTTTCGCAAGCGACGCGAGCCGTCTTATCTTTAGCCAATATGGCGTCAAGAACTCCGTCGGAAATCTGATCGCACACCTTATCGGGATGCCCTTCCGAAACGGATTCGGAAGTTAAAAAATATCTGCCTTTTCTCATAATTATTGTCCTTAAAATGATATTATATCAATTATGAAGAGAATTTTCCTTTCATGGAACGTAAACGGCCTGAGAGCCGTGGAAAAGAAGGGTTTTAAGGATTGGCTGTTAAAAGCCAACCCCGATATAATCGGCCTGCAGGAAACAAAAGCCTGGCCGGAACAATTATCCGAGGAATTAAAAAATATTCCGGGATATCACTCCTACTTTTCCGTACCTCAGCGCAAAGGATACAGCGGCGTTGGCGTTTACACCAAAGAAAAACCGCTGTCGGTATCAACTTCCCTGGGCAGTGAGGAGTTCGACGCGGAAGGCAGAATGCTGTGTTTGGAATACGAAAATTTCTACTTCCTAACAGTCTACTTTCCCAACGGGGGGCAAGGCGAACACAGAGTCGAGTACAAACTGCGCTTCTATGCGGCATTTTTAGAAATGTGCAAAGAACTTTCAAAAAAGAAATACGTCATAACTTGCGGGGACGTCAATACCGCGCATAAAGAAATAGATTTGGAACACCCCAAAGAAAACCAAAAGACTACGGGCTTCCTTCCGCAGGAACGCGCTTGGCTTGATAAGTTCTTCAGCGAGGGCTTGGTGGATACCTTCAGAATGTTCAACACTCAAGGCAAGCAGTACACCTGGTGGGACTATAAAACTTCCGCCAGAAGCAGAAACGTGGGCTGGCGGCTGGATTATTTTATGGTTGACGAGAAGGCCTCAAAACTTATAAAAAATGCTTATATACTAAGTGACGTGCCCGGCTCGGACCATGCGCCCGTAGGCATTGATATAGAAATATAAAAGGAGCTATAAATGAAAAACATAAAATCGATAGTAATAATTTTGGCGGCTTTAGCCGTAATAGTGGTAGCCTGGAAAACCATGAGCAAACAGCAAACCGCCGCGCCTGCGGGCGAAAACGCTGCGCAAGAAGTGCTGACAGAAGAATTTATAGTTGAAGAAACCGTACTTCCCCAAGATCAGCAAACAGCTCAGCCGGAAAAGGAAATCACCTCTTATGAAGCCACGGAAGAAGACGCGGCAAAAAGCAACAGCATGAGCGATATTCAAGATTTATTCTCCGGCTGCGAAACTGACGACGACTGCGTAGCGGTATATCCCAGCTGCTGCAAAGAGGCCTATGCCCCCTACTTCGTAAATAAACAGTACGAGCAGGAATTGATAAAAGAATATAAGAGAGTATCCGGCGAACCGGAACAATGCCCGGAACTTTCAAAATGCCCCAGAAGCTACTTCGGCGGAGCGAAAGCGGCCTGTGTAAGCGGCAGATGCTTGCAGAGCATATTTGACACGCCCGAATACCAAGAGTAATAAATTTAAGACAGCAGCTAATCGTTTGGAGTTGTCTACTTCATTTACTTCAAATGATTAGCTGTTTTTTATTGCTCAAAAAGTATATAGAAATACGATATTATATTTATAACTTTAAAAAAGAGTAGCTAAAATTACGAGTAATATAGTAGAATATATAGAGATTTGGAAGCGCCCATAGCTCAATGGATAGAGCACCAGCCTGCGGAGCTGGGGATACAAGTTCGATTCCTGTTGGGCGCACCATTTAAAATGGTTCTTAGTGGAGTTTAACAAAGTTTAATCCTCCGACGATAAAAGAGCCAAAAAGATATAAAAAGACCTCCTAAAATTAGGAGGTCTTTTTTTAATGCAGTTTAATGGATTTTAACGCATTTTGACCAAAAATGGACACTTTTTGGACACCTCTTGTCCCTCTATAACCTGCCAAATTGTGGACAGTTGCAAGATTTTAAAAGCCACCTTGAATTATTGGGACGTGTCTAAAAGGAAACTGGTCTCCCAAGAATAGAAGACTAAAAGACCTGTTAGGTCATCTGGAAATCAAATCATAGGCCAAACTAGCCAAAGCTAAATAATGAATCGCTATATTTTTATCCAGATTTATAGCTCTACGATGAGCTTTTTCATTTCTTAAAAACTGAATGGCTAAATGAATATAACCACATCCTCTATAAAAATCATATTGGGGATTACCTCTTTCCGTACTAGTTCCATATAATTCATCTAGAGCCCCCACTTTTGTACCAGCATCTCCAAATACTTCAGTGGCCTTTTCTTTCCCCGTAATAGATTTTAATTTTTCTCTTACTATCTTATACGCTTCATCCACGGCGTGAAAGTAGTCTTCTGTTTCAAGATAGCGTTGTATATGGTTATAGATTTCAGGCCTAATAGTAATATGAATACAATTCCCCGCCACTGAAGCTTGGCTTCGGTCTGGCTTAGATAACAGTTTTTTACCTATTTTTTCTAATCCTGATGAAAATTTAACAAACATAGGCACATTTAGTTCTTTATTTCTAAATAAAGCTGCTATTTCTAAGATCACACTCCCAACAGTTTTATTATCTGCTTTATCTAGCCAGGCACGGAATCGATCGTTTTGTGTTTTTCCATATTCTATATAGGCCTCGTCGTTAATATTTACCCCTTGTTCCTGGAAGAAATTGACAAACTCTTCTTCAGAAAAACGAATAATCCAACCTCCAGAAGCCAGGCGTAAAGCAGTATCTAAATATTGTTTATCTGCAGTTGATATATTACTCATTCTGTTCCCCGTAGCATAGTTTCTCAATAAGACTAACAAATTATAGTTAATGTTTTTTATTTCAATATATAAATTTAATAGATTGTACTTCTAAAGATAGGTTGTGCTTTCTATGTGCTACAAAGTTTTGCATTTTTGGCAATTTATAGAATTACGTTAGTTGCTAGTATTACGATAATAGCTATAATATAATATATCAATATTTACTGAGCGAATATATGTTTTTAGCGCCTTAACGGCATATCTTCCAGGTACTATTTATCAGAGAAACATATTCCCGTTAGTAAGTATATGTGTCAATACATAATAGGTGTATAGATGATATTGTTTTATTGTGTAGAGTTGTATTCTGACATATAAGGCAATTAAATCAGAATTTCATACCAAGGTATTTATATATGAAGAATGAGAGCCAAATTGAAACCGATTTTATTAAAAAACTTCAAGAATTAAAATACACCTATCGGGAAGATATCAAGGATCGGGCTTCTTTAGAAGAAAATTTTAGAAAGCATTTCGAAGAATTAAACAGGGTAAAATTAAGCGATTCTGAATTTACAAGATTAAAAGAAAGCATTATTACCCCGGATGTATTCCTTGCTGCCAAACGTTTACGTGAAACAAACACTTTTAAAAGAGATGATGACACTCCCCTTCAATACACTTTAGTTAATACTGTGGATTGGTGCAAAAATGAATATGAAGTAATCAATCAACTTCGTATCAATACGGAAAATAGTTATCATAGATACGACGTAATTATTCTTATTAATGGCATTCCCGTGGCTCAGGTGGAGTTAAAATCTCTCCAAATTACGCCCAGAAGGGCTATTGAACAGATTGTTGAATATAAAAACGACCCTGGCAACGGTTTTACAAATACTCTGCTTTGTTTTATGCAACTTTTCATTGTAAGCAATGAAAGTAATACCTATTATTTTGCCAATAATAACAAAACTCACTTTGCTTTTAATGCGGACGAACAATTTTTGCCCGTATATCAGTTGGCGGATAAAGATAATAAAAAAATTACCCATTTGTACGAATTTGCCGATACGCTTTTACGTAAATGCACTTTAGGGGAATTGATTAGTAAATATATGGTTCTGGTCGTTAGTGAACAAAAAATGATGATTATGCGCCCCTATCAAATTTATGCGGTTAAAGCCATTATGGACTGTATAGAGCAAAACCGTGGGAACGGATACATTTGGCATACCACGGGCAGTGGTAAAACCCTTACTTCTTTTAAAGCCTCCACGTTGTTGAAAGATAACCGCAATATAGCCAAATGCCTGTTTGTGGTAGACAGAAAAGACCTGGACCGCCAAACTAGAGAGGAATTCAATAAATTTCAAGAGGGCTGTGTAGAAGAAAACACGAACACAGAAAGCCTGGTGCAACGCTTAACCTCAACCGATTATCGGGATAAAGTGATTGTAACCACCATTCAAAAGTTAGGTTTAGCTCTGGATGATGACAGCAAAAAGAATAAAGAGAAAAGAAAGAAAGGGGAACTAACCTATAAAGAACGCCTGGCCCCTTTGCGGGATAGTCGCCTGGCCATCATTTTTGACGAATGTCACCGCTCCCAATTTGGGGATAATCACCAAGCAATAAAAAAATTCTTCCCCAAGGCGCAACTATTCGGTTTTACAGGCACGCCTATTTTTGAAGAAAATGCTGTTTCCAAACAAATAGAAGGAACCGAGGGCTCTTACGCCACCACCAAAGATGTATTTGAAAAGGAGCTCCACGCCTATACTATCACCAACGCTATTGATGATAGAAACGTATTGCGCTTTCATATTGATTATTTTAAGCCTCAAAACGATGTTTCTATTTCCAATGTTAGCAGTAAGGCGCAAAAACAAGCCGTTATTAAGGCTATTTTATCTAAGCATGATATCTTAACCAATAACAGAAGATACAACGCCCTTTTAGCTACTGCGTCTATTAATGACGCTATTGAATATTACCATCTGTTCAAGGAGGAGCAATCCCGTCTCTCCCAGGCAACGCACGGGGAATACGCGCCTTTACATATTGCTTGTGTGTTCTCTCCTCCGGCGGAAGGGAATAAAGACGTGCAACAAATCCAGGAAGACCTTCCCCAGGAAAAAGAAGACAATAAAAAAGACCCAGATAAAAAGAAACTGGCCTTAAAAGAAATCATAGCAGACTATAATCTCCAATATAGTACCAACCAGGATATTACTAATTTTGACGCCTATTATCAGGATGTTCAAAAAAGGATTAAAGACCAAAAATACCCCAACACCGACTATCCGCATAAGAATAAAATTGACATTACCATCGTGGTAGATATGTTGCTTACGGGGTTTGACTCTAAATATTTAAATACTTTATATGTAGATAAAAACTTAAAATACCACGGTTTAATTCAAGCCTTTTCCCGTACCAACCGGGTTTTAAACGATACCAAACCCTATGGGAATATTTTGGATTTTCGCAACCAATCTGCGGAAGTGGATGCCGCCATTGCCCTCTTTTCAGGGGAAAAGAACTCCTCCCGCGCCAAAGAAATTTGGTTGGTGGAGCCTGCCTCCCAGGTACTGGAAAAACTGGCCAACGCCGTTGCCGAGTTGGAAAAATTTATGCAATCCCATGGTTTGGCATGCAAACCTGAAGAAGTAAATAATTTGAAAGGGGACGCCGCCCGCTGTGAATTTATTAATAAATTTAAAGAAGTACAGCGCTTAAAAACCCGTTTGGACCAATATACAGAAATAGACGCCGAAACAAGCCAAAAAATAGACTCTTTATTACCGGTAGACACCTTGCGTGCTTTCCGTGGTGCTTATATAGACGTGGCCCAACGTTTAAAGGAGAACCAACCCCAAACGCCAGAAGAATCCAGCCAGGCCTTGCAAAGTGTGGATTTTGAGTTGGTCCTTTTTTCCTCTGCCATTATAGATTATGACTACATTATGTCTCTTATTTCCAAATATACGCACGAGGAACCCCAAAAGCAAAAAATGCAAAAAGAGCAACTCATTGCGCTTCTTTCTTCCACGTCTAACATGCTGGACGAACGGGAATATATTGTGGAATACATTAATTCTTTGCAGGTAGGTGTACCGTTAGCGGAAGAAGAAATAAAAAAGGGCTATCAGCAATTTAGGGCCCAAAAAGACAACCAAGCCATTAATGCCCTAGCCCAAAAGCACGGCCTGGAAGCCCAGCCGTTACATACATTTATTCAAGAAATCCTTGCCCGTATGGTGTTTGACGGGGAAAAACTGAGTGATTTATTTGCCCCGCTGGGCCTGCCCTGGCGGGAAAGAACCCAAAAAGAACTGGCCTTCATGGCGGACCTTATCCCCCTGCTTAAGAAACTGGCCAACGGCCATAAAATTATTGGATTAAATGCCTATGAATCATAATAAAAAGAGCCTAACGCCTAAGTTGAGATTTCCCGAATTTACCTCTGACTGGATAGTTACAGAGTTAAGGAATCTATTGGATTATGAACGCCCTGAAAATTATATTGTTAGCAGTGAACAATACCAACAGAATGGTGTCCCTGTACTAACTGCAAATAAAAGTTTTGTGCTTGGATATACTAATGAACAAGATAATATTTATACAGAATTTCCAGTAATAATTTTTGATGATTTTACAACTGAAAAAAAATATGTCGACTTTGCCTTTAAAGTTAAATCTTCAGCTATTAAGATTTTAAAACCTAAAGGAGAGAACAATCTTAAATTTATTTTTGAATTAATAAATACCATTAAATTTGAAGCAAAAGAACATAAAAGATATTATATTTCAACATATCAAAATTTTTTGGTTTTGATTCCAAAGACTCTTCTGGAACAACAAAAAATAGCAGATTGTTTAGCTTCGTTGGATGAGTTAATTAGCGCGGAAAATAAAAAATTAGATGCTCTAAAAAAACATAAGCAAGCCCTTATGCAAAACCTATTCCCAGCCCGGGGTAAAACCATGCCCTCCTGGCGCTTTGCCCAATTTAAAAATGATAACTCGTGGAGAATGACGGGAATTGGAGAAGTAGGAACGATTGTTACTGGTAAAACTCCTTCGACTACAAATGCCTCATTATGGAATGGAAGTATCCAATTTGTAACGCCAACTGACATCAAGGAAAACAAGTATCAATACAATACTCAAAGGTCTGTGGTAAAAACTTCCAAAATGAGAATTTTACCAAAAAACACAATAATGTTTACATGTATTGCCTCTATCGGTAAGATGGCCCTATCTGTACATCCTTGTATTACAAACCAACAAATTAATTCTATTATCCCGTATTCTTATTATGAGAGCGAGTTCCTTTATTATTCATTATTACAAAGAACCCCTTTGATAAAAGCTAGTTTGGAAACCACAACGGTTCCTATTATTAACAAAACAGATTTTTCAAAATTGCATATCTGGATAACTGATAACAAACAAGAACAAGAGAAAATAGCCGAGTGCCTCTCCACTGCGGATCAGCTTATCCAGGTTCAGACTCATAAACTAGAAACCTTAAAAATGCACAAAAAAGCCCTTATGCAAGGCCTGTTCCCTACATTGGAGGATATTAAATAATGAGTGTTAATATACCCCGAAAACTTGCTACGCAAACATATAAAAAATGGATGAATAAATTAGTCAGCTTAGGCGTGCAAATCAAAGAGCCCTCCAGAGTGAAGGAATATAAAGCTTTGTTTAGCGCAAATTATAAAAAAGCACGTGGAGAGCAAGACTATCACTTACAACATGGGCTCAATCAAGAAACCAAGCGGAAATTAGATTATCTCTTTAGATGTTTGGAGAAAAAAGAAGTATTTAATAGTATAGAGGATATTGCCCACTATTTGCGGCTATATTTAGAAGATTCTAAATTTATTGTTTTGTTCGCTTACAATGGAACTGGTAAAACACGCTTGTCTGGAGCGTTTAAAAAGATCGGTCAGGTGTTAAATGAAAGCACTGGTGAAAAATCAGCCGATACTTTGTATTATAATGCATTTACAGAGGACCTGTTTACTTGGGATAATGACCTGCCACACGACACTACCCGCTCCTTAAAAATGAATACGGCCTCTCGCTTTATTGCTGGGTTAAATGCAATGGCGATAGAAGAAAAAGTAACCCCTTTCTTACATCGATATGCTGATTTTAATTTTACAGTTCAGCATGGGGAGATTAAATTTCATAGAGATGTAATGATTGATGGCAACTTGAAAAGAGTGGATAATATTAAAATATCCCGCGGGGAAGAGCGGATTTTTATTTGGAGTTGTTTTTTGGCAATTATACAAATGGCTATTGACCAGGATGCTGGATATGACTGGGTTAAATACATCTATATAGATGACCCAATTTCTTCACTAGATGACAATAATGTGATTGCCGTAGCTACAGATTTGGCCGAGTTATTAAAACAAAGCTCAAAAAAAGTTGTTGTTTCCACTCACCACCCATTATTTTTTAATATATTGTGTAATACAATCAAGAAGTCGGTTCAGCTGTTTTTACATAAGACACCTCAAACAGAACGATATCTCTTAAAAGGCACAGCTAAAACCCCTTTTTTTCATCATGTGGCCTTGCTAAAAGAAATGAAAGACATAGCCGATTCTGGCACGCCCTATACATATCATTTTAATATTCTTAGAAATATTTTAGAGAAAACAGCCTCTTTTTTGGGGTATGAAAATTTTTCAAGCTGTGTTAAGAAAATTTTTCCAGAGGACGAAGCTGTTTATAGTAGAGTTATCAACCTTTTAAGCCATGGAAATTACTCGATTTTTGAGCCTCAAGAAATGGTTGAAGATAACAAAAAATATTTTAGAGAAATAGTAGAAGGCTTATTAACACAATACCCTTTTAACCCAAAACTATTTGAACCAGAAGCTTCACAAGGAGACGCGCAATGACCGAAAATCAACAAAAACAATTAGGTGCCACTTTATGGGCCATAGCCGATAAATTACGCGGGGCAATGAGCGCAGATGATTTTAGAGACTATATGTTATCTTTCCTCTTTTTACGGTATCTTTCTGATAATTATGAAGATGCAGTAAAAAAAGAACTGGGGCCAGATTATGCCCAGTGTGAGCAGGAAATACAGGCCAATAGCCAAGGGTTAGATGCCTATATTACGGGCTTAAAGGAGCGTATTGAAACCTACAGCAAGACCCTTTCCCCCGCTAAATTGGGCTTAAATGACAATGAAGCCACAGACGAAGCCCTCACCAAGGCCAGAAGTATTTTTATAGAAAATAACAATAAAATGCTCTATAGCCGCAATGTAATTGCGTTGGCGGTGTGGTATATCCATAATTTGGATCAAGTGGAAACGCTGGAAAAGCAAATGCGCCGTAAAATCCACTATGTAATAAAACCCGCTTATTTATGGAGTAATATTTACGAACTAGCCCGCACCCAGAATGAACAATTGCTTAAAACCTTACAAAGCGGATTTAAATATATTGAAAATGAATCTTTTGAAAGCAGTTTCCGGGGGTTGTTTTCGGAAATTAATTTGGATTCAGACAAACTTGGTAAAAATTATAGCGCCCGTAATGCCCTGTTGTGTTCTATCATAACAGAAATTGCAGAAGGCTTGTCCAGCTTTCCCAATGATACGGACATTTTAGGGGATGCGTATGAGTATTTAATCAGCAAGTTTGCGGCAGGATCTGGCAAAAAAGCGGGAGAATTTTATACCCCGCAACAGGTATCCACTATCCTTTCCCGTATTGTTGCGCTAGATAGCCAAGACCCTAGCACAGGTAAAAAGAGTCATTTACGAAATGTATTGGACTTTGCTTGCGGGTCCGGCTCGTTGTTAATCAATGTACGCAAGCAATTTGGGCCCAATGCTATTGGGCAAATATACGGGCAGGAGAAAAATATCACCACTTACAACTTGGCCCGTATGAATATGTTGCTTCATGGGGTAAAAGATTCTGAATTCCAAATTTATCATGGGGATTCTTTGCTAAATGATTGGAGTTTGCTAAACGAAATGAACCCCGCTAAAAAGATGCAGTTTGAGGCAGTGGTGGCAAACCCTCCTTTTAGTTACCGCTGGGAACCGAAAGAAGATATGGCGGAAGATTTTAGATTTAAAAACTATGGTCTTGCTCCTAAATCTGCCGCGGATTTTGCATTTTTATTGCATGGATTTCATTTTTTAAGTGATGATGGTACCATGGCTATTATTTTGCCCCATGGTGTATTATTCCGTGGGGGAGGCGAAGAAAGGATTAGAACAAAACTTATCAAAGACAATAACATAGACGCTATTATTGGCCTGCCGGAAAATTTATTTTTCTCCACTGGTATTCCGGTGTGTATTGTGGTGCTTAAAAAGTGTAAAAAATATGACGATGTATTAATTATTAATGCCAGTGAATACTTTGAAAAGGGCAAGCGCCAAAATAGCCTTTTACCTGAACATATTGACAAGATTGTAGATGCTTATCAATACCGTAAAGAGGACGATAAAAAATTTTCCCGCCGGGTTTCTGTTAAAGAAATAGAGGAAAACGGGTATAACTTAAATATTTCGCGCTATGTGAGCACTGCCCCGGAAGAAGAAATTATTGATATTCAAGAAGTATGGCAAGAACTTGAAAAAATTGACAAAGATATCAATAAAGCCAAAACAAAACATAATGAATTCTTAAAGGAATTAGGGCTAAAGCAACTCCCGTAGAAAAGTTGTTAAAAACATATCTTCAGACATAACCAAAGTAGGTTAAAGGTATTTTTATGAGAGCACATGAATTATGGCTATTGGATAGTTTTATTAAAGCAGAGAGAGTATTGTTTAAAATTCCTGTTTATCAGCGTAATTATGATTGGGCGGAAAAACATTGTAACCGCTTGCTGTGGGATATTGAACAGATTATACAGACAGGAGAAAAACATTTTTTTGGTGCTATTGTACATTTAGCGGAGGCGAGCAGCTTTTCTTTGCGGGAACATATTATCATTGATGGACAACAGCGTCTTACTACTATGATGTTATTACTGAAGGCATTGGAAAATATTTCCCGCGAAAAGGACCCCGACACTGCTCAACGCATTGATACAGAATATATACACAACCAAGAGAGTGTGGAAGAACTAAAAATCAAATTAAAACCTATCAAAACAGATAAGAAGCAATTTCAACTCCTTCTTAATGGCAAACTAGAAGAAATGGATCGTTCTAGTCATATTTACAAAAATTACCAAGTTTGCAAGGAAAGGATGGAAAGTTGGGTAAAGCAAGGGGTTCAACCTAAGCAGATTTTAGAAGCATTGTCTAAGTTGGAAGTTGTAGAGATTGCCCTAACCAAGGGAGAAGATGACCCGCAAATTATTTTTGAAAGTATTAATTCTACGGGATTAGACTTGTCCAATGCCGATTTAATACGTAACTTTTTACTTATGGATGCAAAAAACCAAGAAGAATTATTTGAAACATATTGGCTTCCATTAGAAAAGATGTTAAAACCAGGTACGGACTATAAAAACCTAGAATTGTTCTTTATGCAGTATATTATCTACAAAACTGCATCAAAAGTAGATAAACGTTTTTTATATGATAGTTTTGTGCATTTATATAAAGAAGGGAATTTTACTCCTGATACCATTTTGCAAGAATTAAAATATTACGCTTCTATATTTCAGGCATTTATATATGATAATTCCCGCTATTCGGATCCTATTCAAAAAGAACTGCAAAATTTGCGGTTATTAAAACAGACTACTTGTTATCCTTTTTTGCTTCATGTTTTTAATGATTTCGAACAACACGTAATAACAGAGCAAACTTTATTGGAAACACTTCGCCTTATTGTCGCATATTTAGTCCGCCGTCTGGTGTGCGGGGTTCCTTCTAACTCCTTAAGAAACTTATTTACTTCGTTGTACCATCGTGTGTTTAAAATACAAGAAAATAAAGCTAAATATTATGCTTCTATTAATAAATTTTTATTTTCACGCACGAATAAGGATCGCATTCCTACGGATAGTGAATTTATCCAACAGTTGCAAATAGCTGATATCTATCGGAATTTGCCTCTCTGTCGCTTATTGTTGATGTCTATCGAAAATGGCCATGGAAAGGAAATTTTATCAGCAGATAATTTAACGGTGGAACATATTATGCCCCAAAAACTTAATGCGGACTGGAAACATATTTCCAATGAAGAACATGAAGCGAATTTGCATGTTCTTGGGAATTTGTCCGTAACGGGATATAATGGGGAGCTTTCCAATAAAAGCTTCGAAGAAAAAAAGGACATTATTCGGGAGTATTCCAAGGCAGTAATTTTGAATAAAGATGTTCTCAATCAATCTGTTTGGAATGTAGAGGCTATTCATACACGCGGGAAAAGACTAGCAGAAATATTAATCAATTACTTTGCCATTCAACAGGTTCAAGATTCAGGTATAGAATTTGAATATCTTTCTTCTATTACTCTAGCCCAAATAGATGAGATTACGGGTAAGAAACTGGTTTCGTTTGATTTTCAAGGGAGAAGATATACCCAAGACACATATATTTCAATGCTGTTTGATATGCTCAAACTACTTGATGAGCAAAAACCTGGAACTTTGGAACAGTTGGCCCAAGAAAAATTTCAATTTAAAGGTATTAGAACAGGACATCCGCATATAACAACTAATCCTCAAGAATTAACTAAGTCTTATGAAATTAAACCAGGCATTTTTGTAGAAATTAATCTTTCTTCTAGAGATATTTTAAGGTTCATTAAAGCCTTATTAGAGCCCTATCAGATAGAGCAAGATTCTTTTTCAATCAATATTTTAGCGGAAGAGGAAGATGCTGACGAGGAAGAAGAGGACGAAGAAGCTTAATTTCTAAAATAGTAAGCTTTATTCATATAACAATTTTTACTATACTTTAAAAAATATTAACTAAACTAAAGATTATTTGTTGGAAGCGTAGGGAGAGCCTACGCTAAGCTGGGTGGATAGTTTATCCACAAGGCATATTGCAGTCCACCAAATAATCGTCTGCTTTTATACCTGCCTCTGTACTGAGGCAGGTAGGCGGCGATTATTACACGGGTTACTGCAATAGCTCAGGTAATATCGTCGCTTTTTTCTTGCCTATTTTCTTATTTTACCTGAACTCTAGGATGTACAAATAAACACTAGCAACTTACTAGTTACTCTATTGGACATAAAGTTGCTAACAAACAATTAAATAAACTCAGGAGAGAATATGAAAAAGCATTTATCTATACTTATTGCGTGTTCTATTTTGTTTAATGCTTGTACAACGGGACGAGTACATACAATAAGCCAGCCACCTACATCTACTGCCCAGACTCAAACCATAAAGCACAGGATAACAGAGCGTGAAGGAGATAAAAAACGCTCGGAGCTTTCGTTATTTCGTTCTTACCAATACTCGTCTATTGAGTCTCAGTTGAGAATCCCTATGGAATTTTCCGATAACAAAAAAGATCTTCCTAAATTACCTGAATCTTTACAAGATAATCGACGATTATGGAAAAATCAATGTACTATGCAACCTTCTGAAGGGCTTACATGTGAATTACGCCCCACAACTTTGGAGATAGTTTTAGAATACAGCAAAAAAGATGCCCGAGGAACAGGTTGTACAGGGGCAGTTGTCGATGTATTAGGAAGCCCAATCTATGCCTTCTTCCCCCTATTATTTGTTCCCTTTGATTTGTTTGTATGTGTAAGGCAGGCTAAAATTATTCCTTTATTTAGTAATGCTACCGTGTCTTTTCAGCCTTATACGACTAGAGGGATCTCTGTATCTTATAAACTCACCCCAAGCAAAATAAACTTGAATTGCGACTCTAAACAATGTTCTTTGGTGGATGAAAATTCAAGGATGATCGATAAAGTTAAGATTGAAAAAATATACAAAGTGGATACAAAAGAAATTGCAAAAATGTTAAAAGAAGAAGCACAAGCACGTAAGGAAAAACAAAGGAAAGAAAGAGAGGAAAAACTGCGCCAACAACGTGCCGCCGCTAATACGCGTAAATATTGTCCTAAATTGTATGACATTTTCTATGTTACGGGAGGACAGTACACCTTAGACCCTATTACTAAGGCCAAAATCATAAAAGACTGGGATCAATTTGATTGTAATCAGTGGATTGATGGGGAATTCCGTAAAGTAGAAGTTGAAGTGAGCAAACTGAAAGGTGGTTTGGAAAAGTGCCCGAGCTTGTATAACATTTTGTATGCTAAAGGTGGTCAATATACTCTAGATCCTATCACAAAAACAAGAGTTTTGTTGCAATGGCAGCACTTTAACTGTAGTTTATGGCTTAATGAACAGATGCGTTAAAAATAGAGCTATTAAAATAGAAAAAACTTCAGCCCTAGGCTTATGTCTAGGGCTGTTGTATTAAGGGATATTCTATACGTACTAAAATGTCCGCTATTTTTCGCTTGCCAAAAATAAGGACGGCGGACGGAAACGACTAAGAGCGGAAGATAACATCACAAAAATAAATTTTGGGATTTTGAATTAAAAAGTCCGGTCAAAAAATTTTCTGGAAAATTTTAGGAAATACTACAAAATTTAATATCAGAGCTTTAGTAGTTATAGGTAATACATTTAAGGCTTTTAATACGGGATTTTATCCTTTTAGGAAGAAAAGTCCTTTAATTAATATGCGTCACCCTTTTAATCTTAAACAAATTAAATGTGTAGTTGATAATAAATAGAATGCTAAGTTCTAGACGCTTGTTAATATTGGAACATTTGCTTAATTTTTCTTTTCACTTTGCTTAAATCTCCACTAGTTAAGATTGGAATAAGTGCGTTAATTTCCTCTATCGACTTATCCCACCATTTCAATTTCAGCATCAATTTAATTAATTCATCGTCAAATCTTTGTCTTTGTATTTGCGCTGGATTTCCAATCACAATCGTATAAGGGGAAACATCCTTTCTTACAACGCTATTAGCCCCAATAATAGCGCCATCTCCTATATTAACTCCAGGCATAATAACCGCATTTTGTCCAATCCATACATCATTGCCGATGATAGTATCCCCCTTAAAAGGCATATCTTCTCTTGCTGGAGCTTTCATGTCCCAACCCTCCAGTGTATAAAATGGAAAGGTGGAGACAGCGTTCATTTGATGATTTGCTCCATTCATTACAAATTCTACCCCTGTCGCAATTTGACAAAATTTACCGATAATGAGCTTGTCACCAATAAAGTCATAATGGTGAGTGACATGGCTCTCAAATTCCGGTTCAGCAATGTAAGTAAAATCGCCCACAATAATATTATGATTTTTAATCGTAGGTTTTACATAAATTTCCTTCTTATATCCAGGAACGGGGTGTATTGTGTTGGGGTTGGGTAGGGTTTTGTTCTTTTTCATAAAAATCCTATTGTATTATGAATGGATAATTCATTCCGTAATATTCATTTATCCATATGATATATATGACGCAAATTCTTACGAATGAGTTCCGCCTGATATAATAAATTGGTATCTGGGGAGCATTGAATAGTTAAATCTATATGAGGTTGGGTTGTTGGAGTTCCATCCCAAATGCTTTCGTGGATATTAGACACATCCCGTGACTCCACAATAGAGAAAGATTTATAACCATTTTCTAAACAAATTTCAGCACTTCTTAATAAAGCATAGTCTTTTACCACCTTTACGCTTGTGTCTTCGTTGCCTTTGAAAGACACATTAAATAAACCTTCTTGTAATTGCACCGAAAAATAGCCATTAGCCGTTGGCTTTTTAGCGGCTTTATATGAGGTAGCACACCCTGCTACTATACATAGACTAAAAGCAATACAAAGAATTTTCTTCATAATATTCTCCAAGTTAAAGAATCCGACGTGCTTCTATATAACATAACATATTTACCCCCTAAAAAGTGCGCATAATGGAAGAGTAAATGCTTAAATCTACCAAAATCCCTTGTTTGGCCTGGATCTCTAAAATGTGCCAAAATACAGCCTATTTCGTTAGTTATACAGAAAATCCAACCGATTACCCAATTAGATGTAAAAATGGCTATAATAACAATTATGGAAGATACAATGCCCGTTTCCCAATTACTGTCTTACCCAGAAGCGCTGGTGCTACTCTATTTGTACCACCACCCATTTATTGTTATTCCATCTTACCTAATAGAACTGCAAAACTTAAAAAAATTACCCGTTTTGGAAGTGATATATGGTAAAAATTTGCTTACAGAACTGCCTACCGTTACGGCTGGGAGCGAAAAGCCTGACCATGACAAAAAGAGGGCCCTGTACCATATTCCCATCAATGGCTATTGTTTGGTTAAAAAAAGTAAAGATTCTTTCAAGAAGTTTTTAGCTCATTACCTTTCTGCTTACAGAGAGCATAAATTTACACAAAATCCCTTTAATTATTTCAGTTTTGTACATTCTTGGGGCAATACTGTATCTTTTTTAAATAACCAAAAAGAAAAACTCGGCCCGTCTTTTTCCATCACGCCACAGCTTCTGAGTGGAGAAGAAAGCCTCAAAAATCCTTCTGCCCGGTGGGTAGAATGCGTTCTTTTTGCTTTACTCCGCGAAAAGCCAGCCCTACAAAGAGCCGAAATCAGTTTTCTGGATTATAACCAGGAGAATCTGTCTCAAAACCAAGTAGAAGCCATTTTGGATTATCCACATTTCCGGTTTACCGTTGAACTTTTGCGACCATTGCGCAAAACAGCGGCTACACTAATAGAATATTGCGGAATTGAAATTACCTGTCCGGAAGAGTCTTTATCCTCTTTTGATTACAGTAAGCTTATTGTCTATTACAAGGAGCACCAGATTCCTTTTGAAACTGATTCTGTTCAATTTTTCTTCCTTCAATTCCTGGTTATGTACCGTGGGGAAGTAAAATCTGTAAAAACTTTCCAAGAAGAATTAAAGCAGTGGTTAAGGGGGCTTAGCACCCCAAAACGCAGCCCTATGTCTGGAAATATTATTAAGCGTTTAGAAAGCTACCGCATAGAAACACTCAAAAAATTTAGGAAAATATCTGAGCAATATCATTTTTCACTGGATTTTGATATTACCGTCGGTAAAACGGGCCTTTATTTACACCCAAAAACAAAGAACACCCCCTAAGGCCCCTAGATTATATCTAAATTCATTGTTTACCTATACAAAATCTACCTTTCTTCTAGGTAGATTTTTTGTTTTCTAGGCAATTTCTCGTCGGGCACCTAGAACCCGCCCCCAATTTTCAAACATTATTTTTTCCCTTAAAATAATATGTGTTCAGACATACTGCACAGTAAATAAATCTGTGATTAGAACAAATAATCACAAAGGAGAAATAATGGAAATATTCAAAAAAAGTTGTATTGATGGGACTCTTTCCCTGGGAATAGAACCATATAACAAAAAATTCATTTTCCCCGCTTGCAATCGCATTCGGGTAGCCCATTTAATGGGCTTGACCGCCAATAGTAAATATTGGGGTTGGCTGGGATATATTGTTTATCCCATGCTGGCTCGTATGGCACATAAAAGGAGTAATAATTATGCTGGATAAAGTGGCTTGTTATCTTTTACCGGGAGAGGTTAAAGTTATATCTCCCGATAGGGCTGATAGTAGGCATAGATACCTATTAGCCCCACATAGGGACGGATCAGGATATAAACACCTTGAAGCCGGATATTTTCCTACTATACGTAGGGATTTCTATGGGATTTATTGGGAATCTTGCCCGTCAAAAGTCATTTTTGGACATAATTTGTATGAAGTCGGTCCAAAGGACTTAGAGACTTTTGTGTACAAAAGTGTAGAACAACTGGCTTATGCGGGTGTATTTGTGGAACCAGAAGTATTGATGCAACATAGGCTATTTAGAATGGATGTGAATAAGATTGCACTACTTCCCCTGGGGTCTGACTTCTACCAACACTTAATGGAGAGCAGTAAAAAGATAAGTCGGTTTAATAAAGCCGTGACTTATTACCCGGAAGATGGATTTTGTTGTGTGAATATGCTTAAACACCGCAAGTTAATCTTGTACGATAAACGGCAAGAAGGATTAAAACAAGAATATCTGCCCTTGGATTTACGGAATATCTTGGAAGATGGTTCTTTTTCTGTGGTCAATGTTGAGTATCAAATTAAAAAAAGTGCTGAAATTGAACGAGAATTTAGAACCCAACACTTGGCCTTTGAAAACACCTTGGCTAATGCTTTTAACCCTGAAATTGCCAGAACTATATTGACGAATAGGCTTTCTCAGATATTAGATGGCATTGTACTGGTAGAATCTGATTTTAATACGCTTCTAAAAGAGAGAGAAATATTTTGTCAAAAGCACGGGATTCACGGCTTACAGTCTGTATCCTTGCGTTGCTGGCTTCTTTTGATGTTACAGAACCTGGGATCAGATCTTACTTTCACTTGGTTAAAAAAACACAGTGATGCTAAGACGGCCTTACGTTATTGGAAAGAGTTGCAAGAGGGATATGTATCTACTTCTGAAACGGAGAAGATATTCAAAGAAATTTTGCTATCTTCAGTATTGCAAATGAGTCCTATTCAGTGGGAAGATTATCAAAAACTCTCATATGAAACCAACTGGAAATTAACCCCTAAATGTGTGGGTAATACTACAGTAAATATGGGCCTGCAGGCAGGAGGATTTGATGACACCGCGTTTAGTAAATGCTAAAGAATTGGCCCAGTATTTAGGGACAACGGAAGGACGTATCTATACTTACAAAAGCCAAGGTAAAATTCCACCCCAATGGATTATTAAACTTGGTAAAAGAGGGGTAAGGTTTGATCTGGTGGAAGTAGATAAGTCGTTGGAAGAAGCAAAAAGTAGTAACGATGATTTAAGTACCATCTTCAAGATTCGGGCGTAAATAATCACTACAATTTTTCAATGATAACAGAGGCGTATATATAACGACTCCAGGGGCGTTTTGTCTTATTAGGGGCCCCATAAAGGCCCTTAATAAGCCCAAACAAGCAGAAATATAGCCGTGTGCTGCTTTACAAAACGCTCTAATGATGATAAGCTCTGCAGCACGGCAGCAGAAAGGGAATACAATATATGGGAATAAAAGATAATTTAAATAAAAGTTTTACAATTGACTACCGTGATGAATACCAGAAGAGACACCGGGAAACTATTTATGGTAGTAAAACACTGGCTAAAGAGACCTTAGCCAAGCGTAAGTCCGAGATAGCCGAAAGGAAGTTCTTCCCGGACCGGAAGAAACAACAACTTACCTTTTGGGAAGCGGCGGATAAATACTATGCCATTCACCTGAGTAAGAAAAAAAGTGCTTTTAAGATGAAATATACGATAGAATTTCTCAAAAAGTACTTTGGGAATAAGCCCCTAGCCAGTATTACTACGGCCGATGTACAGGAATTTTATAACCAACGCCTGGCTGAAACCAGTCCGTCCACCGCTAACAGGCACTTTAGCGTCCTGCGGGCTATTATTAATAAAGTCATCTTACTTAAACTGTATAAAGGTGAAAATCCATGTATAGGGGTAGGAAAGCAAAAAGAAAACCCTGCCCGCACCAATTACCTGTCGCAAGAGGAGATTAAAGAAGTTTTGTTGCATATCCCAGAGCGTTCCCGTAACTTGGTAGCTTTTGCTATCTGTACGGGTATGCGCCGGGGCGAAATTCTACGCCTGGATTGGAAAGACATTGATTGGACGAATAACATTATCCATATTTATATTTCCAAATCCGGCAATAAGCGGGAAGTGCCCATTATGCCGTCTTTACGTCAGGTATTACTGAGTATGCACCCGCTTAAAACAGGTAAAGTATTCCCGCTGACGGAAAAAATGGTGGAGTACGACTTTCGTCATACGCTTAAAAAACTGGGCATACAAAACATCCGCTTTCACGACCTGCGCCACACTTTTGCCAGTCATTTTATGATGAAAGGCGGCTCTATTACCGATTTACAGCGTATTTTGGGCCATTCCGACTTAAAATTAACCCAACGCTACGCGCATTTAAGCCCTACTTATTTGCGTAAATCCATAGAAATTGTGAATGATTTACTGCCACAATTTGCATAAAGGAGAAGAAAGAATGAAACTAGGTCTTAATAATACATTACCTACCCCATAAGCAAATCCCCACTAAAATAGATGCAGTGGGGATTTATTTTATCCATATTTAGCCCTATCAAATCTATTTTATTCCCGATCGGGAAGATTATTGTAGTATGTAAAATAAAACCCAGCCGATTATTTTTCTTCGTGAATATTATTCTCTTTTTAAGATTAACTGAACGATTATAAATATTAAATAGATATTATTAATATATAATATGTTTTATATACTATAAAACTTAGAGAAATAAATATATGCCAAATAGAGAGATTTTAAAATTATCTGAATATTTCGGTGTTTCTTCTACTCAATTTAACAGAGAAGGGGCTTTTAATGCAATTATTGGGATAGATTCTGGTTTTTACTTGGATCCAACATTATTAAAAAGAACAAAGATCAAAGAATTTTTGGGAGCATACAAAAAAATTACCCAACATTATGAAAGAGTTTTTACATTATTAAAACTTTCTCAAAAAGATTATCATTCAAAACTGTGGAAAACTGCTGTCAAACAATGCACTTTTCCAGAACCAAAAGAGGCTTTTTTAGGATATAGTCAAAACCACGTTCCTGGAAAAGGCATTGGAAAACGCCTAGCAGAACAGTTACTTATGTCTGCAGAAAAAGTTTGGGAATTAGGAATTGATAATCCGGATATTTTTGCTATTTTGGGCATATTGGAAGAAGGTTTTGGAGCGGATAGAATTAGTGACATGTCTATTAATATTATTTATGAGGATCTTCTTGCTTTTAGTCAGAGAGTAACAAAAAACCTTGCTCTTTCTAAAACGCTTTCTTTCACCTCATATAGTGGGGAAAAATATCTTCTTCCACAAAATCCATTATCACCTACAAATCCCATTCTTTTAATTCCAAAATCTTTCTTGAGACCTCTTCCTGCCTTTGATAAGTCGATATGGGATATGATAGATAACAATTCCTTACTTAGAAATAGGGTGAATAGAATTTTGGGTACTAGCCTCAAGAATATATCTAAGAAAAATATTAAAAATATTTTATTGAGCAATAAAGAATTTATTACAACATTATTAATGGAATATAAAAATTATATTCCATCTCCATATGATTTTAGTTCTGATCCATTGATGAAATCTAAGTGGTTAGATATTGGAAGGAAATTCTCTCAACAATATCCGATAAAATTAACGCTTCCGTCTGTACCTACTGATGATGAGATTAAACATATAATATCTGAAATTATCTTTCAATTTCGTCGCAACATAGAGAATCACGGAGTTAATAAATATCTATACACATCAGAAGGTAAGCCTCAACACGAAGATTTTATACAGAAACTTTTTTTTATAACAGCACAATCATACTGTAAAGCTAATAATTTAGATCTAAACCCAGAGGTGAATCAAGGAAGTGGTGCTGTCGACTTTAAAATGAGCAATGGTTTTAATCAAAAATTCCTTGTTGAATTAAAATTGGACAAAAACACAGCTTTACCAGAAGGGTATGCTAAACAACTCTTAAAGTATGCGGAATGTGAAGAAACAATAAATTGTTTTTATGTGGTTGTAAAAGTATCAAAGACTGGAAGAAATATTAAACGCCTAGAAAAAAAGAGACAGGAAATGTTAGGGCAGGGATTGCTTTGCCCTGACTTGTATATTATTGATGGCACAATTTATCCAACAGCTAGTAAATTGCGATAAAAAAGGGATGCTTTATGCACATTGTTGTTTGTTCTTATAATATATTTCAAAATCCTTTGAAAATATTATTGATTGTATAGAAACAGTATATTGTCAATATTTTTCAGAGTCGCAAAGATCTAGTGTTTTTGTAATAACATATATTTTCGTACTGTTATACCTAAGCCTAAATAAGGAGATCAAAATGAAAAAAAAGAATAAAATAGGTGCTATTACAGGCGGAGGCATCGGGGTTGCTAGTGGAATAGCAGGAGTTATTTCTATGTCCAGTGGAACAGCTGCAGCAACTTCATCTGCTTTAGCCACAGCAGGTTCTGTAGTAGGTGGTGGAATGGCGTTTGGAGTAGGAGTTATGTCTGCAATTCCTATAATTACTGGGGCTATTGGTGTTGGTCTTGGGCTAGGTATTGTTAAATTGATAGGAAAAAATAAAAAGAGATATTAAAATGGTCTTCCTATTGGAGATATTAGGTCTTGAAAATTATTAATACATAATATATTATATGTTATATGGCTAATAACAATTTAACAAATAATATATTAGTTTCTAATTTAATAGAAGATTTTAATCCTCAGGCCTTAGCAGAAGGGATTGCTAAGCGCGTACGGGCCAGACGGCTGGAACTAAACCTTACGCAACAGGCTCTTGCCAAGCGCTCCGGGGTCAGTTTGGGTTCTTTACAACGCTTTGAAAACCAAGCGGAAATATCCCTTAAATCACTTTTGAAACTGGCAGTAGCGCTGAATGCTACGGCTGAATTTAAGCAGTTGTTTAGCGTGGTTAATTATCAACACATTGACGAAGTAATTGACAGCCAACAACACAAAACCCGCCAAAGGGGGCGCAAAAATGATTAAACCCGTTCAATCTTTACAGGTATTTTATAATGAGCAATTAGTCGGCACATTAGCCTTGCGCCGGGATAACTTATGCGCTTTTGAATATAGTGCCCAGTGGCTGGAAGAAGGATTTTCTATTTCTCCCCTGATACTTCCGCTCAAGCCGGGTGTTTTTACCAGCAAATGGGACCCTTTTGACGGTTTATTTGGGGTGTTTAATGACAGTTTACCGGACGGCTGGGGACGCCTGCTAATAGACAGGCTCATGCGCCAGCAGGGGGTTCATCCGGCCACTTTATCCCCCTTAGATTGGCTTTGTATCGTGGGACCTAAAACAATGGGAGCTCTTACCTACCAACCCACGCACCCCATCGGGCAAGACGACCAAGATAAAACGCTTGCTTACCTGGAGCAGGAAACCCAAAAAGTATTGCACGATGAACCCACTAAAGACCTATCTTTACTTGCAGCCAAGGGTGGCAGTTCCGGCGGGGCCCGGCCCAAGGTTTTGCTTACTATTGACGGGGAAGAATGGCTGATTAAATTCCGTAATACCCAAGATCCGGCCAATATAGGCGAAATAGAATACAAATACTCGCAACTGGCTCGTAAAGCGGGGCTTATTATGCCAGAAACACGCTTATTTGACGGCAAGTATTTTGGGGTAAAACGCTTTGACAGGCAGGGAAACAAGCGTATCCATATGCATACAGCGGCCGGCCTGCTCCAGGCGGATTTCCGCATTCCGTCACTGGACTATAAAACCTTGATTGAAACGACCCTGTTTTTAACACGAGATGTGCAGGAAGCGGAAAAGATGTTCCGCCTGATGGCATTTAATGTAATTGGCCAGAATAAAGACGACCACGCCAAAAATTTCTCATTTGTATATGAAAATAACCGTTGGCAAGTGTCTCCGGCGTACGATTTAGTGCCGTCTGAAGGGTTTAACGGCCAGCATACCACCACGGTACTGGGCCAGGGGCTGCCGACCGAAGCAGATATGCTGGAACTGGCTCAAAAAACGGGTTTAGACCGTAAGCACGCCGTGCAAATTATTGAACAGGTAAAAAGTGCCTTTGAATAAGGGTAAAGAAGCCCCAAAATGGGCCTTTTAGAAAAAATGGACACTTTTTGGACACTTAGCCCTGGCAGGCGAATTTTGAAAAGATGTTTTACGACGAGGAACGGCTGCCTGAGTAAAAAATTGTCGTCAGCCTGCGGAGCTGGGGATACAAGTTCGATTCCTGTTGGGCGCACTTTTTTTAAGATATCTAAAACCTTCCTTGCAATATACAGGCTAAACTCATTAACAAACATTTATAGAAGTTTTTTCTTAGGCTGATTCCCTTGTTCTTTTAATCTCATATACTCATTTGACTTTCGTTTTCTAATCACTGTTTGAAGATTAAAGACGCACAAGTAAATAATATGTACAGACAAAAAGATATAGAGAAACAAATTGTTATAAAAGTATTAAAACACTACAAAATTAAATGTGAGTTAGAATCTCAAGAAAGTCCTGATTTTATAACTTTTATTAACAATAAGACTATAGGTATAGAACATACAAAATGTGGCAAAAAGGGAAAGCATTCTATCAGTTTTAGTGCTGATATGAACAAAATTACGCAAAACATCAGAAAACAACTCTCACAAGAAGAGAAAGATTTTATAGTTATACTCAACACTCCTTTTCAACCGATTTATACTCCCCCATATTTAAATAAAAGGAATAATTCTTATGAATATATTGAAGATGAAATTATAAATTTAGTTAAAGGGAATTTAAAATTCCTTCATATAAATCAACTAAAAAAGATACCATTGCCACCATCTAACCCTTTCTCAGAAATTATTTTACAAAAACGCACAGGACATACTTGTGTTGGTTACTTTGGACAAGCCAACTATGTTCCCATAGAAGAAAATTTGAAAGAAGCTATAACTAGAAAAGAAAAATGTTCCCTTTCATTTTCAAAATGTGACGAATACTGGCTTATCATAGAAATAAATTCTTTCCAAGAAAATTTCGCTTATGATACTACTAAACTTCCTACTATAAAAAATTCAACGTTTAAACGGATTATCCTGTTTGATTCCGCTACCGGAAAAATAATGAAACTCTTGCATATTTAATTATTTTAAGAAATTATCAGTTATTATCTTTTCAACAGCTATTATATAACTCCTATTTTGGCGTTGCGGTTGTCTACTAAAGCCAAAATATGCCCCATTGCACTAGCCTTGCCCCCCACTTTTTCTCGACTTATTCTTCTTATTGTTTTTGCAAAACTTCTTTGCTAAACTATTTACGGCGCTATTTCTTAAATGGCCAATATACAGCAACTAATCTACAAACACAAGGCATAAAGAGGAGCTGCAAAATGAAAGACAGTCTGCTTTTAGCCATATTTATTTTATTCTTTTCTTTATTTACTACGGCTTCATGTTTCGCGGGTGAAGCTAAAGAACAAGCTAATTTCAATTCCGTAAATTGGAAAAACGTTACCGTAGCCGAAATACAAAGACTAATCAAAAACGGCGCCGAAGTTAACGCCAAGAACTCTTTTGGCTGGACGCCGTTGATGCTTGCTATCTTTAATCCCAATCCCGAAATCAAAAGAACTTTAATCGGATATGGCGCCAATACTAAAATAAGAAATAAAATAATGGATACGGCACTGATACGCGCCTAGGCGGCAAAAATCTTGAAAAGCAAAAAAACAAACACTCGGAAACAAACAAATAAACAAATAACGCGGAGCTTATAGGACTCCGCGTTAATTTTTTAAATTGTTTTACCAAAAGCTATTTATCCTCCGACTAAGGCAACACCGAAGGCGGATCAATCGGTTCCCCGGTGCATTTTCCCTCCACACACTTGGGAGTTATATCCACATAGCACATCTGCAAAGTGCAGGGCACAAAAGCGCAGCGCTCACCCTTGGACTGATTAAACGCTTTGGCGTATTTTTTGTTTATCGCTACCTTCCCATCGCATAAACAGCAATCCTTCAACACCGATACGCAATCGGAATCGGACGAACATTTGTAAATTTCTTCATTATCCAAAGTAAGGCTGGCAAGTTCCTCGGCCTTTTTCTCGCCGGAAGAAGCGCAGCCCCCCACAATTATCATACAGCCCAAAATCATACTTATAAAGATCAGGTCCCTTTTCATTTTTCTTTCCTCCCTAAGTATTCTAATATCTAATATAACATAAAGCAAAAAATCAAGGGGATTTAGTTCCATTCCTTTTATAATGAGATTGGCTTTTGCGTTTCGCGCTATCTCCGCCGCTGCCCTCAAGCCGAGAATCGCCCGATACACAAAAGCCAATTTCTCACGCGGCAGATAAAAGCCGCGGTCCTGCCCTTACCCCAAATTTATTCGTTCTCATCGTATAGCTCAAAAGTGACGATTTGCCATTCCTCCTCTTCCAAATCGTCCAAAAGAGCTTTGAAGGCGGGCGTCAAATTGTCTTTCTTCCGTTTAAGACCTCTTTGTTTATCATTTGGCATATTTATAAAATTTATATCTAACCTTTTAAAAAAATGTTTATAATCTTTTTTAATTATACTATAAATAAAATAGATTATTTTTATTTTATAAAAAATATCCATAATAACGGCATTTAGCGGCAATATTTTTCTTTACTTTGCACAGATTGAAGACAAACGTTATTATGCCGCGGGGATTTTATTTAGTAGAATTATTTAATGAGTTTGAGCGAATTTGACATTCAAATATCTCAAGAGTTTCCATTCTCAAAAATAATCGGCGTAGACGAAGCCGGACGAGGCCCTTTGGCGGGCCCCGTTACCGCGGCGGCGTGTTATATTCCGCCGGAGCTTTACGGCCACCCCGTAATGGCGAAAATAAACGACAGCAAAAAACTTTCCCCCGCCAAGCGCGAGAAAATTTTTGAGGAACTTCTCACACTGCCTATATTATGGCGTACGGGCTACGCTTCAGCCGCGGAAATAGACAAACACAATATTCTCCAGGCAACTTTTATCGCCATGCGCCGCGCCCTGGCCTTTTTCGAAAAGGAAAACGCCGTCGTTTTGGTAGACGGAAATAGGCTTGTTCCCTTTGTTCACCATCAACAAAAAAACGTTATAGGCGGCGACGGCAAATCTCTCTGTGTGGCGGCGGCCAGCATAATAGCGAAAGTATCGCGCGACAGATTTATGGATATTTTGGACGAAAAGTTCCCCCTCTACGATTTTGCGGGGCATAAAGGCTACGGCACAAAAAGCCATATAGCTTCCATAAAAGAGTACGGTCCCTGCCTTCAGCACAGGATGACTTTTGAGCCTTTGCTATCGATGTACGGCGGGTTGTTTGCGGAGAACAAAAATGTTTAGTTTTCTGCGCAGGCAGGGCGACAAAGCGGAAGAACGCGCCGCGAAATATCTTCAAGACAACGGCTATAAAATTATAAAAAGGAATTACCTCTGCCCTTTGGGCGAAGTGGACATAATAGCGCAAAAAGAGGGCGCGCTTGTATTTGTAGAGGTAAAACAACGCTCCTCGGATGCTTTCGGCGGTGCTGTCGCCGCGGTTACCAAAAGCAAACAGCAAAAAATCGCAAAGGCGGCAGTAGCTTATCTTAAACAAGAAAATCCGTCTTACAACGCGCTTTTGTTTGATATAATAGCCATAACGGGCGACAGGCTCGAACATATAAAAAACGCTTTTACGCCAAGCGGATTGTTTTTATAAGGAGAAAGCCATGACACAACTTCAAACTGTAAAGAAAGCCGCAGCATATATCAACAAAAAAACCAAAAATTTCAAACCCGAAATCGCTTTAATTACGGGCAGCGGGCTGGCCAATTCCGTGCCGCCGCTGGATAAAAAGATCGTTATCCCCTATGCCCAAATACCGGGATTTTTAAGGAGCACCGTCGCAGGCCACAGCGGCAATTTGATTTTCGGCGAATATAAAGGCAGGAAGATAGCCGTAATGCAGGGGCGCTTCCACTATTACGAAGGCCACCCGATGAAGGATATCGCCATCGCCATACGCACCTTATGGATGCTGGGCGTAAAAACTTTATTGGTATCGGCGGCGGTGGGATCAATCAACGCAAAACTTAAACCGGGCAGCCTCTGCGTGCTTAAAGACCATATCAACCTTATGGCCAATAATCCGCTTATCGGCAATTACGATCCCGCCTTCGGCCCAATGTTCTGCGATATGACCGACACCTACGACAAAGACATAGCCAAAAAAACCCTCGCCATAGCCAAGAAGCATAAAATTAACGCTTTGCCCGGCGTATATCTGGCGGTTACGGGCCCCAATTTCGAAACGCCGGCCGAAATACAGGCCTTTAAAAAATTGGGGGCGGATGTCGTCGGTATGTCTACCGTGCCGGAAGTCATTACGGCAAGGCAGCTGGGGTTAAAAATATGCGGTCTTAGCTGGGTAACCAACTTGGCCAGCGGAATCTCAAAAACGCCGCTCAGCCATAAAGAAACCTTGGAAGAAACTAAAAAGATTGAAGGCAAATTCGCGAAGATATTGCAGGATTTGCTTGCAAAAATATAATTAACGGCAAAAATGATTGATAAAGTTAAAAGGCTGGGCAAAGAGACTTTAATCTATGGCACCTCAACCATAGTCGCCCGGCTTTTTAACTTTTTTTTGGTACCCGTATACACTTATTATTTGGCGACTTCGCAATACGGCGTAATAGCGACGGTCTTCGCGTTTATGGCGCTGTTTAATATCGTATATCAGTACGGAATGGACCAGGCTTATCTGCGCTTCGCGCAGGACCATAAGGACAAAAATGTATTTTCAACCCCGTTTAACGCCGTACTGATGACATCTGTTGCCCTTTCGCTGATTATATACACGCTCAGCCCATATATAGCGGCGGCTTTGGGCATAGGCCGAGAAAACGCCTACCTTATAAAATACTGCTGTTTTATTCTGGCTTTGGACGCTTTAAATATTATCCCATTCGCCAAACTGCGCTTTGAACACAGGGCTTGGCATTTTGTAATCGTAAGAACGGTTTCCATAATGGTGAACGTGGCGGGCAATCTTTTGGCTTTGGCCTGCTTCAAGGCGGGCGTGGACGGGATTTTTATGGCGGGGATAGCGGCGTCTTTGGCCTCGCTGATATTATTGCTGCCCGTGATAAAGGAAGATTTCAAACTTGCCTTTGACACAAAACTCTTTAAGGCGATGTTCGCCTTTTCCTGGCCGTTTATACCTGCTGGCATGGCGAGCATTATGGTAAACGTGATAGATAAGCCGCTGCTCTCTCATTTGGCGGGTTTAAGCGAAGTTGGCATATACCAAGCCAATTTCAAAATCGGCGTATTTATGATGTTGGCGGTATCTATGTTCGATCAAGCTTGGCGGCCGTTTTTCATACAGGCCTCGGCAAAACCCGACTGCAAGGAACTTTTCGCCGAGATTTTTACCTATTTCGCCGCCGCGGCCAGCTGGCTGTTTCTAGGGCTTGCACTGCTTATCCCTACGATAATACAAACAAAATTCCTCGGTTTTAATCTGATACACGAAAGTTATTGGTCCGGCCTTAACATAATTCCGCTTGTGCTGGCGGGCTATTTATTTTATGGGTTTTACATCAATTTTATGGTCGCGCCCGTACTTACCAAAAAGACAAAGGTACTGATGTTCATCACTTTGGCGGGCGCTGCGGCGAGTGTGATAACCAATATAATCCTAGTGCCGGTTATCGGGATAGTGGGCGCGGGCTGGGCGATATTCGTAAGCTATGTAGTTATGGCCTTGGCGTTGTTTATATTTTTGCAGAGGAATTATCCCGTCAATTATCACTACAAAAAACTCAGCCTGATGGCCTGCGCCGCCTTGCTGGTGCTTATGGGCAATATGTTCGCGGGGCAAATGCCGCCGATACACGCCTTGATTTTAAGAATTATAATGCTGTGTATATATCCAGTTTTGGCGCTGTTGATAATATTAAAAGTCAAAACGAGAAAAGAACTCTCCGCCCAAAACTAAGCAAGCGAAAGAATCCGCGGAAAAGGCGCGACCTTACATCTGTAATAAAGATAATTTATTTGACGCTGAGCAAAGTCAAAACGATTTCGGCTCGTTCCTTTTGGTCCTTAAAAACCACTTGGTAAGGAAGCGGCCTCTCGCCGAAGACTCTGTAATCTTTAAACTCCACCGTTTTGTTTATGCGGCCTTTGCTCTGCTTCATCGCGTAAGGATAGCTTAACCCGCGCTTAAAATAGTAGGAATTAAAAAACGATCCGCTTTTAAAAACAATTACGCCCGCTTCGCCATCGGAAGTATATCCCTGATAATCCGATGGTTTCATCAAGAGTATTCTTATAATATCCTCAAAAACGGCTTTGGAGGTTTTATTAAAAAACTCTTTTAGCACATAGTTATAGCTGAAATTGTCTTTAACATAATCCGCGTTTAGCAGTACGGAGGAATAATCCCCCAATATTTTTATTTGGAAGTCCGCATACTTGCGTTTATTGACGACAAGCAGGAAACTGCTTTGATAATCGCCCGCTTTAAACTCGGCCTTAAATACGGCGGAAGTTTCCCAGCCCGTAAGAAAAACGGGGTAGCTGCGTACGGGTTCTTCGCCTTTATTCAAAACCGGCTTTACTGCGCACGCGCAAAGAAAAAACAGAAAGGGTAAAATCAGAAATTTTATTTTGCTCATATTTTTTTGTTCCTTATTTTATATTATATTATTATGCAAAGTTTAAAGCCGTATTTGTTAGATTTTATATGCGCCGCCTTGATAACGGCGTTTTCTTTGCCGTTTTTAAGGAAGCTTACCGCCAAATATCTCAAAGATAAACCCACGGAGATAAAAACGCATAAGGGCGTAATATCCACGGCCGGCGGCACAGCCTTGGCTTTGGGATTTTTCTCCGCTTTGGCGGCGGTAAGGTTCACTACCGATTTTCCAAGCGGAACCTTACGCAATTTAAGGGGTATATTTATAGGCGGCGCGATAATTTATCTGCTTGGACTAATAGACGACATCAAAAAGCCGCTCGGCTTAAGCCCGTATATCCGCCTGGTTATACAGGGCCTCGCGGCCGCCGCACTTATATATTACGGCATATCGGTACAATTTACCGCCCAGCCTTTGGGATATATTCTGACGGTTTTCTGGGTGGTCGGGGTAACCAACGCTTTTAACCTTATCGACATTATGGACGGCCTTGCGATAAGCCAAGCCTTATTGGCGGCTTTGGCTTTTACGGTAATTTCCTTGCCGTCGGAATATATTTACGTAAACTTCGCGGCTTGCGCTTTGCTTGGAGCGGCGGCGGCGTTTTGGCCGTATAATCACTCAAAGCGGCTAAAAACTTTTTTGGGCGATAGCGGCAGCACTTTGCTTGGCTTTTTGCTGGCCGCACTTTCCTTGGGAACAAGCTACTCCGCCCAAAACCCGCTTGCCGTTTACGCCCCCCTCTTGATACTGGCCGTACCGGTCTTTAATACGGGCTTTGTTTCCGTAATAAGAATATCAAAAGGGATAAACCCGCTAAGCGCTACGCCGGACCATTTCCCCCTGCGCTTAAAAAGCGTCGGCCTAAGCGGCGAAACAATACTTTTAATATCGGCGGGCGCGGCACTGTTATTGGACGCCGCCGCCCTATATATAACCAAAAGCGGGACGCAAATATCTTTAACGATATACGCGGCGGCGGCACTTATGCTGACGGGCGCGGCAATATTTTTGGCGAGGATAAAAAATGCCTCTTAAAATAAAGATTATCGGGGCGGGCATCAGCGGGCTTGCCTGCGCTTACCACTTGAAAAAATACCGCGCCAAAGCCGAAACCTCCTTATACGAGGCCGAAGACAAAATAGGCGGGCTTTGCGGCTCTTATCAAGAGAAAGGCTTCACGTTCGATTACAGCGGCCATCTGCTGCACCTTTCTACAAGAAGCGGCAAAGCTTTGGCGCGCAAACTGCTCGGGCGGAACCAAACACAAATAAAGAGGGAAGCTTTCGTCTTTTTCAAGGGCAAAAAAGTGGAATTTCCGTTCCAAAACAATCTCTTTCGCTTGGATAAAAAAGATATTTCCTATTGCGTAAGCGAGGCGATAAAAGCTTACGGTGCGCAATCGGATAAAAAAGATTCTTTCAAAAACTGGGCTTTGGCTTTATACGGCAAAGGGATATGCGAATATTTTATGTTTCCCTACAACTCAAAACTGTGGAACTTCCCCCTGGAAAAACTAACGCCCCAATGGTGCGGCAAATTTATACCCGCCTATACGCTTGAGGATATTATCAAAGGCGCCTATCTTAAAAGGAACAAAAAGACGGGCTACAACAGCACCTTTTACTATCCCAAAAGCGGCGGCTGCGGAGCGATATGTTCGGCCTTGGCGCAAGGCTTGGATAATATCAATTTAAACTCCGCGGTAACCGCGATAGATTTTAAGAATAAAACTTTCAAGGCGGGCGGCAAAACCGTAAGCTACGACAAACTCGTAAGCACAATGCCACTGCCCGCTTTGGGCAAAGCGCTTAAAGGCCTGCCCGCCGATATAAAAACGGCTTTCAAGGAGCTTAAACACAACAGCCTTTACGTGCTTAATATCGCTTTTAAAGGCAAAGCGCCTAAAGGCCATTGGTTCTACTTCCCCGAAGACAAATATCCGTTTTACAGGGTAGGCGTACAATCCTCCTTTTCCAAAAGCTCGGCGCCGAAAGGGACTTTCAGCCTTTACATAGAGTTTGCCCTAAGGCAAAACTGCAAGGCCGATTTGAACAAACTTAAACAAAAAGCCATTTCGGCCTTGAAAGACTTGGGTTTTATAGACGAAAAGAGTGAAATTGTTACGGAAAAATGGCACCATATTAGATACGGTTATCCGATATACGACGGCCGATACGCCAAGGCCAGGGGCCTTATCCTTGATTATCTGGCTAAACAAGATATATACTTACTTGGCAGGTACGGCGCTTGGGAGTATTCGTTTATGGAAAAATCCCTGCTTGACGCCGCCGCCTTAGCCAAAACGATAGCGAAGGTATCCAAATGAAAATTCTTATATACGGCGGCAGTTTCGACCCCGTCCACAAAGGGCATTACGCGATTTTAAAAGCGGCCATCAAACAGATACGGCCCGATAAGACGCATATCTTTACGGCATATCAATCCCCGTTCAAGGCGGCGCCCGCGCTGCCCTTCAAGCTCAGGACGAAGATGGCGCGCGAGGCTTTGGGCGGATTGGACAAAAATATAATTTTCGACGATTTCGAAAATAAAAACGGACGGGTAACCTATACTTGGGAAACGATAAAACGGGTAAAAGAACTCTATCCCAACGCGCAGGTTTATCTGCTTGTCGGCACGGACTGCCTAAACGATTTGCATAACTGGAAGAACAGCCCCTATATTTTCGACAATGCCATAATAGCCGCCGGCAAGCGCAAAGGCGTACAATTTAATACAAAGGACTTCGACTATATACTTTTAGAAGGCACTTTCCCGCTGGTTTCCTCCACGCAGATAAGAATAGCGATACTTTGCAACGGGCTTTTGCCCAACAATCTATTGCCGCAAACGGCCAAAGCGATAGAAGAACAAAACTTATACGGCCTAAAAATACACAAGTGGCTGCAGGATAATCTGCGCCCCAACAGATATTTACACGTAAAGATGGTGGCGCAAGGCGCGGTGGAACTCGCCAAGATATACGGTGCAAAACCCGAGGATATGGCGCTGGCGGCGATATTGCACGATTCGGCAAAATGCATGAGCAATCAGGAACTGGCCGAGTATGCCCTTAAAAACAGACTTAAGGTTGATGGGCTTAAAGACATCATCAAATACAGCCCCGCTTTGCTGCATGCCGACGTTTCCGCCGATTTGGCAAAGAAAATATTCAAAATCAAGAAGGCCGAAGTGCTAAACGCGATAAAATACCATACTTTGGGGCGCCTTAATATGACCTTGGAAGAAAAAATATTGTTTATTGCCGATATGTCCAGCAAGGACAGAAGATACGCCGAAGCGAGGAAAGTCTATCAGGAAGCGCAAAAATCTTTGGATGAGGGCCTCAAAGAGGCTTTGCGGGTTAAACTGCTTTTTACTATACAAACCGATAAATGGCTTGCGGGTGCGGGTATTAAATTATGGAACGGGATTATCTCAAAAAGCAACTAAAGTTAAGGATGATAGTATACTGCGCGCTGGCCATCTTGCTATATGGCGCGGCGGCGCAGTTTAACACTTCGGTGCACGGGCTTATAAAAAGAAGCGACGAACCGGTAAAAGTATTGCTTTTGTCTTCACCCCCGATATTTATAGCCTATAACCCGGAATTTAAAAAAGCCGTGGTAAACAATTTGCCCAACACAAAAAAAGCGTTAAGCGCACAGGAAATCCTGCAAAAGGCGAAAATAGAACAAGACAAAGTTATCATAATAGACATCCGCGGACAAAAAAGGATCGAATTTTGGGAGAAGTTTAAAAACAATCTGCAGTCTTGGCAGAAGAAGCCCTATATAATATTCCAATACCTTTACGCTTATATAAAGCTGAAATGCGAGGGAAAGACGGATTTGTCCTTCGGCGATTTTATTTTAATCAGTACGGAACTTTCAACTTTGCAGCCTTCGGACTTTGCCGTGCAAAATCCCTTGGTAGACAAAATAATAAAAGGCCGCAAACAGCAGGAATCCGCCATAAGCATCACAACCGACATTAAACCCAACCAAACGGCGAAAGGCCCGTTGATAGTGGAAGTGTTAAATGCTTCGGGCAAGAACGGACTGGCGGGCGAAGTTACCAAATTTCTAAGAGAAAGAAATAACAGCGGGATATTAAACGTAGACGTAATAAGCTACGGCAATTACCCCGAGCTTTTGGAAAGAAGCCAAATTTTGGATAACAGCTCCCGCCTTTTGGATATACAGCAAACGGCCTATCAGCTGGGGCTGGAAGACCACGAAATTTTTACACATCGCGACAAAAACGCGATATCCGATGTTAAAATAGTATTAGGTAAAGATTTTGTATTGCCAAAACGGTATAAATAAATGATAAACTCTATGGTGTGTGTTATAAACTAAGAGGAAAGCGAGTATGGATAAAAAACAAGCCAAAGAACTGGTAATAAAAACCGCACGATTTATAGACGATAAAAAAGCGGAAGAAGTAAAAGTATACGATTTATGTGGGCTTTCAAGCCTGTGCGATTATATAGTTATAGGTACGGCTACGTCTACGCCGCATTTGGACGCTTTGGATATGGACGCCGGCACCGAACTTAAAAAAGACGGACTCTACAAGAACAACCGCGACGGCGGCCAAACCACTACTTGGCGTGTATCGGATTACGGCTATTTTATGATGCACATTATGACCCAGGCGGCAAGAGAATTTTACGCTCTGGACAAGATTTTCAGCTTCGGCAAAGAAGTGAAATGGCAAAAGCCTAAAAAAACGGCCGCCAAAACAGTCAAGAAAACGGCGGTAAAAACCGTTAAAAAGGCCGTCAAGAAAACCGTAAAGGCTGCGGCGAAAAAGACAGATAAAAAAACCTTAAAAAAAGCGGCCGCAAAAGCCGTAAATAAATCAGTAAAAACCGCGGCAAAGAAAACGGCAAAGAAGACAGCTAAAAAATCCACTAAATAGAAGGGAAAGAGAATGCTCAGCAATTTAAGAAACAAAATACAAGACAGATTAACAAAAGATCCATACTTCGCGGAGTTTGATATTCTGCCGCAAGTGGAATTCGCCCCCCCGCCAAGCCATATAGACGCCGACATCTCTTTGGTGTGGGCGATGGCCTGCGCAAAAGCGCTGAGGAAAAACCCTTTGGATATAGCAAAGAAAGCGGCAAAAGTAATCGAACAGCTAGACGAAGTGGCGCAGTGCGATTTTTTGGCGCCGGGATTTATCAACATAAAACTGGACGACACTTTCCTGGTGGAAGCCGCTCGCGACAGACGCCTTAAAAACAGGGAAACTGCGGGTACGCAAAGCAAGGAAAAGATACTTATAGAATTTGTTTCGGCCAATCCCACCGGGCCGCTGCATGTGGCCAGCGGGCGCGGCGCGAGCTTGGGCGACAGCTTGGTAAAAATACACCGGGCCTTAGGCATAGCCTGCGACGCGGAATATTACATCAATGACGCCGGCAATCAGGCACAGCTGCTCGGGGAATCTTTAAAAGCCAGAGCCCAGGGCAAAGAGCCGCCGGAAAACGGATACCACGGCGAATATCTTATAGATTTGGCGAAGAGAATACCCGAAGGCCTGCCGGAAAGCGAATACGGGCGCTTCGCGATGGAAGAAATTATCAAAACCCAGCAGGAAGACATGAAAGCCTTCGACGTTGAATTTACCCGCTGGTTTAGAGAGAGCGAACTGCACAAAGAAAAAGCGCTCGACAAAATTTTGGATTTGCTTAAGAAACAAAATAAAGTCTACGAAAAAGACGGTGCCGTATGGCTCGGCACCAGCGCCGACCACGACGATAAAGACAGAGTCTTGGTGCGCGCAGACGGCAGGCCGACTTATTTCTTGGCCGATATAGCCTATCACAAAAACAAATATGACAGAGGCTACACTAAACTGATAGACATCTTGGGCGCGGACCATCACGGTTACGTACCCAGAATGGAAGCGGCGGTAAAAGCCTTGGGTAAAGAACCACACTCTTTTAAAGCGATAATACATCAACTGGTACACCTGATAGAAAACGGCGAAAAGGTAAAAATGTCCAAAAGGGCCGGCACCTTCATTACTTTAAGGGATTTGACTCAGGACGTGGGGCGCGACGCTTGCCGATTCTTCTTCGCGGGCAGAACCCCAAACGCGCACCTTAACTTTGATTTGAATATCGCAAAAAAACGCAGCAATGAAAACCCGGTGTTTTACGTACAATACGTACACGCGAGGATATGTTCCATATTCAATACGGCCAAAGAGAAAGGCTTTGAGCCTCTTGCGATGACCGAGCCGGGCAATATATCCAAACAGGAGAGAGCTCTCTTAAGCAAAATGCTGTGGTTTAAAAAGACCTTGGAAACCTGCGTAAAAGATTTAAGCCCGCATCATCTTACTTCTTATCTGACTGAACTGGCATCTCTGTTCCACGCGTTCTATGATTCTAGCAGAGTGATAGACGAAGCGGACGAAAAAACCACTCGTTCGCGTCTGTTTACCTGCCAACTGGTACAGGAACGGATTGCCAAAGGGCTTGAACTTATCGGGGTAAGCGCGCCGGAACACATGTAAAAGCGCAGCCGATAAGCATTTAATTTGCAAGTGTTTTGTTAGTGTTTAAAATTATAGGAGAGATAATGAGAAAACATCTAATTCTTTTTACCGCCCTGATAATGGCGGTTTTGGCTGTTTTCGCAGCGGCTCCTTCTTTAAGGGCGCAAGCTCAGGAAGAGGAACCGAAGGGGATAGAAACAGCCAATAAATACTTCGAAGATCGTTTGTATTCCAAAGCGGTCGAGGCTTATAAGCCGTTCTTGCAGTCTAAAGACAAGGACCTTAAATACGAGGCCGAATTAAAGACTGCAATAGCCTATAATTACCAAAATAAATACGATACGGCGCTTAGGCAAATATATTCCTATAAAGTGCCGGCTAGCAATCTCTGGAAGGCCAGATATTATTTGGTAAAACTCGCGCTGCTTAAGAACAACATATATGAAGCGCCGGAAAATCAGGAAACCGTTACCGACCCAACAAAGTTCACTTTGGCGCAGAAAAACGCCGAAAAGAAAGAAATTCTTTCCAAACTGTGGGATATGCGCAAGAAACTAGCGGATATGTCTTATGACCTGAGCAAAGACTATATCTTAAACTCCCACTCTTATTACGCTTACGAAGATATCCCGCCGGCAGCGATGTATCCGACTCTGTTTGACTATATGGTAAAGGTATGGGAACAATATGCAACAAAACCCACCGAGGAAATCTATGAGGAAGCTTACAAAATAAAAGGTAAAGACCGCTCAACCGCCGCGGAGTTGTGGCACTTGGAACGCGTGGAAATGATACCCATCGACACAAGTGACTTTATCACTTTAAAAGCCAACTGGATGCAATATATATCCGGTATGACAAAAACCTATACCGACGCTTACGGCGTAAAGAAGTATATTTTCCAAGCGAAGGAAACTTTGCCCAAAGCCAGGGCAGCCTATTTAGCGGCGCAAGCCTTTAACAATTTGGAAATGTACGAGGACGCTGTAAAAACCTTGGATTATTGCACGGGCTTGGAGCTTAATATCATTACCGACGCATGTAAAAACCTTAAAAAGGAAATAACAGGCCCGCGCTTAGATTTTGGGGAGAACAAAACCAATGCGGCCCCCAATCAGGAATATCCCCTCCAAGTCTATACAAGGAATTTGGAAAAATTCTACATACACATATTTAAAGTAAATTCCAATAACATAAAAAAGCTGATACGTGGCAAGAAAAATGTTTCTATCAGGCAAAATGTTCTTAACGAATTGTCGTTAAACAAACCTTTGCGTACGCTGGGTATATCGGTGTCATACGATAAAAAATATGCCACCCATACCAGCGATATTATGCTTCCTAAAGAAAGCGCCGGCTTTTACGCAATAGCCCTTAGCCAGCAAAAGGAGTATTCTTACGACAAATCTGGAAAGAAGGCAAATGTAGAAGATTTTATCTTTGTAAATTACACAGATTTGGCCCTTGCAAGCACAAGTTACGCCAAAGCTAAAAACATTACGGCGCAAACTAGCTTAGGCAACTTCTACAATATTTACGCTTTAGACGCGAAAACGGGCTTGCCCAAACAAGGCGTTAAGCTGGAGCCCAATACCGGCAAGACGGTATATACCGGCAAAGACGGTGTAAAAGCCTTTGCCCAAAACAAAAACTTAAAAGGTTATAATCCTTTGTCAATCTTTGCCAGCAAAAGCGGCAATTACGCGATATTGGATGGCTTATGGTTTGAAAAGCCGCAAGTCCAGAAAAATTATTTGGCCTTAAATACCAGTATGTCCATATACAAAGCGGGCGACACCATTAAGGCCCAAGTAACCGCGGCCGAACTTAAGGGCGCGGCAGGTTATCTTTTGGCGGAAGGCAAAAACGTAAAGATATCTTTAAGAGGCCCCAATTACAATATTTTGGAAGAAAAAACCTTGAAGCTGGACGATATGGGATCGGCCTCTTATACCTACCGCCTGCCCAAAGACGCCATGCTTGGCAATTATAATATTCAGGCGAAAATCGATAATAATTACGCCTATGCCAATGTCAGCGTGGAAGCCTTTAAAACACCTACCTTTGAAGTAAACTTGCTGGACAATAAAGAAGCCGTAAAATTCGGCAATCCTTTTGAAGTAAAAGGCAATGCCATATATTATTACGGCCTCTATACGGCAGACGCTAAAGTATCCTACACCGTAACCAAAGAAAATTTCTTCCCGATATTTTGGCGCGCCGCAAAACCGTTCAGCCCCACCGAAATAATAAAGGAAGGCGCAACTACTACCGGCAAAAACGGAGAATTCAAAATAACCTTTACTCCGCAGAAAGACGATGCCGTAGCTTTGAACCAATCAATACCGGTAAAATATACGGTAAGCGTATACGTAACCGATAAAGCTGGCAATACGATACACAGCGAAAAATCATACATAGCCAGCGCGAAAGAAAAATTCTTCGATATCGAATTAAACAAAAACTTTCTGCGCAGCGCTACGCAGAATCCTCTAACGGTAAAAATGACAAATATAAACGGCGAGCCTCTGAAAGGAACCGCGACCGCAAGGCTGTTTGAAGCGCAAGCCCCGGAAAAATGGGATAAATATTCGACCGACTTGAAAAAACAAATTAAAAAAGGCGAAATCATCAAAATAGACAAAGTCGAATTCAAAGACGGCAATCCGATACAATATATGGTCCCTCCTTTAAAGGAAGGGTTCTACATCATTGAATTTACTCCGCAAGGCAGTGAGGACAGCGTATCGGAAAACGACACTTTGCCGTTTTTGGTAGTCAATATTGATAAACCCGGCATATCTCTGCCAGAAAACACTATCCTGCCGGAAAACGATACTTATTATCCGGGCGAGACGGCTTATATACTTTTAGCTTCGCCCAAAGCGCAGAGCAATAAATATGTGGAGGTTTATAAAGACTCTTTCCTGCTCAGCTCCAAAACTTTGACGCAGAAAGGGACTGCTTTATTAAAGCTGCCGATAAGTAAAGATTATCAGGGCGGATTTACGATAAGATGGTTCTCCGTATACGATTATAATATCTACTCCGGCAGTGCAATGATAAAAGTACCCTATGTAAACTCCAAACTGAGTTTGGAACTTTCGGGCACGGAATTTTCTCTGCCGGGCGGCAATAAGACCATCAGCCTGACGGTTTTGGACGAAAATAAATCCAAAGTAAACGCCAGGGCATTGGTGACGGTATACAATAAAGCATTGGATTATTACCGTCAACACTCCTTTAGCACTTTGGCGCCTTATGCAAAGGACTCAAAAAACGCATACAACGGTTTTGAATCTTCCTTAGATTTTTCAATGCCGGATCCAATGCCAATACTCTACAATTCCGCCATGCCAAAAATGGCGATGACTGCCATGCGAAGCGCCGGCGCCCTTAAATCCGCAGAGGGAGCCGCTTTCAGCGCGGACACAGTAGCCGAGGCAGAGCAAGCCCAAGGAGGAAGCGACAGCGTAAGTTTTAGAACGGACTTCGCGACAAATGCCTTGTGGCTGCCGGACTTGAACGTGAAGAATGGATTTTCGGAATTTACGTTCAAATTGCCTCAAAGCGCGGGCGAATGGAAAGTCCTCGCCGCGGCGTTTACCAAAGACGTAAAAACGGGCAAAACGGATTTCAACTTTATCACCAGGAAAGACCTTATGATAAATTTGGAGGCCCCCCGCTTCCTGAGAAACGGCGACGAAATACAGCTTCAGGCTATGGTAAGCAATACCACCAACGAAGCTATGCCGGCCGAGGTGAATTTAACCGTAAATCACAGCTGTGAGCAGGAGCTTGACAGCTGTCAAACGCTGGAATATGATACCAAACACATATTGATAGGCGCAAAAGGTCAAAACTTAGTTACCTGGAGCTTTAAAGCCCCGCAGGAAGGCAGTGAGGTAATGTTCTCGGCCTCGGCCAAGAACGCAGCCTTAAGCGACGGCGAAATAAAGACCGTTCCTCTACTTCCAAGCGAACAGCAGTTAAGTTCCAGCAGGACGGTAGTATTGAAAAAAGGCACAAACAAGCTTTTCTTGGGAGGAGTCGACAAAGACGCCAAAATACAGGCGGCCCACATCACGATTTCCCCCTCTTTGTTAATGCCGGTACTAAATGCCATGCCCTTGCTTACCAAAACGAGCAGGACTTCGGCTACCGCCGCGGCAAACGCTTACTTTACATTGTCGATATTCAACAAACTTTATAACGATTATCCGCAATTAAAGGAAGCCGCGGCAAAACTGCCCCAAAGAAGCAGCGTATCACCCGCTTGGAGCGCAAATGAAGAATTACTCTTAAATGATGTCGCCCAAAGCCCGTGGTATTTACTTTCAAAAGGGTACAATCAGCAACAGGCGGTTATAGACCTGTTTGACGCAAAACTGGTAGAAAAACAAAAACAGCAAGCGGAACAAGACTTGGCCAAATTCCAAAATCCGGACGGCGGCTATCCTTGGGTAAAAGGCGGAGTGAGCAATATGTTCATAACGCTCAGCGTCCTTAACGACTTCGCCCAAGCCTATGCCCACGGCGTAAAAATAGACGAAACAACAGCCAAAAAAGCACTGAACTACCTGGTGAAGAATTATTCCGACAAGGATATAAATGTAGGCGTATATACCGCTTATATTTTGACGGCCTTCCCCAAAGAGTGGAACGCGAAAAGCTATGTTTTGGCTTCAAAAGCGATGACCGAGTTCGAGAAGAATCCTCTTCAAACTCCGCTTTCTTATGCTTATGCCGCCTCAATATACAAACGCTTGGGCGACATGGATAAGGCGAAGCTGCAAATAGAGAGATTGTTTGACACTTCAAACGCCTCAGACGTTACGGGGATATCCTGGACGATGGAAGAGCGCACTTGGCAGTGGTTTGAAGACGGTATAACCCTGCATGCGGCCGCCATACAGGCTTTAAACGAAGTCGCGCCAGAAGACGCAAGAGTAGACGGCCTTGTAAAGTGGCTTATCTTCAATGAGAAAGCGCAAGCCTGGGGCAGCCCGCAAAGCGCCGCTAAAGCCGTTTACGCGCTTATGGGCATAATGCTCAAAGGGAATGTGCTCGACCAAACCAAGATATTCACCACCGAATGGAACGGCAAGACCAAAAAGATTACCGTAGAACCTTATGACTTGGATTCTTCTTCCTTGACGATAAGTGTATACGGCGACGAAGTAACGCCCGACGTCTTTAAAGCGGCGATAAACAAAGCCGTCCTCACGATGGAAAAACCCGTAGAAGATTACGACGATTATGCTACTATAAGCGCGCTGTTTACGACCTCCGCGCCCACGCAGGCTTCTCAAGGCGGTTTGATAACGGTACAGAAAGACTATTATCTGATAAGGGACGGCAAGGCTTCCAAACTCAAGGAAGGCGACGAACTCCAGCAAGGCGATGAGGTTGAGGTGCGCCTTACGGTCAAGAGCGAATCCGCCTTCGACTTTGTGGTCTTAAGCGACCCTAAACCCGCCGCCTTCGAAACCGACACGCTTTTGTCGGGTTGGAAATATGACGGCCAGCTTAGCAGATATGAAGAGTTAAAAGACAATGTAACCAACTTCTTCCTGCAAAATCTGCCCAAAGGCACTTATGAGCTTAAATATACTATGCGCCCGACCGACGCGGGAACTTTCACTTCCGGCGCGGCCCAGCTGCAAAGTATGTATATGCCGGAAATAACGGCCCACAGCGCAGGGTTTAAAGTTAAAGTAAAATAGTCTTATAAATTCGACGAAACCGCCCGTAATCTTTACGGGCGGTTTTTGTTTACTGCGCAACAGACCTGCCGGGAATTTTTATTTTACCGCGACTTGAACGGGAATAATCGCCCTGCGCCAAAAGCGAAAATGCGCTTAGAAATACTTCCCATTCTTTTCAATAAGCAGAGCTTCCCGAACTTTAAAGTTAAAAAATTAAAGCCTATATACATACCCCTGGAAATTGATAATATACTCGCGCAAATAAGATATTGCAAGAAGGTAAAATTTAATATAATAAGAATATGACGAATTTAATACTCTTGCTTGCAAGCTATTTGATAGGTGGCATACCCTCAGGTTATTTGATAACAAAAAAACTTAAAGGGTTTGACATCAGGAATTACGGCTCCGGCAACCCGGGCGCGGCAAACGTGTACCGAACAGTGGGGAAATGGGCCGGTATAAGCACGTTTTTATGCGACGCTTTTAAAGGCGCGCTCGCGGTTGAAATGGCGAAGTATTTCGCCCCTTCATCTGAATATATGCCCTTAATATGCGGCTTTGTGGCGATATGCGGACATATGTGGACGATATATCTCAAATTCCGCGGCGGCAAAGGCGTAGCGACTTCTGCAGGCGTATTCGGCGCTTTGTTGCCGATACCTACGGCAATAGCGTTTGCCTCTTTCGTCATAGTGGTATGGAAAACCGGCAGAATTTCGCCCGGCTCCATATTGGCGGCGATAGTACTGCCGATTGCCAGCTTTCTTATAGGGGATTACCCTTTAGGCTACAGCTTAGTATGTACAGTAGTCGGTATAATAGTAATCTACAAACATATACCCAACATTAAGCGTATGCTTAACAAAAGCGAACTCGCTTTTGAAGACGGGGCCAAAAAAAATGCAAATAAATAAAATAACGGTTTTAGGTGCGGGCGTATGGGGCAGCGTTATAGCCCAGCATATAGCCAAGATCGGCTATAAAGTTACGGTATGGGAATATTCGAAGGAGTTGCTGGCAAAAATAAAAGACAGTGACGGCCGTCACCCCCATATACCGGATTTTAAATTTCACGATAATATCACTCTTACCGGCAGCGAGGAAGATGCCGTAAAAGACAGCGATATGCTGGTGTTTGTGATATCGTCTAAAGCGATAAGAGCTTTCTGCGCCAAAATCAAACCGATTTTAAACGGGCGGGTTATCCCCGTAATAAGCGCGTCAAAAGGCTTGGAAGATAAAACCTTCAAGACGATGTGCGAAATCATAGAGGAAGAACTGCCCCAGCTTAAAGATTATGTTTTTGCCTTCAGCGGCCCCAGTTTCGCTTTGGAAGTGGCAAGGAATATCCCCACCAAAATAATCTTGGCGGGCCATAACGGCGTACTTATGAGCGAACTTAAAGAAAAGTTAAGCGCTCCACCAGTAATACTTGAAACATCTTTCGACAGACGCGGCGCGGAATACGGCGGCGCCATAAAAAACGTAGTGGCGATAGGCTGCGGCTTATTAGACGGTATAGGCGATGGTGCCAATACAAAATCCGCCCTTCTTACACAGGCTATGCAGGAACTTAACGCCATAATGTTAAGCCAAGGCTGCACCACCGAAGCGGTTTACGGTTTATGCGGACTGGGTGACGCGGTACTGACCGGTATGTCAGCCATATCAAGGAACAGAAGACTCGGCGAGAAGCTGGGCCAAGGCTTAACTTTGGAACAGGCCAAAGAACAGGTCGGGACGATAGCGGAAGGGGCCAATTCCGTCCAAAGCGTATACGATTTAATACAAAAAAACAAACTCAACTGTCCGGTAATAACGGCTATTTGGAAAATTGTAATAAAAGGAGAAAAGCCGTCGGTACTGATACACGCGTTGGGTTTTTAAAAGAATTTTACAGACACGGAGGAAACTCACATGAATAAGGAAGATATAATACAGGAACTCTCCAAACACCTTTTTGATAAGAAGCAGGCCAAAGCGGCTGTGGAAAATACCATCAAAATAATGAAGGACGCCTTAAAAAAAGGCGACAAAGTGGTTTTATCTAATTTTGGGACTTTCAAGACGAAGGAAAGCCGTCCCATAAGTTTAAAAAACCCCAAAACTGGCAAAGAAATACCCGTACCGGCCAAGACGCGCATAAGATTTAAAGCGTCGGAAAATATCTTAAAGTAAAATATGAATATCGAGGAACTGCAAAACAAAGAATATTTTACCATAGGCGAAGTATCCAAACTTTGCGGTATCCCCGAATATACCATAAGATATTGGGAAAAGAACTTTAACCTGATAAGGCCGATACGCAAAGAGAGCAGACATCGCCGTTATACCAAAAGCGACATAAACACCATATCAAAGATAAAAGAACTTACACAGCGCCATAAAATGACTTTGGAAGGCGCAAAAAAGCATCTTAGCAAGTATATGGCGTTGGGCGCCAGGCCGAAAGAAAATAGGAGTTCTTACACGGTAAAAGATGTAAAGTTTTTAAAAGAAATAAAAGAAACCCTTTCACAAATCATTAAAGAATGATAAAATATAAGGGTAAGGTAAAAACAGGCACCGGTTTTTACCAGCAGGAAACTAATCGGGGAGTGGCTTAGTGGTATAGCGCTCGCTTGGGGTGCGAGAGGTCCCGAGTTCGATTCTCGGCTCCCCGACCATTTAAAATATTTACATACAAAGAATAAACGGGGCGTAGCGCAGCTGGTAGCGCGCACGGTTCGGGACCGTGAGGTCGTGGGTTCAAATCCCGCCGCCCCGACCATTTAGATAGGCACTTCTTAAGAAGTGTCTTTTTTATTGCCTTATCAGCGATAATTACTTTGATAATAATGAGATATCAAATTATAAAATATATCTGTTTTTTTATACACCCTAAAAAATACTTTTTAACTATTTTTAGCATCTATTATATTAAACAGCTGGTAAAGCATTTCCCCTATTTTAGCTTTATAAGCCCATTATCACATACATAGACTTTGGCGGATAAATTTCATATTATTAAAGCAGTAGATTATGTTAACATTCTATCCAGGAGACTTCTATGAAAAAACTGTTTCTTTTGCTGTTGTGTTTTTTATTGCCTTTAACGGGATGCGTCATAATTGAAGACAACTTCCCTGAACTTTCCGAAACAAATACTCAGATGTATGACGAATGGAAAGAAATTACATTTAAAAACCTTACCGGAAGCGAGAATTTGGTTATCAGCCGCAATTCTCAAGACGAGAACAGCCTCAATATTCTAACGCCCAACTATAATCAAGACTTTTTGGTAGTCGTATTGCTTGAAACAGATTGTGAAAAATCCAAGTTAATGGCGCCATATCTTAATGAAATGGCAACGCGTATTGTCCCTAAAGCTCACGGTATGAATTATGTACCGGTATTCTTGGATATTTATCAAGATTCTCCAAACAAAAATATACCTTGGTTAACCGGCCTGTACAATGTAAATTTCTTTATGAATGCCGTTACCGTATGTTCTGATAATGCCTGTCAAGATGTGTTTCTCCCGCTGGGCGCAAAACCTTCAACGGCAAGTATTTACGTGGTAGATACGCATAATATTGCAAAAACAAAAAAAGTCTATTCTTGGAACTTAACAGAAGATCCTCAGGTACAATCCAGGAGAATGGAAACCGCATTGGCTGAAGCTTTGGGATTGGAAATAATAACATTTGACCCCAGCGTAGATGATTGGGAAGACGCCAATTAAAGCCAATATATAATTTACAAAAGCAATAAAAAAGCCGCTTTCAGATAAGCGGCTTTTTTCTTTCCAAAGAATCATCAGGATTTGAGGTCCCTAATTTGTATCTAAACACAAAGCGCTTTATTTATGGGGGAATAAATATCTGGCCTTTGCCCTACAAAGCAAAAATATTTTTAAATAATTTCAGCTTTTCTTTCCGCATTGGGCAAGAATTAATGTTTCAAAAAATTAAGAATATATCCAAACTTTATGCGAATGCGTGAAGATTTTATATTCACTTGAAAATTTATTAAACAATCCCTTAACATATTTACCGGCTATAATATTTCTATGCTGAGTAACATAGTTAAGCCCAAGAAAAAGAATACTTAATCAAGCGGGAAACATTCCCGGACGAAGACCTATCTAAAAAGGAATAAGGCGCCCTTCTAAAAACGGATTCTTTTTGTTATCATATTTTTATGAGGATACACTTAAACATATTTCTATTTTTATTTATATTTATCTGCGCGGCTGCACCGGCTAAAGCGCAGAAGTATATGGACGTACGCCAGTACAATAACACATATGAAATAAACGTACATAGGCCCGGAGACAAACAAGAATCCAAATGCCAAGCGGTAAGGCTAAATAAGGAATGGTTTATCACCGCAGCACACTGCCTTGTGCCGGTATGCGATTCGGAATGTACGATAAAAGCGAAGTTGGCCAATACGGACGAATATGAAATGGAAATGACCACCACACACAACGGTCTCTCTAAAGCGGCTTATCTTCACGGTAAATCAAAAGAAGATCAAGTTTCTTACGACATAGCGCTGATACGCTTTAATCCCGCAAGCACTTCCTACATATTTAAAGACAAGAAAAATATGCGCCTTATAGCAAAAGACGACTTGTTTAAAAAGTTAAACGCTTCTCAAAAATCTGAATTCAACCAGGCGATAGAGGGCGTAAATTTCCCCGTAATATTGGCGCTGAAAACGCAAACGCCAAAACTGCTTAACAGAGCTTTGGCGGTGGCTTCGGTATGGGACTACGACAAAGAAATTTTAAGCTCGGAAGATTATGTTTTCTTCTCGCCTAAGCACAATTTTCTATATACTTCCAACTTTGGCATAAGGCAAGGAATATCCGGCTCGGGCGTAATAACGAGCAGCGGCGAACTGGTGGCAATAGTTTCCGCCGTGGCTCATACACAAAGAACTTTGACCGATGGCAGCGGCGCCAAAATAAAAGATATAGATTTTTCGATGTTTTCCACCTTTGACAGTTCTGTGCTGTCTTTCTTAAAAAGCCATGTACCGGGTTTAAAGATAAAGCAAGCGGGCTTTAATTATTTCGCCGTAGTACCCGACGAGTACAGAGCTTTAACCCGGAATATGGAGGAAATGGAGTTATGAAGCGGTTTTTACTCTTTTTTATATCTTTGTTTTTGCTCTCTCATCAGGCGTCGGCAGAAGTAAGTTTTATTACCGTCAGCGATGAGTCTTCCTACAATGAAGTCGAAGACTTCAGCAATACCTATGAAATCAACTTTAACCGCCACGGCGAAAAGAACATCAACAAGTGCCAAGCGGTGCGTTTGGACGAATACTGGTTCCTTACCGCCGCGCATTGCGTGGAAAACGCCTGTCGGGACAATTGCAGCTTCCAAGCGCGCCTTATCGTCGGCCCTAATTATGAAGCCGATATGACGGTAACACATACGCCGCAGTCACCCAAAATATTCAAACACGAAAAGGCGAAATTGGACAAGCGCTCTTCTTCTTACGACTTGGCTCTGCTCTATTTTAAGCCCTCGGAAACAAAAGTCGTCTACAAAGATATGTCCATAAGGAGGGCTCTTACCGAAGAGCAATTCTTACAGAGAATACCCAATGAATCTCTTTATTACAAAGCTGTAAAAGGAACAAATATCCCCAATCTGCTCATCGTAAACGAAAAAGAGGGTAAGGAGTTGAACAGAAGTATATCGGCAATTTCGATATGGGACGGAAAGCGCGAAGTACTTGACGCAAAAGATCCCTTGGTCTACTCTCCCCAACAGAAACTTTTCTTTACAAAAAATTTCGGCATAATAAAAGGGATATCGGGATCGGGCGTAATGACTAATACCGGCGAACTCGTGGCAATAGTATCGGCGATCGGGTCCGTTGGGATATACAACAAAAAGACGAAAAAGTACGATCCTCTCAGCATAGTTTATTTAAGCGCTTTTGATCAGGAAGTAGTTGATTTTATACACGAGCATGTGGGCAGCTTCGGCTATATAGAAGCAACCCCCGAATATTGGGGCAATCTAAACGCAAAGCAAAAAGAATTGCTTAATCTATTGGATACAGTCAATTTAGGAAAGAAGTAACTTCTTTTTTACCGATTGCCAATTGCCTTCCGTCGCCATAAAACAAAGGTCTGTACCTTCGGGAGTATCTTTGCGGGAAAGCACCAACCCGCGGGAATATATTTCCTTTATCAGATAGTTTTTGGCATAAGGGATTTTTAAGAGGCGTCTTTTCCATTTGCGGGCGATTATCTCCTCCACCCTTTTAAACAGTTCGTCAAAGCCCTCTCCTGTCTTGGCCGATATAAACACCGCGCCTTCAAAGCGTTTCTTCAAAGCGTTCAATTTAAGCGGCCCCAATTCGTCGCATTTATTAAAAACGCGCAAGATTTCCCCTCCTTCGGGGTTGATTTCGTTTAAAATACTCATTACAGTGGAGGATTGCTCCTCAATCTCATCGGAGGAAGCGTCCGCTACGTGCAGCACCAAATCCGCGAATTTAGTTTCCTCCAAAGTCGCCCTAAATGCCGACACCAAACCGTGCGGCAGCTTCTGTATAAAACCGACGGTATCGGTAAACACCATATTTATCCCGCTGGGGAAGTGCACTTTACGGCTTGTAGGATCCAAAGTGGCGAAGAGCTTATCGTCGGCATAGGCTGATTCCCGTCCCGTAAGAGCGTTAAGCAAAGTGCTTTTGCCCGCATTGGTATAACCCGCCAATGCGACTTGAGGAACCGGTACGGCAGTTCTTTGACCCCGCCTTACGCTTCGTTCACGTTGGACTGATTCTATATCCTGTTCCAATTTCGCTATTCTCTTGCGGATTTTGCGGCGGTCATATTCCAACTTCCTTTCGCCCGGCCCGCGCATACCTATGCCGCCTTTTTGCTGCATCATAGCCGCGCCGCGCCCGCTTAGGCGCGGCAATAGGTAATTAAGTTGAGCCAACTCCACCTGCAAACGCCCCTCTTTCGTACGGGCGCGCTGGGCAAATATATCCAAAATAAGGCGGGTCCTGTCTATTATTTTACACGGTATGGCTTCTTCCAAATTCTTCTGCTGGGCGGGGGTTATATCTTCGTTAAAGACTACGGCATCTATCCCGTTTTCAGCCACGTAGCGCCCTATCTCTTCGGCTTTGCCGCTGCCTATGTACATAGCGGGATTATAGTTTTCCATACGGACATTAAAACATTCCACTACTTCGCACCCCGCGGTATCGCAAAGCCTTATCAGCTCCTCTACAGAGCTGTCTTTATCAAAATCGTTCTTTAATCTTACGCTTACGGTTAACGCTCTTTCCATAATAAAATCTCTTTGGCGATATCCTCATCGCTCTTATCAGAAGAACATTTTATACTTATAATATCGTCATAGCGCCTAAACCAGGTGCGCTGGCGTTTGGCGTATTGTCTGGTAAGGATAATTATTTTCTCCAAAGCTTCCCGTTTTCCTATTTTGCCATCTATATATTCCAAAGCTTCCCGATATCCTAAACTTTTAAGGCCGGGACAATCACGTTTATATCCCATCTTTAAAACCGCTTGCGCTTCCTCCGCCATAGGCTCAAAAATAGCCTCGGTTCTGCTTATAATGCGTTTTTCCAGTTCATCCCTGTCCCAATCCATATAGAAAGCCAAAACTTTTTCTTTAGGGAATTCCGCCTTATATTTGCCGGTTCTCAAAACGGAGGCAGGTTTGCCCGTAAGCCTGTAAAGTTCTATTGCTCTTATCACGCGATGTATATTGCCCGCGGGTATGGCCGCGGCACTCGCTTCATCAAAAGCGGCCAGCATTTTATGCAGATATCCCCGCCCCTTCTCCTCGGCCAATGCGGCAAGCTCCGCCCTTATGGCGGGATCAGCTTCGGGCAGTTTGTCCATACCCGAAAAATAGCCCTGCATATACATTCCCGTCCCGCCCGCGAAAATAAATTGCGTCCCCGTTCTGCCCGACGTAATATCTTCGGAGGCGCGACAAAAACGGGAGACGTCAAAAACCTCGTTTAAATCCAAAAAATCAACCAAATGATATTTTATACCGTCGACTTTATAAAAGCCGCCCTGCCATTCGCCTTTAGGCGCGGCGGTGCCCGCGTTTATAAATTTATACACCTGCCGCGAATCTACCGAGATTATCTCCCCGCCGCTTATTTTCGCAAGCGCCAAAGCCGCGCCAGTCTTACCGCTGGCCGTAGGGCCAGCTATTATTATCGGCAGATTTTCTTTGTTCATAAAATATTACCTTATCAAACAAAACACCGTTATTAAAACGGTGTTTTGCAAATATGTTTCCGCGTTTTAAAAGCTATTTGTGCAATGTGAGATCCTTATGCAGTTTGCTGCATACGGGCGCGCACTTGCAATTCGGCACGCAGACCTCGGGCAGCTTAAGCAATATTCTGGTATTGCAGTCGGCATAATCGTTTGCCATAGCTTCTATCTTGGCCGCAACCGCTGGCGCTATCTTTATAAATTGTATGCCTATGGTATATACGGGCCCTTTCTGCCTAATCCAGCTAGTCTTGGCTTCAACCTCAAACTTCCCGATGAACGGCAGCTGCATTCTTATTTGCATATCGCCCGATACCGGTGCCTTTAAAAATGAAACTATCCTCATACCGCTTGAAGATAAATCCGCCAATACCGCAGCGACCTCCACCTTCTCGCCAGTAGCGTCGTCGGTATATATCAAATCTATCGGTTCCACTATATTGTTGATTACGGGAACCCTCTGGTGTTTCCTGCGTTCCACAAATTTCTTTTCTTCTGCCATAGCGCCCCCTTACGCCAATAATATGCTTTCCTGCGCTTTTTTTATAGTTAAGGTTACCACTTCGCCCGCTTTATACGAGGCTTCCGTCTTAACCCAAAAATTGCTTAAAGTACGCCCGTTATGCGGATCTTCCATAAGAACCCGTTCAGCCCGCCCTTCCTGCGCTTTATAGGCGGCTTTGGCGTTTTCCTTTATCTTATTTAACAAAATATCAAGCCGTTTTTCCACTTCCTCTTTAGGCAGTTCCTTAAGCGAAAAGGCCGGCGTACCGAACCTTGGCGAAAATTTAAAACAATAAGCCCCGCCGAATTTACATTCGTCTACGAGGCTCAAAGTCTGTTTAAAATCCTCCTCCGTTTCGGTCGGATAGCCTACTATTATATCCGTAGTTACGTTAATGCCGCCGCGCCTTAAAAGAGCTATCTTTTCCAAGAACTCGCCGCTGCTGTATCCGCGCTTCATATCTTTTAATACCTTGTCGCTCCCGCTTTGCACAGGCAAATGCAAATGCTTGGACATCTTCGGCTCCGAGGCCATTATTTCCGACACTTCCTCCGTTATAAAAAGAGGGTGCGGGCTTAAATATCGCAGCCTGTCCAAACCTTCCAGCTTTAATGCCGCTCTTAACAAATCGGCAAAGGTCTTGCCCTTGTAATTATAAGCGTTTACCGTCTGGCCCAGCAAAACTATTTCTTTTGTCCCTAAGGAAAGTTTAGTCTCTATTTCTTTAAGTACGGCGTCAAAATCCAAAGAGAACGCCTCCCCCCTCACATACGGCACTATACAGTAAGAACATTTACAGCTGCAGCCCCGCATTATGTTTACCAAAGCTATCGGGGAATTTAAAGCCGCCGACTTGCCCGCACTCTTATCCGAGCCGAAAAGCCCAGATTTATCCAAAATTTTGTCAAAATCGTCAATGCTCTTTGCGCCGCATACTATATCCACGTGAGGGAATTTCCCTCTTACGCCCGCGCCCAAACGCTGGGCCGCACATCCGGCGAAAATTATTATCCGCCCCGCTTTTTCTTCCTTCCATTTGCGAAGCCGCCCCAGCAAAGATAATGCCTTATGCTCCGCATGCTCCCTTATAGTGCATGTGTTTATAAGGACTATATCGGCCTTATTCAAATCTTCACAAATAAAACAACCTCTGGCCGCCAGAGCCAGCATCATCTCTTCGGAGTCGGCCGTATTCATCTGGCAGCCAAAGGTTTGTATGTATACGAGTTTCAAGTTATGTCCTATAAAGTAACTTTGAATTTCCGCTTAGCAGTCTTTACGGTTTTGCCGTCTATTTCGGAGCAGGCCTCCGCCGTAAAACTGCCCGTCTGGAAATTCCACCAGTCGAACCACCAATAACCGTTGGCCCTTCTGCATTCCTGCCACGGGCCTCCGTTTATCGATATGCGCATATAAGGCACATCTCTTAAACTGCCAAGCCTAAAGCAATAATGACCGCAAAATACGGTATCATTGTTCATAGGATAATCTATGCAAATATCCTTGCTTGTCTTTACTTTTTCTTCGGCCGCCGCTTTTACCGCTTTGGTCGATTTAGACTTATCGCTCGAACAGCTCTTCTTGCTTATACTTGTCGTTTTCTTTTTCAGAAGAGTTTTACCCTTGCCGATAGTCTCTTTTATTATCTTCTTCGTCTTTGCCATTACCATCTTACTCCCCTTACAACACTTCTTTTAACTTCTCCAGCCCCGCGAGTACGGGTTTCTTCACGTGTACCTTTATCACTCTTCTACCCTTCTCCGCGAGCGCTTTGAAATCGCCCAACGCCTGCGCGTTTACCAAATCCTTAAAACCGTATGCCGCGCCGGGTATCTTTACGTCGTTATCGGCGTCGGCCGAGATTATCAAAAACACCCCGTTATTGCCGTCGCCTTTGTGCAGTTGGCCCGTAGAATGTAAATACCTAGGGCCATATCCAAACAATACCGCGTGCTTGGTGGCTGTCAAAAAGCCGTCCCTTATCGCGGAGAAAAGTTCGTCCGCCGCCTTGCTGTTGTGTACATAAGGCAGTATAGCCAGATAATCATTGCCGCTTAAAACTTTTTTTATGTCTGCGCCCAAAGTCGCCAAATTAACTTTACCTTTCAAATTATCCGATACAATTATGTCCAAATAAGTTTCCTCGGAAGTCTTGCCCGCGGCCAAATCGTTAAGCAAATTCTTGGCTATCGTCTTTGCGGCCTGGACATTGGGCTGGTCAAAAGGGTCAATCCCCATAAGCGCGCCGCACGCCGCTGTCGCAACTTCCCACAGAAGGAACATTGAACCTATGGCGTATTTGTCCTTCATTTCCGCTTCAAAGAACGGATGCGCGGATTGCTTAATAGCTTCCTTTTCTTCCGCTATCGCCTTTGAGCAAGCACAATCGCACGATATGCCCGCAAATATCCTGTCGGATTTATAATCAAAACCTTTATGAAGCTTCTCGCCCGCCACCGGCACTACGCCCTTATCTTCCTTGCCCGTGGATTCCGCGACAAGCTGTTCCACCCACAAGCCGAATACTTCTATCGAGGTGGGCATTACCAAAGTAAGTTTATCCTTCCCCTCGGCATAAGCGCCGCCCATCAATGCGCCCAACTTAACGGCCGCACTCGCCTTATCGCTTTTAAATTCTTCGCCGGCTTCTTTGGCCGAGAGCAAAATTTTCTCCACGTCAATACCGCTTAAAGCCGCCGGAACCATACCAAAAAACGACAAGGCAGAAAATCTGCCGCCGATGTCGGCTTTATTGGTGAATATTTTTCTGAATTTCTTTTCCGTCGCCAAGGTTTCAAGCCCCGTACCGGGATCGGTTATAGCGATAAAATTATCGCCCGCATCCTGTTTTACTTTGCTTACTTCGTCATAGAAATACGCAAATTGGGAAGAAGGCTCAACCGTACCGCCGGATTTGCTGGCGAATATGAACAAAGTCTTGGCGGGATCAATTTTGCTTCTTACGGACGATACCCAGTCGGGGTTGGTGCTGTCCAACACCAAAAGTTCGGGCCAGCCCTCGCTCTTGCCGAAAATTACTCTTAACACTTCAGGCGCCAAGCTGCTGCCGCCCATACCCATTAAAACAACGTGGTCAAATTCCTTTTTTGCCCCTTCGGCGAAATTCTTTATTTCGGGAAGTCTTTGCAAAGTCCAATCGTAAACTTCCGTCCAGCCGAGAGAATTGTTTATTATCTTGGTGTGAGCTTCTTCGCTTTTCCACAAAGAAGCGTCGTGCCTGTATAAACGCGCCGTGAAATCCACGCTTTCCAATTTAGCTAAACCTTTATTTATTATTTCCTCAGCCGATTTATTGTAACTGACTTTCATATTTTCCCTCTTTAAAATAATTTATTTAAAATTTTCCGTTTCAAACGCCCGCACTTTGCCGATACGCCGTTCGTGGCGCTGCTCGCCCTTGCAAAAATGCGCCCCGACAAAAGCCTTTACCAACTGCGGCACAAGCTCTTTTGCGCCCGCGCCCAAAACCCGCGCGCCAAGGCATAACACGTTCATATCGTCGTGCTCTACGCCCTGCGCCGCGCTGTATACGTCATGCGCGATGGACGCCCTTATACCTTTAAATTTGCTCGCCGCTATGCATATACCTATACCGCTGCCGCAAATAAGTATGCCTCTTTGCGCTTTGCCTTGTTCTATATCCAAAGCGACCTTCCTCGCATAATCGGGATAGTCCGTACTCTCCGACGAAAATGTGCCTTCGTCCAATACCTCGTGCCCCAAACTCTTTAAAGTTCCAAGCACTAAATCTTTTATCTCAAAACCAGCGTGATCGCAACCTATTGCCACTATCATAAACTATATTTCCTTTTCCACTAATTCGCATAAGGTATGCCCGATAAAGATATGGCACTCCTGTATGCGCGGAGTATTGTTGCTCTTTACTATAATAGGCAAATCTACGACATTCTTGATAGTCCCGCCGTCCTTGCCCAAAAAAGCCGCCGTATAACAGCCCTTTAGCTTCGCAATTTCCAAGGCTTTATGTACATTCTCGCTGTTGCCGGAAGTGGATATGCCTATAACGACGTCTTCCTTCTTGGCAAAGCCCTCAACTTGACGAGAAAACGTTACGTCATAGCCGTAATCGTTGCCTATCGCCGTAATCGTAGAAGTATTGGTGTTCAAAGCCAAAGCGGGATAAGAGCGCCTCTCTTTTTTATAGCGCCCCACAAACTCCGCCGCTATATGCTGGGCGTCGCCCGCGCTTCCGCCGTTGCCCATTAATATCACTTTGCCGCCGTTGCGGAAACTTTCCACTATCTTGAGCGCCAACTCGTTTATCTGCGGGCCCAAGTTGTCGCCTACATATCTCAATACTTCTATCAGTTCGTTACTCTCGTTCTTGGTGAACATAAATCAAATCTCCTCTATCGACTTATTCAACACCCAACCCGAAGAATTGGTGTCTTTTATACTTACCTTATCCCATTCGCCTTTGCCGTCTTCTATCAAAAGCAGGTGCGCCCGCGGAACGGTAACGCTGACGGGGAAATTATCTCCTGGGCCGCTTCTAAGCTCCGCCCGCGGAACGGTTACCACCGCAACCCTTTGCGTATCGGACGGATACCTCGCCAAAAGCCATATCCCCGACAAAATAAATATTCCTCCGCATATCAAAACCGCGCCTTTAACCTTGCCGTTTTTGCCGCCAAAAAGGTATATCATAAGCAATATCGCGCTCAGCCACGCAAACAAAGCGCATAAGCCCTTCAATTCCGGCAAAGAATAGTAATGGTACAAATTGAACACCATATCCGGTATGCCGTCAGGTACAAGTTTCTGCCCCGTAGACTGCAAAGCAAAAGCCAAATTGTGCCTGATGTCAGCGTCGCGCGGCAATACCTTAAAAGCGCGGAAATAGTATACCAACGCTTTGTCGCCGTCGCCGGATTTAAAATAACTGTTGGCCAAATTGTAAAGCACATACGGATTGGCGGGATCGGCTTGTGCCTCCCTCTGATAAAGTTCAACCGCACCCAAATAATCACCGGAATTGTATTTATCCGCCGCGCTCTGCTCGGCGGCTTTTTCTTCCGCGCAAAGCGGCAGCGCCAAGAATAACAATGCCGCCATTATAAATCCGCGCATTATTTTACCTCCTTTTCCATTTCCTGTATCACGCTCAAAGTTTTGCCGGCGGCCTCTTCCGCGGCTACCGTGCTGTTGAGCGAACTGGAAGGAGCGTATTTCAACATCTCAAATTCCTGCCAAAGCGTCTCCAAAGAATACGCCGTCTGGCTTTCCAAATTAAGCTGCTTTGCGCATTCCGATATCGACCTTATCCCTATCGGCTTGCCCAATTTCATTTCTATATATTTTGTTAAAATCTGCGATACTTCCGCCACCGTCTTGGCTTTCTGCAAGGCTTTCTTCGCCGTCAAAAACGCTTTCTTTTTGGAAAATACCGGTATCTCGCTGTTCAGCAAAACGTAAACAATCCCGCCGAAGGCCAATAATACAAAAATCAAATAATGCCATTTCCCCAAAGAACCAAAACCGCTCGCCAACCCGCTGAAAAGCGATATATCGCCCTCTTTTATGTATCTTATATCCTGGAGTATCTGTTCCACCCCGCCGTTGACACCCTGCGCCGAAGCGCTGGAAAACGACAGCGGCGCCGCGGACGTATTTGCCGAAGGGCTCACTTCCAAGTCAATGGCATTTGATTTTATCGTCTTGTAGGTTTTATCCTTTACGTCAAAATAACTAAATTCTATCGGAGGTATCGTAAACACGCCAGAGGCGCGGGGTACTATCACAGTTTTATATACTTTGCTTCCGCCCAATATATTGCCGGTGGCTTTGCTGGTAAAGGAAGAAGTAGTATCATAAACCCTGAAACTCTTGCCCAAATCAGGCACGGGGACGTCCCCCACCGCACGCATATTACCCTGGCCCTTTACCGTTATCGTGAGAGTTATGGGCTCGCCGGCCTGCGGCGTTTGATTATCCAAAGATGCCTTTATGGCGAAATCGCGTCCGACCGCATTGTAAAACGACTTCGGACGCCCCTCCTTTGGCAAAGGCAAAATATTGATGGCTATCGGTTTGCTGCTTACCTTCTTCACATCCGTTTTGGAAGCCGAAAAGAAGGAATAGAACGGATCAAATATATCGCCTACCGTCCTATATTCCACCGTGGCAGAGCCTATCGTCGCATTGCCGGGCAATATCCCGAATACCGCCAAATCAAATTGCGTGTAGACGTATTGCCTGCCGTTGATAACTTCAAACTCCTGTTTGGATCCCAAATCTTCAAAAACCAAGCCTTCCATCTTAGGCCTATCGTACATCGGGCTGCCGGTAGTGCTTTGGGATTGGTAAAAACGCACTTTAAGGTTTATCTGCTCGTTTATATAGGCGGTGTCTTTATCTACCGAGGCAGTCATAAAAAACGCCGGCTTATCGTCCTTTGAGGCTGGCGAACTGGGCTTTAATTTTATTTCTTTGGTACTCTTGGAGGAGTTATTCCTCTTCATCAAAGAGGCTTCGGCGTTGCCCGTTTGCGTGCGGGATACCTCCACCGTTATAGGTTCTGTTTGGTAGTTTTTGCCGTCAACAGTTACGGTGAAAGCGTCTATTTCCGATTTACCCGCAAAGCGCGGTATCAATATATAGTTGAACTGCTGCGTGGCGTTTATTTTACCGTTTATCATGCTGATATTGCGGCTCTGGCCGGAAGAATATATATTAAAATTCGGCAAAGACGGCATTTGCGAAACTTCCACCTCGGTGGAAGAAGATTTCACCGTTATCGTAAGCTGGATCTCCTCCGAGAGGTCTATATTAGTCTTATCGGCGTACACGTCGATATCCACCTGGCAGAACCCCGCCATCGCCGCAAAAAGAAAAGCACATATTATAAAAAATCTTTTTAGCATGCTACCAATCCTTCTCCACTTCGCTCGCGCCCGCAGCGGATATATTCCTCTTCTCTTGATTTACGTGTTCTTTGCTCATTTGAAGAATATTATCAGCCTCCGAAGGCGACAACTTACGTTCGGAATCGTTTTCCCCACTTTGATTTTGTTTTTCTTGTTCCTTGTTGCCGCTTTTGTCCTGATTATCGGAATTATCCTGTTTATCCTGCTGTTGTTTATTGTCGCCTTGATTGTTGTTTTTGTCCTGCTGGTTCTTTTGATTTTGCTGTTCCTGCAAAATAAACTGCAAATTGTGCAAAGCCTCCTTGTCTTCCCTGTTGAGAAGCAAAGCCGACCTCAAACTTTTCACCGCCGCTTCACTGTCGCCGCGGTTATAATAGGCATTGGCCGCATTGTAATAGGCGTCCTGCTTAAATTCCGAACTGTCTTTCAGCGCGTCATAAGCCTGTAAAGCGCCGTCATAATCCTGCAGGCGGTAAAGCGCCGCGCCGGAATTATAAAAACCCTTCTCCGGCTCGCCGTTTTCCACCGCTTTGTTATAATACTCAAACGCTTCGCCGTATTTCTCTTTGTCGTAGGCTTTATTGCCTTTGCGCAAATCGCCGCCGCCGCCCGCATTGGCGGCTGCCGCTACTGTCAGCAAAAACATTAAAACAAACAATTTACGCATATACCCTTATTTTACCTTTCTTAAAGCAATAAGTATAGAGCTCAATACCAATACAAAACCTATAAAAAGCGGGATCTGATACCTATTCTTGTATAGTATGCTCCCGTTTACCAAAGAAGAGCTTTTGTCCAGCATCAGCATTTGGCGGTAAACTTCTTCCGCCGTTTGCTGGGGCCCGATAAACTTTATATACGCCCCACCGGTGGAGGAGGCTAAATTTATCAAACTCTTCTCATCTAATTTGGTAAGGACGGTCTTGCCGTTTTTGTCTTTTTTGTAGCTTTTAACCCCGTTTTCCTTTATCGGGATAAGCTCCCCGTCGACGCTCCCTATCCCCACCGCTATTATTTTTATGTCATTGTCGCGCGCCGTCTTTAGGGCCGCCTGCAAATCTTGGGGGTTATGGTCTTCCCCGTCGGTTACAAGCACCAGCGCCTTGCTGCCGGGATACGGGGCCAGCATCTTCGCCGCCAAATTAACTGCGGGCGCAAGTTCGGTGCCGGGCATGGGAAGCATATTGACGCTCAAACCCTGCGCCAAAGTTTTTAACGCGCCGACGTCGCTGGTAACCGGGCTTTGCATAAAAGCCTTGGACGTAAACGCCACTATCCCGACACGTTCCCTGGCTAAATTGTCTATTAACATGGAAAGCATTGTCTTCGCGCCGTCCATTCTGTTGGGCTTTACATCTTCGGCCAGCATGGAAAGCGATACGTCCACCGCTATTACCGCTTGCGAATAGCTGGCCTCCACATCTATTTTTTGGCGCCCCCATTGCGGCCCGGCCAAAGCGAGAAAAAAGAAAAACAAGCCGCTCAAAAACAGTATGTCTTTAAGCCTTCTGCGGAATTTAAGTTCCTGCGGCACAAGTTTGGCGTAATTCTCCGCGCTGAAAAGCGCGCGTTTTATCTTCTCGCCGCGCGCCGCACCCAAATACCACAGCGCGCCCAACAGCGCCGCCGTAAATATCATATAAATAAATATTGAAGGACTATTAAACAGTTCCATATTATCAAGGTATCTTTATAAATATAAATTTATCCGCTATAAAAGCCGCCATCAACAATAAGATAGCCGTGATTAAAGCGGGTTTGTAATTATCCGTATAGTTAAGCTGCAGGGAAGAGTCAAACTCCGTCTTCTCCAATTCGTTTATGCGAGTATATATATTCTGCAATTCCGCATTGTTCTTGGCTCTGAAAAAGTCGCCGCCCGTTTCCTTCGCTATCTGCATCAAAGTTGCCTCGGATTCAGGCGATGGCGGTGGAAGCTGCGTAGTTGCGGATACCGGCCCGAATATACTCTGAGTATTTACCTTCATATCGGCCGGTTCGCCGCTGGCTATCGAAATCGTGTATATCTTTATGCCGTACGCCGCCGCCGCTTTGGCCGCCGCTATCGGGTCAACCATTCCCGTATTATTTTCCCCGTCGGTAAGCAATATTATCGTTTTGCTCTTGGCTATGCTGTCTTTTAAATGCTTGGCAGATACCGCTATGGCGTCGCCTATCGCGGTACCAAGCTGACCGGAAAGCATATCAATATTGATTAAATCTATATACTCCTTAACCGCGAAATAATCCAATGTCAGCGGACATTGAAGCATCGCCGACCCTGCAAATACCACCACCCCGATACGGTCCGTCGCCCTCTTGTCGACGAAATCCGATGCCGTACTCTTGGCAGCGGTCATTCTGTCGGGTTTGAAATCCAGCGCAGCCATACTCCCGGAAGTGTCTATGGTTAGCATTATATCCACGCCTTTGGCGGGCGGAAGAACGCTCTTGCCCTCTTTGCGGGGGCGGCTTAAAGCCAAAACGCTCAAAAATAATGCCGTTATACATAAACCCAAAGGCAGCCATTTGGCCAATTTTACCAATGTCGAATCTTCAAATTTGACGCCCTTACCCAACGGATATTTTACCGCAGGCGCAAAGAATTTCCGCACTAATACCGCCGATATCCCCGCGCAAAGCAGTACCGCCATCAAAAGCATAAAATACGGACTGCCCAAACTTCTCCCCCCTATGAATATCAACGCCAACAAAAACAGCGCCACCACGCCGCCTATCGCGGCCAGCACATTATAAAGTATCGGTATCAAATTATCCTTGCGCATAATTAAAGTTCAACCTCTTTTTTTTCTTCCTTAGACTCGCTTTCCAATCGTGGCGGACGGGTATCTATTATTATGCTGCGCATATTATTTATATCGGCGTCGCGCTGCGCTTGGGTCGGCTCTACCTTCGCGAATTTTACGTAATCGGCCGAACGCTGCAAATCGCCAAGCTGCCTGACGTCGCCTTTAAACTCGGGCGTCTTCTTTAATATCCTAAGCAAATCCCTGCTGGTATAGTTATGCGCCTGTATGTTAAACCTGAGAGTCAAATAATCGCGCAGAATGTCTATCATATTAACGTAAAAAATTTTGTATTCTCCGTCATTCCACAAGTTGCCCGCAAGAAGATGGTCCAGCCTGTCCAAAGCGATTATGTCCAGCGGTCTTTTGTCCTCTTCGAAGGCTTTTAAAAGCGCGGCCCTATCGTAAGGGCGGCGGCGTCTGTAAGCCATATAACCGCCGATAATAATCGCGGCTATCGCCAACAGCCAAAAAACATTCCAATAGTTAAACGGACGATACGGCGAACGGATATCCAACAGTTTCTTTTCCTTTATTCCAGTGTCCACCGCTTTGACTTCCGCATTCACCGCTTTGCTGACATAACGCGTCCCGTCTTGCCCCGTAAAAGTAAGCGCCGTAAAAGTTGATATGCCCAAAGAAAACGGAACGGCCTTTATTTCTATATTGAGCCCGCTCTCGTCGGGCGTGGCCGAAAGTATCTCAAAATCTTTTTGGCTGTAAGAATCTTTATCAAGAACCGCGCGCTGCGGCAATGTGATATAAGCCGAGAAATCGCCCGCAAGCGAAAGTTCCTTGGGAAAAGAAGTAAATTCCACTTCCTCCTCGGGAATATCGTCCGAAGTTTCCCCGCCAGCCTCGGCCAGGTTTTTTTTGCCGCCTTCGCTTTCAACGGCTCCGTTCTCCTCCGTCTTTTCCGAAACGGAAGCGACCTCGCTTCCCATTTCCGCGCCATTAGCAACTTCCCCCCCAATCTCCTGCGCGAAAAGAGGAACCGCACCCATTAACAATATGACTGCCGCCGTCTTAAATATTTTCGTCATTATCGCCTCAACTTCTTTGCGCGCTGTTTGAAAAACTTGATTACCGGTTCTATCACGTCGCCTTCCGCTTCGACCTGTATATACTGGCACCCCGTAAGATAAAACAATCTCAGCGCGGCGTCGTTCTTATACTGTTTGTCCGCGGTTATATAGCCCGCCTGCCTAGAGGATAACTGAACCATCGCCCTGCTCCCGTTTTCCAAAGCCTCCAGCTCTATAAAGCCGGGCAAGGACGGGAATTCGTCCTCAAGCCTATCTCGCACCACTACCGGTATTAAATCGAATTTGCGCGCCGCCAATTTAAAAGATTTTTCGTAGTCGGAAGCAAAAAAATCGGATAGCAACAATAATATACCCTTGCGTTTTATCATTCGGTTTAAACTGTCCAAACACAAGGATATGTTAGTGCCTTTGCTCTTGGGTTTAAACGCCAAAAGCTCCCTTATTATCCTAAGAACATGCCGTTTGCCCTTTTTGGGCGGGATATACAGCTCTATTTGATCGGAAAAGAGCAACAGCCCCACTTTGTCATTATTTTTTATTGCGGAAAAAGCGAATATCGCCCCCAATTCCGCCACCACGTCGCTCTTAAACTTGCCCGTGGAGCCAAAGTACTGCGAGCCCGACACGTCGCACGCTATTATCAAGCTCAGTTCGCGCTCTTCGTTAAACTTCTTGACGAAAGTACCGCCTGTCCTGGCCGAAACGTTCCAATCTATCGAACGCACGTCGTCGCCGGGTATATATTGCCTGACTTCCGCAAATTCTATACCCTGCCCCTTGAAAACGCTTAAGTATTCGCCGGCGAAAGTTTCGCTGACCAACTTGCCGGTTTCGATTTCTATCCGGCGAACACGTTTCAATATGTCAGAGGTCTGCATTATGGTACTTCAACCGTAGCAAAAATTTTCTTTATTATATCTTCCGTGCTTACGTTTTCCGCTTCCGCCTCGTAAGTCAGCAGGATCCTGTGGCGCAGCACATCTGGCCCCATTTCTTTTACGTCTTCCGGCGTTACATAGCCGCGTCCGTCCAAGAACGCATACGCTTTTACCGCCTGCGTCAAATATATCGACGCCCTAGGGCTCGCCCCGTACATTATGTAAGAGGATAAATCCTCAAGTTTGTATTCCTGCGGGCGCCTGGTAGCGAAAACCAAATCCACTATATAATTCTTTACCTTGTCGTCTACGTATATCGAATCGGCCGCTTCGCGCGCCTTGAGTATTTGCTCCACCTTCACGCTTGAGTTTACAACAGGTTTGTGCGCTAAGCTCATACGCTCAAGGATTATCTTCTCTTCCTCTTTGCTCGGATAGTCTACTTTCAGCTTCAGCATAAACCTGTCCACCTGCGCCTCGGGCAGAGGATAAGTGCCTTCCTGTTCCACGGGGTTCTGCGTCGCCAATACCATAAACGGATCGGGCAGTTTATAGGTTTCCGCACCTATCGTCACCTGCCGTTCCTGCATCGCTTCCAAAAGCGCGCTTTGCACTTTGGCGGGCGAACGGTTAATTTCATCGGCCAATACCAAGTTCGCAAATACCGGGCCTTGACGCGGAGTAAAAGTACCCTCTTTGGGGTTAAATATCAATGTACCCGTAATATCGGCCGGCAATAAATCCGGAGTAAATTGTATGCGCTGAAAACTGGCGCTTAACGCTTGGGCCAAGGTCTTTACAGTCAAGGTCTTGGCTAAACCCGGCACGCCCTCTATCAAAATATGGCCGTCGGCTATTAAAGCGACGAGCATTTTTTCTATAAGATCTTCCTGCCCGACTATTACTTTGGATATTTCGTGACGCAAATCCTGAAGGAAAAGACTCTCGTCCTGCACCTTCTTGTTTATTTCGCTTATATTCACCTTACAAATCCCCCTTATTGCTTTGATTAGGATTATTCATTAAAGCCGCTATTCTGTGAGACGCAAGTTGCTTATCGCCCGTGCCAATTTGGCTGGCCGCAGACTGTACGCCCGTATACCAAGACTGCGTTATCATCTCGGAATAAATATTCTGAGCTTCATCGCGCACCGGCGAAGACGGCGTATCCGCCACGCTCTTTATAACCGCCAAAGCCTCTTTGTTGCGGTATTCCGATATCTTTTTAAGAAGCATACTCCTGGAAAATACGCCCCTATTTAAAAAGTCTTCCAATATCTTAAGGCTTTGTTTATCCTTATATTTCGTTACCAAAGGAAGAATTTTATTTTTATCCTCGGGCAAGGTAAAAGTGGCAAGGTATTTGTTTATAACCTTCGGCGCTGAAGCCGAACCGGAAGCGTAAATCATCTCCGTATACGCAAAGCATACGTCGGTATCGTAAGTGTTAAAAACCGTAGTTTCCACCAATCTCATATTCGCGGCGTTCATCTTTAGCCCGCTGGCGCGTTCCGGCGCTATTTCAGGCAGTTCGGCCGCCTTTGAAACTCCGCCGACAGTGCCGCCGGTGGCCTCTTTTACTTCCTCTACAAAATCTTTCGGGTCTAAATTGGCTTTCCTAAGGACATCAGACAAACCGTTATTGTATAAATAATATCCGCCGCCTATAATCAGTAATAAAACTATAATCTGTTTCATGTAATCCTCCGTTTCGTATATCTTATAGAATTTTGCCGTTTATGTCCACTACCAATATCCGTTTAAATTATAAACGATATTGGCTTATTTTCAAGCGGTTGCGCTTCAATCCCAAAAATTTTATATCATATCAAAGGGTTGATTTTACCCACTTTCTTTATTTAACGGAGCTTTTATGAGAATTTACGACGATATCCAACTGGATTATCAAGACGTTTTGCTTAGACCAAAACGTTCTACTTTGGCTTCGCGCTCGCAAGTGGACATTATTAGAGAATATAATTTCAAATGGGCGTCCTCCGCCATAAAAGGCACCGGAATTATCGCCGCCAATATGGCCACCACGGGAACTTTCGAGATGGCTAAAGCCCTTGAGAAGCATAATCTGTTCTGCGCACTTCATAAACACTATGACGCTAAAGAACTTGTCGTTTTTTTGAAAGAAAATCAAAAACAATTCAAAAACAATGACCTTATTTTCATCAGCAGCGGCGTAGGGCAAAACGACTACGATAAACTTGCCGACGTTATGGCTTCTAAACTCGTAAATAATATCTGTATAGATGTGGCGAACGGCTATTCGCCCTATTTGATCCAATATGTTCAGAAAGTAAGAAAGCAATTCCCAAAAGCTCTGATAATGGCGGGCAATGTCGTTACGGGCGACATGACCGAAGATCTTATCCTTAACGGAGTGGATATCGTTAAAGTCGGCATAGGGCCGGGATCGGTATGCACCACGCGCAAACTTACCGGCGTGGGAAGGCCGCAGTTTTCCACCGTAATAGAATGTGCCGACGCGGCACACGGTGTCGGCGGAATGATCTGCGCCGACGGCGGATGCACCGTGCCCGGCGACGTTTGCAAAAGCCTGTGCGCGGGGGCGGATTTCGTTATGCTGGGCGGAATGCTGGCCGGCCATGAGGAAAGCGGAGGAGAAATATCCAAAAAACTATATGAGACAAACGAACTTGCCGCTAAGGATAACGGCGAAATTTCCCGTATAGTACAGGAAAAATTGTTCAAAAAATTCTATGGTATGAGCTCCGATTACGCTCAGGAAAAGTTCTACGGCGGGATGAAGAACTACCGCGCCAGCGAAGGCAAAGTAGTGGAAATCCCTTTCCGCGGAGATATCGAACATACCATACTGGCCATACTCGGCGGCATAAGAAGCGCCATGACTTATATCGGCGCAAAACGCATCAAAGATATGCCCAAATGCGCCACCTTCTACCGCGTCAACAGACAGCTTAATAATATCTTTGGCGCGGAATAACCGATAAAATCCCATAAAAACAGCCCTGCGGCATTTAGAGCCGCGGGCTGTTTATCTTTATCTTAAATAAATTGCCTGCTATCTAGAAAAAACAGGATAACTGCAAATTATAATTATTTTATCTGCTCTATCGCCACTTTTTTATCGCCAAAGGGTATTATAATGTACGGTGCGCGGCCGTCGCGTTTCTCTGCCCCGAATATATTTACGCGGTATCGTACTATTATCTTATCGGGCGTATCCTCGTAATCCGCCACTTGAAAAAACCCGTTTGAAAGCATACTGTCCGATTCCACGAAAACTATTCGTTCCTTCTTAAAATCAACAGAAGGATATTCCCCTTTATTCTCGGCCTTGTACTTTTTATAATCCGCCGCGGAAGATATTAAAGAAAATCTGGCAGGCGCCCTTATCATCGTAATCCTGTTGGGCAACTCTGTAGAATCTGCCAAAGCAACCCCCTGCTCGGCCGCTATATCTTCTGGGTTCATAACGGGGGAATCGTCTTCCAATATTATCTTAGTCGTTTTTTTGAGCGGCATGGCGGCCTGTTCAAAAAAATCCGGCTTTCTATTGGCCGTGCTGTGGAAATCGAATTCTTCCGTCTCTCCAGAGGAATTGTTGATTATATCGTTTTTAAATTCCGCGCCCTCGCCGTAATCTTTGAACAACACCTCCCCTTCTATTGCCGCCGTGGCCTCGTTAAGCGCGGCGATATCCGCCTGCGCTATCGCGGATAACACTTCCTCGTCGCCCATCTTTATCTGATATTTCGGCTTTAAATAATACTCCCACAAAAGGCCGGCAACAAAAACTCCCAACAAAAGCGCCGTTATGTTCCTATATTTCATTTTACCGTCCATTTCCCGTGTTCCGCAACTATTACGGATTTTAGCCCGCCGCGCGGAGTAAACTCTCCGGTTATTCTGGCCGCCTTCGGGTTGCAGGCCTTTACCACGTCATCCAATATTTTGTTAGCGATATTCTCCATAAAAATACCCATATCGCGGTATTCTAGCAAATAGTACTTTAAGGATTTAAGCTCCAAACATAGCTCGTCAGGGATATACTCTATCGTTATAACCCCGAAATCGGGAAGGCCCGTCTTAGGGCATACCGAAGTAAATTCCGGCAGAACTATCTTTATCAAATAATCCCTCTTATACTGATTTTCCCAGCATTGTATCGCAGGGAGTTGAGTATTTGCGCCTTTGCGCGCATGATCTTTAGTATATCCAAAATCTATATCTTTATCCATGTTTTATCCTCGCTGAATTGACGGCTATTATAAGCACCGTCAAAAACATAATTAAAACTAAATCATACCACGACAATATGTCACATTCCGTAAAAACCCGCCAAAACATAAACACACCGGAAAAAACCGATATGTATATATTCTGTTTTATGACTTCCCGGCGGCTTTTCTCCAATTCAAAAACTCTTCTAAATGCGGCAAAATCCCTATCCTTAATTATAATATCCACCCAACTGGAAAACACATTGCTAGCCGAACTGAACGCCACGCCCGCACCCGCCTGCAATAAAGCCAAGATATCGTTAAAGCCGTCGCCCAGCATTACCGTTCTTTCCCCCATATTTGAGGAAGCCGCTATCTTAGCCGCTTTATCCTGCGGATACATCGCCGCGCAATATTCTCCTATCCCCGCGGCTTTTGCCGCCGCACTTACTGCGCCTTCATTGTCGCCCGAAAGCAGACATATCTTCTTGCCCAAGCCTTTCAAAAAGCCGATTGTGGTCTTTGCGTTTGCTCTCAGCCTGTCCTTAAAATAGACCGCGCCTATATATTTACCGTTCTTGGCTACATAGAAAACCGTCCTTTTAGTATCCTCGCAGGAAGGCAAACCTTCTATTCCTTTGTCTTCCAGCCATACTTTTCGCCCGGCTATTATAGTATTTTTACCTTCTTTTACCACCGTGCCGAAACTGGGGTGCAGCTCCACCGAACTTAACTTGTGCGCGGTAAATTTATGCTTCCGTCCGTATTCTTTTAAAGCGCAGGCGAAAATATTATCAGCCCCGCTTTGCGCCGTATACGCCGCCTTTAATACGTCTTCTTCCGATACGCCATCAGCTGCGCAAGCGCCCGCCACTTCCAAACGCCCCGTAGTCAATGTTCCGGTTTTATCTATATAGATAATGTCGCTGTCGCGCAAAATCTCCAACGCGGGGACGTTCTGTATATAAATATCGCTCTTCTTGCCGTTGCGTACGCAAAACCAAACCGGTATCAGAACGGCCGCCATATACGTAACAGGCCCGCTTAAAACCATTATGAACAATGAAACCAACAGCCAATACAAAATCTTATCTTTCTCTAAAACGGCACCCACACCAAATTGTATCAGTGCCAATATAAGGAAAAACAAAAAAACGTTAAGCGCATAGCTCTCCAATAGGCTGGGAAAAATCATTTTCTTATTTTCGCTCTTCTTGACCTCTTCCAAAATACGTGCGATTCTGGAGCTGTTCTTAAGGCTTAGAGCCTCGGCCTGTACCGCAGTACCTTTATTGACGCTGCCCGCGAAAAGCATATCGCCGCTTTGCTTGGCCGCCAAAGTAACATTGCCGGTAAGCAAACTCTCGTCCACTATCGTGGAACCCTTCACTATTTTACAGTCAAGTGCGACGCGCTCCCCGTTCTTTATAAGCAATATATCGCCTATTTCGGCTTCAGATACGAAAATCTTTTTAGTCTCGCCATTGTCTTGAACTTTAAAAACGGATTTCGATATAAAACCGTCCAAGCTTTCTATAAACTTCTTGCTGCTGCCTATATGCTTCAGTTCGAAATATTTAATAAAATTCGCAGCAATAAAAATAAAAGGAAGCAAAGCGCCCGCACCCGATACGGGGAAGAGAGGAGTCTCGTGCAAGTTGTTAAGAACGGCAAACAGAAAAGCCGCCCCGCCGCTTACTGCGGCATAAGCGTTAAAACCGATATAAAATTGTTTTAACTCCAAAATCGCGCCCCTTAGGAAGAGTTCTCCCCCCCAAAAGAACGCAAGCAATATTATCAGAAATTTGCTCGTATCTGAAAATCCGGCCATATACGCCATAAATAGCAACGCGGCCGCAAACACGCTTACCCAGCCTCGAACAAAATAAGACGAAGGCGCAAAAAGAATTATCTTTCTCTTTTGCATCGGCAAAACCTCTTAGATATCGTCCACCGCTCTAGTTACTACCTTCCTGCGCCCCGCACTGGTGCGCATTAAAGCTATCTTGGCATTATAACGGCGATAGTTTGCCGGGTCCAGCCTCTTGGCAACCATATAGTTGGAAGTCGCCGTTACCGGATCCTCTATCGCCATAATGTCGCCGGTGAACTCGTATGCCGGAACATATTTATTGTCTATCGTTTTTATTTTATTTAAATCGGCCAAGGCAGACTGGTAATCCCCGCTCTTAAACTGCAGCTGAGCCCGCGCAAAGAGCGCCGGTATATACGAGGGCTTCAAATTTACCGCCATATTGAAATCCGCCAAAGCATTGCCGTATCTGCCAGAATATTGAAAAGCTTTACCGCGCCTGTAAAAGTTCTGCGCGTTCTTTGGATCATTGTATAAAGCGTGGGTATAGCCGTCGATGGCGTCATCATAATGGAACATATCGTAATCCAAAATGGCTTTATTGACTATCGCGATTTGATTTTCCGGATCTATAAACAACGCTTCCTCCAAATCTTCCAAGGCGCGTTGTTTATACCCTATCGCCTGATAGGCCGCCGCACGGTTTATCAAAGCCAATACATTGTTGGGATCTATTTCCAAGGCGATATTAAAATTGCTTAAAGCGTCCAAAGGATTGTTGCGGTTAAGATAAAAAGAACCTAAATTCGTAAGCACATTGGGGTGATACGGATTTAACTTAACGGCGTGTTTATAATCGGCCTCGGCGCGGTCGAAATCGCCGAGCTTTTCCAAAAGTATGGCGCGGTTTATCAAAGCCGAAAGATAATCGGGATCGTCTTTCAAAATTTTATTATACGCGTTTAGAGCAGCTTCCGTCTTGCCCGCCTTGGCGTAGGCTACGCCTTTTTTGAATAATCTGTCATTGCTGCCGCAGCCGGTAAGAATAAAACTTAAAGCCAGCATAGATAAGAAATATTTTTTCATTTAACCTCCGATTTCTTCCTTCTCCAGTCTTTAAAAATGTCCAGCATTATCAGGCCCGCCCCTATACATATAAAAGAATCAGCCACGTTAAATACCGGCCATACAATAAAATCAAAATAGTCGACCACAAAGCCCAAAGCCAATCGGTCGTACATATTACCCAGCGCGCCAGCAACTATAAAAATGAACCCCACAGAAGCACAACGCCCCAGCTTTTCCACTTCCGCCTTCCACTTAAACATCATAAACAAAACGGCGACGGAAATCAACGCCAAATACAAATTGCCGTTTTTGAAACTTCCAAAAGCCGCACCCGTATTTTCCACATAAGTAAGACGGAAAAAGGGTGCCACCTCGATAGATCCGACCGCCGTCAAATATTTAAGCGCCAATATCTTGCTTATCCTGTCCGCCGCGAAAATAAGAGCCGTTATTATAAAAAGGCTCTTATTTCGCGTAAGGAAATTTTTAAGCCGCGACATCGACATTTATTTTTTCTTCTTCCAGCACTTTCGCGCAGCGTCCGCACAGATCGGAATACTTCCCGTTCTGGCCGATGTCTTTGCGCCACTGCCAGCAGCGCGGACATTTTTGGCCTTCGGCATGTTCCACCTTAACTTTAAGTTGTTCCTGACCTTCTTCTTCGGAAATTTCCGCCTGCGACACTATCGCCACTTCCGGCCATAGAGGCAAAGTCTCCTTAAGGAAAGCCTTGGTTTCAGCGTCATTTGAGTTGAATATTATCTTTGCTTCCAAAGGCGCGCCTATAAGGCCTTGCTGCCGGGCTTCTTCCAAAGATTTGAGCACCGCACCCCTTATCTCGCGGATACGGTCCCACTTGTCTTCAACCTCTTTTGAGGCTACAAAACTCGCGCCTTGCGGCATATCGGAAAGGAATATGCTCTCTTCCAAACCCGCCCCGCACGGAAGTTTCTTTATCTCCTGCCACGCTTCTTCGCACGTGAAGCATAATATCGGCGCCAAAAGCCTCAGCAAAGCCGTCACTATTTCAAACAAAGCAGTCTGCGCAGAACGCCTGGCGTGTGAAGACGCACCTAACGTATAAAGCCTGTCTTTGGAAGCGTCCAACATCAAAGAAGACAAATCCAAAATACAGAAATCCGTTATCGCTCTGGCCGCTTTTCTGAAGCGGAAGTTCTTGTAATCCTCTCTTACGCCTTTTATAAGTTCGTCCAAGCGCTTGAGCATATATTGGTCCAACTCCGCCATATCGGGGCCAGCTACTTTATGCTCCTGCGGAATATAATCGGATAAATTGCCCAAAGCGTATCTTACCGTGTTCCTTATTTTGCGGTAAGAATCTATCGGGCCTTCCAATATCTCCGAAGACAATCTGACATCCTCGGAATAATCGGTAAAGCTCACCCACAGCCTTAAAATGTCGGCGCCGAATTTCTCGGTAATATCTTCCGGCTCCACGCTGTTGCCCGCGGATTTGTGCATGGCTTTGCCCTGCTGGTCCAATATCATGCCGTGCGTAATTACATTCTTAAACGGGGCTTTGCCTTCCAGCACCGTGGCCGCTATAAGAGAAGTTTGGAACCAGCCTCTGTGCTGATCGGATCCTTCCAAATATACATCGGCGGGGAAGCCCAAGCCTCTGTACTGCAAGACTTCTTCCCACGATACGCCCGAATCAAACCAAACGTCCAAAATGTCTTTTTCCTTTTCAAACTCCTCGCCGCCGCATTCGCATTTGTATCCTTGCGGCAAGATGTCTTTGGCGTCGCATTCAAACCAGAAATCGCTACCTTCCTTCATAGCGCGCGCTTTGACATGCTCAAAAAGCTCGTGGTTTATCTGTACCTTCCCGCATTTCTTGCAATAGAATACCATTAACGGCACACCCCAGAAGCGCTGGCGGCTCAAACACCAGTCGGGGCGCTGTTCCACCATCGATTTTATCCTGTTTTCGCCTATCGCGGGATACCATTTTGTCTGCTCTATTTGCTCCACGAGGCGCTTTCTTAAATCAAACTTGTCCACACCCAAAAACCACTGCTCCGTCGCGCGGAAAATAATCGGTTTTTTGCATCTCCAGCAATGCGGATAGCTGTGGCTAATATCTGCTTGCTTAATCAGGGAGCCCAATTCCTTCAACCTTTCTATGATGACGGGATTGGCTTTAAATATGCTTTGCCCTTCAAACTCGCCCGCCTCTTTGGTAAATACGCCTTTCTCGTTGACGGGGCAGAAAGCGGGGATATCCCATTTAAGACCGGCGTGGAAGTCTTCCTCGCCGTGGCCCGGCGCTATATGCACTATGCCGACGCCCGCGTCCATCGTAACGAAATCCGTATATATCACCGGATTAAGCCGCCCATTTAACGGGTGCTCGTATTTTATGCCGACAAGGTCCTCCCCTTTCACTTTTGCCGCGGCTTGCGCGTCAAAGCCGCATTCCGAGGCGAAAGCGTCGGCAAGTTTATCGGCCGCTATTATATAGCTGCCGTCGTTTAGAGTCATTACGCGGTAATCCTCGTCAAAGTTTACCGCCGCGGCCATATTGGCCGGTATAGTCCAGGGGGTAGTGGTCCAAACGGCCAGATAAATGGCTTTGGACTTATCCAAACCCTCAAAAAGAGCGTCTTTATACTCCTTAATTTTAAAACGCAGATAAATGGAGGTTGAGGTTTTATCGTGGTATTCCGTTTCCGCGTCGGCTAAAGCCGTTTCGCAGTTGGGGCACCAATAAATCGCCTTTTTGCCTTTATAGACATACCCCTTTTCCAAAGCCTCGAAGAAAGCCCCTACGGTAAGGCCTTCGTATACGTTTGACATCGTAAGATAAGGTTTATCCCAATCGCCGGTGATGCCCAGCCTTTTAAAGCCTTCCCTTTGTATGTTTACAAAGTTCTGCGCGAAAGCGCGGGCTTTCTTCCTGAAAGCGGGAATATCTTTTATCTCCTTCTTGTCGATTTTCATTTCCTTGATGAGCGCCTGCTCTATCGGCAGACCGTGACAATCCCACCCCGGCACATAAGGAGCGTAATACCCCATTAAAGAGTGTGATTTATTGACAATATCCTTCAACACTTTATTTAAGGCATGGCCCATATGTATACGGCCGTTTGCGTACGGGGGGCCGTCGGCTAAAATAAATTTTTCTTTGCCGCTGGCTTTGGCCATCATCTTTTTGTAAAGTTCCATATCCTGCCAGAACTTAAGCAGAACGGGTTCCTTCTTGGGAAGGCCCGCCCTCATCGGAAAATCAGTTTTAGGAAGTAAAACCGTAGCTGAATATTTGTTCTTGTTATCTTTCATCATTACAATCCTGCGTTTTGGATATATATATTATTATATAATATGCGCGCGCCCCTTCCAAACGCAAAAACTCTTGACAGCGGGCATAAAGTTAGGCAAACTAATATTATGAACGGCATAACAAGCAGTATGGAAGATTATCTTGAGGCCATATCCATCGCCTATGACGGCGAGAAGGGCGCGCGCGTTACCGACATCAAGATACTGATGAACGTCAAGACACCCAGCGTAAGCGGGGCCTTAAAATCGCTTGAGGCGCGCGGTCTTATAACCCACGAGAAATACGGCCGCGTAAAACTGACTAAAGAAGGCCAAGCCATAGCTAGGGAAGTAAAGAAAAGACACTATATAATATCGGAATTTTTGAGGGATATAGTCGGCGTGAGGCCCGCCACGGCAGAAATAGACGCCTGTAAAATAGAACACGTACTAAGCAAAGAAACTTTCCTAAAGCTGATGGAATTTGTAAATAATCATACGAAACAAAAACCACAGGAAAAATAATTTCAATCATATAAAAGGCCCCGATATCGGGGCCTTTTAAATTCTTCCTTTTAAGCCGCGGCAGCATAATCTGCCGAGCGGAAGTTTCAGCTGTTATATTTGGCGTCGAACTCCTGATCGGTCATCAACAAATAGAGTATTCCCTCTATAAAACCGACTATGGCCGGGATAATAGTCCAGGAAAACAACAAATATATAATGCCGGCAAGTATCCTGCCGTTATAAAATTTGTGCAAACCGAACCAGCCGCCCATAATGGCCAAAATGCCCGCGGCTATGCGGTCTTTTATCCTTTTTACTTCGCCGTCAACTTCGATGTAATGTTTTATCTGCATACGCCCCCCTTGATTGTTATATTATAGTATAAGATTATTGACTTTTACAGTAGCTTAATGTTATTCTCAAACTAGAGAAGGCAATCACTTTCACGAAGGGAGCCAAACAATGCAAACAAAAGAATATCTGCATAATCTTATGCAGAGTATCATTAAGAAAGATCCCGCCGAGAAATTATTTCATCAAGCGGCGAGCGAAGTCCTAACCTCTTTAGAACCGATATTGGACGCAGAACCCAAATACATAAAATACGCCGTACTGGACAGATTGGTGGAACCGGAAAGAGTAATATACTTCAGAGTGCCGTGGAACGACGACAAAGGCCTTACGCACGTCAACCGCGGCTTCCGCATACAATTTAACAGCGCGATCGGGCCGTTTAAAGGCGGCATCAGATTTCACGAGAGCGTTACTTTAAGTTCCTTAAAATTTTTGGCTTTCGAACAGACTTTCAAAAACAGCCTTACGGGCCTGCCTTTGGGCGGAGCCAAAGGCGGATCCGACTTTGACCCCAGAGGCAAAAGCGAAGGCGAAGTTATGCGCTTCTGCCAAGCCTTTATGGACGAACTTTACCGCCATATCGGGGAAAGAACCGACGTACCAGCAGGCGACCTCGGTGTAGGAGCCAGGGAAGTGGGTTTTATGTTCGGGCATTATAAGAAGATAACAAATAAATTCGTCGGAGTATTTACTGGCAAAGGGCCGTCCTTCGGCGGCAGTTTGATAAGGCCGGAAGCTACGGGCTACGGCGTAGTATTCTTCGCGGAAGAAATGCTTAAATGCAAAAGCGAAGGCATACGCGGCAAAACATGTATCATATCGGGGACGGGGAATGTCGGCATACACACCGCCGAGAAAATACTTCAAATGGGCGGAAAAGTGGTCGGCTTCAACGATTACGACGGCGCCATCTACGATAAAGAGGGCCTCAATGCCGAGAAACTGGCTTTCTTAAAAGATTTGGTCTTTGTAAAAAGAGGCAGCATCAAAGAATACGCCAAAAAGTTTAAGACGGCGGAATTCCACGCGGGCAAAAAATCTTGGTTTATACCCTGCTATGCTGCTTTCCCAACCGCCTGCGAAAACGAACTGCAGCTTGAAGACGCGAAAACTTTAGTCAAAAACGGCGTAAAAATAGTATGCGAGGGCGCCAATATGCCCTGCACGCCCGAAGCAGTCGACCTGTTCCAAAATTCTGGCGTATTATACGCGCCCGGCAAGGCGGCAAATGCGGGCGGGGTGGCGGTATCCGGCCTCGAAATGACTCAAAACACCATTCGCCTTTCTTGGACGCGCGAGGAAGTGGAAATCCAGCTTAAGAAAATTATGCAGAATATACATTCCGCCTGCGTCAACGAAGCCGCCATATACAATAAACCCGGCGATTATGTACTGGGCGCAAATGTGGCGGGCTTTAAAAAAGTGGCCGATGCCATGATAGCGCAAGGCGTAATATAAAACAACAAATCCGAAAATAAAAACCCGCTTAAACAAGCGGGTTTTTTATCGCCTTGATAAAACATTTTATGCGTTTTGCATAAAACAATCGAAAGAAAATAAACCTAGAAAATACCCAGCACCCCGCATATTCTTACGCTAAATCCCGATAAAAACGGAGCTGCCCGCACGAAAGTATAAAATAAATAACGAATAAACAAAAAAAGCAACTCATTTTTAATATTTAGATAGGACAATCCCCCTTCAAACTTTATATACTTTAAGATATGCAATTATTCATCAATATAGACGGCGGAAGCCGCGGCAATCCCGGCCCCGGGGCGAGCGCGTGCGTCATCAAGGATAAAAAGGGCACTCTGCTTAAAGGCGAAGGCCAGTTTTGGCCGCAGTGCACCAATAATCAGGCGGAATTTAATGCCCTTAAACTTGCTTTACAAAGGGCTAGGGAACTTGGCGGCACGGAACTTTACATAAAGGCAGACTCCCAACTATTGGTAAAACAATTTCTGGGCGAATATAAAATAAAAAATCCGCAGCTAAAAGATTTGATGGCGGAAATAAAGCAACTATGCTCCTCTTTTAAAAAAATAAATATACAACATGTCCCGCGCGAACAAAACAAAGAGCCAGACCTTATCTGTAATCAGACGATGGATAAAGCTTTAAAAAGGCCTCTCTCGCCCCAAGCGCCGATAAACAATCAGTTTTCCGCCTCTCCCCAACAAGAGGGAACGCAAGCGCAAAAAACTCCCGAAAAGAAAGAAGCCAGCGGGAAGAAAGGCAAGAAAAGCCCGATACAGCTTGAACTTTTCGATCTAAATAATTTATAAAATATAAGTACTGAACGGCAGACCGCCGCGTAAAAGCGGAGGAACTTCCGGACTCCCAGGGCAGGGCGCCGCGCGAAAGCGCGGGAGGGCGGGGCCATATCCCCGTTCGACGGAAAGTGCAACAGAAAAGATACCGCCCGCAAGGGTAAGGGTGAAATGGTAAGGCAAGAGCTTACCGCGCAGACGGCAACGCCTGCGGCAAGGTAAACCCCGCTCGGAGCAAGGCCAAATATGCCGATATACGGCCCGTATGTTAAGGCAGAGTAGGCCGCATAGATAAATGGTCTGCGCGCGCAAGCGTACAGAATCCGGGGTATAGTTCAGCGCGCCGCTTTCGCGGCGCTTTTTATTTGCCTAAAACAAATGAAAGCCCGTTTGAAAGCAATATCCCGATCACGGCTTAATATCCTTCGAAAGGCCCCTCCAGCATAGAAAGTTTATCGTCTCTATTATTAGACGCAAAAACCCCGCCGTTTTTTTAACGGCGGGGCGGTTAGTTAGAGAGAGCTTCTCTCTATAAAACTTATTAACGGACTTTATTTATAACATAGGCAACATTCCATCTGAGTAGCCGGGCCTTTGACATGAACAGGCATATTGCCAACCGGTAGTTGGAAATTTCCCTGAAGTACTAGTCCCCCAACAACCGGGATAACCGTTGTTCATTAGCTTAGGGGTATCCTCCGGACAGCAACAAATACCGCTGCATGTTTCCGTAGACCATATGCCGTGCATACAACTATTAGCTTGTGAAGTCGTCAATCTCATACCCTGACAATAAACCGTTCCGTTGCCTTCATTGGCACACTGGCAAGATGTGCTCCACTTACCTGAAGAAGTACATACCTGAACTTGTTTTGAATTACTGGGGCAAGTTCTAGTCTCCCCGACTGTGCAATCGGGTGCAACACAAGTCCCCCAGCTTCCCGTTACCCATTCGCCGGTATCGCCGTCACAAGTTACGCTGCGGGTTTGCGTCCCCTTCTTCCCGTTGGAAGCTGTGCAAAACTGCGTAGTCGCCGGCTTTACGACGACGTCGCAAGGCTTCGGGCAAGATTCTCCCCAGCCGCTCCAGGTTTTGCCAATGCAGCATGTTCTGCTTATCGTACCGCAAGTGCCGGAAGGTTTATATTCAACATTGCCGACCGTACAATTATCAACTATCGGAGGCAAAATCCCCCCCCCACAATTCACGATACAAAGCTGCCCTGTATCCTCTACGCACTTCTCAACACCGTTAACACAGCATTGTTTATATCCGGTCCGGCAAAACAGTTCAAGACATATACCTTCTGCTGCCGGAATAACTAAGAATGCCAAAACAAATAAAAAACATATAGCGATTCTTCTTAAACCAACCATTTTCTCCTCCTTTCTCCCGTCAAACGTCCATAAAAATATTTTTGAGCATTTTACGGCAATCATAGAAACGCCTGCCAAGAAGATGAGTAAAATTTATCAAAAAAAAAAAAACAGTCAAGCGTTCTGTAATTTAGCAGAAGAGTAACGACGGAATAAAGAAAAAAGATTATATTTACCGCCATTCACAATACCTTATAAAACATAAGAGAATAATATTCCCTTTTTAAACTAAAGTTCTTTTCTCTCTTAGAAACTTTAGACACGACATACAAGCATAATATTCTTCCTTAACTTCCGCAAATAAAAAATCCCCCGGATTTTATCCGAGGGATTTTAATATTTTTTATTGCAATAGATTATTGGTATATCAAAGGATTGGAGTTGCGCTGAGCTCTTTCAAAAGCGCTTTCCTCCTGCTTCTTTTTGTACTCTTTATAATCGTTGCGATTGTCTTCCTTCGCGCTGTAAGAATCCTCTTTCTTAACGGGGAACTTATAGGCCAAACTCACCTGATAGACTTTATCGTCGTTAAGCTGAGGGTTCAATATGGTGCCCACGTCAATTTCAAAACCGAACAGCTTAAGGCCGAAACCTAGGCTCCATTCTTCACGTATTTCCTCCATCAGCTTTACGCCGCCGCGAACCGCCAATAAATCGAACAGATACATCTCCGTACCGATGCGGACTCTGTTCTCTTTCTCTTTTAAGTAAGCGATAAAATCGCCGCTGACGGCCCAATAGATATTTTCAACGTCTACCGGCACGAAGAACATACCCGCAGACAATGTCGCGGGAAGAGGATCGGATTCTTCTATATATTTTATGTCCGTCCCCAAGTTCTTGATAGCTACACCGACGCCGAAATGTTTATCCAACACCGCCGTATAGCCCGCGTCAAAAGCGAAGGCGTCGCCGGTGACGTTGCCTTCCACCGGTTTTGCAAGTTCGGAGCGAAGATATTTACCGCTAATACCAAAGTAATGTTCCAAATCGGCCGAAGATCCGAAAACTTCCCACGGAGTAGTGCCGATATGTTCGCCTATGCTGAACGTGAACGACCAATCATCGCCGATGGATCTGCTGTAAATATCGTCCGTATTTCCCTTATCGAACATATAGCCGGAAACGGCGATGTTCAAAGGATTATTGCCGAATATGCTCAAAAACCCTACGGGTAAAGCCAAACCGCCGTAATGGTACTTCATATCCAGCTGCGCTTCCGATACCGTACCCGCAAGCTGGAACGATTCAACCATACCCAAAGCCGCCGGGTTATAGAACGTCATACCGGTAACATCGTCGGCATACGCCGTAGCCGCGCCCGCCATACCGTAATAACGCGCGCCCATATCCATTTTAAGGAAAGGCAAAGCCGTACGGCCAGCATCCTGTGCGTATGCGGAAGCCGCCAAAACGGCGGTAAAAACCAAGGAAACAAAATATTTGTTTATATTTCTCATATTATTTCACCACCACTATTTTCTTAAGCTTCCGGTCTATCCCCGCGCCGTCTACGCGCAGCAGATATACGCCGCTGGCAACTATATTGCCGTTGCCGTTTCGGCCGTCCCACTCGATTACCTGCGTTATATCGCGTTGGACATTGCCGTCTTTTATCGTTTTAACAAGCAATCCGTCTATGGTGAAAATCTGCACCTTTATATTACCGTCGGATTTCGGCACGATCTCCATCTTTACCTTGCCGCCCTGCATCGGATTAAACACCGAATCCCTTATAAAAACTTCCTGCCCGCTGGTAGATTTTGTTACTATCGGGTTGGATATGCCCAAGGATACAACGCCGTAATTCTCGCGGTATTCGGTATTGGCGGCATCTTGATTGGCCTTATTGGAACGCAGTTTGCCGAATATCTGCAAATACACCAAGTTGTATCCCAACGCTGAAAATCCGTTCTGGATAGTAACTTCGCCGCTTAAGGTGTTGTCGTTTATAGATAAATTCCTGGGGATATCCAAATAGGTCGCGTCCACCGTATTCGCGCCCGGTATTGGGTTCATATCGGAATCCAGCAACCTCGCCGAATGGAAGAATTCGTACGAAGAAGGCGACCATTCGCCAAGGCCTAAACCGTCCAAAGTAGTACTGAGCCCACTATCCACGGTAGTGGCAAACGGAGCCGTGAATGTTATAGTCTGGCCATTGTCGAAGCTGTCCACCTGCGTTTGAACCCCGCCGATATTGCTGCCGGAAGCAAAAGTGAAATTAAGTTTATACGCACCGGTGTCTTCCGTTACGGTTGAAGGATAATATCCGTTCGCCATTTTATATACGCCCAAAATATAGCGGCCCGTATTGCCGTTGAGCAAAGAAGGCGCGCTAAACGTTAATTCCGTAGTTTCATAAGTGGTCGTAATGCCCGTATGCCCCTGTTGATCTTCCGGCACGTCGGGCGGCAGTATCAAGTCCACAGCCGTTTGCATATCAGCGTCCAGCAATAACATACCCAAAGGCATATACATATTTTCCTTTATCTTGGGCATGGTAAGAACCGCTTTAAATTCGCCCTCAGGCAGAGATATGCTGTAATAATCCATATCGCTGGCGGGATTTATTTTGGCCTGAAGTTCTTTCTTAGCGATAGAGGCTATATCAACGTCCGCCGCGGAACCTGGGCCGTTGTTGGGCTCGTATATGTCGCCGTTGGCGGTTATTATATTGTCATACGTTAAACCGTGCGCGTCAAAAGCCGCCTCAACCGCGCTGACTAAAGCACTGCCCGCACCGCCCTTAACCGTAGCAACGGCTATCATCGCGTCCCTAAATTCAAGCAAACTATCCGGAAAGAACATCAAAGCGTTCCATACCAAGCTGTCGGCTTGGCTTGACACGGAAGAACCCGTCTTTCTCAAATCCCATAAAGCCTGGCTTAGGAACAAACTGTTTGTATGCTGGCCCATAGGAGCGCCGTTTGCTACCCACTTCTCCGCCGTATAAGAATCCGTACCGTCCAAGTCGCGCGCCATACCTTCGCCTTCTCCGTTGACGTATGCGCCGATTATAGAGGTATAAGGCTGGCCCGAAGCATTCTTCAAAGAAGACAGGGCAAAGTAATCCGATATAGCCTCGGATATCGCCGCACCTTCGTCAAAATATATTATCGGCCAAATCTTGTTTACCACCGCGTGTACGTATTCGTGGCGGACTATCGCGCTTTCAAGCGCAAAGTTGACGTATTGGCCAGTGCTTACGTCATAGCGGCCCTGACCAATCAAAATTACATTGGCGTCCAAATCGTAAAACGCGTTTTGCAAGCCGTCGTCGTGACTGCTGTACTTGGAGCCGGACGCGTTTACCATTACAGGGATATGTTCGTTCAAATTAAAATTGCTGCCGGCCAAGTCAACAAAGTACGAGCGCATCGCGTTCAAATTGTAAAACGCGACCGCTTCCGGCGTTTGAATGTAGTCATTAGCCAAAGATACCGAAAGAGTAGCCGTATCGGTGGAGGTATATCTGGAGGGAGTACTCGTCGGTACGCACAATTTTTTGAAAGTAGTTATAGAATAATCGTTCACGCCCGGCGTATAGTCTGAAGGATAAGCGCCGATTGTCATAACTTGGCTAGGGCTGTAATTGGATATAAGCGGGCCGTTTAAAGAGTTGAACCTGCCGATATAAGCGCCCAAAGTCATAGCCTGGGGCAAATTGCTGCCCAAGAAAAGGAACTTCTTATCGGTTATATCGCCGGAAGTATTCATCGAACCGATATTCAGATTGGTTATCAGAGGATAGGAAAATACCGGATAATACCCCGCCGTATCGCAATCACTGTAAGTCTGCCAAGTCGGCCCTTTGAAAAATTCCGTCCACAAATTATCGCTGAAAGTTTCGCCCGAACCTTTTTCCACATAATACTTTGTCAGAGAAGCCTCATTGGTAACGGTGAAATACGGCCCGGAAAAAGTCGCCCACATTCTGCCGCTGGTGGTTACCTGTCCGTTTTCGTCCGTAAGCTGCGGGGCCTGAGGGCTGCCTGAACCGTCAAAGGAATAAACATACATATTTTCCAAAGGCAGAGTCTGCGTGGAGATGCCCGGCGCCTTGGGATATACCGGGTTGATGTTTATAGAGAACTGTGCGTTTCGCGCCGCGTATAACAGTTTGCTTATTCTGTTTAATACGGCACCGCTCTGAGCGTCTACATAGTAGTCCCATTTCGCGGGGGCGTTTTCTCCGCCTTGGACAAGCACCTTCCAAGCCAATTTGGCTTCACCGGTACCGGGAATTACATAAACAACTTTTTCCGCGGCGGATAAAGCCTTTCCGCCCGCATCCTGAGCCGCCACGCCCGCGGCATTGGCAGCAGATATGCTTTCTTTGGTGTCGATATTCAAATTGGGGATATACGTGGACTGATAGTTAAGCAAAGCCCCGCTCTTATCTACGTTTACTTTTACGTAAGCGTTTTCCACCGGCAAATTCTTGTAGTATTGCCTGAAGTAGTAGTGCGTGCCGACTTCAGACTTTAAAGGTGCTCTTAAAAGTTTAAGGTCGTCCTCGTCTACGCCCAAAAAATCCTTGTTGCTTTTGATGAATTTTAAGGCGTTTTTCTCGGTCGAACCGACTTTTACGCTTCTGCCGCCGACAAGCGAGCGAGGTTTCTTCGTCTTGGCGTTTATTCTTATTTGCCAAGAGGAATCCGTCTTCTTGTTAAACTTTTCAAGTTTTTCCAACTCGGAACTTTCAAGTTTAACGGGCTCTTCGGAATCCGTTTTTACTATCGGGAACCGACGCGCATCCAAAGCCCGAGCCATTTCTAAAGGCGATGCAAAAGCGCTTTGCTGCATTAAAAAAACTGCGGCTAAAAACGCACATAACTGCTTTTTGGATAAAAGCATCAACAGCCCTCCTACAAGGATAAAATACAAAAATATATTTTTATTGTAGCATAAGATTAAATATTTGTATAATTTTTCATACTTTTTTCGCTTTTCGGAGGGATTATGACCGCTCATTATTGGGTTATCTTGGGCATTGTATTGCTTATAGGCGAGATCTTTACAATGGATTTTTCCCTAACCTGCTTTGCGATAGCATGCTTCGTTGCCGCAGTCTTAAGCTGGATAGGCTTGGGAACATATTGGCAGCTGGCCGCGGTGGCCGCGACTATATTTATCCTGCTCTTTACCCTTAGGCCGCTGGTGCTTAAATATCTGAACAAAAAAGGGCAGGCTTTCAAAAGCAATATGGAGGCTCTAATAGGCAAAGAACTTACCGTAAGCCAGACAAATACACAAACCGGTAAATGTTACGCAAAAAACGACGGGGATTTATGGGAACTCGCCTGCGAGGAAAAACTATCTCAGGGCGACAACGTTAAAGTTTTTAAAGTAGACGGAATAAAACTTTTCGTCAAAAAGGAGAACAAATAATGGAAAGCGTACTTATAGCACTTGTAGTCCTGGCCGTTATATTTTTTATATTCGGCATAAGGATTGTCCAACAGGCGGAAGTAATGATAGTGGAAAGATTGGGCAAATACAATACCACACTCACATCGGGGCCGAACTTCATTATACCGCTGCTGGACAAACCCAGAAAAATCGAATGGAAATACTCCCGCGATACCGCAGGAAGGCTTATTTCTTACCTGGTTATGATAGACCGCATAGACCTTAGGGAAACCGTTTACGATTTTCCAAGGCAAGACGTCATTACCAAAGATAATGTAAGCATACAAATAAACGCTTTGATATACTTTCAAATTACCGATCCGCTTAAGGCCGTTTATGAGGTTACTTCCCTGCCCACCGCGATAGAAAAACTGACCCAGACGACTTTGAGGAACGTCATCGGCGAATTGGAACTGGACCAGACTTTGATATCGCGCGAAACGATAAACGCGAAATTAAGAGCAATCCTTGACGAAGCCTCCAACAAATGGGGCGTGAAAGTAAACCGCGTGGAGCTCCAAGACATAACTCCCCCGCCCGCCATACGCGACGCGATGGAAAAACAAATGCGCGCCGAAAGGGAACGCCGCGCCGTGATTTTGGAAGCGGAAGGAACCAAGCGCGCGCAAATCCTGCAGGCTGAAGGTGAAAAGGAAGCCGCCATAAATAAAGCCGAAGGTTTAAAACAGGCTAAAATACTCTCCGCCGAAGGCGAGGCGCAGGCTAAAGTAAAGGTGGCGCAGGCGGAAGCGGAAGCGATTAAAATTGTCCGTGACAACTTAAGCAATATCGCCAATCCCGCGAACTACTTAATATCGATAAAATACATCGAGGCACTGCAAAAAATGGTCGATGGGAAGGATAATAAGCTCGTCTATATGCCCTATGAGGCCACCGGCATCTTAGGCGCGGTAGGCGCAGTCAAGGAAATAGTTTCCAATACAGCAGTAAAGCCGCAGTAATCCGCATTTGACAATAAAAACGGCCCGGGCTATTTATGCTCGGGCCGTTTTTTCGCTATTAAAACTATCGGGGTTTAACGCTCTTAAATCCGTTTAGGACTTCGCCGGATAGCAATTCATAATCCTTCAGTTTAGAAGAAGGCGCTATAAAAGAAAGCACAAACTTGCGTCCTCCTTCATTAAAAAAATAGCTGTATGAATTGACGTTAAGCGCCGTCTTCTTTGAAAAGCTGACATTCTTCCCGCCGATATTTACCTTTCGGCCTGGATTTGCGGCAAATTTCTTCTCGGGCGCATATTTAGCGGTCATTTCGTCATTAAAATTCTTGCTGTTCTTATATACAGGCTCAAGCCACATTATGGCGTCGGGATCCTCTTTTATCGTTATACGGCCCTCTTTCCTGTCCTGCGGTTTGGGTGAAAGTTCCGCCGGCAAAACAATAACATAAGAATATAAATCTTCGCCTTCGGTTATGTTAAACGCGGCTTGCAAATTGCGAGGGGACAATCTCTTTACGTTCCACTCTGTAAGCTCGGGCGCGGGACGCTCTTGTCTGCCGCTTTGCAAGTCGTCGACATCTGCCGATATTTTTCCCCCTTTGGCAGCGTTCTTCCCGAACAAAGCTTTAGTCAAGCTCGAGGCGGCTATCCCCAAAGCGGCCTCGCCTTTCTTGTTGCCGGCATCAACCTTTTTACCTTCCAAAAGATCTTTCTTAGTCTTTCTTGGCGTCATATAATTAAGTTCGACAAATTTACCGTTAAACGGCGCAGTTAAAACTATCGAGCTCAATTCCCCCATATCAAAAGTGCAAACCTCATACATTATCCGTCCGTACATCTTCTTGGAAAATAAAGGCTTCACATCTTCCCCGCTTTCAAGGGAATATTCCGCGATTCTGGCTTTTATGTCTTCCGCCTCGTCACGTAAGGCTATATTGATGTCAAAGCCGTCCTTAACGTCTTCGGCATTGGCCTCAATATCGTAATTGCTTACCAAGAAACCTTCCTCTTCTTTTCTTACATTCAAACTTGCCGGCAGCAAAAGAAATACCGCCTCGCTCGCGTTTTGCGTCAAAATTACGGGCTTATATTTATCGGCCTTGCCTTGCTCCTTCAATACCTTATTTATATCCTGAACGGATGCAACTTTCAAGGGTTGCTTGTTGCGCTCTTTGGTAAGATAATAATCCTGAGCAAAGGCCGTAAAAGAAACTCCCATAAACAACAAAGCCAAAACTTTTTTCATTATTCCTCCTTAAAGTACGCTTAAATATCTGTCGCCGCCGTCGGGCGCTATCGCGACGATGTTCAATCCTTTATTTTCCGCCCTGCCGGCCAATTCCAAAGCGGCGGCATACGCCGCACCGGAAGATATGCCGCAAAACAAACCTTGCTCAAGGCGCAGCTCCCGCGCCGCGCTGAAAGCCGCTTCACCGGCGACGGGCAAAATCTCATCGATAAGGCTCGCGTCAAACAAGGCCGGCACAAAACCCGCACCTATACCCTGTATCTTATGCGCGCCGCTCTTGCCGCCGGAAAGCACCGCGCTTTCCGATGGCTCTACCGCGACGGCTTTAATCTTGGCGTTTTTCTCTTTTAGGTATTTCGCCGTGCCGCTTATAGTACCGCCCGTACCAACCCCGGCTACCAGTATATCTACTTTCCCGCCTAAATCATTATATATTTCAGGCCCGGTGGTTTCGTAATGGGAAAGAGCATTGGCCTTATTGGAAAATTGATCGGGCATATACGCAGATGGAATTTCTTTTAAAATTTCCTTGGCCTTGGCTATGGAGCCGCCCATTCCGTCACTCGCGGGCGTAAGAATAAGCTCCGCCCCCAACAGCTTAAGCAGTTTGCGCCGCTCCTCGCTCATACTCTCGGGCATACACAAAATTACCCTAAAACCCTTTAAACGCCCCAGCGCCGCCAAGGCTATGCCAGTATTGCCGCTGGTAGGCTCAACTATTGCCCCGCCCGGCTTAAGCAGTCCTTCTTTTAAGGCCGAGTTTATCATATACAAGGCAGCCCGGTCTTTTATGCTGGAGAAAGGATTAAACTTCTCCGCTTTTATGTAAATGTTTGCGGGTAATTCCCTGTTTATTTTGATAAGAGGCGTATGCCCTATCGCGAAAGTTATGTCTTTCACAAAATCTCCCTATTCCGCCAAGCTGAGGCTCTTGCGTACAATCGCAAGCGCTCCGTCCTCCCCGTTCTTGGAATAGACATATATCAAGTTGGCCAAAAAGCGCCTTATAATTTGTTTGCTTGTGAGCGGGGTAATCAGAGCGTCGCTCCAAGAAAATCCGTGCGCGGAAGCATAAATATTACACTCGTCCTCGCCTACGAACCGCCCGCCCGCGAAAACGTCTACATATACGGGCTCGTAGGAGTATTTGTCGCGCAGCCTTACCATAACTTTGCCTCCCGCGTCAAACATATCTGCCTTTACGTCAAAACATTCCGCCGCGCAGCAATATAAAGCCGCCATCGCGAAACTGCTCGCCCCGCCGTCTGATATTATATCGGGCAGACTTAAAACCTTTACGCCCGAGTTTAAACTCTCAAGGCGGTATTTCCCGCGGACAAAAAAGTATTGTGACAATACCTCCGCCTTATGAAATATGTCAAAACCGCAATCCATTTCGGCGGCCAAATCCCTCTTTAAAAGTTCAAATTTGGCCAGGGCTTGCCTCTCGCTCAAATAAGGGTTTATTATTCCCGCTATAAGAAGCATACCTTTCAACAACGAGGGATTGCCCGCCTTAAAATAGTTCCCGAAAGCCGCAGAACGTTCCTCCCGCTTTATGTTTACCAGAATGTCCTTGATATAGCCGGGTATATTCGCGCCGTAGCTTTCCTCGAGTACGTTCTTGAATTTTAACGGGTCTTGCCTTATAAACTGCGCCAAAGTAGCCTGAAGGCGCGGCTTCAAAGAAGGCTCCTTGTCCATTAAATCAATAAGCGCTTTTATTTTGTTTCTGCTAATCATTTATATACCCAAACCGCTTAAGATACTTTACGCTTTGCCGCCAGTTCGGCGTAACGGCTACGTGCAGCTGAAGGCGATATTTCATACCCAAAAAGTCGTTTATCCGGCGTTGGGCGGCCTCCCTCAGCTTGGCTATCGCGCTGCCGCCTTTGCCTATGATAATAGGCTTTTGGCGTTCCCGTTCCACGTGTATTACCGCGCTGATATAATTTTTTTCTCCCAAGTCCTCGGTAAATTTTTCCACCTCTACATAAGTGCTGTACGGTATCTCCTCCCCGTACTGAAGGAAAATCTGCTCTCTTATAAATTCCCCTATATAAAAACGTTCCCAGCGGTCGGTAAGCTGGCCTTTGGGGAAATAGGCGGGGCCGTACGGTATATAGTCCACCACCGCGCGCTCCAAATCTTTGACTCCTTCGCCCTTCTTCGCATTCACCAAGAAAACTTTCTTAAATTTAAGCTCGCACGACAGCGCCTTTACTATTCTGTCCAGCTCGTCTTTGTTCTTTATCAAATCAACTTTGTTGACTACCAGAAACAGCGGGCAGTATAATCCTTTTAGTTTCTTTATCAGCGGCGTATGCCGCGCCATCGGCGCCGTAGGGTCGTATACGAAAATAACCAAATCGGCGTCCTCGTTTATCGCCTGATTGAGCGAGTTGAGCATTATCTGCTGCAATTTGTATTCAGCATGCAAGAAACCCGGCGTATCCACAAACACTATTTGATAATCGTCGCCTTCGCATATCGCCAAAATGTTTTGTCTGGTAGTCTGCGGCTTGTGCGTAACGGGCGAAAGCGCCACGCCCGCAAACTGGTTAAGCAGCGTGGATTTCCCGGCATTGGCAAGCCCCGCCATTACGGCAAAACCGCTTTTGAATTTTTGTTCGGCATTATTTTCCATATATTAATATTCTATCAATTTAAAGTCGCGTGCGTTAAGTATTTTAACATAAAGAAAACCGCCCCCAAAAGGGACGGTTCCTTTTTGTACGATTTAAATCACTCGGCTCAATTCAACGAGAAATCGGCGTTTTATTTCTTCTGCCCGCCGATATTGTGTACTATTCTGTCATCGCCGTCATGTTCCTTGATATGCACATGTATAATATCGTCGTCACCCGTCACCACGTATTTGCCTACATAATCGGCCATTACCGGTATTTCCCTGTGCCCCCTGTCAACCAAGACCATAAGTTCCACTTTGCGCGGGCGGCCGCAGTCCATTATCGCGTCCAGCGCGCAGCGGACGGTGCGCCCGGTATAAAGAACGTCGTCTACTATAACAATATTCTTGCCGTTAATGTCAAAACCTATATTGGCCGCTTTCATTTGAGGGTCTTCAGCTACGGTGGTCAAGTCGTCACGGTAAAGGGTTATGTCAAGCTCGCCCAAAGGCAGTTTTATGCCCGAAAATTTTTCTATCTTGTCCTGAAGCCGCTTCGCGATATGTACGCCGCGCGTCTTTATGCCGACAAGGCACAAGTCTTTGGTGTCTTCATATCTTTCGAGTATTTCATTGGCTATTCTGTCTAAAATCCTGCTCATTAAAGCTTCGCTTACTATATCTTTCTGCATAATATCTCCCTCAAAAATAAAAAAACCGCCCTGTAAAAGCTGCGGATTTATGAAAATAAAGAGGCCAAAGCTTTTTTGCCGATAAGCAAGATATGCCCGTATTTTTTATTTTTCATCAGCGGCCTCCCTAATATTTTATTATAGCATTATTTGCCCGCGCGGCGCGCCTGCGGCTTCTTGTTTAGGCCTATGTCCGAAAGCTTGCCGATAAAATCGTCATGTACTTCATCCACTCCGCGCATACGCCCCGAGTAATTGTTTACTATCGAGCAGAACGCTATGCGCCTGCCGTTATGGTCCTTGGTATAGCCCGCAACCGCGCGGACTCTATCCAAAGAGCCCGTCTTTACAAAAGCCTCAAAAGCCGCGGTGCTGTATCTTAGCCGCCTTGACATCGTGCCGTTATCATCGGGATCGCCGGCCACGGGAAGACTGTTCAAAAACACTTCCCCGTAAGGCTTGTCCAAAACTTTTTCCAACATCTCCACCGTTATCTTGCAATCTACGATATTATCACGCGCCAAGCCGCTGCCGTCAAATACGTCAAAATTAGCCGTATCTATGCCCAAACTTTCAAGAAATTCCTTAACCTTGCGCACCCCTTCACCCGAACTGCCGCTGCCTTCGTTATATGCGCTTATAACCCTTATAAGAGTATCGGCGTATAAATTAAAACTGCGTTTGTTTGTATAGGACACTATATCTTTAAGCGGAGGCGAAAAATAGCTTATAAGCATTTTTTTGTCGTCATAACTTTCGGGCGCTTTTAACAGTGGAGTTCCTTTAACCTGGATATCGTTCTTTTCCAAAGAGCGCCTAAAATAATCGGCCATAAAAGCCGCTGGGCTAGGCATTGCGGCGGATATTTTTACGGGATTTTTGCTAAGCGGTATTGCCCCTAATATTCTCGCTTCCGAACTCGCGGGAACAAAATTTACAAAAGTATCCTCCGACCTCAAAGACGCCAACCCTTTTACCCTGCTTTGTAAGCTCAAATTGGACATTTCCGGCTCGGTCTTGAGTATCTCGGCCGGGGCGCCGTCTTCCGATACTGGCGCGAAATAAATTTCATAGGAGTTATCCCTCACGCTTAATCCGTCGCTCGGCGCGGCGTAATAATTGCCTATGTTCTGATAACTTGTTCTCCACGGCAGCATAACCCCGCTGAAAATGCTGTTGTCGGCGTAGATATTGCCTTGTATTTTATTTATCCCCGCTTCCTTAAACTGCCCGACCCAGCTTTCCATCAAAACGGGCAAATCCGGCACAAAAGCCAATCGGGGAGAGCCCAAAGTCGGGTCACCCGCTCCTTTTATGTAGACGTCGCCCAAAAGTTTTTTGCCTTTTATTTCGCCGTCGTAATATACTTTGGTTTCAAAGGTGAAGTCCGGCCCAAGCAAGTCCAAGGCCGCCGCCGTAGTGAAAAGTTTTAAAACGCTGGCTGGCGCCAAACGCATGGTGGGATTTATGCTTACTATATCCTCCCCGCCCACATACTTGGCATAGGCGGAAAACTGCGCGTCTTTTAAAGCGGGCCTTTCGTCAAAAACGGAAGATATCTCCCCGCAGCCTTCGCATTCGGCAAAAGCGTGAGCAAACAGAACGGTAAAACTTAACAGCACAATGGCAAACCTCATAGCGCCCCCAAGTTCTAATTTACCCAAGGATACCATTTATCCCTGTCGCGCATCGCTATTACGGCACAGGCTATTATCAAAGTCTTGCTGTTTATCGCTTCGGGTTTGTCGATTTCGCAGGTCAGCCTGGAAAAAATGTTCTTCTCATATTTTATAGTTCCTTTACAGTCCACCCGCCCCTGCAAAACATAATCGGCCCGCAGCAGCCCGCTTAAATGCCCGAAACATTTGCGCAAAACGGAGCGCCAAAGCGAAGCTTCTTGTATAATGGCTATGATTTCTTCCCCGTTATATATAGTCCACTTCCTGCTCAGGCGAAATCGATCCCTGCTGATGCGGAATATGACGGCATTGCTTGTATCGGCAACCGCATATTCCTCTTTAAGCAAGGGCACCCCCTGCTGTACACAGCGGAAAGCCAGCTTGCCGCTATCGCCGTAAAAGTAAAATTTCGAGCCGAAAAGAAACGATGTCAGCAACCCCGCGCAGAATATCAATAATCCGAAAACGGAAAACAGCGAACACAAAGACAGCGCCGTATTTATCACCACGGGGTGCAAGTTCATATAATTGCCCGTGATTATAAAGATTAAGAACACCCTTAGCAAAAAGAAAAACAAGGCACACAAAAAACCCAAGCCGGTAAATATCCCGCCCCATCTTGGAGCCGTAGTTATAAAATTATTGCCTTGGTTATCGTAAAATCTGAAAAACAAATCGGGCGAACCGTAAAAACGCTTCCCGCGAATAGGGTAGACCGAACGGGGATTTGAATGCGCGCGAATGGCTTTTGCCGGGAAAAACAGCCTAAGCGCAAAAACACACACCAAAAGCAAAGCGTAAATCATTACAGCTATGAGTAATATCCCCGACCAGCCGCCGGTATTCAGGCTGAATTTGACCTTCGCCTCGCCCGCTTGAAGTTTGGGCGTGGGCTTTAAATTTTCGGGACTATCTTCCAGCGAGTCTCCGTTTAACAGAGCTGACATATCCTCATCTACTATCGGTTGTTCGTCTATCGATATATCGCCCATCTGCAAATCCGTAAGTTCGGCGGCGGTATCGGCGCCGGCCAGTTCAACGGGTTTTGGCGCCGGCGAAATAAAGGATAATATCAAATCCGCCTCAACATAGGGCAAACCTTTGATATCCACTTTATAGCCTTTGGAATCGGCCAAGAAATATCCATGCGTAAACTCCGAACCGTTGCCCGTAAAATTAAATGAAAGCAATGGATCGGAAGTGGAAAACTCCGTCTTTTTTATGGTCTCGCCCGTATAGGTATTGACGATTATTTTATATTTCTTCTTTTTAGTGGCCGCGATATCTTTGTTTATCGCGTCTTCAAGGCACTTGACGTCGGCGCATTTTTCAAGCGCGTCTATCCTGAAACTTGCCTTTCCGCGCTGCGCGTATACCACCGCGCCTTCCTTGGCGGAGGTCTTCCAGCCGGAGGGCAAATCTATCGTAAACGCTTTATCCGGCGCTGAAAACAAAACCGCATTTCCGCATAACGGAAATAAGGCAAGCAACAACGCCGCGCAAATAATCAATTTTGAAATGCGCCTAGTCTTCATATTTATATTTATTATATAATATCCTAAACAGCATTTAACAAGAGGGAAACTAAAAAATGGAACTCGTAAAGACTATCAAAAACGTAATTTCCAAAGAAATTGCCGCCATTATCGGTGGTGCTTTATTCATAGCTTTGTTAGCAAAAATAGCTTTGTTTTTGCCTTTTACGCCTGTACCGGTAACGTTGCAAACTTTGGCCTGTATGCTTGTCGGCGCAGCTTTGGGCAAAAAAGGCGCGCTCTCCGTAATAACCTATATAGCACTCGGCGTTATGGGGCTGCCTGTTCTTAATGTGGGTATGTTCACTGCCGGCTATTTGCTGGGTTTTGCCGTCGCCGCCTATTTAATAGGATACTTGTTTGAAACGAAAATAGTAAAAAACGTTTTTACCGCTTTTCTAGCTTTTACCGCGGGCGAACTTCTTATCCTTACCATGGGCAGCCTTTGGCTCTCGCTGTTCATAGAACATGCTTTTGCGTTGGGATTTTTCCCCTTCCTCTTGGGCGGATTGTTTAAAGTTTGTCTGGCAACTTACATAGCAAAAAAAGTAAAACGTTGGTAAAAATAATTTTTACGGAATAAAATAACCCGCCCAAAATGGCGGGTTATTTTTTGGATTAAATATATTTTTATTTGGTAATGTCTATATTGCGCCACCTGCCGCTGAAAAACCGCCACCCCATAATTATACCCGTCAGCCAGGCATAAGACGTTATCCAACTCCACGCCGCAACTATACCCATACCCATAACACCTACGATAAACCAACTGCCCAGAACCAGCATAGCCGCACAGCATATCATAGCTTTCATATGAAATTTGGTATCGCCGGCACCCCTTATAGCGTCACCAAAGCACAGATAAGTCAAATCGCCCCAGGTAAATAGACACAAAAGGTGCAAAAGAGGGACAGTCTGTTTTTGAATAAGAATCATATCTTCCGTCAAGACATTCCCCTCAAAAAAACCCGTAAAGAAATGCGGAAAGAAATAAAAACCCGCCGTTATGCATATTACGTAAAAAGCACCAGTTTTAAGGGCGGTAAGCGTCGTCTTTACGCCCAAGTCCGGCTGTTTGCGCCCAACATATTGCCCCATAAGTATTTGCGTCGCTATCGCCAAGCCCATAAGCGGCATAAATACTATGGACTGAAGAGTCATTACTATATTGCTCGCGGCTAAGGATATTTTATCTATATTCCCCACAAAAAACGCAAATACCGAAAAGGAAAATATATCCATAAAGAACCCAAATCCGTTCGGCATTCCGTACTTGATAAGCCGCCACGCCGCCTGCTTGTTAAAACCGAACAGCCTGCCCAGTTTAAATTTATTGTTTATTTTGGGATTAAAAATAATGGCAAAAAATATTAATGTCACGCTTAGGCCGCTTATTACGGTGGACCATGCCGCCCCCTTTATACCCATCTGAGGAAAGCCCCATTTGCCGAATATCATCGCGTAAGACAAACCTATATTAAGTACATTGCCCGCCAAGTTGACCAACATAGTAATGCCCGTCTTGCCCTGCCCGCTGAAAAACCCCGCCAAGGCATTGTTCACTATCGTAAATCCGCCAAAGAGCGTAAGTATAGTAAAGTATTGTTTTTCCAATTCTTTAACTTCCGGCGCATGAGAAGACAAATCTATAAAAAACAGGCCCAGCGGCACCAAAGCCGCAATAACCAAACCAAAAAAAGCACCCACCAATACGCCTTGCCACAGAGCCACGCTCAAGCGGGCGTAACGGCGCTGGCCATAATAATTGGCCACGAATACGCTGGTATAACCGCAGGTACCCATAAAAAAGGATACCATGGAAAAAGAAATCAAACCCGCGGGCAGACACGCCGCCAAAGCGTCGGCCGAATACCACGAAAGAAACATCCTGTCGGTAAACTGCATTATACTGGCCGAAGACGTCGTGATTATCAAAGGTACGGCTATCCTAAGCAACAGTCCTACGGAACCGGGTTTGTCACTCTTTACTATTTTTAATATGTCTTTCATACAAACTACACCTTACATCTTAAACTTTATATCACGCAAAAAAAACCTCAGCAACCGAAGGCTGCTGAGGTTTTAGTCATAAAAGCGTTTTATTTCTTTGAGACTTTTACAGCCTTAGGACCCTTTTCGGATTCTACGACTTCAAAGGTTACTTCCTGACCTTCGGCTAAGGTTTTGAAACCGTCGCCTTGTATTTCCTGATAGTGAACAAAAAGATCTTTTGAACCGTCTTCAGGGGTTATGAAACCATAACCTTTTTGATCATTAAACCACTTTACTTTTCCGTTTGCCATTACATTTACTTCCTTGTTAATTAACTTTAAGTCTCAAAGAGACGTAGAGGATTTTCTCCTCACTTAAATTATACAATAAATAATATTATTTTGTGCCGATACGGAATTTATTATGAAAAAAACAAAACTTATAAAACGCTGCCTTCAAGGGTTTTCCACCGTCTTAAAGCGGCTTGGTCTGCCGGGCAAAAAATACGGATATTATATTCCCTATCCATACGCAAACGACGATTGCTCTAAAAAAGATTTATATCCTTTAAAAAATATAAAAAGCTTGCTGGACGCAAATCTTAAAGAGTTTAAAAAATTATGCTCGGAAATGGAAAAATACAACAATGTTCTGCAAACTTTTAAAAAGAGCTCAAAGCTGACGCCTTTGGCTCCGCGCTTTAATCAGGACTGGTTCTGCGGCATAGACGGCGCCGCCGCTTACGTTTTAACGCGTATGTTAAAACCCTCCAAAATAGTGGAAGTTGGCACCGGTTTTTCCACCCGCTTTCTGGCGCAGGCCGTCAAAGACGAAAATCTTTCCACTTTAATTTATTCCGTCAACCCCAAGGAATTGCACGGCGAGGCGAAACTATGCTCAAAATTTTTTAACTGTACTTTGGATAAAGTGCCTCTTTCTCTGCTTTGCGATCTGAAGCGAAACGATATCCTATTTATAGACGCCTCCCACCTGTTTATGCCCGGCACCGATCTGGAAACTATTTTTCTCCAGGTGCTGCCAGCTTTGCCTAAAGGAGTATATATACACTTCCACGATATTTTTCTGCCCGACGACTATCCCCATGACGAGGATTGGGATTGGTGGGCCTTCAACGAGCAGTCCTGCCTGGCAATACTTCTTAACGGCGGCGGCTATAAACCCGTTTTCCCCAGCGCCTATTTAAGAAAGTACCACCCAGAATCATTGCAAAACGTCTTTGCGCCCTGCCACCCCAGAGGCCGAGAAAGCGGTTTTTGGATTGTAAAAGAATAAAATATAACTCTTTTATCGATTGAGGGGCCTTATTTAGCAAAAACTCCAAATTATATATAATTTATGGATTAAGATATTTAAAGAGGTATAAAGATGTCAACGATAGCATGCGTCCCCAACATATCCGAGGGACGGGACAAAAAAATAATCAAAGCGATAATAGATACGGTAAAGAAAAGCGCCAACATACAGCTTTTGGGCGCCGAAAGCGGATATGACGTTAACCGTACGGTAATAACTTTCGCGGGAGCGCCCGAGGAAGTTAAAAAAGCCGCCTTTGCCTGCATAAAGAAAAGCTATGAACTTATTGATATGTCCAACCACCACGGCAAGCATATGCGTATGGGCTGCGTGGACGTCTGCCCTTTCATACCGATAGCCAAAGCCGATATCCAAGACTGCGTGGTAATAGCGCAGGAACTCGGCGCGCAAGTCGGCGGGGAGTTGGGCATACCGGTATATTTATACGGATACGCCGCAAGCAGTTTGGCCAGGAAAGATCTGGCCTATATCCGCAGCGGCGAATACGAACACTTGGCCATAAAACTGCAAAATACGCCGCCCGACTTCGGCACCGACACCTACGACGCAGTAGTAAAGAAATCCGGCGCGATATGCATCGGCGCCAGGAACTACCTTATAGCCTATAATGTCAATCTTGACACAAAAGACGTAAATATCGCCAAAGAGATCGCCTCCGTCATTAGGGAAAGCGGCAAAAATCACAGCGGCATGGGCATACTCAAAGCCGTAAAAGCGATAGGGTGGTATATAGAAGAATACGGCAAATGCCAAGTATCAATGAATTTGGAAGACTATAAAAGAACCCCGCTGTATGTCGTCTACGAAACCTGCGTGGCGGAAGCCAAAAAGCGCGGCGTAAAAGTTACTGGCAGCGAGATTATAGGGCTTGTCCCCAAAGATCTTATGCTCGATACGGCCAAGTTCTATTTAAACAAGAAGGGCAAAATAACGCTCGGAATGCCGATGAAAGACGTAATAAACGAAGCGGTGGAAAACCTGGGTCTTAGCGAAATATCGCCCTTCAATATGAATGAACGCATATTGGAATTTAAACTTAAATCAATGAATTCTTAATATGAAGATACCCAAAAGGATTTTGCCTTCCTCCACTTTCGCGGCGGGGCCCGCGCAAGGGCTTGAAGCCGTGCGCGAAACGCCTCTAAGCGAGACTATGTTCGAAAGAAGGCACCGCACCCCATTCATAACGGAAAACCTTTACAAAAAAACAGCCGTAAACCTAAGGAAATTATTTAATTTGCCGCAGGATTATTTGGTCGTATTTTTCCCAGGCGGCGCTACGGCGGCGATGGATGCCGTCGTTTGGACTTTAAACGACGGACATATATCAGGGCTTAGCTTCGGAGCTTTTTCCACACTGTGGAACGAGAAAATATGCCGCAGCCTTCCACCAAAAGTAAAAAAAGAATTCGTGGATTTTGATTATAAAAATCCGTCCTCGGCAAAGCGTCTTGATACTAAAGCTTCTTTGCTTCTGCTTACCCCGAACGAAACTTCAAACGGCATAGCACTGCCCGATTCTTTGCTGGAATCAATTTATAAAGATAAAGGCAAAAATACCCTTATCGCTTGGGACGCCACTTCCTGCGCGGGCGCAAGAGTTCTGCCCAAATGCTTTGACATAATGTTGTTCGGCGCGCAAAAAGCCTTCGGCGCGCCGGGCGGCACCTGCGTAATATTCCTAAGCCCCAAAGCCGCGGAAAGGGCTTTATCCAAAGAAAACGACGGCAATATCCCGTATTTCTTAAATCTCGCGCACGCCGTAAAAAAAGCGCAAGCATATCAGCCTTTCAATACTCCTTGCAATACTACGATATGGGCCATAGCCCAAGCGTGCGAATTTATGCTGAAGCTCGGCGGAATAAAGAATATGCAAAAGCTATCCAAAGCGCATGCCGCCGCCATTTTAAACTATGTCAAAAAAAGTACCTGGCTTGAGCCGCTTATAAAAGACGCGAAATATCGTTCTTACACAACTCTTACGCTTGAAATTACCGATAAGGACATCAAAGACGAACAAATCAACCGCGCGCTGGCGCAGACAAAAAAAACCAACCTGATTGACGGGATAGAAAAATATTCCTCAATAAAAGAGAATTCTTTAAGGATAGGGTGCTTCCCCTTCGTAGATACAAAAGGAATCGGGCAGTTTGAGAAACTCTGCCTGACTCTGGATTTCATCTATAAAGAACTTAAAAAATCTAAAAGATGATACCGTCAAGCGCGGAGGCTAAATCAGCGTATTTGCGCGGGGTAAGTTCCTCTGCGCGGGCCGATATTTTTACACCCGCTTTCTGCAAGGTTTTAGCCAAAAGCTCTTTGTCTTTTTTATATACTTCGCACAAAGCGTTGAGGACGGTTTTTCTTCGGTAGGCAAACACTGCTTTTACCAAAACCGTAAAATCTTCCTTATGCTTTTGGTTCTTGAAAGTTATTTGGCCTTCGGGTTTTATCAAAAGCACTTCGCTGTCGACTTTCGGAGGAGGATTAAAACTGCCGGGGCTCACCCTGCAAACGCTCCTGCACGAGGCTGAAGCCTGAAATATCACCGACAAAGGGCCGTAATGCTTGCTTTCGACTTTCGCGCTTAAGCGTTGGGCCTGCTCGCGCTGGAACATAAAAACGGCCGCCTGAAAATTGGGCAAAGCCAATACTTTAAGCAGAATATCGGCCGCGTCTATATACGGCAAATTGCTGACAAAAGTGACGGGGCCATCAGGCAGCCAGGAAAGATCGTCCTTTAAAAAATCATTGTTTTTTATACACACTTGCGCGTAAGAGGGCAAATTCTCCTTTAGGTAGGTTACCATTTCCGGGTCTATTTCCACCAAAGTAAAATCATTGACGCCGCGCTCAAGCAGAGCCTGCGTTATCGCCCCTTTGCCGGGGCCTATTTCCGTCAAAGAGCCTTCCATATTGTCTATAACCGTATCGGCTATTTTATCTATTATTCCTTTATTTACCAAAAAGTGCTGTCCGTATTTACGCATAATTATTTTTCGCTCAACAATATATTTTTATTTTCCAAAGCTATTTTATTTTCGGGGTTAAGTTTTAAGACGGCTTCATACTCTTTAAGAGCTTCATCTTCCCCGCCGAGTATTATATAGGCCGTTCCTCTTCCCAAAAGTGCCATTTCCATAAGGGTTTTATTCCCCTCTTTTTCAGCGGTGTCATATGCTTGAGTAAAAGAGAGCAAGGCTTCTTTGCCTTCACCCAAAGTTAAAGCGGAAAGGCCTGCTATCATATAATCGCGTCCGTCGCCCCCGCTTAATCTGGCGGAAACCTCCTGCCCTACTTCTTTGACGTATTTAACCCAGCCTTTGCCCGCGACCCAAAGCCCCATATCATTACCCACCATATACGGATTATATGCCGCTTTTGAATTAGATTTGGATTGATTTCTCAGCGTGGAGCTGTCGTTTACCGCCGCGCCGCCGCGTATAGACATTTTTACGTCATACTCTTTGGAAGCGTTGTTTAATACGTCGTTAAGGCCGTTAAAAATCCTTTCTATATACTCTTTGCGTTCTTCCTCGGTCGAAGGCCTAAGCGCGAAGGAACGGCTGAACGAACGCGTCAGAGCCTGCTTCTCGGCAGTCTCCCAAGAGGCTTGCAGCATCGAGGGCGGAGCTATCGGCACGCCGCCTTCCTCAGGGGGCGCGTCAAATAAATCCGAGGGTTTTAGTTTAGGCTCAAGCTGAATTTCCAAATCTATATTAAGCGGTTTATCGGCGGGTATGCGTTCAAGCCGTTTTTTGAAGCTATCGAGCTGTTTGTCGGGCGGCGGCATTTTTAGATCGGGAGCGGTATTGGGCAAATTGGATTCGGAACTATCCTCAAGAGATTGTTCCCCGCCATCAGATTTTAAAGAGTCTGCATTTGGCCCCCCGTTTGAATCGCCCGCCGAGGCCGAAGGCTCCGATTCGTTTTTCTTGCCGCCTGAATAGGAAAGCGAAAGAGCAAGGCCCTCATCGGAAAGCGGCGATATTAAAAACGCGCGGCTGATAAATTCCACCGCTTCGTCTTTTCTGTTTTCGCGCGCCAATAAATTGGCCAGACGGAAACGCGCCACGCTGTCGCCCGGTTTAATTTTAAGCGCTTTTCTGTAATTTAATTCGGCCTTGGTAGAGGAGCCCTGTTTCTCGCTAAGCACCGCCAAAGCAAGCATAGCTTCTTCATAATTCGGGTAAAGGCGCAAAGCTTTTTTAAAAGAGTCCTCAGCCAAATTATCCCGCCCCATAACCTCGTAGAGCGAGCCAAGCTGATAGTGGTACAAAGGGTGGTTTTTATCCAAGCGCACGGCGTTGCGGAAATGGAACAGTGCTTCGTCGTAATTGCCCAAGGCGGCGTAAGTGGAGCCCAAATTCATTTGGCTGTCGGGGCGGTCGGGATCAATCTCGACGGTTTTTTTGAAACTTTCCAAGGCTGAATTTATGTCGCCCTTCCAAGCATAAGCTATGCCCATAAGCTGGTGCGCGTGCGCGTTTTCCGGGTCTAGTTTTAAAGCCGCGCGATATTCCGACATCGCCTGATCAACCTGCCCCTGCCAATAAAGCGCGGCACCCAAAAATATATGTGGGTAAGGGTCATCTGGATTTTTTATTACCGCCTTTGCAAAAGATTGGGAGGCCTCTTTATACTTTGATACGCTCAATTCCCTTATGCCTTGATACATATTGGTATAGGATTGATTTACCATCAAATTATCCCAAAAAGTGGGATATTTGCCCTCCAAATTGGCTTTATTTCCGCTTACGCCGATGCCGCTGCCGCCCAAGAATTTAGGCAATGCGGCGTTGAGATGCCCCACAGCAAAAGCCAGAACAAAAAGCAGTATATATATCTTACACTCACGCGCCTTAAACATAGATAAATTATATCATTTAGCAAGATTGTAATTATAACCCCTATTTATTTAAAACAGAAAGTAAAACTTTGGGAAAGATTTTATTTAACCGTTTTAATTCTATCCACGTGAAATAAGTTCCCTAAAAAGAGTTTTGTAACTATAAAAGCGCATTATACCGCTTTAATTTAAACCAGTTAAAACGACAGGATTATTAAACTGAGAATAAATAAATAAAAATCCCCCGGTTTAAACCGGGGGATTTTAAGATTTTTACTTAACGCTATTGTCTGCAAGGTTGAGGTGTATAGTCGTTATCGTTTATCACTTTACCCGCAATACATTTAGCCCAATGTTCATCAGCTTTAGAACCAGCAGAAGCACCTTGTCCGCTTACGTAAATTACCAATCTTCTTGATAATCTGCGTGCTTCCGCCAATTCGTTATTCTTATAATCAAGCTCTTCCTGTTTGGCTTGCCTATAAGCTTGATATTCCGGCAAAGCCTCCTCTTCAGGCGACAACTGTACTTTGGCTCTAGTTTCCTCAAGGAGTCTATTCTTTTCGTTAATCTGCACTTGAATTTCTATACTTTCATCAAAGCCAGCCTCATTGAGTTTCTTTTCCAAGACGCGTATTTCTTCCTCAATTTTAGCGTCCTCATTGTTGTCAAGTTTGCTGAGTATAGCCGCACCATTCACAGTATCACTGCTATAATTATTCAATGCACGTCTAGCAGCGTCAGTCGCTTCTCTTTTGGCAATATAGGTCTTTCTGGCTTCCTCTATTTTCGCTTTATGAGGATTTTCACCCTGATCAACAGGATAATTTTGTTTCACATTGGATATATAATCAGACTCCGAAGTATATCCGCTCTTATTATTCCTGTTAAATCCGGGAATACCCGTAAAGTCAGAGGGGAAAGCAAACTCTATATAGAGGTTCGGATCTTTCTGCTGTATATATTCATATACGATCTGCGCAACCTTAAGAGCCCTAGCTTGGGAAAGTCCCTTATTTTTCTCGCCTCCGGAAGCGGAAGTCCACCCATACAAGCCGATCTTCATCTCATTTCCCTTTAAGCATTGGAGTAAATCAGCAGTCTGAGACTGAACTTTCTTAATGCCATCCTCATCCATATCTTTACAATTGGAACTGCTGCCAGAACCAAATCTCGTAAACTGATAAGTGCAGAATGTCGAGGATACATTAAAAACACAATCTCCCGTTTGTTCTACTTCTCTTTGTTCGCCTTCATCTTTAGGATAACATTCCTCACAGTTATCCAATACATCTTTGGCAACATTTTGCAGACTTTCTTTCTTCAATATAGTATCTTTGCTATACGGATATATACCATACATCTCCGTATCCGTATATTTGCACAGTTTAGAGCATTGAGGTTGTTTAGAGATGAACTTATTAGTATCCTCTCCACATTCTTTATCGCTCCTAGAATAATTCTTAAGATCCTCCCCCATCACATTCTGGGTTTTGTCGGTGGCTCTAAAGAAATATCCTTCAACCTGCACAGCTTTATAGAGTTTACCGTCTTCTCTACAGAAGGTACCGGTAACCGGTGCGGGCGGACACTCTTCTCCGTTACAACCCCATTTGTAGAAACACTGAGCCTGTTTATATCCCGCAGTAGGGCCGATAAGATCTTCGGCTTTTATATCATCAAGAAACCTGCCCTCAAAGATATGGCCGACATCCACTGTGGGCGTTTCTTTATTGGTCATCAGCCAAAACACCTTTCCGTTGCCAGGGCTCGCTTTGCCGCTGGAATCTTCCGTGCTGCTGGATAAGGATTTACCCGGCCTGAAACCCGGCACTGTATATCTTACTTTGTCGCCGATTTTAGTCTTTACCATGCCAGAGGCATTTTTCATTTCTTTTACTACAGGCCCTATTTTGCCGTCTTTGCCGGATCCTGTTTGTACATACTCCACAAATATCGCAAAGATATTATCTTTGGGATTAACAACATCTACAGAGAAGTTGGATTCCGCCAACACATCAATTTCTACGGGATCTTCCGAAACACAGGATATGCTGTTTGTTTGCTGATTATCCAAATATCCGTCGGAATACCATATCGGGCAGACTTCATTGATTTCGGTTTTAACCTTGATATCTTCCATGATATCATCTTCATCAATAAATTCCGCAGGCTTGACGGCATTCTCGCTGATACAATAATTGTACTGATCATTCACCTTGCCTATTATATACTCGCTGATCTTAAGTTCTCCACCTTCGCTAGAATTCTTTTCTTCTTGTTTTGTATATCTGCCGCTCTTTAATTTATCCGAATTTTCCTCAGCATTTTCCTCCGTTATAGATTCCTTGTCGTCATTATACTGCCCGACCTTATTGGATATTTTCCTCTTTGTATTCTTCGATACGAAAGACCCAACTCTGGTAATTTCGCAGTTTGTGTTAATGGCCTTTAATTCTTCGGCACTCAAAGCAAATTCATTAGTCTTTTCCAAGGCTATAACAAACTCATTGTTAGCTGTTTTAGTATCAATATTCTCTCTGGGTTTGGCCTTTACGTATACGACAATCTTCTCATTCTTTCTGTCACGCACTTTGCCGTCGGCTTTACGCGTAGCGGTGGCTTTATAAACCATAGGAGTCTTATTCACGTCCGCGCAAGAACCCGCATAGTTCGTCCCGGAAGCCCAAGCCAACTTGCCGGCTTTCAAGCCCATACATTCAAGCCTCGCCTGTAAAGCGTTTTTGGCTCCTGATTCGGAAACATAAGTCTTAGCTCCGTGGGAATCGCAGAAAGCCTGTATCGAAGAGAAAGAATTATTCGTCGTTTCTTTGCTGTCGCCTGAGCCGCTTGTAGAGGACGTATAATCGCCAATGTCGCCCGCGCAAAGTTCCATACCGTCTACCAAACAGCAAACATCTTTAGAACCGCCTTTTATACCCAAAAAGTTCTTTACCGAACCGTCTTCGGAACCCGTCAAAAGACACATCGCCAAGTTCGTAGATACTTTTATCAACGAATCGGACAAAGCCTTCTGCCAGTTGTAGTTCCAAAGCTCCCACATCTTTTGGGAACGCTCTTTCATCATATCCCACCACCAAGGACGCTCATTGGTGTATCCGAATTTATGATCGGGAACCCCGCCTTGAGAACCTATCCTGGCAGCAGCTCTCCTCGGATCTCCGGCCGCACCTAACGGAGCACCGTCTACATCGCGAAGCTGAGCTTCAAACAATGCCTGCTTGGCTGAACCTTGGTTTAAAGCTCCTAAGGAACGAGCCGCCTCAGCATATAAACCTTCCCCGGTAAGTACTCTGCCTTTGCCTGCCGAGCTAAGCGGCTGTAAAGCCACTGGCCTAACGCCAACTCTAGCTGCCGCTGTACCCGTAGTCGTAGGAGCCCCGCCAATCGCCAAGTTGCGAGTTAATCCTGAACTGCTGTTGCCAAAACTCATCGCGCGGTTTCTAAAAGCACCTATGGCCGTAGCTTTGCGCTGAACGGCATTACGGATAGACGGCTTGGCTACATTCTTATATATCTCTCTTTGAGGCTTCTCTTCCTCATAAGATGACTGCGCATGCGATATATAAGAAGAAGTATCCTCGGAATCATAGCTATCGCTTAAGCTGGGAGTATCCATTCCGCTGCGATTGGTTATAATGTAGTCCATAGGATCTCTATAGCCCGTGCTGGGAACGATTTCACCATCACCCGAAGACGGATAGTCGTACAGGGATTCACCTACAAAATCGTCATAGCCCGAACCTTCAAACCCGGTCGCGTCAGTGCCGCTGTTGCGGCTTAATAATGGCAGCAGCAATAAGGCTGCGGCAGCCACTATTATAAATGGCAAATCCCGTTGGGCTCTTTGAATTAGAGTCCGCTTGGCTTTGCCGTCTCCTCCTACACGGGAGGGAATACGTTTGGATAATGGAAGAGATTTACTCTTCTTTAACTTATCGCTAAACGTAAAGCTATCCTTATTTGGCATAGTGCCTCCTCTTTACATTTATTATTTACTGCAACTGCAAATCTGGTCCTGCCTTCTTCCCACCATTACACTACAATTTTATACCCCTGTCAACTTGTTTGTAATGTATATAAAAACGCCCTTAATACCTATTTACCCCTGCTAATTAAAAGAAATTATCCGCTACCGTACCGTCTAAACCCGCACCTTTGCGGACATCGGTAAGTATCGTGTTGACTTTATCTATTTTTAAACTGTTGCCGTTATTGTCTATTGAATTATTCTTACACTTCTTAAATCTTGTCAATAAAGTCCAAACATTGCCGCCCCAAGTCTTCCCTTTGGCTTTTGCCTCGTCAAGTTTGCTGCAAGATACAGTAGTCTCATAATTAAGCCCGCATTGACCGGCATAATCACCGCCGATATTGCGCAATTCATTACACGTAGTCTTCATCGCGTCTATATAGGCATTCCATTCCTTCCGCTTAGCTTTTGATTTCGCAGAGCCTTTCGGCCAATTTGCGCTGCATGATCCCGGAACACCCGTGTTGGAGCCAGAATCTTTACCTGCCTGTATCAGTTTTGCTTCTAAATTTCTGTATGCCTTGCCCGTATCGTTTAAAGCCTGATCAAAAGCGGCGCGCGCCGCAGCGCATGCTCCGCGGGCTTTCGTCGCCTTATCTATTATCGTTGAAGGAGGCTCCAAAGAGTCAACAGCTTTTTCCGTTTCCTCCCCTACGGCCAGTAAATCCTCTTCCTCAACCTCGCCGCCATCCCAGGCCGCCTCTACAACATTTTTTGCCACATCGTTATACTTCTGCCCTTTTGCGGTGGCACTCAAATAATATACACGGCCCATCTCTCTGCCGGAATGACCAAAAGCTCCCATTTGCCGTCCCGAAGAAATACTGGTTCTTATTCTGCTTGTCATTGCGTTTATACCGCCAAAGGCTCCCAAACGACCGCCGTGCAGTTTCTTGGCTTGGCTATCTAAAGATTGGAAATACATGCTGTTCTCATCACTTCTGGCAGATTTTATATCCCCCAAATTAGACGGCTTTAAAATTTTTGTTTTATCGCTGCCTGATAAAATGATATTACCCTTCGCATCTCTTTTACCGCTAGAACTTGCAGCATATACCTGATCTAAAGCCATTTCATCAAAAGGCTTCACAAATGGCTGGCCGTATTCGTCCGCCGCTGCGGCGTTCGTTGTCCCATCTATATACGGGCTTACAGCATTCATTCCCATCTGATACGCGATCCCTTCCGGATCCTCCAAATTTAAACCAGAAGCCGATCCCGCTATCGCACTGTAACGGCCCATTTTCTCAAATTCCTTTCTATACGCTTCTTGCGCATCTAAAAGACGGTTGGAGCTTTGCAAAGTAAAAGGAGAAAGCCCACCGCTGCTTTCGTAAACGGAATATTGTCCGTTCCGGACGGAAGCCAGCCTTCCTCCGCCCTCTATACCAAAAGTATACGCCGCGAAATCAGATAATGTCAAAGCCCGCATGGATTCGTCGGTAAGCCCAAACATTATTCCCATACGTCCAAGCAAAGGTATTTCCGACATAGGCATAGTTATAGCCGTAAGAAAGAACAGTAACAGCAGTAAAATTACCGCCAATATGCCCCTCTTATTCTTATAAAAAGGAGTCTTTTTGTTTCTGTCTCTAACTATGTTTTTGTTTTTCATACCATTACCCTTTTCCCTTTTCTTTATCGCGGCGTCTAGATTTTATCGCCTTGAGAACCTTATAGGCTGGAAGTCCTCAATTTGTTGACCCTCGTACTTCCGCTCTGCCCGCCTGAAACTCCGCTTTTGGGCTGAGAAGGCCTGTTAATCTTTCTGTTTAACGCCTCTTGCTGAGCCCTCTGTTGCTGCAATTTCTGAGCTTCAGCCCTCTTAATAGCATTAACTCTCTGCTGATACTCATCAACTTGGGATCCGTAATCAACCGTTTCAAGTCGATCCTCTTCCTTATAGCCGAAAGTATCTTGCGCCGACTTTAAGAACATTGCCGTACTGTCTGCCCTATTGGCCTGCCCCGTTCTGTCTACCGGTATATATATCTCTGTCTTAATACGACGGGGTTCCTCTTTAGGCAGCAGGCCTTGCTCTCTTAGCTCTGCTTCATAGTTGGCTTTTATGGTTTCAATTTCCTTTTTAGTTTTAACATCTATATATCCGCTTACAATCGATGTTAATATCCAGCTGCCAACAAATGCCGCCAATATAGTTAAATAATCTTTTTTATTATACATAAACACCTGTTACTGTATTCTTACATAATATTTAAAAACCTAAATAACCTGAAGCTCCTTTTAAAAGAGCCATTGCCCCTACGCCTGCCATTAATTTGCCGCCCAAAGTTCCCAAGACAGCTGACATCTTAGTACCCGTAGAAGTCAACAGGCCCAACCATGGCAATGCCCCGAAAGCTATCGGCAACCAATATCTCATATGGTTCCAAGGACCCGCAGATAAGCCATATCCCAAATTGTTTATTCTATTTACATACAGGCCCATCATTCCCATTCCGAATCCAATAATCACTGCGGTCATAATAGCTGCAACTATATAGCCGCCAACGCCCCCTAGCCATGCCGTAGCCTTATGCGCTGCCATAACTGCTATAATACCGCCGATAGTCATACCTATCATTGTAATAATTGTAGTCCATATCTTAGAGACAGCGTCACGATATTTATCACTAGCCTGCGTAAAATTATCAATACCTCCGACAGTCGTACCCTTTCCGTTCTTGTTAATAGTACTAGCTTCTCTATCCAAAGCAGCTGCTTTTTCTATCATAGGAGTACTGCCGGTTATTTGCGTACCCTCCTCAACGTCTCCGCTGCCGTCAAAAGCCGCTGATGCTTCTACAAAGCCTTTTTCCGCATCACTATATACCGTGCCTTTTCCCAAAGCCGAATATTTCTGCGCGGAAACCAACTCTCCCATTGTGCTGGTAAAGTAAGCCTGTCCGCTGCCGCCATTACCGCTTGTTCCGCCTCTTGAATTGCTGCCACCCATGGCGCCAAGACGCCCGTGTTTTGCGCTTGCAATGCCGCTTATATTACTTTCCGGAATATTGCCCATATTTACAGAAGGAACAGCTTTCTGAGCAGCTTTATCGGAAGACATAGCCCCCATAATACCGCCCATATTGCGAGCGCCGCCGCCTGAAGAAACTCCGGAAGCTGAACTTCCGCCAAACATATTGCTTCTGTTAAGTTTGTTAAGCTGGGTAGCAGACGCTTCCGCTTTTTCTAAAGCACCTTTTTCCGTTCCGCCCTCTTCCCCAGCTGCGCCTTCGCCTTGGCCAGCTTTAGCACTTACGGCCGCCGCAGTAGCATTAAATTGATTCATTGCCGCACCTATGTCAGATGGCATACCACCAACTGAGGCTAGGTTCTCCCCGCCTTCATAAGCGGCATTGTTCATAGCCATAGGATCCACTACTCCGCTTCCATAAGAGCTTGCATTGTCACCATAAGCAAATCTATTTCTGCCGGCTGCTCCCAAATAATCTAACGCAGTTCCGCCTTCACGCGCGGCCTGAGCTGCAGCCATTTGCTGTTCCAAGGCTTCTTTGGAAAAAGCTCCATATCCACCGCCTGAGCCCACCGAAGCGGTATCCGCACTGTATTGCCCCAATACGCGCCCGGATACGCCTTTAGGCCCGTCACTCATCAAGTTGGTAGCTACTCCAATACCAACCGCAACGGTGGCAACGCCCAAAGCCGCACCGAATATTACGGGTTTTGACACCGCTCCTATTCTGTTTAATATATTTTTCATACACCAAACTCCTATTATGCTATTTAAAGTTAAAATATTCCGCCTAACCATGCACCCAATGCCATTTTAGCCAAATCCATACCCCAGTTTATAAGACACGCACCTTGGAGAGGATTTTGCTCACAAGTCTCTGCTTCTTCTTCCTCTTTCTCTTTTTTTAAATCTTCTAATTTAGAGTCCAACCCTTCTAGCTCTCCACTGTTGCCAGCACGTTCCAGCTTATCTCTTAAATCTTCTTCATCAACGTTTAAAGCGCCAGAATCTTTTTCCAAATCGCTTTCTAAAAAGTCTTGGCCAACATCCATTGCCCCTTTTTGAAAAGCATCCACCGAGCCGCCTGCCGCCGACTCTAAATCTCTGCTGTTAGCAGCTTGAGCACTTGCCATCACCGCATGCTGGAAGCCCAATGCCTTTCCGCCTTTTACTTGATTTATTAAAGCGGCTTGCGCTTGGGTCATCTTCGAGCCAGATTGGACATTGGCGGAACTACTTCCCACATTGGAAACCGTCCCTCTCATTCCGCCACCGCCGCCAGAAACACTTACCATCGAACCACCACTTAAAGAGCCTTTAGGAGTAATCGGGCGTGCATTTTTTGGTCTAGCTTCTTTCCTCTTTTTCTCAGCAATACTCTCTCTTATCTTCTTTGCCTCTTTTTCATCTTGCGCCGCTTTATATTCGTCATCTGGAGCGACCGGTACTCCGTTCAAAGCGTCATCGGCTTGCCGCTCCTCTTTCTGTTTCTTAGTAAATAAGCCGTTTATATAATCTTTTCGCGCTATATCGTCATATTTATTGGATGCCAACAAATACGCCTCGGCACTGTCGTCGTCAAAAGGCATATTGCCCAAATCAAATGCCTGTTTGCGGTATGCCGCCTCTGAGGGAGTTTGTTTCTTCGCACCTTTTACGGCAACTCCTATAGAGATTGCAAAAACCAACACCATTATACACGCAGCCCATGTATATATTTGGTTCTTTTCTCCGCCTCTCTTGCCGCCGGCGCCCCTAATAATTATCGACATACTTTATCCTCTTAAAATACAAATCTGATATGCAATAAAATCGGCCCCTGATGACCGATACCCCATTACCGCCGGAATATCCTCAAACACGGAGCTAATTTATTGGCACACCAAGTGCCTACTTTAAGTCTACCAATAAACCCCTTAATTGTCAATGGTAAAAATATACTTTATATTCAAAGATTTTTACTGTCTCGTAACAGACTATCTTTAACCCAATTATCAAACCGCTCTTGCTGTAATTTTCTATTTTCCGCTTGCATTTTCTTTGTCATGTCTTCCATTTGATAACGTCGAAACGCCTCACTATATCTCTCTGTCCTGCTCTTCATATAATCTTCACTAAAATCTGCAACCCCCGGAGTATTGAGATACGCACTATCTTGTTTTAATTGCTGCAACCGCGCTTTATCACTCGCGCTTAATTCGCCTTTAGCCTCCAAACCCTCTATTTCTTGGTCAATTGCTTCTATTTTAGAGTTTTTATTTGCCGCTTCCTCCGGAGTTAATTCGCCCTTACCTCTGTTAAGCAATGATGTTAAAGCTTGCTTACCAATATCCATAAGTGCATTCATAAACTCGTTAGCCATACAGCCGCCATCTATTTTCCCGTTTCTCATAGCGCCGTCACATTTATAATCTTTCTTGCTCTTCTTTTCTGCATTGTCTTTAGCTTCGGAAAGTTTCTCGTCTAAGGTATTAGTCAAACCTTTTTCCTTATCTATCGCACCAATCGCTTTATCCAAATCCATCTCCGCGGCCATATCCTCCAAATCTCCTTTCAAATCGCCTTCCAAATCGCCTGAATTTTGAAACGCGTCCGCCGCCAACGCATGCGCCGCTTCTAAATCCTGCGCATTAGCTGCTGCGCGGCTCTTTTCATAAGCAGACATAAAACCGCCCCCGCGTCCGCCTTTCTTTAACTCCTGCGCCAGCTGGTTGCTTAAAGTGCCGCCGCCCCTGCTGTTTACATTCGCCGATGAACCGGAAGATTTATTGTTTTTATCGTCCGCACGCCAAATAGTCGCACTTACACCGCTGCTTCCGCCCGTCGCCCTAACCCCGCTGGACGCGTTTAAAGAGCCTTTTGATGTTCTCTGCGCTACCGCATTCCTAGCCGCTTGCTTACTTCTTTGATATCGCTCCTTCGCGCTTTTTACATTTTCCTTGGCCTTTGCCGCTTCTGCATACTCCTCGTCTGGAGGCTCCGGCACTCCGTTTGCAGCGTCTTCAGCTTGGCGTTCTGCTTTGTCTTCTTCCGTAAATAATGCGTTTATCAAATCGTTCTTGGCTATATCGCCGTATCTTACGCTCGATAACAACTGCGCTTCTGCTTCCTCATTGGAAAAAGGCATGTCCGCCAAATCTTTAAAGTCGGAATAGCTATATGCCGAATCCATCGGATCCGGCGCATTTCCACCGCCCATAAAAGCCGTAGATATTATTGCCAAACCAAATACCGCTACCGCACCGTAGCCCAGCCATGCGCTTACGGGGCTTTTCTTCATTCCGCCGTTTTTGCTTTTTAATACTACCGCCATATTCCTATCCCCTAAAATTTAAATTCTTATACAAAAAATCTTGCCCCTGATGACCGACTCAGCTTTTTATTGCTGAGCCCTCAAACACGGAGCTATCTTCAGCACGAATGTACTTATAATAAGTCTACAAACAAACCTATTATTTGTCAACCGCGGCAATTAGCTCTATCAGTTAGGATTAGACATCGGCAATCTGAACGATATCGGCCTATCCCTGTTGGGAACTCTCTTGATTACTTCTATTGAACCGCCGCGCTTACATATAAAATTATAACCGCGCTCGCACGCCAAACCGTAAGGCTTCTTACACACTTGTCTTATATCGTACGAACATAAAAACGGTATATTTGGCGGATAAGTGCTTACCTTTAAAGTCATATTATTCCACACGTTTGTGCGTTCTACCTCAAGATCTACGCTCTTTAAAGACAAAAACTTGCGCATAGCCGCATTATTAAAACCGATATATTCCCTTACTTTCTTTTCTATGTCTCTCTTTAAAAACATATTATCCCAACCGTCGGCATATTTTACCGCGCGGTGGCTTTCCAGCTGCCAACGGCGCGCCGCATAAAAAGAGGCTATCTCCGTCTTCTGGACTATGATCAGCAACCCGTATATCTTTATAATAAACAAAGTCAATATAAAGAATATCGGAAACAATAATACAACTTCCGTAGTCGCCTGCCCTTTTTTGGTTCTTATCCTGTCAAATATTCTCACGGAAATATCCTCACTTGATATTTAGGCGTAGGATTGGGCCATATACAGTTGTTGTCCTCTTTCGTACATTGTAACGCCACCCTAACGTGATTTCGCGGATTAAACTTATTTAAATTAACGTTGAAATAGTTGCTTGGCGCTTTAAACTCTTGCGTTATATCCAACCCCTTATACAAACGCTTTAATTTGCTCAAATAGCTGCGTCCTACATGGGCATATTGAAACAATCGCCCGTCCATCATGTCTTCTTCTTCCAAGTCAAACTGTATTTCCTTAGCGTCCTCGGTGCCGTCATCTGGGTTAACAAAGTAGAATTTTATTTTCTTTATATATACCGGTTCGGTATCGGCTATATAATTCTTAAAAACTTTTGAACCCTCTCTCCCGCATTCGCTCATTTTGCAGTCGCCGGCGTTAAGATAGTATCCTTTGCGGAAGAATTCCCCCTCTTTGCTCAAACGCATATAAACACTCTTCTGGTCCTCGTATATTTGGCTAACAAAATAATATACCAATATATACAGTTTTACGGCGTCCGGGTTCCAGCCGATGGAATATTCGTCGGCATATTTCTTAGACATTACCGGGAAGAAGGTGTCCTCGTCGATACTAGGAGGCGCGGCATCATTCCACGACGAACGCTCGGGGGATTCTTCGGTATAAAATTTCAATTCCCATTCGGTGTCGCTCTCTTTCGGTTCGCTGTTCCACTCTCCCGCGTCGCCCAATGCGGGGAAAGCTCCGCCCCTATAAAACAGTTCATAAATGCTAAGTTCTTTATTCTCTTCTCCTTTCAAAGGGAAAGCAGGCTCCTCCGGAGCCAAGTTCTCCCTAAAAATCCTAAACGGGAACGCCCCGTTTAAATACGCCGTCGCGTTCAGATACTGAGAAGCCGACGTAAGCTCCGTAAACGCGGCCGTATCCAACGCAAATTGATGGCGAATTTTTTCCCTGGAAAGTTTTGCCGTTTCAAACAACAGATATATTACAAGCAATATCGTCGGTATCAACAATATAGCCGGCAATACTATCTGCGCTCTTTTGTTCTTTATAGAATAAAAACAAAACGACATTCAGCCCCCCAATATGCTGCCTATTATCGTAAAAAATCCGCCCGCGATTTCTTTATGAAACGTAACGATGAACGCCAATACGAAGGTAATAACGGAGCCCAGCATCAGCAAAAACTCCACCGTCTGCTGTCCTCTGTTATTGCTTACCGTTCTTATAGCATTCTTTAGCATCTTAGTTTACCTGTCGGAAGATATTATCCCAAGTTTGATAGCCTTTACCACCGCTTCCGTTCTGCTCGTAACGTCCAGCTTGTGAAACGCGCTGTTTAAATGATTTTTTATCGTCTTGACACTGCAGCCAAGTTCCAGAGCCAGCTCCTTATTGCTCATACCGTGGCCGAGCAAGTCCAATACCCTTATCTCCGTCTTTGTCAATGCGGCTTGTGCGGGGGTATTACTGTCGCCCATTTTTCTTAAGCCCTGCAACAATTTACCCATAAGCTGCTGCGGTATCATCAAGCCCTCTGAAGTAAACGTCCGTATGGAGTTTACCAATTCCGCCGCCGGCAGCATCTTTGACAAATAGCCGTTGGCTCCGGCTTGTATCGCTTCCATTACATGAGCCTCGTCCTCAAAGCTAGATAACATCAATACGTTTACTTCAGGCTGATTCTTCTTTATCTGTCTGGTAGCCGCTATCCCGTCAAGTTTCGGAAGTTTTATATCCATTAAAACGACTTCCGGTTTCAGCTTCTTGGTAAGAGAAACGGCTTCCTCTCCGTCAGCCGCCTCACCGACGACCTCTATCCACTTCTCCCCGGTAAGAACATCTTTTATACCTTCTCGGAAGAGAGTTTGATCGTCAGCTATAAGAACTTTTACTGTTTTTTTCTTGGCTGGCATATATTTCTCCTAATTTATGACGGGCAATGTAAAATTGAAAGTGGCACCGCATCCTTCGCCCTCACTTTCGGCCCATATCTTACCTTCGTGATTTAAAACTATATCCTGCGCTATTGAAAGGCCCAGCCCCAAACGTCCGCCCGTGCCCTTCTGATAAAAACTTTTGAACAGCTCCTTTGTATCTTCAGGGTTGATCCCCGCGCCGCTGTCCTTAACAGACACTTTAGCATTTTTGGCGTCAATTTTCACTACGCTTATCTTTATCAATCCGTTTTCGGGGGTATGCCTTATCGCGTTCTCGGTTATATTCGATATTACCTGCCTGATTCTCTTGGCGTCGCCGTATACGCGTATATCTTCTTCCCCCTCAAAACTCATATATATATCTTTAAGCTTTGCCTTTTCCTTAAACACCTCAAAAGCGCTGCGTATAGAAGATGTTAAATCAAATTCCGCTTTCTCCAAACGCAATTTCCCCTTCTCTATGGCAGCCCAATCCACCAAATCCTTAACCAACAGAAATATCTGCCCTAAGCTCTCGTTCATATATTGCATCTTCTTCTTTTGGTTATCGTCAGGATCTTTTATCGTTTTTTGAAGCATATCATAGCTCATCTTCAAAGCCATAAGAGAGTTGGATAAATCGTGTGATACTATCGAGAAAAATTTACTCTTCATACTGTTGAGATTGCTCAAATCAGCATTCGTCGCTTTTAACTGCTCCACCAGTTTCCTGTTGCTTTGTTCCAAATAAAATTTCTCTAAAGCCATCTTTATCGTGCGTTTTAAATAGTCGAAATCAACCGGCTTTATCAAAAAGTCGTATACCGATTCCTGTATCGCCTTGACAACCGCATTTAACGACGCGTGCGCCGTTATCATTATTATCTGCGATTGTGTATTAAATTGCCTTATCTGCTTTACTACGTCCAAACCGGTGCCGTCCACCAAATTGTAATCCATCAGTATCACATTAAAAAAATCATTCCTGACCAGACTCATACATTCCTTCGCGCTGCCGGCCTGGTAAACGTCATAGCCCTCTATCTCCAACAGTTCGCTAAGCGTGCCGCGCAAATTATCATCGTCATCTACTACTAATATTTTTTCCTGTTTCTCTTCCATATCGTTACTTTCCTTAATCCCTATGAGTCTTGAATATCATGCTTATCTTGGTTCCCTTCCCTTCTTCGCTTACAAGCTCTATCTGCACATTGTTGCGCCCGGCCACTTTCTTAACAACCGCCAGGCCAAGCCCCGTACCGCGCGCCTTGGTAGTGAAAAACGGCGCAAAAATATTTTCCCTTATTTCTTTGGGTATGCCTGGCCCGCTGTCCCTTATGCTTAAAACACAAGTGTAGTTCTCCCCCAAGAAGGTTTTTATTATCAGTTGCCCGCCGTCGGGCATAACCTCTACGGCGTTGCCGATAATGTTGCGTACCGCCTGTTTTATTTCTTCCGTATCTATCCTTACGGGAAGCGGCAGGGGGCTGTACTCCGTCACAACTTTTATATTGCCCGGCATCGGATATGATGCCATTATCTCTTTTATATACAAAGTCAAATCTATTACCGTAAGTATCTGTTCGCGGCTTCTGGCATAGCCCAAAATCTCCTCGATTATCCCGTTGGCCTGCTGTATCTCTTGATCTATTACGGAAATGTTTTTTAATATTTTAGGCTCCGCATTATCGCCCAAACGCGCTTTTATCAAATATACGGCGTTCTTTATCACCGCCAAGGGATTTTTTATTTCGTGGCTTACTATCGACGCCATTTGCCCTATCGCCGCCAAACGTTCTTTCTTTATCAGTTCATTAAGTGCCGTCCTTAATTCCTTCGTCCTACTGCCCACCCGCAGCTCCAAAGATTGATTTAATTCTTCCAAATCTTTCCTTTCCTGGCGCATCTCGTCGAACTGTATTTTTATGGTATCCAACATCCTAGCAAACGATTTTGATAATATGCCAATCTCATTATCCGGCGCAGGCAATACCGGCAAATCCGTATCGCCTTGTTCAACTATCCTAACGGCTTTCGTCATATCTTTAATCGGACGCAATATTATCCCTGTCAAATATAAACTCAAAATCAACAATACTAAAAATGCCACCGTTATTACGCCGGCAAGCAATAAAGGATAGCTCTCCAAATACGCCATTATAGGCAAATTAAGCTCGCTGTTCAGCTTTCCCGTAAAGACCATCCAGTCACTAGTGGGAAGCTTGCTCAGTACCCCGCTGTAATCCCTAATGTCAACAAAACCGTAATTATCGTTTTTGGCCAAATTAACAAGCTGGCTTATCTGTAAATCATAGGCGTCGTCCAGTTCCGTACTTAGCCCGCCGGTACTTGAATATATCAAAAATCCGTTGCTGGTAAATATTAAAGTTAAATCCTCTTTGGATATAGAAGGCTCTATCATCTGGGCCAAAACCTCAAGATTGAACTGCACCACCACCGCCCTGTTTAAGCCTCTATAACTGTCCGGGAAAGACATCGTCAAAGATATTATCCCGCGCGCGGGGTTTTTGTTTAGGGATCCTATATAAATCTTCTTGCCGTCTATGGTCTTTGTCAATATTTCGGGCAGTATGTCGTTATAGCTTATTTTCGGACGCATTCCGTAGTAGGAATTTTCCCGCCCGTTATTATCCAGGAAGGCTATTCCTATAACAGATTTATTCTTCGCCAAGAATACTTCCACCAATTTGGCATAGTTTTCATCGTCGACATAGCCCGCGGCACGTATCTCCAGGAAAGTTTCTATCAGTTTCTCGTTCTGGGAAATGTAGGAGGACACCTCGTTTGAAAAGCGATTGTTAAACATCTCAAAACGCTCCCTCTGTTCGTTTTTGAGCATTATACCGCCCACCTGCGCCATATAAAATATTATCAGCAGCGCAGGCAATAAAGCCGCTATTATAACAACAACTAAAACGGTATTTCTAAGGTGTCCGCTCTTCATATCTATTACTTTTCTATCGTATTTATTCTCTACTATAAAAATTGGGGCATAATATTCTTATGCCCCAATCCGTTTTAAATTTTCACTGCTTTAGCACTGTCCGGCAGGGGCTCCTTGAGGTGCGGCACCATAAGTCTGAGCCAATCCCTCAAAACCAGGCATTGAAGCCAAGCTGTTCATATCGGTTACCACTCTGCCTTCCCAGATTACGGTCGGAGAAGCGTTTACGTTATACTCATTACTGTGCTTAATTTCTTCTTTAAGCATCTCGACGCCTTCGTCCCAGTATTTTCTGAATACTTTCGGGTTGATACCGGCCTGTTCTGCGGCCTGATCCCATAAGCTGGATTGATAATTTTTGTTTCTTATTTCAAGATATTTCCAGAATTTTTTAGGGTATCTTTTCTTGATGATCAACTGTCTTACGTTTTCTTCCCACTCGGCCGAACCGTGCAAGCTGCTGAACTGCTCGCCGTTTCTGCCTTCGCTGACGATATACCTGATATTAACGTTCACGTCTTTGGGAAGTCTTTCAAGTTTCATCGCATCTATTATTCTGTTCTCGGCCAAAACGCCGTACGGGCACTGAGACATTACAAAAATCTCAAGCTGATTGGGTACGGCTTCTTTGTTGGCATATACCCCGTTTCTGGTTTGTTTTTCAAAAACAATAAAATCATCGGTCGTAGGCAACTGGCCGTATTTTATTGGTTCGGCAAATTTTTCTTCCGTTAATTTTGTCTTCTCTACCAAGTACAAAGGCATATAATCCAAGTTCAATCCTTTATATTTGGCGTCTTTAAGAGCTTGCTCTCTATCCACTTTTACAATCTCGACTTCCCCGCCGATAAATTGTTTAAGCCCCTCGTTTAACGCTTCGTCTTCACCGCCGTTGGCATCACCCGTCATTTCTATCACCGTTATAGTTACGGGCTTGCTTTTGGCAGCCTTTTTTGCCGGAGCCGCATTGGCGACGCCGACGCTAAGCAATCCTAAAGACAAAACGAAAGTCAATATTCTGCTGATTTTCATTTAATTTACTCCTCCTGATAATTACTGGGCCGAACTATCTTCCGTTCCTTCGGAAGGCACTCCGGCTTCTTCTATATCAAATCTTATACCCCTTATGCCGAACGCGCAAAGAAGGTTGTACACAAACGCCAACGCCAATGATATAACCACCAACGTCAAGGTTTGCGCCAAAGTCCATAATACAACCTGCATTATCTTTTGCATCATTGTATAGTCGCTTAAATCGCCAATAGCGAATATGGCGTTTAAAAAGCTCAGTACAAAAAGTACAAGCGGATAGACTGAGAACACTACCGTACCCAAGTTTATATTCTTTATTTCAAGCTTCATATATTCTCCTTAAATTCCTCTACTTCTTTACCGCGGACAGCGGTTCCAATACGATTATGGTCCTGACTATCCCGCCCTTAGAAGAAAGTTGCAAAGTCTTTATTCCAAATGCGCGCCCGCCGCTTTGCGTCTTCGCGCGGAATATCTTGCCGGGATTATCCATCGCCTGCCCCACTATATGCACTATATCCTGCTGAGTCCCGCCAAAAATATCCAGCAAGTGTATCGGCCCGTCTTTCTTTATCGCAAGCTCAAAGTTCGCATGCATTACATTGTTATTCTCGTCAACAACCAAAGCCCTGCTGCCTTTGGGTATCGTTATCGCCAACACAGAAGACCACCACTCCTGCTCATAATGATGGCGGCTCTTATCCAAAATCTCGCGTTCCTCAAGCTCTTTCTTTACCTTGCTCAAAAAGCCTTGCACCGCTCTTGCCAATTCGCCAACTTCGTCATTACGCTCCATAAAGTCCAGCTGAAAACTCTTAGTCGAAATATTCTCTATGCTGTCGGTAAGCGCAAGTATCGGTTTGGTAACGTTCTTTATTACGAATATATAAAGGACAATGCCCATCAATATAAAAATCAATATTGATCCCGCCAAATAATTTACCAAAGCCCTGTTTATTTCCGACTTCACCTGCTCCCTGGAGACGTCAAAACTTATTACGCCCGCGACTTTGCCGTCCTTGGCTTTAAGCGGTATCGCTATCTCGTAGGAATAGCCGTCGTCTTTGAGTATTACCCGCGGCACACCCATTTTTAAGGCTTCCAATACGGCATCGGTATCCAAGTTGCCGCCGCGGTGATATTCCGACAAAGACATCCTTATCTTATCGGAATCCTTATGCCACCTTATAGTGCCGTTCCCGTTGAAATAGACTATATTTGATATTCTGTTATCGTGGCGCGGCCATGACGATATCAAGTCCACTTCCGGTATCGTAATCAAATCACGCCCCACCAAGCCTTCTATCAAAACATTGGCGTTCGTCCTTACGATATTAATTATATGATTTTGCAAATTGGTATCAAATACCCTCTTAAATAAATTGAAATATAAAAGCGCACCCAAAATAAGCGCATATCCCGCCACAAGCGAAAACCACAAAAACCATCGTATGCTTATTTTTTTTATCATATACCTACCTGCCGCTGCTCAGCTTCGCCTCTATATTCTTTAAACCAAGAGCCGCATCCGAATTCTCCGGATTAAGCTGCAACGCCGCCTGAAATTCCGATTTGGCTCTTTCATAATCGCCGTCGGAGTAATATTTAAGACCGATAAGATATCTCTCATTAGAGGCCTGCCTTGCGTCCTCGGATATCATGCCGGGCTGCTTAGTTAAAGTCGCCGTAGGGAAATCGCTCGCGGCGATTTCTTGCGGAGCCTGAGGCTGCGCTATGGGTTGTGAGGTATCCTCCCCGCCTAAATTGGTCGTAGGTATAGGTTCCGGCATCGGTATGGGAACTTCCTGCGGCTCCACCACCGGCGGAGTTGCCGGCTCGGGCTGAGGTTTAGTTTCCACTTTATTGGCTTGCGCCGCGGCTCTTAACTTAGCCGCTTCCGCCGTCTTGATATTCATCGCCACATCGTTTTGGTCATAACCCCAGTTCTTCGCCTCTTTCCAATTTGCCACCGCCGTATTATACCTCTTATTACGGTATGCCTTATTGCCTGCTTCAAAGTAGCCTTTGGCGATTTCTTCCTTAAGCTGCATAGTAAACTTCTGAGTTTGCTGTTCGCCGGGTTGTATCTCCAAAGATTTTTCAAATTCCCTATATGCAGGTATCAGCTTTCCTTGCGAATACAAGCTGAAAGCCTTATTTAAAATCTTTTCGTTTTCTTCACGCTTCATCTCCGCTTCGACTTCCGCTATCTTCGCGGTAAGGCCTGCGTCCTCTTTCTTTATGATAAGTACGCTGTACCACTGATTTAAAGCCTCATTATAATCACCGTTCTTATAAGCGTAATAGCCGCGGCGGGTATGTTCTTCGGCGATTTCGTTTTCTATCCTTCTCACCCAATCCTTAGCCTTAGATTCGCCCGGCCTTAATACCAATATCTCTTCAAATTTGCTCTGCGCTTCCACCAGTCTGCCGTGCTTGTACAGGTTTATGCCTTCTTCATACTTCATATTTACTATCTCGTCTTCCGACAAGGTCCCGTACGTCGCCATGCGCCCGGCCTCTTTTGATAAGGTCTGAGCTTTGGTTAGACTCGGATCTATACTCAAGATAACATTGGCAAGTTCGTGCGCTCTTTGATAGTCTCCGCGCTTGTATAAAGCGTACGCGTTTTCGTATACCATTCTTAGCGTATAATTCTGTATCCGCTGCTTCTCAAGCTGTACCGTGGAGAGATACTGCTTCTTCTGCTCCACGTTGGAAATCGTACCCAAAGATATCTTCTGCAGGTCCAACAGCATACCGGCCTCTTTCCCGCGTTCCCTTAACGGCCTGTCAGCCGCGTTTAGACTAAGCGTCATAATCGCCAATATCGGTAATATAAATGATATTCTTTTCATAAACGGTTCCTCTTAAAAGGGCATGCCGCCCCTCATAAAATCTGCAACCATCGGCGCAATTATCAAAATGAAGACTACCGGAAATATAAATATAAACAACGGTATCAACATCTTCGTAGACGCTTGCGCCGCCAATTTCTCGGCCTTATTCAATCTTCTAAACCTCAAGTCCGTAGAAAAATTCCTAAGCAAATCAACCAAGCTCGTTCCCAATTCGTCAGATTGTACTATCAACCCTACAAATGACCTTATGTCCTGTACGCCCGTTCTGGCCGCCAAACGCTCCAAAGCCTCGCGCCTGGAATACCCTAACTTCGTTTCGTTTAAAGTCTTCTCTATTTCGACTTCAAGCAAGGTCTTTTGCTTGGCTATCTTTATTATCCTTTCAAATGCAGTCATATAGTCCAATCCGGACTCTATTATCAGTGCAGTCAAATCGACCGTCGTCGCAAAATTGCCCAGCATCTCCTGCTGACGCTTCTGTATCTCGCCCTTGTATTTCAAATCCGGCAAATAAAAGCCCAAAGGCAGCGTTATTATAAGTATCGGCGTTTTAAACACCAACATCAAGAGTATCGGCAAGCCTATCGCGCAATATATCTTATAATACAGTATGTCCACGGGCTGGGGCTTGGCCGGGCTGCCCATCAGCATATACATCTCTTCCAACGGCTTTTGCAGCTTAAATGTTTCCAATACAAAAAGAGCAATGCGATCTAAAAAACGTTCCTGAGGGCGCAGCTTCGCAAAGCTGGATGTGGATTTTATTTGTTTCGCCTCCAAGTCCGCTATGTCGGTTCTCTCGTCCGAGGGGGAAAGTATCCTCAATACGGCCACCATTACCGCTACCGATCCGAACACCGCAACCACCAACATTATTACAGTATATGCGCCCAAGTTCATATCTTATACCTTTATTTCCCCTAATTTGTTTACCAACTTTATACCGATGCCTATCCACACTATGCACATAAACAATACTACTATACCTATCGTGGAAGTATAAAAGTTTATCATCGTGTCAGGCTGGAACATAAACATTACGCCTACCATCACCCACGGCATGACACCGACCACTATCGCCTGTATCCTTTGCTGAGCCGTCATCGCCTGCAACTTCTCTTCCAGTTTACTCTCTTCCCTTATGTTCTCCACTATCCTTTCAAAAATCTTCGTTAAGTTACCGCCGACTTGCCTCTGCAGTACTATGGCCTTCACCATATACGAAAGCAATCTCGACTCTATCCTGTCTTCCATACCTTCCAAAGCCTTCTCAAACGGAGCACCTAATTTATAGTTCTTTATTACCAAAGAAAATTCGTCCGATATCGGCGGCTTTAAATCCCTTGAAACCATATCAAAACCCTGGACTATATCCATACCGGATTTTAAAGAGTTTGACAACAATATTAAAGCGTCCATCAGCTGGGCGTTCACTTTCTCGCCGCGGCGTTTCTTAAGTACTCCCAATATTATCCCCGGCATCTTTAACCCGAAGGTCAACCCCATCGCAAAGAACACCGCAAACATCAATACGCCCGTAAATCCGCCTGCGCCCATACCGAACAGCGCACCCAATACGCAGAAGAAAAATAAAGTCCCCAATACTATATATTTTACGTTTATGTCCAAGAACTGCCTGCTGTAATCATCTGCCCATACAGAGCTCTTCTGCATATACTGCCCGATAGCCTTGGATATTTGATCGTTCCTATCGGAAACTAACATATACCCGCTTATAAATACGGATATCGTACCCAACAGCATAAATATCGTTATCGCTATATCATTGGTGGTATGCTTACTCTTCGGGTCAGGCATTACCAATGGCTTGGTCGTTACCATATCGCCATAAAGACTGTTTGATAATGTCACTACGCCCATTACGGCCTTTCTAAATCTATTGCGCCACAGCCAAGGCGATACTTTAAAAGATTCCAATACGCTGCCCATCTCCGCATCTATCAAATCCAATGTAGCTATCATGGAGCGGCCACGTCCTTCCATACTGTCGCGCAGTTCATAATTTGAAGGGCGGCTCTTCAATCTGTCGATATACACTATCATCTGCGTCTTAAATTTAGTTATACGCTCTATCGTATCGGCCGTAGTATAGGCCCCGCCGCTGTTTATTTGCTCCATCAGCTCCAAAAAGTTAAAGATAAGCCCGATAGGCTGGCGCCACATCTCGGCTTCGCTGTAATACTCCATACCGCCGCCTTCGCCTGCCGATACTTGCCATAATCTCCTCATATCCATTTCAGGCAGCAGCTTGTCCAAATATTTCGGCATTGGAACGGCTTTAGCCCCACTGCCGCAGGCCACAGGCTCAAAAGTTTTTTGATCGGTTGGCTTGGAAGCGTCCAAAAAGTTGTAAATAGCGTATAAACGCTCCTTCGCGCACGCTATCCTATCGCTTTGGTTCGTGGTAAATATACCCTGCGCATTCAAAGCTATGCCCGAAGCTCCGCTTATCAAAACCGTTATTAAAAACCTTTTTAGAAATTTCATCGTCTGTCCTTTCTATGCCGCGGCCTCTTCCGTTTTTGCCGTCGGCTCTTTCCTATCAAACGTTTCTTTGGGGACATCTATACCCTTTGCCTTAAACTCAGGGAAGAATGTAGGCAAATCGCCCGTAGGCGCAAAGGTGCCTTCGACCTTGCCCTCTTTATTGACGCCCGTCTGCACATAGCGGAATAAATCCTTGCTCTGTATCACTCCGTCTTTCTGCCCGCATATCTCAGTTACGTATGTAACCTTTCTGCTTCCGTCGGAGAACCTGGAAAGCTGTACTATCAAGTTTACGGCAGAGGAAATCATCTCCCTGATAGCCCATATCGGCAAGTCCGCGCTTGCCATCATGCACATAGCCTCAAGACGCGTAAGTCCGTCGCGCGGCGTGTTTGCGTGAATAGTGGCCAAAGAACCCTCGTGACCGGTGTTCATCGCTTGCAACATGTCCAAAGCTTCCGAGCCGCGGCACTCACCGACTACTATGCGGTCCGGCCTCATACGAAGACAGTTCTTTACAAGGTCCTTAATCGTTATCTCGCCTTTGCCCTCGATGTTCGCCGGCCTGCTTTCCAAGGAAACCCAGTGTTCCTGCTGGAGTCTCAACTCCGCGGTATCTTCCACCGTTACTATACGTTCATTCTCAGGAATGTAACTTGATAATGCGTTTAAAAACGTGGTTTTACCGGTACCGGTACCGCCGCATATAATAATGTTCTTTCTGAGTTTAACACAGCTCTCCAAAAAGTACATCGTATCCCTGTCAATCGTACCGAAACGATAATAATCTTCCGGCCCGAACGGCTTCTGGGAGAAGCGCCTTATCGTCAATGAAGGACCGGAAACCGCCAAAGGCGCTATAATCGCGTTTACACGGGAACCGTCTTTCAATCTAGCGTCCACCAACGGTACCGATTCGTCTATACGCCTGCCCAGCGGCGCCACTATCCTCTTTATTACTTGCACCACTTGGTCATTGTTGCGGAATTTATAACGCGTAAGCGTCAGCTTACCTTTCTGCTCGATAAAAATCTTGTCGTAAGCGTTTACCATGATTTCCGTGACGGACGGATCCCTCATCAAAGCCTCTAAAGGCCCCAATCCCAAAATTTCGTCCAATAATTCGTTAATAAACCTTATCTTTTGGTCGCGGGAAAGCTGTACGTTCGCTTTCTTTCGCAAAACTTCGTCTATAATTACGGAAACACGTTTCCTGGTTTGTTCGTTCTGAGAGCCTTCCTCGCTGATAACTATACGTTCCACTTCCAATGTCTTAATAACGTCTTTATGTACTTGCTGCTTCAAAGAGTCCCAATAGGACAGTTCCGTATCGCCTGCGTCAAAATGGTTGGGCCCTTTCGCATTGCCGGTCAACACCGTCGCCGCTTCCCATATATTCTTTGCCGCCGAAACAAATTCACTGTCGGGCACTACCGTAGACCAGTTCTTCTCTATCGTAGGAGTATCTTCTATCACCTTCAAAATAGGCTTTAAACCTTCCTGGACCCAAAGAGAACTGCGGTTGACCAAAATCTCTATCTCCCTCTTGTTGGAGGATTCAAAAACGCTTTCCTCCCAGGTAAGATATACTATCGGCTCACGCCCGAGTTTTATAAAAAATTGGTTTACTTCTTCGTGGTCTATCGCTCCGGGCAAATTGTATTGATTGCAAATTATGTCGATACGGTCAATAGGGAAATGCATCTCCTTAAAATCCGTAAACATCGATACCGCCGTATTCAAATGAGAACGGGTACAATTCGTAACCCAAAAAATCTTATCGGCTATATCAAAAGCGAACGATTCCATAGGAAAACTGGAATCGACATCAAGAAATATGTCAAAAGTCTGCTGCAGCCTTGAAAGCATCGGAAGCAATATCTTAGGAGATATTAAGGATACTTCCTGCCTTGTAGAACCCAAAGGCAGAACACCGACCCCCACTTGAGTCATTGAAACCTTGCCTCTTAAAAGGCCGCCAGCTATCGCTATGGCGCCCGATCCTAACGCACGCACGAGGTCCGCCACAGTAACAGGTTTCCTTATCCCCAAATAAAAGCCGTGTTCCTGCCTGGCCAAAGGGTCCAAAGGTACAATAAGTACCGGCCTCTTCTGCATTTCCGCCCAGGCTATGGCCAAATTTAATACAAGCGTCGTCTTACCTACACCCTCTTTCGGGCCGGTAAACGCTATTACTCTTGGTGAGGCGGATATCCCCTGCGTTTCTTCCATATTATTACTCCACGATCTCTACCGTTATGAATAAGAATAAAGATCTTTGTTCTTCGGTTATGTCTTTGTTCCTGAAAAGCAACCCTATTAAAGGTATTTTGCCCAGTATTGGCACTCTGTCTTCTGCAACGCTTCTGGTGCTGCTCTTTAAGCCGCCGATAACCAAAGTCTCCCCGCTGCTAAGCTCAACCTCGGATCTTAAAAACCTCTTCGTCATTGACGGTACCGTAGAACCGTTTATCGTCAAACTCCTGGAATAGTCCGGGTTGGAAAGTTCAATCTCCAACTGTACTATTATGATATTGTTCCTTTCCGGTATAATCGTGGGCATTACGTCCAATTTAACGCCGTATTCCTTCATTTCCGTGCCGACGTTCCTGTCGCTCACCACGGGATAAGGGATCTGCCCGCCTGCGGAGAAGTTCGCACTGGTATTGGAACGGGCTATCACTTTCGGATTGGAAAGTATCTGAGCCTTGCCTTCGTTTTCCATAAGTTTTAAACGAGTCGTAAGCAAAGACTTCCTCTCAAACTCGCCTATCGAGAATATCCCGGGAATTTCCTTCTCGCTGAAATCCAGCAATTGGTTCCACGCAAAACCCTTAGAGGTCGTCAAAGAACCGCTGATCTCAACGATGTCGGCGCTGACGGCTACCAACTCCGTCTTCTTAGCTTCCGCGCTTATACCCAGCGCCATGAAGGCTAAGATCATTGTTAAAGCTTTTAAAACATATTTCTGATTTTTCATATTTATATAATCCCTTAAATAATTTTAAATTCCTTTAACTAAACAGTTTGGAGAAGCTGGATATCTCTATCGGCAATACCTTTCTGTCGCCGTTAGACCTTACGATAACCGTAATCACGCCTTCTTCCTGCGCCAAGGCCAAATACTGCGCTTCCACCGGCGATACCGACAAGCTTAATACCGACCTGTCGGAAAACGCCGCATTGTTCGCTTCCCGTTCGGCATTCGCCGCCCTGGAAGCGGAATCCATACCCTGCCCCAAGTTCCCGCCTACGCCGAGAACCGGTATATCCTGCAAAATCGTAGCCGTCATCTTTTCCTTGCCGCCACCATTCTTTATCATGGCGTCGAAAGTGAGCAATACGTCAACTTTGTCTTCCGGCTTTATTAAACTGGAAACATTGGTATCAACCGGCAATATAAAAGCCCTGTAAGACGGCATTACCTTTAAACTTATACCCGATTCGGGGCTCAAACTTGTTACCGACGGCTTCGTTATCTGATTGCCGCGCGCTATGGCTACTTTGGTAACTAAATTCTCTATATCGCTCAAATTTGCCCCTCTAGATATTACATAAGCGTCTTTCTGTATATAGGCAGTGGGAATGTCTACTTCTTTTATATTGCCCCTTACTATCATTTTCCCCTCGGGCAAATCAACCGCGGCAACAGCCACCTTTTCCATTTTGGAAGTTTCTCTTATCTTACCCTGCGCCATATAAAGCACAAAATAATATATTAAAGCCGCCGCTATAGCTATAACTACCGGAAGCATAATATTCTTTTTGTTCATGTAAAGCTCCTTTAAAAACTGCCTATATAATAAAAATCCGTTCTGACTTCTTATCCCTTAAATAGCCGCTTAAATACGGCTGCGCCTAATTTAGCAACGGCCGTTCCACCGGCATCCTTACCGTCGCTTTTATCCTCTTTATTCCCAATCTTTTGGGCTCATCGGCAAAAATATAGCTCGTAAGAGGAAACAATAACTGCACTTTGTACACAAAAGTTACCACCAAATCTTCATTGGCGTGATTCTTTACTTGAGGGTCATTGCTCGTCTTCTGTAAAACCGCGGAAAATTGCATGCTCTGCGCCCCGCGTTGACCAAACATCTTGTTAAGAGCTTCTTTCATCTTACTGTTTATTCTTTGGCTGTCGGTATTTCCGCTGTGTTTCTTAACGCCCACCAAAGATCCTACCCTCGCAAGCTCATAAGAAACGTGATGCGCCAAAATCATGCGATAGGCCATATTCCCCAGTTCCAAAACGACAAATATTATCATTAAGAATACCGGCAGAATCAATATCAACTCTATTACAGTTTGGCCATCACGTTTCTTTATCATCGTCAAATTACAGGTTGCCCGCTTCTCCCATAATCTTTGCTTTTACGCTGTCGAAAAGCTCAGGCATAAAGGCTTTAATCAAACCGCCGACTATACCTACCACTACTACGATAATACCAAGCATGAACAAATATTCGATGGTATTCTGGCCTTTTTTATTTTTGACCGTCTCAATCGCATTGGCATAAGCCAAATGCATTTTAGCAATCATTCTCATCATAAACAACTCCTCCGAAAATATAAAAACATCTTTTCCTTAAACTAATTTTCAAGCTCATAAACAGAGAGTATTATCTTCGCCCCCTGCTCAAATTGTTGCGGTACCACCCAGCTGTAATACTTATAAAAAAGAACAAATGCCACAAATAACGCCGCCGTAGTCAATATATATTCAACCGCAGCCTGACCTTTCTTGTTTCTTTTCATACCAGCCGTCCCGCGGATTTACAGTTCTAGAACTGTAATCTAACCGCCAATTGATGGGCCGTGCCCAATGCGCCCGAAGGCATCATAGCATAATCAAGCCCTAAACCGTATCCGAACACTTCGCTGCTGTAAAAACCGAAACCCAAAGTTACCTTTGAAGTCGTCTCCAAGCCGATCTTCTCGGCTATGTCGCCGTCTTCCGCCCAGCCCGTATTCTCGCGGTTATAGTAACCTACCCTTATATCAAAAGAAGCGACCTGCACCAAATCTTCGGGGATATGTATCGCAAGACCTACACCATATCTTAATTTATCATCTACATAATCAACTATTTCGCCCGAAACGGTAAAATATTTTGTGTTTATCGCCGCACCGCCTCTAATCGCCGAAGGCACTTCATCGGGATCGCCAAGGTTCTGCCCCATAACGCCTATCACGAATCTGTTGTTGGATATTCTCAGCTTACCGCCGATGTCAAATGCCGGGTTGATATGTTTTACGCCGACGTTGTCTTCATTGATATATTTAGCCGTACCGCCTATGTCCAATACGCCAAAGAATGTCCTTCCCAAAGATACCGTCGCGACAAAGTCCCTTATAGCATCACCCGTAATATTATACGGTATACCCTCCGGATCTCTGGCATTAAGGTCATCGCCGGATAAGCGCATATACCTTAAACTGACACCCAAAACGGTTTTGCCTATCGGCTGTATATACCCTACGGCACTGTCGCCTACGCCCTCAAACCACTGCATGTGAGAGACCTGTATTTCTCTAGAAGTGCTGGTCGCTATACCCGCAGGGTTCCAAAACAAGGCCTGCGCTCCGCTGGAAAGAGCCGTATACGCATTACCCAAAGCCTGGGCCTCAGGCGCGCCGGTGCCGAGTTTCAAAAATGCACTCGCACTGGTACCTGCTCTTTTATAAGGGCCCGCAGCTTCCACCCAGACGCCAAGCAGGGAAAATATTGTTACTATCGTTAAAACCTTAATATATTTATTGTTTTTCATAAATCTGTCGTCCCGATATTATGGTATAAGGATTTTGATTACCTTCTGCGATTTCACCGCATTGCCCCTCGTCGGGCTCAGCTCCATT
>CALUXD010000001.1 GCA_944324665.1 Candidatus Proelusimicrobium volucris | reverse complement strand
GGAATGTGTAATGAAATGCGTAGACCTATGATGTTGTTGGTTAAGGTTAAAAAGGTTTAATAAACAACTTCCAGTTTATCGGGCAGATAACGCCTACTCAATAACAGAATACACCAACTGAGAGTAGCTATTTTCACACAGAAAGTGGCTGCTCTTTTCTTTTACCCATGAGTAGAAAGGAGCGACCACCTATGACGAAACCGAGAGAGAAAACCCACGAGGAATTGACCGCCGAGATTGAGGACGGGAAGAAGAAAATCCGGCAGTTTGAAAACCGGGAGAAAATCATCAAGCAGAAGCTATCCGTCGAGGAACGCAAGGCGAGGAACCACAGGCTTTGTAAGCGCGGCGGCTTCATGGAGAGCCTTGTGCCGGAGCTGATTGCCATGCCGGACGAGGACGCGAAAGCCTTTTTACAGCTTGCCTTGACGAGCGAGCCAGCACAGGAGTTTTTGAAAAAACGAGCCAAGAACGGGAACGCGGAATAATCCCTTTGGAACAAAGGGCGCACTTATACACCCTTGCGGGCGTGTGCGCTCTGCCGAGGGCTTTATCTCCGCACAGGGAACTTTCCCCGCGCTCCGATATGGCGGCTTTGCCGCAACAAGGGGCTGCACCCCTTGCGCCGCTTACGCGGCTATCCCTGCACAGCCGCCGTTTTTGCCGCTACCGCAGCGGACAGCGAAATACGCCCCCGCCCCAAGTATAAAACTCAACGGGCTTTGCGAAACGGGATAGGGCCTGGATAAAACTGACACATTGGCAAGAAAAACCCTAGCAAAGACGGAAAACTTCTTTGGAAACCCGAGCCTGCCCATACGCCTAAGCCAAATCTTATCCCTTACGAGCGGGGCCTTAAAATTATGGCTCAAAAGGCCACCCATTTGGGGCCGGTGGGGAACTTCGTCAAACTGCAAGCCGAAGATGTCTACAATATTTACAAGCTGGCTTTGTAGGGTTTTGACAAAGCAAAATACTTTCGCAAACTTCCTAAAAAGGGCCGCTTTCCGCGGCCCTTTATTCTTCCAATATGTTAAGCCAAAGCCTTATTTTATTCCTGACGACATAATCATATTTGCGGGAATGATTGTAAAAATATTCGCCTTCAAGCATCTTCGCGTTTTTGGCCTTCTTTTCAAAATCATCAAAAAAAGATCCGTAGTCGCTTCTCACAGTGCAAAACGGTATGACCTTCTTGCCCTGAAAATCAGTCTTCTCCAAATACGCCGCAAGCGGCCAAGCCGCTTTTCCCCACCATATAGGCGAACCGACAAAAATGGTGTCATAGTAATTAGGATCCGGCAAATCAGCGACGATAAGCGGATATCCGCCCCCATTTAGATACTTACGGGAAGAAAAATATACAAAGGGGGCTTTCTTTATTTCACGCTCGGGCAATATTTCATAAAGTTTCCCGCCCGTTATAGAGGCTATTTCCTGCGCCAGCCTGCGCGTTTTGCCGCCAAGAGAATAATACACTATCAGCGTTCTGCCCAAATCGGGCAGGGGCCAGTCTTCTTCCCCCTCGTGGAGATTTATATCTTTCTTTTTCTTAACGTATACGTCGATAATGTTCCAAGCGACCAGCACCGCAAAGCCAACCGCGACCAATAAAAGCCAAGCGGAAAATTCACTATACATTTTTGCACTCCCTCGCCAAAACGGATTTAAGCATTGACCCCAATAAAGCAAACAGACAAAATACGGCGAAATAATTTCCCGCAATCATTAGTAATGACGCCCCGCCCCTTTTACCGGAAAAAGTAGCCTGCAAAAACAGTTTGGACCATATATCCCTTTCAAAACATACCACAAGGCCGTATACGGCCAAGGCAAAGAAAACTATGTGCAACGCAATGCCCCAAAATCTTGAAAACTTGCCTAAAACGGCCTTTATCCTATCTATATGAAGCCCAAAATGTATTGCCGCCAGCACTAAACACCAATTAGCCGTAAATACGTGTATTTTATGGGCTGTAAATCCACCCCCCAATTCCAGGGAAGAGAACAGGCGGCGCGATATTATTACTCCGCTGAATATAAGCGCAACAAAGGCCGCAAAAAGAGCGGCATTCAAAAAACTCCACGCTAAACGAGTTATATTATATTTCCCTTTAAACAATGCGCCGTACCAGCGGTAGTTTGAGATATTGTGCAAAGCAAACAACACAAATAAAATAATGCCTAAAATCTCATGCCACAAAAGGCCCGTCCCTTTAGGCGAAAAAAGAAAAACAAAAAGGATTAACATCGCCGTATCTACAACGATTTTAAATGTTATATCTTTATTCATCTCACTCCCCCGATATTATATTGATACAAAATTTTTATGGCGATGTCTTTTTATATTATATATACTATTTGTTTATGAATTTTTAATATCTTAAAAGGAAAAGGAAAATTATGGCGGATATTATAAATCAAACGGTATCGTTAATCAACGATAAATTCTTAGGTTATATCCTAATGTCGGCGCTTATGGCGGCGGGTATTTACTTCTCCTTCGCTACGCGCCTTGTGCAGTTCATAAGCCCAAAGAAAATGCTTAATGTTATGAAAACCGGCATTAAAAGCGGAGAGGGGAAAGGACATATATCTTCGTTTCAGGCTTTCTCGATAAGTACGGCTTCCAGAGTAGGCACCGGCAATATAGCGGGCATAGCCATCGCAATAACCGTAGGCGGGCCGGGGGCGATTTTCTGGATGTGGCTTATAGCCGTAATAAGCGCGGCTTCGGCTTTCGTGGAAAGCACTCTGGCGCAAGTGTATAAAGTCAAACAGGGCAAACACTTCCGCGGCGGCCCCGCATATTATATGCAGACCGCTTTGGGCAAAAGATGGCTGGGCTGTATATTTGCGGTAATAATAACGCTGACTTTCGCTTTCGTATTTAATTCCGTACAATCAAACACCATAGCGCAGTCGCTGTACAAATCTTTTAATATAAGCCCGCTTGCAAGCGGGATAATCATAGCGGCGCTTACGGCAATTATCATATTCGGCGGATTAAAGAGAATTGCCTCTTTCTCGGCTGTTATAGTACCCTTCTTCGCGCTGAGCTATATAGCCATAACCCTTATAGTAATGATACTTAACATCGATAAAATGCCGGACGTCCTCGCTTTGATATTTAAGGACGCTTTCAGCCTAAGAAATATAGCCGGCGGCACCTTGGGCGCCACCATTATGACAGGCGCGAGAAGAGGCCTCTTTTCAAACGAAGCCGGTATGGGCAGCGCGCCAAACGCCGCCGCCACCGCAAATATCGCCCACCCAGTAACCCAGGGTTATGTACAGGCTTTAAGCGTTTTTGTGGACACTTTGATAATTTGCAGTTGTACGGCTTTTATCGTTCTGCTCTCGGATTACGCTAACCTCAACCTTGAAGGCATAGCTCTTACTCAAGCGGCGCTAAGCCAGACTATGGGCAGCTTTGGGGAATACTTTATATCGGCAAGCGTTCTGCTTTTCGCTTTTACTTCCATTATCGGCAACTACTATTACGGGCAAGCCAACATCGAGTTCCTTACAGACAAAAAATGGATTATGCCGCTCTTTAGGATTTTAGTTACCGCTATGGTGCTTTTGGGTGCGGTGGCCCAGCTTCACCTAGTTTGGAATATGGCAGATCTGTTTATGACCATAATGGCCTTGATGAACATTAGCGTGCTGTTCCTGCTCAGGAAACAGGCCTTGGACGTTCTTGCCGATTACAGACGCCAAAGGAAAGCGGGCGTGCAGGAACCAATATTTGATCCTGCCAATGTCCCTTCCGTACAAAAGGCCTACGCTTGGCAAAAGCACCAATAACATTTGTACAAAATAAAGCGCGGCTTAAACGCCGCGCTTTTTAGTTTATTTGCAAAACCCCAAGCCCTCAAGCCAAGATTTTATATCTTCACCCGAAGATTTTACTCGTGAGCCTCTTACGGGCTTACCGTTTAAAACCTCGGAGGAGGGCAAAAGCTGCTTGATATCCCTCTCGCTGCGCCCCATGGCGCTGCCTTCGTGAGTACAAAACGGAACTATTGTTTTGCCGTTGAAATCATAAGATTCCAAAAAGTTAAACACAGCCATAGGCATAGTTCCCCACCAGTTAGGGTATCCGACAAAAACAATATCGTACACGCTCATATCCTCCACATTTGAGGCTAGAGCTGGGCGGGCGTTCTCATTCTGTTCCTTTTTGGCTTGATCCACACAGTCGCCGTAATCGGAAGGATAAGGGGATATCGTCTTAATTTCAAAAATATCGCCGCCGCAATAATCGTTTATTTGTTGCGCCATATTTTTAGTATTCCCGGAATGGGAAAAATAAGCAATCAATATTTTTTTGTTATCGCTCCGCAAAGTGCCGTTCTGCCCGCCTTGCATTTTTAACCTCATTTCGGAAGCGGAACTATCTCCGGGGGCCGCCTCGCCCGCGCTCTGCGCGGCATAACCTGCCGCCCCGCTCTTATCTCCGCCGCACGCAGCCACCATAAATACCGCCGCAAAAAACAACATCGTATATATATAGTTCATACTTACCGCCTTTCTTTGTATTTGGCCCTTCAGAATTATAAAAGGGCCATAACAAAAGTATATACCCTGGAGTTGGCTTTAAGTCAACACTTTGTTAGAAACCGATAAAAAAGCCCCCCGCCACAAAGCGGAGGGCTTCATTTTAAATTTCCCTTTTATACGGCAAACGGAACAACTAAACCCCGCCGTCGACTGGGGAATTTAGCAATTTCGACCCATATCATAAGCCTGCTTGTATACGGGCAGTGTTTTAACTTCGCCCATTTTCCACACGCCAAGCCCGTATATTACGCCTTTTTCTTTAGTGCCTTCCAAACACAATACGGTAAACGCGCGGAAACAATCTACGGTGGTCTTTATGTTGTTTTTGTCCGTATCCGCCGCGGTAACTATATAATAAAACTCCTTGCCGGATATTTCGGTATATCGGGCGACGCATCTGTCTATCAGCGCTTTCATTTGGGCATTGATTGAATAAAAATATACCGGGCTGGCCAAAACTATTACGTCGGCGGCGATCATTTTTCCCAAAATCTCCGTCATATCGTCCCTGCGCAGACAATCGCCACTGTGTGAGGCGCAATAATTACAGCCGGAACACATACCGACTTCCTTGTCCCTTAAAAATATCTTCTCCGCTTTATGGCCCGCATCAAGTGCGCCCAATAAAAATTGGTCGCAGAGTAAATCAGAATTGCCGCCCTTCCTGGGGCTGCCAGATATTACAAGAACATTCTTAGCCATTTCTTACTCCTTTCTTGCGAGAAGATCCTTCTCGCAAGATAAAATTTTTGTGTCGTAGACCTTAATTTTATAGTTTAATCTCTCAAGAGTTTTGGCCATCTCTTCCATCTTAGCTTTCAAACGGTCGCGTTCTGCCACCAATAAATTGCGGCGCTTTCGCTCCGTGCGTTTTCCCTTTTGATAGAGGCTTACATATTCCACCAAAGTTTCTATGGATAGGCCCGCGCCCCTCATGCATTTTATAAACTCCACCCAGCCGCAGTCGGCTTCGCTGTAATCGCGGATCCCGCTTTCCTTGCGGCGTACTTGCGGGATAAGGCCCGCTTTCTCATAATAACGCAATGTATCGGCACTGAGGCCGTATTTCTCGCTAACTTCAGAAATGGTCATATCACTCTCCCCGATAATATACATTATATTACCTTGAGTTAAATCCAAGTCAAGCAAAATAAAAGCCCTTGATATTATTATAATATCAAAGGCTTCAGTTTTAAAGTGGCGTTATATCAATTTTATTTTTGAGATTTAAACGAAGCTTCGCGCGAAGCCCTACGCGCCAAAACCGCGAAAAACGAGGCCCCCGCCGCGCACACTACAAATACTATACCGGAAGAAATCATTATATTTCCAAGCCCGACAATCGGCGATACTATGCTCCCGAACAAAAAACCGGCCGCCCCAAGCAATGCCGAGGCCGCACCCGCTTGCGATCCCGCACACCCCATCGCCAAAGCCACCGCCGCGGTAAAAGTAAGCCCAAGCATAAAAAGCAACACCAGCAACAAACCCTCAAAAACCGCCAGCGGCGCGTTAAAGCCCAAAGCCAAAGCCAATAAAACACTGCATATCATCATACCGCGGCAGCTTATCGATACGCAATGCTCCTGGCTTTTAAACCGCACCGAAAAACCTGCCCCGCCGACTATCGCCAGAGAGTTAAGCGCAAACAACAGCCCAAAAGCAAAAGAACTGTAACCGTAATGTTCCTGAATAATAAAGGGGGAAGCCGATATATACGCAAACAGCAAGCCCTGCGCGAAGGACATTTGCAAAACATAATACAGATACTTTTTGTTGGCGAAAAGCGGTTTGAAAAGCGATAAAGTCTTGCTTATTTTCTGCTTAGAACGCTTCGGCCTAGAAAGCGATTCGTTAAAATGCAGACACGCCCCCAACAATATCAGCCCGACTATAAACAGTATCCAAAATATTCCCTGCCAAGACATAATCCGCAAAGCGGTGCCGCCTATCACCGGCGCGGCCACGGGCGCTATGCCGTTTATCGCGCCCACCACCGCCAAAGCCTTGGCCAAATTGCGGCCCTTAAATTTATCGGCGGCAACCGAACGGGAAATGACTATCCCACCCGCGCCCGCTATGCCTTGTATCAAACGGAGAAATACGAATATTTCTATCGTCGGGGCGAAAATACAGCCTATGGTTGAAAGCAAGAACAATATCATCGCCCACAACAGAGGCTTCCTTCTGCCGTACTTGTCACTTAACGGGCCAAAAAATATCTGCCCCGCGGCCAGGCCGAGCATCGAAAACGTCAAACCGAGCTGTACCATAGACGCGCCAGCCGAAAAATAATCAGCCATCGCGGGCAAACTAGGCAAATACATATCCGTAACAAACGGACCGAATGCCGTCAGCATACCCAAAAATACAAATAAAAAAAAGGCCGAATTGCGCCTTTTTACGGAGTTTCCCTGCCAGGTTTCTTTATTGCTTCCCATATTTATATTTTATTTTTTTCAAAAACAATTTCCAAAATAACGATAATACAAAACCGTCAATCAAAATGTTAATATATATGCCATGACCAATAATCTCTTTGATGCGCTCGGCCTTAAAAAAAGCGTAATAAAAGCCATAAGGAATTTGGGCTATTCCGCCCCTACCCCCGTACAGGCGGAATTTATTCCCGTCGTACTTCAAGGGCGGGACGCTTTGGCTTCTGCCAAGACGGGAAGCGGCAAAACAGCCGCTTATGCAATACCCGTATTAAATTTCCTTTTGGATTATGATTCCAAAACCGCCCTGTTCGTAGCGCCGACAAGAGAACTGGCCCAACAAATACAAAGCGTTTTCAGAGATTTGGCCAAAGACACCGACATAAACACCGCCCTCATCACGGGCGGCAAAAATATGCAGGGCCAGCTTAAGAAACTTAAAAGCAACCCTAGAGTAATAATCGGCACTCCGGGGCGCCTTAACGACCATCTTAAAAGGAAAAGCCTCAAACTGGACGATACCGCCATAGTCGTTTGGGACGAAACAGACAGAATGTTGGATTTGGGCTTCGCCGCACAAATTGAGGAGATTATATCTTTCCTGCCCAAACAAAAGCAAACTTTAATGCTCTCCGCCACCTTCCCGCCAAGAGTATTAAAACTGGCGGAGAAATATCTTAACAATCCGCAAAAAGTTATCGTAGGGGAACTAAACAATCCCGCCGACAACGTAACTCAAAAAAATATAAAAATAGAGGGCAACGAGAAGTTAAAAAAACTTACTTCCCTCTTAAAGGAAACTCAAGGGCAGATTTTGGTATTTGTCCAAACCCAGCGCGCCGCGGCCGAAATTACCCGATATCTAAAGAAAAACCTCTTCGACGCAGCCGCCTTGCACGGCGGCCTTAAGCAAAAGGACCGCGACGCCGCGGTAAAAGGCTTTAGGAATCAATCCTTTAAAATACTTATCGCTACGGACGTCGCCGCCAGGGGGCTGGATATTCCCGCCATTTCAACCGTAATCAATTATGAGCCTCCTCAAGTACCGGAAGAATATATACATAGACTCGGCAGAACGGGGCGCTACGATAGAACGGGGCTTTGCCTAAACCTTATCGCGCGGGCAGATAGAACTCAATGGAAACAGGTGCGCGCTTTCTTGGATAAAAAATATACCTCCCGGGAAAATGCCGAAACTTTTCCTGAAAAACCCGCAATAGAAACCCAACCCTCTTTAATCACGGAAAGTTCTTTTAAATCTCCGCAAGATACAAACCAAGCGGAAAAAACGGGAAAAAAGATAAAAACCGAAGCGGGCAAAAAACTTACCAACGCAGAGAAGAAAACATCCAACAAAGAAAACCAAAATAAAACACTTGCCTTAAATAAGAGCGAGCAAAAAGCCCCCGCAGCGCAAATACGGGAAGAATACGTCTTCACGCCTTTTAAAAAAGTATATGTAGGAAAGCCCTCAAAAGAAAAACGCCCTCCACAAAAAGAAGTAAAAATAAACCCCCGTAGACCAAGAGGACGCAAGACAAGCAGGAAAAGATAAACCGATGCACAGCGCAGGAAAAGAAATCCTCTTGTTGAAAAGTTTAACAATAATTTTTTAAAACTTCCGCCATTATCGCCTGACGCTACGAAAACTTAAAGTTAATCCCCCTAATTTGATATACTAAGGTATGCTTAATTTGATTTTTAGAGTGTTTATTGTGTTTACGGTTTTTATAGCTGGCGCTTTCGTGGGCAATATATATATGCCTCAGAAAACGTTGGAGCAGAGCTATATAGTAGCCTTGGACGAGCCTAAAACATCTTTCGACATAGACGACACCCCAGGCCTTCAAAACGCGCTGAACGCCTTAACGCAAATGAGCAATGCCTTGGAACAAACCGCAATGGACAAGGAAACTATATTCCGTCTTGAGGACGCTATAAAAAAACAGCTCTACGCAAAGACTTTCAAAGCGGCAAAAGCGGAATACGAAATTGAACTTTTGAAAGTACAAAAACATCCGGAAAATCATGACTCTTTCCTTAAAGCGAAGGATGTCTATTACTCCGTATCCGGTATGATTGAACTGGCTTATCCGCCGCATCCCCAGCAGGAAATTCTCGTGTTGGATTCGCCCGCAACCGATCAGCTTAATATACAGATTTCGACCGCGGCCGCAAAAGGAGAAACTTTGACTACGACCGCCAGCAGTGCTTTGGCTAAAGGCCAAACGCCCGATATTGAAGATAAAACAAAATAAGGAGGATTTATGGTTGTTGCAAAATTTGCCGGAAATAAAAAAATCAATGTGGAAGCCGAAGGCTTTACTATAAACGTCGATCTGCCTAAAAACAACGGCGGAGATGCTACGGCTCCCAATCCGTTCGTTTTGATGTTATCGTCTCTTTTGGCATGTTCGGCTTATCATTTGTTATTTTTTGTGGAGAAACTCGGCCTTAACAGAGAAGATTTCCATATGGAGCTGATACCGGAGCTTGACGCTAACGGCGATATGCAAAAAGCCTTGATAAAAATATTTGTACCGGACGCCTTCCCCAAAGAGAGAGAAGCCTCTTTAATCGGCTCGGTATCGGCCTGCAAAGTAGGCAAACATTTAAAAGCCCAAAGAACTATTGAGATAGTAAGAAAATAGCTTTTTATTCGCCTTATCCGGCTATGTCTAAAAAGTCATAGCCGGATTTTGTTTTAATAAAATACTGCCCCAATTTCCTATATAATTATAGGCCTTTATACCCTTGTGCCATAAAAAAGGATTGATTATAATTTAAGTTAAGGGAGTATGTTTATGAAAAGAATATCTTTTTTGTCTTTATTGCTCTTATTTTTTTCTTTGGCCTTGAATGCCGCCGATTTTAAGGAAAGTTTGGCCGACGCGCTTGCGCCTTCGGGCGACAAGTATCTGCTTTTTACGCAAGGTTTTATGCCTTCTTCGCAATTAAAAAAGGAACCCTCCTTTTGGGATGGTTTAATTTCCAGCTTCTCTTTCACAGATAAAGAAGAAAAACAAAAAGCCGTAGCGCAATACATATATAATATGTACATTATAGACGCCGCCAAAGGCATAAGTCTGCCTCAGCCTATGATTGACACATCCTATACCGGTGCGCTTGATCCCATATACCGTTCGGATTTCAAAAACGGCGCGGAAATAAAAAATTTCTATTACAAAAATCTGGCTGACATTAACGCTAAAATAGCTGTTTTCTTCTTTCAAAAAAGATTTTTAAACTACAATTCCAAAGACGCAAAAATATTAAAACAGCAGGCCGATTACATAAATATGCTCGTCAATACCTATAACAGAAATAAAGCCTTCTCCTATAATTACGGGCAAGCGGCGCTGAGCAGGCAGGAACTGACCTCGGCAAAAAAGTTTCTGTTAAAAAAATATATATCAGACAATAACAAAAACAACAAAGATTTGTCAGTAATATACGAGCATACCGACCCGGTAAAAATGCTCGATAACGCCACCAGGGTCGGGGATTCGTACTCATCCGCAAAGAGTTACACTTATAGACCGCTCAGCCAAGAGTGTGCCGCTTGCTCGTATTCATTCTGCAAACATATTTGCAACGCAACGCAAAACAGATATTCCCTGTATAAATTGCTGAGAGTTTACGAAATTTATGCCAAGCCTTCAAACGGATTGCTGAAAAACGCGAAAGGACAGACGGATTTCTTTTCCCCGCAAGGCAAAAAATACCCCGCTTGGGATTATCATGCGGCGACATTATTGGTCTTTGAAGAGGAAAACGCCCTCAGCTTTACCGTTGTGGATACTCTTCTTAGCGAAGAACCCATTTCATACGAGAATTGGCTGGCCTTTTTCGACAAAAAGGAAACTTTCTTTACCATAACCCCTTTTATAAGAAGAGAAAAGGTGGAAAAGACTTTTGTGGCGACGGATAAACTGCCCTCTTCGTATAAACCGCACCCGGTACGAAAATAGTCAGTTAATCATTTTGAAAGCGGCAAAACCCGCGAAAACGGAAAGCAAACACAATCCCAAAGTCCCCGCTATATACATTAGGGCCTTTAATGTTTCGCCGTCTTTAAACAGAAGCAAAGCGTCCAGACTGAACGCCGAAAAAGTGGTGAATCCGCCCAAAAGGCCGGCTATCAGAAAATATTTCATCGGTTGTATATTCTTAAATTCAAACCCCGCCAAAAAACCTATGATAAGGCAGCCTATAATATTTACGGAAAAAGTGGCAAAAGCATTGTGCAGCCCCAGCCTTGATACAAAAACCGTCGATACGCCATAACGCAAAACCGCCCCCAAAAATCCGCCCGCGCCTACCGCCAATATATTTATCATTTCATCTTTCCTTCTTTAATATCGCCGTACAAAGCCCAAAATCCGCGCCCGTGCTGTTTTACATAGTATAAGGCCTCGTCTGCCCGTTTAATTAAATCGTTTTGATCGTCCGTGTCGTAGGGAAACACCGATATTCCTTGGCTTATCGAGAGTTTTATATCCGCGCCCCCGGTATATTTCGGGTTAAGCTCTATGGCGGAAACTTTTTCCGAAAGACGCTTGGCTATATTCTTGGCTTCTTCGCCCGTAGTTCTGGGCAGCATTATAACTATCTCGTCGCCGCCGTATCGGCACGGCAAATCCGTCTGCCTCAAACTGCTAGATATTACGCTGCTTACCGCCTTTAAAGCCTCATCGCCCAACAAATGGCCGTAAGTGTCGTTTATCGTTTTAAAATAATCTATGTCCATTATTATAAGCGAAAGCGTAAGATTAAAACGTTTGGAGCGGTATATCTCCTGCGCCAAGTTCTCGTTGAAAAAGCGCCTCAAAGCCAATTTTGTAAGTTCGTCGTAATTGGAAAGCTCCTGCACTTTCTCAAAAAGGCGGGCATTGTCTATCGCCAAAGCTATCTGAGCGGAAAATTGCTTTAAACTTAAAATATCTTCCGTCGCTATCGGCATGCGCGAGAGCATATTATCAAACACCATCCACCCCAAATTCTTGCCCTGCAAAGTCAGGGGCAGAGTCAAAACTATATCGGAACTTCTTACCGCGGGGCAGATATTTGTCGTACCGTCGCTGCCTGAAGTAAAGTTCTTGGATAAAGCCTCGCTTATGTCTATTTGTTTAACCTCGCCCGATAAATCCGCGCTGTAAGCTTCCTGAAGTTGATTCGTTTTGGGGTCGACCAAATATAAGGAAGTCCTGTCGAAATAGAAGCTCTTTTGGATACTTTTTAAAATTTCTATTAAACTGTCGCTTAAGCGAATGGACGTCGCGAATACTTTTGCCAAATCGTTTAAGGCCTGCGCCCTTTGCAGCTGGGACGTATTATAATGGTCAATCTCCGTCATATTTATCTTTGATGAGAGTTCCCGGCATAAAGCGATTAGAGATTCTATCTCGTTTTGAGTAAAAGGCTTGTTTTCCTTAAACCGCTCAACCCTTATTACGCCATACGCGCTTCTTGCTCTTTGGCCGCTGGCCAAAGCCTCAAAACTGCCCTGCGGGCTGCGCCATTGAACCAAGACGTATACCGCAGGATAATCCAAACTGGGCGACATCATATAACCGTCTTGCAGAAGTTTTATCACTTCGGGCGAATATCTGTCCACAAAGATATCTTCCTGCAAGTCATAGCATTTTCCTTTTTGGCACATCGTCCTTAAGGAAATGATAGATTTTTCTTCCTTCCAATCGAAGAACAATACCCTATCGGCGGACAAATAATCCGCCAAAACGGGCAAAGCGTGGCGCAAAAGCCTGTCTATATTGGTAAATCTGTCGGACAGGCCCTGATAAAAATTGTATAAAAGCAAACTCCTTTTGTTCTGCATGGCTCTACTCGTTATAAAGATGAAGGATATTGTTCACTTCCTCATCGCCTTTTTTTAATTCGCTTTTCAATATTTCCGGCGAATACTGATTCATCACTATCGCGCTGGCCGCCTTGGACATTATATTGCCCAAAACTTCCATTACCGTGCCGGAAGCTATATGGTTTCGCATAGTTCTCGCGCCCGCTATTATGTGGGCGTAATTGCGTATGCGCTGAGGCGAAGCCAGAAGAAAACTCTCAAAACTGCCCTCAAGCGCGGGGAATACCTCCGTCATGGAGGCATACTCTATCTGTTTTTCCGGCCTGGTCAGCCATTTTATCAGATCCAAAGCCGGCTGGATATTGGCGCTGCCCCTGACTATGCCCAAATTTACGCCGCTCATATAATTTATATGCTCCGCGCCCGTTTTTGGTATCGGCAAAGTCCGCACTTTAAAATCCGTTTCCTTACCTTCAAACATCGTGATGCCTTGGCGCCTGGTAAGCATCATGCTGGATTTGCCGCACGATATAGCCCCGTTGGAACTGCGTTCCCTAAGTATAGGCATATATCCTTTTACCGCCAACTCTATAAAATCTTCAATACCCGCCAAAAATTGCGCCGTGCCCAAGCCCGACACTGAGCCGTCCTCATTATAAATATCGGCGCCGCGCCCCCATACACAAGGCAAGGCCGAACGGTAAGAAAGGGATCCGCGCCAATCGTTATTCTGCACGGGATAATAGTCTTCCTGTCCGCTGAAATATTCTTTAAGCCGCGCGCAAGCCTCCAGAAAGCCCGGCCACGTATTAAGAAGTTCCTCAGGTTTTGAAGTTATCAGTTTTAAATGGTCTTCCCTGTAATGAAGCGCCGTTATGTCCATCCACCACGGATAGGAATAAATGTCACCCGTATCTTTTTTATAGCAAAACGGTTTTAGCGGATCCAAACAATTGTCCACTCTGAGCAGTTTGTCCAATTCGGTAAGGTTTTGCAGTATATTGGCTTTGATAAGAAGATTTGTCCAATAATGCGGAAAAGCGATAATATCAGGGCAGCCGGCGCGGCCGATCTCGTGCTTCAAAGTGAACATCTTCGTCCACAAAGTACGCCTGTTTATTACCCTGATGTTTATGCTAAGGCCCGGATTATGTTTTTTAAAATCGGTTAAAAACTTCTCTATCATACGCTGGGTAAGCGTACTGTTGTCGGGCATCATCCAAAAGATCATTTCTTAGGCCAACTCCTCACAACCATATTGGGGTTTATTTTTATATTTCCCGTATCTTTGCCGTACTCAAGTTTCTTGGCCGCGCATAAAGCTATCATCGCGGCATTGTCGGAAGAAAGGCCTTTCATCACAAAGCGCGCCTTTATCCCTTGTTTTTCCGCCTCTTTAGTCAAAATCTCTCTAAGCAGGCCATTGGCCGCCACGCCGCCGCCTACCGCTATATTCTTTACTTTATAACGCTTGGCGGCATCTATCGCTTTCTTGACCAATGTTTCCGCCACCGCCTGCTCAAAAGAGGCACAAATATCGGGCACGCTTATATCTTTATGATCGCGCAAATAATAGCTTACCGCCGTCTTTATTCCGCTGAAGGAAAACTCGCATCCGCCGCCTATCATCGGGCGCGGAAACTTTACGGCGTTTCTATCGCCCTTTAAGGCTTGCTTTGACACTTCCGGCCCGCCGGGATATCCCAGCCCCAGCAACTTTGCGACTTTGTCGAAAGCCTCGCCCGCGGCATCGTCCCTAGTCTTGCCCAGAATTTTATATTCACCGTAATTCTTGACAAGCCACAATTCGCTGTGCCCTCCTGATACTATAAGGGAAATCAGCGGAAATTCAAGAGGAGCCAACTCCGGCCCGCCCGTAAACTCGCACGCCAAAAGATGTCCCTCCAGATGATTTACGCCTATTACAGGCTTTTCAAAAAGATTACCCAAAGTTTCCGCCGCGACGCGCCCAACCAAAAGCCCCCCCGGCAAACCGGGCCCGTTGGCAAAAGCTATGTAATCGGGCACGATATCGCCCAATGCCGCCTTGATTACGCTTGCTATTTTAGCGGCATGCGCGCGGCTTGCAAGTTCCGGCACTACGCCAGCATACTTCTTATGAATATCTATCTGCGTGTATATGACATTGCTTACAACTTCCCGCCCATTTTTAAGAAGAGCCGAAGAAGTTTCGTCGCAGGTACTTTCTATGCCAAGAATATAAGTGTCTTTCACCTTTTGTCCGCCTTATGCTATTTTTCGTTTTTCGACGCAGCGTTTAAGTTGGAGAAAATATCGCGCGCCTTTAATATTTCCACCGCTCTTTCCAATACCGGATCTTCCGCGTTTTCCTTTTCTGCTTTGACGGTCTTCTTTGATGGCGAATAGATTAAATTAGTTGTGTAGAAAGTCGCGGTGCGAGCCTTAGGCAAGTCAAAATCCACTACTATATCCGGCACTATTCCGCCCGTTTCGTCAGCGTTCTTGGCCTTAAAATTTTTATGTATCATACGGCCAAGCGGAGTATAATATTTGGCCACAGTTATTCTTAAGCCCGACGTGTCTGGAAGATTGATAACCTGCTGCACACTTCCCTTGCCGAAAGTGCGCGCCCCGATAAGCAAAGCCCTCTTATGATCCTGAAGCGCACCCGCTACAATCTCGCTGCCTGAAGCCGAAGCCTCATTTACCAGCAATACCATCGGGATATCGGGATATTTGGCCTGAGCATTGCTCTTATATTCTCTAAAGAACTCTTCTTTTCTGCCTTTGGTGTATACGATAAGTTTATTTTCACCGATAAAGAGTTTCGCCATATCTACGGCACTGTCCAAAAGACCTCCGGGGTTAAAGCGCAAATCGACTATCAGGGCTTTCATGCCCTCCTTTTGCAGCTTTTCCATCGCGTTTTCGAAGCCTTCTATCGTATGGCCCGAAAAATCTGTAACGTAAATATAGCCGATATCGCCGCCCAACATTTTGGAGAAAACCACTTCGGGCACGATTTTATCCCTCTTTAAGGTAAATTTCTTTTTAACGGTTTTACCGCTATTTTCGTCTTTGCGGTCAATCTCCACCTTAACTTTGGTGCCGACTTCCCCCCTTAACGCGGCAACCGCCTCGTTGTTTGTCATATCGGAAACGAGTTTGCCGTCTATTTTTATCACTTTGTCGCCAGGCTCCACGCCCGCTTTATACGCGGGACTCCCGGGTAACGGCGTAACTACCGTAAGCTCTCCCTCTTTGGACGAGTTCAGCCGCATACCCACACCTCCGAACTCTCCTTTCGTTTCCTCGCGCATGGCTTTCATATCTTCCACGCTGATGTATTCCGAAAATTCGTCCAACTGCGAAACCATACCGTAAAGAGCCCCTGTTACCAAATCTTTGGGTTGCTTTTCTTCCACATAGTTATCCTGTATCTTTCCCATGACTTCTACAAGTATTTTAAGTTGGTCCAACCCCGTATCTACGCCCGAATAGGCAAACGGAAACATCGTCCCCATAAAGAAAGCGGCTATCATAAAAATTACGTATATATTTATTTTCTTTTTCATAAGTTTTTCCTTTTTCATTTCTTTTCAAGCCAAAGTTCCGGATCCGAAGCAGAAGTGCCGGAGCGCACCTCAAAATACAAAGCGCTCTGCCCGCTGCCCATCGCCGAACCTTGAGTATCCGTCCCGCAAAGCCCTATTATTTGGCCCTTGTTTACCTGCTGGCCCAATCTGGCGCGGATCTCGCTTAAAAATCCGTATATCGTAAAGAACCCGCCGCCGTGATCCACTATCACCACATTGCCGTACGAGCGGAATTCGCCCGCGAATATCACGCTGCCTTCCGCCACGCTCACTATCGGCGTGCCTTTATTTGCGGCTATCTTTATGCCGTCGCGGAATATCCAGGTTTTTAGCTGGGCCTGATATTCCTTGCCGAACTTACTTATTATTTTACCACTTACCGGCCATGGAAGAGAATTGCGCCCGATGTTCAACGCCGCACCCGTCTGCTTTTGGCCGGCTCTCTTCTGTTCGGCTTTGCGCCGAGCCTCGGCCTCTTTAAGTATCTTCTGAAGCTGCGCCGCCGAGGCTTTTAACTCTTTCAAATCTTTACTTGCTTTTTCATACAAAGCGTGCGCCTGCTGCAAGTCCTCTTTCTTCTTATTGTAGTTGCCCTGTATCGCGGTTTTTTCTTCCTCCAGCTTATCGCGGCGCGCCAATAAATTTTCCTGTTTTTCTTTGTAGCCTTCTATCTCTTTTTGAGTATTTTCAATCTCGTCGGAAAGTTTCTGCATGAAAACCGCGTGCGTCTTTAAAGTGGAAGAAAGCGCCAAGGCGCGGGTAAGCTCGGAAGAATTATAATATTTCTCTCCGAGCATTCTTTCAATCGCATAATTGGAAAATTCTTGCTTCATTATATTCTGCCACAGCGGCAAATTGCTCTGCACCACTTCCCTATGCTGGCGCATTAAACTGCTTTTTGTCTGCATGCCTTCTATATCGTTGCTGATTTTTACGGCCAGCTGTTCGGTCTGTTTTTGCTTTTGGGTAAGCGCTTTGAGTTCTTTTGACAAAGCCGCTTCGCGGGCCTTATATTTTTTTAATTGCGCTTCCTTTTCCTTGGCTTGGCGCTCTATGGCGGCAAGCTCCTCCTTAGATGCCGCGTTTAAGGGCGCACCCATAAGCATAAACAAAGCAAAAAACGATATTAAAACTTTTTCCATTTAGCCAAAGTCCACCCAAGCATAAGAGTCAGCACTAAACAGCCCGCCTGACCCCAAATATCCCAAATAAAACCCTGCTCGCCCGCCAGTTTTAAAGGGGAGGCCAATATATAACTCAACGCCAAAGCCAAAGCATAGGCAAAAATCCCGCATATCACCCCGCCCATGCGCGTGGAAAGAGATGTTATTCTTATATAATAAGCCTCAACAAAAAAACAAAACGTCAAAAAGAAAAACATGCTAAGCCCCAATACTATATTTATATATTTGACTATCCCGCCCAAATATATCGCCGCTTGGGCTTGGCTCTCTTTATAATAGGCTTGAGCGTCTTGCGCCATTGAAGAAAAATGCTCCGCTATCCACGCCTCCGGATTCATCATTACGGATTGGCTTGCCTTTATCTCAAAAAAAGCCGGCAGGAAATCCTCTTTGGGCAAAAAAACCTCAAAGCCGTTCTGCTCCGGCAATGCGCCGGGCAAAGCCAAAGCCTCTTTCGCGTTTAAATACCTGACTTCGCTTACGCCTTCAAGAGAGTTTAGCTTCTTCGTAAAATCTTCTGTCTCCGAAGAGCTGGCATTGTTAAGAACAACCGCTATTTTAAAATCGCTCATCAACATATCAAACGAATTATAAGCCTGGCTCCTCATAAACAATGCGCCCTGCGCCAAAAGCGCAAAAGCCAGCAATATAAACATTATCCTGCTTTGCCCAGTGAATACGGCTTTATTTTCCGTCATATAAAAATCCTTCTATTATCTTGTTTATCTCGGTATTGTGCAATATCCCGGGCTTCTCCGGCGCGCCCGATCCGTAAAAACTTACGAAAAGCGGGCTGCCCGTATGATTGCCCGTACTCCACACTACGCCCAATCTCTTGTTGACTTCTTTTAAACTATCCTCAAAATCGCCTTTATCCTCTATTACGTCTAAAGGCAGTTCATAACCCATATTCGCTTTAAGATAATCCTGTATAGCCTTCGGCGTTTGACGCTTTTCGCCCAAAGCCTCAAACTCAGCGCGCATATCGCGCTGCATTTTGGTTTGTTTGGCTATTATATCCAAATTGCTCTTGACCGAATAATCCTTCTTATCGTATAAGGGATAACCTTGTTCTTGCTTTAAATTCAATTCCTCTCCCTTAACTTTCCTGTATTGGAAGCCAAAGCCGCCCGTATCGTGGTCAGCAGTTACTATTACCATAGTATCGGGATTGTCGTCCGCCCATTGTTTTATGTAGCCCAAAGTTTCGTCCAATTCCAAAAGTTCGGCCAAAGCCGCGCCTTGGTCATTATCGTGCAGCATCCAGTCCAAAGCGCCCGCTTCCACCATAAGGAAGAACCCTTTTTCGTTTTTGGAAAGTATTTCTATCGCTTTTTCAGTCATTTCCTTAAGATTGGGGGCGTATTCCGCCGGATTTACGCTGTATTGTATCGCGCTGGCCCCAAATAAGCCTATTAGCTTTTTATTCTTTGCTTTTTTCAGGCCTTTCTTGTCAAATACCAAAGGATATCCGCTTGTTATCAGTTTTTGGAACAAACCGTTTTGTAAAGCCGGTTCAAGATCTTTGCGGTATGGCACCTTTTTAAATATGCCGGAATATCTGTCGTCCTGCAAATCCTGATCGGAGATAAAATAGTTAAGCCCGCCGCCCAAAAGGACGTCCGCGCCGCTGTTAAGAAGAGAAAGCGAAATTTCCTCATATTTCCTGCGGCTGTCCGTACCCGCGGCATACGCCGCAGGCGTAGCGTCGCTTAAATAGACGTCGGTAACCAAGCCCGTCGCCATACCAAGTTTCTGCGCCTTTTTCATCAGGCTTTCGCCGATTTGTCCGTCTGCGCCCATACCCAAATATTCCGGATACGTAAGCGTGCCTTTTGCCATATGTGTGCCCGCCGCGGCGGAATCGCTGACTATCGTTTCTTTAGTCGCGTTTAACACTATGCCCAGATTAGAGGCGGAAAACAGTTTCTCCATATTTGAGGTCCTGTCGGCATAAGGCGAGTTCTGCGCATAGCGCGCGTATTGCAATAAAAGCCCCATCGCCGCGGGCCCGCCGCCGTCGGCTACAACAAAAATTACGTTTTTCTTGCCCTGCGCGAAAGCGGGAGAAAACAAAAATAAAGCTATAAACAGAGAAAATATTTTCCGCATTTAAAATCTCCTCCTAAGTATCTCGTTAAAACATTTCATGTAATGCCTAGAGGAATTCTCCCAAGAGAAATCCTCCGCCATCGCGTTGACCAGCATAGCTTTCCATACTCTTTTCCTGCCGTATACGCTCAGTACGGTGTTTAAGGCGTTTATAAGACCGTTAACGCTCATTTCGTTTATAAAGAAGCCAGTTTTAAGTTCCGCCGTCATATCGCCTTCATATCCTTTTACCGTATCGGCAAGGCCGCCTACCTTGGATACCACCGGCAAAGTCCCGTAACGCATGGAAATCATTTGGCTTAAACCACAAGGCTCAAACCTTGAAGGCATCAAGAACATATCCCCGCCCGCATATATCTTATGCGCCAGGGCTTCGTCCACCACCGCCCTAAAGGCGAAAGAGGACGGGTATCTGGCCGCAAGTTCGCCCAATATATGCTCCGCGTTGGGATCACCCTTGCCCTCTATTATAAATTGCATTTTCCCTTCCATAGCCCTTATCAAATCGGGCAAAAGGTCCACGCCTTTTTGATAAGCCAAACGGCTTACCATAACGCACAGCGGGATATCCGGGTTCTGCGGCAAGCCGCAAAGTTTTTGCAGCTCGGCTTTGCATAAGGCTTTGCCTTTTAAACTTTCGTCATCGTAACCCATCGGTATCATTGTATCCGTTTGCGGGTCCCACACTTCGCCGTCTATACCGTTGATTATCCCCAAAAAGTCCGCGCCCTTATTCCTTAACACTCCTTCCAAACCAAAACTGTTTTGCCCGCGCAAAAGCTCTTGCGCGTAAGTGGGGCTGACGGTGTTTACTTTATCGGCAAACACTATTCCCGTCTTTAGATAGCTTATCCCGCCCCAATACTCAAACTTGTCGGGCGTGAAATCAGGCTCGAAAAAGCCCGCCTTGACAAAACTGTCCCGCCCGAAATAACCCTGATACGCTATATTGTGTATCGTAAACATACAGCGCGTGCGGGTAAAGAAGGCGTCGGTTTTGTATACCGTCTTAAGATAAGCCGGCAAAAGGCCTGCCTGCCAGTCGTGCGCGTGGATTATATCGGGCCTGAAGCCTATAAATTTGCACGCCTCCAGCACCGCGCGCGAAAAGAACATAAACCTTTCGTCGTTATCGGCGTAATCGCCATGCTTGGTGAAATACAGTTCCGGCCTGTCGAAATATTTGTTCGATTCCACAAAAAACACCAAAGCGTTGCCCCATTTCAAATATGATATTTGCGCAGGCTCCAAACGCGAGCCGACCGGTATATAAAATACGCCCGGTACCGTCCTTAAAGAAGAGGCGTTCTTAATATTTCTGTAACGCGGCAAAAATAACAACACTTTGGTGCCTCTCGTTCTTGAAAAGTCCTGCGTCAGCGCGCCTACCACGTCGGCCAGTCCACCCGTTTTGCAAAAGGGAAACGCTTCGCTAGCGGCTAAAACTATATTCATAAATTTCTCCTCAAGTTTATACTTCTATTTTAATTCGTCAAATCCTTCTTTAAGCATATCTTCTTCAAGACCGCTTTCCTGCTTAAAACCCTCTTCTGGCAGAACGTCTTCTTCCTTCTCTTCCACGCCTTGCGAAGTCGGCTCCGTTGCCGAACTCTCCGGCGCCGAGTCCGTTTGATCCTGCGATGCTATATCCAAATCCGTTTCGCTTGGCGCGGCATCGGCGGCGCTTTCGGCATTATCCGAAGAACTATCCCCGCTATCTTGCGCTTCGGCGTTTTGCTCTTGCGGATGCTCGGGCAAATTGTACTTAGGCTCGGCTATGTCTTGAGGCTCCGTATCCGAAAAGGCGCCAAAATCTTGCCCATCATCGGAACCTTCCGGCGTATTCCTGGTATAAATGTCCGCCTCCTCTTCAAGCGGGAGTATGGCCTCCTTGACTTGCGGCAAACTGGGGCCAAAAGGCAAATCGCTCTGTATTTCCCGCGGGCCTTTGCTTTCAAAAGTCTTAAGTTCGGGCAGCTGCGAAATATGGTTTAATCCAAATACTCTTAAAAATTCGTCCGTGGTGCCGTAGACCATCGGCTTGCCGGGCGCGTCCTTGCGCCCCACCACGCGCACCAGGCCGCGTTCCATAATCTTTTCCAACGGGCCGACGATGTCTACACCCCTTATAGCTTCTATCTCCGCTCTGGTAACGGGTTGTTTATAGGCGATTATGGCTAATGTTTCCAAGGCCGCGGGCGAAAGTTTGTCGGAGCTTTTCTCGTTAAATAAAGCACGCACCCACCGCCCGTATTCGGGTTTGGTCGACATCTGAAAGCCGCCCCCAAGCTCCACTATCTGTATAGCGCGTCCGCTTTGCGCGTATTCCTGCGCCAATGCATTTACTATGTCCTTAGTCAGCTGGATATTGTTTATCTGCGCCACTTGCGAAAGTTTCGCCGCGCTTAAAGGACGGTCCGTTATAAAAAGCAGATTTTCCACTATCCTTTTATAATCTTCCCTGCTGAAAACTTCCTCTTTGCCCTCTGCGGCAATATTGGCTTTCTCTTCCATTTGCTCTACCGCGCTCCTTGCTCAGGTTCTTTCTCGTCCGTCTGCATAAGTTTGTGATAATCTTCCCCGCGTTTCTCGGGGTTCATATAAAGGCGTATTTCCAAGCCTTCACCGTCTTGCCTGGCCAATATCTTGCCTATTTTCAAAAGCTCCAAAACCGCCATAAAACACGTTATTACGCCGCGTTTCTTGGTTTCGCCCAAAAATATCTCGTCCACCAATATCCAGGGCTTTCGTTCAAGAAGATACAAGACTTTATCTATCTTCTTGTCTATCGGGAACTCTTCTATCTTCAATAAATCGGCGTGTTCCCGGCTTTCCAAATTCTCAAAAGCGCGCCGGACCGCCGCCAATAAATCGAAAAGCTGTACGTTTAACACTCTCTCGCCGCCATCAAATACCGGAGTGCTTTTGTAAAAATTGTCTTTATACTTTTCGAAATTGCCCTGCAAATACGCCGCCGCCTGTTTGAACTTTTGATACTCCACTATCTTTTCTATAAGTTCTTTGGCGGGATCGGGCCCGTCTTCCTCCGAAGTCGGCACCTGCGAAGGCAAAAGCTGCCGCGCCTTTATCTGCATAAGCGTGCTGGCCATTACCAAAAACTCGCCGGCGAGCTCCAAATTAAGCTGTTTCATAATATCAAGATACTCAAGATACTGAGAGGTTATCTCCGATATGTTTATATCGTAAATATCCAGATTGTCTTTCTTGATAAGGTGTAAAAGAAGGTCCATAGGGCCTTCAAATACGTCCAAGTGTATCCTGATGCTTTCGTTTGTCATAACAGCTTCATCACTTTCTTGACTTCTTTTAAAGTCGCCTCCGCGCTCTCGCGCGCCTGCTGAGCGCCGCGCTCCAAAATTTTGTTTAACAAAGCCTTATCGCTTTCGTAGAAGGCTCTGCGTTTGTTAAATTCCGTTATTTCCTTCTCCATAAGTTCAAATAAATGTTTCTTGCACGCCACACAGCCCAAAGCGCCGGCCTTGCACTCCTCACATCGTTTCTGGTAGTCGGGATTGTAAATCTTATGGAAAGCGTATACCGTACAGCCTTCCGGATTGGCCGGGTCGTTGGCTCTTTGTTTGTTGGGATCGGTAAACATAGACATAACTTTCTTGCGTACCGCGGCGGGATCTTCGCCCAAATCTATCGTGTTGCCGTAGGATTTGGACATTTTCCGTCCGTCCAAACCCGGCACCTTCGGCACCGAAGTAAACAAGGGCTTGGGTTCAAACAGCGTATCGGTGGAATAAATATCGTTAAAACGCCTTGCTATGTCGCGTGCTATTTCCATATGCGCCGTCTGGTCCTGCCCTACGGGTACATACGCAGCCTTATGGATAAGTATATCCGTCGCCATAAGTACTGGATAGCCCAAAAATCCGAAAGAGGACATCTCCGAAAGTTCCGCCTCGCTGAGCATCGCCATTTTTTCCGCCGCCACTTTGTCTTCCTGCCCAGCATATTTCTTGCGGAAAAGCTCATTAAGCTGCTCCTTATAGGTAGGATTTCTTAAAAGCCAGCCCAGCGGAGTTATCATACCCAAAAGCGTGGTCAGCTCGCTTACCTGCGGAACATGCGACTGAATGAATATCGCGCATTTCTCGGGATCTACGCCCGCCGCCAGCCAGTCTATTACCATCTGTTCGCTGTTGGCCGCCAAATCGTCGGTATTTTCCGCAGCCGTAGTCAAAGCGTGCAAATCCGCCACGAAAAAATAGCATTTGTATTTGTTTTGCAAATCCACAAAATTTCTTAAAGCACCGAAATAATTGCCCAAATGCAATCTGCCGGTGGGCCTCATTCCGGAAACTACAATCTTCTCTTTAGTATGATCCATAAGGAACTCCGATAAAACTTAATATTAAAGTTAAAGCCACATTGAAAATAGGCGTAATTACCTTGCTGAATACGCCCGTAACTATCAAAACCGCTAATATGATAAAGCCGAAACGATCCCAATTTAAATAACGCGCCGCAGTTTGGGGCGACATAAAATACGATACTATTTTGCTGCCGTCCAAAGGCGGAATCGGTATCAAATTGAATATAGCCAGCACCATATTGATTATTACCGTATAAAGCAGCAGTTTAAGAGCTATCGCGGAAAAAGGCGCCGCCGCGGCCAGTAATTTAAACAGCAGTGCCGCCGCCAGCATCAGGGCGATATTCGTCATCGGGCCGGCCAAAGACACCAAGGCAATATCCTTCCGTCCCCCCCTAAGCCTGAAATAATTTACTGGCACCGGTTTGGCCCAGCCGAACATCGGCGCGTTTATCATAAACAGCGCCAAAGGCACTATTATAGTGCCCACCATATCTATATGTTTCAGTGGATTGAAATTAAGCCGCCCCAGCAAATAGGCGGTATCGTCGCCGCAGCGATAGGCGACATAGCCATGCGCAAACTCGTGCGCTATTACGGAAAATATCAATACAGGTAAATATAAAATAAAGTCCATATAAGACCATTCTACTAATTTTGGAGCCGATATTGCCTATCATTCGCGTGAATGGTATATAAGAAACGGCCAAGCGTAAATATCCTGTACGACTTGAAGCGATTATTTAAGAGTTTTCAGGAAAGAAACCGCCGCCCTTTTGTTTTTAATTTTGCCTCGGTATTGCGCTTTTGCCAGTTTTTTAAGCGCCGAGCCTATTTCCCCGCCCTTAAAGCCCAGGGCCAAAGCATCTTCGGCCTTGAGCAAAAGCGGTCTTAATTTAAATGGCTCTACGGCGGGTTTGTAAAGTTTGAGGATTTTAACGGCTTTTTTACTTAAAGCCTTTGCGGGTGCGGCTTTAGCTTCCCGCCATTTAAGAACTTCAAAACAAAGAGCGGTTCCTTCTTTGGGAAGCAACAGTGAAGATACAAAATCCGCCCCCCTTTCGCCCTGCATAAGCGAAAGCAAGGCAATCTTTTCTTCAAAAGTACTAAGAGTATCAATTTTAGAGCCGTATTTTAAATTTCCGAACACAAAATCCAAAAGGCCGTATTTATCGGCCAACTTTAATGCTTTATAAGAGCATTTCTCCCTCAGTATTTTGACAAATTCGTTAACTATTCTCTGGCGGGATAATAAACTTGCCCGTTTTTCCCGCACCGCTTCTCTAAACAATCTTTCGGTATTTTTCCCCAAAGGCCAGCCGAAGCGCGCCGAAAACCTTACCGCGCGGAACAGGCGGGTGGGGTCATCTACAAAACTCTTATCGTGCAGGACTTCTATATAGCCTTTGGATATGGCCTCGCGGGAATTGAACAAATCGTATTCCTTAAGAAATTCGCCTGGCATTATGCTTAACGCCAAGGCGTTACAAGTAAAATCCCGGCGCATTAAATCGTCTTTCAACCCGCTGGGCCTAACCTTAGGCAAAGCGGCGGGCTTAGGGTAAAGCTCCGCGCGGCAGCGTACAAAATCCAGCTTAAGCCCGCAGGCCAAATTGACGCGCGCCGTGCCGAATGCCTTAAAACATTTCGCTTCCGCTCCGTACTTCTTTACACAGAAGTCTATAAGGGAGTGAGTGTCCCCCTCCACGCAAATATCTATGTCTTTGGTAGTTTTGCCTATAAACCTATCCCGCGCGAATCCGCCCACGGCCCAAGCCTTAACTTTTGCGCGTTCAGCTTCCAAGCCGATAGCCTTCAAGATAAGTTTATATTCCATTTTCATATTTTGGGCGGAAGCTCTTTGCCCTCCCGCAAATCCTTAAGCAGGGCCGCCAATAAAGTCAGAGCGGGGTTCTCAGCCAAGACCGCCTGGGCCGCTTCCTTGACATGTTCGGCGTCGTATTTATCCCGCGCGACGGGAATATATAAGGGATATCCCTTCACCCTCGCGTGCGAAGGCGCCAATGCCGCCAGCTTAAAACCCTTTTGGGCAGAGAGCGCCGCGATAACTTCGCTTTGGCAGGCGCAGTGCTCATCATAATCCAATAGTGCTTTAAGCTCCTCCAAGCCGGCAAGGTAAAAAGGGCTGTAACTTATGTTCATTTCGGAAAGATTTTTGCGCAAAAACTCAAAATCCTTCTGCATTTTCTTTTTGACTTCGTCAAATTTATCTTTCTCCGCTTTAGGCGAGACGAAAACCAAAAGTTCTTTGGGTGGATCGAAGTAGACTATATCCCTGTCGTGGTAGAACATCTCCCCGCAGCTGGGGCAGGACACCAAATTAAGCTCCCCTCCGATCAGTGCTTCCTTAAGTTCGCCGTCTTTATCGCCGCGCACCAGCGTCCAATATTCCGCGTCGAACGCTTCGCATCCGTTGGGGCAGTTTACGCTGCCCTCGCCTTTGATAGATTTCATATACACCTTCCAGAGCGCAAAAATCAGATATGCCCCGTGCGGGACTTGAACCCACACCCTCGGTTCCGAAGACCGGTACTCTATCCAATTGAGCTAACGGGGCATCGCCATATTTTACCATTTAAGAAAGTAAAATAAGCCGCCGTTTATTTTACCGCGCCAAATTTGCTAGAATTAGCTTATAAACTTTTCTAAAGAGGAGTATTTTTATGGGTGGACATTCACACTGGGCAGGTATCAAACACAAAAAGGCATTGGTAGACGCCAAAAAAGGCAAGATCTTTACCAAGCTTATCCGCGAAATTACCATAGCCGCCAAAATCGGCGGAGCGGATTTGGGAAGCAATGCCAGGCTTAGAAAGGCCGTCGAAGACGCCAAAGCCGCAAATATGCCTGCAGATAACGTCAAAAGAGCTATTATGAAAGGTACGGGCCAGCTCCCGGGAACCGTATACGAAGAAATCACCTATGAAGGATATGGGCCGGGCTCGGTAGCCGTTATAGTGGAATGTACGACCGACAATAAAAATAGGACTTTCTCCGAAATAAGGAAAATCTTCTCCGATAAAGGCGGAAGCATCGGCACAAGCGGATGCGTATCTTATATGTTCGCAAAAAAAGGCTTAATCTTGATAGGTAAAGAAGCCACAACGGAAGAAGAACTTATGAATATCGCGCTTGAGGCCGGCGCCGAAGACATTAAAACAGAAGCAGACGGTTTTGAAGTCATCACCGCGATGGAAGACTTGGACACCGTCAAAACCGCCCTTGAAGCCAAAGGCTTAAAATTGGAATCGGCCGAACTGACGATGATACCTTCCAACGAGGTTTCCATTACCGACTTGGAAACGGCTTCCAAAATCGAACGCATGATTGAAGCCCTGGACGATCACGACGATACCAAAAACGTTTATTCCAACTACAATATCGCCGATGATATTTTAGCCCAGCTTGACAAATAGAACTTTGGGCATAGACCCCGGTTTGGACAGGACCGGCTGGGCCGTTGTGCAAGACAACGGAGCGGCCGGTCCCGCTTTAGTGGCCTGCGGGCTTATCCACACCGCGGCGGATACCCCTCTGCCCCAAAGGCTTTGCGAAATATACGAAGAAGTCAAAAAAGTGGCACAGGAGTTCAAACCAGACCAAGCCGCCATGGAGGAAATGTTCTTCCTTAAAAGAGCTTTAACTATGTCGCATACCATACAGACCCGCGGCGTAATTATGCTGGCTCTTCATCAGGCGGGCTTAACCATTTCCGCCTATCCGCCAAAACGGGTTAAACTAACCATAAGCGGCAGCGGCTCCGCAGATAAAAAACAAATGCAGCGCATGGTCCAGCTGACGCTTAAATTGCAAAAACAGCTCTCGCCCGATGACGTCGCCGACGCCGCCGCCATAGCGCTGTGCCATATCAAATGCGCGCCCTTAATGGCGCAGATAGCGCAACAGCAAAAATTCCTGGAAAAAATAAAGCAGGCGAAGAAAGAACAGCTAAACGCTTTCAAAAAGAAACTCTCCAAATAATTTCCAAACCAGCCGTGCTTTTATAGGGTTTTGCGGATTTACCCGCTTTTAAAACCGAACATATAAAATAAACTTTAAATATATACCCCCGTGCCTTTTTAGCAAAGGCAAAATAAAGTAAAATGTAAATATGATAGCTTTCTTGAAAGGAGAAGTATTTGAAATAAAGGAAAATTCCGCGATAGTCTTGGCGGGCGGAGTGGGCTATGAAGTCAATATGCCGCAGGCATCGCTGAGCTCTTTGGAAGAAGGGCGGGAAGCTTCACTTTACATAACCGAATCGCTTTCACCTTACGACGGAACCAGCTTATACGGGTTTATAAGCAAAGACGATCAAACCCTGTTTCTGCTATTTAAAGAAAGCATACCCAATACCGGCCCCAAAAAGGCTTTGGAGTTTTTAAGCAAAGCCCTTAGAAGCCTGCCCGATTTCCACAGGGCGATAATAAATCAAGACGCCAAAATACTTACGGGCATATTCGGCTTTACGGCCAAAACGGCACAGAAAATAATAGACGCTTTGAAAGGCAAAATGGACACCCTTACCGTACAGGGCGAAACGAAAATTAAAACTTTGGATACGCCTTATATGTCGGAACTTTTGGCGGCCCTCAGCGCGCTGGGATACAGTATGGCGGAAGCCAGGCGCGCGATAGAAAAACTGCACAATGAGGGCGGGCTATCCAATAATATGGAAGAAAATATTAAATCGGCTTTGAGGATACTTCGCAAATGACGGCTCATAACGAATATTTAAATGTGGAAGCTAGCGTGGAGGAAAAGAACTCCTCGCTGGAGCACGCCCTCAGGCCCGCCACTTTGGCGGAATTTGTCGGACAGGATAAACTTAAAGAGAATTTGGAAATTTTTATATCCGCCGCCAAAGCCAGGGGCGAAGCGCTGGATCATTGCCTTTTCTATTCCCCGCCGGGTTTGGGCAAAACTACGCTGTCCAATATTTTGGCCAAGGAGATGGGCGTAAACATCAAAAGCACATCTGGCCCCGTTTTGGCACGCCCAGGAGATTTGGCCGCCATGCTCACCACCGAGCTTAATGAAGGCGACATACTTTTTATAGACGAAATACACCGCCTGAACCCCGCGGTGGAAGAAGCGCTCTACCCCGCCATGGAGGATTTTACTTTCTTTATAAATACGGGTAAAGGGGCGGGTTCTACCACGCTTAAACTGGCGGTTCCGAAGTTTACTTTGGTCGGCGCGACGACGCGTTCGGGCCTTTTGACCGGCCCGCTTAGAGACCGCTTCGGCATAGTGTTCAATCTGGGTTTTTACGAAATTAAAGAAATTACCGATATTTTGGAACGCTCGGCAAGACTGCTTAAAATAGACGCCGACAGGCCCGGCCTTACGGAAATAGCGCGCCGTTCGCGCGGTACGCCCCGTATAGCCAACCGCCTGCTTAGAAGGGCGCGCGACTTCGCGCAAGTTAAGGGCGATGGCGTCATTACCGAGGAAATTGCCGTTATGGCCATGGAAGCTTTGGACATAGACAAAGAAGGCTTGGACAGCGTAGACAAGAAGATACTCAGCGCCCTGATAGAGAAATTCGGCGGCGGGCCCGTAGGTATGGAAAACCTCGCCATAGCCGTATCGCAGGAAACCGATACCCTTACCGACGCCATTGAACCCTACCTGATAAAAGCGGGTTTTATTACCCGTACGCCCAGGGGGCGCGTCGCCACGCAAAAGGCTTACGACCATTTAGGCCGCAAAAACCCCAACGGACTTTTTTGATGAAATATATATCGCGTTTTTTTATCTTGTTTGCATTTGCCGCTTTGCCGTTTCAAACTCTGTGCGCCAAAGAGGTAAAAATATTGATAGCGGAAAATAAGCCGTCCATATCGGTGGAGGCTTCTTCCTCTTTTAAAATAACGGATTTGTCGGGCGGCAAAAAATATTTGGTAAAAAAGGGCGGGAAGTTTACCGTATCGGGCGATAAAAAAGGCGTCAAGGCGGGCAGCGTCAAATCAGGCAAAGGCCTGCTTTTGGCTTTGACTTCCCCAAAAGAGAGTTTTACCCTCGGCGGCAATAAATACAACGGCAAATTGCTTATACAACCAGCGAAATCGGGCGTAAACATAATAGAACAAACCGATTTGGAAAATTATCTGCTCGGCGTTTTGCCCTACGAGATGAGCGCCTCCTGGCCGCTTGAAGCCCTAAAAGCGCAAGCCGTCGCCGCAAGAACTTATACCCTAAAAAGCATAGAGGACAAAAAAACGCAGGATTTCGACCTTTATTCCGACGTCCGAAGCCAAATGTATAAAGGTTCCGTAAAAGTATATGAAAGCGTAGAGAAAGCGGTAAATCAAACCAAAGGCAAAACGCTGACTTACAAAGGCAAGCTTTTCTACACCTATTACCACGCCAACTGCGGCGGCCATACCGACCCTATCCCCTGGCTTAAAGACACGATAAAACCTCTAAGCGGCGCCAAATGCGGATACTGCAAAAACAGCAAAAGCGCGAATTGGCAGGCGACGATAAGTTTAAGCGCAATAAACAATTTCCTAAAACAAAACAAAATACCCGGCACCTTCAAGAGCGTATCCGTAGCCAAAAAGGAATCTTCCGGCAGGGCCAAAACTTTAACCATAAGGACGAGCAAAACCAAAAAAGAAGTAAACTGCAACAGCTTTAGGGTGGCGGTAGGCTCCACTAAAATGAAAAGCTGCTTCTTGACCAAAATCAAAGGCCGCACCTTTACCGGCAAAGGCTACGGCCACGGCGGCGGAATGTGCCAAGACGGCGCCAAAGGAATGGCGGAAGCCGGCAAAGATTACAAGGATATTTTGGACAGATATTATCCTTCTTCCAAAATAACAAGGATTTAATATGGCGTTTGAAAGATTCAAAAAATTTAACGTAGACGACTTAATAGCGAAAACCCCCGCAGACCCGCGCGACTCCAGCAGATTGATGGTTTTAAACAGAAAAACGGGCGAGATAAAGCATCAAATCTTCAGGGATTTGCCGCAATTCATCAACGCGGGCGATACTATCGTCATAAACGATTCAAAAGTATTTCCCGCGAAACTCTTCGCGCATAAAGAGACGGGCGGCAAAATGGAAGTATTGCTGGTAAGACAGCTGCAAGACAAATATTCCTGGGCTGTTTTGTTAAGGCAATACAAACCGGGTACGAAATTAAACTTCGGCCATGATTTGCAGGGCGAGGTAATATCCAACACCGAAAACGGCGAGGCTGTAATAAAGTTCAATAAAGAAGACATTTTGCCCTATTGCCGCGAATACGGGCTTATGCCTCTGCCCCCTTATATAGAAAAGGCTCGCAAGCACGCGGGCATGCCCCTTTCGATAGGGAGCGACAAACAGCGTTACCAAACGGTATATGCGCATAATGAAGGCTCCATAGCCGCGCCGACGGCGGGCTTTCACTTTACGCCGCAGCTGCTTGATACTCTCAAACAAAAAGGCGTTAATATCGCTTATGTTACTTTACACGTAGGCTGGGGCACGTTCAAACCGCTTCGCACCGAGCCCGAAGAACATACAATGCTGGCAGAATTCGCCGTAATGCCTAAAGAAACGGCCGATATAATCAATAAAACAAAACAGAACGGCGGCAGGCTCTTTTCCGTCGGAACGACCAGCACCCGCACGATTGAAAGCTTCGCCGACGATAAGGGTTTTGTAGCGCCCGGCGGCAAGTGGACGGATCTGTTTATCTATCAAGGCTATAAATTTAAAGCGGTTGACGCCTTGATAACCAATTTCCACTTCCCCGATTCCACGCCTTTATGTATGGTGTCGGCTTTCGCCACCGAGGATTTTATCTATAAAGCCTATAGCCAGGCGGTGGAACTTAAATACCGTTTTTATTCTTTCGGAGATTCAATGCTGATATTATGAACGAACTTAAAGACATTAAAATAACATCGCCTTTTACCGTTGACGCGCAAGACGGCTCCTCAAAAGCCAGAACGGCGCGCCTTTATACCAGACACGGCCTGGTGCAAACGCCCGTATTTATGCCAGTGGCGACGCAGGCCTGCGTCAAAGCCTTGACGGAAGAGGACTTGCACCATGTAAAAGCGCAATGCATACTTTCAAACACCTATCACCTTTATTTAAGGCCCGGCACCGACCTGCTGGAAAAGATGGGCGGCCTGCATAAATTTATGCACTGGGATTCCAGTATACTCACCGATTCGGGCGGGTTTCAGGTACATAGCCTTTCGCATTTAAGGAAAATAACGGAAGAGGGCGTATGGTTCAAATCCCACCACGACGGCAGCAAGCATTTCTTTTCGCCGGAAAACGTGATAGAGGCCGAAAGCAAAATCGGATCCGATATCTGGACTTGCCTTGACGTCCTTATCCCCGCCACCGCCAAAGAAAACGAAGCAAAAAAAGCGCTTGAAATTACCAAACGCTGGGCCAGGCGCGCGGCGGCCAAATATCACTCCATGGTGCCGCAGAATATAACAAGAAACGAAGACGGATCCTTTTCCGTCCCGCACTCTATTTTGTTTGGAATAATACAGGGCGCCATTTATCCCCGCCTTAGGGAAGAGGCCGCCAAAGATATGGCAACTTTGCCGGTGCACGGCTTTTGCATAGGCGGGCTTTCCGTTGGCGAAACCAGGGAAGAAATGAACCTCGCCCTGCGCCATACCGTCCCGCATTTGCCCGACGGAAAACCGCGCTACCTTATGGGGCTTGGCACTCCGCAGGAAATTCTGGACTGCATAGAACAGGGCGTAGATATGTTTGACTGCGTCTGGCCGACCAGAGTCGCCAGAAACGGGCAGGTAATGACCAGCGGCGGCAAGGTGAATATCAAAAATCTCGTCTACCGGACACAGGATAAACCGCTTGACGATAAATGCGATTGCTTCGTCTGCAAGAATTATTCCAGGGCTTATTTGTCGCATTTGTTTAGGGCCGGCGAACTTACCAGCCACAGACTGCTTTCCATTCACAATATACGCTTCCTTACCAGAATGATGGAACAGGTAAGATCTTCAATAAAAGAGGGTACCTTCCTCAAATTTAAAGCGGAAATGGAAGAAGCTTACAAATAAAATCAAGACATTTAAAAAACCCCGATTTTATATCGGGGCTTTTTTATTAGGCAGATAAAATATCAAGTATAACTTTCCATATAGGTATATAAGCCTTCTTTTTTGCAGCGCTTTAAAGCGGCGTCGTAAATGCTTTCCGCCGTCTTGGTATCGCCCAAAGCATAGATAAGCTGCGCCAAAGAGAACTCCGTAAGAAGCTGTCCGCGTATTTCGTCCGAGGAAGCAAAAAGTTCCTTGGCCTCTTTAAGTTCCGCCAGAGCCTCTTTAAGTTTATTCTTCCTTTTCAGCACATCGGCCTTGCCCCATTTGACAAAACCCAAATCCACCGTGTCGTTTATACTGGTGTATAAAGTGTCGGCACGCTTATAGCGTTTTAAAGCCTCGTCATAATTGCCAAGTTGTCTAAGCCCGTTTGCCATTCCGCAGTTAGTGTAGGCTTTGCCGAATATGTCTTCGCTGTTTTTAAATATCGCCTCCGCCTTTTTATAATTATCCACGCAGCCTTTAATGTCGCCCGCTATCCTGCTGATACCCGCAAGCCCGCAATAGCCGTATGCCTCCGACATTTTATCCTTCGCGCGTTTGGCCAATTTTATCGCTAATTTAAAATATTCTATCCCCTCCTTAAACTGCCCTTTCAAACGGCATATTCCGCCCAAAGCCCAGTATATAAACGATATTCCGGCGGTGTCCTTTTCGCTTTCGTAATAGCTTAAAACTTCTTTTAATAACTGCGCGGCTTCGTCAAGGCGCCCAAGCGCTCTTAAAGACATTCCCATCTCCTGCAAAGCCGTCATAGCATAATCCAAAAACTGCTGTTTCTCGGCCATATCAAACGCCTGTGAGGCCACGTCATAAGCCGTCTGCGCTATGCCCAAAGTTCTGTAACATTTTGACATCGCCAAAGCTATATCCAGCTTGAATAAAAGGAATTCTTCCCCTTCTTCAGCGCCGGCTTTGGCTGGTATTTTATTGTAAGAATCGGCCTTTGAATACAATACTATCGCCTCTTCAAAATGGCCGAGCATACGCCGCGCTTCCGCCATTAAATAATAAATTTTCGCGTCGCGTCCTTTATAAGAAGCCAAATCTTCCAATACTTCCAAAGGCTTATTATCGTCTAAAAGATCCTCGTAGAAATTTGCGTCTCGCATAAAGCCCTCCGCTTTTTTATTTTTATATATTCTAACAAAAAAATAACTATCCCCTTTTAAGAGGATAGTTATCTTCTAAATCATTTTTGACTAGCGTCTCATGCGCTGTTCCAAATACGCCTTCAAATCGTTGACGTCGTTGGAGTGGAACACCGCCTCTTGATACGTTATCTTGTTGGCCAGATACAAATCGCCAAGGCATTGGTTCATCGTCTGCATACCCTGCTGCTGGCTGGTCTGCATTACGTGGACAAGCTGCTCTATTTTCTTATCCCTTATCAAAGCCCTTACGGCAGGCGTCGCCAATAAAACTTCCGGCGCCAATATACGGCCTTTGCCGTCGGCCGTCTGCAACAGTTGCTGAGAGATAATACCTTCCAATACGAAAGACAGCTGCGTCCTCGCCTGCTCCTGTTGATTCGGCGGGAACATATCCAATATGCGGTTTATCGTCTGCATAGCGTCACTGGTGTGCAAAGTGCCGAATACCAAGTGACCCGTTTCCGCCGCGTTTAAAGCCTGCTGCGTCGTTTCCAAGTCGCGCATTTCGCCTATTAAAATGACGTCCGGATCCTGCCTTAACACATATCTTAACGCCGTGGCGAAATCTTTCGTATCCTGCCCTACTTCCCTCTGGTTCACGATGCTTCTTTTATGCTCGTGAATAAATTCTATCGGGTCTTCCACCGTCATTATATGATAACCGTAATGTTCGTTTATAAAGTTTATAATGCTAGCTAAAGTCGTAGATTTTCCCGAACCGGTAGGCCCCGTCACCAATACCAAGCCTTTGGTCATATGCACCAAAGAATCTACCGCCGCGGGCAAACCCAACTGCCTGAAAGTTTTAAAGTCAAACGGAATAGCCCTTATCGCCACGCCCATGCTGCCGCGCTGTCTGTATAAATTGACTCTCATTCTGCCAAAATTCTTTAAGGAAATGGCAAAATCCAATTCGTTGGTGGATTCAAAACGGCCTTTTTGCTCCTCGCTCATTACCGCATATATCAAATTTTGTATCCGTTCCGAAGTTAGAACCTCATACGGAGTCTGAAACAACTTGCCGTCTATACGCAAAATGGGAGGAACCCCTACCGTCAAATGCAGATCCGACGCGTTCTTGCTCTTCATCAACTGAAATAATACGTCTAATGTTAACAAATCTTTACCGCTTCCGTTTCCCATAATTGCTCCTATAAATTTTATTTACCTACTAAATCTACTGCGGCATTGTTCATGCCGCCTATCTCTCCGTTGCTCGCATTCACAGAGAACATATATCTTATCGGCTCGGACCTAACTTTGGAAGCGAAAAATTCCACCACGTAAGTATTGCCATGCAGCAAATTGCTGCCCCATCTAGTTTGATAATCCGCGCCGTATATCTTACCAAATCGCTCATCTATCGTAGTACCGTCGGCAAGCCTGTAATTCCGAACCAAATTCTCGCAATAGCGCGCCATGTCCTGCGTCGTGTCTTGCACACTGCCGTTGTTTTGCGTCAGATTGCCGTTCTTTATAGGAGCGGAGGCAAACGGAACTTCCGGCGAAGCCATACCCTCATCTATCCCCTGTATCACCGAGCGCGAAATTTGATCTTCCATATCCATAGCGCCCGCACTCGCCTGCTGAGTTTGCGTCCCTTTCGCGCTTGCGCCTTCTTTGCTCTGTTCCGAAGTGAACATCATCATCAAAGCCACTATCACCAAAACGACCATAAACATTACCATTATATATATCAGGTCGTTCCGTTTGTTCTTCGGCTCGCGCACCCTTCCGTCGCTTGAGCTTATTATCTTTCCGCTAGTAGTGGGGGCCGGCTTTACAAATTGGCTGTTTACCGAATCTTGGACCGATAATAAGCCGGTGTCAACCTCGTGATTTTCCTCAATAATGCCGTGGTTGGGAGAAGAATGCACGCCATACTCTTTTTCGTCGTCTATGGAAAGGATATCCCTTTTTTCGGAATCTTCAAAATAGTCCTCTTCCTCACGTTCTGCGCCGTCACCCTCATCTTCCGTTATCGTTGCGCGCGGCAAAACTTTATTTTTAAAAGACTGCTCGTCCTCCGGATCTATATGAACTACCGGCGCGGAAGAAGTAAAAGTTTCCAAAGAGTCGTCACTTTCTTCTCTTTCCGTTTCCGGCTCGTCCAGATCGTCGGCGTCTTCCTCATCTTTAATCGCGGCGGCTTTGGCTTGTTCTTCCCTTAATATCTTACGCCCGGGATTTTCGTTCGGGTTCGAGTTTTCCTCTTTAACAGAGGAAGCCTCCCCCTCCTCAGGCGCCACTACAACCGCTTCGCTATGAGAAGATTCTTCCTTAAAAATCTTATCCGGGGAAGATGACTCTTCCTTGGCCAAAGTTTCCTCTTCGTTGAAAACGACTTCCGCCTCTTCCCCCTTTATATCGTCGGAAGGTTCTTTTAAGGCCTGTTCTATATTCTCTTCCCTGTTGCCCAAAACGGCCGCGGCGGGTATTTCGTCAAGTAAATTATCGTCCATAGCCGCATTGAGGGGCGAGCGCGCGTGTATCGTTTCCTCCATAGAGGCCTCGCTCTCCGCAGGCAAATCATTAAGATTCACTCGTTCGGTATAAACATTATATTCGGTAGGGGCCTTTTCCTCGGGAAGAGGTGATTCCTCTTTCTCCTGTTCGGCATAAGCCTTAGGCAAATCTTCAACTATCGGCTTAGGCTCGAAGAGATGCTCGCCCCCTTCAGGCAAAGCTTTCTCGCCTTCCGAAAATATCGGTTTGACGTCGGAAAGATTCTCCCCTTGGGGTAATTCATTTAAAGAATGCTCAGAGAAAGGGCGTTCTTCCGTTGATGTCTGAGAGGATTGCCCCAGAGGCGAGGAATCTTTAGAGGGAATATCTTCCTTTTCTTCGTTCGGCTCTTTTGGCGCAGGGGAATCCTCCGAAGGTTTTGCGTAATGAGAAGGATCCAAGAAATAACCGAAGTCCTGCATATACTGCTCGGCCGGTTTCCAAGCCTCGCTGTTTTCGCTTTCATGTTCCGGACAGACAAAAGTATCCGCCGAAAATTCCGCATCGTTTACTATTTCCCCCACCGGAAGCGGCCCCACTACGTCCGCCCCCTTCAGATACCAATATTTCATCCTCGCCCCTTTTCCTATATCTAGCAATATTGCAAAGCAGCCCTCATTCTCTTTAATACCATATCTTTACCCATATATTCAAGCATTTTGAATAATGTGGGGCCGTTGGTTCTGCCCGATACCGCCACTCTTACGGGGTGGAAAATCTGCCCCGCTTTCAAACCCGCTTCCTTTGCGGCTGCTCTGGCGGTTTGTTCCAACGTTTGCTCGGTGAAGTCCTGCAAGGCGCCGTATTTATCTATCATCAGTTCAAGCGCTTTCTTTGCGGTTTCCGTCTTGAAAACTTTATTTACGGCGGCTTCGTCGAATTTGACTTCATCGGTAAAGAAGAAACTTATCAGATCGGGTATTTCCCTCAAAGTTTTATATTTCTCCTGCTCCAACGCGACTATTTGCTCAAGCCGTTCTTCGTCTACGCCCTTGGCTATGCCGGCTTCCTCTATAAACGGTTTGGCCCTGTTTAAAAGCTCCTTGGAGCTAAGCTGCCTTATATAATCCCCGTTCATCCACATAAGTTTTACCGTATCGAATACGGCGGGGCTTTTTTGGCAGCCCTTAATATCAAATTTCTCTTCCAGTTCGCCGGGCGCGAAAAGCTGTTGCGAATCGGGCGTACTCCAGCCCAAAAGCGCCAAGTAGTTTATCATCGCCTCAGGCAAAAAGCCTTGGCGCTTGTATTCTATTACGCTGGTATCGCCGTGGCGCTTAGAAAGTTTCGTACCGTCGGGGCCGTGTATCATCGAGAGATGCGCGAAAATAGGTTCCTTCCACCCCAAAGCCCTATACATCTGTATTTGCGCCGGCGTATTGGAAATGTGGTCATCGCCGCGGATAATATGCGTCATTTCCATAAGATGATCGTCTATCACACAGGCAAAGTTATAAGTCGGATATCCGCTGGTCTTTTGTATTACCAAGTCGTACAAATCCCTATTGGCAAAGCTAACTTCCCCGCGGATTAAATCGTTAAATACCGTTTCGCCTTCGCTCGGCATTTTGAAACGTATTACGTATTTGCGGCCCTGGGCCTCAAGCTCGGCCTGCTGTTCTTTGGTAAGATTGCGGCATTTGCCCGGATAACGGGGAGGCCTATGCTCCGCATGCGCTTTTTGGCGCATATCCTCAAGTTCCTCGGGCGTGCAATAGCATTTATATGCTTTGCCTTCCGCCAAAAGCTGATCTATATATTTTTTGTATATGCCCATATCCGCACGCTGCGCCTGGTAATACGGTGGAAAATTCCCCTTGACGCTGCCGTCGGGCATCGGGCCTTCGTCCCAAGTCAAACCTGCCCACATCAAACCCTGATATATAGCGTCAACGGATTCTTGTGTTGATCTTTCTTCGTCGGTATCCTCTATTCTTAAAATGAAAGTACCGCCTTCTTTTTTAGCAAAAAGATAGTTGAAAAGCGCCGTCCTTAATCCGCCGATATGAAGGTGCCCTGTCGGCGAGGGGGCAAATCTTACTCTTATAGTCATAATATAAAAACCTCTTGTTTATTCTATAAATATATTATACTTTTTATTTAGGAACTTTCTATCAATCCTCAAGGAGATTCTAGATGGCGGTAAGAATTATAGCGACTGGCGGTACTTTCGACAAAGAATACAATGAACTTACGGGCGAACTCTTCTTTACCCGTACCCACCTTAAAGAAGTGCTTAAAATGGGGCGTTGCCGCCTGCCTGTGGCAATAACGCAGCTTATGCTTAAAGACAGTTTGTTTATGTCCGAAAAAGACAGAGCGGAAATAGCGAAAACCTGCAAAAACGCCAAAGAAAACAGTATCGTCATTACGCACGGTACCGATACCATGGAACAAACCGCCCGCTATTTGGGGGCAAAAGTAAAAAACAAAACCATAGTTCTTACCGGTGCAATGATCCCTTATAAATTCGGCACTTCCGACGGTATATTTAATTTGGCGACCGCCATGGCTTTTTCCCAGTCGCTGCCCAACGGGGTATATGTCGCGATGAACGGGAAATTGTTCTCCTTTGATAATGTCACAAAAAATAAAAAGAAAGGAATTTTCGTTTCCAAGGTGTAAATTTTATGTTTTTGATATTTTTGCTTATAACCGTACTCTTGATGAGCTATGTAAGTATAGCTTGGACTTGCCTTAACACCCCTTTTCTCTCTTTTAATCTTACGGCAAAAATAGCGCCCGCTTTACTGACGCTGTTTTTGCTTGCCGCGTTCATAATACCGCATCAGGTATATAATAATTTCTCATACGCATTACAGGTGGCTGGGCATATTCTTTTGGGACTTCTGTTCTTATATTTCCTAACGGTAATGGCGGCTATGGCACTGCAGCTGCTTTTCAAATTGACGGGGCACCCGCTCAAAATACCTTTGGGCGTATTTGTAATGATAATAGCTTTTATTATATCCGCAAAAGGCGCTTATAATGCTTTCAAGCAGCCTGCCATTGTTAATATTACCGTTAATACCGACGTGCCAGGCACAGACGGGATAAAAATAGTCCACTTATCCGATACTCATTTCGGCGGGACGGTAACCCCCTCCAGAGTGGCAAAGCTAACCAAACAGATAAACGAATTGGAGCCGGATTTTATTTTCTTCACGGGTGATATTTTTGAATATGCCGGAAGATATGCCCCTCTCTTTATAGAAAACGTCAAAAACATGCACGCCAAGTTAGGGAAATACGGGGTCCCCGGCAATCACGAATATTACAGCGGAGTTAACGCCAATATGGACATGTATAGAGCAGCGGGCATTATTCCGCTCCAAAATAAAACAGCTTATGTCGGCAAAATAAACATCGTGGGAGTAAACGACATTGTTACCTCTGGCATAAAACCACATTACTTTGAGCAAATCATAAGAAACGGCACCGTATTTAACAGCAACTATAATATTTTGCTCTCCCATACGCCTTTGTATTTTGAAGAGGCGGCCAATAATAAAATCGGCCTAATGCTTAGCGGACATACGCATAACGGCCAAATTTGGCCCTTTAAATATCTAACGGCTTTGAAGTTCCCATACATAAACGGCCTTTATACCAAGGACAAAACAAACCTGTACGTAAGTTCCGGCACATTTTATTGGGGCCCTCCTTTCAGGCTTGGCACCATGAACGAGCTGCCCGTGATAACCTTAAAAGAGGACCAACAATGAAACGGCTGAGCTTGCTCTTGGCTTTGCTTTTTACACTTTCGGCTTATGCCAAAAATCCCGGCAATAATACCCCGCCGACGCAGAAGCCGAAAGCTATAAAAGTCCAATCCCAAAGCGAAGCGATAAAAGAGAATTTCCCGCCAAAGGCGGCAAACCCGGAAATTCCCAACGAACCGCAAACCCTATTTGATACTTTAACCATGCAGGAAAAACTGGCGCAGACAATTGTCATCGCCACGGATATAGACAATGCCGACAAATACAAAGACGCCATACAAAAAGGGCTTGTCGGCGGGGTGCTGATACAATGGGGCAATTATTCGCTGCCCCAAACAAAGAAACTCATTGATAAATTGCAAAGCTGGGCAAAAAAAAGCCCTCACAAAATACCGTTGTTGATTTCCATAGATTACGAAGGCGGAACGGTATACACCCCCGTAACTTTGGGCTTTCCCTATCTGCCTACCAATATGATGCTCGCCGCTTCGCAAAATACCGAAGATACAGCCACTTTATTTTATATAGTGGCAACCGAATTGAAAAACGTGGGTGTGCACATCAATTTCGCCCCTGTGGTAGACGTAAATATCAACCCCGCAAATCCGATTATAGGGGTGCGCTCGTTTGGCTCCGACACCAAAGTAGTGGGCGATATGGGCAGCGCGCTTATCGACGGGCTTCAAAAAGGCGGGATAATGGCGGTGGCAAAACATTTCCCCGGCCACGGCGAAACGGTAATAGATTCGCACCTGGATTTACCGCGCCTGAATATGACCAAGGAGGAGTTTTACACCACACACGTTCCTCCGTTTAAACAAGCGATAGACAACGGCGTTATGGGGATAATGACGGCACATATAGTTTACGACTTTATAGACCCACAAAATCCGGCGACTTTCTCCCCCAAAATCCTTAATGATTTGCTTAAGGACGAGCTGGGCTTTAAAGGCTTGGTAATATCTGACAGCTTAGATATGGCCGGCGCGACTAAGGGCAGCAACCTTATAGAGGCGGCCACCAAAGCCTTAAACGCGGGCGTCGATATGATACTTACCAGTAAGAGAGATCCAAAACTTACGCATAAACAGCTTATGCAAAAAATCGGCGCTGAAATATCCGAGGACAGAATAAACGAAGCCGCCAAAAAGATTTTCGATCTAAAAGTCAAACTCGGCCTTTTTGACGAGGATGTCTACCACGGCGATGTCTTTGATACTATAAAAGCCTTTGATATTTATGCAGGCAAAATAGCGGAAGAAGCTGTAACCGTAGTCCGCTCGCAGCCGGGAGTATTGCCCTATACCAAAAATCTCACTGGGGAGGCCTCGCCCCAGCTTCAGCTTACGCAGGAAGCTACAAAACCAATTGAAATCAAGAAAAAAGATAATCCCAAATTATGTTCCGTTTTCTTCTCGCCGTCCCGCTTTGCCGATCAGCTGCCGATAATAAACGCCCCGTTTTTGGAGAAGGGCTGGGAAGTGGAACATTATAACGCGCATCTGCGCCCCAAGGAAATTGACATCAGAAGGGCAAAAGAATGTATGAGCAACGCCGATTTGGTAATATTGGGCAGTCTCCAATGGGCCGATAAACCTATCCCCAGCCAAAAAAGAGCAATAGAACAACTGCTTAAAGAGGATAAAGATATTATTTTCCTGTCGCTTATGAGCCCTTACGACATAAAATTCTATCCGCAAGCCAAAAACGTAATAGCGATATACGGCGTAAACAAGTTAAGCGCGCAGGCCACGGCGGAAATTATCTTGGGCAATAAAGAAGCAAAAGGGAAGCTGCCGATAAAGCTGTAACAACCGCCCGCCTGAATAAAACAAAATATTATAAAAACGACTGCCCCAAGCGCGAAATTTTTATTTCCCTGCCGCAAAAAAATTTAAACACATGAAACAAACAGGCGGCATAACTTAAAGTTATGCCGCCTATTGCTAAATAGAGCTCCTATTTATTTTTCTTTTTTGGCGTCCATTTTGGCTTTTATAAACTCATAAACCGCCGGCATTACGGATATTATTATAATAGCCACTATCACGTAATGGAAATGATTTTGCACCAGCGGAGTCGCCGCAAAATAATATCCGCTTAAAGAAAACAAAAGCACCCATACAACCGCGCCGATTACGTTATAAACAGCAAAGTGCAAATACGTCATCTTGCCTATACCAGCCACGAACGGGGCGAATGTCCTTATAATCGGAATAAAGCGCGCCAAAATAATCGTCTTGCCGCCGTATTTCTCGTAGAAGTTATGCGCCGAAATCAAATGCTTCTTGTTAAGCCAAAAACCAGTATCTTTGCTGAATATCTTCGGCCCGATATATTTACCTATCTCAAAGTTCACACCGTCGCCCAATATCGCCGCGACAATCAAAATGATTATAGCGTAAGGCAACTCTATCACGGAACCTTCAACGCTCGCCAAAGCGCCAACCGCAAATATAAGCGAATCACCGGGCAAAAACGGTGTTACCACAAGGCCAGTCTCGCAAAATACCACAGCGAAAAGCAGTACGTAAAGCCATACCCCCATATATGCGGCCAAGGCGTTTAGATGTACGTCCAAATGAAGAAAAATATCTATTATCTGCCCTAACAGTTCCATCGTTTAAGCCTCTATCCTGGGGAACAGCGGCGGATATTTTTCTATTACGCCGGCTTTTAAGCGTCTTGCCATCTCTTCGGCCGTCTGCGGCATAAAAGGGCTTATCCATTTGCAGACATATCTTAAAGCGAAAACCAGCTCAAGCAATATGGCTTTAGCTTTTTCCGGCTCGCTCTTGGCTAAAGACCAAGGTTTTGTTTCATCGATATATTTGTTCATTCCGCCGATTATAAGCCAAGCGGTATCCAAGGCTTTGTCAAATTCCAGATTATTCATATGGACGTCATATTCCGTATCGGCGCTGGCGCATTTTTCAAGCATACTGCCGCTTACGGCGCAATCTTGCGGGACTTCTTTTAAATTCTTCGCCGCCATATTAAGTGTACGGGAAAGCAAATTGCCCAAATCGTTGGCAAGATCGGCGTTAAAACGTCTTTTGAAAGCCTCCATACTAAAATCGCCGTCCCCGCCAAAAGGCACTTCCCTGAATATAAAATATCTAAGCGGATCTACGCCGTATTTATCGGTAATGTCGCGCGGATCTATAAAATTGCCCAGAGATTTGGACATCTTTTCCCCCTCCACCGTCCACCAGCCGTGCGCGAAGACTTTCTTGGGCAAAGGCAACCCCAAAGCCATCAACACGGCAGGCCATATAACAGCGTGGAAGCGGAAAATTTCCTTCCCAATAAGATGCGTATCCGCGGGCCAATACTGTTCAAAATCACATTTATAATCGGCCAGTTCATTTATTCCCAAAACCTTGCCGTATCCTACGGCCGATATATAGTTGATTAAAGCGTCAAACCAAACATATATTGTGTGGGCCGGGTCGGACTTTACGGGTATGCCCCATTTGACTTTCGTTCTGGTAACGGATAAATCCCTAAGGCCGTTTTTGACGAAGTTCACTATTTCCGCCGCGCGGAAATGCGGGCTTAAGAAATCTTTGTTCTGCTCGTAAAATTTCAGTAAAGGCTCCTGATAGGCCGATAGTTTAAAGAAATAAGTTTCTTCCTCTATGAGCTGCGGCTCCTTTTTGTGAATGGGGCATTTGCCGTCGACAAGTTCACTTTCGTCTATATAAGCCTCGCAGGAAAGGCAATATTTCCCGCTGTATTTGCCCTTATATATATCGCCTTTTTTAAGCAGAATTTCAAATATTTCCTGTACGGTAAGTTCGTGGCGTTTTTGCGTGGTGCGGATAAAATCGTCATAGCTTATGTTCAGCACTTTCCACAAATCAATAAATTTTTCTGCCATATTATCCACCCATTTCTGGGGGGTAATCCCGGCATTGTTGGCGGCTTTTTCAATATTGGCTCCGTGTTCGTCAGTACCCGTGAGGAAGTAAACATCTTCCCCTTTCGATTTTTTGTATCTGGCCAAAATATCGGCCGCCAAAGTGGTGTACGCGTGCCCGATATGCGGCGCCGAATTCAAATAGTATATGGGTGTTGTTACGTAAAACTTCTTTGTCATATAAAGACTCCTTAACATATAAAATCTTCAATCTTTAAGGCTTATGCCCAAATCAAGCGCGCTTATCAGAGCGGCCTCCGCCACCATTGATGGCGAAACGTTGCGCGCTATCGCTTTCTTATAGAATACCAATTTTGAAAGCAAATTTTTAAGTTCTTGGGCCTTATCTTCCCTTCCGCTCTTAATCCAGCTTTCGTGTGCCGAGACCGCAAGCATATCCAAAGCGAAGGAAACCTGCGCGCGGCTTTGCGCCAAAGTTCTGGGCAGATTTAACGCAAAAGCAGTGGGGAAAGCCGCGCCGCCGGGCAGGGCGGATATCTCGCCCAAAATCTCGGCCGCGCGAAAGGCGTTCGCGCCAGAGCCCTGCGCGTATTTTACAGCGCGCCGCGCAAGATTTTCTTCGACGAAATTATCCTTTAATATGTTTATCAGGACGTCTTCCCCCAACGGGGAAAACGCTATCGCCTGGCAGCGCGATTTTATCGTATTCAACATAGCCTCTTTCTTTGAGGAAATCAATATCCACACCGTATTTTCCGGCGGTTCTTCTATAAATTTAAGCAAAGCGTTTGCCGCTTCCGTCTGCAGAGTTTCCGCACTGTCTATTATAAAAACCTTCCATCTGCCCGCAACCGCCTTCTGCTGGGAGGCAGCCGTAAGCGCGCGAACGGTATCCACTTTTATACTCTGCTGTTTTTCTGGCTCTTCCTTCTTCAGCATAGCCTGATAGGCGAAATCGGCAAAAATGACATCGGGGTGGGTTCCCGCCTCTATATGTTTACAGTTGGAACAGAGCGAACAGTTGTCGCCTTTGGCGGAGCAATCTTGGTCAAGGCAGTTAAGCGTTTTGGCAAATTCCAAAGCGGCGGTAGCCTTGCCCACGCCAGCAGGTCCGTAAAATATCATCGCGCCGGGTATCCGCTTGGAAGATATAAAGCCTTTAAGTGTTTCAAGCGCTTTATCTTGGCCAGAAATTTTTCTAAAACTCATTAAGCGTCCTTGCTCCCTTCCAAAATGTTATGGCGCTTGATTTCCTTAAGGACCTCTTGTTCTATTTCCGCTATCGGCCTGTCGGCATTGATTATTACGGCGTTTTCCGTCTTGGCGGCAAGTTCTTTATAGCCGCGGCGCATTTTATGGCGGAAGGCTTCGTCCTCCAGTTCTAGCCTGTCGGAGAACAAATATTCCCCCCGTTCGGTAAAGTATTTGTCCGACATTAAAAAAACCAAGGTCAAATCCGGTTTGACGCCGCGGGTGGCGATTTCGTTAAGTTTGTTTATTATATTCATATCTATCCCTCTGCCGTATCCCTGATAGGCGCAGGAAGACATCGTATACCTTTCGCAAATCACAACCTGCCCCGCCTCCAGCGCGGGAATAATCTTTTGTTCGGTGTGCTGCGCGCGGGAAGCTTCATACAAAAGAAGCTCGGCCATCGGGCTGACGGTATTGGTGGGATCGAGCAAAATCCTGCGGATCTCCTCGGAAACGCTGTCACCGCCGGGCTCGCGCGTTATAACCACGTCCAAACCGCGCGCGCTTAGATATTTGTTAAGCATATTGGCCTGGGTGGATTTGCCGCATCTGTCCGGCCCTTCAAAAACTATAAATTTTCCCTTATATTTCATTTTATCCTCCGCAGGCTGTATTTCTTTAATTTTATCAATTTTGCACCCTTTTTGCCATTTTGCCCGCCTTACGCTGCACACCGACGAAAAAGGGAAAAAGACCGCTTAATTATATATAATAAAGGAAATATCTTTTCGGAAGGGGTAATATGCCTTTACGTTTCAGCGCGGGCGCGCAAAAAGTGGTGCTTATCGCACAAGAAGAAGCAAAAAAATTTAATCACGATTATATAGGGACCGAGCATCTTTTGCTGGGCCTTGCCTATGCGGAGGGCGAATTTTCCGCCAAAATATTGGCGGCTATGGGGGCTACTCCCGCAAAAATAAGAATGGAGATAGAACAGCTTGTCGGAATAGGGGACAATCTGGTAATGCTCTCCGAAGCGCCGCTGACGCCAAGAGTCAAAAAAGTCTTGGAACACGCCTCGGAAGAGGCTCAAGCCGCCGGCAGCGAATTTATAAATACAGAACATATCCTCCTGGGAATAACCGCGGAGGAAGAAGGCGTAGCGGCAAAAATACTTTCCAATTTAGGCCTTAACGGGGAAGTAATAAAAGCCGTAGTATTCAAAGCCTTGAAAGAACACGGCGCTCAGCAGGGGAAAGGACAAAGCAACGGCCAGTTCCCGCAGAGCAAGACCGATTTCAGCCAAAAGAGCAAAACCCCAACGCTTGACGAACATTCCCGCGATTTGACCGAACTTGCCCTTCAAGGCAAGCTTGACCCGGTAATCGGCCGCGACGACGAAATAGAGCGCCTTACCCAAATACTCGCCAGAAGAACAAAAAACAATCCTGTTTTGATTGGCGAGCCTGGCGTGGGCAAAACGGCCATAGTAGAGGGTTTGGCCCAGCGTATGGCCAGCGGGGAAATATCCGATATTCTGCATAATAAAAGACTGATAACCTTGGATTTGGGTTCTTTGGTCGCGGGTACCAAATACCGCGGCGAATTTGAACAGCGCCTTAAAGATATTATAGAGGAAGTGGAAAAAGCGGGCGATATTATACTCTTTATAGACGAGTTCCACACCATAGTCGGCGCTGGCGCGGCGGAAGGATCGATGGATGCTTCCAATATGCTAAAACCCGCTCTCGCCAGGGGGCAGCTGCAGGTAATCGGCGCGACTACATTTGACGAGTACAGAAAATATGTCGAAGCCGACCCAGCCTTGGAACGCCGCTTTCAACCCGTAACGGCCGAGCCCAACAGCGTTGAGGAAACCATAGAAATACTTAAAGGCCTCAAAAGCAATTACGAAAAGCACCATAACGTCATCTTTACGCAGCAAGCTCTGGAGGCGGCCGCCAATATAGCCGACCGCTATATAACTGACAGAGCCATGCCCGATAAAGCCATAGACCTGGTGGACGAGGCCGGTTCCAGAGCGCGCCTTAAAGCGGCCATGCTCCCGCCCGATATTAAGGAAAAGGAAAAACAATTAAAAGCATTGGCTTCCCAAAAAGAAGAAGCCATAAATAAACAGGAATACGAACAGGCGTCAGCCTTAAAAGAAGAGGAAGAAAAACTTAAAAACGAACTTTCGCACCTGCGCGGCGACTGGGAAAAGAAACGTTCCGAAAACAAAACCACCGTCACAGAAGAAGACATAGCGGTGGTGGCCTCTAAATGGACGGGCATACCCGTAACGAAACTCACCCAAAGCGAAACGGACAAGATTCTGAAGATGGAAGAATATCTCCATGAACGCATAGTCGGGCAAGACGAAGGCGTAAAAGCCATATCGCAAGCCATAAGAAGAAGCCGCACCGGCCTTGGCAACCCCAAACGCCCGATAGGAGGTTTCCTGTTCCTGGGCCCCACCGGCGTGGGTAAAACCGCTTTGGCAAAAACTTTGGCCACTTTCCTATTCGGCGACGAAAACGCGATGATACGTATAGATATGTCGGAATATATGGAAAAATTCGCCGTTTCAAGGTTGATAGGCGCGCCGCCGGGATATGTCGGCTACGAAGAAGGCGGACAACTGACCGAAGCCGTAAGAAGACGCCCTTACAGCGTAGTCGTCTTAGACGAAATAGAAAAGGCGCACCCCGACATTTACAATATTCTTCTGCAAGTGTTGGACGAGGGCCAGCTTACCGATAATTTGGGGCATAAGGTAAATTTTAAAAATACCGTTATAATAATGACCTCAAACGTAGGCGCGAGAGAAATCACCAATAAGGGCAGCCGCCTGGGTTTCACTCCGCAGGAATCGGAAGAAGAACAATACGGCGAGATAAAAACAAATGTGATGGAAGAAGTCAAAAAGACTTTCAATCCCGAGTTTATCAACAGAATAGACGAGCTGATAGTATTCCACCCGCTCAACAAAGATCATATGCTTAAGATACTTGAGCTTAATCTTGCCGACATACAAGCCAAATTGGCTGAACAGCAGCTTAAGATAAAGTTTACGGTAAACGCAAAACAACATCTTTTGGACAGCGGGTTTGACCCTAAATACGGCGCTAGACCGCTGCTTAGGACTTTACAGCGCGAATTGGAAGACCCGCTCGCCGAGTTTATTTTGAAAAACCAATACCCGCCCAAGACGGAGATAACGGCCGATTTCGACAAAGAAAAGAACAGAATTTCCTTTAAGGCGGCCAAGGCCCGCGCGCCTAGACAAACGGCGGCGGCACATTAGGATTTTTAGATTTCAAGGAGGAGTAGATGAGCGAAACGAATTTAGACAAAGCCAAAGCCTTGCAGCTGGCTTTAAGCCAGATTGAAAAATCTTTCGGCAAAGAGGCTATCTGCAAACTTGGCGACAATACCATAAAGAAAGTGGAGGCCATACCCACCGGCGCCTTATCGTTGGATTTAGCTTTGGGTATAGGCGGTATACCGCGCGGAAGAGTTATAGAAATTTTCGGGCCGGAGGCGGGCGGTAAAACCACTTTAAGTTTACATATCGCCGCGCAAGCCCAAAAATCGGGCGGTACAGTAGCTTTTATAGACGCGGAACACGCTCTTGACCCCGTCTACGCCGCCGCGATAGGCGTAAATATCGATGAGCTTTTAATATCCCAGCCCGACAGCGGAGAACAAGCCTTGGAAATTGCGGAAAAATTGGTACGCTCCGGCGCTTTGGATTTAATTATAATAGACTCCGTAGCGGCCTTGGTGCCGAAAGCCGAAATAGAAGGCGATATGGGCGACGCGCACGTCGGCCTGCAAGCCAGATTGATGAGCCAGGCTTTAAGGAAACTTACCAGCCTGCTTTCAAAAACCAAAACCAGCATCATATTCATCAATCAATTAAGGCAGAAAATCGGCGTTATGTTCGGCAATCCTGAAACGACCCCCGGCGGCTTGGCGCTTAAGTTTTATTCCTCCGTACGCTTGGACGTTCGCAAAATAGAGAACCTTAAAGCGGGCGAACATATTATCGGCACGAGAGTAAGAGTAAAAGTCGTGAAGAATAAAGTCGCTCCGCCTTATAGACAAGCCGAATTTACTATGCTTCACGGCGAAGGTATTTCCAGGGAAGCCTGCCTTATCTCCATGGGCGTGGAAAGCAATGTCGTGGAAAAGAGCGGCAGCTGGTTTATATATAACGGAGAGAAGCTCGGCCAAGGCGCGGAAAACGCCAGGCAATACCTTAAGGATAATCCTGAAGTCGCTTCCCAAATAGAAGAGAAACTAAAGGAAATATATTTAGGAGTAGGGCCTGTTCCGAAAAAAGAAGAAAAGAAGAAAAAATAAACATTTAAACCCCCGTTAATTCGGGGGTTTTTTATGGGTATATATTTTATCTGTATAAGGTTCTTATCCGCTTTCCGAAGCCACAAAAAAACGTAAAAAAAGCAAATGCTTAAATAAAAACAAATTTTTATAAAATGTTTTTATGCCGATAGAAGAGTTTAAAAATCACCTCACCTTTGAAAGGCAGCTCTCGCCCAATACCATCGCTGCTTATATGCGCGATTTAAAACAGTATCTGGACTTCTGCAACCTTAACCGTGTCGACGCGCCAAACGCTTCGCCCGAATTGCTGGATACTTATATCTATCACTTAAAATCGGAAGCCAATTTGGCGCCTTCAAGCGTATTCAGGAAAACCGAAGCGGTTAAAAGCTTCTATAAATTCTTGATGGTTGAGGGGATAATAAAAGAGGACCCGACGAGATTTCTCCTTTCGCCAAGGCTTATACGCAAAATTCCGCAGCAGCTTTCCATCGAAGAGGTACATAAAATACTTGCTTTTAAGCCAGAGAACTTCGCTCAATGGCGCACTTTATGCATAATAACCCTCTTTTACGCCAGCGGAATACGCGTGTCGGAGTTGACACACCTTCATACCGAAAACGTAAACACCAAAGAAGGCTGGGTTCTGGCCTTCGGCAAAGGACGCAAACAGCGTTTTATCCCTATTCACGAACACGCCTGCAAAGTGGTGGAAGACTATCTATCCCAAAGGCAAGCGCACTTCGCCGGCAAAGATACCGACAGCGAACTGTTCCTAAATAAAAACGGCAAGAAAATAAGCCGAATTTCCGTTTGGAAAGACATCTCCGCTTTAGCAAAAGCGGCCGGCATAACAAGGCGGGTATATCCGCATCTTTTCAGACATACTTTCGCCTCGCACTTGTTAAAAGGCGGAGCCGATTTAAGAAGCCTGCAGGAAATGCTAGGACATGAAAGCCTTAACACCACCCAAATCTATACGCACGTAAACGTTAGGGATATAAAAGAAAAGCACCGTAAGCTGCATCCGCGCGGCTAAAAGCCGAAATCGAAAGTTGCCGGCAGCTGGAAATCCGAAGAACTTACCACAATATCCGATATCATATCAGATTCTTTGCAAGCGTTTTCGCTAATGAATTTTAACGCCTCAGACTGTTCCGTCAACAGAGGTATATATTCCTGATTTTCGTAAATGACGTCCGCGACAAGTTCGCCGCCGTACATATCCTGCAATGCCACCGTATTTGCAAGCATCAGCTCCGGCGTTTCTTTGAAAGAATAATCCAAAGCTCTGGCTGCCAATACCCTTCTGTTGGATACCTCTGAGGCCTGCGCGCTTTGCGCAGAAAGCATAAACACCACCACGCCCCCCGCGGCTATCATAGGAATGGAAGATTTGAAGCTTAAGCGTTTTGATAAATTCTTAAAAAATCTATTCAAATTTTCTTTATAAAATTTTATTTCCCTGCTGCCAAACCCCACGGACATACCGCCGAATTTCTCCAAAGACTGCTTTAGCGTGCGGCGCGCAAAGGCGATATCTTCCGCGCTTGCGGCCCGCTCGAAACGGAGCAAATCCGTATCCATTCTTCTGACAAATTTCTCCAGCTCCTCAGGCAGGAACAAGCCTGCCTTTTCCCGCAATCTGATCATAAGAGAGGTATATTCTTCCTTAAACACTTGATACTGCGCGGCGGCAAACAGATCTCTCTTGGAGGTTAAACTCCTTTTCAAAGAGGTTATTTCCTTCTTCAAAGCAGCTTCATCCGCGGGCAAGACAGCCTTCAAAAGCGTATTGCGGGCGGAATTCCATTGGCGTTCCAAACCCTTAAATTTTTTCTCTACCGCGGCAAATTCTTTTTCCGCCGCTTTCCATCTGGCTTGTATCTCGGGCGATTTGTAATATTCCAAATAGGCCAAACGGTGCTTTTTTACTTCTTCAAAAGCAGGCTCGTATACATTTGCTTTTTGCCATTTGTAGTGATCGTCAAGCGCGGGGAAATTTAAAGAAAAGCCCTTCTCAATCTCTATCATCATATTCTTCCCGGCTTTTATTATTCTTGCGTTTTGTTTATTGGCAAGCAAAGCTTCTTTCGTCGCTATTTCCTCTTCCAAGGCAATAAATTCCTTTATTATTCTGTCATACTGCGGCATGCCCGCCAATACCGACATCGCGAGAAGGGCCTCCGGCTCTTTAACGTAAGTCTTCGGCTTGGAGAGCATTATCTTTATATCATCTAAAGACATATTACCGCCGGCATTGAGGAAGCTCCCTCCCGCCAAGAGAAAAGCTAGTATTAATGATAAAAATTTTTTAAACATTCGCTCATCCGCTAGTTTAAGATAATTAAATTTTAATAAATACCCCCCTTCGCCGCAAGGGAACTTGGGCCTAATCTCAAATAGGCCTTTTATCCCATTTAATCAGATTTTTCTCTTTATTACAAAAGAAAAATCTATAATATATTATGCCTTCAATAACAAAGCTTAAAGGTATCGGAACGGCAAAAGCGAAACTCTTCGCCCAGCTTGACTTAAGCTCGGTAAGCGATTTGCTGCATTATTATCCGCGAACCTACCAAGACAGACGCCCGGACGCAAAGCTGTCGCAATTTAAACGGGCGGAAAATGTCGCGGGAATATATACCGTCATAAGAACGCAAACTATCCCTGCCAGGGCTTTGCTTATATTCAAAGCCTTCATGCGCGACGACCTAGGCAATATGATAGAAGCCGTCTGGTTTAAAAAGAAAATGCGCCGCTTTGACCCTTTTATGCAAATGCGCAGGGATTTTAAAGTCGATGCGAAACTCTGGATTATAGGCAAAAGAGATGATAAGAATTCTTTCTTCTCCAATAAAATAACAGTAGACGAATATTATCCCCTCAACTCGCCGGAAGCCAAAATAAACGCGGGCGCAATTACTCCCATTTACGCACTTACCCAGGGGCTGAGCAATAAATTCTTCCGCGCGGCCGTGTTTGACGCTTTAAGCAAATATCTTGAAGACGAACATGAGGCTCTTCCGTCGCAGCTGATACAAAAACGCAATTTGCTAAATATTCGCCAAGCGCTATACGCAATACATTTCCCCAAATCTTTTGCGGAACTAGAAAATGCCAGAAGGCGTATGGTGTATGAAGAATTTTTGCTGATGACGATGGCTTGGTCCATAAAGAAGCGCCAAAGCGCACGCAAAAAAAAGGAACATTCCTATCAAATAAAAAGGACTTTGCTTACCCCGTTCAAGAACAATTTGGATTATGTATTTACAAAAGCCCAGTCGCGGGTGATAAACGAGATCTTTGCGGATATGCAAAACCCTTTCCCGATGACCCGCCTGGTGCAAGGCGACGTAGGTTCGGGCAAAACGGTCGTGGCGCTTTGCGCAATGCTTTTGGCGGTAGAAAACAAATATCAATGCGCTTTTATGGCCCCGACGGAAATTTTGGCCACTCAGCACTTTATAACCCTAAAGCGATACCTTAAAGGCTTGGACGTAAAAATAGAATTGCTGACTTCCAAAACCCCCAAAAAAGAAAAGGATAAAATCCTAAAATCTCTTGCCCTAGGCGAAACGGACATAATTATCGGCACACATTCGCTGATAGAAGACAATGTAAAATTCAAGGATTTAAAGCTTATAGTCATAGATGAACAGCACCGTTTCGGAGTAAAACAGCGCGCCAAACTTAGGGCTAAAGCGCGCGATATAGATATGCTTTCAATGACGGCAACCCCCATTCCCAGAACTTTCGCCTTAGCTTTTTACGGCGATTTGGACGTTTCCACCATAGATCAGCTCCCGCCAGGCCGACAGCCCGTACTTACAAGCCATTTAAGCGAGAGCCGAGCGTTTGATATGGTAAAGGAAGAAGTATCTAAAGGCAGACAGGCTTACATAGTATATCCGCTGATAGACGAAAGCGATAAACTCCAGCTTAAAGCGGCGACGCAGGAATTCGAAAGAATAAAAACCCTTATGCCGCAATACAAAGTCGCCATGATACACGGCGCAATGAAAAGCACGGAAAAACAAAAAATAATGGAAGATTTCCTTAACAGAAAAACCGATATTTTGGTCGCCACGCCCGTAATAGAAGTCGGCATCGACGTAAAAAACGCTACGGTAATGGTAATACAAAACGCGGAACGCTTCGGTCTGGCCAGCCTCCACCAGTTAAGGGGGCGCGTAGGCAGAGGGAGCGATAAATCTTACTGTATACTGGTAACCCAAAATACCTCTTCCGTTTCTTCCGAAAGAATAAACGCCATCTGTCAAACCAACGACGGTTTTAAAATAGGGGAAAAAGACTTGGAATTGAGGGGACCTGGCGAAATACTCGGCACCAGACAATCTGGCGAACTGGAGTTTAAAGCGGGCGACATAATAAAAGATAAAGACGTCTTGCGCTGGGCCGTGGAAGACAGGGATTTTTTAATTAACTGCGACCCTTTGCTGCAAAAACCGGAAAATGCCGCATTCAAACAGCGCCTTATAGATTTATATCAGAAATACTGGGATATTATAGATTTGGGTTGAATTGCGTCTTAAAACATTATAATATTAGTTATTGCCAATTTATTAAAGGATTTCCTATTATGTTAAAAAAAATACTCTGCAATTATGAATTTATTTACAACGGACACAGCTTTAAAGCGTTTGGAGCCTATTTGGGCGATACATCAAACCCGAAAGTAGCCAAACAAAAAGATTACAGCGCCGACGTTATCTGTCAGGCTTTAAAGGTAGGCAAAGAAGAGCTGGCCCAAATGATAAACACTAAATACTGGGATATAACAAGGGCTAAAATCGAAGCAGCGGGTATAACCTTCAGAACTTTGGAAATTTATTTCTATCCCGATAAGTAGATTTCTCCCATTCAAAAACAAACCCCGATTAAAATCGGGGTTTGTTTTTTATATTATCAACAAAGGGTTCTTGCAGCCTTTAATAAAATAATATTGCCATATTGCTTATTTATAGATATATACAATCTTCATAACCACAAAAAAGAAGGAAGCCTAAAAGGCTTCCTTCTTTAAATTTCGGCTTCCGCCTATTATGCGGCTTTAGTTTTTTCGACAGCTTGCGCGTCCTCGGAGCAATAGGCGCGGTAATCTATATTCGGGAAGATATTGTCCTTCTGTTCCAAATCCCAAATAAAACCCTCGTCTATGCGGTTGCCCATAATCATATCGTAAATAGCTATAAAGCGTTTTACATGATCTTTGGTGCGTTTTGTGGAATATTCCTTCGCCGTGCCGACAGTCATCAAGAAAGCCCAATCTGAAGACTGCATAAGCACCAACTCGCGCGCCGCCTGATTTAAGGCCCTTCTCAACACGCCCTCGGCATTGGGGAACCTGTTGGCAAGCTCCACCATGCGTTCGGCCGCCTTGATAAGATGCCTGTATATCCAATCGTTGCCGCTGTTGAGCCATACATCGTGATAGCCCTTATCGCCCCAAGAAGACATCGAAGGCTGCACGACCTGATTGACGGGATATTTTTCAAGATATTCAAGCGGAGTGATGAGTTTGATTTCTTTTTGGTCGTAGTGGATTTTCTTGAAAAGGAAATAGAGGAAATCTATACCTTCATACCACCAATGGCCGTAAAGTTCGGCGTCGTACATTGAAACTATCAAAGGTTTTCTATCGGTAATCACCGAAGCGAGATATTCCAGCTGTTTTTGGCGGTTAAACATAAAGTTGCCCGCGTGCGTCGCGGCGACTTCCTTGGCGTCATTAGGGTAATACGGCTGTTTCTGATTTAAAGAAACTTTACCGGTAATTTTGTGGTACTTCATACCGATATTGCGTCTTACGCCGTCGGAATGCAGATACGGCTTTATATAGTCATAATCCAAATCGTATCCCAAATCGCGGTAGAACTCCCTGTAATGCGGGTCGCCGGGATAACCGCTTTCCGCGCTCCATACCTGCTGGGCCGATTCCATATCTCTGGAGAAAGCCGCCACGCCGTTGGGTGTATATACAGGCGCGTATATACCGTACTTCGGCCTGGGTGTGCCGTGCATTATGCCGTGCGATTCCATAAAGAAGAAGCGTATCCCCTGCTCTTTAAGGAAGATATCATCGCCCGGATTATAGGCACATTCCGCCAGCCAAATGCCGCGCGGGTTTCTGTCAAATCTTCTTCTGTAATCTTCCGCCGCTATCTTAATTTGAGCGCGTACGCTTTCCCTGTGCACCTGCAAGGGCAAATAACCGTGCGTGGCGCAGCAGGTAATAATTTCCAACTTGCCCATATCCTGGAATTTTTTAAAGCCCTGTAATATTTGGCCGTGATAATAATCTTCAAAAAGCTCGCGGTAGCGTTTGAATTTCTGATTGTACATCAGCGCCACATGGTAAAATTCCGTATTAGCCGTACGGTTGAGTTCCTTTTCCGAAAGTTCAATCCTCTGATTTAAATAATGTCTAAATCTGCTTATCAGAAGCTCGTCTGACATCATCGCGCACAAAGGCGGAGTAAGGGACATAGTTACCCTAAAGTCCACGCCTTCGGCTATCAATCTTTCGTAAACGTCCAAAAGCGGCAAATAGGTTTCCACCATCGCTTCATAGAACCAATCTTCCTCAAGAAAGTCCGGATATTCCGGATGCCTTATAAAAGGCAAATGAGCGTGTAATACTAAAGAAAGGTATCCTTTTTCCTGCTGCATTATTAGGCCTCCTTTTGTCTTTCGGCTTTAATGGTTATCGATCTTCTCTTTTCCGTCTTGGTGTGATGATGCGCTTTTATCGGTATTACTACCTGCCCGTCTTGGAGGGAATATCTTAAAGAGAATGTCCCGTCGGGGCCGAGCTGTATTTCCTTGTCGCCTATCAAAACTTTCGCGTTCTTGCTGGCCTGGCCGTAGACGATAAGTTCGCAATCGGCTTTAAGCCAAATGTCCTCGTCGGTTTCCTGCGTAGGCGCGGGTACTGCCAAACGCGCAGAACCCCAAGAAGACATATTGGAAGTCGGCATATTGTTGACGTCAAGCCCGAACATCTTCCAGCGCTGCTGCAATATATTCTGCAGTTTTTCGCTCGCGCCGGTTAGAGAGCCAAACATCTCCACGCCAGACATCTTTACCAATTTTTCGTATTCGCCTTCGACCATCATCCATTTGTCATCTATCACATCGGACATCTTGCCCGGAGGCGTCGTCGTGCTGTTGCTTCTTGTAAGCAGCACAAATTCACCCTCCGGCGTTATGATGCCGATATCGCAAATATATTTACGCGCGCCAGCGGGTATATTGATATACCAGCTTCTCGCGTCTAAAACTACCGGTATGTCGAAATAAGAATTTGAATTGCTGCCGTTAAAGCTTGCCACCCCGGTAATGTCGTATACACGGATTACGCTTCTGGATTTATCAAAGATATCGCGTCCGCGCTCACCCATAATATATTCGTAAGTGTCCTTTATTATATCCCAGAAAAGGAATATCCAGCCCGGGTCCTTGGGCAAAAGGAATGATTCCGTCTTTCCGTAACTCTGCGGCAAATCGTATTGCGCCTCTTTTACGGAGTTATGATCTATTTTTATTGCTGCCGTTGATGAAAGTTTCTCTTCCATACTTCTCTCCCCTTAATTTTCCGGTTTTAAAATCCCTAGTTTTATCACTTCTTCCAATGACGGCTTAACAAATTCGTGAGAAATCTCTATCGATTTGGCCGCCGTACTTATGTCCTTAAGCCCGTTACCGCCTATCACTATGGCGACTGATTCGTCTTTTTGTATCATGCCTTGCGCCACCATTTTCTTTAAGCCGGCATATGTCGCCGCGCCGCCAGGCTCGGCAAATACACCCGTTTCTCGGGCCAGTTCCGGTATCGCCGTAAGTATTTCCGCGTCGCTCACCGTTATGGCCATACCGTTTGATTCTTTTAAAGCCTGCAAAGCCAAATAGCCGTCCCTGGGGTAATTTACCGATATGCTGTCGGCTATAGTATTGGCTTGCACGGCTGTTAAATCCGTCGCGTTCTTCCAAGCGTTTGTAATTGCCGCGCTGCCTTCCGCCTGAACCGCTATCATTTGGGGCATTTTCTCTATAATGCCCAACTTGTTAAAATCCTTAAAACCGCGCCACATTCCCGCGACTATCGTCCCGTCGCCCGCGGCTACTATTACTTTATCGGGTGCTTCCCACTGGAGTTGCTCGCAAATTTCAAAGGCGCAAGTTTTTTTCCCTTCACGGGCGTACGGGTTATAGCCCGCCGCGCGATTATACCAACCGAACTTCTCGCTCGCGCTGCGGCACAACTCAAAAGCCTCGTCATAAGTACCATCTACCCTGATTACTTCCGCACCGTAAATATAAAGCTGTACAAGTTTCGGTTCGGGCGTATTCTTGGGCGCAAATATTACCGTCTTTATTTTTAGGTTTGAAGTCAAACAGGCCAAAGAGTCGCTCGCGTTCCCGCTTGAAGCGTCCGTAATTACCTTGGCCCCAACTTCCAGAGCTCTGGCTACGGCTACGGCACTGCCTCTGTCTTTTATCGAGCCCGTAGGGTTGCGCCCTTCGTCCTTGATAAAAAGCTGTGATATCCCCAAACGCTCGGCAAGTTCGTCTGCCTTATAAAGCGGAGTCCAGCCAAGCTGTACAGGCGGGATGTCGTCGTGATCGTCTATCGGCAGAAGATCTATATAGCGCCACATATTGTACGAGGTATTATTTTCCAAAACCTCGTAATCCAAACGTTTGTTAATTAACTTATAATCGTAATTGACTTCCAGCGTGCCGCCGCAGGAATTGCAAACATAGTCCGAATCCCTCGTCTTATATTCTTTTCCGCAGTTGACGCACTGTAAGTTTAATATCTTTTTCATATCTATAAAATGATAGCATTTTTGGAGACTTTTTTATATTAAAACCCCCGTTTTTTTAGGAGTTTTCTTTAAAGTTCAGCACTCCAGCCCATTTCCAACCACGCCGCCCAAACATTTGGGCCGCTCTTTTACAAATTCAAAAGTAAAAAGCCCCCGTTTTCACGGGGGCCAAAAGCGTTAAAAATAAACTTTTATTTCCCCAGCATCGCCAGCAATATGCCTGCCACTACCGCAGAGCCTATTACGCCCGCTACATTGGGGCCCATCGCGTGCATCAACAGATAGTTGCTGGGATTATATTCCTGCCCGACTTTGTTGGATACGCGCGCCGCCATAGGCACAGCCGATACGCCGGCCGAACCGATAAGCGGATTGATTTTGTTCTTGGAGAACAAATTCATTATCTTGGCCAAAATTACGCCCGAAGCCGTACCCACGCAGAAAGCTATCAAGCCCAAAATCACTATGGCTATCGTCTTGAACTGAAGGAACTTCTCCGAAGCCAATTTGGAACCTACCGCCAAACCCAAAAGTATCGTAACGATATTGATAAGCTCGTTCTGGGCCGTCTTGCTCAGTCTTTCCGTTACGCCGCATTCCTTTATCAGGTTGCCGAACATCAACATACCGATAAGCGGGGTCGCGTCGGGTATAAAACAGACGCAAAGCAAAAGCACCACCAACGGGAAAAGTATCTTTTCCCTCTTGGATACGTGGCGGAGCTGCTTCATCTCAATCATTCTTTCCTTTTCCGTGGTAAGAAGCTTCATTATCGGCGGCTGGATTATAGGCACCAAAGCCATATAGGAATAGGCCGCCACCGCTATCGCGCCCAAAAGCTCAGGCGCCAATTTGGAGGTAAGGAATATGGCCGTAGGGCCGTCGGCTCCGCCGATTATGCCGATTGAGGCCGCCTCTTTTACCGAGAAGGTCAAATCCGGTATAAAGTTGCCCAGCATCAAAGCGCCGAATATCGTAAAGAATATGCCGAACTGCGCCGCCGCGCCCAATAAAGCCGTCCTCGGGTTGGCGATAAGCGGCCCAAAGTCCGTCATAGCGCCCACCCCCATAAATATCAGCAGCGGGAAAAGGCCGGATTCTATGCCGAACCCGTATACCTGCCCCAAAAAGCCGCCGAAGGCCGTGGTCACTACGCCGCTCGGGTCAACCGTGCTTACCGATAAAGCCGCTATGCCCGCTACCGGTATATTGGACAAAAGTCCGCCAAAACCGATAGGTATCAAAAGCAAAGGCTCAAACTGCTTTACGATGCCAAGCCAAAGTATGAACAGACATATCGCTATCATTATGCCTTGGCCTAATGTTATATTGTAAAGGCCCGTCGTCAGCCATAAGTTCGAAAAAGACTGTAATATCTCTGCCATTGTCTTCTCCTTAACCTAACACCGCCAACAAAGTGCCCGTTTGCACTTGGTCGCCCGTTTTTACCTTATAGGATATTTTACCGTCAGCGGGTGCTTTGATTTCCGTTTCCATCTTCATGGCTTCCATAACCAATATAGTCTGGCCTTTCTTTACGGCTGTGCCTTCTTGGGCGGAAAATCTCATTACCGCGCCCGGAAGCGGAGCTTTTATCTCCACGCTTGCGCCGGAAGAAGCCGCCGCCGCTTTGTTTTCGCTCTTGGCGGAAGCGTCAATGCCTTCCTTAATATCTATATCATAGGAGGTACCGTTGACTATCGCTTTGCCGCCGGAAAGCTCGACTGCGAATTTCTCCCCGCCTACGCTTACCGTATAAGCGCCGGCGGAAGAACCTTCTTTCTTCGGGGCAACTTTCCTGATTCCGAGTTTAGCCTCGCCTTTAAGGAAGGTTATACCTTTCTGTCCGCAGGCCGCCGCGATAAAGATGTTCTCGTCGGTAATGGGCAAATTGTTCTGCTCAAGCAAAGCCTTAGCGGGGGCAACACCCTTCTTGGGATTGGCGTCATTGATTTCAAGGACGGTTTTAGTCGTGGGTTCAAGACCGAGCTGCTCGCTGGCCAATTTTACCACTTCCGGATCCGCCGGTTCCGGAGTCTTGCCGAAATAGCCAAGCACCATCTTGCCGTAACCTTCGGCAAATTTCTTCCAAGGGCCAAACATTACATTGTTAAAAGCTTGCTGGAAGTAAAATTGGCTTACCGGCGTTACCGAGGTGCCGAATCCGCCTTTCCTGACGGCCTCGCCCATAGCTTGGAAAATCTCGTCATATTTATCCATTATGCCGTTGTCCCTAAGCATTTGCGTATTGGCCGTAAGCGCGCCGCCCGGTAAAGGAGAGAACGGTATCGTCGGTTCCACTTTCATGGCCTCTGGCGGTAAGAAATAGTCTTTCATGCAATCTTTAAAGACGTCTTCGACTTTCTTAATCTTTTCAATATCGATATCCAAAGTGTAGTCCGATCCTCTAAGCGCGTGCCACATCGTTATAATATCGGTTTGGCAGGTACCGCCGGATACCGGCGCCATGGAAAGATCCAATCTGTCCGCGCCGCCGTCCAAGGCCGCCAAACAGCAGGTAGCGCCGTTGCCGCCCGTTTCGTGCGTGTGGAAACAGACTTCAACTTCGGGCGGTAAAATCTTCTTGGCCAATTTGATGGTTTCCCTTACCGTGGAAGGAGTGGCGGTGCCGGAAGCGTCTTTGAAGGCCACGCTGTCAAAGGGAATACCGGAATCGATAATTTTCTGTAAAGTTTTGGCGTAAAATTCGGGAGTATGGACATTGCCGTGTTTGTCCCAGCCCGGCGCCAAAGACATCATCGTTACCGTAACTTCGTGTTTAAGGCCGGCCTCTTTTATGCATTTTCCGCTGTATATAAGGTTGTTGACGTCGTTTAAAGCGTCAAAGTTTCTTATCGTGGTAACACCGTGTTTTTTAAAGGTTTCCGCGTGCAGCTTGATTATGTCGCTGGGTTGGGAGTCCAAACCAACTACGTTTACGCCGCGCGCTAAAGTCTGAAGATTGGCTTCCGGGCCCGCCGCCTTGCGGAAGGCGTCCATTACGTCGTAAGCGTTCTCGTTATTGTAGAAAAAAGCGGATTGGAACGTCGCCCCGCCGCCCGATTCTATATGCCTGATTCCTGCTTCCCTCGCGGCTTCAACCGCGGGCAAAAAATCTTTTGAGAGAACTCTCGCCCCGTATACCGACTGAAAACCGTCCCTAAAGGCGGTAATCATAAACTTAATCTTCTTCATACTTTATTTATTCTCCTTTGTTTTTTAAATCTTGCTATTTCATCATGCTCTTGGCGGCGGCCAAAGCTATCGCTATCTTCACCTTATCGTCCGATGCGCTTGCGGCCGCAGGTGCAGAACTTGCCGCTTCCTTAACCGGAAACCATTTGTTCAAACAGCCTTCCACAGCAAATTCCAACACCTTCATTATAAATACCAGTATCATCAGGAACGCGAATGTCATTCCCATTCCCACTACCATTAGCTCTATGCTTTTGGCAAACACGCTTCCTTCCATAAATATTCTCCTTTACTCCTAAAAATCCATATCGCCGATTTCTATCAAACGGCGCTTGCCGCCTTCGTTTAATACCAATCGGCCGGCTTCGTCTATGTCTTCGGCGATGCCGTGCAGCTCCTCGTCAAACACCCTCATGGTTACCGGCTTGCCTAAATATAAAAAATACTCTTTGTACAACGCTCTTAAAGGCTCAAATCCCGCCCTGTTTAAAAGAGAAAAATCTGCCGTAAAATTCGCGATAATATCTTCCAGCAATTTTTCGGCGTCTTTCTTCACGCCGAGGCTCCTAAGCGTTATCGAAGGCTTTTCGGAATTTATCTTATCCTGGCTTACGTTTACGCCCGTGCCAATAATTACAGCCTTCAGTTTTTCGCCGTCGAAGATAGCCTCGCTCAATATCCCGCAGAATTTACGTCCCTGCGCCAAAACGTCATTAGGCCATTTTATATAAGCCTCTACGCCTTGCCGCCGTGCCGTTTTACATACCGCCAAGGCCATAATCTGCGTCAACAGGCCGAGCGTTTTTATGCCGCCCAAACCCTCTTTCAATACTAAAGAGAAATAAAGTCCGCCTTCTTCAGACGACCATATCCGCTGTTTGCGGCCGCGCCCCTCGCTTTGGCGGCGCGCGCGAACTATATCGGCGTGCTTAAGATTGTCAATATTGCGCCCGCAATATGTGTTTGTGGACGTAACGCTGTCCAAAAAAATTATCGCCATCTTTTAAATATTTTATCAAATTGCGCGCCTTTTGCACACTCGGCGCCTGATAGAAAGCCAAAGCCCTTATTTTATATAATTGTTTATATGGATATACATTTTATAATGTGGATTATTTTCTGGGTGGTAATCGCTATCGCCCTGTTCGTAGATCTTGTAGTGGTAAAACATCATCACGGCAAGGTTAGTATCAAAGAGGCTTCTCTTATGGTTGCGGCTTGGATTGCCCTCGCTGCCTTATTTGGCGGAGCCGTATGGCTTACCCTGGGCCAGACAAAAGCGCTGGAATTCTTTACCGGTTACGTCATAGAATATTCTTTGTCTATAGATAATATGTTCGTCTTTATAATGATATTCGCCTACTTCGCCGTCCCGCCGGAAAACCAGCCGAAAGTATTGATTTGGGGTATTTTGGGCGCAGTCCTTATGAGGTTTATCTTCATCTTTATAGGCGTGCAGCTTATCACACAGTTTAAGTTCATGATTTATATCTTCGGCGCACTACTTATATATACCGCTATTAAAATGTTAGCGCATAAAGAAGAAGAGTTCGACCCTTCCAAAATGCCGGTGCTTAAAGCCTTAAAGAAAATTATGCCCCTAAAAGACAATTACCACGGGGAAAACTTCTTTGTGAAAGACGCGGGCAAACTGTTTGCCACACCGCTTTTCGCCACTGTGTTGGTTATTGAAACTTCCGACTTGATCTTCGCGATAGATTCCATTCCCGCGGTGCTTTCCATAACCCACGATACTTTTATCGTTTACACTTCCAATATCTTCGCCATAATAGGATTAAGATCGCTTTACTTCCTGCTGGCGGGCATGGCGGGCAAATTTGAATATCTTAAATACGGCATAGCCGCAGTGCTGGTATTCGTAGGAGTAAAAATGCTGATTTCGCATTTCTACCATTTCCCCACCGCTTTATCGCTTTTGGTAATAGTGGTTATATTGACCATAGCCATAGCCGCTTCCATAATACGTAAGAAGCGAGTTGAAGCGAAACAGAATTAATATTATTTAAAGCCCCGTAAAAACGGGGCTTTTTAATTTAACCGATAAAAATAACCCCGCCGCGATAAAACTCTCCGCTGTCCCTAAAGACGACTATCTAAAATGCATAACCCTCATACGCGCGGATATATTTTTAAGCATATTGCAAGCGGGTAAGCAAATTTGCTATCCTTGTTAAACAATCGGCTTTAGGGGGCGACCAGTTTCGACAGATATCTCTGAGGTTCGGTTGCAGGTACCGGTTGGCCAGGCCGGTTAAAATAGGGCCAAAATAATTAGTTGGCAACAACTACAACAACAACGTTTGGGCTACTGCCTAAACCCGTTTGCTCTTCTTCGCCGGCGGGCGGAGTATAACGGTCAAATCAGCCGGATGCGGGCGGAAAGGTTCGTTTAGCCTAATCCGTCTTAAGACAAACTAAACAAGCGCGCAAGCAGCAGCTTCGGGCAAGCAGGCGCGTTCTTATGCCGAAGCTAAACCTGTAGGAACCGTGCTGTATGGATGTTTGGACGCGGGTGCGAATCCCGCCGCCTCCACTTGATATGGAAAACCGCTTTTGCGGAGTTTTAACCGATTGCTCAATACCGTTTCGTTACAGGAGCATTGTATGGCGATATCAGACATAAAATTCGGGACCGACGGCTGGCGCGGAATTATTGCGTGGGATTTCACTTTTGAAAACGTGAGGAGAATGGCGCAGGCCTTGGCCGATTTTATCAATCTAAACGCACCTTCCGATTTGGGCGAAAAAACAAATATTGCCGCTGTCGGCTACGACAGAAGATTTTTATCCGATAAATTCGCCGCAGACATCGCAAGCATACTCAAATTGAACAAAGTAGATGTAACCCTCTTGGACAAACCGGTAACGACGCCGGTAATGAGCGCCCTTTCCTATACCAAATTTTGGATTACCATAATGGTAACCGCCAGCCACAATCCACCGCAATACAACGGAATAAAAATAAAGGTGGACGGCGGTTCGATCTCGGGCAGACTGACGAAAGAAATCGAGGAAATGCTGGATCAAAAATCTATTTTGTATATACCCGGCCATCAGGTGGAAACTACCTCGGGGCTGGAAAAACTTTATTTTAAATATATTGCCTCAAAAGTAAACACAAAAAAGGCAGCCTCTTTAAAAGGTAAAGTGGCGGTTGATTATATGCACGGCAGTGCTGCCGGCTATATGGAACAGCTGTTGGGCGAAAAACGAGTTGTAGCCTTAAACGACAGCCACGATCCTTGCTTCGGAGGGGTTAAACCCGAACCCAAAGAAAGCAGTTTGACCGAACTTAAAAAGACGGTTGTCAAAGACAAATGCATACTCGGTGCGGCTTTTGACGGCGACGGGGACCGAACCGCCCTCATTGACGAAAAAGGCAAGTATCTAAGCCCCTGTATGGTATCGGCCATAGTATTAAATCACTTGATCAAGACGAAAAAAGCTGCCGGAAAGGTACTTCAATGTCTTTCAATGGGCTATTTAAACAAGCGTATAGCCAGAGCGGGCGGTTTGGAATTTGAAGAGGTGCCCGTAGGATTTAAACATATAGCCGAACGCACTGCCCTTGAAAAAATAGCTTTCGGCGCGGAAGAGTCCGGCGGTTATTGCTGGAACGGACTTATGCCTGAACGCGACGGCCTTACCTTGATAATGTTCATTATGGAGATTATGGCTTCAGAGAAAATGGCTTTAAGCGAATTGGTAAAAGAAATAGAAAAGGAATACGGCGCAAGCCATTACCAAAGAAGAGATTTTAAACTTTCAAAACATATAGATAAAACCGCAATGGCCGAAAAGCTTAAAAAGAAACTGCCAAAAAAGATATTGGGCCATCACGTCGCGGAGACATACACCTTTGACGGCCTTAAAATAATTCTGGATAATGACGAGTGGCTGCTTATCCGCCCGTCCGGAACGGAGCCCGTCCTCAGGCTATACAGCGAAACGGGTGACAAGAAACAGACTGAAGCTTTTTTGGATTTCGGAGAAAAACTAGCCTCCGCTTTTAAATAATCGTTTATGAATCGCATACAAAAAATAATAATAGTTGACGATTCCGCCGTACTAAGGACTACCATACAGAACGCTCTAAACAGCGAAGGCTATGACGTTATGGCTACGGCGCAGGGCTCGCAGGAGTTGTTTAACGCCTTAAATAACGGTTTTATCCCCGATTTAATACTGCTGGATATGTTCTTCCCGGAGGAATCCGGTATGGATATACTTAAAAGCTTAAAGGAAACTTATCCCGATATTAAAGTTTTGGTAATAACAGCCATGCATAGGGAAAGCTTAAATAAAGAAGTCAAAGCCGCCGGCGCAGACGATATTCTATACAAACCCTTTGATATGGACGATTTGACCTTGGCCATACAAAAGCTGGCGATATAGCCCCCTTAATAATGCCAAGCGCGCCCAATGACGGCTTTATTTCGCTACGAAGATCCCTTTCTAAGGAATAACAATCTAATAGACATAAAACAAAAATCCCCCGTTTTTACGGGGGATTTTATAAATATGAATAAGCAAAAACTTATTTATCGCCGTCTTCCTTTTTAAGGGTTTCCCTTAAAAATTCCGCCACAATATCGCGCGCGCCCAAGCCGAACGCTATCGCAAGACCAAGGCCCATCGACGCAAGCAATATCAATATAACATCGTTAATCAAAGCAAAGTTGATATTTACCTGCTCCAACGCCAAAAGTATCGCGAAGATAACAACCACTACATTTATTATCTTGGAGAAGAACACCCCCCCTTTTATATTGTTGGCTTTAGCAGAGTTATGTACCACATTCTCCACAAAACGGCCGAAAATCAATCCGGCAAAAAGTATCACTATGCAGGCAAACAATTTCGGGATGAAAGCAAGCAAATTATAAAGCAAAGTCTTTATCGTGCCCAAACCCAAAGAGTCGGCCGCTATCATAATGAAGGTTATCATCACCGCCCATGAAAGCACAAACGCTATAACATAGGTTGGGCTTTTGCCGAATCCGATTCTGGTTAGTATCTCGTTTACGCCGATTTTGGAAGTCCAAGTGTCCAGTTTTATCGCGTTTAAGAGTTTGCGTACTATCGCGCTTGTCCATCTGGACAAAAACAAACCCAAAAACAGCATCACAAGAGCCACTATTATACCCGGTATCAATTCCACAGACTTGTTGAAAAGAACGACAAACGGCTCTATGGTGCGGTTGGCTATAGTTTCCAATTCAGAACTCATCTTAAATCTCCTTATTTATACTCTAATTTCACCAATTTGTATTTGCGTTTGCTCTTAGGCAGAGAAACTTCAAAAGTATCGCCCTCTTTACAGCCCAATAAGCCAGACGCCAGCGGCGTCTTGACGGAAAGACGGCCCTCATCGGGGTTGGACTCCATCGATCCTACCAAAGTATACGTTGTTTGCTCACCGTCGGATAAATCCTCTATCGTAACTGTGGCGCCAATTCTGGCTTCCGTACGGTCTACGTCCAAATCATCGGTAATCTGAGTATTGCGCAGCCGTATTTCCAAATCGTTTATTTTTGACAAGGTCTCGGCTTGCTTTTCCTTCGCGGCAACGTATTCCGCGTTTTCTTTAAGATCGCCTTGTCTTGCCGCCTCGCCTATTTCCTCGGAGAGCTGTGCTTTTATTTTCTTTAACTCGTCAAGTTCCGCTCTCATCTTCTCATAGTTTTTGCGGCTTAGATAAAAAATTTCACTCACTGTCTGTCCTCCCACGCTTTAGGCCATAAGCTCTAAAGCTACTTTTTATTATAACATTATTATCGCTTTGGCAACATAACCAACAATAATCAGGATAAATGATATAATTGGATAAAGTATTTTTAAAAGGGGATTGTTATGAAAAGATTATTGACGATTTTTTTCTCGTTGTTTTTAGTCTCAAACCTCTTTGCGGCAGATGATGCTAAGGCTCTCGGCAAAGACCCTATAATAAAAGCTATGGATGCGGAGCTAAAACGCTCTATGAAGAAATTATCCAAGTTGGATCCTCCCATCTATTTTCTCTCCTATCAGATCAACTTGGAAAAAAATGTATCAATAGCATCCACCTTGGGCGAAAATGCCTATTCCTATAAAAATAACCGCTATACCGCCGACATCGACGCAAGAGCCGGCAGCAGGGAACTTGATAATACCCGCAAACTTAAATCCTTAGACTATGGGCAACGCAATCCAAATATTCTTGTAAACGGTTATATGCCATCGCCAAAACAAATAAGGAATATGCTTTGGATTTTAACCGAGGACGCGGTAACCTCGGCTCAAGAAGATTATCTTAAGGTAAAGACAAATGCTCTGACATCCTCCCAGCGGGAAGATAATTCCAATGATTTCTCCGACAAAGGCAAAGCTGCTTCTTATTATGCTCCGATAGCGGATTCCCCCTTAATATCACAGCAAATGCTCGACGAGATGATAAAGCGCACGGACGAGTATTCCGCCATATTCAAAAATCAGGATTTTATATTGTCCTCGGCAGTATCTTATTCCGCCACTCTGAACAATAAATATTTCGTCAATTCGGAAGGAACAAAAATAGTACAGGGGCAAATATTGGCCAGGCTGTCGTATAATATAACATCCCGCAACAAAGACGGTATGATTTTGGAAAGGAACAATTATTACGATTTTACCACCCCCGATGAAATCCCCTCTTCCGAAAAGGTAATCAGCGACATAGAACAGTCCATAGCCGAACTCAAAACCTTGCAAAATGCGCCAGCGGCAGAACCGTTCCATGGGCCTGTAATATTAAGAAACAGAGCTACTGGCGTATTCTTCCACGAGATTTTGGGACACAGGGTTGAAGGACACCGCCAAAAAGACGACGACTTCGGACAGACTTTCACCAATAAAATCAACGAACAGGTAATATCACCGTTAATAAGCGTATACGATAATCCCACAATGAAATACTTTAACAATATCCCGCTGCGCGGATATTATGCTTATGATGATGAAGGCGTCGCCTCCCAAAATGTAATGATAATCGAAAAGGGCGTTTTAAGTAATTTTCTTATGAGCCGCTCACCCATAAAAGGCTTCGACGTTTCCAACGGACACGGCAGGAAACAAGCCGGATATCGTCCGGTATCCAGAATGGGCGTAACCATAGTTGAAGCCGAACAAACAGTACCGTTTGACACTCTAAAGCAGATGCTTAAAGAGGAAATAAAGAAACAAAACAAACCCTATGGTTTGATAATAGACGATATTTCGGGCGGATTTACGATGATAGACACTTCCAATCCTCAGGCGTTTAAAGTCAACCCGCTGTTGGTATACAAAGTTTATCCCGACGACAGACCCGACGAAATAATCCGCGGTGCCGATATAGTGGGAACGCCTTTAACCAGCTTTAACAAAATAATAGCCGCTGCAAACGATTATGACGTTTTCAACGGGTCTTGCGGGGCGGAATCGGGCTGGGTGCCGGTATCGGCCATAGCGCCCAGCGTATTGATATCGGAACTTGAGGTGGAAAGGGTACAACGCTCTTATGACAATCTGCCGATACTTACTCCGCCGCCGGCTGAAGAAAACAAGAAGGGAGGCAAATAAAATGAAGAAATTTCTGATTTTAATATTTACGCTGTTTTTTATCGGCCCGTTAAACGCGTCTGACTTTAAAACTACGCAAGAGACAGTCTTTAAAGCGATGCGTGACGAGATGGCCCGCACGATGAAAAACCTTAAAACAAAAGGAATGCCAAGGCCTTACTACGCAACTTATAAGGTTAAAATACAGGATTTTTTTGCGGTCAACTCTTTTATGGGGGAAGAGTTTTTTGACGCTTTATCTAAAGGCGACGTAAGCGTAAGCGTAACGATGCGCGTCGGGAACGAAAAAACGGACAGCAGTTTCTTTGAAAACACCGTAATAACCACGGCCGGCAGCCAACTGCCCAGCCTCTCTTACGGCAGTTTAAGACAGGCCCTATGGCTTAAAAGCGACCAAGCCTACAAACAAGCATTGGACCAGTATACAAAGAAATTGGCTTATTTAAAGAAAAAAGAAGTCAAGGAGGAAAACCCGGACTTCTCAAAAGCGGAAATCTCGTCCGACAAACCACAGCTGGAGTTTAAGCCTTTTGATAAAGACTACATAATTTCCCTGGCCGAAGAAATGTCCGCCCAAGGCAATGTCAAAGAGCTCAAAAGGTTCTATACCCGCATATTCGTTTCCCATGAGCCGACATTCTACTTATCAAGCGAAGGCGCCGAATACATAAAAGACGAGTCCAATATAACCATTTATTTAAGCGCGCAGGCCGATACGCCGGAAGGCTTTCCCCTGAATGCCTCTAGAGTAATGGTCTATAAAGACATGTCTGAACTCCCATCCAAAGAAGAGCTGATAAAAACGGCGAAAGATTTATCTTTGGAAATGCAAAAAGCGGTTAACTCGCCAAAAGGCGAGGCTTATATAGGCCCAGTATTATTGGAAGAGGAAGCTGCAGCGACTTTATTTGACAGGGTTTTCGCCAAAAATGCTCAAAAAACAAAGAAGGTGCTTTCCCTTAACCGTGATACAGACTATGATATGGGGGACTTCGCCAGGAAAAAGGGCCTCAGAATTATGCCATCAGACTTCAATGTAACCGACGATCCGCAAATAGAGTCTTTCAACGGCCGGAAACTTATGGGGGCCTATAAAGTGGACGATGAAGGCGTCGCGCCAAAGAAGTTGCAAATAGTCAAAAACGGAAAACTGACTGACCTCCCCGCCACAAGAAGTTCTGGCGAAACAAACGGACATGCCAGGCTAGGTTTTTTTGAAGAAAAACTTTTTGCCCAAGCATCGGTCAGCAATTTATTCTTTCTTCCGCAAAGGACATTTTCAAAGAAGGAACTAAAAGAGGAACTGATGAAAACCTGCCGTAAGGAGAATTTGGATTATTGCTATATAATCCGCCGTTTTGACGGGTCCAATATAATGGCTTATAAAGTGGACGCCAAAACCGGCGAAGAAACTTTGACTTACGGTTTGGAAATGCCCAGCCTTTCGACAAGAACTCTAAGAGACATTATCGCCGCGGGAGACGATTTAAACGTTTTCAACTTTGCCTCCAACACAGAGCCCTATTATTCCATAATATCGCCTTCGGTAATCTTAAGCGAAATGGAACTTAAAGAAAGCCAGGTGGAAAACAAGAAGCCGCCAAAGTTGAAAAAACCTCCCCTGAACTGATCAATTTAGATAAGGCCGCCTGTTTAAAGGCGGCCTTTATTACGGCAAAAACTTTTTACGCGGATAAAGCAAAAGCGGATTGACACCCCTTGCCGCCTTGACTATAAGATATCCTTTTGTTACCATATATTTCTAAGTATGGATAATCAAAATAACAATATCCCTTTGATACTTAATGAGAATAGAATATTTATCATAAGGGAAAATATAACTAAGGCGGATTTGGTTTCCAAGTTGGTGCATTCGATTTGTGTGGATCTGCCTAATTTAAACGAAGAGGAAGTGCTTTCTTCCGTATTAAAGAGAGAGCAAGGTATCAGCACTACGCTGGATACCGGATTGAGTATTCCCCACGCCAGGGTGGAAGATTTGGACGCGTTCCAAGCGGCTTTGGCAGTACTGCCTGCACCGATAAAGGACGATTACGGCCTAGACGTAAAGGCGATGTTTTTGTTCTTTTCGCCGGCGGGGCAGCCTTATTTTTCCAGCCATTTGAAACTTCTGGCCGCCTTGGCCGAGAAGTTTAACTCCGATTTTATAAAAGAGCTGTCGGAAACGGCCGATAAGGGCCGCCTTTTAAAGAAAGTTTCACTCTAACCCACTATGAATGCAGACCCCTCCGCGGAAAAAACAAGCAGATTTAAACTGAAAGGCGTAGTCGTAATGACTACCGCCATGCTGACTTTTATAACCTTTTGGAAAGCCGCGGCGATAGTGCTATGCGACTTCGGGTCGAGCGCATTCTATGCCGGCAGCATAGCGATGAAGGCTATCGGGCCGGCTTTCCCTTGGTACATATTGGCGATAATGATATTCGCCGGGCCGATTTTGCTTATGTATATGGAAGCCTGTTCCATGTTCACCCGCGGAGGGATATTCCCGGTAGTCAAAGCGGGGCTGGGCGAAAACGCCGCGAAATTAGCCACCGCCGCGATATTGTTCGATTTCCTCCTCACTGGCCCTATCAGCGGTATATCCGCGGGGCAATATATAGTGGGTTTTATAAACTCGATATTGGAATTTATAAACGTAGATACCGCTTTGACCGGCGACGGCTTTTCCATATTATTTGCCATAGCTGTAACCATATATTTTTGGTATCAAAATATAAAAGGGATTGAAGACTCCAGCGAGAAAAGTTCTCACATAATAAAATTTTCCGTAATGGTATGCGCGATAGTGGTGGTATGGGCAATTATTACTTTATTTATAAAAGACGGCATATCCCTCCCGCCCATAAAACCACACTTTAACGAGCATTCTCTGGGCTGGGCGGCGGATATACCGTTTTTACAGCATATAGGGATATTCGGCATACTGATGGCGCTTGGGCACTCAGTATTGGCTTTGAGCGGTATAGAAACATTGGCGCAAGTGTTTAGGGAAATAGAGTATCCCAAAATAGAAAATTTGAAGAAAGCCGCTTTAATCATCTTTGTGTTCGCCTTGGTATTTACCGGCGGTTTGACTTTTCTGGCCGCACTGATTATCCCCCCGGACCTTATAGTTACTAAATATCAAGACAATCTTTTGGCCGGATTGGCGATGAACTTAAGCGGGCCAACGGTATTTAAATTGATATTGCAGGCTTGTATAGTGGCGGCGGGCGCGGTAATGCTTTCTGGCGCGGTAAACACCTCCATAATCGGTGCCAACGGAATTATGAACAGAATGGCCGAAACGGGCATATTAACCGATTGGTTCCGTAAAATACACCCCAAATACGGAACTACTTATCACATGATAAATATGATCTGCGTAATGCAGATTATAGTGATACTGTTTTCCAGAGGCAATTTGTATTTAATAGGCCAGGCTTATGCCTTCGGCGTTCTGTGGAGTTTTGTGTTTGAACTGGCGTCAATAGTTGTTCTGCGTTTTAAAGAACGGGAGAGGAAGCGCCTTTTCCTTATGCCTTTCAACATAAAATTTGACCATTATTTGATACCCGCAGGCGGTATTTTAGTGGTAATAGTAGTTGTATTGCTGGCGCTTACCAATTTAATTACCAAGCAAGTCGCGGCCGTTACTGGCATATCTTTTGCGGCGTTTTTCTTTTTGATATTCAGTGTATCGGAAAGATTAAACGCGCAGAAAGCCAACGACATTTTTGAGGAAGGACACCGCGAGAAATTAAATCATATTGAAACAGACACTTTGGAAAAGGCCCTATCGGCGCTAAGCAAGGAAAAAAGAATCCTTGTCGCGATGCGCGATCCTGACAATATGTATCCGCTTGATGCGGTGCTTAAGGATTTAAAAGACGACGAAACCGACGTAATAGTACTCTATGTCAAACCCGTGGGACATTGGCGCATAGGAAAGCGTGAAATGGCAAAAACCGTTGACGAAAATGAACTTTTTACCAATATTATTTTAACGGCGGAGAAATACGGACACGAGGTTTTCCCCATAGAAATCAACAGCAATGAAGTCTTCTACGCCATAAGCCAAGTGGCGATTGCGGCCAAAGCCAAGGAAATTATTATGGGCGTTTCCGGTTCATACGGCGCGCATGACCAAATGGAACGCTTGGTAATGGCCTGGGGCGTCCTGCAAAACGGACAGCCGCATATTCCTATGACGGCCAGAATACTTTGGGAGGGAAGGGAAGTTTCCTATAAATTTTAACTATGGCTATATTGAAAATATATAAATACGGCGAAGATATTTTAGGCAAAAAGACGCGGCGCGTAAACTTCAACCTTATGGAAAAGAAGCTGCCCAAAATAATAAACGATATGACGCAAACCTGCCTTGCGATGAACGGCGTAGGGCTTGCCGCACCGCAAGTGGGGCTTGATTTGTCGATAGCGGTAGTAATGTATCCGCTTGATGACGAAGGCGAAAAATACAAAAGATACGTTTTAATCAATCCTGAAATATCACGCCAGGAAGGCAGCGTAATAAGCAATGAGGGCTGTTTATCGTTCCCGGGTTTGGACATAAAAGTAAACAGGGCACAGAGAATAAACGTAAAATATATTAACGAAAAAGGTATGCCCGTCGAGATAAGAGCCGACGGTTTCTTGGCTATAATCATGCAGCACGAAATAGACCATTTAAACGGACGGGTATTTATAGATTTGCTCCCGCCCGCGGAAAAGGCCGAAGCCAAGAAAAAGCTGGAGCTTTTGGCGGAAAAGTGGTAATATAAATTCGCATATCCGCGCCAATATTTTTAAAGAAAAAAGAAGCGCTTAAAAAAGCGCTTCTTTTATTTTTATAAAACTTTATTTATTCGGATTTGGGGCGCGGAATATTTTCAAGTTCGTTAATAAGGCTATGCAAAGTAGGCTGGAGCTTGTTTACGTATTCATTCTCAAAAGTGTTTATACGCTGCTCAATTTTGGCAAGCGCTTTTGAAAACTCCAAATTGCGTTTTTCTTCCACCAGTTTGATTTCTTCTATCCGATAGTGCAATTCTTTAAGTTTTTCCTTAATTTCCGCCGCTTCGCGCGCGTTTAGCGCACCGCTTTTGGCAAAAAGACGCCTTGCATCCAAAGCTGCGGTCGTCGCCGCAGACGGTGCGTCTTCTAAAAGGTCGAAATCGTTTTCCTGTTCTTTCGGGCCGCAAGCTCTGTATTTGGCTATGAAGTAAAACAGAAACACCAAACAAAGAAGGAAACCCGCTAAGCTAATAATTATTGTAGGCATATAGATATATTACCATATTCGCAAATATTTTGACTTTACTTTTTTACGTCCACGGGCGTTTTTTCTTCTTCGGGGCGGAATTCTTTATCCAATACTTTTAAAGCCCTGTCTATTTCGTCCACCACAAGATATATTCTGCTGGGCGAACCGGCGAAAGAACTGCCAAATATCGTAGTGATATTTATACTGTTTCCGCTTAACACTCTGCCTAATTTCGCCATTATGCCGGGGCGGCTGTCTACTTCTACGCAGATGGCTTCCGTCCTTACCGCGGTATAGCCGCCGCGCGTCATCAGGTTAAGAACTTCGTGTTTATCGCGTTCGCTGTCGCTTAAGACGAATTTAACCACAGCGGCTTCATAACGGACTTCAGAAGACAGCCCAGATATATCCAATCCCGCCGAGTATAGCAAATTGGCAAATTTTTCCAAAGCGCCAGGTTCGTTTATCAAAAATACGCTGTATTGATTTACTTTAGATACTTTCATAAACACCCCAAAGTCTTATTTATTATTTTTAGCATTTCTTTATGGATTTTGCCGTTACTGCCCAAAAATTCCGCTCCGTACCGCTCCAATTCGGAAAATTCCCGCCCCTTAAAATCGGTAACTTTCCCGCCGGCCTCTTTTATTATCAAAGTGCCGGCGCAGCAGTCCCAAGGGTTTATCGAAAATTCCCAATATCCGTCCGCGCGGCCGCAAGCTATCCAACAGCAGTCCAAAGCGGCAGAACCGCTGCGGCGGACGTCGTGGCTTTCAAAAAGAAAATCGGCAAATATCGGGATATGCACTTTCCTTATCGGAGCGCGATCATAAGGGAAACCCGTTATCAAAAGGCTGTCTTTCAGCTTGGCAACGGAAGACACTTTTATTTTCTTGCCGTTAAGTTTTGCGCCTTTGCCTTTAACCGCGGTAAACAGCTCCCCTTTAAAAATGTCCATAACCGCGCCCATAATCGGCTCGCCGTTATCGGTCAGCGCCACCGATACCGCACTGTGCGCGAAAGTATGCGCGTAATTTGTCGTGCCGTCTATCGGATCTATTACCCAGACATACCGTCCTTCCTTTTTTAGGCCGGGTTGTTTTTCCTCCGCCAAAAAAGCGTGCTCTGGGAAGGCTTTCGATATTATTTTTACTATTTCTTTTTGGCAGGCTATATCCGCGGCCGTTACCAAATTGCTCCTGCCTTTAAGCTCATAGACCACTTTGCCTATCTGCCGTTTAGCCAAAGCCGCCGCGCGCTTTACGGCTTTTATCATTATCTCGTATTCTTTTTTCATAATGAAAGGACCTCGTTATCGTTTAAATAGTTCTCGACAAAAAGCATAGCTTTGCAATCGTCTTCATTGTACATAAGCACTTTATCAAGCTGTTCCTTGTTGCCGGTTTTAAGCCAATTGGTGAAGTATACCATACTGTCCATGGCGCCGCAGTCGTCCTGACGCCAGCGGAACCCGAAAGCGGGCGCGGCCGCTTTTAAAGACAAGCTGGGCGCGGGCAAATAAAAGGCCTTTTCCACCGCTATCTTCAAATCTACGCAGAGCGACACCAATTTTTCCAAATCGGTTTTTATGTCGGGATATTTTTCGCATAAAGAACGCATTTTCTTTACTTCGTACTCCGTCCAATGATACAACACCGCATCGTCTTGGCCGACATAATCGGCAAACTGCTTGAATATAATTTTCTCCTCGCTCTCGTCTTTTGCTACGAAGTAGACAAATTTGTCCGCTTCCTTATCCCATATCCCTATAAGATACACAAACGATATGCTGTGCGCGGTAAAAGTTTCCGTAGCCTCAAAGTCGAAATACAAATTCCGTTTTTTTGGCGACGGCGGCCAATGGGAGACATCCCTCTTTACAGGCATATTCTCGTGATAGGCCAAAGCGTGCGCGTAAGTTTCCACGGCCAGGGCCTCATCGGCGACGGGCTCTTTTAAAATCTCTTTTATTTTTTCCAAACCCGCTTTATATACGTCTTCGTAAGTAGCGAGGCCGTTATCTCTCAAAACTTTGCGCATTTGCGCGCTTAAATGCGGAAAGAGAACCAAATCTTTGTTCTTGAAAACATATTCGTTAGCGTATACCCGCCAAGGCGAGAGAGCTGCCTTGGGGGGTTTCTTCGCTTCGGGCAAAAGTTTGTTCTCCCTAATGTCGTGCCATTGCGCGACATATTCCAAGGCGCGGGGCAAAACTCTAACGCAATCTAAAATTTGTTCTTTCTCTTTAAGAATAAAAAGGGCAGATCCGTGATTGTAATTTTGTATCTCGGCAAGAATATTGTTCATTAAAGCGGTTTGCATGGAATAATGCTCTTTAAGTTCGCCCGCGCGCTTAAGCTGGACTATCTTGTAATGATAATCGCCGAAAACGCTTTTGCCCTCGTTTACCTTAAAAAGCAAATTTACGCTGCCGTATACGCCACGGGGCTGTCTTAAATCCCAAAGCACTCCGCCGATGATACCGTCATCGCCCCTGGCCATAGCCTCAAGCGTTTTTTTGAATTTTTCGCCTTCGCTTGAGCCGCATATAACCGTAACTTTTTGGCAATGAGCATATATCCACGCGTCGCGGTTGCTCTTATCGGTTTTACCGCGCAGATGTTCATATAAATTAGGCTCTTCTACCGCCGCCTCTTTTGGTGCATGGAAATTGCACCATAAACCGAAAGGGTCCTGCAAAAGAATAAACATTTTACCCGCGGGAAAATCTTGCGGGCAGGGCGTTCTGGAAGCGGAAAATTTAGCAAACAATTCCTCTGTCATTTAATATATTTTATATTTTTAATATTGTTTAGCCAAATGCCGTCCGCTCTATAACGGTGGGGCTCGGCGGGTAATAATACGAAAAACGAATATTTTTTGGAAGGAGCTCTTTTTTTCGTTTAAAATAAAAACGAACAAAAAAAACAAATCGGGCAAGCAGGAAACTTGCCCGATATTTTTGGGTTTAAATAATTCTTTTCTTACTGCTGCGCAGCCTGCTGCCGAGCCTGTTGAGCCTGCTGGGTTAGCACGTCTTCCAGCATTTTCTGGTATTTGGCGACCTCATTTAACAGTTCCTGATTGCCCTGCTCTGCTGCCAAGGCATTGGCATTGGCGAAGTCCTCCCGAGCCTTATCGAAGTTACCCTGCTGGGCATAACTCAAAGCTCTGGAAAAATAACTTGCCCCATCTTTATTGTCCAGCTCTATCGCCTTGGACAAATCTTCCACAGCCTTTTGCGCGTCGCCGTTTTGAAGAGTCTGCATACCCCTCATCTTGTAGGCAGATGCTATATTGGGATTGATTTCAAGCGCGGCGTTTATTTCCTTAATGGCTTCCTCGCCTTTGCCCTGCTCCATAAGTATAGAAGCGGCGCCAATGCGCGCATCGGGCAAATTGGGGTTCATCGCCGAGGCCTGACGGTAGTCTTTCAAAGCGGCCTCTTTATTGCCCGCCGCCGCATTGACTATCGCCCTGTTATAATAGACCTCAGGCACATCGGGTTGGCGCTGGGCCAGCTCGTTAAATTTATTTAAAGATTCTTGGTAGTTCCCGCTGGCGTATGCGTTGGAAGCGTCTTTGAAAAGAGCCTCCGATATCCCGTCCCTTACGCTCCTTTTCTGCGTGCTTACGCCGCGCGCCAAATTAGAAATGTTTTCTGCCTGTATGGCGCCTTCCTTATTGCCTTGCTGCTCGTATAGAGCTTTTGCCGCGTCCGCGTCCGCCGCGGCGGCTTTGCTGTTGCCCATGGACGAAAGCAGCTTGGCCCTGTTTAACAAAGCAGAAGCGTTATTTTTATCGGCCTCTATCGCTTTGGAATAATCTTCATACGCGGCTTTATAATTCTTATTTTGCATATTGAGCGCCGCGCGCTGGGCGTAAAGACTGGACGGACTGGAAGACAATTCTATCGCTTTATCCAAATCCGCCACTGCGCCCTGATAATCGCCCTTCGCCATTTTTTCTTTGGCGTCGGATGTATAATCCAAAAGGGTTTTCTTAGCGGAGCCTTGTTCTTGCGCCATTTTCTCGGAGGCGGAATTAAGGAAGGAATTAAAATCGCCCAGGTCGACTTCGCCGGAATTGAGCCCCGCCGATACCTGCTTAAATTTCTCCAGCATATTCTTATTGTCGCCGTTTTTCAGGCTCTCCGACATTCCGCTCAAACTGCGGGTAAGTTCGCTTTTTAGTTTAGCCGCCGTATTTCGGTCTGCCGCGGGAGAAGAAGAAACTCTCAGTTCCTTCGCCGTTTTAGCCATATCCGCCTTTGCCGCGGCCGAATTTTTATTTAAAGCCGCACTTTGACTTTTGATTAAGTTCAACGCTTGGGCGGCCTGCATATAATTTGCTCTGTCGCCCGCGGAGGCAAACAGTTTTTGGGCCTGCGCAAAATCTGCCATCGCTGGCCTTATTCTGGCTAAATTGATATTGCTCACGCCCCTGTTATAATAGGCCTGCGCCAAGCTGGGGTTTAAATTCAAAGCCGTACTCAAGTCCATATTGGCGCGTTCATAATCGCCGTTCATCATTAAAGCGGTGGCTCTGCCCAAATATAAATCGGCCGAATTGGGATTCAAAGACAAAGCCTTGTTATAGTTGTAAAGCGCGCCTTGATAATCGCCTTGGTTCATCAGCAGGGCCGCTTTGGCCGCATAGGCTTGCGGCTCGTCGGGGCGGAGGCTTATTATCCTATCCAATCCCGCAATCATATCCCGCGGATCGGAAGCGGCGTTGAAAGATTCCAAAGCCTGCCTAAGCGCCTCCTGCGCAGGATCCGCCGCCGCGGTATTCTGCGCATAAGTAGCCTTCTGCGTCTGCCCCATATTCTTCAATTCGCCAAGCAGATAATATCCTCCAAAACCCGCCAACGCGGCGCAAAGCAATACTCCGATAACAAGACCCGCGAAAAATTTCATTTTTTATCCTCCCCTTTTTCCGTGCTGTAAGGGCAACGGTTGTTCATAAGACAATACTTGCAATGGCGGGTATCGGGCTCAAATTCGCCCGCTTCTATGCTTTGCCCCGCCAAAATAAAAGTATCAAGTATAAACTTCTCGTCGAAAATTGAAAAATCGGCCGATATTTTCTTGTCCAAAGCGACAAAATACATCGTCGCTTTCCCCTTTTGCATATTCCACGCGCGCCGCGCGCCGATGCTGTATATCCCCAGCTGAAGAGAATCTTTTATGTCGAAATTTTCATCCATCGCCGCGTCGGTTTTATAATCTATCACTTCCCAACTGCCGTCGGGCAAACGATCCACCCGGTCTATCTTGCCGCGGAAGCGCCATCCCTCGTACTCAAAAATAAATTCCCGCTCCGTACTGTCTACCGTAGTGTCGCGCGAATATTCTTTCTGCTCATACACCTCAAGCATTCGCTTGCCTTTAAGATAATATTCCATCTGCTCGCCCGCACTGCCATAGCCCGCGCCAAGCCAAAAACGGTTATAGTATCTAAGCAGTTCGCTCGGGTCGTTGCTTTGCGCGTGGTACGCCTCCAAGGTGCGGTGTATCGAAACGCCAAGCGACGTCGCAGGGATAAGGCCCTCCCTTTTACCGTCTATATATTTCAGCTTGAAAAGGTACGGGCAATCCCTGTATGTCTTTACTTTGGAATAATTTAATTCTTTAGGGTTGTTGGGTATCATTTTTATTTCTCAGAAAGTGCACCAAAGTATCGCCGTATTTCTCTTCCCTGTAAATTTCCAGAGAGGGCGGCACGGCAAACTCTTCCGTCTTGTGATGCTGCAAAATTATTATGCCGTCTTTAGCCAAAAGTTTAGCCTGCGCCACTTTTTCCAGAACCGGAGCGGAAAATTTAAGCGGCTTGTTGTTTATGTCCCTGTACGGCGGACCCATAAAAATAATGTCGTAGCCTTCGCCCTCGCTGTAAGCGTAGAGCCAAGCCAAATCTTTGGCGAGCAAATCGCCCTTTAGGGATTTACCCCTGTCTTCAAAGCCCAAATGCTCCAAATTACGCCTTTGCGCTTTAAGGCAGGCCGGCTCCTTATCCACCATAACCGCCTTAAGCGCGCCGCGCGACAAAGCCTCCAAAGATACGTTCCCCGTTCCCGCGAACAAGTCAAGCATAATTGCGCCCGTTATGCGCGGGCGGATTATATCAAAAACCGATTGCTTTATCCTGTCCGATATCGGTTTGACAGGTAAGTTTTTGGATACAGAAAATATTTTGCGGCCCCTGGCCGTACCGGCTATTATCCTCATACTATATGTGCGCTATGCCCTCTTTTATGGCGTATCTTATAAGATCGGCCTGCTTGTGTATATTTAGCTTCCTCATTATATTATTGCGGTGCACGTGTATTGTGTTTACAGAAAGGCCGTATTCTTCGGCCATGCGTTTGCTGCTGTATCCTTCCGCGATAAGCTGTAAAATCTCTTTTTCCTTGGGGGTAAGCTGTTTTCTGCGGCGCGCCCTGCTTATCTTGCCGCCGGGGAGGCCGTTCTCAAAATAGCCTTTTACAGAAGGCGAAAGAAAAACTTTATCCTCCGTTACGGCTTTTACCGCCTCCAAAATTTCGTCGGCTTCGCTCACCTTAACCACAAAGCCTTTGGCTCCCGCTTTTAACGATTTTTCCACCGTAATTCTGTCATCGTACATGCTAAGCATTATAACCTTGGACGAAGGCTGCGCCTTCTGAAGTTTGTAAGCAGTTTCTATACCGTTTAAAACGGGCATTGAAACATCTACCAAATATACGTCCGCGCCTTCCTTCTTGGCAAATTCAAGCAGGTCCTTCCCGTTTGAAAAATCCGCTACAAGGCGCATATCCTTTCCTTTGCGCTCCACTACGGCTTTTATGCCATCGCGTACTATTACGTGATCATCAGCCATCGCTATTTTTATCATAGAAACCTCTTATATGAAATTATCGGGCAAACAACCTTTATTTTTGTTCCCTTTCCGCGTTTGCCTTCTATAGCCATACTGCCGCCGATATAGGATATATTTTCTTTCATTCCCAGTATCCCCAGTTTGTCGGCGGATTTGCTACCCTCTTCCTCGTAGCCGATACCGTTGTCTTCCACCAAAAGCAGAATTTTGTCCGCATCCTGCTTAAGGCTTATTTTCACTTTATCGGCTTTGGAGTGTTTAACTACATTGTTTAAAGCCTCTTGAACCGTTCTGAACAGGACGGTTTTTACGTCTTCGGAAAGTTTTACTTCCTCCTCTATTTTATATTTATAGTCTATTTCAAGAGAAGAACTTTCCGCAACGCCGTCGACCAAATGCCGAAGGGCGGCGTCCAGCCCGACATCGTCGAGCTGAGGTGGCCTCAAATTGATTATGGCCTTCTTCATTCTCTCCATGGAACTGGCCACCGCTTTTTGTAATTTGTCCGCGTCTTTAAGAGCTTGAGCCTTTTTGCCATCTTTTATGTCTTCCTTAAGGATAGACAAGAGAGAATTTATCGCTACCGCTGCCGAACCGATTTCGTCATGCAGAAGAGAAGCTATTTTCTTTTTTTCCGCCTCTCGGCTATTCATCAAAAGGCGAACCATGCTGGGCGCCTCGCCTTCCGCAACGCTATAGGACAAATTTTGCGTTTCCGGCTTATCGTTAACCTTTCTGACTATGCCCAAAATCTTATCTACTTCCCCGTTTTCTTCGCCAAGAGGCACAAGCATAGTCCGGTACAATTCCGGCTTTTTCTTGGAGCCGTCCAAAAACCATTCATAAGATATTTTTTGATTTTCGAAAGCCTTTTTGTGGGAATTTACGTGCAGGGCGCTTTTCTTTATCTGATCTTTAAAATTTTTAGGAAATTCATTCCCACAGCCGTAAATGAAAGCGCATTTATGGCTTCTGTCCAAAAGATACAGACAGGTATATTTGGAAGCGGAGGTTTGGCTAGCCTCCGGCAATTCCTTTTGCGGCGCGCAGGAAAAATCCAGCTCCTTCTTGCCCACGCGGCAACAGAGCGAATTTTTTTTCTTACAAATATCCATAATTTTATTGTACTAATTTTCAATTATGTTTTATAGTTACATAAATTGATATAATTAAATAATGAATATATTTAAGTCTAAGTTTTTTATACTTTCCTTTATCTGCGCGGCGCTGTTCGTCATATTTGTTTCCGCGGCGGTTACATACTATATCGTATCGGGTATCCCCCCCGTTTATGAGCTTGAGGAATACTCCCCTTCTTTAACCACTAAAGTTTTTGACAGGAACAATAACCTTATATACGAATTTTCCGTAGAAAAACGACAACTCGTCCCGCTTGACGAAATACCCGTAGACATCCAAAACGCCGTAATTGCGATGGAAGACAGAAATTTTTTTAAGCATGCCGGGTTCTCGCTCAAAGGCATTTTGAGGGCTTTGATAAACGACCTCTTGATAGGAAAAGCCGCTCAAGGCGGTTCTACGGTGACACAACAGCTTTCCAGGGGCGTATTCTTAACCAAAGAGAAGAAAATCATTAGAAAAGTAAGGGAAATTTTCCTTTCCGTACAAATAGAACACGCTTTCAGCAAGCAGGAAATCCTGCAAATGTACCTTAACGAAATTTATTTGGGTGAAGGCGCTTACGGCGTTAAAGCGGCCGCGAAGAAATACTTCAACAAGGACTTAAGCGAACTGACTTTAGGCGAAAGCGCCATGATGGTCGGCGTAATACCGTTGCCCAGCAGGTACAATCCTTTCGCGCATCCTGAAATGGCAAAACAAAGAAGGGCTTTGGTATTAAACTCCATGTTGGAAATGGGCTTTATAACCGAAGATGAAGCCAAAGCCGCAAAAGAGGAACCTTTGCCGGAAAAGAAACAAGCCGACGAAAAGCCCGGCCTTTACTTTATCGAATACGTAAGACGCATACTCGAACCCAAGTACGGAATGGATACCTTTTGGAAAGGCGGTCTTAACATTTACACCACGATAGATATAGAAAAACAGGCCCTCGCCGAACAAATAATGAATGAACGCCTGCACGAATACGATTTAAAAATAGCCAAGAATTTGGGTATAGAAATTATAGATGAAGATATCCCATCGGAAGAAAATCTCGAAAACGAGGACGAGCAAACCTCCGAAGAAAAACCGGAACAGGAAGAATATCCCCAACTGCAAGGGGCGTTTTTCGCCAGGGACGTCAAAACGGGTGCCATACGGGTAATGGTGGGAGGAAGGAACTATGAAGAATCCCGTTTTAACAGGGCAACTCAGGCCAAAAGGCAGCCCGGATCCGCTTTCAAACCATTTGTTTGGATGGCCGCTTTGGAAAAGGGCTACACACCCTCTTCAATGGTAAAAGATTTGGAAATGGTGTTTTATTACGACGGTTCCAACTGGCGCGTATTTGACGAAGCAAAAGACCAATATTCACTGCAGCTGGCGGCGCAGCCTTTTATGTACAGCAAAGATTTTGACGTCTGGGCGCCGAGGAACTTTGGCGGCGGATCTTCCGGTTTTTCCACTTTAAGAAGAGCTTTGGAGCTTTCCAAAAACCTCGTGGCGGTAAACCTGATTGACGCCGTAGGCGTAAGGAACACGATAAACGTGGCAAGAAGGGCAGGCGTAAAATCGGCACTGCCAAATGCACCGGCTTTGGCTTTGGGCGTATCCGTGATGAGCCTTGACGAACTTGTCAGCGCGCTCAGCACCTTTGCCAATAACGGTATTTACGTTGAGGAATACGCCATAGAACGCGTGGAAGACCAAAACGGACGCGTGCTGGAACAGCATATCCCCAACGAACGCGAAGCGTTTTCCCCGCAGGATTCTTTTATTCTCATAAATATGATGAAAGGCGTAGTACAGCGCGGCACAGGCGGAGTAGCCAGAGCATTAAAAAAGCCTTTAGCCGGTAAAACGGGAACTTCGCAAAGCCACAGAGATACCTGGTTTATAGGAATGACACCCAATATAGCCGCGGGCGCGTGGATGGGATACGATGATGACACCTCGCAGGAAAGCGGACGCTGGACCGGCGGCGGCGCGGTAGCGCCGTGGTGGACGGCCATAATGCAGGAAGTATTAAAAGACGAACCGGCCGACGACTTCCCCGTACCGGACGGCATATCCTTTGCTTTTATCAATCCCGATACGGGCAAGCTGGCTTTGCCGGGCGATAAAAACAAATTCCTGGAAGCGTTCAAGAAAGGGACGGAGCCGAGCTCTTTCTAAAGTTAAATTTCAGAAAACGCCCTTATCCTGAGATAAAGGGCGTTTTTTATCTTTATAATATATGTCGATAAAGAACATATTGCTGCCTAATATTTCGGCCGCGGCTTTTTTGATAGCCGACAAACTCAAAAAAGAGGGTGTCGCGAACACCCTTTTTGTCTGCCGGGACGAACAGGAAATGGAAGATTTCATCTTCGCTTTAAAAACCTTCGCCCCGCAAAAAGATTTCATTTCCCCATTGATAGGGGAAGACAAATACTCCCTAAGCGCCGGGCTTTACGATATTTATTCTTCTGACAAACCCGTCGCCGCGGCGGCTTTATATTCCGCCTGCGCCAAAGAATTGCCCGGCAAAAAGGATTTCTCGGACGGGATAATCAATTTAAATATAGCCCAAACCATAACCAGGGGTGACTTGCTCTTTAAACTGGAAAAATACGGCTACGAACGCGCGGACTTTACAGAAAAATCCGGCCAATACGCCGTAAGGGGTTCCGTAGTCGATATTTTCAGCCCCAATTACGAAAGCCCGTGCAGAATATACTTCAGCGGGAATATGATAAGCACGCTATCTTTGTTTGATATAGAAACGCAAAACACCAAGGAGAATTTGGAAAGCTATGCCGTTTCCCCGCTCGCCTTTGAAAAAACGCCCTCCAATTTGGCGAACTGGACAAAGGATTTTGATGTCTTTCTCTATAATCCGCCCGAACAGGCCGCGGCCCCCCTATTGCCGCAGGCGCAAACCGCTTTTTATAATTTGCCCGTAGAGGGCTTTGAAGACGGCGGGCTAAAGCAGAACACCTCCCTTAACGCAGATTTTAAACTTTTCGATTCATTGGCGGGCGAGAGACTGAGAGAGGGTTACTCCCTAAAACTATACTGCCTTAATATGGGCGAGCTGAGAAGACTGCAGGACGTCTTCGCCGATTATGAAAATCTGCGTAAAATTCCCCTTCTGATAGCCCCGTTAAGAGAAGGCTTTTACAGCCCCAAAGGAAAATTCGTAATCTATACTTCCACTCAAGTTTTGAACAGGACTTACAGGGGCTCCTCGCTGATAAAGAAATTCGACAGCAATCAAGCCAAGCATATCCGTTTTAAGGAGCTGGAAACTGGTGATTATATCGTACATCAGGAACACGGCATAGGCCGCTACCAGGGAATGAAAACCCTCATGAATGACGGTCTTCCCGTAGACTGTCTTATTATCGAATACAAACGCGGCGAGAAACTTTACATTCCCGTAAGCGATTTCAGGAAAATACAAAAATACATAGGTTTGAAAGGCAAAGCGCCCAGGATTTCATCTCTCAGCGGAAATGCTTGGCGCGAGGTTAAGAAAAGAGTAAAAGAAGACGCGCAGAAAACCGCCAAGGAAATTTTACGCCTTGAAGCTCTGCGCAGAGCCAATAAAGCCCAAGAACTGTTTGGCGACGATAGACTCGAGCGGGAATTTGCCGATTCCTTCCCCTACGAACAAACGCCCGACCAAACCAAAGCCATAGAAGAGATTATGGCCGATTTGATACAGTCCCGCCCGATGGACAGGGTTCTTATAGGCGACGTAGGCTTCGGCAAGACGGAAGTGGCGATGCGCGCGGCTTTGCGCGCGGCCTTAAGCGGAACGCAGGTGCTTGTACTGGTGCCGACCACCGTCTTGGCCGCCCAGCATTATAAAACCTTCACGCAGAGAATGGCCGCCTTCCCCGTAACGATAGAAATGCTATGCCGCTTCCAGACGAAAAAGGAACAAAAAGACATCGTCGGCAGGATAAAGAAGGGGCTTGTCGATATAGCCATAGGCACGCACAGGCTTCTTTCAAAAGACGTGGACTTTAAAAATCTCGGCCTTTGCATTATAGACGAAGAACACCGCTTCGGCGTAAAACAGAAAGAGAAAATAAAAGCCAAGTCACTGGGGGTGCACACCTTAATGCTTTCGGCCACGCCGATACCAAGAACTTTAAACCAATCGCTTTCCAGCTTGAGGGAAATGTCTATAATCCAAACGCCGCCGCAGGGCAGAATGTCGATAAAAACCAGAGTATTGCCTTACAGCGACGAGCTGGTTACCACTGCCATACGGGATGAAATCGCCCGCGGCGGACAAGTGTTTTATCTTTACAACAAAGTCGAAACTATGCAGGAAAAACTGGCCTATCTGCAAAAACTTCTGCCCGAAGTCCGCATCTGCGCCGCGCACGGCCAAATGGATGAACGCTCCCTGGAAAATACCCTTTGGGATTTTTATAACAAACGCTACGACGTACTCTTGGCTTCCACCATAATAGAATCGGGACTGGACGTCACCAACGCCAATACTCTTATAATAGAAAACGCACAGGATTTCGGGCTGGCGCAGTTATATCAGCTGCGCGGCAGAATAGGGCGCTCTTCAAACAAAGCGTTCTGCTACCTACTGCACCCGCAATGGCTTTTAAAGCGAAAAGAGGAAGAAGTGGAATACTCGGTGGATAGTTTCTTCGGGAAAATAGCCAAGAAGAAAAAAGACGTCAACGACGAAGCCCGAAAACGCCTCAGCGCGATAATGGAATTTAGCGAGCTGGGCAGCGGCTTTAAGCTGGCCCTGCGCGATTTGGAAATAAGGGGCGGCGGCGAATTGCTTGGCGTGCGCCAACACGGATACGTAAACGAGGTTGGGCTTTCCTTATACTGCGATTTGGTGGCCAACGAGGTCAAACGCCTAAAGGGTATACCGGTGGCAAGAACTTTATACGCCACCACAAACTTCAAAGTGCCGGCCTATATCCCGCCAGACTATATGCCCAACGACAGCGAACGCCTGAGATACTATAAAGAATTGATGGCATCGGATTACGAAGGCAAAAAACTGCTGTTGGCCAAATTGGAAAATATGGCGGGCAAAGCGCCTAAAGAACTGCTCAACCTGATAGAGATTATGCAGCTCTCCATGGACGCGGGCAAAATAAATATCCGACATATAGAAAGCGGGGAGAATTTTACGGAATTTTTCTTTACCCGAACCTTTAAAATACCGGAACACTCAATCGGCAAACTGCTGGAAGTTTTCCGCCAAAATTTGAAGTTCCTTCCCGCACCCAACGGCGACGGCCTTAGAATATACCATAAAAGCGGCGAACCTATCACGCAAGCCAAAAAACTTATGGCCGTATTAAACACCGTAATGCTGGGCGAACAAAACGCAAATGACGCCGCTCAAGTAAAATAAAACATAATTTATACGGACTCCTTTCTGCCGCCGCCTGTACGAACATAACGCTTTTATCCGCCTTTATTGTCTTATCTGCCTTAAAACTGCTAAACTGTATGTATGAGGAAATTAACTCTTTTGGCAGCGGCTCTGCTTATACTGTGCGCCTGCGAGAAAATGCCGCTAAACAATAATACGCAAAGTGGGGACGTCCTGGCGACAGTGGCGGGCGAACCTATAACTAAAACCGATTTTGAAACGGAAGCGTCTTCTTTGGACGATTCGTTCCAAAAATATTTGGATACGGATATCGGAAGGGAAAACTTCCTTAATTATTTGATCAACGAGAAACTTATCATAAAAGCCGCAAAGGACAGCGGCTTGGAAAAAGACCCAAAATATATTAAGGAAATAAAAGATATCGAAGACCAGCAAAAAAGAAGCCTGGCCAAAGCAAAAGAGTATTCGCTTTCCAGATTGATGGCGCAAAAACTCTATGACGACGGTACAATAGCCGTAAGCGAAGAGGAAATAAAAGCCTACCACGATAAATATCCCTATCAGATCTATCTTATGGAAATAGTGCTGCAAGACGCCAAAGAAGCGGCCGACGTTACCCGCGCCATACGCAACGCGAAAACCAAACAGACGTTCCAGGACGCGGTAAAAAGATTTTCAAAAGATCCAGTTTCCAAGAAAAATAAAGGCGAATTGCCCCCCTTCATTCCTGGCGAATATCTGCCCCAGATAGAGGTGGCCGCGGCCAATACGCCCGCCTATCAGGTGCAAGGATTCATAAAAACGCCGCGCGGATTTCATATAATAATGAAAACGGGCGAAGAAAAACTTAGCTACAATAAAGCTAAGGACCGTATAAAAGAAATTTTGGAAAGACAAAAAATGGACGCCTACTTAAATTCCCTAAAAGGCAAGTACGGCGTGGAGGTAATAAATAATGAAAGCAAATAAAATAACCGTAATTATGGCGGCCTTATTTTTAGGTACGGCTCTGCTTAATGCGAAAGTGGTGGATTCCACCGTGGCTACGGTAAACGGAACTCCCATAATGAATTCCGAATATCAAAAAATAATAGACACCACAATGGAAGTCTACAAAAAGCAAAATCCGGCCCTGCTGGAAAATCAGGACAATGTAACGGCCATAAAAGAAGAAGTTTTAAACCAAATGATAATAGAGCAGCTTCTTTTACAAGCGGCAAAAGAACAGAATATAAAAGTAAAAGACAGCGAAGTCAACGAAAATGTAATAGAAATCAAAAAACGTTTTGAAAAGGACGAGAACGGCAAAGCCCTCTCCGAGAAAGAAGCCCAAAAAGCCTTTAACGCGGAACTCAAAAAAGAAGGGCTTACCTATAAGCAATTTGAAGAACGCATAAAAGATCAGCTTGCGGTAAAGAAAATGATAGACGCCGTCGCCAGAGAAAAAGCGAAAGCACCCACCAAGGAACAGACCGAACAGCTCTACGACGATATACGCGTATTGATGAAGGGCAACGAAACGGAAATAAAGAAGCTTTCCAGAGAAAGACTCACTTTGGCCGCCCCTTTGGCCGCGAAACTTACCCAGCTTACTGCGGAACAAATAAAACTCTCCCCCATATTCATAAAGGTGGATAAAAACGCCACGCAGGCCAACTGGAAACTTAAAGAGAAGGAAGCCAAAGACATTAAAAAACAAATAACCTCCGGCAAGATTACTTTTGTCGAGGCGATAGAGAAATATTCCAACGACAAAGCCTCTTTGGCCACCGGCGGCGAAATGATTTTGATTAAAGGCCTTATGCCCAAAGAGTTCGATGAGAAAGTGTTCAATATCAAAGTGGGCGCGATTAGCGACCCCATCAAGACGGACGACGGCTACTATATAATAAAAGTTAACGAGAAAAAAGCGCAGAAAGATTTTACCTACAAGGATATAGAACCCGAATTGGCCCAGTTCCTGACAGCTACGGAAATGCAAAAAGCCAATTTGGATTATTTGGCCTCGCTTAAAGATAAAGCGGAAATTAAGGTAATGGTCAAATTTGAATATTCGCAGCCGGCAAATGCCTCTGCGGACGGAAAAGCGCAATCGGCAAAAGACGACGCGAAAACGCAGTCCGACAAGGCAAAAGCCGAGCCCGCCAAAACCGAAAAGAAAAAATAGCTTTAGGCTTATTTCAAAGGGCGGGGCAGTCCCGCCCTTTTTTAATTTATGAAGAAAATAATAATAACCTTGGGCGACCCCTACGGCATAGGGCCCGAAACAACTTTCAAGGCTTTAAAAAAAATCAAACCAGGCGCGGCGGAATTTACGCTGATCGGAGATATTGAAAACTTTAAAAAATTCGGCCCGCTTAAGGGCGATATAAAATATATCGACATAAAATCCCCCTTTCGTGCCCCCAAAGAGGCAAAACCCTCAAGACGGGGCGGAGATGTTTCTTTTAAAGCTCTTAAAAAGGCGGTGGATTTAATGCTCGCCAAACAAGCCGACGCTCTTGTTACCGCGCCAATATCAAAAGAGGCCTGGCAAAAAGCGGGCGTAAAATATATGGGGCATACAGAATTTCTAAGAGATAAAGCCGCGCGGGAAGGCGCCCTTATGACGTTTAAAAGCGGCAAATTGATTTGCGCCCTGATAACCGAACATTACGCCGTAAAAGATTTAAGCAAAGCCATAGACAAAAAACGCATTAAAGACGCCGCCAGAATATTGGCAAACATCGCGGGGAGAAATACTCCCATTGAAGTTTCCGCCCTCAATCCTCATTGCGGCGACGGCGGCAAGATAGGAAAAGAGGAAATCCAAACGATAATGCCGGCAGTAAAAGAGCTTAAAAAAGAAGGCCTCAACATATCAGGCCCATATCCGATAGACGCTCTGTGGCTTCGGCATAAGAAAGGGCTTAGCGGAGCGATTTTAATAACTTACCACGACGCGGCGCTGCTCGGCCTCAAATTGGCCGCCAAAGAGCCTGTAATACACATAACCGCGGGCCTTAAATTTTTAAGAGTATCGCCGACGCACGGCACCGCTTTTGACATCGCGGGCAAAAACAAAGCCGACGAATCTTCAATGCTGGCGGCAGTTAAATACGCTTTATCCAAATAGAATCAAACAACAAGGGAAAATCGGCCTACTCTCTAAGAGCGGTTAAAGCCAAAACTTCCCGCGCGCCGTTTTCCTTTAGAATGCGGGCGCATTCTTCCAAAGTGGCGCCGGTAGTGCAAACGTCGTCAATCAAAATAAAAGCCTTGCCTTTGACATCGGCCCCGGCTTTTAAGGCGAAAGCGTCTTTTATATTCTCTTTGCGTTCGGCGCGCCCGAGCGAAGTTTGGCTTTTCGTCTTGCGCGTTCTTATCAATATATCGTTTACTTCCACACCGTTTAATTTGGAAAGTTCTTTTGCCAGGAGAAAAGCCTGATTAAAACCCCTTTCCCTCAAGCGGCGGGTGTGTATTGGGACGGGCATTAAAAAATCAGCCTCAAAATAAGGCGGGTTTTCCTTATATGTTTTATACATCAATGCGGCGAAGAATTTGGATATGTCGGTATATTTTTCGTATTTAAACGAGTGGATTAAAGAACGTGAAGGCTCATTGAAAACCAAGGAAGAGCGTATAAACGAACATTTATATTTTGAGGCTTTGCCGCCGCGGCAGTTAAAACAATAAGCCCCGCCGTTTTTTAAAGGCAGTCCGCAGCGGCGGCAGATAAGCCCTTCGCAGCGCTCAAGTTTAAGCAAACATTCCCTGCACAGCAAAGCGGGATTTGACTTCGGGATATCCCGCCCGCAGCAAAAACAGGTCCGCGGGAAAAATAAATGCAAAAACAAATCGCGCGCTTTTATAAAAATTTTCCGATTCATAAACAATGCCGCTAGAACTGTATAGTAAGCACCGTGCCGATATTGTAAGCGGTATAAGAATCCTCCGCTATATAAAGATGTTTGAAATTCTGGAAAGCGCCGGAAAGCGTTATGCGCATATTTTTGGAAATTTCATAATCCAAACTAGTGGTAATATCCAAGAGATCGCGGTTTTCTTCCACGGTAAAAGAACGCCTGCGCGAATAGCTGGCGGTTGTATTCCATATCACACGGTTTGTCATAAGATACTGCGCGCCCAAAATCGGCAGGCGGAAGCTGAAAGGCAAATTGAAGTCCACCCGGATATTAAGGCTGGGTACGATTTCCTCCACGCTGTCGACCAAGACGTCGCCCACTTCCTCGCTGCGGTCATAGATATAGGTTATCTTGGGAGTAAAACGGAAGGCGCGATGCGAGAAAGAAGTCTGCGCGGAAAAATCTTTCCTCAAATAGCTCGCCAAAGGCTGATTGACCAGCAAGTCCGTCTGATCCTGCTCCTGTTGGGTATAGCTTAAGGTAGTATCGAAATAATTGAATAGAACAAAGCGCAAATCGCCGCCGTAAGCTACATCTTCCTTATAGCTGGTGCCGAGGGTTTCATTCGTAGATAAGGCATATTTGAGTTTCAAATTAGTACCGGAAAGTATTTTGTCCGACGCGCCGAACAGTTTTTCCAACTCGTCTATATAGAAAACCACGTCCGGCAGAGTGGAAGTCACCGTTTCGTACTGCGAGCCCAAATCCTCACTGGTCTGATAGCTCTGCGAGAAGTTGTTTATTATGGAAATCGTTTTTATCGGCGCGGCCATTCCGCTAAAACCGTATTCCTTAAAAGGCGACCACCTCATAGCCGCGCTGTAAGTGTCGCGCAGAGTCATACTGCTCCTGTAACTGTAGGGCGAATTTAATCCCATGGAACTCCTAAGCCAAAGTTTGTCCAAAGTCTCGAAGGAATCAGGTACATTTTCCCACGCGTCGCCATCTTGCATTCTGTAAGAGCCCGATATCGTAAGCGCGGAAAATAATTTTGATTTGGGCAGCATATCGCGCCCGTTTAAAGAGAGCGACACATTTCCCTCAGAACTTCTGTTAATACTTTTTACGTCGCCAATGTCAAAAGTATAGGTGTTATCGTTCACTTTATAGGAAGTGGGCGTAAGGTTATTGTTCTCGTTAATGCTGACGCTGTAACTGGCGGTAGGGGTAAGCCAGGGTGCTATCCTGAACGCAGTACTGATTGAGGCCGTCTCCGCGGCCGATTTGCTGTACTTTTTGTTTCTGAATTCCTCTATCCCGACGGAAGCGTCGTAATATTTTCTCTTTTCGTCGGCGGTGCTTAGAGTGTAGCTTGGTACGATGGAAGTCCCCTGCCAAGGAGAAAGCGTCATCTTAAAATTATAGTTTTGCGTGGTGGTGTCGCTGTTATAGCTGGTGCCCTGCGCGGCGATAAGCTGCGAATCGCTGTAATCTATCTTGCTCTTTACCAGAGAAGTGCCCGCCGAAAGGCTTTTTATTATATTGTCCTTGCTCTTGGCGGTATGGTTAAGGGTAACGCTGTAGGTATCGCTGTCGTCGTTTCTTTCCAGCAGTTGATAGTCGGCGTTTTCAAAAGAATAATTCACGCCTATCTGCGGGAAGTTGGAATTTATATATTCGGCGTTTATGCTGCCGCTGTCGCGGTTCACTTCTCCTTTGTCCAAGAGGCTGACCGTATTGCTGCTGTTGTAACCCAAAACATCCGGCGTCACGGTATTGGAACGGTTATATTTGGCGTTGATGGGCAAATTTTTAAATCTCTTAAATTTGAAGTAATAATCTTCCTGAGTATTCTTCTGATTGGCCGCCACCGCCACCGGCGTTTGGAAGTTCTCATCGACATAAGTTACCTTGCCGCCCGCGTCAAACCAATTATCCACGCTCACCTGCGCCTGGGCCATATAAGCGTTGCCGACGGTTACTATTGATTCCGCCAAGAAAATATCGTCCAGCCATACCTCGCCCTGCGGAGTTGTCCCGCCGCTTTTCATAATACCGGAAGTTATTATACCAACCCTCTTGTAATTTAACATACCCTCATTGGTGATGGTTGCATCGTATTTGGAAACATTTTCCCACCTGTCGGGGATATTGTCGCCGTTGGTATCTATAAGTTCCAAACTGTACAGATGCCAGGCGTCTTTAAAATTGAGAGGGACTCGCACCTCGCTGTAATTGTTTTCGTCGGCCGCTATACGCAGGAAGAAATATGTATCCTCGTCTATTTCGCCGTTATTGTAAAGTAAAAATCTAAATTGTTTGTGCTTGGAAAAATCCATCGCGCTGAAGTTCCTCTGCACCGAAACCTTATCAAGCAGCGGATTCTTGCTGAAGTCGTACTGCAAAGCCAGAGATTGTTCTTCTATATTGTTTGTGCCGTCGTCTTTTTTTAAGTCGTTTACAGAACCGTATAAAGTTCGGAAGACTTCCCCTCCGTCGCCGTTATCGCTGAAAATAGGCTTATAGTTCATATTGTCGACATTGTTTATGCCGTAGCTTAAAAGGACTTCCTCATCTGTATCAAGCGGCTGCCACACGCTGCCAGATACACCCAAAGACGCTATTTTGATTTGGCCTTTAAGTTTACCGCCGTTGGGGTTTCTCTTTAAGGTAATGCGCATTTGCTGTATGGAAGTCCAGTCAGTACCCCAAACATTTGTGGCGGAGCCGAAATCCACCTCCTGATTAAAAGTCTTCCAGCCGCTGAAGTTTATCTCCCCGCCCGGTAGGCCGTTAATCTCCTGCCCCGCAAAACCGAAATTGCCGCCCGAAGTCAAATCTTCAGAATCCAATAAACCGTTGCCGTTTAAGTCCTGCGTTTCTATCACACCCGTAGGCTGAGGCCAAGGATTATAAACGTTATTGGCAAAAGGATTGTATCTCTGATACGAGCCGTCCGGGTTGATGTAAAGCCAGCCCATATCTTCGGAATTGGTCAATTTCCCGGTACATCTTAAATCTTCCGTCTTGGGGACGGTGTTCATTCCCGCTACATAGTATTTACTGCATACCGGGAAAATCTGATCCAGCGAAAATCCGTCTGCCAACAATGCGCTGTAATCGGTGTAATTGTCAGACATTTCGTTTATCGTACCAAACGAAATATTGATAAGCGGGCCGTTTTCTTCGCCTTGCATAGTCAGTTCGAACAATGTCTTGTTGGAGAAGTCGACCCCCGAACTGCTTATCGGGTAGACTATGGATACCTCGTCCCTGTCGCCAAAGCCCTTATCCTGCGCTATGCTGAAATCGTAATCTATCAACAGTACGTTTTGCTTGTCGTCGCCGTTGGCTATCGCGGAAGGGTTTATCTGAAGCATCGGAATATCCTGTGAATCCCATTTAATGGCATCAAAGAAGTTTGTGCCCGCAGTGGGGTTTGAAGCTATTTTCCAATCGCTGTATATAGTGGAGGCTTTTACGTATTCTTTGGTTTCTTCCATACTGTCCACCATTGCGTAACCGAAAAGGTTTTCGTCTTTTCTGCTTTGCGCCGCCTCCGCGCCCAAAGTTACGTGCACGCCGTCAACCACTTCCACATTGTCCACCTTAAAATCCGCTTCCATAGCCATCAAGCTGCTTGTTGTCGCCCCGACGTTCGGTACGCGTTTTGGCTCACTGCCCGATTCGTTCAATAAACTGGCGCCGACGGATATTTTATCGGTAAAATCATAATTGAACCGCCCGCCCATAAGCGCCGTATCCTCACTGCCGCCGGCAACATCGTAGGTAACATCGACAACGCTGTTTGAGCCTATCAAATCGGAATTGTAGAAAGTTATAAAGCCCGAAGCATAATCGACGTAATAGTCTTTATTGCGCTCCATAGTCGCCCCGTTTACTTTTACAGTTTCGGATTGGACGACTAAATCAGGCTCCAAAAAGTAGGTCTTTACCGTAGAGGTATATTGCACGAAAAAATATCTGTTTGTGGAAGACGCCGGCGTAGCGTTATACAAGCTGACGTCGCTGAATCTGCCGCCTATCTTAAATATACCCTTATCGTAATCGACGGTAAATTGGCAAAAGGGGCGGCTGTCATTGGCGGCGCAAACTTCCGTGCCGTCGGATTCAAGCAATTTCAAAATAAAATTGCCGCTGCCGTCGTCGCGCGTGATTTGCGTGGTGCCTATACTGTAATAGCGCTTCATCTCCAGCTGATAATCCAGTTCGTCGTTTGAAACAAGCGGGCGTTCGTTATTCGTCTTTATTAGTATCGGATAACCGTCCGGCTGGGCGGAACTGGCCCAAACCCCCTGCGAGTTTTGATAATCTATCGCTACGACATCCGTCGCGCTGAGGCCGTTGTTGAATATTAGGATATTTTGGTTATAGTCTATCGTGTAATCCACGCCGCGCGTCAGCAATTTGAAGGCCGCCGTCCCGCCGTTGGTGGGATATACGGCGCCGGTTTTTATATCCACCGCCTTGCTCGCCACCTGATAACCGCCGTTGGTATGATCGTCAATATAAACCTTTTCCGTACCCTGTTTTATGGCGTAGGTCCACTGCGTGCTGGTGCTGGCGCCGGTTTGATAGCCGAAGGTCAAATCGTAATACTTGCGTCTGATATATTGCAAGTCTTTGATGTTTACCGTTTCAAAGACGCTATCGCCTTTGAACTGCTTACTTTTGTTCTCGCCTTTGTTTTGGCTGCCGATAAGCCTTAAATGCGCGTCACCGTATTGAAGGTGCATTTTCGCGCCGAAAACCTGTTTGCTGTAAGATATAAACTCCGTTCCCGGCAGGGATAATTCTATATCGCCGAAGTCCGCACTTTGGACAATCTCGCCCGGCTTGCCACGATAGGATACGCCTATATTTTGGGCGTCTTCGCGCTGGTCGTCATAATCGATGTCTACAAAGATTCTGTCGCTTATCTTGCCCTGCACCTTAAGCTGCATTTCCTGCTCAAACTCCATACTGCTGGTATCTCGGTCGGTTACGGTGCTTTTATTCTCTTTATATTTTTTTGCGTCATACTTGATGCCGAAAGTCTTTCGCCCCGTCATCGATATTGTGGTACCGTATATCGGCAAGAGGAGAGAGGGGTTTAATATTTCGATATACTCCGTAGCCTGTTCCCTAAGCTGGACTCCGCCGTCCATATCCTTTATCACTTTTTCCAGATAGGCGCGGTTATATTTGTAATATTCGTCCTCGTCTTCGGAAGAATCCTCCTCATAAGGCAAAAGGAGTGGTTTATCCTCGGCCAAAAAGCCGTATTTGGAAGGCTCAAAAAGTTTTATCCCGTCACCGAAGCGATTGGGATCTTTAAAGACCGAATTTTCAAACCCCTGTTCGCGCTCCTGCGCGGCGGAAGACGCAGGCGCCTGCGCACCGTATGCGTTAAGGCCCAGACCTTCCGTCATCAAACAAAAGCTTAAAACCAGTCTTAATATCTTTTTAAGCACAAAGTCCTCCATTTTAGATTTTATAAAAAATAATAAGCAAGCGTATCATTTATATGCTTGCTTATTAAATATGTAAAATATTATGTTTAATATTAAATAGTTATATTCTTAGGATTTTAAACTCCACATAAGCCACTATCGCAAAAAGGCCTACCGGCAGCCAACCCGCCACTATCGGGTTTATCATTCCGCTTTGTCCGGCGGAAGTAAGCATGGAAACTATCCACCAAAAAGTAAAGCCTATCGCTATCGCCGCAATTATGTTAAGCAGTTTGCTCGAACGCTTTAAAGCTATCGCGAACGGCATACCCAAAAGGCACATTATCACCGTGGCGAAAGGCGCGGCCAGTTTCGCGTTTAGGAAAGTTTCCTCCTGATAGCTGGTAAGCCCGCTCGCCTTTAAAAATTTTATGCGTCTTAGCAAATCGCTTATACTGAGATAAGAAGCCTTCGCGCTGCCCACCGCTATTTGATCGGGCGGCACGGAAAAATCGGAATCCATAATATCAAAACTTTCCTCTTTTATACTGGCATTCTTGCCGAAGTTTCTGGTAAAACCGTCTTCAAACACCCATACGCCTTTGCCTTCGTTCCAAACAAAGCGCCGCGCGCTTATTTGAGAGCTTATCGCCCAGTTATCATCGTAAACGTCTATAAACATACCTTCCATAAGGCCTTCATCGGCTTTGACCGTTTTCGCGAAAAGCACGCGCTTGCCGTCCAGCCTCAGAGTAACGTCGTTTTGAACGTTAAAATACCAATCCTTTTCACCCCTTATTTTGCGCTGGCGGGTAAGTTCTGCTTTCTTGCTCATATCCGGCACGAAAAATTCCTGCACGCAAAAGCCCGCCGCCGCTATTATGAAAATACATAAAATCAAAGGTTTGAATATCTGCCTTACCGAATATCCGCCCGCCAAGCACGCAGTCCATTCCCCACCGGAAATCATATCCGATATCACAAACAGCGCGCTGAGCAGACACGCTACGGGCAATACTTGTATCAGCCAGGAAGGCATAGTCAAGAAGCTGTACTTAAGAACCAAGGCCAAAGTAGTGCCGTAGGTGTTTATCCAGCGCATTTTTTCCAAGCTGTCGCCCAAGAATATCAACACGGCAAATATGCTGATAATAAATATAAAGGGGCCCCAAAATTTCTTGGCTATGTATCTGTCTATAATCTTCATCAGTCTGAAAGCCTCTTCTTCCACAAATAAACGCCCGCCGCCAAACCGGCTATTACCGGCAAAAACGGCGCGCTATATACCAAAAATGTAATATCGGTCTTTTCCGCTACGCTGTTGCCTATGGTTATCAGCCCGAAATAAGCAAAGATAAACGCCAAGCTGTATATCATCGCGCCGGCGCGGCCTGCTTTTTTGGTGGTGATAAAAGCTACCGGGCAGCTTAAAAGAAAAAATATCAAAGGACATAAAGCCATAGACATACGATAGCTAATCGCGGGGCGATACTCCCGCCACTCCTTTTCCCCCATTGAATCCTTGCCTTGCCTTACCGCTTTAATAAGCGCCGGCGTTGTAAGCTCGGCCGCTTTTAAACGACGGTCGTCAGTACTCTTTTGGCTTAGAGGGATATAAACTTCGTACTTATTAAATTCGGAGGTGATTATCTTCCTGCTTTCCAAAGAATATACCCTCTGCATCTGCCCCTTAAATAAAGTGAGCCTTATTCCCTGCGAACCTATATCAACCTTGCCTCTGGAAGCGTTTACCTTGGTGCTTAGGGCGCTGTCGTCGTTTTTGCGAGAGAGATGGACCTGATAGATAATATTATTGTCCTTATCGACGTCTTCGGCGAATAAATCCCAATCGCCCAAATCGATGAAAGTGCGCGGTTCTATGTTTACTTTCGATATTTTGGAGGCTATATCTTCCTTGCTTTGCTCCACATGGTGGCGGCCCAAAGGGCTGAGCCAGCCGTTAAGGCCCGTCATTACGGCCACAAGCAACAGCGCGAAAATAAGGACAGGGCGCGCTATTTCCGTAAAAGAAAAACCCGCCGCGCGCAGCGCCATAATCTCGCCCGTCTGGCCCATGGAGGTAAGCGTCATCAAAATGGCGATCTGCAAAGCCATAGGCACGCTAAGCACCAATATATCGGGCACCATATACAGCATAGTGGTGAAGACCCAAAACACGTCGGCTCCGTAGTTCATGGCATAGGTAAATATTTGGGAGAACTGCCCCATAAAAACGACAAAAACGAACACGAACAATATTCCCAAAAAGAATATCGCCAAGTTTTTTGATATATATCTAAATATTATTCCCGGCACAGAATTATTTTAGCAAATATATACAAGTCCCGTTGCGCGGGCGCGCAAAAGGCGGAAAGCGAAATATCTTGCCAAGCATATTTGCGGCGCGTCTTTCCTTTTGGCTTAAATTTTTGTATATTGCTTTAACAGATTTATATATTTATGAGGTATTTATGGCCAATGATATCAAGTTTTCTACCGCCGGGTTCAGAGGCACCATCGCGGAAAATGTTACCGCCCAAACCATTTACAGACTCTCCGTTGGCATAGCCGAGCATATCTTTACGGACGAATATTACGGATTTGAAGGCGAAGGATACCAAAAGCATATACACGAAAGAGGTTTTAAATTCAAAAGGCCGCTTGTGATAGTGGGCACCGATACCAGATTTATGTCGGATAAATTCGCCGATATAGTCTGCGACGTTTTGGCCTCAAAAGGCATAAGCGTCAAGAGGGCGTTTTATCCTTTGCCTACGCCGGTAGCTGAATGGGCGGTGCTTAAGGAAGGCGCCGTAGGCGCGGTGGTAATCACCGCCAGCGAAGCCGATTATACCCAAAACGGCCTTAAATGGATTTCCTATTACGGCGGTATAGCCAATAACGAGGTTATCGCCGACATAGAAGCCAATACCCCTGCCGCCAGTTCCGTAAAAGAACTGCCGGAGTTCGGCTACAAAAATTCGGCGGTAAGCGAATTTAACTTTAGAGACGAATATATCAAACATTTAGCCTCTTTGATAAACGTAAAAGCGATAAAGAAAGCAAAACTCAAAGTGGGCATAGATCCTCTTTTTGGCACGGCTGACAATTATTTTAGGGAATTTTTGAAACTCTGCGGCTGCGAAGTGGAGGGCCTGCACGAAGGCACGGACGTGCTTTTCGGGGGCAAGGTCCCCAATGCCGGGCCGATAGCCCTCGCGGAGTTAAGCAAATTGGTAGTTAAAAAGAAACTTGACGTCGGTATCGCCTGCAACAGCGACTGCGATAAATTCGGCATAATCGGGCCCGATGGTTATTGGATATCCCCCAACCAAATCGCGCCTATACTGCTGGAACATATAATAGAATACCGCGGCCAAAAAGGCAGGGTATGCAGGAGTTTAATCACCACAAATTTGATAGACGAAGTGGCAAAAGCGCACGGTTTGGCGGTAAGGGAAACGCCTGTCGGATTTAAATACATAAACGAACTTATGATGACAGGCCAATACATCTTCGGTGCGGAAGAATCGGGCGGCATAGCCATATCAAACCACATGCCAGACAAAGACGGTTTGGCGGCTTGTATGCTCACGTTGGAAATGCTGGCGGTAAGCGGCAAAACGCTAAAACAGTTGTTTAAGGATTTCTACAAGAAATACAATATGTATTACGATAAAAAGGTCAGCATACCCAAGCGCGAACTTGAAATCAACCAAATTATGGAGAAGTTGAACCTCCGTCCGCCGCTGTCCATCAACAAGACTTCCGTTTGGAGGATTGACCAAACCGACGGATTTAAATTTATTTTAAGGAACGGCAGCTGGCTGGCTTTAAGGCCTTCCGGCACGGAACATCTGATAAGGATCTACGCCGAGGCTAAGGAAGAAGCGGCACCCGCGAAATTGATAGCCGAAGCCCAAAAGATAATACAGTCTTTATCGGAAGATTAAAGCCGTCCTTAACAGGGGGTATAAGTATGAAGATAAAGGCGGTAAAAGCAAGGGAAATTCTGGATTCGCGCGGTTTTCCCACCGTGCAGGCCGACATCGTCTTGCAAGACGGCGCGGCAGGTTCCGCAGCCGTACCAAGCGGTGCTTCAACAGGCAGCCACGAGGCCTTGGAACTGCGCGACAATGACTCTCGCTACAACGGCAAAGGCGTACTCAAGGCCGTAAAGAACATATCGAAAATAGAGAAAATCCTTAAAGGCAAAGACGTTAACGATATACGTGCGCTTGACCAAGCAATGCTGGATTTGGACGGAACAAAAAACAAATCCCGCTTGGGCGCAAACGCGATATTGGCGGTATCGATGGCCGCCTTGAGGGCGGGCGCCGCGTCGGCGAAAAAGCCGCTCTATCGCCACATAAGGGAAGTGTACGGCCTTAAAGAAAAGAAATGGCTGATGCCTACGCCGATGCTCAACATAATCAACGGCGGCAAACACGCCGACAGCGGCCTGGACGTACAGGAATTTATGATAGTGCCCGCTTTCGCGCCGTCTTTCAAAGAAGCGCTGCGCGCTGCGGCGGAAACGTATCACGTTCTAAAAAAGGATTTGGCTAAAAAGGGTATGGTGACCGCGGTAGGCGACGAGGGTGGTTTCGCCCCCAAAATAAGCAAACACTCCGATGTGTTAAAAACAATTATTGAAGCGGCTAAAAAGGCGGGATACCCAAAAATGAGCCTCGCGCTGGACGCGGCGGCGAGCGAATTTTATCATAACGGCTTTTACAAATTTGAAGGCAAAAACAAGACTTCCGCCCAAATGACGGCAATTTACGGCGATTGGATTAAACGCTATCCGCTGCTTTCGATAGAGGACCCTCTTCACGAAGACGATTGGGACGGCTGGCGCCATTTGACGGCCAAGCTGGGCAAGAAGATAAATATAGTGGGCGACGATTTATTCGTAACCAATAAAATCCGTCTGGAGCGGGGCATAGCGGAAAAGGCGGCCAATTCAATTTTGATAAAATTAAATCAGATAGGCAGCGTAAGCGAAACGATAGACGTGATATATTTGGCCAAGGCGGCGGGCTATTCCTGCATAATTTCGCATCGTTCTGGTGAAACGGAAGACAGTTTTATAGCGGATTTGGCACTAGCCGTAAACGCGGGCGCCATAAAAACGGGCGCACCCGCCAGAAGCGAACGTTTGGCTAAATACAACCGCCTTTTGCTGATAGAAGAGGAACTGGGCAAAAAGGCGCTTTACGCTAAAGATACGGTGTTTGCGAAATGAGTTTTATAAAGAAAGCGAAAACTTTTCTGATAATAGCGGCAGCGATGGCGGCGATACTTCTGTTCAACGGAAATTTCTTCAGTTTGATGCACAATATCTTTGAGCTGAAAAAACTCAACGCCCATTCCGCCGCTCTTGACGAAGAATATAAAGAACTTACCGAGGAATACCAAAAAATATTGGACGGCGATACCTCCTATCTGCAAAGGACGGCGCGCGTCAAATACCATATGGTAAAGCCGGGCGAAATTGAATTTAGGATAGAAAAATGAAAGTATACATTCTCCAACTTGGCGAAATGGCCAACTGCACCTATGTAGTGGAACACAAAGGCAAGGCTTTGATAATAGACCCCACTTGGGATATGAAAGCCATCTATAAACTTATAGAAGAAGAAAAACTGACGCCCGAAGCCGTACTGTTTACGCACGGCCACTATGACCACGTTACCGGCTCGCACGAATTGATGACAAAATATAAAATCAAAGGATACATCAACGCGGCCGACGCCTATAACAGCAATCTGCCTGAGGAAGACCTCATTACTTATGAAGGCGATTACAAGACCAAAATAGCGGGCTTGAACGTGGAGTTTTTAAGCACGCCCGGGCATACTAAAGGCTCCGTATGCATTAAAATAGGCGATATACTTTTTACGGGCGACACGCTATTCCCCAATGCCTGCGGCAGAACCGATTTGCCGGGATCCAACCCGAGGGAGATGTCAAAAAGCCTCCAACGTTTGGCAAAACTGCCCGGCAAAACCATAGTCTACGCGGGCCATTCCTACGGGGCGGACGGCACTGGCAATACCACAATAGAGAAGGAAGTAAAAAATAATCCCTTTATCAAAATGGCCTTGAGGGAGCCAGATAACTTTGAAGACATTATATGACGAAATACGCCCTTATTACCGATTTTGACGGAACCATCACTACCGAGGACATAGGCAATGCCTTGTGCCTTCATTACGGGCTTACGACCCCGCAAAAAATAGAACACGCCTATAACAGTAAAGCCGACGCGCGCGAATGGATGAAAAGCCATTTCGGCTCGGTAAAAACCACGAAAGAGGATTTTGAGGCGATAATATTACAAAAGGCTTTGGTGCGCCCAGGCTTTAAGGAGCTGTGCCGCTACGCCAAAGAAAATAATATTCCATTTGAAATAGCATCGGGCGGGCTTGACATTTACATCAAGCCCGTACTCAGGGCTTTTGACTGCGGCCCGATAGACATCGGCAGCGTTACGGGCGTAATAAAGCCCGAAGGCATAGAAGTATCTTTCCCCAATTATAACGGTCTTAGTATGGAAGAATTTAAAGAATCCAGAGTAAGGCATTATAAGGAACTGGGGTATAAAGTAATATTCTTCGGCGACGGGCCGGGCGATTTCAACGCGGCAAAAGCGGCGGATATGATATTTGCGACTTCCAGGCTTGCCGCCCTGCTCCAAAAGAACGCTATTCCGTATAACCATTTTGAAGATTATACCGCCGCTTTGGCCTTGTTACGGAGGGAAAATGTATCCTTATCTGCTGCCTGAAATTTTCGGCAAAGCCATACCGATGTACGGCGTAATGACGGCGCTGGGCTATTTGGCGGCGATATTTTATTGCCTTCAATACAGAGAGCGGCTGGGCTTAAACAAAGATAAGCTGCTCGATATTATTTTCTATCTTATTTTGGGCGCGCTGATAGGCGGTAAATTATTTTTTATATTGTTTAATTACGACGCTTTTTCCGCTTCGACTTTAATTGAAAAACTGCGCTACGGCTTTGTGTTTTTCGGCGGGCTTATCGGCGCGGGAGCGGCGGGATTATGGGCCGTAAGAAAAAATAAAATTCCGTTTTTTAAAGCGGCGGATTTCTTTGCGCCGGCAGTCGCCCTTGGCCACGCCATAGGCAGAGTGGGCTGTTTTCTGGCTGGCTGCTGCTACGGCAAAGAAGCCCCGCAATATTTGGGAGTCCGTTTTACCAGCCCCGATTCGCTGGTGCCGGACCATTTGCACGGCCACGCGCTTTACCCCGTGCAAATTATAGAAGCGGGTTTGGTATTCATACTTTTTCTGACGCTTAACAAAATGGCGAAAAAACCCCAAAAAGAAGGCAATGTAACCGCGGCATACGTATTGGGTTATTCGCTGATAAGATTTTTTACGGAATTTATGCGCGCCGACGACAGAGGCGGATTTTTCCTTGGGCTTTCGCCCTCGCAGATAATCGCCCTGATTTTGGCGGCGGCGACCGCGGTCTTTTTGGCCAAGAGGAACTATGCAAAAAAAGCAAACGATAATATTTGAGGGCAAAAGCAAACGTTTGGATATTTTCGTTACGGAATATTGCGAAAATTATCCCAGGAATTTTATACAGAACCTGATAAAAGGCGGGGCGGTATCGGTGAACGGGAAAGAGAGGAAACCCTCCTGGCCGCTTGAAGACGGCGACATAGTGGAAATAAACTGGCCGCAAAGTTCCGTCAGTTTGAATATAAAAGACATAACCGTAGCGGAAACCAAAGACTTTTTGGTAATCAACAAACCCGCCGGACTTTTAGTGCACCCGCAAAGCTCCTCCTGGGAGGAAAATCCAGAAGTATTGGACAATATGGAGGAAACTTTGGTAAGCGCCCTGCTGAAAAGCAAAATAAAAAACTTTGAAAATCCGCCCAGAGCGGGGCTCGTGCACCGTTTGGACAGGGAAACCAGCGGCATTATGCTAATCGCGAAAAACGAGGACTTCCAACAGGCGGCAAGCGCGATGTTTGCCGAGAGGGAAATGTCAAAGACCTACAACGCCATTTGCTGCGGGAATCTGCCGCAGGACGAGGGGATAATAAACGTCCCTATCGGCAGGGTGAGCGGCGGGAAAATAAAAGCCTCCCCCCTCGGACGAGAGGCTATAACCGAATACAAAGTTAAAGAACGGGCCAACGGCTTCTGCTTTATGGAACTGCGCCCTAAAACGGGGCGGACAAATCAGCTGCGCGTGCATATGAGCTGGCTGGGATTCCCCGTATTGGGCGACTGGCTTTATAAAGGCGCGCAGGCGCCCAGGTTGATGCTTCACGCAAGAAAGCTGGAATTTGCGCACCCTTTTACCGGGAAAAGACTTTCTTTTCAAGCGGAACCGCCAAAAGATTTCGCGGGCTGTTGGGAAAAGATAAAAGAAGGAAAAATCTAAAAAACACCTTTTTAATATCGGCAAAACAAACGGGGCGGCAATATCGCCCCGTTTTTGTTTTTAAAAATAACGGTAAAACTAACGGAAACAGATTATAAAGAGATATATCGGAATATCCCTTAAAACTTTCAATATTATTTCATAAATGGTAATATGTATATACAAGGAGATTTTATGGATACGAAAACCCTTTCGGATTTTATAGCGTGGTCCAAAACCACCGATTTACAGGAAGTAGTGTTTAAAAAAGACGGCGTCAGCGTGGAAATATCCACCGCGGCGAAAAACCCCAAAGCGTCCGATTTTTCTTGCAAACTTACGGCGGTAAAAGCGCCTGCGGTAGGCATATACGGCTTGGGCAAAAAAGGCAAAGCCGTAACCGTTAAAGAAAATATGGCCGTAAAACAGGGCGATATCTTGGGTTATGTCGAAATGAACAAAACCGTAAAAGAGGTTTCCTCACCCGTAAAAGGGACTTTAAAAATCATTTTAGCCTCGGAAGGCGCGGCAGTGGAATACGGCCAGCCTCTTTTCTTTATAGAGCCATAGACTATGACTAAAGAAACTATAAAACCTTTTACTAAAGTTCTAATCGCCAACAGGGGCGAAATAGCGCTGCGCATTATACGCACATTGAAAGAAATGGGCATCAAATCCGTAGCCATATATTCCGAGGCGGATAAATATTCCGCGCACGTAAGCCAGGCCGACGAAGCCGTTTGTATAGGCGCGGGGCCGTCCTCCTCCAGCTATTTGGATATAGACGCGGTAATAGCCGCGTGCAAAATCAGCGGGGCGCAAGCGGTACACCCCGGTTACGGCTTTTTATCGGAAAACGCACGCTTTGCACAAGCCGTCATAGACAACGGCATGACTTTTATCGGCCCCACTCCCCAAGCCATTTTAAAACTTGGAGAGAAAGCACACGCCAGAGCTTTGGCTATTTCCGCCAAGGTGCCGGTAATACCCGGTTCGGACGGCGTTGTAGAAAAGGATTTTCTTAAAGCGGCAAAGAAAGTCGGTTTCCCGATAATGATAAAAGCGACTATGGGCGGCGGCGGAAGAGGCATGCGCCCTGCGTTCGGGGAAGAAGATTTCCAAAAAGCGCTTGATACCGCGCAGGGCGAGGCAAAGGCTGCGTTCGGCGACGGCAGAGTATATTTTGAAAGGCTGGTTTTAAACCCGCGCCATATAGAAGTGCAAATGGCGGCCGACAATTACGGCAATGTAGTGGCATTCCCGGAAAGGGATTGTTCCATGCAGCGCAAGAACCAAAAACTTATCGAGGAATCGCCCTCTCCTTTCGTTACCGACAAAGTCAGGCAAGAGCTTTGCTCCGCCGCCATACGCTTGGCAAAAGCGGCTAATTACAGCGGCGTGGGTACGGTAGAATTTTTGATGGACGAAAACCATAACTTCTATTTTATGGAAGTAAACACCCGTTTGCAGGTGGAACATCCGGTAACGGAACTCGTCAGCGGGACGGACTTGGTAAAACTGCAAATAGACATAGCGCAAGGCAAAAAGCTCGACATCAGCGCCCAGCGCGCGCTTGAAGTGCGCTGTCACGCGATAGAGCACCGCATCAACGCCGAAGACTATAAAAGGAATTTTATGCCCTGCCCCGGCACGATAGAGGAATGGATACCCGCGGGCGGGCTGGGAGTAAGGCTCGACAGCCACGTACACGCCGGCTATACTATACCTTCTTTTTATGACAGTTTGATAGCGAAGCTTATAGTCTTCGCGCCGGATAGAGAAACAGCTTTAAAACGCAGCAGAAGAGCTTTGAACGAATTTTATGTCAAAGGCGTAACGACTACCTTGGACTTCCATAAAATAATGGTAAACGACGAGGACTTCGCAAGCGGCAATATGAATACCGGCTTGGTGGAAAGGATTATAAAGAAAAATGAAAGCAAGAAATAAAATCCTTACCTGGCCCCAGCTTGAGGATTATCTTAAAGAACAAAGAGCGCAAGGCAAAAGCATCGCTTTTACCAACGGCTGCTTTGACATATTGCATGCGGGGCACGTCAGCATATTGGAATTTTCAAAAGAGCAGGCGGATATTCTTGTTTTGGGTATCAACAGCGATGCTTCTGTAAAACGTTTAAAAGGCCCTTCCCGCCCGATTAACAATGAGCAGGACAGAGCTTTGGTATGCGCCTCCTTGCAGGCGGTGGACGCCGTAGCTATTTTTGATCAGGATACGCCTTATGAGCTTATCAAACTGATAAAGCCCGACGTACTTATAAAAGGGGCCGATTACAAAGAAGATCAAGTCGTCGGCCGGGAATTTGCCAAAAAAGTGGCGCTTTTCCCGCTGCTTGAAGGCCGCTCCACGACAAATACCATAAAGAAAGCGGCGCAAAAATAGATTTAAGTTTATCTTTAAAACGATAAAACTATATTAAATAAATTGAAGGTAAAAGACTATGGCAGATATTTTTGAGAAATGCAGGAACTTTAAAGACGCTAAAGCTTTAATGCGTTTGGGGATTTACGGCTACTTCCAGCCGATATCTTCAGCGCAGGCGCCTGAAATAGAATTAAACGGGAAGAAATACATTATGGCGGGCTCGAACAATTATTTGGGCTTGGCAAATGATCCCGAAATGAAGAAAGCCGCCGCGGAAGCCGCTTTATCCAGGGGAACGGGCTCGGCCGGATCCAGATTTTTAAATGGGAACACCAAATACGCAGACGAGCTTGAAGCCAAATTGGCAAAGTTTAAAGGAAAAGAGGCGGGATTGATATTTTCTGCGGGTTACCAGATGAATTTGGGCGTAATATCCAGCTTGCTGAGAAAAGGTGACGTCGCCATAGTAGATAAACTTGATCACGCCAGCATACTGGACGGAGTAAAACTCTCTGAAGCGGAAATGGTGCGCTTTAAACACAATGATATGGAAGATTTGGAGCGCATACTCTCAAAAATAGACGACAGTAAAGGCAAGCTCATCATAGTCGACGGCGTATTCAGCATGGAAGGCGATATCTGCAATCTGCCGGAGATAGTCAAACTGGCAAAGAAATACGGCGCAAGGATTATTGTCGACGACGCCCATGCCACAGGCATACTCGGCGAAAAAGGACGCGGAACCTGCGAGCACTTCGGACTTGAAAACGGTGAAGTGGATTTGGTCGTAGGTACTTGCTCAAAGACCTTCGCGACGGTAGGCGGATTCGTGGTGGGCGACGAAGATGTTATCCACTATATAAGGCATAATGCCAGGAGCCAGATATTCTCCGCGGCTTTGCCGCCCGCGTCGATAGCCTCCATAAGCAAGGCTTTGGATTTGATTTGGGACGATATGTCCCGCAAAGACAAACTTTGGGCCAATACCAATCGCTTGAAAGAAGGCTTTAAGAAACTCGGTTTTAACATCGGCGCAACGCAGACACCGATAGTGCCGGTATTTATCGGTACCATGGAAAACTGCTTTAAAATGTGGCGCGCCACTTTCGACGGCGGCATATTTACCACGCCGGTTATTCCGCCGGCCGTACCGCCAAACAAATGCATGATGAGGGTTACGCTCATGGCTACCCATACCGACGAACAAATCGATAGGATTATAGAAGTATTCGCCAATGCGGGCAGAGCTTTGGGCATAATAAAATAAAATGTGCAAAGTAGAAAAAGCCGACATTAAGGAGTTTATAGCTTTCCCTTTCGATTTATACAAGGGAAACGAGTTTTATGTGCCCGAACTTAAAACCGAAACTAAACACCTTTTGACCAAAGATCCCTTTTGGCTTCACGCCGAAAGGGAACTTTTTTTGGCCAAGCGCGATGGTAAAGCCGTAGGCAGAATAGCGGCCATAGTCAATGAAAACCACAATAAACATGCGGGCGATAATATAGGGTTTTTCGGTTTTTTTGAGTGCGAAAACAACCCCGAAACGGCAAGAGCCTTAATACAAGCCGCAGCTGATTGGCTTAAAGCAAAAGGCAAAGACGCCATACGCGGCCCGGTAAACCCAAGCACCAACCATACCTGCGGTGTACTGAGCGACAACTTCGACTCCATGCCTTGTATAATGATGCCTTACAATTTCCCATACTACGACGAACTTCTGAAAAGTACAGGGCTTGAAAAAGCCAAAGATCTACTCGCTTTTGAAAGGACTGATAAGGACAGCTTTTCGCCGCGTATGGAAAAAATTATCCTCCGCATATTGAGAAATCCCGAACTTACCATACGCTCCATCAATATGAACGATTTTGACAATGAAGTCAAATACGTACGCGAAATATACAATGCTGCCTGGAGCCAAAACTACGGTTTTGTACCCATAACGGAAGCCGAAATAAACGATACGGCAAAACAATTAAAGATGATAGTCAAGCCGGAACTTACGTGTATGATAGAAATTAAAGGGGAGGTGGCGGGCTTTGCCATTTCAATACCCAATATGAACCACGTATTAAAAATCCTTAACGGCAATTTAAATCCTTTTAAACTGCCAAAGGCACTGCTGGCTTGGCGGAAAATACGCGATTGCCGTATGATAATGCTGGGCGTACATCCTGAACACCGTGGACGAGGGTTGGAACTTCTCTTGGTAAAACATGTCGTAGACAACGGCATAGCAAAAGGCTGGAACAAGGCTGAACTTTCCTGGATGCTTGAGGATAATAAAGCGATAATATCGGTAATAGAGGAAGCGGGCTGTAAAAAAACCAAGACTTACCGCCTTTACCAAAAAAACATATAAGAATATATCGCCTAAAATTTTTAAGCCCGCAGAAATGCGGGCTTTTTTATTGGGCATATACTTATACGAAATAAAACGGCACTGCCTTTAAAATTAAAAATACAAGCAGACTTGAGGAGAAATAAAAATGATTTTTTACCGGATTTTTTCTCCTGCAAAGCTCTTAAAAGCGAAGGCAATTCCCAAATACATAAAAAAGCCCCGGCTTTTGCGCGCGGGGCTTTTAGATCGCCAAAAATCTTAGAACTTAACGGATGGAGCCTTCTGTGCCTGCGCGGCTTCGTCCTCATCAAGTTTAAAAAGCTCTGCTTTTTCGAATTTAAATTGCTTGGCGATTATATTTGACGGGAAAGATTCTATCTCTATATTAAGTTGATTTACATTGGTATTATAGAATTTGCGCGCCGCTTGCAGTCTGTCTTCCGTTTCCGTAAGTTCCTGCTGAAGCTTCAAAAAATTCTGATTAGCCTTTAAATCGGGATAGTTTTCCGATACGGCAAACAAACTTTTAAGCGTGGAAGTAAGCATATTTTCCGCCTGGGCCTGCTGCGCCATATCACTTTGGGAGTTTATAGCCATATTGCGCGCTTCTATCACTTTTTGCAAGGTGGAACTTTCGTGCGCGGCATAGCCCTTTACCACTTCAACCAGGTTCGGTATAAGATCGTATCGCCTTTTGAGCTGTACCTGTATGTCGCTCCAGGCCTCTTTTACCCTGTTCTTTAAAGTGATAAGCCCGTTATATATGCTTATAACGTAAAAACCAACGGCAAGCGCCGCGATAATCAAAATTAAAATTATTCCCGTTAACATAAAACCCTCCCGTAAAATACCTATATATTATACAAAAACGGGAAAAGACAGACTAATGTTCTATTTTAAGAACATCTTTCTTTTTTACGGGCAGGCATTCCTGCAGTTTGAATTTGCTTTGATCCGGCACCATCGCCTTAATGGCCTCGATGTCAGCATCGTTAAGCACTTCTTTATAGTAGGTGGTTCTAAATTGGTAGTCTATACCGGAAGATATAATCATGGCCATACTTTCCTTTACCGCGTCAAGATTAGTCTTGCCGCAGATGGCCTCATACTTTTCAAACGGGGCCTTTATGTCCATGGCTATAAAATCCAGCAGTTTTTTATCGATAAGTCTTCTTAATACGGCAGGATTGGTGCCATTGGTATCCAGCTTGATCAGGTAACCCATAGCCTTGACTTTCTCGGCAAATTGCTCCAAATCAGGCTGAAGAGTAGGCTCTCCCCCTGTTATTACAAGCCCGTCAAGCGCCTTCCTGCGCATATTAAGATAGTCTAAAATATCTTCTTCCGCTATGGCGTTATTTTTATCCTGGGCAGGCGGTATAAGTTCCGGATTATGACAATATGCACAATGCAGATTACAACCTTGCGTAAATACTATGGCAGAAATACTGCCCGGAAAATCTATCATTGAAAATTTCAAAAGTCCGCTAATCTTCACTACTACACACCTGCCTTAGGATAAAAATATCAATTTAAAAAACTAGCACCCGCACGAAAGTTTTATATTCTTGCGAAGCGCAAACTCTTCCTTTTTGCCTTTGTTCCAGTTCTGTACCGGCCTTAAATAACCTACTACTCTGGAATATACTTCGCAGTTCGTACCTTTTACCGCTTCTTTCGCGGCTTTAAGTTCGGAAATTTTTGCTTCTATATTGTGTCTTTCTTGTGCTGTCATAAACCTTCCTCCTACGCGGCTTTTTTGGCCGCCTTTATTATTTTTGCAAATTATTTTTTTACTAACAAGACCCATTTTTTTGTAGGTCCTTTGCTCTATTTACAAAGCAAATCTTTTACTTGCTGTACAGTTGCTCCTCGAGGAGCGCTATCTGCTTTTCTATGTTTTCTATCTTCTCGGCTTTACATTTGGGGCATTCAAAATGTTCACCCTCTATATATCCGCATTTGGGACATACGCTGAAAGTCGGCGTTATCGAGAAATACGGCAGCTGATAACCTTCGCATACTTTCCTGATAAACCTCTTTAACGCTTCCGTATCTTTTATCCTCTCGCCCATAAAGATATGAAGCACCGTTCCTCCAGTATATTTCGCCTGTATTTCGTCCTGCAAGTCCAACAGCTCGAAAATGTCGTCGGTATAGTTAACCGGCAGCTGGCTCGAGTTGGTATAGAAAGGAGGCCTGCCCTGCGCGGCCTGTTCATTATCGGCCACGATAATATCGGGAAATCTCTCCCTGTCCAATTTGGCCAATCTGTAAGAGGTTCCTTCCGCCGGCGTCGCTTCCAAATTATAATTGTTGCCGGTTTCCTTTTGATACTCTATGAGTTTGGCGCGCATAAAGTCCATAACCTTTACGCCGAACTTCCTGCCTTTCTCGCTGCCGACGCTTTCGCCCAAAAGATTTAAGCAAGCCTCGTTCAACCCCACAAGTCCGATCGTGGAGAAATGGTTCTTCCAATACTCGTTAAAACGCTGCTTTACGCTCCTTAAATAGAAACTCATATAAGGGTATAAGTTGGCACTGGTAAAGCGCTCGATTACCTTTCTTTTGATCTCAAGGCTCAGTTTGGCGACGTCCATTCTATCTTCCAAAAGTTTAAAGAACTCCTCTTCCGTAGAGGCCAAATAGCCTATCCTGGGCATATTTATCGTTACCACTCCGATTGAACCGGTAAGCGGAGCCGATCCAAAAAGCCCGCCGCCGCGGCGGTTAAGTTCGCGGTTGTCTATTCTCAAGCGGCAGCACATGGAACGCGCGTCTTCCGGATTCATATCGGAATTTACGAAGTTCGCGAAATACGGTATGCCGTACTTAGCCGTTATGTCCCACAAAGGTTTATAGGCCGGATTATCCCAATCGAAATCCTTTGTTATGTTATAGGTGGGGATAGGAAAGGTGAATACGCGTCCCTTCGCGTCGCCTTCTAACATAAGTTCCAAAAACGCTTTGTTGAACATATCCATTTCCTTTTGGAACTCCCCGTATTTCTTATCCTGTATCTGTCCGCCGATTATAACGCCCTGATTCTTATAATAAGAAGGCACCACAAAATCCATAGTTACGTTGGTAAACGGCGTTTGGAAGCCTACCCTAGTAGGTACGTTCACGTTGAACAGAAACTCCTGCAAGGCCTGTTTTACCTCTTTATAGCTTAAATTGTCATAATAAATGAACGGCGCCAACAAGGTGTCGAAGTTCGAAAACGCCTGGGCACCGGCACTTTCTCCCTGCAAAGTGTAAAAGAAGTTTACAACCTGCCCCAAAGCCGTTCTCAGGTGTTTTGCCGGCCTGGATTCCGCCTTGCCGGCCACACCTTTAAAACCGCTTATCAAAAGATCCTGCAAGTCCCAGCCTACGCAATAGGCGCCTAAAAGGCCCAAATCGTGTAAGTGAAAATCGCCGGAAGTGTGCATCTTCTTTACATTCTCGGGATATATTTTATTAAGCCAGTAGATCTTCGTTATTTCCGAAGATACATAATTGTTAAGCCCTTGCAGGGAATAGCCCATATTGCTGTTTTCGTTTACCTGCCAGTCCAGCTTCTGCAAATATTGGTCCACCAACTCAACGTTAAATTTGGAAGAAATTTCCCTTACCTTAGCGCGCTGGTCCCTGTACAAGATATAGGCCTTCGCCGTTTTATGGAAATTGGAGGTCAAAAGCACATCTTCCACAACATCCTGCACATTTTCCACGCTCGGGGTAATTTCCGAATAAAGCTGCTGAAGAATATTCACCACTCTGATGGTAAGTTTCTTGGCCGTATCCAAGTCAAATTCATTGGTCGACTGTCCGGCTTTATATATGGCATCGGTTATTTTCTTGGAATCAAAAACCTGGGTCGTTCCGTCTCTCTTGATGATTTTCAGCAGAATATCGTTATTGGGCATGGCATTATCCTCTTTAAAAGTTTTAACAACGGCTTATGTTGTGGATAAAAGTTGATAAATACACCTTTAAAAACATAAAAAACAGGCCGTTTTCAGCTTATCGCCTTTAAAATTCTACATAAGTTGGCCAAAGATTTCAAATCACGTCTAAGAAAAGATTTTTAGAGAGTTATCAACAAGCTTTTTTACGTCGGAGAAGCAAACATTTGTCCACAGTAATTATTACTGTGGACAAATAGTGTTTTTTTACTGTTTTTAGATTATTTTTTGAGGCTATTTTTTCTCAATCAGACCAAAAAACGGCCATTTTCATAAATAGTCAAATGTTTCCCGTTTTTTAGTATTGCGCTGACCAATTTATTTTGCGTATTCACCAAATCCCAATGCAACGCGGATTCGTTAAAACCGAGCTCTTTTTTAAGTTTCTTGTCGAGCTTGGCGATATTCCCGCTGAAAGTATCGCTGTAGCTGGAACCCAAAGCTATATGGCTGTTGCCATATTTGCCGCCGAAGTTCTCGTCATATAGGGTATCGGCCATAAAGCGGTCTATTTTGGAGAATCTGGTATCTGTCAAAGAGTATTCCCCGATTTGACAGGCGCCTCTGTCCAAAGAGAGCATCTTTTTTAGGAAGTCTTCCCCCTGTCCCGCGCTGGCCTTTACCACGCGCCCCGCCTTAAATTCCAGATGGATATCTTTTACGTAGTTTCCGTTTCTAAAGCTCATCAAATCGCTGTAATAGACGCCGCGGGTACCGCGCCAATCGGGCGAGGTAAAAATCTCAAAAGAAGGGACATTGCAGCCGCCGCCGCTTATAAAGCGGCGCTTCTCGCCTAAAAGTATTTCCAAATCCATACTTTCCGACTGGGTGCGCAGTTTGGCTATCGGCAAAGAGGAAAGCCTTTTGCTAACTTCGTTTATGGCTTGGGTAACCTCGGCGAATTTTTTGGCGGGATTTTTCTCGTTTAAGAAACAGGCTTTGCTTATTTGCGCTTCATATTCTTTTATGCTAAGACCGGCTTGTTTGGCAAGGCCCTCGGTAGGGAAATTGGCCAAAGCCCAGGAGAACAACCCCCTCTCCTCCCTATCGTCCATAATTTCCCGCACGGGTTTCCTGGCGATAGTGGCGAGTGCTATTTTCTTGGGGTCAACATCTTTTAAGTTCGCCAAATCCTGCGGCGCTCTTAAAGCGATTAACCCGTTAAGATTTTCTGTAAAGAGCTTTTCCCACGGAGGCATAAACTTTATTTGTTTGTCGCTGCCTTTGGTATATAGGATTTTAGACATTTTCTCCGTAGCGTAGGGTCTTAAAACGACATTGAATCTTTCTTCTATAAGTTTGGCGTAAATTTCTTCGGCCAATGGCAACGCGGGCATATCATAACTTACGAGAATATTTTCGCCCTGTTTGAACTTCCCGCCTTTTCTTGCGGACTTTAAAGCAAAAATCATTATATCGGCGTATTTTTTAAGGTCCATTTTTCTCTCCTTTTATATATAATATTTATGATACAAAAAATATGAGGCGGCTAATATGAGAAAACTTCTTTTTACCCTTATTGCTTTTTTATCCATGTCTTTATCGGCCTTTGCCGATATCGCCCCGGCCGAACAAATAAGCTATACTTTCCATTTCGACGGAATTGCCCCCGTAAAAATAGCGGCAAATCAAAGCGAACAGCTGCAATGCCAAGATAATCAGTGCCTTGATCCCAAACCTTTGGGAAAGTTCGGCATACAAGCGTTAAACTGCGACGAGATTTCCTGCTATGCGGTATCTTACGATTTTAGCCCCTACCAAAAACTTATAGTTAAATTTGAAGACGGCACCCTACGCGAATCGGAAGTATTCCCAAAACCCGCCGGCAGAAAAAATGCCATGCGCGTAACCGTAACGCCCGACGCTTTGAAGGTGGAACGGGAAGAAGTCCCCCTTGCGCCGGATCACCTTACAAAAGGTTACATAGTCAGCGCGATGATTTTCGTCTTTCTGGCGGAAGCGCTCGCTGCGGCAGTCTTTGTATACATGAACAAATTGCCCGCGGGGGTATTTCTAGCATTCCTCGTTTTAAACTTAATTACCATACCGTTGAATTGGCTGATGTTTGCAAATTATGTACAAAGCGATGGCATATTATGGACGGCGGCATTTTTGGTGGAGTTTGTACTTCTTTGCCTATTCTTTGCAAAAAGAAGGCTGTGTAAAGAAATTTTCGGTCTCACGCTTTTTGCCAATGTAGCAGGCTATTCTTCTGGAATGATACTTTCCTTTTTGATAACTTTCTTTTAAGTTTCTCTTTCAATATTAGGCGGAGCCTCTTCTTAAGAAGAGGCTCTGCTTTGTATATTTTTCCTATTTGTTGAATCTTTCCAAATAGGGCTTATAATCGGGGAGGACGTTTTCGTACTCGCTGTCAAACAGGGGCGAGGAAATTAAAAAATCCGCACTAGCTCTGTTGCAGGCTACGGGTATATTCCATACGGCGGCAAGCCTCAAAAGCGCTTTGACGTCAGGGTCGTGCGGCAGCTGATTAAGCGGATCCCAAAAGAAGATAAGTATATCTATTTTTCCTTCCGCTATCGCCGCGCCGATCTGCTGATCTCCCCCAAAAGGACCGCTGTTATAGCGCAGCACTTCGCAGTCTAAAGCCTCCTTAAGCAAAGCACCGGTGGTACCCGTAGCACATAGCTTATGTTTAAGAAGCGATCCTTTATTATAAACAGCCCATTCAAGTAAATCTTTCTTTTTGTTGTCATGCGCCACCAAGGCGATATTTTTGCATTTTTTCATTAAAGGCATATTTTCCCCCTTTGATATTATTCTATATAATTTACCCCAAAGCGCAACCCTAGACGATACCTTGATAAGTTGAACAAGTACGGATATAATATAACTGGAGTTTAAACAAATAAGGGGGATGTATGTGGGAAAAAGACATTGACATAAATGAAGTTAAAGAAATACGCGTACGCACTACTGTATATTTCGGAGTGGGCGCGATAAAAAAGATAGAAGATATAGCAAAAGATCTAAAAGCGAAGGGCTTGGACAAATTGGTAGTAGTCACCGGTAAAGGGGCCTACAAAAAGACCGGCGCCTGGGATTATGTTCAGGCGGCTTTAAAAAACCATAATATAACCTATGTTCATTATGACGGCGTAACGCCCAACCCCAATACCCATCAGGTAAACGAAGCGGCGAAAATGGCCAAAGAATTTGGCGCCAAAGCAATGCTCGCGATAGGCGGAGGTTCCGCCATAGACGCTGGCAAGAGCGTGGCTATACTGATGGAAAACCCGGGCAAAACGGCGGAAGAATTGTACGAGTTTAAATTCACGCCGGAAAAGGCCGCCCCGATAATAGCCATCAACCTGACACATGGCACCGGCAGCGAAGCCAACCGTTTTGCGGTAGTAACGATATTGGAGAAGAATTTTAAACCCGCCATCGCTTACGACTGCATATATCCTATGTACTCCATAGACGACCCGGCCTTAATGGCGAATCTTTCGGAAAACCAGACCAGATACGTATCTATCGACGCGGTAAACCACGTAGTGGAGGCCTCTACGACAAAGGCTGCTTCGCCGTTCTCGATAGATTTGGCGGTGTCGGTGGTGCAGCTTGTCGGCAAATATCTGCCGATAGCGCTGAAAGAACCCCACAATTTGGAAGCGCGCTACTTCTTGGCTTATGCCGCATTGATAGCGGGCGTAAGTTTTGATAACGGGCTTTTGCACTATACCCACGCCCTAGAACACCCGCTCAGCGCCGTAAAACCGGAACTTACCCATGGGCTCGGCCTGGCGATACTGCTTCCGGCGGTGGTCAAGCAAATATATGCCGAGAAGTCCCACACTTTAGCCGCGGTGCTCGCGCCGATAGCGCCGGGCCTCAGCGGCTGCCCGAGCCAAGCCGAAGACGCGGCAAAGGCAGTGGAAAAATGGCTGTTCTCGGTAGGTTCTACGGCAAAGCTCAAAGACGAAGGCTTCCACGAAGAGGACGTGGACAAAATGACGGAGCTTGCCTTCACGACTCCGTCTTTGGGGCTACTGCTCAGCATGGCACCCAATGAAAGCACCAAAGAAAGAGTCAAAGCCATATATCAGGAATCTTTGACTCCTTACAATAAATAACTTGCCATAAACAATTAAAAGGCTCTCCTTAGGGAGAGCCTTTTTTTGATAAAATAACCCTTAGGGGGATACTATGCAGGAAGAAATTTTTAAAACCAGATACCACGAAATGAACCCAAAGGGCCAAATACCCGTTTGGGTATTGCAAAATTACTTTCAGGAAGCCGCGGGCATAGACGCCCATAACCTTTCCTATGGTTGGGAAGAGCTTTCGATAAACGGCGTAGCGTGGATATTGACTAAGCTGCAAATGCAAATATTAAAGCCTATAGTCGGCGGATCCCAAAAAATAAAAGTAAAGACTTGGCACTGCTATTCCGACAAAATACAAAGCAGAAGGGATTTCGTTATGTTTAACGAAGTTGGCGAACATATCGCCAAAGGCGTAAGCTGGTGGCTGATTATGGATTTGAATAAACGCAAAATAACCCGCTCGCCGCAAAGCTTAATAGATTTAAACGACAAAAACCCCGCCCCGATTATGGAGCCATCTATGGAGAAACCCCCGCGCGAAACGGAACTGGGCGAACTTCTAAATACCGTTAAATTGACCGCCCGTCTTGAAGATCTGGATAGCAACAACCACGTAAACAACAGCCATTTCTCGGCTTGGGCGCTGGAAAGCCTGAGCGCGGAAAGAACGGAAGGCAAAACCCTCGCTGAGATTATCATACACTTCAAAGCGGAAGTGCGCCACGGCGATGAAGTACTTTCCGACCTATACTCGGCGGGCCAAGACTGTTATTGGCATATATTAAAACGCCCCTTAGACGATAAGGAAATTGCGGCGATTTATACCAGATGGGAGTAAAGTTCAGCCCCGCATAAAAGCGGGGCCTTTTAATTAATCGGCATAACGAAATACGCCAATAAAAAAGCACGGCCAAAAAAGCCGCGCCAAAAAAACATTTGCCGAACTATTAAATAAAAAACGGAGAGGGAGGGATTCGAACCCTCGATACCCTTTTGGGGTATACAGTCTTTCCAGGACTGCTCCTTCAACCGCTCGGACACCTCTCCAAAATTACTGCGTATTTATATTATAGCAAATTGGGAAAGAACAATCACATCAATCGTACCGATCAACGGCCTTTCATGCTTGTTTGCCAAGCTTCGCCAAAATACACATCACTTTCTGTTTACGCCATTTGGAATCTACCCACACGATTTCTTCGGCCACTATATCAAAACCTTGTTTCTTTAGCAATATCCTCAACGATTTAGGCGTAAAATAATTAATATGTTCATGCATCTGAAAACTACGATCTTTTAATATCTCTACCCCCTTGACTATCAGATCCTTAAATTTGAAATATCTATTGAAAACAAATTGAAGCTTTTCCTTTATCCCGCAGTAAAAAGGCGAATCAAAGGGCAATTCAAAATAAAAATAGCTGTTCTTGTTTCCTATCTTTTTTATCATTTTTATTGCTTCCGAAGGATAACTTATATGTTCCAAGGTATGGCAGCACATTATTAAATCGAAAGAGAGTCCAAAAACATCTTCCAATTTATTTAGGGAAATGACACCATTTTTCGCTTCTACGCCGGAAATATCGTAGACATATTTATCGCGGCAACTGCAAATATTCGGGATATATTGGCCTTTGTCACCGCCAAAATCCAAAATGTTTTTTATCGTGTCGGTTTGGATATGTTTATTCAAAAAATTCAGCAAATTGTTTCTTCTGCTTTCTGCTTCTTCATAGTAATCGGCCAGCAAAGAATTGATTTCCCGGTTGTACCACGGTTCATATTTTTGCCGTTCTTTTTGATAGGCTTCGTCTCTATAACCCTTGTAAAGCTTGCGAAACTCCTCGGCACCAGGCCTTAATTCAAAAAAAGAGAACCCGCATTCTTTACAATATATAAGGGAGGTGCTCTCCAGCCTAGAGGAATACATCCTGTACGCCAGAAAAGGGGCCAATTTCGCGGGTTTTATCTTAACATTCTCGCTGGAACATATTAAACATTTCGCCATTTATCTGCTGTTTCTATTGTAAGAAGCCCCTATGTATTTACATTTTGTACTTAAAGATTTTTATATTCGGTTTGCGCCCAAACAGGCTTAGTATCAGCATCGGTATCGCCATAACGACAAAAACTGCCAGAAAAACACACAAAGTCATAAAACCGCTAAGCAGCGCTGCGGCCGCGCCCAACACCCCCATTAGGCCTCTGCGCAAAGGATCAAAATCTCTTTTTACGCTTTCCGCGCGAGGCTCCCCAGGGGACGATATTTTGCGGCCCTGCTCGTCAAATACTTCTGGCTCTATAACTTCCAAATCTTCATATTTCTTGTTTTTGTTTTCCATACTTTATATTTTTGCAAAAAAAGCATAAATTGCCAAGCACAAACGTAAGATTATCGCAAAAGCAACCGCAAATACTTTTATAACTCTTAAAATTGTAAAATATAATAATAAAGGCGTAGAGTCACATTACGCAAATTAAAAAAAGAGGAATTATTATGTTGCCTAAAGCTTATGACCCTAAAGAAGTAGAAGAAAAAATATCCCAATTATGGAAAGATAAACAGGTTTTTAAAGCCGAAATAGACGAAACAAAAAAACCATACGTAATAGTAATCCCGCCGCCAAACATAACCGGCGCCTTACATATGGGCCATGGGCTTAACAATACTTTGCAGGATACTTTAATACGCTTCCACAGAATGAACGGCGAATGCGCCAACTGGGTGCCCGGCACCGACCATGGCGGCATAGCGACGCAAAACGTAATAGAAAAGAAACTTTCAAAAGAGCAGAAACTATCCCGTCACGATCTGGGCAGGGAAAAATTCGTTCAAACCGTATGGGATTGGTATAAAGAATGCGGCAACGCCATTTACAATCAATTTGAGAAGATGGGCTGGGCGCTGGATCAAAGCAATATCCGCTTCACAATGGATGAAGCCAGAGCCAAATCCGTATACGCAAGCTTCAGCAATCTTTGGAACAAAAAATACATTTACCGCGGCAAGCGCATGATAAACTGGTGCGTAAGATGCTCTACCGCGCTTTCCGATATAGAAGTTGAACACGAACAGCATGCGGGTAAGCTTTGGCATTTGCATTATAAGATGGAGGACGGATCCGACGGTGTAGTTATAGCCACCACCAGGCCCGAAACCATTTTCGCCGATTCGGCTATCGCGGTAAACCCCAAAGACGAAAGATACAAAAATATTATCGGCAAAAAAGTGCGCATACCTTTAATAGACCGCTTAATCCCGGTAATAGCCGACGAAGCGGTGGAAATGGAATTCGGCACCGGTGCCCTAAAAATAACGCCCGCGCACGACCCAGTGGACTACGAAGTCGGCCAAAGACACAATTTGGAAACTTTCATAGTAATCAACGATAAAGGCAAGATGATAAACCTGCCCGAGAAATACCTCGGTATGGATAGAGACCTCTGCCGCAAAGAAACCGTCAAAGATTTGGAAGCGGCGGGCCTTTTAATCAAAGAAGAAAAATACAATAACGCCGTCAGCACCTGCTACCGCTGCCACAGCGCCATAGAGCCTTATTTAAGCGAACAGTGGTTCGTCAAAATGGACGAACTGGCCAAAAACGCCTTAAAAGCGATAGAGGAAGACAAAGTAAAATTCCACCCCGCCAACTGGAAAGGCCCCCTGACAAATTGGCTTAAGAATATACAAGATTGGTGTATATCCAGGCAAATTTGGTGGGGACACAGAATACCCGTGTGGTACTGCCGACATTGCAGCGAAAAGGGCCTTACTTTCACCACGGACAAACAAGGCAAAGAGCAGCTTTCCAAAGTTTCTTTTGAAGACGGCGCAAAGCCGATAGTTTCCTTCGAAAAGCCCGAATGTCCACACTGCCACGGCCATGACACCATTCAAGACCCCGACGTTTTGGATACTTGGTTTTCCTCCGCTTTGTGGCCGATGTCGGTTTTCGGCTGGCCGGAACAGACCAAAGAGCTTAAATATTACTACCCTACCAGCATATTGGTTACGGGCTACGAAATCATTTACCTTTGGGTGGCCAGAATGATAATGATGGGCCTTGAGTTTCAGGGCGAAGTACCTTTCAAAGACGTTTTATTAAACGGTATAGTCAGAGATAAAACGGGAAAGAAAATGTCCAAATCCCTGGGCAATGTGGTCGACCCGCTCGACCTGACGCAAAAGTACGGCGCCGACGCGGTAAGATTTTCGCTTTTGTCCCAATCGGTGCTGGGCAAAGATATCCCCTATGGCGAGGAAAGCATTATCGGTGCCAGAAACTTCTGCAATAAAATTTATAACGCTTCCCGTTTCATACAGATGAACAGCGAAGGCATAGAAGGTCCGCTTGAACTGCCTGCCAAACCCAAAGAGCTCTGCGACAGGTGGATAATATCGCGCTACAATAACGCGATAAAGCAAGCCTCCGACGAAATCAAAAAATACAATATGGCCACGGCCGCAGATACTTTATATCACTTCCTCTGGGGCGACTTCTGCGATTGGTATATAGAACTCGCAAAACAACGCTTCGACGGGGAGGATAGGAAAGAAGTCATCTCTATCCTTATCAATATTCTTTACAACACGCTTAAGGCCTTGCATCCTTTTATGCCGTTTATCACGGAAGAAATAGCGATGAGCTTAAAGAAATACATAAAAGATCATAAGGAGTTTTTAATTGAGGAAGAATATCCCGTCTATAACCCCACCTTATCGGACGAAGAGGCTCAAACGCAGATGGCTCTGATTCAGGGCGTAACAACGCAGATAAGGACTATAAGAGCGCAGTTTAACGTTCCGCCGGGCCTTAAGATTAAAGTGCTTTTGAATACGTCCGACAAAAACGACTTGGCCATAATAGATAAATATCACAATTACATAACCAGTATGGCGAAAGTTGAAAACCTTGAAACGGGTTCCGATATCGCCAAACCCAAACAGAGCGCCACCGGCGTTTACGGCACTGCGACGGTATACATCCCGCTTGAAGGGCTTATAGACTTCGATAAGGAAAAAGCCCGTCTGGATAAGGAACTTGCGGTAATAGAAAACGGAATAAACAACCGCAAAAGAATGCTGGGCAACGAGAACTTCGTCAAGAACGCGCCTAAAGAGCAGGTGGAAAAAGCCAAAAACGAACTTGAGCAAATGCTTTTAAGAGCGCAGCAAATCAAAACGGCGAAAGAAGACTTGAACTAATAACAATCCCCGCCAAAAAGCGGGGATTTTATAATTTTATGAAGATACTTATATCGACACACAACCGCCATAAACTCGCGGAACTTTTGGAAATATTGCCCCCAAGTACGGCAAAAGGCGAAAAGATAGAATACCTTTCTTTCGCGGATTTCCCCGCCATAGCCGAACCTGAGGAAACAGGCCTCACTCTGCAGGAAAACGCCGCCATTAAAGCGCGCTGCGGGCTTGAGAATACGGGCCTTATCAGCATAGCCGACGATACCGGCCTTATGGTGGACGCTTTGAACGGCGCACCGGGCGTGTTAAGCGCACGCTACGCCGATCCCAATAAAGCCGACTATGAAGCCAATAACAGAAAACTCTTAAAGGAGCTTTTGCCTTATAAAGGCAAAGAACGCGCAGCTCATTTTTCTACCGTAGCGGCTTTGGCCGCACCAGGCAAGGATATAATTTTTACGCAAGGCAAAGTGGAAGGCTTTATCATAGAAGATTATAAAGGTTCCAATGGCTTCGGATACGACCCTTTATTCTTTGTTGCCGAGGCATTTAAAACAATGGCGGAAATGAGCAGGGAAGAAAAAAATAAAATCAGCCACCGCTTCCGCGCTTTTAAGCAAATGGCGGAAATAATAAAAAAATTTTAAAAGCCGTTTTGCCAAAAGAGGGCTTTCCGCCCATAAGCTAAATTGGAAATAACTCCAAACATATTGGAGCCAAATATTTATCCCTCCAATCGCTAAGTAAGAGGCTGCCGGCAATGCCCCATCGCCTTAGCCTTACGCGACATAAGACAAGCAGCAAACATAAAACATTTTCAAACGAGAGAGCGCATAAAAAACCCCGATTTAAAAATCGGGGTTTTTGTCAAATTCCAAAAACAATTATTGCGCTATCAAATAGTCCAAATCATTGTCGCCTTTTATCTTCTGGCGCGCTTGATCAAACAGCCCGCTTTCTTTGGCATGAGTCATAAAATTGCTCCACTCGTCATCGGTAAAGCCGTATTTCTGTTTGATGTAATTGGAGGATACTTCTTCATAATCCGTCGCTTCTGGATTGCGCTTTCTGTAATCGTCCTCTATAAGAGTATATTCCTCCGCTATTTCCAGCATTACTTCTTCGTCGCTTTTTTCTTCTATCGGTTTTTCTTCTTCCGATACTTGCTCCGCAGCGGGTTTGCTCTGGGGAGTAGCCGCCGAAGGCGTATTGCCGCCTTTATTTAAAATCATAAATATCGACAATATAACCGTAAAAAGCACCAGCGAAGTCAATGCCGTATTTATCCAAGACGACATATCTTTTTCCGCCAGCAAATCTTTTATCGAATACAAAACTAAAACCAATATTATTATTACGGCTATAAATACACCCATTTTATGTTCTCCTGTCAATTATTATCGGCGCCTTTGCTCCCGTTTTGAGCCCTTTTCTCGGCGTCTTTTATTAAATCTTCCGCTATTTGCATGATTTTAGGGTTCTTACTATATTCAAGCAAAATTTTTCGCATTTGTGGATTATTTAATATTTTATCCATCATTTCCTGCGGGGACAACTGTGTATTAGTTATATCCTCCCCCATCGCCCTGCGCATATCCCGCACAAAACGCTGCAATTCGGGATCGTTCTCGTAACCGTTATTGAACCGCAGTTCCAACTCCTCGTTATTCTTAAATTGATCCGGCGATATTTCTCTGGGCGAAGCGCTTTGCGCGTTTATATATGCTTCCTGCTCCTTTGCCAATGCCGGCAAATCGATCTGTCCGCCAAAAAACGGCTTCTGCATTTGTTTTTCCGGGACATAGGCCTCATCTTCTTCCAAGGCTATTACCATTCTGTCGGGCAGAGGCTCCTGCGTATCGCTTTGGGCGGCTTTCTCCGCCTCGTTTATAAACGGGTAATAGAAATCTTCTTCCAGCTGTATATCTTCGCTTTCTTCCGAAGAGGCAGGCTTTAGCCACACGCTCTCTATACGGCGTGCGGCAAGCACCGCTACTATAACGGCAAGGGAAAAAGCTATTATCGCGACATATATCTTTGATTTAAAAGTCATTTGTCCATAACATCCAACAATTCGACATCAAACACCAACAGCGAACCGGGCTGTATCGGCCCGGCCTGAGCATTGCCATAGGCGGTATCGGGCGGGCAGTACAAGGTGGCCTTGCCGCCTTCTTTCATTTCCTGCAAGGCGCTGGTCCAACAGGCGATAACGCCGTTAAGCGGGAACTCTGCCGGTTTGCCTCTTTTTATAGAGCTGTCAAATTCAGTCCCGTCCAACAACTTGCCCTCGTAATGAACTTTAACCAAGCTTGAAGCCTTAGGGCTTTTGCCTTTACCCTTTTTTGTCACGCGCATTACTACGCCATTGGCCAAGACCGTATTCTTTTTATCTTTTTTGGCTTCTTTTAGAAACTCGTCCTGTTCCAATTTCCGTTTATTCATAACCGCGGTCGTATCTTCGCGGTAGCGCTTTTCAACCAGAGGCTTATAATCTTCCAAATTCGTCTGCGAATTGCGGTTTAAAAGAGCGTCCCTCATTCCCTGTGAAACGGCTTTAAAGTCTTCTTCGCTGCTAAGCATAAGATTATTCTTTAAATTCTCGCCCAGCAAATAGCCGAGGGAATACAGTACTTTCTCGCTAGAAGCGTCGGCGGTTTTATTTGCGGCTTGATTATTTTCCTGAGCAGTTTGCTCCTGAGCAAAGGCCAAACAGGCGCATATCATCAATACAGGCAAAAGCAACAATTTTTTCATTCAAAGGCTCCTATTTCTTCTCTATATATTCGACAAATTTCTCCTTAATTACGGGCGCGCATTTCTTCCCGGCCGCCACTAAACTGCGTCTTTTTGCGTCCTCGCCGCGCGCCGACCCTACACGTTCACTCTCGCTGAAGGTGGCGAATATTCCGCCCGTTTCCACGTCTTTTAAAGACACCGTGGCGGTAGCCGTACTCCAATAAAGGCCTTGCAAAGTATCGGATTCGTAATTGTCTATTTTTATATCCATAGTCAATTTAATATCGTAAGTTTTTAAATCTTCACCGACGCCAAAACCCAATTCGTTTAAAGCGTCTATTATATACGTCTTTACCGTTATATCGTCCGAGCCAGAAAGCGCGGCGTTTATTTTGACGTCATATAAAGTTTTATTGTATATGCTTTTATAAGAATACAGGGCGTCTTCGTCATAAGCGGACCCGTCAAAAGATATCTTGCGGTATTCGCGGTCAAGCTCTTCCCTTTTGTCTAGCAGAGGCGGCATGGTAAATGCGTGTTTAAGTTTTACGTATTTATCGCTTTCGCCCGCTATTTTGGATACCACTCCGTTAAGCTGTCCTTCTATCGGAGCGTAATAAGGTTGTATAGTTTCCAACGCCGGTTCTCTTTCCAAGACGGCTATGGCATAATACCTTTTGTTTTCCCTGTTCTTCCACCATTGTACAGCCTTTATCTGGGATATGATATTATCCCGCCGTATTTGAGAAGCATCATCCTGCGGTAAACCGTCAAACAATTTGGCAAGTTCCGCCACCGCCGCGTCTTTGGCATCATTCTTGGTTTGGCCGAAGGCCACCTTGGTTATGTACTTATCGGCCGGATATTTGGACATTTTTTCATTCAATATATTTCTATTGGCGGTACACGCGCCGACAGTCAAAACCGCAAGCAAAAGATAAAGGATTTTCTTCATTTTCAGCTCCTCATCGGGAAGTCCTTGTGTGCAAATACGTTCTCTTCCCTTTTATAATTTGTACATTTTCAAAGAGGTATTCGTCAATAGTATGCCCCTGCGCGCTTATAAATTTAATCTTGATATTATGTATGCCGGGCGCCAAAAACAGATTCGCCATTCTTATCTGGGCGGGCAGCGTAAACCAGGAGCGGGTATCGGCTATTTCCGTCGCGTTGGACAGAATGCTCATAATGGAGCCTACTATAAACCCCATATCCTCGCCCCAATTTTTCTCCGCTATATGCCGGGCCTGCACGCTTAAAATATATTTGGTTACCGCTCTTATGACGGTACGGGTATAAATACCCTTCATACTTTGGCTAAGGTCGGCCTTCGCCTGCCAGGCGACGTCGCTGACCAGCTGTGTGCGAACGGGCGTGCCGCCGTCTGCCGACACTTCCGAATATTTTATTTTGTAAGGCATATCCTGAAATTCGGGGAAGCTTACCGTTATCGACCGCCCGAAAGCACCGGCATACACCGCATTAATAAGACCTTGGCTGGTGGAAGCCAAATCACTGTTGTCCTCCACCGCGAACCAAATATCGTTCCAAGCCAGCATAACGCTCTTGGATATTTTTATCGGAGCTTTGCCGTTATAGTGGAGAATTACCGCCTCGCCCTTTTCTTGATAATCGGACGGCAAATCAATTTGTGGCATACTGGCCGATGAACCCGCTTGCCTTTCATAGGCGTTTTTGGCGTTTTGGCGCGATATTCTGGCGTCGGAAACCTTTCCGTTGTCCTCGTATATCATACTGGCGAGATACTGCGCGAAAGCGTCATCATTATACAGGTCCTTGGGGTGGTCCTCGCGGTTTCTGTCCAGCATAAAAACTATTCTGTTGGCTTCCACCAAAGCGGAGTTTTCCTCGCCTTCATAAAGATAATTGACGGCGCTGTTAAGATGAAGCATAGCTCGTTCAAACAACGGGGGAACATAAGCGACGGTATTATCGTTTATCATCAAGGTTCCTAAAGAGGCGCTTATACTCTTGGTGTATAAAGATTCCGTTATCTCGCCCGCCGCCGATAAAGAAGAAATCGCGCCCGCGCTGTCGCGGCGCGCCGTTTGTTGTGAGCTTAAATCAAGATAATACAAAACAGCGTTCTTATCGCCGTAAGATTTAGATTTGTTTTCTTCTATCAAAGTTTGCGCTTTGTCAAAACGGCCCTCGTCCATTTTGGAAAAGACGTCTTTTTTATAGCGTAAAGAAGGCCCGGCGCACGCCGTTAATACGCTTAACGCAATTATTAAAAGGGCAAACCGGGCTTTCATATTCTTTATAATTTAAGAGATTTCTTCGCTACATATTTTTTAATTTGTTTTTGGCCGTTCCACAGTATTTTATTCGTTTCTATATTGATTAGCTTTAAATTTACCTGATAAAACACTACAGACTTGCGGCCCTCTTGATCTACGATAGAGCTCAATACGCCGCTTAACATATAATCCGCGCCGACTTCCTGCCCAAAGGCCTTTCTGGTGGCTTCGGAGGCATATTCGTCCTGTTCAAGGCGCTCCTGGCGGATTTCGCCCCGTTCCGATGAGCTGGCTACAAATTCTATTTTGCCGCTGTTGATTAAAGCTCTTTGCAGTTCTTCCACAAAAGCGCCGGTATTGATATGCTCCATAGTGTCATTGACGACTGTACCGACTATTACTACGGGTTCTTTTCCGCGCGTTTCCTTTACGGCTTTGGCATACCACGCACCGTTAAGGCATTCCTGTATCATAGTTTCCGCCACCAAGCGAGAATCGGTATCGTTCCATTTGCCGCTTAAATCTTTTGTTACGTCTACGTCCATACGCTCAACCTTGGTACCGCAGGCAAACAAAAGCGGAAGCAAGAGCATTGCAATTAAAATCTTTTTCATTTTCTCTCCTCAAAAATTGATATATAGTTTATTTTCCCACTTAAAACGGGCATTGTCAAGAAGCAAACGCATATAAACTCCGCTTTACCCGCACAGAGAAGAAATTATTCCTCCGCCCAAATGCACAGATATAAAACGGTTTTGCCCCGCCAAAAGGAAATTCCCAATAAAAAAACCGCCGCTTAAAGCGGCGGTTAATCAAATCTGGTGGACCTGAACGGGATCGAACCGATGACCTCCTGCATGCCATGCAGGCGCTCTCCCAGCTGAGCTACAGGCCCGTACCTATATATTAACAAATATTGTTCAAAATTGCAACCTTGTCAACTTTTTATCCGACAGATATTTATTTTCCTTGCTTTAGGCGGGTGGAAAGTATCGTCGGCAGACCGCGGCTTTCTATCTTAGACTGTACGGCCTCTATATCGTAAGGCAGGCGGATAAGACGGAAAGTTTGTTCCTTAGTATTCAATATCCCGAAAGAAGCCTTAGCATTAGTGTCGCGCGGCTGCCCTATGGAGCCGGGGTTTATCATATAGCGTATACCGGGGAGCATTTTTATCGTAACGTCCGAACCCAAGAACAAATCTATCTGCGGCATATGATTGCTCTTATAGCTCATAATGAACGGTACGTGGCTGTGCCCCACAAAACACAACTGCCCTTTCCACTTGTCCAAATTCAGCACGAACTGCTCCGCGCTGAGCAGATAATCCCTAAACGGGTCCAAGAAGGAGCCGTGCACCATGCAAAAATCCTTGCCGTGGTATTCCCGCCCGAAACTTTTTATAAAATCCTGCGATTTTTTGCTTAATTGCTTTGCGGTATACAGCATTGATTCCTTGGCATAATCGCTGAACCAGTTGAAAAAATCTTCCCGAAACAAACTCATATCGTGATTGCCCATCACGCCCACGAAATTCTTGAGTTTCATCATTCTTTGGCAGCATTCTTCCGGGTCGGGCCCGTATCCGATAAGATCGCCGCAAAAAGCATAGCCGTCTACGCCGATCTCGTCCACCTTCTTGAGCACGACGTCCAAGGCCTCGTAATTGGAGTGTATATCCGAAAGTACGGCGTATTTCATTCTATCCCCATTAGACTTTAATTTTGTCCTTCAGTCAATAGCCCGGCCACAGCGGCGGTTCTACTCCGACGCCGCCGCCACCAAATGTCTGGTTTTTGAGTCTTGATCCTTCAAATTGAGCGAAAGAACCTTTGATACTCCGCTCTCCTCCATAGTTACGCCGTATAACATTTGCGCCGCTTCCATAGTGCGCTTGTTGTGGGTTACCACAATAAACTGAGTCTTGCTTGAAAACTCTTTTATAAGATTGGTAAATCTTTCCACGTTAGCCTCGTCCAAAGGCGCGTCGGCCTCGTCAAGAATGCAGAAAGGCGAAGGGTTATGCGTAAAGAACGCAAACAGCAAAGAAACTGCCGTCAAAGCCTTCTCCCCGCCCGACAAAGCCGATATGTTCAAAAGTTTTTTGCCCGGCGGCTGAACGGTTATCTCCACGCCCGTTTCCAGAAGGTTTTCCGGGTCGGTTAAAGTAAGTTCCGCTTCCCCGCCTACAAACAAAGTTTGGTAAATGCTCTTAAAATGCGTGCGCACCTGATCAAAGGTATATTTGAAATTCTCTTTCGTGGTAGCGTTTATTTTGTTTATCGCCGCTTTCAAATCCCGTTTGGCATTGCCTAAGTCTTCTATCTGTTTTTTAAGGAAGTCGTTGCGTTGGGTTAAAGCATCGTATTCTTCGGGCGCGGTCATATTTACGGCGCCCATATTTTCTATGCGTTTTCTCATCATCTTCACGCGCTCATAATCCACTTTGACTTCCCCCCACTTCATCTGCGCTTCCTGCGGGGTTATATTCCAAGATTCCAAAAGATTGTTTATTATCGCCGTTTTCTGGCGTCTATGGTTGCCAAGCGCGTTTTCCAAATCGTGTGCTTTTAACGTAAGTTCGTTTATGCGCGCTTTGCGTTTGTTAAGAGCGGTGCTCTTCTCGTCAAATTCCGTTTTTATCAAATTCAAATCGCCGCGCATTTTGTTTTCCGCCACTTCAAGCGCGGCCAAAGAATCGCGCTGAGCCGCGAGTTTGGCTTGAGAGGACAATTTCTCGCCTTCCAAAACTTTTATTCTCTCCGTCGCTTTTGCTACATTCTCGCTGCGCTTATTCTGCGCTTGCCTTAAACTCTGTTCCTCGGAGGTGGCAGTTCTAAGGTCCAGATCAAGATTATTCTTCTTTATTTTGGCCTCGTACAGTTTAGCGTTGGCCTGTTCTATTTCCGCCTTTAGGGTTTGTTCCTCTTTTTCCAACGATTCGCGCTTTTCGCGAAGGGTTTGGATATTGCCCTTGGCCTCTTCGTATTTGCCGGTAAGCTCGGTAAGCTGCTCTTTAAGTTCCCCGGTTCTTGCCCTGCGCTGCGCAACCCTTGAAGATATTTCCTCTTTGCTCTTGCCTATCTGCTGGCAGGACTGCTCCGCTTCCGTCAAGCTCCTTTTATGCAAGTTGATGTCGTTGTTTAAAGAATTTAGACTTATGCTTTCTTCCTGATACTTGGCGCGCAAAGCCCGCAAAGTTTGTTCCGTTTCCGCGGCTTGCTCATTTACCTTTTGCAAAGAATCGGAAATTTCCTTCTCTTCCGCGTCAATCTGCTTTAATTCTTTTTTGACGGTTTCTTCCTCGCCCCAGTAAGCCTCCGGCGATTTTACGCCCGCCGCCCCGCCGGAAACCCAAAACCCGTCGCCGACTTCGCTCTCCACAGCGCTGTAAGAAGCCGTTACGTATTTTATCAAGCCCTCAAGTTCCGCCGGGTATTGCAAAAGCCCGCCTACCGCCGAGCCCGAAAGAACGGAAGTTCCTTCCCTGCTTTGCGGCACGCGTGAGAGTATTATAAATCTGCACCGCGCTTTGCCGTTTTGTTTAAGCAAAGAGACCGCCTGTTTTACGGAGTCAAAATCCTCCGCCAAAACCGAATCCATAAATTTGCCAAAACTCTCTTCTACCGCCAAGGAATCTTCTTCCTTAAATTTAAGTTGTTTTCTTAAAGTGCCTTTTATGCCCGCTATGCCGCTTTCCTCAACAAGTTTCGTACCTACCCAATAAGGATCGTTCTTGCCTTGCGTTTGTATCATTTGCATTTTGGCGTTTAGCGAGGCGCGTTTGCCTTTCAAATTGTTCAATTTGTCGTTAAGCGATTGGCGTTTTGAGTTAAGTTCGCTCAAGGCATTTTCCGCTTTAAGCTGGCCTTCCTTAACTTGCGACACCAAATTCTGCTTCTGAGAAAGCGAGTCCGCAAACTTCTCTATCTCTTCTTTCAAAACTTGCGCCCGCTGAAGCTGGGTCTGCAAATTTCTTTCCAAATTGATAAGATTCTCGTCTTCGTGCGCGCAGGAAGATTCCTCCAAAGCTATTTTGCCGGAAAGTTCCAACTGCTTTTGCGATACTTCCGAAGCCGCCGCGACAGCCCTCTCCACGTCGTTCTGCGCCGCCTTTAGGGCCTGCTCATTGGCGCTGACTTGGGCATATTTCTCGTTATATTTATCTTGCAGAGGCTTGTATTCCTCCTCCGCTTGCCGTATTTTTTCCTTCAAGGCTTGCAAGGCGGGGCCCAGTTCTCCCAATCTGGCCGAGGCCACGGCTTCTTCAGATTTGGACGTCTGCACCTGCAAAGCAAGTTCACCCGCTAAATTCTGGCAGTTCTGTATCGCGCCTTCCAATAGGCCTATCTGATATTTGGCGGAAGATATATTCTCCCCGAATTGCGAAAGTTCCTTCTGTTTGTGGGTAAGATTAAGATCCAAAGCCGCAACCTGCCCTTCCAAGGCAGATACGGTATTATTGGAATCTTCTATCTCTTTCAAAATCGGTTCCAGCTCTTTGGCCGCCGTTTGGATTTGTTCTTCGTGGCTTTTTATATTCTCCAAGGAGAGTGCAATCTCGCTTTCTTTAAGCTCTTCGCGGTACTTTTGATATAACCTGGCCTTGCGGGCTTCGCTGTCAAGCTTTTTTATCTGTTCCGCTATCAAGGCCAAAGTATCGCTTAAGCGGGCTATATCCATATCTACGCGCTCTAGTTTGCGAACGGCCTCTTCCCGCTTGGCTTTATACTTTGATACGCCTGCGACTTCCTCAAACATTTCGCGCCGCTGTTCTGGGGTGGATTCCAAAAGCTGATTTACGGAGCCCTGGTCTATTATGGCATAGCCCTCGCCGCCGATACCGGTATCCAAAAACATTTCCCTGATGTCCTTAAGGCGGCACTGCACTCTGTTTAGGAAATATTCGCTCTCGCCGGAGCGGTATATTTTACGAGATACCGTAACCTCGTTAAAAGCCACCGGCAACTTTCTTGATGAATTGTCAAACACCATATTGACCTGCGCCATATTAAGCGGGGGCCTTTTCCTTGTGCCGTTGAAAATTATGTCCACCATCGAACTCGAACGCAAAGACTTCCAAGACATCTCGCCTATCGCCCAGCGCACAGAATCTATAACATTTGATTTGCCGCAACCGTTGGGCCCCACTATACACGATACGCCCGGCTCGAAATTCAGTCTAACCTTATCCGCAAAAGATTTAAAACCTATAATTTCCAATGCTTTTAGATACATAACAATTCCGCAAGAATAAATAAGGGCTCGTTAAGCGGCCCTTTTTTATATGATACTATATTTTACTTATTTATATGTTTTTGGCATAATTGAAATATATTTCACAGCAAGGAGGCTTTTTGATGAAGAAACTATTGCTTTTTGCCTTTATGCTCGGCTTTGTAAGCCCGTGCGTTTTGGCCAAAGCGGTAACCAACCCGTTGTTTATGCCCTCGGAGGGGCAGATCCTTTCCGACACTGTGGCGACTTTTCAGGATACTACCGACGGCGACAGCAATAAGATTTATACCTTACGCGAGGCGCTCTCTTTCGGTATTACCGACAGGCTGCAGCTCGGCGGTTATATCGGTTACAGCAAACTCGACAATACCGACACCAAAGATTTTACCAATCCCGGAGTTTTCGCAATATTGAGGATTTGGAACATCGGCCTTGATATCGACTTGGGCGGGCGTATAGAGTTTGACGCCTTTGACGATTTTACCGAAGGAGGCGTAGCCGAAGGGACCGACAAATACGGCTTCTTTGCCAGAGCGGGCGCCGATTTGGGCATTTTTTATCTCGGCGCGATCGGCGGGCTGGATTACTGGGACGGCTTAAACGCCAGACTTATGAGCAAGAACAACGACAGCGAAATCTATAACGGTAATTTAAAGGCTTTCGCTATTTTTGACGTTATGGACATCATCGGCTTCGGCGGAGAGGCGGGATATAAAGTCTACGACCTCGGCGGCGACAGCTACTACAAAGGCTATTTCCTTACTGCGCGCTTGGACATCAACCCCCTCCCTTCAAGGCTGGGCGTAACCGCTTTCGCCACCTTTGAAGACGTAGAACACCAAGATGAAAATTATACTCTCGGTTTGAACCTGAAACTTGCGATATAGCTTTCCAATAAAACAAAAATCCCCGCCCTTTTAAAAGGACGGGGATCTTTTTGCTCCAAAACCTATTTTATCTTAGAGAACATATCATACATTATTATCGCGCCGGCCGCCGCCGCGTTCAAACTGCTTACGCCGCCTTGCTGCGGTATGCTGATAACCTCGTCGCAATGTTCTTTGGTCTTAAGCCTGAGGCCTGTTCCCTCCGAGCCGATAACCAATACCGCGGGGTAGGCGTAATCCATCTCTTTTATGCTCTTGCCCGCCATATCGGCGCCGTAAATCCAAAAACCTTCGTCTTTTAAGTCCAACAACGCGGTGGTAAGATTGGTGACTTCCACAATTCTCAAAGTTTCCAAAGCGCCGCAAGCCACCTTATGCACCGTACCCGTTATGCCGACGCTTCTGCGCTGGGGCAATATAACAGTGCTAAAACCCAGACAGGCCGCGCTTCTTAACATAGAACCCAAATTTTGCGGGTCGGTTACCTCGTCGATGGCCAGCCACAAGTCCTTCTTGTTGCCCGTACTTTCATATAAAGCATTGGTCAGGCGCATAAGCTTTAAAGGTTCCGCCCGCGCTATCACGCCTTGATGGTTTGCGCCGCCAGCCAAGTTGTTCATAAGGCGTTCTTCCATACTCTTTATCTTTACATTGTTGGTCTTGGCAAGGCGGATAACGTCTTCCACCGCTTTGCTCTGTTTTTTATTCTCCACTATGTAAAGCTGGAGTATTTGGCGCTTTCTGCCTTTAAGCGCTTCCCTTATGGGGTGTATGCCGAAGATCAGCTGTTCTTTGTCTATTCTTTCCATTATATTCCGCACGCCCCGCCGATTTTGCTTGAACCGAAGCTCGTCCCTACGGCCAAAGCCGCGCGGACTTCCTCGCCGTTCGGGTCGACTCTTTTAAGTTTCGATACCGCGTCTTTTACCGGTACGCTTATTATTTCCGTTCCTCTTAAAGCTACCATATAGCCCGTCTTGCCCTGCAAAATAAGCTCCACCGCTTCGGCACCGAAACGGGTGGAAAGCCAGCGGTCAAAAGCCGTAGGCGTGCCGCCGCGCTGCAAGTGCCCGAGCACGACAACCCTGCATTCCACTTTAAGGCGTTCTTCTATCATCGCCGCTATTTTACTGCTTATGCCGCCGAGCCTTATAGGATCGGTAGAACCCGCTATCTTTGCCTTTACCGCCATTTCGCCTTGCTCGTTTACCGCACCTTCCGCCGCAACGATTATGCTGAAGGTTTTGCCTTTGCGCTGTCTGTCCTCTATGGCGTCTATAATAGCGTCGTCGGAGTAAGGTATCTCCGGAATTAGGCAGATGTCACCGCCGCCCGCTATGCAGGAGCGCAAAGCTATCCAGCCCGCGTAGCGCCCCATGGTTTCCAATATCATAACGCGGTGATGCGATTCCGCGGTGGTGTGTATTCTGTCTACGGCATCGGTCGCGACGCTTAGTGCCGAATCAAAACCAAAAGTAAAATCGGTGGCGGAAAGGTCATTGTCGATAGTCTTGGGTACGCCAACTATCGGGACGCCCATCTCTATAAACTTCTGCGACATGGAAAGAGTTCCATCGCCGCCTATCGTAACCAAAGCGTCTATTTTGTTAGTCTTTATCGTATGCAGAACCAGGGAAGATACGTCTTTTGGCTCCTCGGGCGAGCCCATCGGCGCCAATGTGTAATTGAAAGGATTGGCCAAATTGCTCGTGCCCAGTATAGTGCCGCCGCGCGTAAGTATACCCGATACGGTTTTGCTGTCCAATTCCATAAACTGGTTCTTTACCAAACCGTCAAAACCGTTTTTAAAACCCAATACTTCTATACCGCAGTTAAGGGCGTGCTTGGCGACGCCTCTCACTACGGCATTAAGACCGGGGCAATCGCCGCCGGCAGTTAAAACGCCGATTCTTCTTACTTTCATATTATATACCGCTCCTTAAAAATTCAAAAACTGCACCGCCAAATAAGTCAGTAAAGCCAAAACGAAAAACTGGCCGTCTATAAAAGTCTCGCTGGCCGTTGTGCGAGGGGTCTTCCTGCTGTAAAAATAGGCCGCTATTACTATTGTATAAATTTGCCCCAAAAGCAACATAAAAACTATGCCGCTCTTCCAACCCATTATCAAAAGCTGGATAAGAACCGCCGTCAAAGCCGCTATTATCAGGCCGATTGCCGTCTTGGTGGCGTTAATGCCGAAGGCTTTATAAAAACTTTCCTTGCCGAGCATCATGTCTTTGTTCTCCGCACCGATGCTTAGTATCACCGAACGGATAAACACCAGCAAAAGACCGTAGCTGAACGCCAGCCATGCGGATTTGCTCATCAAAAGACCTTGGCTCGCCGCCGGTACGTATACGCATACGAAACACCACCCCAAGGCCGTAACTATATCCTTTGTGCCGGGCAAACGGGAAAGGAAACTTATCCTATTTCTAAACGGATAAGCCGCCGCGCCCAAAATCAAGAACACCAAAGTAGGAAGCCATACCCCGGTGCCGTAATTAAACGATACCGCAAAAGCCGTAAGCCCGCCCAATACTATCGGCGCGAGGAAACGTTTCTTTATCTTTGAAGGTATATCCTGCGGAGTTTTATTGGCGAAAGTCAAAGTAAAGATAAAAAATGCCGAAAGCAAATACAACTTTAAATCGTTTCGCGCGCCGGAAAGCTTCATGCAAACATAAGTCAGACACGCCGCCGCCAAAGCAGTAAAAATGGAGCTCTTGACTATAAAATCCCATATCCTGCCAAGCATCCCCGAGAAAGAGGATGCTTCCTTCCTGTAATTTTTCACTCTGCTCGCCACATTGTCTATTACCCAGTTAGGCGTAGACGCTCCCGCCGTAATAAAAATATTGCTCGGCGAAAGGACGTCTTCCTTTCGGATTTCGTCCTCGCTCTCCACATGTATAACTTTGGGGCAAAGTTCCCCGCACAGCTTGGCCAATCTGGCGGTATTGGCGCTGTGCCTGCCGCCTACCACTATCACCAAATCGGCGTTCTTGGCAAGTTCCAATGTTTCCTTTTGGCGTTGTTTCGTCGGCTGGCATATAGTATTGTTGATTTGGCATATGTCGGCCTTGGCTTTAACGGCTTCGGCCGCTTTAAAAAAAGTTTCTTCCTTCTGAGTGGTCTGCGATACTATGTTTACCTTATCAAAATGCGGCAGGTTTTTAGCTTCCTCGGCGTTGGCTATCACGTAGCCCTTCCCGCGCGTATAGCCCAAAAGCCCTATCACCTCAGCGTGTCCGCCGTCGCCCACTATTACGGTATAGTAGCCCTGCTTGGCGTATTCGTCTATAACATTATGCACCTTCTTGACCAGCGGGCAGGTGGAATCGACCACCTCCATACCCTGGGACTGAACCTCCGCCTGAAATTCAGGCGTAATGCCGTGCGCGCGTATAACCAGAACGCCGTTTTTGTCCTTGGCTTGCGAAAGCTCGTCTATCGAAGTTATACCCTTCTCCGCGAGCATATCCGTAACCTGCTTATTGTGTATAAGCGGCCCGATAGTATATATAGGCTTCTTGCCCGCCGCTTCCAAATGCAATACGCAGTCTATTGCTTTCTTTACTCCGGGGCAAAAGCCCGCGCCGGGGGCGACTACCACGCCGTGGTTTTTATCTTTCATATATATATTCTACTAAAATATTCTACCGCTTTAGAGCTTGCAGCCGATCCTTATCGGCTTTGTTTACCCTGAACGATTCCCGTATTTTGCTTATCGCCTTGTTATGGGTAAAAACATCAAGAGTTCTCTTCTTTAAAAATTCTTCCGTCTTGGCGGGGAATTTTACATAGCATACGCTTATCGCCCACGCAACGCCCATTTGCCGGTAATAACCTTCCGCTTTGATTTTGGACAGGGCAAGCAAAGTTCCGTCTATATATTTATCGTCAACAAAAAAGCACATTAAAAGGCAAGCGGCCGCGCGGGCGTAATATTCCCTTTTGTCTTCTATGTAATCTTGCAGGAAAACCCATACCCTTTCTTGATGTTTCCTTATCAGTTTAAGACTGCATAAAGGGCTGTCGCACACCGCCCAGTTGTTTATTTTTGGAATGTAAAGCTTTAAATATTTAAGAAGGACGTCGATATCCTTTATATGCCCTAGCAGAAAGCCCTTGAGCATAATATGCTCGATATAAACCTCGGGTGCGTTAAGAAAGTAATCTTCCCAGTCGCCTTTGGCTATCTTCGCAGATAATTTACGCAGAGTAGGCAGCCTTACCCCAAGCAATTTGCCGCCTTCGCAAGGTATCAAAGAGGCGGAAAAATCCCTAAATTTAGGCTCGGCATTTTCTTTCAGAAAAGCGTTTATTTCTTTAATATGCATACCATAATTATATAAATTTGATATTATTCTTTAATGATTAAAAAGGTTATGTTTACATCTTCCCCCATCGGGGAACTATTCCTGGCCGAAAAGGACGGCAAAATATGCGATATAGCCCCCAAAGAGCGCCGCGCCCGCAAAGATTTTATCCTTGAGAAAACGCCCCTGCTCTTAGAGGCTGAAAAACAGCTTTCGCAATATTTTAAAGGCGAGCGCAAAAAATTCGATTTGCCTTTACTGCTTGAAGGAACGCCGTTCCAAATAAAGATATGGCAAAACCTTATCAAAATACCTTACGGACAAACCGTCTCTTACGCTGAACTGGCAGAAAATGCGGGCAGTAAAAAAGCGGCCAGAGCCGCGGGAAACGCCAACAATAAAAACCCCATTTTAATAGCCGTGCCGTGCCACAGGGTAATAGCCGCGGACGGCAGCCTGGCGGGCTTTGCCTGCGGAACAGACAAGAAAAAATTCCTGCTCGCTTTGGAGCTATACTTCAAAGACTAAACCGGCATAAAGCCGCGCGCGGCTTCTTTGCCCAAAAGTATGTCGGCGCAGACTTTTTGGAAGGGCACCGTCTGAGTACCCGCCATAAGGAAAGAATTTATCTTTAAGCCATCGTCAACAAAAGGGCTCCCGAAAGAAACAAGCGCGCTCTTGCCCGCTTTGGCCGTCGCTTTGTTAATAATCTCTTTCTGCTCCGCCGAAAAATTTATCTTCCCGCTGAATGCGGCGTAATTGGCCATAGTGCTTATTATAAGGACGTCGCTTTTATCGCCCGCTTTATACGGCTTTAGCTTTATGCCCTCGGCTTTAAGTTTATTGTAAAAATCTTTGGCCTGCATTTCGCCGCCCGGGAAGACGTCAATCTCCAAATAAGTTACGCTTTTGCCGTGTTTGAGCTTTATATCCTCACCCTTAAGGCAAATACCCGCGCGGGCGGTATCAAAAGAAAGCTTATCGGCCTGTTCCGCGCAGTCTTTACAGACGAAATCCTCCGCCGATTTAAGTTTGGCTATCATCATTTCCTGCTCGCTTAAAGCGCTTATGGCATGGTCTATTAAAGAACGATCTTTCTTAATTTCCTTTTCCAGTTTTGCCATAACCTCAAAAGGCTTTTCCGGGCATAATAATATATCCGCGCCCGCCTTAAAAGCGTCGACGGGCTCCAACCCACCCGTAGCTTTCATTATAAGAGCGTCGGTAACTATCAAACCTTTGTAATGAAGTTCCCTACGCAAAAAACCTTGTATAGTTTTCTCGGAAAAAGAGGCCGGCTTTTCTTTATCAAAAGCGGGAACCAATAGGTGCGAAGGCATTATCGCATCGGCCTTGGTCAAAAGTTTCTTATAAGGGATCAAATCTTCTTCCTGCAGCTTGGCCAAACTCTTGTTTACCGTCGGCAAAGATAGGTGGCTGTCAAGCAAAGTTGAACCGTGCCCCGGGAAATGCTTAAGACAATTCAAACAGCCCCCGTCTGCCAAACCAAGCATAAAGGCCTTGGCCATATCGGTAACCAAAGAAGCGTCTTTGCCGAAGGAACGTGTATTTACTATCGGATTTGCGGGAGTATCGGCCAAATCCACATTCGGCGCGAGCACCCAATCCACCCCCAATTCTCTTGCCTGGCGCGCCGTTATCAAACCTTTTTTGTAGGATAGGTCCTCTTTACGAGCCGCGCCTATCGATATATTGGAAGGCAAAAGCTGCGCGTCTTTATGCCAGCGGCCCAAGCCGTATTCGTAATCGGCACTGATTATCAGCCCGCTCGGCGCGGCCGCGCGCAAGGCGGCTATAAGTTCCTTAACCTCTTTGGTAGTGCCAAAGTATATGCAAAAACCGCCTACCCCAGCCTTGGCAAGCTCCAAGGCTTCTTTTACGTCGCTCTTGCCGAACCAGAAACCGGCATGTATTAAACGATTGGTATTCATTGTCTTATCACGTACCCTATGACCGAACTTTCCGCCGCACCCGTCGCCCTTGGACATGTACCCGCCCGCCCGTTTAAAGTAAGCCATGCCAAGTAGGCGAACGCCGCTGCTTCTTTGGCCATCGGGTGAAGCCCCATTTCGGCCGTATCGGCAATTTTAATATTAGGCAGCAGTTTACCCAAATTACAAACCAACGTCTTATTGTAAACGCCGCCGCCGCATAAATAAAGACGATTTATCTCATATTTATTAAGTATAAACTTTTTTAGACTTTTTGCAATTATTAAAACCGTCAAATAATTCAAGGTGGAAATATCGGGTAAAGCCAAATCTTTAAAATGCGCTTTGATAAACCCTTCCGCCATTGAGCTCCTTTCAAGCGATAAAGGCGGCCTATTACCTACGAAAAGTTTTGAAAGCTGCTCCGCCTTTTTAATATCTGGCGCATAGGCCGCGGCGATTTTGCCGTCTTTATCGTAAGTTTTGGCACCGCCGCTTAGCAGATTTACCGCCGCGTCGCTTAAGCTGTTGCCGGGACCAATGTCAAATCCGAAGGTGTCTTTGCCCAAACACACCGTAACGTTTGATATCCCGCCGATATTTAAAAGCATAGCCTTTTTGCCGCCGCAGAGGTATCTGTCGAACATCGGCACAAACGGCGCGCCAGATCCGCCCGCCGCAATATCCGCGGGCCTGAAATTATACACTACCGGTATCCCTTTAAAGCGGCGCGCCAAAAACGCGCCTTCCCCTATTTGTAAAGTATTGGGTACCCTGCTTGAAGGATTGTGATACACCGTTTGACCGTGCGAGCCTATTACTTTTATGTCCTTTCTGTTTATCTTATATTCTTTTATAAATTTTTCGGCCTTATCGGCATAGAGGCGGCCAAGCTCAAAATTAAGTTCGGAAAGTTCCGGCGCTTTCATATCTTTAGCGCCAAGTATTTTATTTTGGAGTTTTCCGTCGTAAGGATAATTTTTGAAGCAAACTACTTTCTTTAAAGCTATATCGAAAAGACACAAAGTCACGCCGTCGGCGGAAGTGCCGCTCATCAGGCCCAGCGCAAGTATGCTTTTTTTATTCATTTATAATCTTGTCCAAAAAACCGCCGCTTTCCTTTAACAAAGCCTGCGCTTTGCCAAAGCCGACTTTAAGTTTGGCCATTACTATGGCCGCCTTTACATTGTAGCGTGTTTTTTGGGCAAGAGCAACAGCCTCTTCCTTTTCTATGCCGGCGGCCTTAGCTATCAGCCGCGCAGCTCTGTCTTTAAGTTTCACGTTAGAGGCCTTTACGTCTACCATCAAATTCTTGTACACCTTCCCGCTTAAAGCCATCGCCATTGTCGTAATCATATTAAGGGCGCATTTTGTCGCCGTTGCCGCCTTAAGGCGAGTGGAGCCGGAAATAACTTCCGCGCCCGTAGGCAAATAAACAAAAATATCCGCGTTGGAAGTATCCGCCGTATCGCTGCAGGAAACAAAAACCGTCTTGTTGCCCCTTTCCTTTGCCGCGCGCAAAGCGCCCAAGGCGTAAGGTGTTCTGCCGCTGGCCGCTATCGCTATAAGAATATCGCCGCTTTTAGCTTTCTTTCCAAAATCGCGCGCGCCGAGATTAAAATCATCCTCCGCGCCCTCAACCGCTTTAAATACGGCGCTTTTTCCGCCAGCCATAAGGGTATCGAATACGTCATAGCCGACGCTGAAAGTCGGCGGACATTCGGCCGCTTCAAGCACACCAAGCCGCCCGCTGGTGCCAGCACCGGCAAAAATTATTTTATTGCCGTTAAGATAAGTTTCGGCAGTAAGCTCGGCCGCCGCCGTTATCGCTTTCTTGGCTTTGGCAACGGATTTTACGGCGTTTAGATTTTCCCGCTGCATTTTGTCAAACATCTTTGCGGGAGAACAAAAGCTGAAGTCGGAGGAGTTCTCGTTTAGAACTTCCGTCTGAGGCAATTTCTCGCCAAGTGCGCCTTCAAAGCGGCGGGCGGTTTTTGTTTTCATAAATTGATCAGTCGAGGGATTTTAATACGTCGCCCATCGTCATTGCGGGCAGCTCGTCCTTTTTGGCCGCGGGCGTATCGTAATAAATTTCTTCCTCAAAGGAAATAGCGTCGGGCAGAACCTCGGGCAGCTGCGGCGTTCTGAGCCACTGCAATACTTCCTGCGTAAGATATCTGTCTAGCATATCCACCCCTTTAAGGTTATAGGCCGTCATAAAAGTTACCTTCCCCTTGCCCGAAGCCAAATACGCCGCGTTCCTGATAAAGCTGGCTTCCATAAGCTGTTTCCTATCGGTGGAAGACACACCGATAAATACCGGCCCCTTAAAATTCTTGATGCCCACCATTGCAAGGACGTCCCTGTTTTTTAAGGAAGGCGTAAGCAAAACCACTCCGCCCAACTTCGGGTGGAACGGCAAAGACTTCGCAGCCACGTTCGCGCCCAAGCCCGCGCCCAAAACGAATATATCGCCTTCGCCCGCGCCCTTGCCGCGCAAATAATCTATCGCGGCGTCTACGTCGCGCGTCATTTTGTTAAATTCATTGTCGACGCCCGTCTTTTCAAATTTATCGTAAGTATTGATATTGGTGCTCTGGCCGTGCCCCCTAAGGTCCAAAGCCAAATACCCGAAACCCGCTTTATCCAAAGCGCGGCTGAAAGATGGATATTCTTCTTTCTTACTGCCCAAATCGTGCAGCAAAATTACGTATTTGCCGTTTTGCGAAGGATTATAAAGCGCGGCTATGTTCCACTTGTCGGCGGTGCGCAAAGTAACTTTATCCTGCGCGAAAAGCGCGCAGGATAATACCAACAAAAGCGGAAAAACTATTATCGCCTTTAACTTCATTAGACTATTTCCTCTGGCTTGAACCAAAGATTGATTTCGCGCTGAGCGTCTTCCTTGCTGCCGGAGGCATGCACACAATTTTGCATTACGCCATCTTTAAAACAGCCGAAAGCGCCCCTTATGCTCCAAGGCTCGGCCTTGGCCGGGTCCGTCGCGCCCAAAGCACCGCGGACTTTGGCTATGGCATCTTCCCCTTCAAAGACGAAAGCGTAAATGCGGTGATCGGCTATCCCGTTAAAATCGCCACGCATGAACGATATTACGCCGGGCAAAAACGGCTGGCCCGCCAAATTGGAATAATGTTCGCGCGCAAGCTCTTCGGTCATAACTCTCACTTTCGCGCCTTTAATATCCAGGCCCAGATGTTCCAGGCGGTCTATGATGATGCCGGTAAGTTTCTTGCTTATGGCATCGGGTTTCATTAACACTAAAGTTCTTTCTTTCATATAAGTAATTATAACAAAATAAAAGGGCCCGTTTTCGGCATAAAAATTTACGACGCTGTTGCCCTAAATGCTATAATTAAACATACGAGGTACTTTATATGAGCGATAAAAAAATAAGATTCGGCGTTATCGGCGCCGGCAAAATCGGCACTTTCCACGTAAGAACTTTATCTAAAATGAAAAACATCGAGCTGGTGGGCGTATGCGACAATGACCCCATGCGCGCGCAGAAGCTGGCATGGGAATATAACTCCACCGCCTATACAAAATACGAAGATTTAATCCCCCAGGTGGAAGCCGTAATAGTGGCCGCACCTACGGAACTGCATCATAAAATAGGTATGTACTGCCTTGACCATAAGGTGAACACCTTAATGGAAAAACCGATAGCTTCCACAATGGATCAGGCAAGAGAACTGATAGCCAAAGCACACGAAAAGGATGTAATCCTCCAAATAGGACACGTGGAAAGATTTAACCCCGCCGTACTTGAAGCCTTCAAATATATAAAAGACCCAAAATTTATCGCCATAAAAAGACTAGGGCCCTATGACCCGAGAATGGCCAATATCGGCGTGGTGCTCGATTTGATGATACACGATATAGACTTGCTTTTGACTATGCTTAAATCGGACGTCGTATCAATAGACGCGATAGGCTTAAGCGCATTCTCCGCTCATGAAGACATCGCCAATGTACGCCTTAAATTCGCAAACGGCTGCACCGCAGACGTCACCGCAAGCAGGGCCAGCTTCGAACGCTCCCGCTATATGAATTTGTATCAGGAAGACGCTTATATCTCCGTGGATTTTATGAACGCCAGAGTTAAAATTTACAGGAAGAAAGTGCCCATAATAAAATCCCTAAACGATATAGACGTAATCTACCCTACGGTAGACAAGCAAATGCCCATTACATCGGAAATTTTGCACTTCGTCGATTGCATACAAAACGACAAAACACCCGGACCCAGCGGCGAAAAGGGCAGCAAAGCACTTTTGATAGCTTTAAAAATCATAGACGAAATCAAACGCTATAATGTGCCCCAAGGATCTAAAGAAGAAAAACACGGCCCCATGCACCTTATGCACGAGATAGGCACGGCCGCCAAAATAGCCCTCGACGAAAGTTTGGGCAATCTTAAAAGAGGGAGCGGTAAATAATTATGCCCCATATTATTCCAAACAGCAAAAATATTTTGGTCGTCGCGGGCGACATATCGGGCGACGTGCACGCATCTAATCTGATAAAAGAGCTTAAGGCCTACGCGCCCGACATCACCGTAACTTCCATCGGCGGGGAAAGAATGAAGGCCGCGAGCGATAAATTCCTCTATAACCTCGTCGCGCGCGGAGCAAGCGGTTTTGTGGAACCCTTCAAAAAACTGCCGATGTGGGTAAGATTGATGAATATGATAAAAAATTACATCAACGAGAAGAACCCCGCCTGCGTAATTACCGTGGATTTCTACGGTTTCAACCACCAAGTTTTGGGCATAGCTAAACACAGAAATATCCCCGCTTATTACTATGTCTGCCCGCAAGTTTGGGCTAGCCGCGAATACCGCGCTAAAAGCATAGTAAGGCTGGCAAAAAAGATGTTCGTCATATTCCCGTTCGAAAAGAAGATATACACCGATTTGGGCGGCGACGCCGTATTCTTGGGTAATCCGCTTTTGGATAAAATACCCGCCCCTAAGGAGAATCCCTTCAAGGGTGACAATACCAAAGAATGGAAAATCGGCCTTTTGCCCGGCAGCAGGCCCAGAGAAATAGAAAAACACACAAAACTTTTCTATCAGGCGTTTAAGGAAGTAAGAAGATCCTTCCCCAACGCCAAGGCCTATTTGTTTGCAGTGCCGGAAGTAAGCGACGAAAAAATATATGAGCTTATCGGTCCGCGCCACGACGGCTTGGAAATCGTGCGCGAAAACGATTATGCCGCCAGAAGCGAAATGGACTTTGTAATCACCTGCTCCGGCACCGCTACCTTGGAAAATGCCCTTCTGGGATTGCCGATGCTGGTGGTATACAAGACGGGCTGGGTAACCTATCAAGTGGCGAAGATGATTATCAAGGTGCCTTATATTTCCCTGGTAAATATTCTAAGCAAAAAAGGCGTGGTGAAAGAATTTATACAAAAAGACGCCAACCCCAAAGCCATCGCGCAGGAAGTATGCTCGATAATAGGAAGCGAAAAGAATTACAATTCCATGCGCGCGCAGCTGCTGAAACTCAGAAGCCAGCTTGGCGAGCCGGGCGTAGCGAAAAGGGCGGCGCAAATGATAATTGACGAAGTTTTCCCGAAAGAGTAAGTATGGACGATCACTATTTAGACGAAATTTTGGCGGGTTTTAAGGAGTATAATCCCAATCACGACACGGCGATGATTGAGAAAGCCTATTTCTTTGCAAAGAAAGCGCACGAAAACCAAAAAAGGCTTACCGGCGAGCCGTTCTTTACGCATTGCTGCGAGGTGGCGAAGATACTGCTTGAACACAAACTCGACGCCGACACCATTTCCGCCGCATTGCTGCACGACACCGTAGAGGATACCGACACTACCGTAAAGGATATAGAAACTAATTTCAATAAAGAAATAGCCAATATGGTCGCGGGCCTGACCAAAATCGATCGCTTGGAAAATACTTCCACCGACGAAGAAACCGTGGAAAACTGGCGCAAAATGCTCATAGCGGTATCAAACGATATGCGTATTATCCTCATAAAACTGGCCGACAGAACCCATAATATGAAAACGCTTGACGCGCTCGCGCCAAAACGTCAAAAAGAGAAGGCTTTAGAAACTTTAAACCTTTATGCTCCGTTAGCCCAAAGGCTTGGAATGTTCAGCATAAAAAATGAACTTGAGGACCTTTCTTTCAAATATCTATTCCCGGAAGAATATAAACAAATCGTCGCGGGCGTAAACCGCAAAAAAGCCAATTTGGACAAAAGACTGGCCTCCTTTAAAAACGCATTGGGCGCGGTGCTGGATAAAGACCAAATACCGCACAGATTGCTTTCCCGCGTGAAAAATTATTATTCCATCTTTAGGAAAATGAAGAAGCAGGATTCCACCTTCGAGCAAATCCAAGACCTTTTGGGCGTACGCATTATCACTGATACCGTACTTGATTGTTATAGGGCTTTGGGCGCGCTTCACGCCAATTTCAAACCGTTGTCGGGCAGCTTCACCGATTATATCGCCATGCCTAAAATGAATATGTATCAAAGCATACACACGACCGTATTCTTTGAGGGCAGCTTGGTGGAAGTACAAATCAGGACCGAAGATATGCACCGCACCTGCGAATACGGCATCGCCGCGCATTGGCGCTATAAACTGGGCAGCAAGGCCGACCCGAATTTGGACGAGAAACTCAACTGGATACGCCAATGGATAGAATGGCAGCGCGATTTGACAGCACCAAGAGAGTTTTTGGAAAGCTTCCAAACGGATATTAACTTAAATCAGATTTTCGTCTTTACCCCCAAGGGCGACGTTAAGGTTTTGCCGGAACACGCCACCCCGCTGGATTTCGCCTATTTGGTTCACACCGAAATAGGAGATCATTACAGCGGCGCTTTGGTAAATAATAAAATGGTAAAGATGAACAGCCCTCTTAAAAGCGGCGACATTGTGGAAATACAAACCAGAAAGAATGTGGAGCCAAAACCTCAATGGCTTGATGCGGCCAAAACCGCCAGGGCCCGCTCCAAGATAAAGACTTTCCTAAGAAGCAGAGGCATAGAACTGTGATTTGCTGGAAATGTAAAGCCGATATAGGCGATTTTGACAATTACTGCAAATACTGCGGAGCGGGGCAGGGCAAGCATGTGTCTTTCTACTACAAGATATGGGGCATGTGGCTGCTTTATTTGTTTATAGGGCCGTTTGCGATATATTTTGTCGTGCGCTCGCCTTTGATAAACAAGTGGACAAAGTGGATATTCTCGCTGATAATGATGTTGTTGTTCTGCTGGTTCTCCTACAAATTTGTGCTAGCCTTAAAAAATATTGCCGACATTTATCTTTCCCTGCTTAATATGCCGATTTATTAAAATTTTATCAGATAAAAAAGCCCCTCGTGAAAGAGGGGCTTTTTATAAAACATATCCCAAAATATTTACTGGTTTATCAACTTCATAAATATCTTGTTCAAAAGCGCGGGGTTCGCTTTTCCCTTGGACATCTTCATCACCGCGCCCACCAAAGCGCCTATCGCCTTGCCGTTGCCCGCTTTTACGTCGGCCGCGGCTTTAGGGTTAGCCGCAAGGGCCTCTTTAGCCCAGGCTTCCAATGCGGCCTCGTCGCTGATTTGCGAAGCGCCGGAGCTTTCCACCAAGCCTTTTACGCTTTTGCCGCTTTCAAACGCTTTGACAAATATATCCTTAGCCATCTTGGAAGAAATCTTACCGCTTTGTATATAGTTTATCAAAGCGGCCAAGTCTTCGGCCTTTACTGGGCTTTCCTCTATCGCTTTGCCCGCCGCGTTTAGCTTGCCCAACAAATCGGTGCCTATCCAGTTGACGGCGTTCTTGGGCTGTGCGCCCGCCTTTACCACTTTCTCGAAATAATCGCATAAGGCGCGGCTGCCTATTAAAAGTTTGCTGTCATAGGCGTTAAGGCCGAGTTCCTTTTCGTAATATTCGCGCTTTTCCCAAGGCAGAACCGGCATTGAGGCCTTAACCTCTTTCAGCATTTCTTCCGTAACCTCCAAAGGCGGGAGGTCAGGCTCTGGGAAATATCTGTATTCCTGCGCCGTTTCTTTGCTGCGCATAGTCTTGGTTACGCCTTCTTCCTCGTTCCAAAGCATAGTCTGCTGGGTTATCACGCCGCCGTTGTCCAAAAGTTCGCTTTGACGTTTTATCTCGTAAGTTAAAGCGTCTTTTACGGCTTTGAAAGAATTAAGATTTTTTATCTCTATCCTGGTGCCGAATTTTTCCGTACCCTTCGGTCTCAAAGACAAATTGACATCCACGCGCAGTTCGCCTTTCTCCATATCACAGTTGGAAACATCAAGCCACTGCATTATCTTCTTTAAAGAAGTAAGATAATTGTACGCTTCCTGCGGACTGCGGATATCAGGCTCGGATACGATCTCCAGCAAAGGCACGCCCGCGCGGTTCAAATCTATTAAAGAAGCGTCGCTCTCGTGCGAGGATTTGCCCGCGTCCTCTTCCAAATGCGCGCGGGTGATATTGATTTTCTTGCTTTGACCGTCTTCCGTTTCTATTTCGACGTATCCGTGTTCTATTATCGGTTTGTCGTCCTGCGATATTTGATAGCCTTTGGGCAAATCGGGATAAAAATAATTCTTGCGGGCGAAAACGGAAACTTCGTTTATTTTTGCGTTAATGCCCAAAGCCGCCCTCAAGGCCAATTTGACTGCTTGCTTATTTATCACCGGCAGTACGCCCGGCTGGCCGCTGCACAGCGGGCAAAGCGCAGTATTGGGCGCCATATCGCTTTTGGCTCCGCTGGGGCAGGAGCAAAACATCTTGCTTTCTGTCGCTAGCTGGACATGTATTTCCAGCCCTATTACAGGTTCAAATTCGTGTTTCATATATTTAATATAATATCAAATATGGAGAATTATAAGAAAGGAGCCGCGCTCTCCGTCGCCGCTACGGTTACGGGGAAATTGTTTTCCTTTTTAAGCAGTCTTTTATTGGCTTTCTACTTTGGCGCGACGGGTAAAACGGACGTTTACTTTTACCTAATTCTCATTTGTGCCGTGCTGACGGGTTGGCTGTCTTCTTTAAACGTTTCGCTGGTGCTGCCCGAATTTATGCACCAGAGAGAGAAATCCCCTAACGCCGCAATAAATCTTGCTAATTTCTTTCTGTATCTCTATATAGCGGCGGCCCTGATATTCTGCGCCGCCGCTTATATTTGGCCGACTGAAATCCTAGGATCCATTTCCGCCTTTTCGCCCGCGGAAATAAACCGCTCCGCCAATTTGCTGTTTTTAAGCGCGGTTTATTTTTTCTCGTTTTTTATAATGTCTTACCTGATAGCACTTTGCGAAAGTTACAGAATGTTTGGGATTTACTTCCTCGCCCCGCTTAACACTTTGCTGCCGCTGTTGTTTTTACTCTCATCAAAAAAACTGGAAGCCATGTTCCTGGGCTACATAACCGCCTACTGGATTCAAGGCCTGTTATCCCTTTATCTGCTGAGAAAAAAACAGGCCTGGCATTTTAGGCCCGCTAAACCCGAATTTAACAAAAAATTTATACAGAATTTCCTCTATTCCCAGCCCGGCGCCATGGTTTGGGCTGCCGTGCTTTACGCCCCGCTGTTTATGATTTCCTCCACTCAGGCGGGTATGGTAAGCGCGGTAAATTATTCCAGAATGCTTTCCGACAGCCCTACCGATATTTTAACCTCTAAAGTAAACAGCGTAGCGAAAGTAAAATTTACCGCCGAGGCCGCAAAAAAACAATTTGCCAAAATGGCCGATACCGTAATCAAAACCGATAAGGCCGTTTCCGTATTGCTTATACCCTTCTGCGTGTTTACCTGTCTGTTCTCCCAAGAAATAATAACAATGTTCTTTAAAAGAGGCAACTTTACCGCGCAAGACGTGGAAAATACCGCCAAATTCCTGGCGATGTTCATTATGGCCGTACCGTTTATCGGGTTTAATAATAATGTTTCCAATGTGTTTTCCGCACTTAGAATAATAAAAGAGATCACCCCCAGATATTTGATACTCGGCCTAATTTGCACCGCGGCGTTTATATTGGGCGTAAAATATTACGGAGCTTACGCTTATCCAGTAATATTCCTGGCGATGTACGCCGTTATGACTTTTATGAATATCATTACCGTAAGAACTTTCGCACCGTTTATCCCCTACGGGAAAAATATGCTTTGGGTATTAAAGACGATTTTAATTTCTTTTATCTGCGCGGCTATTGTTAAATACTCGTTCGCTTTTTATCAAGGAAATGTCTTTATGGAAATATTGATAAAAGGAAGCGCCTTCGTTTCCCTTAACGGCCTTGCGCTTCTCTTCAGCGGCGATTTGGCCTATCTTACAAAAACGGCGGGCATAAAATGGAAATTACGGTAATTACTGCTTCTTACAACTGCCAGGGCACGATAGAGGAGACTATAAAATCCGTACTGGCGCAAACCTGCGGAAAATGGAAGCTTATAGTCTTTGACGACGGCTCCTCAGATTTAAGTGCGCAAATAATCCGCAAATACGCACAGCAAGACGAGCGGATAAAATTACTTTCCCACCCGAACGGCCGAAATCTGGGGCTTCAAGAAACGCTAAAAAAAGCTATTTCCTGCGCCAAAACGGATTATGTGGCTTTCTTGGAATGCGACGATATTTGGCATAAAGATTATCTTAAGGAGAAAGTGAATTACATACGCAATAACCCCGATGCGGAAATTATTTACAATAAAGTTAAATGCTTCGGAGATAAAAACCGCGTCAAGAAATTAACGCTTTTTAACAAAGTGACGGAACTATATATAAAAATTTTAAATCCGTTTTCAAGTAAATATAATTTGACTTTTCCTTTATTCTCTTTCAACCCGATACCGACTTTTTCCTGCGTAATGCTAAAAACCGCTTTGGCCGAAGAATACGGTTTTGATTCCCCTTATCCTCCGCAGGCCGATTATTGGCTTTGGGCAAAGCTTTCTTTTAAGCATAAATTCCATTTTATAAACAAAGAACTTACCCTTTGGAATTTAACGCAAAACAGCTACACAATGCGAAGCTTGGGCAATACGGCTGGAGAAAAAAGACTTCGCAAAGCGATTAAAGATTTATATATAAAAAACAACCCGGCTTCCTACCTGTTTAAAGCCGGGCTGTCCAAACTGCTGTCATTTGCTTTTAACCTGATTTCTTTTATATTTAAACCCGCCGCCAAACTGATTTTGGGAATAAAAAAACAGGCTTAAAAGCTTACCGCACTTGCCGTATACTTGCTATTTCCCGAACATATGGACTTTCCCGTCTTCGGATACAGCCATACCGCTTTGCGTCCCCGTAAAATGTACAATATCAGGCCTGTTCGCCGTCCCGAAATCTAAATAAACAAGCTTTTCCGTTTCGGACGGATTCGATATTACGTGGGAACCTTTCACATCTGCCGGGAAAAAAATCGCGTCGCCCTGTTTCAGGGAGATTTCCCCGTCTTCGGTTTTTACGGAAGCTTCCCCGCTGATAATATAGAATACTTCTTCGTTAGCCTCGTGCCAATGATATCCGTAAGCCGTATTGCCTGGCGCTACTTCCACAAAATTAGCGGAACATTTGTTTACGCCCTCAGCGGGGATTACAGGCTTTACCGTAAAATTGTTTTTTCCTTCCCCCTGCTGGATACCTTCTGTTTCCTTATAGTTTTTAACGATGATTTCCTTCATAACTCCTCCTTTATTTTCTTGTTATAATATGCTATATTTTCAACAGTACAAATGTAAAGTAGGCACTTTTTTGTAATGTAGTATTAAAAAAGTAACTATATCAATACAAAGGGGGATTTTATGATTAGCAAAAAGGCTCTTCCATTATGCCCTGTAGCTATAGTTTTGCAGCTGATAGGAAACAAATGGAAAATACTTATCATAAGGGATTTGCTATGCGGGACAAGACGCTTTGGACAGCTGCAGAAAAGCATAGGATGCTCCCAAAAAGTGCTTACCGACAATCTGCGTCAATTGGAAGAAAACAAACTGCTAAAAAGGAAAGTATACCCGGAAGTCCCCCCCAGGGTGGAATATTCCCTTTCCCCTCTAGGCCAAACGCTTGATCCGCTTTTAAAAGAGATGGCCAAATGGGGCGAATATTATAGAACCCTTATCTGAGCCTTCCACGCCGAAACGGAGTATAAACTCCTCACTATTTGCAAAGTCCCTTCTGATTATGTATAATAATATTGCGGGGTAGAGAAGCCCGGTATCTCGCAAGGCCCATAACCTTGAGATCGCAGGTTCAAATCCTGCCCCCGCAATGTTTTTATAACGGTCCCGCCGAAAGGCGGTTTTTTTATACCCAATAACACTATGAAAGGCAGCTCCAAACCAACAATATACCTTATAGACGGCCTGAACTTTATAAGAACTTTCTTGGCCGGGAACGGTTATGTAAGCGAAGATAATTTGACTTCGGAGCTTATATCTTGGCTGGACGAGCTGGGCTCGCAAAAGTTGTACGGCTCGGAATTCCGATTGATACTCGACGGCACATTCCGCAAAGTAGGCCCTACCGTAACGCCTTGCGTACACGCAACTTTTACGGAAGAAATGACCGCGGACGAGGTAATATTGGAACAGGCGCAGTACTGCAAAGAATACGGCAAAAGAACGGTGGTGGTGACATCGGACAGAGAGCTGGCGCAAAAGGTCCGTTCCATCGGGATAAAAAGTATTTCCTGCGACAAATTTTTTAATGCCTTTTGCGATTAAATTTGCTAGAATATATTTACAATTTACTAAGGGCTGGTGGCGGAATTGGTAGACGCGACAGACTTAAAATCTGTTGATCGCAAGATCGTGGGGGTTCGAGTCCCCCCCTGCCCACACTTTTAAAGCCGCCGCATAAGGGCGGCCTATTTTATATAATACGCCTTATAAGCGAGGTTTTATGTTGGAAGACATCAAAAGAACTATGGGAGAAGTTTTCGGCTGGGTTACGACCATTCACCCGCGCGGAAAAAGAACCTCCCTTATAATATTCGCTCTTGCCCTAACAGCCTTCATAGTTTACCTTTTTACATGTTCCGTTTTATCCTTGGCGGTAGCCGTATTGTACACCGCGCTAGGGATATTCGTGGCATTCTTTTTTAGAGATCCATACCGACCTACGGTGTTTAAAGAAGACGAAATCGCCTGCCCCGCCGACGGCAGAATTTTATCAATTAAAACCGAAGGCGACGACAATGTGCTGGTAATACGCATATTCCTTTCCATTTTCAACGTCCACATACAAAGAGCGACGATAGACGGCGAAGTGCAAGAGGTTAAATACACCAAAGGCAAATTCGCTTTTGCCAACAATCCTGAAGCAAACAATAACGAAAGGAATCTGATCAAATTCGTCAACGGCGATAAATTCGCCTATATGGAACAAATCACCGGCGCCATAGCCAGAAGAATAGAGTGCTGGGTTAAGCCGGGCGAAAAGGTGAAAGCCGGGCAATATGCGGGGATGATATACTTCGGCTCGCAAGTGGCCGTATATCTGCCTAAAGACAAGGTTAAAATCACCGTTAAAGAAGGCCAAAATGTACAAGGCGCGCTTACCGTACTCGGCCTTTGGAGATAATTTATGAATTTAGAAAAAATAAAACACGCCGGCATTATTACCATTCCCTCCTTGTTCACAATGGGCAATATAGGGTGCGGATTCTTTTCCATAATGGCTTCCATAAACGGCCATTACTCAAAGGCGGGTTGGCTTATTTTTATAGCTATGCTGCTTGATACCTTCGACGGCAGAGTCGCCAGAATGTTAAATGCGGAATCTTCTTTCGGCGTGGAAATGGATTCCCTGGCGGATTTAATATCCTTCTGCACCGCGCCGGCTTTCCTCATTTACTACATCGCCTTGCAGAATATTACCGTCTTCGGGGCGCAAATAGCTTTCATTTTCGTACTTTTCGGCGCTATAAGACTGGCGAGATTTAATGCCATGGCCCATGCGGGAAAATCCTCAAAACAGTATTTTACCGGTTTGCCCGTACCCGCGGCCGCCGCGGTTTTGGTATCCTTCGCGCTTTCTTACAATATATTCGCGCTGGACGCCAACGGCAAAGTTATGCCCTTTATGCAAACTTATCTTCCTTATATCTATAATCTGATAGCTTTTATTACGATAGGCTTGGCTTTGCTTATGGTTTCAAATATCCCTTATGCCGCTTTTAAAGGCAAGAAAGAAAACTCGCAGGATACCCCTCATAAGAAAATATCCGTCACCAAACTGGCTATTATCGCCATAGTGATAGCTTTCCTGTTCAAATATCCGCAAGACGTGGTATTTATCGTATTCGGGCTTTACGCTTTAATGGGCGTAATAATGATGATATTTAAAGCGTTTAAAAACATAAGCGTAAAGAAAGAGGAGTAGTTCCCCGTCCCTTTTACCAAATAGAAACCGCCGCTTAAAAAGCGGCGGTTTTCTGTTTTTATTATCAAAATTTTATTTAAGAGTTTTCCCGTTCATATCCATATAGTAAAGTTTCGCGGCCATTTTATCCATAAGCTGATCGCCTTCCATAGACATTATCGTCCTTAAATATTCCCTGGCCTTGGCGCTGTCGCCTCCGCGCTTGCGCAAAGACAAATATTTGATAAACAGCGCCAATTTGTCGCGGCTGTTTTTCTTAAGTATGGAGTCTGCCATTTTCTCAGCCTGCTTATTCTGCTCCAAAGTTCCGAAAGAAAGCCATAAGGCTTTGGTCAAATAAATGTCGTCGCGGGAGGGATCTTTATCCAAAGCCGCATCTATATAAAGCCAAGCGTTTTCTTCGTCCTCGCCGTTTCTGTAAATTTTAGCCAGCAGAAATAAAGTATCTGCCGTCTCCTCTGCCGATAATGCTTTTAAAGCCAAATCCAAAGCCTCATCTTGATTGTCGGCAAGGTATTGCGACATCGCATAATAATAGAAGAACGGGCCCGATATTTCTTCGCCGCCGGCCTGTCGGTAATATTCAAAAAACACATTCGCGCGTGAGAAAAGGCCTTCCTCATAATAAGCTCTTGCCATACCTAAAAGAGCGTCCTTGTTTTCTTTGTTTATTTCCAACACTTTTCTGAATATGTCTTTGGCATTGTCGGTCAGCCCGCCGATAAGATATATCCCGCCCAATGCAAGATTTACGTCTTCGTCTTTGGGCAGAAATTCCGCCGCCTCGTTATAAGTCAGCAAGGATTTGTCGTATTGTCCGCGCTCTTTGTAAGAATCGCCCAAAAGCAAATACATCGTTTTTAGGCGTTTCTTGGAGGCGGAGGGATATTTAAGCAAGAACTCTTTGCCCAATTCCTCCACGCGCTTATATTGAGCATCGTCATAAGCCTCCTGCGCTTGGCTTAGCATCTGGTTTTGGGCTTTGCGCGCGCTTATGCCGAACAAGGCTCGGCTTTGTTCAAAAGGCCATAATAAAAACAAGGCGGCGAGCGCGATAAACAATACCCTATTTAAAAACATAATCCACCGAATATAAAAGTAAATTGTCTTTCATTTGATCTAAAGATCCATAGGCAGACTTGGCCCCGATTTCAAGCGCTTTTAAAGATTCACCCGGGTTAAAGGAATGTATATCGCCTACGCGCGACTCTATAAGGAAATTGGCGCTCTTTTCGGAACTTTCCGTGAGGAAGGCACCTCTTAAATCGCCAGTTCTTATTATATAACCCAAAATGGTCGTCGGTACACTTTTGGAATAATCCGGCAGCGAAAATATTGCAAGTACCCAATCGGCACCCATCTCTTTGACCAAATCAACCGGCATATAATCCACCACACCGCCATCCACCAAATAACGCTGACGGTATTCCACCGGGGCGAAAATGCCGGGCAAATTCATACTCGCGCGTACGCCCAAAGCCACAGGCCCGCTGTTAAAAACTACCTTCTCGCCCGTCTTTATATCAGCCGAGACACAGGCAAAGGGGATATTAAGATCTTCGTAATATATGGATCCTATTTCCGATTCTATAAATTCTTGGAACCGCTCCGAAGAGAATAACCTATTGCCAAAAACGTATTTTATAACGCCGAGTATGGTAAGATCTTTTGATATATAGGAAAGTTTAGGGTTTTCCGCCAAGTCCAATAGCCTCGCCTGGCTTACTCCCGCCGCAAACATCGAGCCCACAATGCACCCCATCGAAGTACCCGACATATAATCTATCGGCAAGGCGCTGGCTTTGATAACCTCCAACGCGCCTATGTGAGAAAAGCCTCGCACGCCGCCTGCAGAAAGCGTCACCCCAATCTTAGGGCGTTTATCTTTGGGTAAAGAAACAAATTCCTGCCATAAAAATTCGCGCAGTATCTCATTTTCCCGTTTGTCGTCTATTACCCCGCACTGCGCATATGATACCGCCAAAAAACTTAATGCGAAAAGAATTATTCTTATTCCGTAAAACTTCATCAAATCTATTCTCTTATGTCCTGCCCCACCGCCAGTTCCAGCTTGGCTATGGCAAGCATATGTTCTTTTATGCCTTCAAGATAATCCACGCCCGCTTCGTAATAGTAGTTAAACACTTTTATGGCTTCTTCTTTGCTTAAGGTATTGTAATTTAGACTGCCAAGCTCTTTGTTAATGGCGTCCCACGTGTTGATGCGTACGGCGGTTTCTTCCTGCCAGAACATTAAATTATTATACGCTTCCAAAACTTCGGAACGAATGGAATCTTCTATCGCCGCCCTCTTTAGATTGCTTTGCCGCTGTTCCGCGCGTTTCTGCTTGAGCTGAGTGCCGTAATCGTACCCAAACGGCAGCTTCAATGCCAAAGTGGCTTGAATATTCTCGTCGTTGATATTATCCTCGCCTTGGCGATCGTAGCCTATCCCGAGCAATATATTGGGATAACGCCTGGCCAAAGATAATTTTACCGAGATATTATCCATCTCCAACTTATATAGGGCGCTTTTAAGCTCGGGGCGGAATTCCATCGCCCACAAGGTCGCTTTCGCCAAGTCCACGTTTATAGGATTAAAATCAAACTCCCCGCTTATTACCACTTTGCTGTTAAGCTCTTTATTTAATACATTTATCAATTTTAGATTGGCAGAAGACAATTCCTCTTTTAAAGCGTTTACTTTGCTTTTCATTTTCGCGCGCTCGGCTTGTATCAATACTCTTTCCCACTGTTTGTAACTTTTACCTTTCAAATACGATTCCACCCGTTCTACCATATCCTCAAGCAAGGCTTCCTTGCGTTGGAGGAAAAGCTGCTCAAAAAACGCTTCCTTAACTTGATAAATTACCGAGTATTTTACCGCCTCGTAACGGCTCATCGCTTCCTTAAGGCCGGCTTTCGCCATTCCTACCGTGCTTGAAATTCGCCCGCCCGTATATAAATACTGCGTCGCGGAAACACCCAAACCGTAAAAGAGAGTATCGGTATCGTGATCTTTGGCCGGGGCGATATATCTAAGCCCCAAACTATCGGGCAGCACTATCGGCGAATCTAAATTATAACCCGTCGCCGCGGCGTTAAAGCTTATCTCCGGCAGATATAAGAACTTCGCTTCCTTTAAACGCTGTTCCGATATTACGACGTCTTGCTCGGTAAGCAAAAGTTCGTAATTGTTTTCCAAAGCCAAACGTATGGCGTTTTCCAAGGAAATAGGATCTTTCTCGTCAACCGAATATTTTATACGGTATTTCTGCGCGCCGGCAAAGCACGCAAAAGTCATTATCACGGCCAAAAGAGCCGCAGCCTTATTTCTCATTTTTAGATTCCCCTTCTTTCCGTTCCAAGCTGTCGAGCATAGCGTTAAATTCTTTTTCCAAACTTCTAAGGCCGTCGCCGTCGCGCAGTTTCACCCGCACCTTATAGTTGCCTTTGGCCACTTCTTTGCATACGCTTTCAAACCTGTATATCGGCCCCGCTATCCTATTGGATAAAATAGCCGCAAGTATCGCTATCACCGCAAAAAATATTGCAAGTTTCATTAAGGATATCGGTATAAGTACGGAACTTTGTTCCATAAGCTCCAGCAACAATACGGGATGAGCCTTAAAAAAGGCCTGTATCATACTTACAAATTCATAAGTGCACATAACTACGCACAAAAGAGCAAGAAGCAAAGACAAAAACACAAACTTCAACTGCATGTGCTTTTTGATGAAAATTATACTGCGTTTATACGGTTTCTTTATCCTTTCCATATTCCTATATGCTGCAGCTATATTTAAACTGCGCTATACGCTCCGCCTTATGATTGAAATTGCGAACCGCAAAATCCAGAGAAAAGTTCTCCGTTATGTATAACCTCAATCCGCCGTTTAAACGGGACTCTTTTATACCGTGTATATTATCCCACTCAAACATTAAATTGACTATGTCCTTTATATTGTAAGCCGCCGATACGTAACCTGCCAATTTGTCGAACTCAAAGCCGTCTACGGTTACGTTCAAGCCGGGGTTAAACAGCAGACCCGGTATCAGTATTTCTTTGCTAAATGCCAAATACAGGCCTTTGGCCGGCTGTTCATATTCGTCCAAATCGTGGTTATACTTAAAACCCTGATTGTCAAAACCTATCGCTAAAGCGGGCAAATGCTCCCCGCCGTCGTATAAACGATATTTCAACTGAAGCGCGGGCACGAGCAGTTTTATATCCTCGTCGCTTTCCCCGACCAAATGCTCCGCCGTTAAGGAAGCGCCTATGCTTAAGCGGTTTATAACGGTAAAATCAAAATAGGCAAGTACGCCGCCGCCTGTAAAGATACGGGTCCTTACGCTTAAGTCCCGGAGAGGAAGGACTTCGGCCGTGGGCGTATCTATCAAATAGGTATCGCTCTGCATAGCCCGCAGCGGCAAAAAGCAAAGTATCAAAGCCGAAACCGCAAAAAATATTCTCTTGAACATATCTTAATCTAAAAATATTCTGGGATCCCGCACGCCTTTAGGTTCCAATATCAGCCTTATATTATCCAAGAGGTATACCTCTTTGGTAGCCATAAAATCGTTGCGGTCGTAGGGGAACTCCAACATTACTTTGCCTTTGCTGAGTTCGTCTAAATTATACACCACGCCCTTGCGCCACATATCCGTGCGGCTTTCGTCGTTCTTAGTTCTGGGGTTCCAATGGTTTACCAAAACAACCATACCTTTCTTTAACTCGTAATCGTCGGCCGGCCTAGTCTTGATAATAATATTCTTTGTCTTTATGCGCTCGCCTTTTTTGGGGCCGTTCTTAAATTCGGCTTCATACCAGCCCTCATTGTCCGGGCCGGAAATTTTCTTTGCCAAAGCATAATAAGAGTAGAACTTATCTTCATACATAAAAGGCGCGAATACAGAATATCTAAGCTGGCTCTCATAGGCGGCCTTCTTGGAACGATTATATGGCTCTTCCTCATAGTTCGCGTTTTTCTTATTGCCGCTGCAGGCGCCGAAAAGAACCGCGCCGCATAATACAATCAAAAACAGTAGTGACTTCTTCATTTTATTCCTCCGTATATATTATCGCCTTTAAGATCTTGACACACTATCAGCGGAAAATCTTTTACTTCCAACCTAAAAACAGCCTCCGCTCCCAATTCCTTATACAATACAGCTTCACTTCTCAAAACGCTTCGAGCGCACAATGCGCCCAACCCCGCATAGGCAAGAAAATATATCGCCTTGCCTTTCATCGCGCGGTTTACCGCGGCGCTGCGTTCGCCTTTGCCTATAATACCAATTATACTTGTTTTTTTGACTATTGTAGGCGTATATTTATCCATACGAGCGCTTGTGGTAGGCCCGCAGCTGCCAATAGCCTTATTAGGGCGCGCGGGCGTAGGACCCATATAATATATTACGCTGCCTTTCAAAAAGTCCGGAATATCCCCTACGCCCAAAAGCAAAGCGTGAGCCTTATCCCTAAGAGAATAAATCGTTCCGTTTAACAAAACCTCTTCGCCGGCTTTCAAACTTTTCAGAGCCGCAATATCCGCAGGGAGAAAAATCCTCTTCATATCACGCCCCCCTTTATGCGGTGGCTGTGGCAGCAAATGTTTAGCGCTACGGGCAAACTTGCCATATGGCACGGCGCGCTTTCAACATAGACGGCCAAAGCCGTAACTTTACCGCCAAGACCTTGCGCGCCTATCCCCAAGGAATTTACCTCTCTTAAAATATCTTCTTCAAGCAGGGCGTAACTCTTATTTGAGTTGGCGCGGCTTCTAGTTAATGCCTTCTTGGCTAAAAAAGCGCATTGTTCAAAATCGCCCCCTATGCCTACCCCCAAAATATACGGCGGGCACGCCTTGCCGCCGGCATCTTTCACGCTTTGCTTGATAAAAGAGATTATTTCTTCTTTCCCGTCTGCTGGCGTAAACATTTTTAACCGGCTTGCGTTTTCCGCGCCGCCGCCTTTTAACAAAACTTTTAGCTTAATTCTGTCGCCTTTGACTATGCTTAAATGCAAAATAGCCGGAGTATTGTCCCCGCTGTTCTTCCTGTCAAACAACGGGTTTGATACTATCGATTTTCGTAAATAGCCCTCTTTATATCCTTTCCTGACGCCCTCGTTTACGGCCTCGTTTATATTGCCTTCAATATGAACTTTCTCCCCTATTTCGGCAAAAACGACCGCGCTGCCCGTATCTTGGCACAAGGGATATTCTCCTTTTGAAGCTATTTTGGCGTTCTTTAAGATCAGCCTTATCAAATTGGCGGCGCGGCCCTTCTCCTTATTGAGAGCGGACCTCAATAATTTTATTTCCTTCTCGGGCAAATTATAAGCCGCCTCAATACAAAGAGAGGCGACCATATCTCTTATCTCCGCGCCTTTTATTATTCTCATATTTCTTTAAGCGTTTCCCTCAACGCTTTTTTGATTATCGTCAGAGGCATTTTTTTAATATACCCTTTCCGCCATAAAGCATCGCTAAGGGCGCGCGCCGCTTTTATGTCGGCCTTGGCTTTTTTATAGGCTTCCTGCGGTGTTATCTCCAGCCCGGCTAGGCCTTCCTTTCGCGCCTGCTCCACAACGGCTTTTACCTGCATAGGATATAATTCCCCGTCATACATATCGGGCAATATTCTCTTGGGATTAATCCCTTTGAGTTCCGCACATTTCGCTATCGCTTTTGCCGCGGCAAGCGCCATAGTATCGGTTATGCCGCGTGCCCTGCACAAAAGCACCGCTTTCAATATCCCCGGGAAACAAAGTGAATTGTTTACCTGATTTGGAAAATCACCCCGCCCGCTTGCCGCTATAAAAGCGCCCGCTTTCAAAGATTCCTCCGGCGATATCTCCGGCACGGGATTGGCACAGGCAAATACTATCGCCTTGGGTGCCATAAGTTTTATCCACTCGCTTTTTATCGTACCCGGCCCGGGCTTTGACAGCGCGATAACGACATCGGCATTTTTAAAAGCCGAATGCTCATCTTTAATATTTGCGCCGTTCGTCCTTAAACATAAAGACCATTGTTTGTAGAAATCCGGATCGTTTTTCAGGTCCGTTCTTTTTTTAGTTAAGGCCCCGCTCTTATCAAATATTATGATATTGCCGCCGTCCGCGCCCATAGCCATAAGGAATTCCGCCACCGTACTGTTGGCGGCACCCGCCCCGTAAAGAACTATCTTGATATTATTTATTTTTTTGCGGGCAAGTTTTAAAGCGTTTATCAACGCGGCGCAAGTAACGCACGCCGTACCTTGCGCGTCATCATGCCATACGGGGATCGGGCAAGTCCTCCTTAACTCGTCAAGCACCTTATAGCAATTGGGCTGGCTTATGTCTTCCAAATTTATAGCACCGAAACTCGGCGCTATCATATTGGCGAAATCTACTATTTTGCCAAATACGGGCTTTCCTTTGCCGTCACGGCTGTTTATGCAGATCGCGTCCGCGTCTATGCCGCCAAGATACTTCATAAGCATAGCCTTGCCTTCCATCACGCCAAGTCCGCCAGCCGCACCGCAATCGCCGTCACCCAAAACACGAGTGCCGTCACTTAACACCAAAGCTCTATTGCCGCGCGAACTTAAATCGTAAGATTTTGGCTCGTGATCTCTTATCGCCGTAGACACAGCCGATACACCCGGTGTATACCACACATTCATCCAACCCGAACTCATCGGGCCGGATTTAGGCAGAACCGTCAACTTGCCGCCGTAAAAGCTATGCGCCGCCAAAGCCAGCTTCTTAAAGAAAAGAGTTTTTGCCTTAAGCCGTTTATCGGCGTCTAAATCCTTAGGCAAAAACTCTTCTAAATTGCTCAAATCAAATTTAAATTCCATTTTTATTTGTCTTATTTGTCGACTTTCCCCAAAAGATTACTTCCTCTTTTTCTTATTTCCGCCTCGCAAATTGTCGAATATCCTTCCGAAAAAGCCTTTCTCTTTTATCTCTTCTTTCTTTTCTTGAATGTCAGCTTTGGCCGCAGCCTCTTTACGGGCTTGTTCTTGAGCTTGGCTTCTGCCTTGAGGCTGAGGGATTATAGCCGCCTGTTGTTGACTGGTAACAGCGAGGATGCGCTCCCTTTCCGCGGGAAGATTATTTAATTTCTCTGAAAGGGATCTCAATCCGCTTTTGCTCTCCAAATCTCCTTCTTCTATAAGGACAGACTTTCCTAAATACGCCCTCGCTACGGCCGGTGATACCGTTATAACAATGCTGTTTTTATTGTTTGCCGCGGCGGCAAACTCTGAAATTCTTGTGCCTTTAAACAATTCTCCCAAACTTATTGAGTTTCTAGATCCTTCATAATAATCTTCTATACCTATTTGGCTTAACCCTTTGTCAGAAAGCGACATATAAGTAGGCGTTACCCTATACAAATTACCGTCATTGCCTTTCGTTAAGCCCAAGTCCACAACTATATTTTTCCCTTCAATGGCCGCTTCTATGGGCTGAGCACCCTCTAAAGGAGTAGAACAAAATGGTTCTATCTTATCAGGATTAGAAGCTGAAGACGGAGATAATATTCCCTTTCTTGAGTTAAAGGAAGCTATTCCCTCGGTAAAAGGCAACTGCGTATTTGCAGACCTATCCGAATTGGGGCCGTCTACACAGGTGTCGTGCAATACATAATCGTATTTTTGCTGGTCAAAAACCGTATCCTGCCCCAATGGAGGATTGTCCTGCCCAGGTTTCTTGCCGCCCTCTTGAGTTTGACCGCCATCAGGGGTAATTTCTTCTTTATTACCACCTGCGGAGTCCTCGTCCCCGCCGGCAACGGTTGAGCCCTCATTTCCTCCCGATTGGCCGTTATCATTTGGCAATCCTTCTAAATTCCCGCTCTGCGATGGCACACTTTCCTTATCATTGCCGCTTTGGTTTCTCCCCCCTTGTCCTTTAGATTCGTTTTCCTCTCTTTCGCGCCGTTCCTCTTTCATTATATCGGCCGCCGTAGAGATGCTGCCTTGCGTACGGGATAGCAAAGCTTCAAAACTATCGCCAAAGCCTCCGCCTAAATCTTCAAGGCTGCCGACAGAGTTTCTACTATACGCGCTATAACTCCCACTGCCGTAATTCCCACCGCTGCGGCTTGAGCTGCGGCTCGCTATCCCGCTATATTTACTGTTGTTTTTCTTGGTACTAGCGGCGGCAAACATCATAGAGTCATTTAAGTCCGGCATACGATGATCGTAACCGATATCCGCCGCTGCGGCTTGATCAAAAGCGCCGTAACTGCCGCCCTGATAACTTTCAGTATCTTCAGTTCCCGCGGAAGAAACTTCGCCGAGGGCGTTCGCCTTAGCCGCTTTGGGTACGGTTCTGTCGACTTTATTCATCACATTGCTATATACTTGCTGAGCCTTACTGCGGGTTTCATAAGATTCCACCGACGAAGTTTCGTACAATCCTTTTACCGGGGCATTTTCGTGCACCGTTTGCTTTACGGTAGAGGGAACCCCGCTGAAATACTCTTTATCATATGCAACGGCATTGATATTGGCTCCGCCTTTGGAGTTTCCCGAGTCATAAGATGCCCTTTGCTCGGCGCCACCCTTTTCGGAATTTCCCGCGCTAAACAAAGCGGTCATGGCATAGTATAATTCCTCGTCGCCGTATTCATCGGTTTGCGCCGTTTTGTAAGAGGGTGTTTTTTCGTCGTTTCGGCCAAATAATGCTCGGCCATACATATTCTTAAATTTTTTTGCGTATCTGGTAAAGACATTGGCCTCTTCAGGCTCTGCTATATCTAGTATAGGAAGGCTTTCTTCCCCGTCATATAAACTGGGATTAAATTCGGTGGCGTCTTCAAACGGCTGTTTCTTTACAGGCTTGGCTTGCTCCTCATCAAAGACGGCAGGAAGAAGCAAAAATACCACAAACCCGCAAAGAATAATCTTTAATATTAAACCCTTTGACATAAATTTACCCTCTTTATAATTATATTAAACTCTCCTTGCTTAATATAATCACTATTTTCCCTTTTCTTTTTCGCTGGCTTCTTTCATAGCCTTTATAAACTCCTGCTTTAGCACTTCATCGGCCATTACTCTTTGCGTGACTACGTCTTTCAAAGCGGATATCACATATTCAACATCTTCCGGAGTACCGGAAGAGAGTCTGTCCGTTTCTATAACGGACACATTTTTTACCCCGGCTTTATTTAAAGTATCTTTGATTTTTTCGTCATTAACTATTACTATGTTGTTGCTACCGCTTTCATTAACGTTATTTAAAAAGACGTCCGCCGGCATTTCTCTAAACGAAGAAAGTTTATCATCGCCCAATATAAAGTCCGGCGCCATATTCGGAGCATATACGTACAGGAACGAGGCAGGCGAGGCTACCGCGACATTCCCCTCATTTTTCACCATTTTCCCCAAATAGAATACCACTTTGGGCATTTTCTTTTTTATTCCCTCATTTTTGCCAAACATTTGCAAATACTTGTTATTTTCGTTACGCATATCGTCCAAGGCATAATAACGCGCTTCCAATTCGGAGGTATCCAACTTTTCGCCGTTGGGATCGCTCATCGCGTAGAACATATTGGAAAGGCCCGTTCTGTTTAAAAAGACTTCCGAAAAGCTGGTAAGCGCAGGCTGGCCGGAAGAATCGATATCCATATACGGCACTCTAGGATATCCGATATACATTGTAGGATCGGGAGTATTGTTAATAAAAACCTCATCAGGTATCATTGAAGGAGAAAACACCCTAAGAAGGCCATCCTCAGATCTTAAGGAGTCCAATTGTTGGGACCATTTAGACATGATCTCTTTTATTTGTTCTTCACTAGTACCGCGCGCTATATAGGGCATTTGAATTTCGGTAAAATGGAATTTGCCCTCAACTCCGTATTTACTTAAAAAATCTTCCAAAGATTTCGTCTTGGCATTAGTCCTAGCCAATCTAAGGGAAACCCTAGGGGCATTTAAATATTCAGTGCCGGGGATTTCGTTGGGTGATTCCCTTAACTGAGAGCTTATCAGCAAACTTACCGGCGCACGGTTGGAATTGGCTATCAGCTCTTGGGAAAGACTTTGCCCGTCGGTACTTTCTTGCGCCTTTTCTTCCTCGGCTGCGGGATCTTCTTTATCTCCAAAATGCTCTTTTAGCCTATCAGATACGTTATCGTATATGGAGTCTATATTGTCAAATGACGAATAACCGCTCCGCTTTGAGGCGGATCCGGAAGAGCTGTTGCCGCCGGAGGAAGAGGGAGCGGAATCTTTTCTGGAAATTATCCTGGCGCCGCGGTAATAATCGCTGCCGTGTTTTTTGTTTGAGGCGTACAAATTATTGCCCATCTTTATATCCAAACTTTCCGGCGACATATATTGAACCGACAAACTGCCATCGGGATTACGCACATAAGCTGCCCTAAGCCCTTCTTGGGCAGCCTTCTCTTTGTGGAATTTACTTAAAGCTCTCTCTATCTCACGTTTATCTTTTGCAGACGGATAGGCCCCGTTTTTATAAAACTTGCCGTTTATCGAATAGCCGTCTTTCGAAGGTTTAAGAACAAGGCCCTTGGCGGTAGTTACGGTGCCGTTTTCCAAAGAGACACTTTCACCTTTGGCATAAGCCGCCCGAATAGAACCAACCGTCTCGGCAGAAAGCGCGGAGGTATCCCCACCCGCGGAGGCGTCGGTGCCGCCTTCAGAGTTGGAGAAAAGGCCGCCGAAAGCATCTTTCATATACCTCAAATCGTCTTCGGAGTAAGAGTCGCTTTTGGCAAAAGACTTCCCAGCGGGAACACCTTTCTTCTTAAAGCCGTAAAACTCCGCAAGCTTCTTTACGTATTTGGTTAAAGGATTTTCGGAACTGACTACCGGTAAAAGCCCTTCCCCGTCTATTGAAACTCCGCTTCCGCTTTTACCCGGCACTCCTTCCTGAAAAACAAACGGAACCGCCAAAAATATCGCCACGGCGGCAAAAATCCATATAATTATATTCCCTGTTTTTTTATGCGCCATAGCCGCCTCCTCTTCCGGTTATTTAATTAAATGCTGTCGTCAAAATTTATCATCTTTAGAAAACCGGCAAAAATATCATCGTAATTTTCGTTCTTAAGGTCTAAAATATCCCGTTTATATTCAATATCAAGTTTGTATCTGTAGGAACTCCAAGCCTCTCTTACAAGTTCCTTTACCTCTGAATTATCCGTCCCTTCGGCTATATCCTTAGCGTCTTCGCCATACTGATTGGACAAACGGGGGTTTGCACCCTTCTTTAACAGATAAGCAACCATATCCGCATTGCCGTTCTTTATCGCGTACATAAGCTGGGTATAATCTTTATAATCTCTATAATGGCCGTCACTGCCTTTTTTCATCGGCCAGCTTTCATAGCCTACACCCTTGACGTCTATAAGATATTTTAAAGAACCTAAGTGGTTATATTTTGCCGCTATCAAGCTAAGCGAATGCAAGTATTCGTCACCCTCGACATTGGATATATAATTGGGCCCGCATACTTTCGTCAAATCGCAGCAGCCTATAACGGCTTTGCTGTAATTGCCGAACCTCTTAATTACGTCACCCAATTCATATTCCACGCCGTTTATTTTGCAGTACATATGCAAATCGGCATGCGCCGGCAAAGCGCCAAGAGCCAATATCGAAAATGCCAAAACAAACAAAAACTTTTTCTTCATATCCGCTTACTCCGTAAATTTAATGTCAAAGCTATAAAAAACACTGCTTCTATTATTAAAATTTATTAAATAACCTTCTATAAAACAAGGGTTTTTAGGCCCAAAAATACCTGGGTCTTAAGGCCCAAATCACTTTTTTAAGGAGCGCGCTATATCTTGTTTCTTTGCCTCGTGATCGGCTTTTTTGCCTTCTTCTATATCCTTAATGGCGTTTGATGTTTGATCGTAAAAATTCTTTAAATTGCCCGGCGTTACTATATATTTGTCAAATATGGCGACTTTATAACCGTCTTTCCTCAAATTATCCGCTAAAGGCCTTTCCGGCACAACCACCAACACCCTGTTTTTGTCTATACGGTTCAAATCTACTTCGCCGCCTTCGTCAACTTTTCGGACTTTATTATTAAGCAAATTGGAAGTCACTTTGTAATAATAACTGTCTTCAGGCATAACTTGCATGGTGAAAGGCCCTTTTTGCCCGTTTATCATAACCAAAGGAGTAACGGCGCCGTTTGTCGTGCTTTCTATATCGCCGCGGACCTTGTTGTAATAGATATCGTTCTCTTCCCATTCCTTAAAGCTGACAGCGTCGCTGCCCAATAAGACATCTCTGTTCGCTTCAAAAAATTCTTTACCGGGGCCGTTGTCTATATTGTTAGGCAATATCCACGGGTCGCTTACTCTCCCCTGGGAAGATTTACCGATAAAAGAGGAATCCCCCAAAAGCTCGCGCGTCATCGCTTTGCGAGTCTCGGAATTTTCCGGGATAATTCCCAAAGAGTTTTCATATCCGGCTTCTATATTCAACAAAAGGACATTCCCATCATCCTGCGGCGTTTGCGAGTCAAAATCGGATTCAAAACCCGATGTGTCTGCGAAACCGAATTCGTCCGTTTCTCCGCCGCCGCTCATGTCAATTGTTATACCCTCGTCTTCTTTTTGTATCGCTACGCCTACGGCATTTTCGCTCACGAAAGGCTTGGTATTCTGAAGTTTGTACACCTTGGAAGGCCTGTTATCTCTGTCATCTGTATTAGCGCTTTTGGCCCCGCCTCCGCTTTTGGCGACTAAATTTTGCTGTAACTCGCCAAAGCTTTCCCCTGAACCAAAATCAAAACCGCTTAAGTCAAAACCCGAGCTTATGCCCCGTGAGCCGCCCTGAGATCCGCTGGAGGACTCTTCTCCCACGTCTGTAACTTTTCCTTGATTAAACCCACTTATTTTGCCGCCCCTTCGCCCTTTATATGCAGATATGTCGCCACCGGCCCTGCCGCCGGAAACACTACCATATCTTACGGGAGATCCCTCCCCCACGGAACGTATACTCCCCCCAGACATATTCACTGATAAGTTGTTGCCCGTTTCATAATTATACGACGGCTTTACTATCCTGCCGCCCTTGGCTATAAAGTCCTTAAGCGGTATCGGACCGCCTTTGGCTATCACATATTTATTGCCATAGGGATCTGGCATTATCTGATATACTTTTCCGTCAAGTTCGGCCATATCCGGCAAAGAACGCTGCTTTGCGTTATATCGTCCGGCAGTTCCTTCAGACTGAGATCTCTGCGTGCGCACGGAATCGGCAGACATTCTTTCGTTTGAAGCCCCGGCTTGGGCCGCGCCTTCCGCAGAATTTGCATTCAGGGAAGAAAGCTCTCCTTTTTTATCCGCGGATTTATCTTCGGAAAAGGATTTAGAAAGCACTGCTTTCTTTTTCTTCTTTAGATGATAAAAAGATGAGACTCTGTCTATTATTCGGGTAAAAATCTCCGGTTTTTCTTCCTCTATCGTATATTCGCCGACAGGCTCAGAGACAAACTCTTCCTCCTGCATCGGCACGAAGAAAGGCAAAACCAAAAACACAGCTACTATTATAATAAAAGCGTAAATGCTGTCAACGGCATAGGATTTCATATAAATGTCCCTCCGCGGTCTATTTATTCATTATTAACAATTTTTATTCCTTTTGCAATCCGTTTATTTACTTCCGCCGCTAAGAAATTATCCCGTATAAACGCCAAACATAAACCGAACAACAAAAATCTCACCGCCAAACAAAAAGCCGCCTATTGGCAATAGGCGGCTTGTACGGTTTGGAAAATCTATAAGATTACCATATCTTCCAATTCCGGCCCGTTGGAGATCAGCTTAAGTTCCGGATACGGATAGGTGCTCTTGAGTATACCCTGCAAATGCTCCAAGAATTTCTTGGCCTCGCCGCTGAACTGTTCGTAGCTGCTTACCGTACCGGCGTCATTGCCGGCAAAAAGGTCTATATGCGTAATGGCTATTTTGGTGGCGGTATTAAGCATAATGGCCTTTCTGGCGGTTTCATCTTCAAAGCGGCCTATCCTTCTTAGCCTTTTGCTGACACTGCCGATTTCGCATCCTTTGCCGTGGTAAAGTTCAAGTTCCTTTTCGTCAAAAATCTCACTTGCCAAAGGTCCCGGGCCAACCCTGCTTACATAAGGCTTAAAAATGACCCAGCAATCCCTTACCGCTTTGGGGCCGAGCCCGGCCTCGCCCAAAAAGGTCGATGCCGTTGTATCGCGCGAAGTAACGAACGGATATTCCCCGTGCAAAAGCGAAAGTTTAACGCCTTGAGTTCCCTCAACCAATATATCTTCCCCATTAGCCAAGGACTTGTTTAAAAGTTCGGGTACGTCCCGTATAAACTCTTTTAGAAGGGGTTCGTCTTTGGCGAATTTAAGTTCGCGCCTTTCTATACGTTCCTTCACCGCCTGGCCCAAGCCCGTGCCTACGCTGCCTACCGCGGACATAAAATGGCTGTCGCCTTTCTCCGCCGAAGTATGCCTATCTTCAATAAGCACCGCCATAGGGTCGATTATAAGACGGTCTTTTGTCCCGGTAAGTTCAACTTCCTTTAAAAGCCAATCGGTTTTGGTATAGGCGCCCGCGCCCAAAACCAGTTTGGTCTTAGGGTTAAGAAATCCGGACGGAATATTTTTTAAAGTATACTTCTTGCCTTGATGCAAAACCGTATGGCCCGCATTCGGCCCGCCTATGCGGACGCAATAAGAGTAATTACCCTTATAAGAAAGATACGCCGATATTTTGCCCTTTCCTTCATCGCCGGCCTGTCCGCCGGATACTATATCTATCATAAATAAACCTTCCTCGCCATTTTGGCCGCCAGGCCAATATATTTTTCCGCTTTAAGGCAGAGCAGTTTCTTCCTTTGAAGCGGGGTCAAATCTAATTTTCCCACAAAAGCATCAATATCTTCAGCGGTTATTTTCTTGCCGCGGGTAAGCCCTTTAAGGCTTTCATAAGCGTCTTGCCGGCCGTAAGTCCTGAGCAGAGTCTGCAACGCTTCCGCGATAACTTCCGGATGGGAGCGCACTTGCTCCAAGGCGTATTGAGTATCCGGCTTTATCTTTGACAAACCCCTGTCCAAAGACTTATAAGCTGTCAAACAATATCCGAAGGCGCAAACAATATTCCTTAATACCGTGGAATCGGATAAATCCCTCTGCAGCCTCGATACCGTCAGCTTCCCGCTGAAAAACCCAAATAAAGCGTTAGCCAGGCCAAAGTTGCCCTCCGCCTGCTCAAAATCTATCGGATTTACTTTCTGCGGCATTGTTGAGGAGCCAACCTCTCCCTCTATGCTTTTTTGCTTTATCAGACCGTCGGATATATAGCGCCAAATATCCTGCGACAAGTCCAACAGTATCATGTTTATGCGGCGCAAATTGTCAAAGAGTTCCGCATAGGAATCATGCGGATCTATCTGGGTAGACACTTCCCACAAAAATATCTTGCTTTTGCACCCTTTGTTAAATATTTCTATAAATTTTTTTGAAAATTTGGGCCAATCGATATCGCCAAATGCCGCGGCGTGCGCGTTATAACAACCTACCGCACCACCGAATTTACAGGAAATTTGCTGTTTTTTAAGCTGTTTTATCTGCCTTGAAAGCCGATATTCAAAAACTTTAAACTCTTTGCCGAAAGTGGTCGGCACTGCCGCCTGCCCGTGCGTACGCGCCAAAAGAACGTCGTCCGCGTAACTCTTTGCGTATTTGCCTAAGACAGATAATATCCCGTCCAAGGCGGGTATTAAAAGATCTTGCAAAGCGTCTCTCATCATTACGGCGTAACAGAGACTGTTTACATCTTCGGAAGTTAAGGCGAAATGCAGCCATTGGATATATTTGCCCAAGCCTTTTTCTTCAAAAGACAGACGCAGATAATATTCCACGGCTTTGACATCGTGCCTTGTTGCTTTTATGCCTTTAAAACCTTTGGTTTCTATAAGTCTTACCGTTTCAACGGCCCCTTTTGGAGCCTCGGCAAGCAAAAGAATTTTCTTTCTGTCCGCGGCGGATATTTTTATTATTCCGTTTTCCGCCAAAGCGAGCAAATACAAACATTCCGCCTTGATTCTCATAGCAATCAGGCGTTCCTCACCGGCTAAAGCGGCCAGCTCTTTAAGAGCTTCGCCATATCTTCCGTCTAAAGGACTTAAAGCCATACACTCCTATTATATTTAATTATTTCAAAGTTGTACCAGATCTTATTTCCCAGCCGAGTTTAGACCTTGGCATTCGTTCCTTTTTTCCCTATCGGCCGCCATCATACTTATTAAAGGTATATGCGGAATATTTATGATAAAGTTTTCCATCTTCGGTACCAAAATACGGAAAGCTCCGTCTTATAAAAGTTTTTGGCGGAAAGCCTTCTCGCTTTTTCTCTCCGGCACAATATTCAACAGCCAAGCTGGCGGTTAAAACTCATTAATGCTTATCCCTCTTGGAAGGCCCTTACAAATACGATTTGACATGCTCAATATACTCAATTTATTTTCTTCCAAGCATATCCTTAGAAGAGTATTAGTTCGCTGCCGGCAATCCGGTAAAATTTATCTCTTTGAAGATAGCCCCCGCTATAAACATTGTGAAGAGATAAAAACTATTATATGCCCTTTCTATGGCAATAAAAAGCCCGGCCGAGCCGGGCTTTTATTTTACATATTTAAACCGCCCATCTAAAGGCCAAAAACCTTTCGTCCTTCTTCTAGTATCTTATGCAGATGCTCTTCGCCTTTGAAAGTTTCGGCATAGAATTTTACTATCGCTTCGGTGCCGGAAGGCCTGACAAGAAACCAACTGCCTTCCAAATACACTTTAACGCCGTCGGTATCCCGCACGTTTAAAACCTTTTCGCCGGCGACTTCTTTGAGGCCCGCCAAACTTTCTTTGTTAAATCCTTTAAGTTTCGCTTTGACTTCCTCCGTAACGGGCATATCGACACGCGTATAAACGGGGCTGCCGTAAAGCTCAGTAAGCTGTTTATACAAGCCCGCTATGTCTTGCCCGGTATTGCTCATAATTTCAAGAAGCAAGAACACTGCCAGCATACCGTCCTTTTCCGTCACCCAATCTGCCGCGGACATACCTGCGCTTTCCTCGCCGGCCATTAAAAGTTCCCCGCTCAAAAGGCCTTGCACGAAGTATTTGAAACCGACGTTTACCTCATCAACGCGCAAACCTTTCGCTGCGGCTATTTTATCTATTAGGTGAGTAGTGCCGATGGTACGTCCGACGGCTGTCGTTTTAGACGTCTTTTTATTGTCCGCCAGATAATTAAGCATAACGCAAAGCGCGTGATTGGGCGAAAGCAAACCTCCCTTTGAAGTCGCCGCGCCGAAGCGATCCGCATCGGGGTCGCACGCTCCCGCAAAATCGTACTTGCCGCTTAAGGCCAAATCTATCAGCGGGGACATCGGATATTTGGAGGAAGGATCCATTCTCGTCTTTCCGTCGTGGTCAAGCGGAATAAAGTTAAAAGAAGGATTTTGCAGTTCGCTTACTATTTCCACATTGTCCAATTTGTAATATTCTTTTATCGCTTTGAAAAACGGAAGGCTCGTCCCGCCCATCGGGTGCAGAGCGGCTTTAAGCGCGGCGGTTTTTATCACTTTAAAATCTATCTTATCCCCCAACGCTTTGACATAATTGCCGATTATATCGGGCACGTCTATAAGGCCGCGTTTTTTGGCTTCGTCAAGCGAGATAAATTTTATCTCGCTTTCATTTTGCATAAAATAATTGGCGTATTTTTCTATTTTAGAGGTTATGGAAGAATCCGCCGGCCCGCCCGTAGAAGGATTATATTTAAGCCCCATATCCTGCGGCGGATTATGGCTGGCCGTACCGTTAAGGCACGCCACAACGCGTTTTGATAAAATCTCAAAAGAAAATACCGGCGTCGGCACAGGTATAGACGGCAAAGAGACCTCTATCCCGTTGCCTGCCAAAACACAGGCGCACAGTTCGGCGGTAACTTTTGACATCAGCCGCGTATCCCCTCCTACAAGAACCTTGCCCTTTATGTTTTCTTCCAAATGCATTTTGGCAACGGCCTGAGCTATCGCTTTGGCGTGCAAAGCGCAAAAGCCAGAACCAAGCGCCCCCCTATGCCCTGAAGTGCCGAATTTTACCTTCGCGGGCTGCGAAGAAGGATTATAAAATTCCGTTTCCAACATTTTCAAATCTATACTTTGCGTAGGCAGTTTGCCGGCGTTCTTATCTGTCATAAATTATCCTCCATAATCTTTTTATATAATATATTAAATGGATTGGAAAGAGAATTTAGACGAAAAAATAAAAAATATTTTGATTTTCGACGCTCCCATGCGCGATTATACCACCTATAAAACGGGCGGCTCGGCGCAGGTTTTGGCTTTGCCAGAAAACGAAGATCAAATTTTGTATCTGAAAACTTTTTCCCAGCAATACGGCCTTGCCTTCCGCATAATCGGGTTCGGCTCCAATATATTAGTAAGCGATTTGGGTTTAAGCGGCCTTACCTGCTGCCTCAAGAACTATGCCGGCCTAGCCTTAAACGGCAAGGACCTTAGCGCAAAGGCGGGCACCGCGCTTGATGAAGCCGTGCGTTTCTCGACCGAAAAGGGCCTTGGCGGGATAGAATGCCTAAGCGGCATACCCGGCAGCTGCGGCGGAGCGGTTTTTATGAACGCGGGTGCCTTCGGGCAGGAAACTTTCGACTGCCTTAAATCCTTTAAAGCAATCACCCCAAACGGCGAAATAAAAGAAATTTCTAAAAGTGAAGTGCAATACGGCTACCGCAAAGTAAAAGGGATAGAAGGTTGTATCATACTAAGCGTTGCTTGGGAACTGACAGAGAAAAACTCCGAAGAATTAAAACAAAGCAGATTATCCATACTTGAAAGGCGTGCGCAAAAACAACCTTTGGAATACCCATCCGCGGGCAGCGTGTTCAAAAGACCGCAAAACGACTATGCAAGCCGCCTGATAGATTCCTGCGGCCTTAGAGGCCTAACCGTAGGCGGCGCGCAAGTATCCCAAAAGCATGCGGGCTTTATAATAAACTATGACAAAGCCAGCGCGTCCGATATTTACAATCTTATAAGGAAAGTGCAAGAAGAAGTCTACACTCAAACGGGAGTCAGACTTGAGCCGGAACAAATACTCTGGGGCGAATTTTAGAAAAATAAAAAAGTCATTATGCAATTCATTCTTGACTCGCGGAGCGTAAAAATATAGAATATATATAACTGAAGTACTTGGAGTCATGGTGTAGCCTGGTTAACACGCTGCCCTGTCAAGGCAGAGACCGCGGGTTCGAATCCCGTTGACTCCGCCATTTAAACCCCGCTTAAGGCGGGGTTTTATTTTTACACGTAAAATAGCCCCCGCCGCTATTGCCTTAGCAATTCGGTTTTGATAATATAAAAATTGATATATCATAAAATCCCTTTAGGGTAAGGATAATATATGAAAACAATGTTAAAAACCATGCTGCTCCTTTCTTTTGTTTTTCTGATTCAAGCCTGCGCAGACAAAGCCGCCGATAAAAGCAAAACTTACGCTCTTAAAGGCGGATTAAACATCACACTTTCGCAGCAGGATTTCGGGACATTAAGGGAAATAAAAGTGAATCCGAAAGAGAATCTGCAATTTTATCAAAAAGAAGATCCCGCCATAACCGAAGTGCAAACCTATATGTATGACAACTTTGAAAATTATCCGCCGATAAGTTTGTCTTACGCTTATACCAAGATGAACACCAATTTCTTTGAGAATCGCCCTCCCTTTGGTTTTCAGGAAGTCTTTTATGACTCAATAGAAGATATCACCATAAGCGGAAAGGCCTGCAGGAAGAGTATCTTTACGGAAGACGAGAAAAAAGTCGTAATGCTGTCCTGCCACGACAATCAACAATCCTGGGAAATTATAATCCAAACCTTCTTTGCCAATCAGGCTTTGACGGATGATCTTACCCAAGAGGAAAAAGACGCCATATTAACAGCGCAAACAGAAATCAACAATAATCTTGCCGCTAAAATAGACGCAGCACTTAAAACCATAGAAATAAAATAACTATTTTTTAAGACAAATCTTCCAAAAAGCCCCCGCCAAAAGCGGGGGTTTTATTTAAATATAAAGAATATATAAACGCGAAATTATATTTTCTTTTGGAAGGCGAGCCTGGGGCTTCCGTCATCAGTGTAGATAATTCCGCAATATTTAAAACCGAATTTATTTATCAAACCCAGCATCGGGGCGTTGTTTCTATGCGTGTCTATGCGGATATTGCGGCATTGTTTAAAACACCAGCCCAAACAAAAAGAGGCCGCGCCGCTCCTTCTTTTCCCCGCCGCCATACGATGGATAACGCGGTAGGGTTCATCGTTAAGCCAAGTGCCGTTTTCTATCTTAGCGTAAGTCGGATCTGGCGAAGGGCAGAAACTGAATACCGCTAAAATATCATTCCCTTCCTGGCAGAGGTAAGAATAGCCGCGCGAAATATCATCAAGCAATTTTTCGCGTTTGGGATAGCCCTCGCCCCATTGTCCGCCGTTGCCGCTTTGCCTCATAAAAGCGCGGGCGCAGGCGTAGATAAGTTCTATCGACGGTAAATCTTTTTCTTCGGTTTTTCTTATAAACACGCTAAATTTTAGCAAATAAAACTCTTTGACAAAAGAAGATATATAAACTATACTAATACTATACCCCAGGGGGGTGTATGACTATAAGGAATATCACCGATCTTTATCCGGTAAGGAAGAAAGTATGACAAAGAACGAAAGAAAAACTTTAACAGTAATAATACTGACTTTAATAACCATGGCCGCGGAAATAACTTTCGGCTATTTCACCAATTCCATGGCGCTTTTGGCCGATGGCTGGCATATGGGGACGCACGCTTTCGCGCTGTCAATAACCTTCTTTGCCTATATGATGATACGCAAATACCAATATTCAGAAAAGCTGGCCTTTGGCAGCGGCAAATTCAGCCCCTTGGCGGGTTTTGCCAGCGCGATACTTTTGGCCTTATCCGGCGTTTGGATTTTATACGAATCGGCCGAAAGGTTCTTTAATCCGCTGGAAATAAACTTTAACGAGGCTATCTTGGTGGCGGCAATCGGCCTTTCGGTAAACGCTTTATGCGCTTTTATAATGGGCGGCCACGCCCACAGCCACAGGCACGCGCATCAACACGAGTCACAAAGCGGGCACAAACACGAAGATTTTAACTTTAAATCGGCGTACTTGCATATTTTGGCCGACGCTTTAACTTCGCTTTTGGCAATAGCCGCTTTAATACTTGGCAAATACGCCGGGTTAAATTTCCTGGATTCTCTGGTGGGCTTCCTGGGCGGCGCGCTGATTTGCTCTTGGGCGTTAGGGCTCATCAAAGCTACGGGCAAAATATTGGCCGACTATGAAGATCCCGCCCTTAAAGAAGAGCTCATCACAACCCTTAAAGAAGCGGGCACGAAGATAGAATATCTTCATATTTGGAATACGGGCCAAGGCAAATACGCCGCCGTGATTAAATGCTCCGCCAAGCAAAGCGCGGAAGAGATAAAAGCGCTGATCTCCGCTCAAGCCGAGTTTGATTTGATAAACGTGGAAAAGACTATTTAAGCATTTTGTTTAAAAGGGCGATAACTTCTTCCAGTTTCGCTCTTTTAACTTTTTCGCTGTCATGTTCTATGGAGTCTTTTACACAGCGGGAAAGATGATTGGAAAGTATCTCTACATTCACTTTTTTCAGTATAGACTGCGTCGCCAAGAGCTGCGAACTTATATCAACGCAAGCCCTGTCGCTTTCTATCATATTTATTATTCCATCTATTTGGCCGCGCGCCGTTTTAAGCAGGCGGATAGTCTTTTGAGTATTGTTCTTGCAATCGGTATGCAAAGCCATAAGCCCTCCGTTAGTTTATTATAGCATACGCATACCCCGTGCGGGTATTTGGCTATTCCCATTCTATCGTGGCGGGCGGCTTGGAAGTTACGTCGTATATCACTCTATTGACGCCTTCCACCTCGCTGACTATTCTGGAAGATATTTTATCAAGAACATCATAGGGGATTTTAGCCCAGTCGCAAGTCATCGCGTCGACCGATGTTACAGCCCTTATGCCGACGGTGTGGAAGTAAGTCCTCTCGTCGCCCATAACGCCGACGCTTTTGATATTGGGCAGGAAGGTGAAGTACTGCCAAATTTTGTCTTCAAGCCCGTTTTTGGATATTTCCTCTCGCAAAATGGCGTCGGAATCGCGTATTATCTTAAGTTTATCTTCCCGAACCTCGCCAAGGCACCTTACCGCCAAGCCGGGCCCGGGGAAAGGCTGGCGCCACACCAAACTTTTGGGCAGGCCAATTTCCAAACCGAGCGCGCGTACTTCATCCTTAAACAGAAGGCGCAAAGGCTCCAAAAGGCCGAACTTCATATTCTTGGGCAAGCCGCCGACATTGTGGTGGCTCTTTATCACGCTGGCTTGGCCCGCGCCCGATTCTATGACGTCGGGATAAATCGTCCCTTGCAAAAGATAATCTATTTGGCCGAGCTTTAAAGATTCCTGTTCAAATACCGAAATAAATTCCCTGCCGATTATTTTCCTTTTTTCTTCGGGATCCCTTACGCCTTTTAATGCGTTTAAAAATCTTTCGCCCGCGTTTACCCTAACCATATTGATATGGTAATCGCGCTTGAACATCTTTTCTATTTCGTCGCCCTCATTCTTCCTCAGCAGGCCGTGGTCAACGAATACGCATATCAAATTATCGCCTATTGCTTTATTGGCCAACACCGCCGTTACCGAAGAATCCACCCCGCCGGAAAGCGCGCAAAGCACCCGCTTGCCCGCAGACTTTTGTTTTAATTCTTTAATAAGCGAGGCGGCTATATTATCCATAGTCCAATCGCCTTTACAGCCGCAAATATCAAAAAGGAAATTTCTCAGCAAGGCCCTGCCGAACGGGGTATGCTCCACCTCGGGGTGGAACTGTACGCCGTATATTTTACGATTCTCGTCTGCCATAGCCGCTACGGGGCATTTATCGGTAAAGGCCAAAGTTCTAAAACCCGGCGGAAGCTGCCTAACGTAATCACGGTGGCTCATCCAGCAAATATCTTCGCTTTTTATTCCTTTAAACAATAAACCGCCGTCTATGTTTATCTTTACTTTACCGTATTCCTTAAAATCGGGGCTGACAACTTCCCCGCCCAATAAATGCGCGGTAAGCTGATGACCGTAACATATCCCCAAGACGGGTATTCCCAAAGAGAAGACTTCCTTTTCCACTTTCGGAGCACCTTCCTCGTACACGCTGGCAGGCCCGCCGGTAAATATTATGCCTTTGGGCTTGGTTACTTTCGCTTTGGCAAGCAATTTTTGGAAGGGGACAACCTCGCAATATACGTGTTCTTCCCTTACCCTCCTTGCTATCAACTGATTGTACTGCCCGCCGAAATCGGCTATCAAAATAAGTTCCCTTTCCATTACAAACCCTTGCTGTAATTGCTTTCTTCTTTAGTGATAAAAATGTCGTGGGGGTGGCTTTCCACCAAACCGGCATTGGATATTCTTACGAATTTGCCGTTTTCCCTAAGCTCTTGCACCGTCTTAACTCCGCAATAACCCATCGCCGCCTTAAGCCCGCCGACCAGCTGATACACCACATCGGCCAAAGCGCCCCTGTGCGGCACTCTGCCTTCCACGCCTTCGGGCACGAGCTTTTTGGCGTTTTCCTGGAAGTATCTGTCGCTGCTGCCCGCCTTCATCGCGGCCGAAGAACCCATTCCGCGGTAAGCCTTAAAGGCTCGGCCGTTGTAAATTATATTTTCGCCTGGGCTTTCATTGGTGCCCGCGAAAAGAGAGCCCAACATACAAGTGCTCGCGCCCGCCGCTATCGCCTTGGCGATATCGCCGGAATATTTAATGCCGCCGTCGGCTATTATAGGTATATCGTATTCTTTGGCCGCCAGATAGCAATCATAAATCGCGGTTATCTGCGGCATACCTATGCCCGCCACTACCCTGGTTGTGCATATCGCGCCGGGGCCTATGCCTACCTTTAAGGCATCGGCGCCGGCTTCTATCAAAGCCTTTGCCGCTTGCGCCGTGGCGATATTGCCAGCTATAAGCTGACACTGCGGGAAATTCTGCTTTATCTTCGCAACCGCGTCCAATACGCCCTGGCTGTGTCCGTGCGCCGTATCCACCACCAACACGTCCGCGCCAGCCGCCAAAAGCGTTTGCGCGCGGTTGAGCATATCCTTGGTTATCCCAATCGCCGCGCCAACCAAAAGGCGCCCTTGTTCGTCTTTGGCCGAGTTGGGATAGATAATCGATTTCTCTATATCCTTTATCGTGATTAAGCCTTTTAAAATATTATTGGAGTCCACCAAAGGAAGTTTTTCCACCTTCGCGCGGCGAAGTATCTCTTTGGCCTCCTTTAGGGAAGTGCCTTCGCGCGCGGTAATAAGATTGTCGCTTGTCATTATCTCGGCTATGCGTTTGGAGTTATCCGTCTCAAAGCGCATATCCCTATTGGTGATTATGCCGACCAATCTGCCCGCGCCGTCCACTATCGGCACACCCGATATTTTATATTTCGCCGTAAGATCTTTGGCGTCTTGCAAAGTGTTATCGGGCCCCAAGGAAAACGGATTTGTAATTACGCCGTTGTCGCTGCGTTTTACCCTGTCCACTTCCTGGGCCTGCTTCTGCAGGGGCATATTTTTGTGGATTATGCCGATGCCGCCTTCCCTGGCTATGGCTATGGCCAAAGCCGATTCGGTAACGGTATCCATACCAGCGCTGATAAGCGGTATGTTAAGTTTTATCTTTTTGGTAAGGCGGGTGTGGGTTTTTACGTCTTTGGGCAGCACCTGCGAATGCTGCGGTATCAACAGAACGTCGTCAAAGGTAAGTCCTTCTTTAGAGAATTTTTCTTCCATCGGTCTCCTCAAGCCCTTTTATTTTATTATATCATTTATGGTTTATCCACCCCGCCGCCAAGCGCGGTTTAACCATAAAAAAAGCCCCGCCGAGGCGGGGCTTTGCTATTTGGACATTTCTTTAGATCTTGCCATACAGGCCTTCATCGCTTTGGAAAAGAGCTTTGTCAAAGCGTCGCCTTCGTTAAAAGCGTTTACCGCCGCTTCCGTAGTGCCGCCTTTGGTGGCTATTTTCGCAACGGCGTCGCTAAGAGAGCCTTCGCTTCTGGCAAATAATACCGCCGAGCCCAAAAACACGTTTACCGCCGCTTCCGCCACGAAATCTTCCGGCAGGCCGTAATCGCGCGCCGCGTTCTGCAAAGCCAAAGCGCAGCTGTATATGTACGCGGGACTGCTGCCGCCGAGCGCGACTATCTTGTGAATATCATCTTCCTTTTCCAGCCATAAAGCGCGGGAGCAGGAACTCATCAAGCCGAAAATATAATCTTTATGTTCGGACTTCGTTTTCTTTGAGGCGCACAAACCGCTTATCCCCAAGCCTTGCGATACCGCCATATTAGGCATTATTCTTATTACAGGATTATTGGGCAAATAGCTTTCTATGAAGGATATCTTCTTGCCTGCCGCTATACTGATTATTAAAGCCGAGGGAGAAAGCCTTTCGGCAAGCAAAGGCAAAACTTCTTTAAAAGTATCGGGCCGCACGGCAAGGACGACGGCTTTTATTTCCGTCCTGCGGGGCAGCTTTTCAAGACCCGCAAAAACTTTATAGCCTTCTTTCTTTAAACCCTTCCTTATAATATCTGAAGGCTCTGCGACGATAATATCCTCTTTGCTTAAACCGCCGTACTTCGTCCAGCCCTCAAGCAATGCTCCGCCCATATGGCCGCAGCCGACAAACAATATCTTGCCCGTATTCATTTTCTTGTTTCTCCGTGTCCTTCCACTTTATATTTGAACGTTACAAGCTGTTCTAAACCGACAGGCCCGCGCGCGTGCAGTTTGCCCGTAGCTATGCCTATTTCCGCGCCCATGCCGAATTCTCCGCCGTCGCAAAACTGAGTGGAAGTATTATGCATTACCACCGCGCTGTTTACGCCGTTTAAAAATTCTTCCGCCGCTTGGGCGTCTTGCGTGATTATGGATTCGGTATGATTGGAACCATATTTGCCTATATGCTCCACCGCCTCTTTGACGCATGATACCGTCTTGGCCGATATTATCGCGTCCAAGTATTCCGTACCCCAGTCTTCTTCTTTGGCGGCGGGCAAATCGGGCATAAAGGAGCGGATATACTCGTCCGCACGAACCTCACAGCCCCTTTCAATAAGCGCGCCGAGAACTTGTTTTATCTTTGCCTCGCCCAGTTCTTTATCCAAAAGCACCGTTTCCGTAGCGCCGCAAATGGAGGTGCGCCTAAGTTTGGCGTTTACAAGCACTTTGCAGGCCATTTCCATATCCGCGTCTTTATGTATATAGGTATGGCATATCCCGTTTAAATGCTTGAACGAGGGTATGCGGCTTTGGCTGATTTTCTCGATAAGTTTCTTACCGCCGCGCGGGATTAAGACGTCGATATAATCCTCTTGCTTTAATAAAATATCCACCGCTTCGTGATCCTTAGAAGGCACCAAATTTATACACCCTTGAGGCAAAGAGCACTCCTCCAAAGCCTTTTTAAAACAATCGTAAATGGCCAAGCAGGAATTGAAACTGTCGCCCCCGCCCCTAAGTATAACGCTGCTGCCGGCTTTAAAACATAAAGCGGCCGCATCGGCGCAGACATTCGGGCGCGCCTCAAAAATTACGCACAAAACACCAAGCGGTATTGTTACTCTGCTTATCTCAAGGCCGCTGGGCACCCGCCAAGAGGCCAATACCCTGCCGACGGGATCGGGCAGAGAGGCTACTTTCCTTACGCCTTCGGCCATAGCTTTTATCCGCTCTTCGTTAAGGAGAAGCCTGTCTTTAAAAGCATGCGCTTTTTCAGGCGAAAGGTTCTTTATGTCTTCTGCGTTCGCTTTAAGGATTTTATCCGTATCGGCAATTAAATTATCCGCCGCTTTTAAAAGGACTTCGTTCTTTATCTCCGAAGACGCCAAAGCCAATGCTTTCGCGGCCTCTTTTGCGCTTAGACATATTTCTTTTATAGTGTTTTCAATCATTATTTTTCACCGTGTAAAAACCAAGTACACTTTTCCCCGTTGAGCAAACGGCGCAGAGGATAAAGTTCCTTGCCCGCCGATATTACCATATCGCAGCCTATGCCCATACACATTTGCGCGGCCATAAGTTTGCTCTTCATTCCGCCCGTACCCAGAGTGCTTTTGCTGTTGGAGGCCATGGCCTCTATATCGGGGGTTATCCTCCTGACTACGGGAATAAATTTGGCCTTGGGATCCAGCTTCGGATCATGCTCGTAAAGGCCGTCGACGTCCGAAAGCAAAAGCAAGACGTCGGCGCCCGTCATCTGTGAAACTATCGCGCTTAATCGGTCATTGTCGCCGAATTTGATTTCCTCGCTGCTGACGGTGTCGTTCTCGTTTATTATCGGGACTACGTCCATTTCCAGCAAAGTCTTTAACGTGGCCACGGCGTTAATAAATGTATGTTCATTATCGGCGTTGTCTTGGGTCAAAAGCACCTGCGCGGCCTTTATCTTTTTTATTTCGAGTATCTCTTGATACAAACTCGAAAGTTCTATCTGCCCCACAGCCGCAGCCGCCTGCTTCTGGCTTAAATTGAGCTTCTGCATGCCAAGGCCTAGGCGGATCCTGCCCATAGCCACTGCGCCGGAGGAAACTATTACGGCCTTCTTGCCGCTAAGGACCAAGTCCCTGATATCCTCTGCCAGGGAGTCTACCCAGTCCGTTCTGATATTGCCGGAGGAATCCACTATCAGGCTGGACCCCACTTTAAATACTATCGTTTCGGCTTTTTCCAACACCGTTTGAGATATATTCTTATTCATAATATGTATAAATTATATAAATTATTGACGTTTATACCGCACTTTCCGCCCGATATTACGCCCTTTTTTGTACAATATAGGCGACGCGTCTGCGCGCGGCTTACGGGGTAATTATGAAATTTACAAATAAAATGTTTCTGACGGCCCTATTTTGCGCCTTTATGCAGTTTTGCTCTTACGCAGGGGAAAGCTATACCCTATATGACGGCTATACCATAAACAAAGTCAATGTCTCTTCCAAAAGAACTAAGCCTGAACTGCTTAAAAAATATTTTGCTTTGAAAGAAGGCGACGTCTTTAACTCCGCACTCTACGAAAACGCGAAAAACGAACTGCACGATTTAAGAATATCAAAGAAACTTTCCTTTTCCCTTCAGCCGCGCGAAGATAAAACCATCGATATATCCATAAACGCCGAAGACGGCTATTATATCTTCCCCCTCGCTTTTGCCACGGGCGGGGAAAAAAGCGCGGCTGGCCTAGCCTTGGCTACCGGCAATCTTTTTAAAAGAGGCGAAACCATTATGATATTCGGCGGGACGGGCAAAGACGGATCTATGCTCAGCTTTATGCTTAAAGACGGAAGAAATACCTTTTTAGGAGCCGCCAAAAATATGAATTTCGAACAGCGTTTTTATCAAGGCAACTGGATTAACAATGACGGCATTTTCAGCACCTCTGACGATAAGGAAGATTTTTCCGATCCGCTCGCCCAAATATATACAAAGGAAGATTCCTTCTATCTGCAATACTCCCGCGAATACGGCCCGCTTAAAGCCTTTATATCCCCGCAATACAGATATATAAGATACGATAAGGATTTTGCTTCCGGCAATTATAGTACCGTCGCCTTCGGCCTAAACTATAAAAAAAATATAAGATCCGGCGCCAATATGGGAGCATTGTTCGGATACGGCCTTACCGACAAAGAAGAAAGCCTGAAAGATCTGCCAATCCCGATTTACGGTTTTTCCGCCCAAATCTCTTATGAAAACGGCGGGGACTGGACAGGTGCGGATTTTGACATATCAAAACTTTCCGCTTCTGCGCAAAGCCTGACGGAACTTAGAAACAGGCATTTGCTCGCTTTGCAAATTCGGGGAGAAAGCTCCTTTAATTCCCCCTTCGCCGCACAAGTTCGCGCCCAAGATTTGCTTGGCGGACAGGGCAGATACAGCCGCACCCTTTTCGGACGATACGGCGCGGGCGCTAGCGCCTCTTTCACATATTATCTGCTAAGGAACAATATCGGCCTACTCTCCCTGCAGCCCTTTTATGAACTTGCCTATCTCTATGACGGAGGATACCGCCACCAGAGCGGGACGGGCGCTTCCATATCCTATAAGTTTTGGAGATTTCCCTTCCCCTTCGGGCTTAACTATACGTACAATTTAAGCGACTCTTCAAGCCAAGTATCCTTCGTCTTCGGAGCAAAATTTTAGAACCCGATTGTATCGCTTGCCCCATAATGATAAAATATTTACGCCTCACCTTCAGATGCGGGGCGGTTAGTTCAGAGCCTAGGGCCTCGCCCTAGGTTTTTGTTTTTATTTTAAGTCAAAAATACTAAACCTCTAAGAAAGATCGGGACCTTCCACTAAACAAATGTGCTTCGCTACTAGAAATAGCAATAACCGACGACCAAAATACTACCCAAACATTAAAGTTCTTATAAAAAGTATTCCGCTATTATCTCTATAAACCGCAGTTCTTTATATCCCGCTTTAATATCCCCAAATACAAATACGCCCCACAATTTATCGGAACGCAAATCATACATTAATTTAAAATAGTATTGCAAAAATTTTGTTTCTTTGTTATACTATCAGTAATAGTTACTGTTATTATTATTGGAATACTTTATGAGATACTCCAAACAAAGAGAACTTATTTATAATGCCTTGAAAAATAATCCCTGCCACCCTACGGCGGATTCTCTCTATTCCATAATAAAGCCTTTATATCCGCCTTTAAGCCTTGGTACGCTTTACAGAAATTTGAACCAAATGGCCAAACAGGGCAGAATAAAAAAAATAAGCGGCCTTAACCAGGCAGATCATTTTGATCATATCGTTCAAGAACACGCACATATAATTTGCGAAGTCTGCGGCAAAGTGGAAGACGTGTTTATAGATGAAAACCTTTCAAAACAAATAAACGAAACGGCAGATAAAACAAATTTTAAAATAAATCACCGTGAAATAGTTTTCAACGGGATATGCAGCAAATGCAGAAATAAACAGGAGAAATAAAATGGAACTTAAAGGATCAAAAACCGAAAAAAATCTCATGACCGCCTTCGCGGGCGAGTCCCAAGCCAGAAACAAATATAACTATTACGCCAAAAAAGCCAAAGAAGAAGGCTATAACTATATAGCTTCAATCTTTAAGGAAACAGCCAAAAACGAAAGGGAGCACGCCAAAATATGGTTCAAACTCTTGCACGACGGCGATATTCCCTCCACCTTGCAGAACCTTAAAGACGCCGCCGCAGGCGAAAACTATGAGTGGACAGATATGTACGCCAACTTCGCAAAAGAAGCTAAAGAAGAAGGCTTCAACGATATTGCCTTCCTCTTTGAGAAAGTAGCCCAAATAGAAAAGGAACACGAAGAGCGCTATTTAAAACTCTTCTCCGAACTTGAAAAAGGCGAAGTATTTGTAAAGACCGGCAAAGTAACTTGGAAATGTATGAACTGCGGGTTTACCTTTACCGGTGAAAAGGCTCCTGAGATGTGCCCCGTATGCAAATACAAAAAAGCCTATTTCGAGGTAAAAAAATAAAAACTCCCCAAATATAGGCGCCGCCAAAAAGCGGCGCCTTTTTTATAATTAAAAATTGGTAGAATTTAACTATGATGCGCAATATAAAAATAGTGGCCTTTGACGCCGACGATACCCTTTGGGCAAATGAGGACCTGTTCCGTCAGGCGGAAGAGCAATTTTGCGTATTGCTCGCGCCATATGCCGATAAATACGCCGCTAAAGAAGAGCTGTATTCCACTGAAATAAAAAACCTTCCCCTTTACGGTTACGGTATCAAGGCTTTTGTCCTATCAATGATAGAAACCTCTTTAAAAATAAGCGGCAACAAAATACCTTCCGCCACCATAGGCGAAATGATAAATATCGGCCGAACAATGTTAAAACAGCCCGTAAAACTCCTGCCCGGCACCTTAACCGCTTTTAAAACTCTAAGCCAAAAGTATAAATTGGTCGTGGCAACGAAAGGCGACTTGCTGGACCAGGAAAGAAAACTGCATAAATCCGGCCTAACAAAATATCTGCACCATATAGAAATAATGAGCGAAAAAAATATCCGCGGCTATAAAACTCTTATGGCGCGCCTGGGCGTAATGCCGCAGGAATTTATTATGGTGGGCAATTCCTTAAAGTCGGATATAATGCCGGTGGTGAAACTCGGCGCAAAAGCCGTCTGGATACCTTATGCTTTAACTTGGCAGCACGAAAATTTAAATACTGGGAAATTGTCGCACGGGTTTATCAAGGTAGACAAAATAGAAGACCTTTTAAAAATACTTTAATATGCAAGATAAAAACGTTTCTTTACTTGATCTTTTCTGGACCTTCGCCAAGGTCGGTGCAATGACCTTCGGCGGGGGATACGCAATGTTGCCCGTAATAGAAAAGGAACTGATAGACAAAAAACAATGGATGACCCGCCAAGATTTAATGGATTTCTTTGCAGTATCTCAAGTAACGCCAGGTGTAATAGCCGTAAATACCGCCTCTTTGCTGGGCTATCAAAAGCGCCGTATTTTAGGGGCTTTGTCCGCCACTTTGGGCATAATAACGCCAAGCATTATAATCATAACGATTATAGCTTTGTTCCTTACTAAATATATAAGTTCGGGAATTACGGAAAAGCTCTTCGCTTCCATAAGGATATGCGTTGCCGCTTTGATAGTAAATGCTTTGCTGCCATTTTTTAAAAAAGGGATAGTGAACATATTTACGGGTTTTTTGTTCGCCTTTAGTTTAGCCGTTTACTTCTATTTTAAAATATCGCCCGCTTTACTGGTGGTCTTTTGCGCAATAGCGGCTATAATATACAACTCCATAAAGAGGAAAACGGCAAAATGATATATTTGCTTTTATATATTGAATTTTTCAAAATAGGCCTCTTTGCCGTAGGCGGCGGATTGGCGACATTGCCTTTTTTGTATCAGCTGTCTTTAAAAACGGGTTGGTTCACCACCCATCAGCTGGCCGATATGGTTGCCGTATCGGAAATTACGCCCGGCCCGCTGGGCATAAATATGGCTACTTTCTCCGGCTTTAACGCAGGCGGGATATTGGGCGGAATTATCGCGACCTTGGGTATAGTCACCCCATCGGTAATAGTTATAATAATAGTGGCCGGGATATTAAACAAATTTGTTAAAAATAAATACGTCGCGGACGCTTTCACGGGATTAAGGCCCGCAGTATGCGCGCTTATAACCATAGCCGTTTGGGAAATAATCAAAGTATCCGTATTCAATTTTGAGCTTTACGAACAGACCTCAAGCATAAAAGATCTTTTCCTGCTTAAAAATATTCTTTTTATGGTTATACTGTTCGTGCTAATGCGCAAAATAAAGCTGCACCCGATAGTTTATATCGGCCTGAGCGCCGTAGCGGGGATATTCATAAATTTCTAGAGCGGCTATTGCTTTTTAATCACAAATCAATATACTTAAATTATGTCAAAAAGGGGGTAAAATGAAAAGAAAACTCTTATCGGCGGTTTTGTCTTTGCTTTCTTTGTCGGCCAATATCTTTGCCGTTGAAATACCCGAATGCGAGGTGCGCGGCGTCAAACCGACGGATAAAATATCCACCTTTGAATTTAATCCTTCATTAACTGTTTTCGATGACAAAGCCGGCATTTCCGAAACCGCGATGACGCTTAAATATTATTACTCTTTCAATAAAATATTTTCCATAGGTACCGAAGTGCCATTAAAAAGATTTGAAAGCCCCGATAGTTCCAAAAACGGAATAGGCGATATATTGGTTTCGGCCTCGGCGCTAAAAAAAGAAGAGAAACTCTCTTTCGGCACTACGTGGGAATTTTATCTCCCTTCGGCCAAGTATGACGAACTGGGTACGGGCAAATGGCAATTTAGCCCGGCGGTATTCGCGGAATATGAAATTGTGCCGCAAGTATTCTTTGCTTTGGGATACAAACATTATGTAAGCATAGCGGGGCCATCATCTAGAAACGATATAAACCAAGGCAGAATAAGAACTATGGCCGCCTACATTTCCGACCATAACTGGTGGTTGCTTTTTGACCCTAAATACTATATGGACTATGAAAATAATTCCGATGAATTTATCATAGAAATTGAAACGGGTATCATGCTCTTTGACGAAATAGCAATGTATCTAAAACCCGGCTGGCACGCAGGCGGAAGCAATAAAACTATGGACTGGTCCTTAAGTTTCGGCGTGAAACTTTTAAGCATATAAAAACTTAATATCAATCAGGCAATAAAAAAGCCCCGCCTTTTCGGCGGGGCTTTTTGCAATCTTTTATAAGATGTATCTCAAGCTCAAACCGGCCATATGGCTGAAAGCCTGTCCATACCTGACCGAGGCGCCGTTTTCGATATTGGTACCGCTCATACCCTCGCCAATAAGGAAGGTGTAGGAAGCATCCAATATAAAGCCTTTGCCCAAGTTAAGCCCGATACCAGTGCCGAACAAATGCCTGTTGCTGACGGGTACCAAGACGTCCATATAATCGTCGTTGGTCGGGGTCTTGTCAAAGATATAGCTGCCTCTGAGTTTAACGACATTGGATAACGTGTATTCCGCGCCCAAACCCATTCTGTAAGTATCTTTCCACTCTTTCTTCTGTCTGCTGGAACCCGAAGCGCCGGTACCGGGCATATGTTCAAAAGAGATAGTCAAATCGTCAAAACTGCTCCAGAAAATATTGGTCCAGTTAAACTCTATCAATAAATCGTCGATAGGCCTGTAAGAAATACCCAAAGCGAGCTGCGCCGGCAGCATAATATCGCCGTGAGCCGAACCGTCGATAAAAGCCCCTACGCCGGGAATCGTCATCGGGTTGGAAAATTTGCTGGTTCCGTCTAAGCCTTGTTTGACTCTGGTCCTAAAGCTGGCTCCCAAATTTACCTTATCGTTGGCTTTATAAGCCATAGCCAAAATGGCCCCCAAGCCCCAGCTGTCGCCTTCGACTTCAAGATCGTTATGACCTAAAGGGCCTAAAGGTATTCTTTTGCCTTCGCTGAACTCAAAATACATAATTTCCGCACCCGCGGCGACGGAAAATCTGTCTGTCGCCTGGAATGCTATCGTGGGCTGCACCGAGTAGGACTGAACATCAACGTCATAAACATCAGTCGAACCGGCCCAATTTCTATCGGGATAAGTTCCGCTAAGTCCAAAACGCGGAAACGCGCCCAAGCCGAAGTACCAATCCTCAAAAAGCTGTTGGGTATAATAAAACGTGGGTAAAGTCCACCAGACTCTGTCCGGCGATTGGCTCTCGCCGTTATAGGTTACCTTGGCGGAAGCCGTAATTTCGGTAACGCCCAGCTGAAGCTGCGTACCTTTCAGATCGGTTATCAAAGCGGGATTTAAAGCCAATGAGGCAGGCTCCGCTTCTCCGGCCAAGACGGCACCGCCCATGGCATTGCCTCTGGCACTAAATTCATACAGTCCAAAACCCGCGCCAAGAGTGGTTGTCGTACAAAAACAGGAAAGCGCAACAAACGCGGCAAGTCGAAACATTTTATTCATTATTCCTCCTAAGCGCGCGAAAACGCGCTTAAAATAATAAGGCACCGGCTTTATTGCTGGCGCCTTATATATAATTTTACCATTTTAATATCGCCTTGGCCAATTCAAGCGAACTTATTAAACCGTTCAATCCGTTCCGTAGCGTTGGTAAACTCTTAAGTCAAAAACATCTATTATGGAAAGGAAGTGATCAAAAATATCCGCCTGTATTCCCTCATAATCGGTCCAATTGGTATTGGAGGAAAAGGCGTAAATTTCCAAAGGCAAGCCCTCGGTAGTCGGCGACAGCTGCCTTACCATACAGGTAAATTTGTCAGATATATTGGGGTTTTGTTTAAGATAATTGTAGCAATACGCCCTAAAAGTACCTATATTGCTAAGGCGCCGCGCATTATAATTATCTTCCTTAACGCCGCGTTTTTTGTTGATTTCTTCTATTTCCTTTTCCTTAGCGGCGAGATAATCCTTAAGCAGATTTATCTGCTTCAGTTTTTCTATATCCTCTTCCTTAAGGAAACGGATACTCTTCATATCTATGTTTATCGCCCGCTTTATGCGCCGCCCGCCGGATTCCGTCATTCCGCGCCAATTGGTGAAAGAATGGGCTATCAAATCATAAGCGGGCACATTGACTATCGTATTATCCCAGTTGCGCACCCTGATAGTCGTAAGCAAAATGTCTACGACCTCGCCGTCCGCGCCTTGGCTGGGTATTTCTATCCAGTCGCCGACCCTTACCAAATCGTTCAGAAGCAGCTGAAAGCCCGAGGTTAAACCCAATATGGAATCTTTAAAAATCAACAATATTACGGCCGATAAAGCGGTCAAGCCGCCCAGGAAGTAAAGAGGTTCTTTGTTAAGCAGCGCCGACATCATCAGAATAATGGCCACTATCCACAATATCACCTTTATGGCCTGTACTATCCCTTTAACCGGCAATTTTATGCTGCGCGAAAATTTATCGGAAACTACGCTCAAAGCCGAACAGAAAACCAAGGTGAACATAATAATCCCCAAGCAGCTTAATACGCGCGATATCATTGAACTGATATTGGGATAATATTCCCCTATAAAAAACGGCAAAGAAGAAGCCAGGAAAGAAACCGCAAACGCGAAGAAGATATTGCTGAACAATTTGTGCTTTGACATTAGGGGCAGCCACCCTTTGGATATAACAGCTCTCTTTTCCAGCAGCTTCTCCGCAGCAATCTGAAGGCCCTTGGCTATATATTTGGACAGCGCTATACATACAATCAGCAGAGCCACGCCTATAAGATATTTGAGCTGAGGCGGCAGGGTGGGAAATAAGGTTTCTATAAAAATCATTCTTGCATAACCTCCTTAAAATGATATTATAAGTATATAATTTTAATCTAAAAAATAGGAGTTGCCATGAAAAAGTATATTCTGCTTCTTGCCGCGGCTTTAATTTTGCCGGCAAACGCCAAAGCGCTAAATATTACTGATCCGTTTTTTATGCCCGCGCAAGGCCAAATAATATCGGATACCTCTTTGGGGTTTACGAACAATGCGTTTAAACTTGACAAAAGCTGGGGCCTTTACGAAAGCCTTAGCGCCGGATTTCGCGACAATTTGATGATAGGCTTATCTTTCGGCTGGGCGGATATAAAACACGAAGACAGCGGCCTTCAGGACATCGCCATATACGGCAAGTATAGATTTATGAACGAAATCAGCCACGGCAGATTTTTGGACTTGGATGTCTACTTCAGCCCTAAGATGTTTGATTCCCCTTTTAACGGCGACGAAGGCGCGGCCAAAGGCTCCACCGATTTCGCGATGCACGGCACAATAGGCTCAACGAGCCTGCTTGACAATTTTACTTTGGGCTCTCGCTTCGGCTTTAAATATATGAGCTCCACCGACGCCATGTCTGCCGGATCGGTATGGGATTTAACCGGTTTGGCGAAATACTATTGGGACGATTATAATTCTTTCGGGTTTTCCTTGGGGCTAAAAGGATATTTCGGCTTTGAGGAAGATTTCTTCGGATTTGCTTTCGGCATAGACTATTCTCGCGAAATCATACAGGACAGATTCGCCCTTACGCCCTACTACAACATAGAAAAACACACCAAGGATGTCACCACCTCGGCGGTATGGGGCTTAAACGCCAGATATTTATTTTAAACTAAAGCCATAAACAGAAACCGCGCGTAAAATACGCGCGGTTTTTTATTGCCTAAAAGCAGATTGTTCGGGTTTTACAGATAGGCCGCACCAGTAAAAGCGGTATGGACGGGCCCGCTCATAAGCACATCACCCGCTTTATTTATTTCTATCACCAAAGTTCCGCCGTCGGCTATGATTTCGGCCTTATTCTTTGTCAGGCCCCGTCTTACCGCGCTTACCAGCACCGCGCAAGCGCCGCTGCCGCAGGCGGAAGTTATGCCCGCGCCTCGCTCCCAAACACGCATACGTATTCTTGATGGTGTTATTATCTGGGCAAACTCCACATTGGTACGCTGAGGAAACAGCGGATGCCATTCCACTTCCGGGCCGTTTTGCGCCAAATTTATTTTCTTTATGTCTTTGACAAAAAATACGCAGTGCGGATTGCCCATCGATACCGCGCAAGGCGCGTCAAAAGCGGGCAATATCTGCGGAAGACGAAGCGTATCCACTTTCTGGCTTAGCGGTATTTCGTCCCAATTGGTTTTTGCCGGGCCCATATTTACGGTTACCATTTTGCCGTTATATGCTTTAAGAATCTTTTCCCCGGGCGCTTCTATGGTGCACTCTTTTACGCCCCTATTTTTAAATACCCAGTCCGCCACGCAGCGCGCGCCGTTGCCGCAGGCGCCAGCTTCGCTCCCGTCGGAATTATAGATAACCATTTTGATATCGGCCTTCTTTGAAGGTTTTAAGATAAAAAGCTGATCAAACCCGACTCCCGTTTTCCTGTCGCCAAGGCGCTGTATATCTTTGGCACTGAGTTTAATGCCGCAGTTTGCGGGCTCGATAATAAAAAAATCATTGCCCAAGCCGTCCATTTTGATAAAGGGTATTTTCTTCATAATTTAAGTTTTTCTATCCTCTCTACGGCTTTTACGGTATTCTCGCGCGAGCCAAACGAGGTCAGCCTGAAAAAGCCCTCCCCGCATTCGCCGAACCCGCTGCCGGGCGTACCCACGACATTGGCTTGGCTCAGCAAAATATCAAAAAAATCAAAAGACTTTACGCCGCTAGGCAGCTTAAGCCAAATATAAGGCGCGTTCTCCCCGCCGTATACCGTAAGGCCCAAAGAGGAAAGCCCCTTTTTTATTATTGAAGCATTGGTCATATAATATTCTATAAGCTGCTTTACCTCCGCTTTGCCCTGCTCGCTGTATACTGCCTGCGCCGCACGCTGAACTATATAGGGGACGCCGTTGAACTTGGTACAATGGCGCCTGCGCCATAAATCGTTTAAAAGAACTTCCTTGCCTTTGCCCGCACCCTTCAAAGCCAGCGGAACAACCATATAGGCGCATCTAAGGCCAGTAAAGCCCGCCGTCTTGCTGAAAGAACGAACCTCTATCGCCACTTCTTTGGCGCCTTCAATCTCATAAATCGAACGCGGCAAATCTGGCTGGCGAATGTATTCTTTATAGGCGGAATCAAATATTATTACCGAACCGTTCTTTTTGGCATAATCCACCCATTCTTTAAGTTGAGCCTTGCTCAAAACCGCGCCGGTAGGATTGTTGGGGGAACACAAGTAGATTAAATCAGCCTTAAAATCAGGTATTTTTGGCGCGAAATTATTTTCCGCCAGGCAGGGCAGTTTTAACACTTTGCGCCCGGCCATTATATTCGTGTCCAAATAAACGGGATATACCGGATCGGCCACCGCGACCGTAATATCGGCCGAGAAAATCTCCTGTATATTGCCCACGTCGCACTTGGCGCCGTCGCTTACAAAAACCTCCTGCGGGGAAAGTTCTATACCGAAGGCTTCGTAATCGTTCTTTATAATATCTTCAATTAAAAAGGAATATCCCTGCTCGGGGCCGTAGCCGCGGAAAGTTCTTTCGTCAGCCATCTCATCGGACGCTTTATGAAGCGCCTCCACACAGGCCTTGGGCAGAGGGCGGGTAACGTCGCCTATGCCCAAACTGATAATATCGGCCGAAGGATGTTTTTCCTTATATTCCTTCACCTTTTTGGCAATGGCCGGGAAAAGATAATTTTGTTCCAAATTAAGATAATTTTCGTTTATTTTAACCATGGGGATACTCCTTATTTACTAATAGTATATAAAAAATGGTAATATTCCTTGTATGCGATTTTATTATTTAGCCTTTATGTTACTCCTGATAAGCGCTTGCTCCGGCAAACCCGCCAATATGGGCAATAGCGGCAGCGACATTATCGCCTTCGGCGACAGCCTGACCTACGGCTACGGCGCCCCAAAAGATGAAAGTTACCCCGCAGTGCTGGGCGGAATAATCGGCCGGGAAATCATCAACTTGGGCGTAAGCGGCGATACCGCCCAAGACGGAGTTGAAAGAATCGCCGAATTGGACGATTATAACCCTTATATGGTCTTGATAGAGTTTGGCGCAAACGATTATATGCGCAAACGCCCATTTGAACAAACAAAGCAGGCCTTAACCGATATCGTCGACCATGTTCAAAGAAAAGGCGCAATAGCCGTGATAGTGGATACCGGCGGGCCGGGCATGGGCAAGTATACGGATTTGATGAAGAACTTAGCTAAGGAAAAGAAGGCTCTGTTCGTTCCTGCGATAATGGCCGGCATTTTTACGGACCGCTCTCTTAAATCCGATATGATACACCCCAACGCCAAAGGATATGCGATTATCGCTCAACGCATACACAAACGCATAAAACCGTACGTAGAATAGATCATTTGCAATATTTCCACACAATACAAAAACAGGTTTGTTTGCTTTCTTTCCAAAACAGAAATCCGCCCGTAATTGACGGGCGGATTCAATTTCTATCCGATTAAGCTTTATTTCTTAAAAGCGTTTTCCCAAGCTTCAAATTCAGCTTTGGCATCGGCTTTGGCTTGTTTAGCCTTGGCTTTTGCGGCTTCTTTATCGGCTTTGGCTTTGGCAACGGCCTCTTCATACTTGGCTTTAGCCTGCTCTTTTTGCTCTTTATTTTCAGCTTTGGCCTTAGCCTCTTTATACTGGGCTTTGGCGTCGGCTATTTTTTGCTCGGCTTTTTCCTCGGCCTTGGCTTTAGCGGCTTCGGCGTCGGCTTTAGCTTGTTCATAGCGCGCTTTTACCGAGTCTTTATTTTCCGCCGCGGCTTCTTTTATATTGCTTTTGGCCTCTTTATACTGGGCTTTGGCGTCGGCTATTTTTTGCTCGGCCTTGGCTTTGGACTGCTCGTTTTTCGCTTTGGCACCGGCTTTGGCCTCTTCATATTTGGCCTTTACCGATGAGCTTCCGCTCTGAGATGAGGTTTTCAAGCTCTCCTTAAGCTGTTTGACTTGATTCCTTTTATTCTTTACTTCGGCTCTGATAGCCGCCTTTTGGGCTTCCACTTTTTTGGCACAATCTTTTTTATTGCAGTTTTTGGAAAGTTTCTCAATACACATAGTCCTGCAGGTAAGATCCGTCTTGTGGCAAGTGCAAGTATCTTGTGCGGCATAGGCAAAAACCGTTAACAAGCCAAACCCTGCCATTAACGCTAACAATTTCTTCATTTCAAACGACCTCCGTTTTTTTCAAATAAAACTCAAGCAGAACTATTGTACAAAATATAGTTCCCTTTTTAATCAAGCCTCTATTTTTGCTAATATAAATTAAAGAGGCTAGAGGTTATTGTTATGCACGAAAAAACGAAAGCAATTTATAAAAATTTTTGGTTTTTTATTTCAATTACGGTAATTCTGCTGGTGGCGAGCCTTTTCGCCTATCTTGATATTCTGCAGAGAAATCTGAAAAAAGATATGCGCGGCAATATTACCGAAATAGCTGAAATGGAAGCAAACGCCTTAAGTTCAAAACTTAAAGAAGAAACACAAACGGTAAAGGCTGTTGCCGGCATTATGGCACAATACTATAATATAACCGACCTTGATACCTTTATAGATATCCTCGACGAAGAAACCCGCAACAACGATTTTACGCAGATGGGCATAATACTCGATGAAGGCGAAGCCTATTTTCACGATCATTCCATAGTTAAAAACTTCCTGCCCAAAGAGGATATGGAAAAGATATTGGACGGCCAAACCGTAATAGCGGGCCCCATTGCCGACCCTTACAGCGACAAGCAGCTTGTAGTTATAGCTTCGCCAGTGTTCGTATACGGCAAGCCTCAGGCAGCGATATTCGCCACGCACCCAACTTTCTATTATGAAAGGATTTTGGAAGTCTCCAAATTCGGAGGGCACGGCTATTCCTATATCGTCAATAATGACGGAACCCTTATTATTAAGTCCGCCCATCACCAAGCGGTAAAAACGGCAAAGAACTTGCTGGAATACATGCAGGGCATCAAATTCGAGAAACCAAAAAATATAGATATTTTTGTCAAGGAACTGCTGCAAGGCAAAAGCGGAATTGCCAGCTTGAAAGTAAAAGGGGAACATAAGTTTATGGCCTATATGCCGCTGGGCGTAAACGACTGGTATTTGCTTTTCGTTCTGCCTACGGAACCTTTTATGGGCAGGGTAAACCAAGTAATGTTGATGTCAATTGCGCTGTGCCTGGAAATTATATTGATTTTCACCCTGCTGATGATGCATATCAAAAGAACGGAAACAAAAAGCAAAAAAGCTTTTTATCAAAGCGCGTTCATAGATCCGCTTACCGAAAGCGGCAATCTAAATAAGCTCAAGATGGATCTTTCCAAACTGCTGGCGGAAAACAAAGAGGCAAATTACGCCATGGTACTGCTTGATATAGATAAATTTAAGGTAATCAACGAGCTTTACGGCTTCAGGCAGGGCGATATGGTGCTTATACATATTTCCAATGTATTAAAAGACCATTTAAAAGAACACGAAACTTTCGCCAGATTTTCCGGCGACAAGTTCCTGCTGATAATAGAATACAAAGAGAAAGAGGAAATAGAAAAACGCATACGCGAAATATGCAAAGAAATAAAAAACTGTTATGCCTCCACAGATTTGAATTATGAAATAATAACAAACTGCGGAATATTCCCGGTAGAGCGAGGCTTGCCTTTCTACCTTATGCTAGACAGAGTCAATTTGGCGTGTTCGGAAGTAAAAAAGAATAAATCTGCAAATTTCGCCTTTTACCGCGACTTTTCCATAAAGCAAATCCTTACGGAAAAAGCCATAGAAAACGGCATGCGGGAAGCCCTCGCCAATGAGCAATTCAAAATATACTTTCAGCCTAAAGTTAACTTGAATACTTTAAAGATGGAAGGCGCGGAAATATTGGTACGCTGGCAGCACCCCGCTAAAGGAATGATAATGCCTGACGTCTTTATCCCGATATTTGAAAGCAACGGTTTTATCTTGGATTTGGATATGTTTATGCTGGAAAGCGCAGCCAAAGAATTGCGCGCCTGTATTGATGAGGGATTGGAACCGGTGCACTTGGCCATAAATTTTTCCAGGCTGCATATAAACAATCCAAAATTCTGTCAAGAATTTAAACAAACGGCGGATTTTTACAAAATTCCGCCAAACCTGCTTGAGGCCGAGATTACCGAAAGCACCTTGCTGGACAATTTGGACAAGATGGAAGAAGTAATCAAACAATTCCACAATGAAGGATACCTAATTGCTATAGACGATTTTGGGGCGGGGTATTCTTCGCTCAACGTGATGAAAAGCCTGCATTTTGACACTTTGAAAATGGATAAAGAATTTCTCAAAACGCAAGGAGACCCCCAAAGAGCGAAAGATATTATCGCCGGAACGGTCAAGATGATGAAGTCCCTGGGGATTACCATAGTGGCCGAAGGCGTGGAAACTTGCGAACAGGCACAATTTTTAAAGGAAATAGGCTGCGATATGGGGCAGGGTTATCTGTTCTCCAAGCCCGTACCGATAGAAGAATTCCGCAAAATGTTAAGGAACAATGACTTTTCCGACAGAATGAAGCTTCGTTCCGAAAACAAGTAAAAGCGGTTTTCAAAAAACAAAGCCTGCTTTAAAGCGTTATGAAACAAACTTTTTTGATTACTGGAATGTCCTGCGCCGCCTGCTCGGCGGCGGTGGAGAGAAGCGTACGCGCCCTTAAAGGCGTCAAAGAAGCGCGCGTGAACTTGTTGCTTAACACGCTAAGCGTACAATTTGAGGAAGACGCCGTATCGGAGCGGGATATTATCTCCGCCGTAATACGGGCGGGCTACGGCGCAAGCGTCCTGCAAAATAACGCCGCGCCCGCAAAAAAAGATTTATCCCCCACGAAGAAAAGGCTTATTCTTTCCTTTATTCTTCTAATCCCGCTGATGTATATATCCATGGGGGCGATGTTCGGCCTACCCTTGGCAAAAGCCCTTTCGCCCGTCTTGAACGGCTGTCTGCAGGCTTTATTTACTCTGGCGATAGTCGGCCTGAATTTTAGATATTTTCTATCCGGCTTTAGGAGCCTTTTTAAAGGCTCGCCCAATATGGACAGCCTGGTAGCGATAGGTTCGGGCGCGGCTTTGCTTTACAGTTTATACTCCTTAGCGGGGATATTGCTGGCGGCGAAAGAGGGCGACTACGGCCGCGCCGAACATCTGTCGCACAGCCTGTATTTTGAATCCGCGGCAGTGATCCTAAGCGTTGTAAGTCTGGGCAAATTTCTGGAGGAACGCGCCAAAAGCAGCACTTCCAAAGCCATAGAGAAACTTATCGATTTGGCGCCCCAAACGGCGGAGGTTATCCGCGGCGGCAAAAACCAAAATATACCCGTAGCCCAACTCAAACAAGGCGATTTGATAGTCATAAGAAGCGGGCAGCGCCTCCCCGCGGACGGTATTATTGATAAGGGCGAAGGCGTTATGGACGAATCCTTCGTCACCGGCGAAAGCGTCCCCGTACACAAAAAAGCGGGCGACAAAGTAATTTGCGCGACGATAAACACCGACGGATATTTTATTTTTAAGGCGGAAAAAGTCGGCGATAATACCACCCTGGCCCAAATAATCAAATTAATGAGGGACGTCAACGCCTCAAAGCCGCCGATAGCCGAACTGGCCGATAAAATAAGCTCCGTTTTCGTACCCGCGGTAATCGCCATAGCATTAATAAGCGCAGTTATCTGGCTTTTGGCGGGGTATTCTTTCCCCTTCGCGCTTAACTGCGCCGTTGCGGTATTGGTAATATCCTGCCCTTGCGCTTTGGGGCTGGCAACGCCTACCGCCATTATGTGCGCCACGGGCAGCGGCGCAAAAAACGGCGTTTTGATAAAAAACGCCAAAAGTATTCAGACGGGTATAAAAATAGACTGTATAGTCTTGGATAAAACCGGCACACTGACGCAAGGCAAGCCCGCGGTAACGGATATCGTCGCAAAGGATAAAGATATACTCCTTTCTGCCGCCGCCGGCATAGAGGCTTTATCCTCCCACCCCTTGGCCAAAGCCATAACCGATTACGCAAAGCAAAACAACATAACCCCGTTTAAGGCCGAAAACTTCCGCTACGGAGAAGGCTTCGGCGTAAAAGCATTGTGCCAAGGCAAAGAAACTTTAGCCGGCAATTTAAAATTGATGGATAAAGAAAGCGTAGACGTATCGGAATTTAAACAAAAAGCCCTCACGCTTTCCGAGCAAGGCAAAACGGTTTTGTTTTTCGCTCAAGAGAAATCCGCATTGGGGCTAATCGCTTTGGCCGACCAAATCAAACCCGACGCCAAAGAGGCTTTAAAAGCCTTTAGGGAAATGGGGCTTGAAGTATATATGCTTACGGGCGACAATGAACTTACCGCTTCGGCTTTGGCAAAAGAACTGGGAATAGAAAATTTTAAAGCGGAAGTATTGCCCGCGGATAAAGAAAATTTCGTCCGAGATCTTCAAAAGCAGGGCAAAACCGCCGCGATGATAGGCGACGGCATAAACGACGCCCCCGCCCTCGCCCGGGCAGACCTCGCCATAGCCATCGGCGCAGGCAGTGATATCGCCGCAGACTCTGCCGACATAGTGCTTATGCACGATAAACTTTCCGACGCTGCCTACGCCCTTAAACTAAGCCGCGCGGCCATAACCAACATCAAGCAAAACCTGTTTTGGGCGCTGTTTTATAATGCCGCGGGCATACCGCTGGCGGCAGGCGTTTTCTATAAAGCCTTGGGCTGGCAGCTAAACCCCATGTTCGCCGCCAGCGCGATGGCCTTAAGTTCCGTTTGCGTAGTTTTAAACTCTTTAAGACTCGTCAATTTTAATCCCGTAAAAAACAAGGAGAATTGTATGACAAAAATTATCCATATTGAAGGTATGGCCTGCCAACACTGCGCGGGCAGAGTCAAAACCGCGCTGGCGGCATTGGGAATAGAGGCCGAAATAGACTTGAACGCAAAAACCGCCGCGGCCCAAATACCGCAAAACATTTCGGACCAAGATATTATCCGCGCGGTAGAAAACGCGGGTTATAAAGTAACGGGGATAAAATAATATTGGCAAAATTGCCGTTTCCCCCCTTTTTTGCTAATTTATATATTATGAATTACGGTTTTATAAAGGCGGCCGCGATAATACCGCAAGTGCTGCCGGCAAATACGGAATTTAACCGAGAGGAAATAGTCAAAGCGGTTAAAGAGGCCGCTTCGCGCGGGGCAAACTTCGCCCTGCTGCCAGAGCTTTCTTTGACGGGTTATACCTGCGGGGATTTGTTTCTTAATCCGCTATTGATAAACTCCGCCCTTGAACAACTTTTAATCACGGCAAAACAAACAAAAGCCTTGGATATCGTGACGATATTGGGTTTGCCTTTGTTGTTTGAGGGCAAACTGATAAACGCCGCGGCCGTATTGCATAAAGGCGAAATAATGGGGATATCCCCAAAAACCTTCCTGCCAAACTACAAAGAATTTTACGAGAAAAGATATTTTTCTTCCGCCGCCGATATACAAAACAAAACTATAATCATCGGCGGGAAAGAAGTACCTCTCGGCACGGATTTGCTCTTTAAGACAAAAGACGCCGCTTTCACCGTAGAAATATGCGAAGACCTTTGGGCCCCTATACCGCCTTCTTCCTTCGCGGCGCAGGCGGGCGCGGAAATCATTTTCAATCTTTCCGCCTCCGATGAGCTTACCGGCAAATATCAATATCTTAAAAGTTTGGCAAGCCAGCAATCGGCAAGGTGCCTGGCGGGATATGTCTATGCCTCTTGCGGCTTCGGAGAATCTACAAGCGACGCCGTTTTTGCCGGCAACGCCTTTATTTTTGAAAACGGAACCTTGCTTGAAAAATCCGAACGCTTCAGTCTAAAACCGCAAATAATGATGAGCGAAATTGACGTCCAAGCCTTAAGGAATGAAAGACTCGCCAATACCACTTTTAAAGACTGCGCGTCAAACTGCAAAAAAGAATACAGAACTGTTGAAATAAACTCAGGCTCTAAAGAAATAAAACTAAGCAGAAAAATAAATTCATCTCCTTTCGTACCGCAGGGCTTCGCCGCGGAAGAAAGATTTTCCGAAATAACGGAAATCCAAGCCGCCGCTTTGGCAAAACGCATCATGCACACCAAAGCACGCAAACTGGTTATAGGGGTTTCGGGCGGGCTGGATTCCACCTTGGCGCTTTTAATCTGCAAAAAAACTCTTGATAGACTCAATTTGCCCGCAAGCGATATCCTGGCCGTTACAATGCCAGGTTTCGGCACCACGGACAGGACTTACCGCAACGCCGTAAAACTAATCAAACTGCTGGGCGCGGATTTTAAGGAGATAGACATTAAACAAGCCTGCCTAACGCACTTTAAAGATATAGGGCATAACAAAAACGTGAAAGATTCCGTTTACGAAAACGCCCAAGCCCGCGAACGCACGCAAATACTGATGGACCTCGCCAACAAATACGGCGGGCTGGTAATAGGTACGGGCGATATGTCGGAATTGGCTTTGGGCTGGGCTACGTTCAACGGGGATCATATGTCTATGTACGGCGTCAACTGCGGTGTGCCAAAAACTTTGGTAAAACATTTGGTCAAATATTTGGCGCAAAAGAGCGATAACTCAGCCGTAAAGAATATATTGCTCGATATTATCGACACGCCGATCAGCCCCGAGCTTCTGCCCGCGGACAAAAGCGGAAAAATTGCGCAAAAGACGGAAGATTTGGTCGGACCGTATGAGCTGCATGATTTCTTCCTGTATTATTTTTTGAGATATAACTTCGAGCCGAAAAAGATACTATTCCTGGCGCAAAACGCTTTTCAAGGGAAATATTCCAAAGGGCAAATAAGCAAATGGCTTAGAGTGTTTTTTAGAAGATTTTTCACCCAGCAGTTTAAACGTTCCTGCCTGCCCGACGGCCCGAAAATAGGCTCCGCCGCCATAAGCCCGCGCGCGGACCTGCGCCTGCCAAGCGACATCGGCGGAGATTTATGGCTTAAGGATATAGATGAAGACAAATAATATAAATAAAAAGTTGGAACAGTTCGCCGCGGTAAATAATGTCTGCCTGATGATACTCGCCGCGGGCGCGCTTACGGCGTTTCTGGTTTACACGAGAGTCATTTTAATGCCTTTCGTAATCGCTTATTTTATCTACATGCTTTTAAATACCGCCGCGGCGTATATGAAAGAAAAATGGCACGTCCCTACCTTTCTGGGCCTTTTGGCTACGGTATTGTTGTTCGTTTGCCTTTCGGTTCTTTCGATATTCTTCATTTCCGCCTCAATAGAATCTTTTATCCAAAGCACCGATATTTACGCCTCAAAACTTAATGATACCATCGACTGGTTTATTTTGACGGCGCAAAAAATGGGCATAGTGTTAAACTCAGAAGTGCTGATGAACTACCTTAACAATATACCCGTTTTCAATATGGTCAAAACCATGGGCAGCAATATTGTTTCCATATTCACCAATGCGGGTTTAATTTCGCTGTTCGTAATATTTATTTTTATGAGCAGCACCAAGGAAAAAACAAATTTCGTAAGCAATATAGAAAAGCAAATTTCCTATTACCTGATAATAAAAATCCTCGTTTCTCTATTGACGGGTTTCTTTACCTGGCTTACGCTTACTTTGGTCGGGGCAGAGCTGGCTTTAATGATAGCGTTTATTACCTTCGCGCTGAATTTTATCCCAAACATCGGGCCTTTTATAGCCACTATGCTGCCGATACCGGTGCTTTTCCTGCAATACGGGTTTGACTGGCATATAATATTGGCGATTTCCTTGTTGATTACGATACATTTTATTATCGGCAATATACTTGAAACGAAATGGCTGGGCAAAGGTATGGATCTTGACCCCGTAATAGTTATAGCCTGTTTAATCTTTTGGGCTTTGGTTTGGGGCGTTATGGGCGCCTTGCTGGCCGTACCGCTTACCTCTATAGCCAAAATGATTTTTGAAAGATATAAGCCTACCCGCCCCTTGGCGGCAATTCTTGCCGGGCGCAGATTGTTGGGATAATGGCGCCGACAAAATTTAAACGCGAAAACCCCCGCATAACCGCGGGGGCTTATCTTTTTATGATTTAATTGCTTAGAGGAAACTCTTTCCGTTTAAGGGCGCTTTGAGCTTAAAATAATCGGCTACCGTCGCGGCTATATCCGAAAAACTCTCCCGCCCGCCGATAAAGCCAGGTTCAACCTTCTTGCCGAACATTATCACCGGCACCTGCTCGCGGGTATGATCGCTGCCTTTATAATGAGGATCGCAGCCGTGGTCGGCGGTTATAAAGACGATGTCTTCATCTTCAAGTATCGCCGCCAAATCTTTTAATCTGGAATCAAAATATTCCAAACCTTCGGCATAGCCTTTTATATCGCGGCGGTGGCCCCAAGTCATATCGAAATCCACAAAGTTGGTAAATATTATGCTGCCTTTGGGCGCGGATTTAACTTCGCTTAAAGTTACATCCCAAAGCTCCTCAAGACCGCTGGCTTTTACCGCGCGGGTAATGCCCTGCGCGGCGAAAATATCGGATATTTTTCCGACAGATATTACCTGCCCGCCAGCCTCTTTCATAATATCAAGCACCGTGGGAGCGGGCGGCTTGACGGAATAATCGTGGCGGTTCTTAGTGCGTTTAAATTCGCCCGCTTTCTCGCCCTCAAAAGGCCGCGCTATTACGCGCGCTATATTGTATGGCTTTAAATGTTTGAAAGCTATCTCGCAAAGACGATATAATTTATCCAAACCGAAATATTTTTCGTGCGCCGCGATTTGGAACACGCTGTCGGCCGAAGTATAGCATATCGGTAAACCCGTCTTTATATGCTCCTCGCCAAGTTCGTTTATTATCACCGTGCCCGAAGCCGCCTTATTGCCCAGTATTCCCTTTAGGCCGGCTTCCTCGCATATCGCTTTTATCAAATCCTCCGGAAAAGACGGATACTCCGGTTTAAAATAACCCCAATTAAAAGTTACCGGCACGCCAGCCATTTCCCAATGGCCGGAAGAAGTGTCTTTCCCTTTGCTTACTTCCTTCATATATCCATATTTTGAAGGCAAATCAAAATCCGCTTTCGCGCTTTCGTCGGTAGGGGCGGATACTCCGCAAGAAGCCTTGCCCGCCTCTACAAGACCAAGTTTCTTTAAATTAGGCACCCTAAGATTTTTATAGTTTTCGGCTATGTGCAAAAAAGTGTTTGCACCTTCATCTCCAAAAGAAGCCGCATCCTTAGCGCCGCCGATGCCGAAAGAATCCATCATCAAGATAACAACTCTGCCTTTAGCCTGCATAAAACCTCCGAGAACTGATATAATTTCAATGTATATTAAAAAGATTTGCTTAGCAAGGGGGTAGCTATGAATAACGCCTATAAAAATATGAGAGGCTTCTGGCTGGACGTAAACAATTTGGAAAGCAAAAAAGAACTTAAAGGCATCGGCAAGGAAGAAATCCTGGTGGCCGGGCTGGAATATTGTATGAAGGACCATAACGGCATACTAAAAAATATCATCTTGGCAGCCTCCGTATTGGGCAACGCCAGCCTCTACTTCGAAAACAACAGCCCCGCCGGCATAGGCGGGCTTATCGGGGAGAACGAGGAAAGCGTAAAGAAAGCCGCCCTGACTTTTATAGAAGAAGGCGCGAAACTCTGCGACAAAATGATGCCTTGCGACATTCTGCCTGAGCCAAAGGATCCATCCAAAATAACGCTTTTCGCCATAAATAAAAACAAGACCTTCTATATTACCATTGATGAGCTGGCGGCAAGAAATACCGCTGGCGACTTTTACAAATTCTACGCTTACAGCCAACAGCTTATAAGCGTATTCAGACAAAAAGAAGAACAAGCAAAAAAGAAATAGTCTTTCACCTTTAAGCGCAAGATCGCAACTAGTCTTCGTGCCAAAAGGCCCACCTTTAAATGGGCCTTTTAGCTCTTTTTATTACGCTTTTATTTATATAAATTTTAAATATGAAGAGTTTTTTATTACTATTGTTCGCTACCCTTTACGGTGCCTGCCCGGCCTTCGCCGCGAGCAGCCAGTATTTCTTGAAAACACGAAGCGATTTCTACCGCAATAAGGGCCAAAAAGAATACATCATAGACCATATAGTCGACATGACTCCCGCACCTTTCAAAATTATAGACAAAAGAAGCGGCGCAGAAATACCCATAAGCCAGGAAAACAGCCCGGTAAACGTCACAAAGGCCTATAACGATTGGTTTAAAAATCTTAACGACTTCATAGTCAAACAAGGGCGGCAGGAAGAGTTTTCCTTTTTTCAAGATATAATAGATTTCGGGATGTCGGATAAAGTAGTATATCCGGAATACGAAAATGACATAGACAAAGCAAACGGACTTACGGTATATCTCGCTTTGGAAAGCGATCCTTATTGGAAAACAATAAAAACTTTGGCGGGCGGGCTTTTTTTAAGAGATTACGACAAAATCTTTATATACATCAATATGGAAAGCAGAAAAGGCCTTCAAAATGTACTCGCCCACGAGGTAGGCCACAGCCTGGGAATAAGCGATGCTTATATGGGCGGACCTCTTTTAAAAGAAATAGAATACGGCAGCGACTTAAAACCTTCCTTAATGGGAAAGGAGTTAACTTTCACCTGCGATGATGCCGACGCCTTAATGAATGTTATATATAAAACCTTACGATATAAAAACAAGCTGCCCCAGTATTTCATCAAAGAAGCAGATCAACCCCTCAAAGCACTTAAGGACAATAAAAAAACACAGGAAAAGTTTAAAGCAAAACTTATAAACTATTTTGAGTTCAAATCGTTTTGCCGAACCGAAAATCAAGAACCTGTAATTTTAAGAGATACTAAACAAATTAACAGGAAGCCTATCATCTCTTACGTAAAAGGGCATTACTATATAGTGGAGTTTTGCAAAAACGGCGACATTAAAAGCACTTTGGAAATAGAAGCGACAGAACCCAAAAATATGTTTAAAAAAGAAGTAAAAAAGGTCTGCGAGTCTATTCCATATCAAGCGGAAAAACCAGATATATCCTTGGAGCAGAATTTAACTTTCAAATTTGTAGACTTATACTCAGGCGCCCAAGAGAAAATACACGCCGCAAAGAATACCGTCATCTATGAACACGTAGCCAATATTATACGGGAAATAAGATTTAAAGACGGAACGGCCAAAACAACCGTAAGAGTCAAAGATAAAGACGGAGGGTTATTATATATCTATGCTCTTTTAGATGACGGATACGCTTTCTTATATTCGCTTGCGGAAAGAGTGGCAATGCTATACGATAGCCTCAACCCTTCATCTTTTGTGGGAATGAAATTTTATTACAGCAGTCAGCCCATTGAAGAAATAGGCATAAACAATCCGGCTATGCGGCAAGAACTGCGCAAAGTTTATAACCTTTTCCGATACGACGGGGAAAAACCCTACGGCGTTTTTGAAACGGGCGCAGCACCCGAACAGATTTTACAACAAGGAATACGCTGGCAGGAATATCTTAACGAATATTATCCGCACAGCAACGCAGCCGTCAACTGTGAGGATCTGAAAATAACTGATAAGGATATCGCGGCTTTTGGCAAGAACATTAAAGGTTTAACAAGAATATAGAACACTTTGATATTGCTTAAAACAACTTCTGAATATTGCGTCCGCTTTAACAGTATCATTTTTACGCCCTAAAGGCCCAAATGAATTTAGGTCTTTTTACCCTGTATTTTTTATTTTCTTTTATATAGACTTTAATTATGAATAGACTTTTATTTTCTCTTTTATTTGCAATTACGTCGTCGGCCCTTTATGCGGCGCCCTATGTGCTTTTGCAATCGCATTTAGATTCCGATATTCGCGGCAGCCAAAGATACGCCATTGACCATATCGTGAACCAAGAAAGTATTGCCTACCTAATATTCATAAGGCAAAACAACACGCAAACGCCGCTGACACCGGATAAAGCCCCCGTAAATCCGACTAAAGCTTATAATGCCTGGTTCGAAAATCTTAACGATTTAATAACAGCCCAAAACCGCAAGGAAGAATTTTCCTTTATGCGGGATATAATAGAATTTGGAATGTCGGAAAAGGTACTTTACCATGCAGATGAGGAACTTGTAAGCATAAACGCAGGATTATCCATTGGCATTTTGGAAACAGATGACCCTTACTGGAACCGTTTGAAAACTTTAGCTTCCGGCTCTTTTGACAAAGGCCTTCTTAGCACATTCATATATTTAAGACAAGCTTCCCCCGCCATTATGCAACAGGTACTAATACACGAAGTCGGCCACAGTTTGGGGATAGCCGACTCTTACGGAGGCGGCGCTAAATTGAAAGACATCGTATACAGTAGCGATTTACGCCCGTCAATAATGGATAGGGCAAGAGATCTTACCTGCGATGACGCAGACGCGCTGGCAAATGCCATCTATCTTACAATGAGAAAAACAAACAAAATACCCCAAGACTACCAGGATTTGGCAAACAATTTTGAGTTTAAATCTTTTTGTCCTAACGAAAATGGCGAAAGAATATCTTTCCGCAACGGCATGCAAACAAACAAGAAACCGATGTTGAACTTTTTTAACGGTTGTTATTACATTACCGAATTTTGCAAAACCGGACAAATAAAATCTTCCCTAAAAATAGATTTTAGGGCTCCTCTCGACCTTTTGGAAAAAACTACGCGCACGGAGTGCGACGCCATACCCTATACCTTAAAGGTGCCAGACCTTCCTAAAGACGACGGGCACAAATATATCCTTGTGGACTTAACATCGGATAAAAGAAAAAAAGTGCCCGCAGATAAAAACACCATCGTATATGAATATGCCCCGGGCGGAATAATCCGGGAAATAACTTTTAACAATGAAGTATCTCGCACGATGGTGAAAATAAAAAACAATGAAGGCAGACTCCTTTATGTGTACGCCATTTTGGACGATCAAAGAGCATTGGCATACGCCGTAACGGACAGAACCATGTTCGTTTACAATATGCGCAATTATAACAAGTTCGCCATAATACAAAGCCGAGATAATAAAATCTCCTCGTCAGATCAGGAATTGATTACCCCGGAAGAAGCAAAAAAGATAAGAGATTTCATCAACAAAGGGCGCCGTTGGCTTTACGGTACTTTTGAAAGTGGAACCACAACGGATAAGCATATTCTGCAAGCTACCCGTTGGCAAGGATATTTACAAAAATATTATCCGCATAAGGACTTCAAAACGAAAGCCATAAAGATAAGCAAGAAGGATTTAGAACGCTTTGAAAAGGGATTAAACAAAAACTTTTTCTAGATAAATCCTACACCGACAAATAAAATCCCGGCCTTAAAGCCGGGATTTATTGCCTTTAAACAAATTGGATATTATAAATACTTATCATAAAATTCATTTAATCTGTTTTTGTATTGCTGCCCTGCGACATCGGCCACTTCCGTATGAGTGGCGTTGGGCACTATCCAAATTTGTTTGGGTTCCTTTGCGCGGCGATATAATTTCCTTGCATCGTGGCGAGGCGAAAGGGTATCATCAGCCCCATTTATTATAAATACCGGTTTGCCGTTTAGTTTTTCGATATTATATTTAGGGCTGAATTCTTCGGGATCCATTCCCAATCGTTTCTTGGCAAAATACAAGGCTAATGCCACAAGCGGGAAATACGGCGTATGCTTATGCACGCGCGCCCAGCGGGCGACCACTTTCTCATAAGAATAATAGCATCCTTCCGCTACCACGCATTTGATCAAATCGTTATGAGAACCCTCATAAATTGCTACGGCCGCGCCCATCGAAAGGCCGTAAAGGCCGATCTCCTTACAGGCATCGGGGCGAGTCTCAATAAGTTTTTCTATCGCGGCTTTTGCGTCGCGTATCTCCAAATAGCCGATGGAGGATAATCCCTCCCCGCTTTCGCCCGAACCTCTGAAATCAAAATAAAACAAATTGTATTTTCTTCTTAAAAAAGCCGTGTTTTGCAATATCGTGCCTTTATTCATACCCCAGCCGTGCATAAACACGATGGTTTTGGAGCTTTCCTGTTCCGAGGGTATAAACCAGCCTTTTAAGGTAATGCCGTCGGAATTTTTAAAAATAACCCTTTCAAATTCCAACTTAAGCTGATCCGGAAACACCGTTATTTGAGAGCGCTTTGTATTGCGCAATATAATTTTGTCGCTTTCTTTATAAGCTATAAAGACCATCAACAGCGCTATCAGTATTATAGAAAGAATGATTATAAGTATCGTCATATATATATTTTATATTTTTTTATCCCAAAAGTTTTTTAAGAGCAACGGGCAAAGCCGCTATAACATCGCTTGCCGTAAGCGATTCCTTGGAAATGCCTTTAACGGCCAAATCGGCCGCAAAACCGTGCAGATACACTCCCATACAGGCCGCGAGAAATCCTTTTTCCCGCTCGTCCGCTTCCGCAGCGTTTTTAAGCAATTTGGCCCATATCGCCGCGATAATGCCAGCGAGCACGTCACCGCTGCCGGCTTTGGCCAAACCTTCATTGCCGCTGGTGTTGATTTGTTTACGCCCTTTAAAACAAATTTGAGTATTCGGGCCTTTGAGCAGGCAAACGCCTCCGGTAATATCCGATATCGTCAAAGCGGCGGTATCTTTATTAAAAGATATATCGCCAAGCAGCCGCTTTATTTCGCCTTCATGCGGAGTAAGTATCGAAGGTATATTCGTTAAAAGGTTAATGCCGCGCTTAGCTATGAAGTTGAGGGAATCGGCATCTATTACGGCAGGCGTTTTGACGGAGCGTAAAAGTTTAAAGGTGATATCTGCGCCTTTTCCAAGTCCGCAGCCGATAAGGATTATATCTTGTTTGTTTTGCTTGATATAGCTTTGTATCTTTTTTAAAGCGCTTTCGCCAAGATAGCCTTTAGGCGATTTTATATCCAATATCAAAGCTTCTGGAACAGCCTTAATCAAGGCGCCCCTGCACTGTTGCGCGCTTGCCACCGTAACAAAGCCCGCACCCGCCCTATAAGCTGCGCGCGCCGCCAAAACGGCCGCGCCAGGCATATCCTTACTTCCGGCTACGATAAACACTTTCCCGTTTAAATTCTTATAGGAATTTCTGCTTCTGCGCGGGTAATTATTTTTAAAGAAGTTGTTGTCAGTTCTTTCGGCTTTTTGCATAAGCTACTCGCTTACTACTACAAAAGCTATCGCAGCCGTATCGGTATGCGATAAAGAAAGCTTTATATCAAGCCCGTTTGCTCTTTCGTCATATATTACGAGGTTCGGCTTGCCATCTTGAGAAGTTTTAACCTCTATATTTTTAAAAGCTATTTCTTTAAAAGGCAAAGCCTTGAAAGCGGCCTCCTTAGCGCAGAAGCGTGCGGCCAAACGCTCCCAAGGTTTTACGGATTTAAAGCAAAAGGCAAGTTCCGCATCGGTAAAAACGCGCTTGAGGAGTTTCTCCTCCGCATTTTTAAAGCGGGAGATCTCTTCCATATCGACACCTATGCCGATTATCGCCATATTACTCCACAGTAACACTCTTTGCCAGATTGCGCGGCCTATCTATTTCGCGCCCGCGCATATCCGAAACGTAATAAGCCAATAGCTGCAGCGGCACCACCGCCAAAACAGGGAACAAATACTCGTTTGTGTAAGGCACCTCTACCGCACCTTTTAAAGGTGCATTGGTTACGATTATCAACTTCGCACCGCGCGCGCCGACTTCCTGGCAGGAAGACAACATCTTCTCATACAGCTCGCCTTTCGGTGCCAAAGCCACTACGGGCATACCTTTGTCTATTATGGCTATCGGGCCGTGTTTTATTTCGCCGCCTGCAAAGCCTTCCGCATGGAGATAAGATATCTCCTTAAGTTTCAAAGCGCCTTCAAGCGCTATCGGGAAAGCGGCGTTCCTGCCCAAGAATATATAGGAATTGCTCTTATAAACCGTTTTAGCAAGTTTCTTTATTTGAGCGGCGTCTTTAAGCGTTTGCTCGATAAGTGCGGGCAGCGCCTTAAATTCCTTATATAATTTATCAAAGGCAGTTTTCGTAATAGTTCCATGCTCTTTGGCGATATTCAAAGCGAAGCTGTATAGTACCGCCAGCTGGGAGGTAAAAGCCTTCGTCGAAGCTACGCTTATTTCCGGCCCGCAGTGGGTATAGACAGTATAATCGCTAGCCCTAGTTATAGTGGAGCCTACCACATTGCAAATGCTCAAAGCCTTAAGGCCCGCCTGTTTTGCATTGTTTAAAGCGGCCAAGGTATCGGCCGTTTCGCCCGACTGCGACACCGCTATAAACAGCCAATCTTTTTGGAAGTTTATGCTCCTGTATTTAAATTCCGAAGCGGTTTCAACCTCTACCGGCAATTTCGCAAAGTGCTCTATCACATACTTGGCGCACAGCCCCGCGTGATAAGCCGTTCCGCAGGCCACTATATAGAGACCCTTGATTTTCCTTGCCGCCGCGGGCATTATACCGAAAGCCTTTTTGATGTCCGGCGGCAAAGTGGAAATAGTATCTTTTGTGGCTTGGGGTTGATCAAAAATTTCTTTTATCATAAAGTGCTTGTATCCGCCTTTTTGAGCGGTGGCGGGATTCCACTTTATTATATTGACCTTGCGATTTTGTCTCACGCCGGCAAGATTGTAAATCTCGCAGGAGTCGGCGGTTATCTTCGCCAAATCGCCGTCTTCTAAAAATATAGCCTTATTGGTGTGATTAAGGAAGGCCGGCACATCGGAAGCCAAATAATATTCGCCTTTGCCCTGCCCTATTACCAGCGGGCTCTGTTTCTTGGCTACACAAATTACTCCTGGCGCGTTTTTATACGTCGCGGCCAGGGCATACGCCCCTTTAAGCTTCTTTACGGCGCAGGCGAAAGCCTTAAAAAAATCTTTTTGTTTTTTTAATTCTTCTTCTATCAAATGGGCGGCGGCTTCGCTGTCGGTTTCCGAAGCGAACTTGTGGCCTTTGGAAGAAAGCTCTTTTTTAAGTTCGTCGTAATTCTCTATTATTCCGTTATGGACTATGGCGACTTCGCCTTTACAGTCGCCGTGCGGATGACTGTTTAAAACGCTTGGCTTGCCGTGCGTAGCCCAGCGGGTATGCGCTATCGCACAATGAGATTTAACCTTGCCCGCTATTACCAACTTCTCCAAATTCTCCACACGGCCTACGGCTTTAAGAATATCTATGCCTTTGTCTTCCTCAAAAGCTATCCCTGCCGAATCATAGCCGCGGTACTCAAGTTTTTTAAGCCCGTCTATTATAATGTTTACGCAATCTTTACCGCCGGTATATCCCACTATTCCGCACATATTCCGCTCCTAAGCAATCTTTTGGCGCATTTCCAATACGGCCTGCGGCAATCCGACGAATACCGCCCTGGCTATTATTGAAAACCCTATATTAAGGCATTGCATTCCGCTTATATTTGCGACGTCTTCCACATTATCGTAATCCAGGCCGTGTCCGCTGTGGACCTCAAGCCCGAGTTCGCGCCCCAGTATGGCGGCTACGGAAAGTTCCTCTAGTAAAGACTGGCGCTGTTTTTCCGTTTTGGCCTCGCTGTAATCTTTGGTACACAATTCCACTATGTCGGCGCCTATCCTTTTTGCGCAACGGATATTATCCGCTTTGGGGTCGACAAACAGGCTTACCCTTATACCCGCTTTCTTTAAAATTTTTACAGTCTTTTGTATCGTGGGGATATGTTTCTCGTCAAGTTTAAGCCCGCCGGAAGTCGTCAATTCGCCCGGATATTCAGGCACTATGCACACCGAGCCCGGTTTGTATTTTACCGCCAAGTCCGTCATTTCCTGCGTGGCGGCCATTTCCAAGTGGATATGTTCCCTATACTCTTTGGTAAGCAGGCGCAGATCGTTTTCCTGTATATGGCGTCTATCCCGCCTTAAATGTATTACTATATATTCTACGCCAAGCCTTATACACGCTTGTGCGGCTTCAAACGGGACTGGATTATTCATCCCGCGCGCTTGCCTTAAAGTCGCTATATGATCTATATTTACGCCTAATTCCAATTTCATACTATACACCTCTTTATACTGCCGCACTCGCTTTGCTTTTGTAGTATTGCGCCACTTTTTCCGCCGTTTCTTCAACCAAGGCTTTATCTTCGCCTTCCACCAATATCCTCAAAAGCGGCTCAGTGCCGGAGTATCTTATCACTATTCTGCCCTTTTCGCCCATCGCCTTTTGCATGGTTGCCACATAATCCAAAAAGCCGTCCACTTGTTCCAGCGGCGTCTTTTCCGTTACCTTTACGGGCACCAGTTTAAGCGGATATTTAGTCCACAAATCCTTTATAACAGAGGCCGGCTTGCCGGAATATTTAACTATCGCCAAAAGCTGCAAAGCGCACAAAATACCGTCCCCCGCCTGCGATATATCCCTAAATATTATATGGCCGGAAGTTTCTCCGCCTATGGATAAATCGTCCTTTTCTAATTCCTCAAAGACATATTTATCCCCTACCTTCGTGAGGACGGGCTCTATCGCATTGGCCTTAAGAAAGTTTATTAAGCCCAAATTGGCCATTATCGTAAGCACAACCTTATTGCCTTTTAGCGCTTCTTTACCCTTTAAATAAAGCGCCGCCGCCGCGATGATATTATCCCCGTCAAGCTGCCGCCCTTTTTCGTCGGAAGCGATCAGCCTGTCCGCGTCTCCGTCGAAAGAAAAACCTATATAGGCTTTATTGTCTTTCGTCGCGTCCTGCATGCCCTGCGTGTGCAATGCCCCGCAGCCCGCGTTTATGTTTACGCCGTTGGGTAAGGTATTTAAAGACAGCACTTGCGCGCCAAGTTCCTTAAAAACGCGCGGCGCTATCTTATATGATGCGCCGTTGGCGCAATCCAAAACTATCTTTGTGTCTTTTAAATCTATATCCTTGGGGAAAGTGCTTTTAAGAAAAGCGATATAATCGTCTACGAGTTCGCCTTTCTCACTGTACGAGGTCCCTTCCTTTTCCGCGGGGACGGATGAACAGTTTTCTATCGCCGTTTCTATAGACGCTTCCAAATCCTCGTTAATTTTACAGCCCAGCGGTGAGAAAAATTTTATCCCGTTAAATTCCGCCGGGTTATGGCTGGCCGATATTACTATCCCGCACACCGCCTTGTATTTTTGGGTGAGGAAAGACGCCGCGGGCGTAGGCGCGATACCGATATGCACCACATTGTAGCCCGCCGCTCTTATCCCTTTGGAAAGATAACTCGCTATCTCTCGGCCGGAAGCGCGGGAGTCTTCCGCTATGATAACATCTCTGTTTGCAAAAGCGCGGCCTTGCTTTTCTATCTCTTTCAAAGCGCAATAGCCCAGCTTTGTTATAAAATCCTCTACAAGCGGAAACTGACCCGCAACAGCCCTGACGCCGTCCGTGCCGAAATATTTAGGCATTCTCTTCCTCCGTTTTTTCGGCATTATCGCTAATTTGCGTTTTGCCATCGTCCTTCTTTTCCTCGTCTGCGGAAGCGGCCTTTTCATCGGTTTGGGATTCCTTCTTAAAACCGAGTATTTCATCGATTTCGTCGGAATCGACAACCTCTTTCTCAAGCAGCCGTTCTATAAGCTTTTCCAAAGCTGCTCTATTTTCGGTAAGTATGGCTTTTGCTTTGCGGTAAGATTCTTTGACTAAAAGGCTGACTTCATTATCAATTTCTCTGGCAAGCTCCTCGGAATAGTTTTTGTGCCTGGATAAATCCATACCCAAAAACACTTCGTTTTGGTCGGTCTGTACCGATATGGGGCCGAGTTTCTCGCTCATACCCAGTTCCGCCACCATTTTCCTGGCATAGGCCGTAGTGCGCGACAAATCGTCATGCGCGCCGGTGGTTATCTCGTCGAACAATATCTCCTCCGCAGCGCGGCCGCCGAGCAGTATTGTCAGTTTGTCCAAAATCTCGCTCTTGGTGGTGAGATATTTATCCTCCAAAGGCAGCTGCATAGTATAGCCTAAAGCCGGGCCCCTGGGTATTATTGATACTTTATGCACAGGATCGCTGTGTTTGGAATGCTTGGCCACTACCGTATGGCCTGCCTCGTGCGCCGCTATTACGCGCTTCTCGTGTTCGGAGATGACGCGGCTCCTTCTCTGAGGGCCCGCCATTACTCTTTCCACCGCTTCTTCTATATCGTCTGTTTCTACCGCCGGCTTATCGGCGCGCGCGGCCAAAATCGCCGCTTCGTTTATCACGTTGGCCAAATCCGCACCCACAAAGCCCGGAGTGCTTTTGGCTATTACACCCAAATCAACGTCTTTGCCCATTTTGACTTTCTTGGCGTGAACTTCCAGTATCTCCTTGCGCCCTTGCATATCCGGCGCGGGGACATTGATGTGTCTATCAAATCTGCCGGGGCGGGTTAAGGCGGGGTCTAATACATCGGGGCGGTTCGTAGAGCCCATCAAAATTATACCCTGCTTGCTTTCAAAACCGTCAAGCTCTATCAAGAGTTGGTTTAAGGTTTGCTCTCTTTCGTCATGTCCGCCGCCTATGCCGGCAAAACGACGGCGCCCGACGGCGTCAAGCTCGTCAATAAAAATGATCGCCGGAGCATTATTCTTGGCATTGTTGAACAAATCCCTTACGCGCGCGGCACCCACGCCTACGAACATCTCCACAAATTCCGATGCAGAAGCGGAGAAAAACGCCACCTTTGCTTCGCCCGCTACCGCCTTGGCAAGCAAAGTCTTACCCGTACCCGGCGCACCGTAAAGCAATATGCCCTTGGGCAGTTTCGCACCTAAAGTTTGGAACTTTTTGGGGTTTTTCAAAAATTTTATTATATCCTGCATTTCTTCCTTCGCCTCGTCGCAGCCGGCAACGTCTTTAAACGTAACTTCCTGCTTGGAAGGATCCTGCATTTTGGCCTTGCTCTTGGCGAAATTCAAAGCGCTCCTGCCGTCGTTGCGCTGCGGCCTGATAAACAAAAACCACCACGCAAATACGAACAAAAGCACCATGCCGATATTGAACAATACGCTGTATATCCAGCTTTTGTCGGCCTGCGCTTTAAACGGCACCTTTGCATCGACCAACTCCTGCACCAGTGAGTTGTCTTCTACTTTTATCGTTTGGAATTTGGATTCTTTGCCATTGTCTTTAAATGTACCGGTAACCATATCGGGGGTTATCGTTACAGATAAGATCTCCCCGTTTGTCACCTTCGCTTTAAAATCGGAATAGTCTATCTCTTTGGCGGCTTGGTTCTGCCCCATCTTGGAATATATGCTTACGACTATTATAAAAGTTAATATCCACAGCAGTATCTGCCTTAACGGTACGCCGGGCAGCTTTTTGTTATTTCTTTGTTTCATCAAACACTCCTATATAAGGTAAGTTGCGGTACAGTTCGTTATAATCCAGACCGTAACCTATTACAAATTCGTTCTCTATCTCAAAACCGACATATTTCGGCTTTATCTCAAGTTGGCGGTTTGAGGGTTTATCCAAAAGTGAGCATATCTCCACCGAGGCGGGATTTCTCGTCTTAAGCAAATCCAAAAGATATTGCCCCGTTATGCCCGTATCTACGATATCTTCCACTATGATTACATCGCGCCCTTTTACGTCTTCGCGCATATCCAAAATGAACCGCACCTTACCGCTGCTCTCAGTGCCGCTGTACGATGCCAAACACATAAAATCCAAATTGCAGTCTATGCTCAAATTCTTTACCAAATTGGAGAAGAACAATACCGAGCCCCGCAAGATCCCGACTAAGATCGGCGTTCTTCCTTTATAATCTTCGGAAATCTTATCGGCGAGTTCCTTTACTCTTTTATCTATCTGTTCCCCGCTGATAAGTACCTTTTTTACAGGCGGATTATATTCCATAAATAAAACTCCTTGCTATAAAAAACGCTGCAAACTGGCAGCGTTTTTTAAATATGTTCTTAGGCCAGGGCTTAACCGTTGGCCACAATAATGAATTTTACTGCTATTATCACCATTATTATACCGGCAACAAGCTGCAATCTGTTGCCCAAAACCGTCTTGGTAAAACTGTGCCCGTGCGAAAGGCCTAAAGTCGTAGCCAAAAACGTAAACAACGCCGATAAAAATAAAGTCCCCAGCAAATAACGCGGCGCTATAAGCGCAAGCACAAAGCCCAGCATAAAAGCGTCTACGCTGGCCTGTACAGCCACCCTTATCAGATAGGAACTTTGAACTATATCCGTATAGTTTAAACTCGGCGCTTTCTCTATCGATTCCATAAGAAGCCTTACGCCTATCAAGAAGAACATCGCGAAAGCTATCCATTGCGAAACATGCGCAACGCTGTCATACAATAACTTGCCGAGAATAAAACTCAACGATAAAGCCAATAGACTGGTCACGACAAATACCAATGTCGTCTTCAAAGCCACCGAAGATTTATAGCAGCTCCCCAGCTTGCTGCCGGACGTAACGCCAATGGCGAAACAGCCGGTCGATATGCACAACAATACTAGTATCAACGATATTATTCCCATATATATATCCTATATTTTATTCTATCATAATGTATACCAAGATTTTACATTAAATTGCCATTTTTTAACAACTTTCAACCTCCCAAAAAAATCTTGACGCTAAGCCCTATCAATACCAGTCCCCCGACTATTTCCACCTTATTGCCGAAACTGCGGCCAAGCCTTGAACCGACCGTAAAACCTAAAGCCACAGCCAAACACACAAACAAAACCAAAAATAAGGCCGCCGCAGTTATATTAACCTCAAAAGCCGCCATTGATACCCCGGCAGCCAAAACATCTATATTGGTGGCTAAGGCCAAAGCTAACAAAACTTTTAATCCTCGCATATCAAGCCTTGAGTGACACTCTGAATCATCATCGCCGCCGAAAAATGCACCCTTTATCATTTTACCGCCGATATAAAACAAAATCAGCGGCCCGACTATATGATCCCAACTGCTGATATAGCCCAGCAGTTTCACCCCGCCGAAATACCCGCAAAACAAAAACAAAACCCCAACCGCGCAAAATGTGCAGACAACTTTAGCAATATGAGCGCACGAAAAGCCCTTCCCGCTGCAGGAGCTGGCCGCGCTTACGGCGAAATTGTCTATTGAAAGACTGAATGTTATAAGTATAATATCAATAATGTTCATAATTCTAAAATATATAGTAACATTTTTGTATGCAGACATTAAAAGAACTGTTTAAAGTAGGTATGGGCCCCTCAAGCAGCCACACTATGGGGCCAAGAAAAGCCGCCGAAATTTTCAACAAGAAAAACCCCTCGGCCCACAGCTTTAGAGTTTATCTTTACGGCTCGCTGGCTCTTACCGGAAAAGGCCATCTGACCGACTTCGCCGTAACTTCCGGATTGGAACCTAAACCTGTATCGCTGGTCTGGGAAGAAAAAACCTTTATGCCCAAACATCCAAACGCCTTGAAATTTGAAGCTCTGGACGAAAAGGACAATATTCTGGATTCCTGGCTAGTCTACAGTGTAGGCGGCGGCGACATTAAAGACGATAAAGACTTTGATAATCCGCCAAAAACGATTTATCCCCTAAAAACCATGCAGGATATAAACCAATATTGCAAAAAAAGAAAGATGAGCCTGTGGGAATATGTCGAGGAGGTTGAAGGCCCCGAAATTTGGGATTACTTGCTTGATATGTGGAGCCAAATGCAGAAAACGATAGACACAGGCGTAAAAAAATGGGAAGTTCTGCCCGGCAGCCTTCAACTTGAAAGAAAAGCAAGAAGATATTTTAAAATATCCGATACTTCCCCAAGGTACGTAAGACGTATGCACAAACTGTTTTCCTATGCGCTTGCCTGTTCGGAAGAAAATGCAAGCGGCGGAGTAGTAGTTACCGCGCCGACTTGCGGATCCTGTGGAGTACTGCCGGCCGTACTGAGAATAACCAAAGAAATTTACGAATTGGACGATACCCCCATACTCCGCGCAATGGCTACGGCGGGGCTTGTCGGCAATCTGGCTAAAGCCAATGCCTCAATATCAGGTGCGGAGGTAGGTTGCCAAGGGGAAGTGGGCGTGGCCTGTGCGATGGCAGCCGCAGCAGCCTGTCAGCTTGAAGGCGGCAACAACCGCCAAATAGAATACGCGGCTGAAATGGGGTTGGAACACCATTTGGGCCTTACCTGCGACCCGGTTGACGGCCTGGTACAAATCCCTTGTATAGAAAGAAACGCCCTCGCCGCCAGCCGTGCGATAGACTGCGCGACATATGCAATAGCGTCCGATGACGACAACCGCGTATCCTATGACGATATTCTAGCCACTATGATGCAGACCGGCAAAGATATGAACAGCGACTATCGCGAAACCGCAAAAGGCGGGCTGGCCAAATTTTTTAAAGAGAAAATTTTAAGGAGAAAATAAAGATGGAAACCAGGGAAACTATTTTTGGCAGAAGAAGTATCCGTAAATATAAAAATCAAACTCTTGAGGCGGAAAAACTGGCCTTAATTTTAAAAGCCGCAATGAGTGCCCCCACCGCTAGGAATATGCAAGGCTGGCGCTTTATCACAGTACAAACGCAAGAGGGCAAACAAAAGATAATGAACGCGCACCCCTATTCTATGATGCTCCAAACAGCCCCTTGCGCCGTAATAGTGTGTGCGGACACGCAGGAAAGCACACCCTTCTTTCAGCAGGATTGTGCCGCGGCTATACAGAATATGCTATTAGCGGCAAAAGACTTGGGGCTTGGCAGCGTCTGGCTGGGAGTATATCCCAATAAAGAAAGAGCGGACGGAATTGCAAAGGAGTTTTCTCTCCCTGAAAATATAGTACCTGTCGGCATAGTAGTGCTTGGCTACGGCGATGAGGAAAAAGGGAAAGAAGATCGTTTTGACCCCGCGAAAGTACACGCCGAAAGTTGGTAGAAATCTTGTATATTCTGTTGAGATTATCAATCGGCAGATAATTATTTGCCATTTATTTTTGCATAAATCTTGCCAGGCGGCGTAGCAAAATGATAGAATTAAAAGACATTGATATAATGCCTTAGCGGTTTAGCGTATTGAGCCGGAAATATTTCAAGGAGTATTTGTGATATAAGGCGTTAAGAGGATTTACGGTGGATGTAGCTCAGCTGGTTAGAGCGCCGCTCTGTGGAAGCGGAGGTCGCGGGTTCAAATCTCGTCATCCACCCCATATTAAATGCTTAGAACTTTTAGGGGATTTTCCCTTAATTTCTAAGCATTTTTTATTTCCTTGCGCAAAAATATTGAACGGTTCGCGGTATTTTGGGTAAATTTTGTGTCCGTCCAATACAAAATCGCTGGCTATATGGCGCAAAAGAGGCTTTTTTTCTGAAAGCGGAGCCGCGCGATAGATAGTACCCATATTACATACCAACTTTAAAATATCTGTGCTTTTTTGCCGTACGGCGTCCAGCTGTATAGTTTGGGCTTGTATTTGCTGTGTAAGTTCGGCAATAGCCGTTTTTAAGCGTTCTTCCGTGCGTTTTATAAACTCCGCCGGATAGCCCTTTTCCCAGCCCTCGTCATATAAGCGTTCTAATTCCGTTTGCTTTTTGCTTAGTTCCGCTTTCAGCCCGCCCGTCGCCTTGTTTTGGGCCTTTTCCAAGTGTTTTAAGCGTATTTCTATGGCTTTTTGTAGCCACGACACTACTCCCGGCTTTAAACTAATAGCATCTATCAAGGCCGCAAACGCCTCATCCAGCTGATGTTCCCGAATGTATTTTTCGTGCGGATGTTGCCCTTTGGAAAATGAACAGCGGTAATACATATATTTCTTTTTGGCAAAATCCCCCACAATAGAACAGCCGCAATCTTTGCAATGAAGCAGATTAGAAAAAGGATAATTGCGGGTAGTAACACGGGGACGCTCAAAAAGGGAGAGGGCCTTATTGGCCCTCTCGAATAAGTCTTTTGTAATGAGCGGTTCGTGAATACCCGAGTAGAGTTTTTTACCCCAACGGAAAGTACCATAATACATCGGGTTGTGAAGTACCCGATACAGGGTACTTTTACGCACTCTGCCATTATGCAACCGCTCCCTTAACCCCTCCGCATACAGGATATCCTCTATCATTTGCAAAGAATATTCCCCGCTGGCCGCCATTTCAAACAAGCGTTTTACAAAAGGGGCTCGTTCCGGGTCAACATCAATTTTGCTTGTGCGGTGGTTGTTTAGGTAGCCAATCGGCGCGCGGGCCGGATAAATCCCCTGTTCGGCCTTTTCTGTCATACCCATTGTGGTTTTGCGGGAAATGTCATTGGATAATTTTTTGGCAACGGCAACCTGCACATCCATCATAAATTCCTCGTCGGAGCTGGACTCCCGGCTGTACATCTTATTATCGCGGGAAAAATGAACCACTTTATCATATTGCTTTACTAATTGGGCAATCTTAAGTTTATCCACATCATTGCGGGTCATACGGTCTAGCACATCAAAAATAATATGCCTGACCTCGTGATGCTTTTTCATAAAAGCCAGCATCTCAGAAAAATTGGTTCTTTCAATCTTTCCCCAAGCTGATTCCGCCCCTTTCCATATTTTGACCACCTCTAATCCTTTCTTGGCGGCATATTCCCGGGCCAACTTTTCCTGTGCGTCCAGAGAATAGCCGTTTTCTTCCTGTCCTTTACTAGAGACTCTTAAATAAATCACAGTCTTATTCATTTCCTTTACTCCTTTATGGTTTATTTGACGCGCCGGACAGCTGGTTTAAGCGAACTAATATATCCGCAAATTCCAGCCAAGATTGAATTATTTGCAACGCTTGCGCGGCGGTTATTTTGCGCCCGCAGCTGTCCGCGACCAACTTTTGTGTTTCTTTAATAAAGTCGGCCGGGACATCTTGCGCTGTAATAAAAAATCCTTTGCCCAAGTGCTTCATAGACAAAGGATAGAATAAAGAAAGAGACTACTTCGTCTCCTAAGATTACACAAACCCCGGAAACGATAAAATCAAGTTTATCAGCGCACCTTTTTCTTCTTTTGACCGACGGGACGAAATAACTCATCTATTTTTTCTTTGGCTCTAAAATAAGCCGTTTTAACTGTCGCTTCCTTGACTTCTTTTTCTTTCCCGTAACGCACATCACCGGGATTCATAGCTAAATACATTTCAGTAGCTACATTTGAAATCGTTTTATTTTCTTTTCGCAAGCGCATAACTTCCAAGTCATGCTCGGTAATTAACAGATTATTCTCCGCTGGTAATGCCAAAATATAGGGTTGCAACATTTCCCAATGCAAATCAATAAACTTTTTTAAAGCATTTTTTGTCATATGGGGAGAGGTTATCTCCAAACGAACTTCCTTAGGATGTAACCAACGCTGTTTAGGATAAATTACAATACGCACATCTCCGCCAAACGGCGGGATAAAACGCACAACGCCCGTATAAAATAAATCTCTCAGCAGTTCCTTTATATGGTTTGGCATCCGGTAGTTTTGCACAACTTTCCCCAAGAAACAAATTTCCTTAAAAAAGGGACTCGTGATAAAGTTCTTTTTTGTTATCTTTTTATCTTTGGCAAAATAGCGTGAATTCTCTAAATATTTTTTAAAACTAACCCGCGCCGGAATTTGAAACTCTTTTCTAAATCGCTCCCGTTCCTTTAGGAAATACTCGTTATATTTCAATGCTTTAAACATTTGGAAAACGGGATATGTCAGCCCCTGCAATCTATATCCTTCCTTCGCTTTTGCCCGCACCTCCTCCCACGTACTTACCACAATGGGATTAGTGGGCTTTAATTCCCCCAACTCATCTTTTTTGTATTGCCACAACGCAAATTTAATTTCCATAATTATCATCCTTTGTTAGTTATATCCCTCATTCTAACAAAGTAAAAGGCCGACTTTGAGGCCGGCCTTTGCATTACAAAAAGAATAGTAGAGAGGATAAGAAATCGCTCAGTTTTTTCAAGAAACTCTTTGACTCTTTTGGGGTTTCTGAGGTTTCTTTGGGCTGATTATCCTCTGCTCTGGGAATAGGCACGCCTTGCTGATAGGTGGTATCCATATAATTCCTAAAGGTCTGTTCTTGGGTAGTAGCGGAAGAAGCTTTAAGTTCTGCTTCAGAAGCCGAAACAGGTTTTATGTCCGGGTTTCCCTGCTCCAAACGCTTGTCTAAATCCGCTGTTAGCTCAGCCGCTGTATAACATTGCTCTGCGCCTCCCCGGTTAATGCAATAATAGGTCGTTTTGCCAAAGGTACGGGATGTTACTTCCGGCCCGGAAATAGTCCAAGTACCATCACTGTTTTTAACCGCATCAAAGCCATACGCAACCTCGCTTAATAAACATACACATAAAACGATAAGCGTCTTTTTCATTTTGTTTCCCCCGTAGGATTTTCCCCATTTAAGGCCTCGTTTGCGCCCTCTTTAGCCATCGTAACGACTTTAATTTCGGGCTGAGCGGGCTTGTCTTTCTTCTTAGGCGCGCGAAAGCCCCGTATATTTTCGGGCAAATTCGGGCATAATTCGCGGATTTTGGCTTCCAGGGTATCCACATCCACGCGCGCCCCCACTTTGCGCCTTAAAACGCCGCTAATAGCTTTTAATACTTCGTTGCTAAACAAGACGCGGGCTATATTTTCCACACTCAAGGCCCGTTTTTCTTCTAAAATACCCTCTTTTAAGCGTTTAGCAATGGCTTCCCGGCATAAAGGGAGCAATAGTTCACGATGGGCCGCTTGGCGGTGGCTTAATTCCAATACATCAAAATCCCAAATTAATTCCGCAGTTACAGGTTGGGCTTTAATATCCACATAGTACAACTGCCAATAAGCCCCGTTTGTTAAAATACCCCAAGGAACATTCAGGGTGGCGCAATACTCTATCACTTGGCGGATGTGCTTGTTAAAGTCTTTCTTATCCGTTCCTATTCGCTTGCATTCAAACACATAAAAGACTTTCTTATCGTCTTTAATAACGGCATCGCAAGAACGCCCGTTATTACCGTATTGGCCGAAAACATGCTCCAAATCGTAGCCGAACACATCGCAAAGCATATCCATTGCTATTTTTTCGGTAGGGGCCTCTTTAGCATCTAACTCTTGTAAGCGCAATAATTGTTTTTGATACTTCTTAAGGTTTTCTTTAATGCGGGTATCTACCCGGATTCCTAAGTTCATCATACGCTCCTTTTAGAAGATAATCTGTAAAGCGGAACCGAGGAAACGGGAAAGGATATAAAAAATGGCGGCTGTTATATCCGAGCCAATCGTAGTAACCCAAATATAAACAGCCGCAGTTTCCCGCCCCGGAGGGCAGGAAACATTCGACACAGAACAAGCGGGTAATTAGGCCGCTTACTCTGTGTCTAAACTCGGCTGTTTTTGGACTACGATTGAGCCTTTGGTATCCCAAAAGCGCACCGCATTCCTCATGCGGTTCCAAAAACAGACTCAAATTGTGTCTAAGTCGTCAAAACGGCTTAAAAGCCAGACAAATACTCCTTCGAAATTAAATAACTTATAAATAAGATATATAATAGAAAATACAATTATTTCCTATAAATAATATACCATTTTAGCCCAAATTTGGTAAAAAATATCCCATCCTACATTCAGCATACTTCGTAATATAAGATGGCATCACAATATAATTGGAAAACAAGCACACTCAAAGATATAATATATTTATTATAAGCTTTTTAGATTAGATTTAACTGACCAATATACAGCCAAAAGAGATAAATCATGAAAATTCAAAGAGTCCTCATCAAAAATTATAAAGTTTTTAAAGAATTAGATTTGCCAATCAACTCTGATATCAATATAATCGTTGGCAATAATGAGGCAGGAAAGACGACCCTATTAGAAGCAATACACCTCGCGCTGTCATTACAGATAAATTATCAATCCCTCCGATTTGGAATTTCTCCTTATTTATTTAATAAAGAAGTTGTAGATAGTTATATTGCGCAATTGCAAACTAATTCTAACGCACCTCTTCCAGAAATTCTAATTGAGCTCTACTTCGCTAAGGACGAAAATCAAGACTTAAATCGACTTCGGGGAAACAATAACACAAAGAATGAGGACAGACTAGGATTATTCTTGCGTATTTTTTTTGATAATCAATATAGTAGGCAATATAAAGAATATATAAAAGACCCTTCCAAAGTAAAAACCATTCCTGCTGAATTTTATACTTATGATTGGTCCTCGTTTGCTAATAACCCATTAACAATAACCAAGATTCCTTGTCAGAGTACTTTTTTAAACTGCACAGAATCCCGCTATAACAATACTCAAGATAAACATCTATACGAAATTCTTTCGACTTCTTTATCTAGGGAAGAAACTGCTCAACTAAATTTAACCTATAGAACCTTGAAAGAATCTTTTTCGACCGAAGATGCCATTAAGAAAATCAATGAAACCTTACAATCATCCAGTTCTGATATTACAGATAAAAATCTCAGTGTATCTGTAGATATTTCCAACAAAAGTACTTGGGAAACAAACCTTACCTTTTATTTAAATGATATCCCTTTTAAAAATATAGGCAAGGGAGAACAAAATGCAATTAAAACAAAATTGGTTGTACAAGGTTGCAAGGAAGAGAATCACATCATCCTTTTAGAAGAGCCTGAAACCAATCTTTCATTCAGTAATATGAATAAACTTGTCCATCACATTGCTAGCAACTGTAATAGCAACCAATTATTTATTAGTACGCACAGTTCTTTTATTATGAATACTGTGGGATTAAAGAATACTATATTATTAAACAAGGATAATGCTGTTACTATGTCTGATTTGCCCGAAGAAACAATAGATTTTTTCAGAAAGCTTCCTGGCTTTGATACTCTACGACTCGTATTATCTAACACAATAATTCTAGTAGAAGGGCCTTCCGATGAACTTATTGTCAAAAAGGCATATATGCAAAAATATCATATGCAACCGCTAGATAAAGGGATTGATATTATGTCGGTAGGTCTTGCTTTTAAACGATTTTTAGAAATAGCTAAATTATTAAAAAAGACTGTTTTTGTCATTACAGATAACGATGGAAATGTCGATGGTCTACAGAAGAAATATCAAGAATATTTAGATGAAAAAAATTCTACAATTAAAATTTGTTATCATAAAAATCCACACAATAATACTCTAGAGCCTTGTATCGTAGACTGCAACGAACTAAGTACCTTAAATAAAATTTTAAATAGAAAGGAGCAAACTAAAGCAGAACTGGCAAAATATATGCAAATGAACAAAACAAAATGTGCCTTGTCTTTATTTGATACGGATATTCCTTTTGTAATACCGGATTATATTCAAGAGGTAGTGAATGAACTCTAATACATTTATTTTTGCTTCTGCCGGAAGTGGAAAAACAACGACTTTAGTTAAAAAAGCTCTTGAGGAAAAAAATAAAAATATACTTATTACTACCTTTACACTCGAAAATATTAACAATATCAAAAATATTTTCATACATCTCAATGGGGTAGTTCCTAATAATATTACTATTCAATCTTGGTTCTCTTTTCTTCTGTCAGATATGGTTCGGCCTTTTCAAAACTATATATACTCAGAAGATAAAATTATGGAAATGCATTATGTTCATGGCATTTCGGCCCTTTATACGCGCGAAAAAGACAGCAATCATTATTTAAATCTAGATAAAAAAGCTATCTATAGTGATAAAATAGCAAAGTTTTCTTATGTTGCTAATAAAAGAGGAAATAATTGTTATATCAAAAGACTAGAGAAATGTTTTAGTAAGATTTTTATTGATGAGGCCCAAGATTTAGCGGGGTATGACTTTGAGCTAATTGAATTAATGCTTCAATCCCATATAGAAATTACACTTGTAGGAGATGGAAGGCAATCCACTTACAAAACACATCATTCTCCAAAACATAAGACAAAAACTTCTCTGTATCAGTGGTTTAAAGAATGGGAAAACAACGGTTGGGGGAAATTAGTAGAACAAAGAGAGTGCTATAGGTGTACAGAAGCCATTTGTAAGTTTGCCGATTCTTTATATCCTAACCTTCCTTCCACTATTTCTAAAAATCAAGAAAGCAATAAGCATTTGGGGCTTTTTTATATAAAACCGAACCTTCTACAGGCGTATTACAACAAATATAAGCCACAAATTTTAATTTATGACAAAAGATCAAAACCCAAGGCAATGGGCCTCCCTACTATGAATTTTGGAGCAGTAAAAGGAATTACCAGAGATAGGGTGGTAATAATACCTAATACGTTAATAAATCATTATTTATCTTCCAATAATAAACAAAAAATTACGAAATCTCTTGCCAAATTTTATGTTGCTATTACTAGAGCAAAATATAGCGTAACATTCGTGACAGATGTTAACGTTACAATTCCTGAAATAAAAGAATACTTTATGGATTAACTAAAAAATTATAAAAAGCATTGACCACAGTACCCCATTTATTTTCCCGTCGAACCTTCGGCGGGATTTTTTAATTGTATTTTGGCCTATTTATCCCCGGCTATCGTCGGGGATTTTTTGTTTTGGGCCACACAGCCCCAATCAGATATTTTTACCTATGGCGCATTTGGGACCCAAAAGCAATGGCAAAAGGTCTCTTTATATCCTTTTGCCCTTCATTTAACTGCCCGAAATTTAATTTTACAAGTTCAAAAATCAACTTTCATTTGATTTTATCACTGTATGGCAAACTATTTATATAATCTTCCATAAATTGCCAGTCCGGGATGTAACCTTCCTTGCTGTACTTCTTTTCAGGGTCAATGACGGGCGTACCATCGGAATGATGTTGAATAGGAAGTTTAAGTAACAAAGTAGGCAAAGTTTTATTTGCTTGTCTACCATAAGAATATCTGTATTGGTTCTTTAATAGTACCGTGGTTAAAAAAAGTTTAGTCTTAACTGACAGATTCTCTTTTGTGTTCAGCAGATATAAATCACGGCCACTATAAAAATCATGAGCCTGAACAAATGTAGATAATACCGATCCACCGCCAGCACAGGTAATCGTGCCAGCTGCTTGTGGTAGCATACCTTGTTCTTTTTTTACAAAGGCAGAGACCCCATTGTTTTCAGCGGTCCTAGCCACAAAGGCCACCGCCTCTTGATCATATATGTTGCAAGGTTCACAGGCATTAAGCTCCATATTTATACCGTACTGGATATTAAATATATCTCCTACAACAAAATCTTTCCATTTGGAAATATTAAGTTCTTTTTTAGGAGCATGAGCCCTGGAAGTAGTTAAAGGTTTGTAATGCAAGGATTTGATGTAGTTTTCCATGAATTGCCAATCGGGGATATAGCCATCTTTGCTAAACTCCTTTTTGGGGTCAATGACTGGCGTACCATCTAGATGATGTTGAATTGGTAAATTAATATCCAAAGAATACATATTATCAGGCTTTGCTTTTCTACCATAAGAAAATCTATACATATTAAATGTCAGACAACAGGCGAGATATAAACCTTGGTTGCGAGATAATGTAAAGCCAATAGGTGTATATATCCTCACCGTATCTAAGGCCCAACACGGCTCATCCTGCCAAGTAGTAAACATCCCGTTGGCTTCTCCACAACTAATCAAACAATTACCCAAACAGTTTGTTTGGTTATAAACACCATCTACACTATTGTTAGTTGCACTTGCTGTAATGACTCTGTACTTATAATCTGGAGCAGGCGGAATAGCAAAATAGTCCTCATCTTTTACAATTCTATCTCCACGACGGATAGTAAATAGCTTTTCAAGTTTAAATTCCTTCCAATCTTGTTTATTAAGATTCATAAACTTGGCCTTCCTTTACCAAGTAAGACAGATAGTTGTTTAAAGTTTGCTGAAAATCAGCTTCTGTCAATTTAGTATAGTCTGTTTTCATATAGGCTTCACAAAGCCATTCATCCTCAGCACTAACTACTTGCACGGCTGATTTACCGTCAACAGCCTTCTTTTGTTCAAACAAGGTCAGCCATTCTTTTTCTATAGCCGCCCATTTAGAATGTCCATTTGAATCGAATTGTTCTACTCTGCCCAGGTTCTTCTTCTTAACAAAACCGTCATCCTTGCAGTAGCCAAAAAAGGTAGAGCGAGATTGCCCATTAGGTTTAATATGCGGCTGCCCGAGCGTAAATAGCATACAACAAGCATTGACAGATGAACCAGGATAAAACATTTCCCCAGGGAGGGAAAATACTGCTTCCAAGGTATTATCCTTCAGCATTGCCGCTTTTTCTTCACTAATGATACTGCTTGTACCTATGGCGCATTGTAGAGGCAACAAAACAGCCAGTTTAACTGTTTTTTGTGTTTTATTTTCTTCGTTCATCTGTTTAATAACGTCTGACAAAAAATGAATAAACACCAAACCCTTTGTTGGATCTTCTTTACCATCTTTTGCTTTTCCCCAATTTTTTTTATATGCGTCTGGTATACTTTTGGGTTTAGCATTATAGGGCGGATTCATGAGGATAATGTCTGGATTGGCTTTCTTGATAAACTCCGCACTATCAAAACAGCTCGCATGTATGATGTTGGAGTTACCGTCACTGTGAATTAACATATTAGTAGTAGAAAGGCCATATGCTTTTTCTTCCACTTCAATACCATAGATATTTTCTTCTTTTACCTTGCGCATAGCTTCCTTTGCTACTTTTTCGGTTTTACCTCTACGGGCATCTGCCAGTTCTTTAACCATAGCCTGTACCAGAAAAGAACCACTGCCACAAGTAGGGTCTAACACCTTTTTATGGCAGTCGACATCAGTCAGTTTACACATAAAATCCGTGATATGGTCAGGGGTAAAAGCCTGATTTTTATCAGCTTTACCCGTATATTTATTAAAAGCAATAAAGAACAGATTTAATATATCTTGGCCCTCATCACTTTCTGTGTCAATATACTTATAAATATCGGTTAGTATGGTATCAAAAATCTCTTGCCATTCGGCTTTATTTAACTTCTTAACTTTTTGGTCTCCGAGAACATTCTTTTGAAGAAGATTTATCTTTTCCGTCTTATTCTCCGATCCATCCAGTAATTCATTTAAAGTATTTTGTATTTCACTACGAATGGATTGTACAGTGGTCAAATTATCAAGGTAATCATCCATCTTCTTAATAGCTTCTGTGCCGATTAACTGAAAACCCCAAGTATTAATTAACTTTTTAATATGTAACAAAATCGTACCTACAAATTGGCTCCGCAGTTTCTCATCAATATCTTTTTTATGCAGCATTTCATTGAGTTTATAGGTGTTTTTAAGAACCCTCTCTCGGTCATTTGATTTGCTAAGTTCAAACAGGTGAATATAGTGATCCATTTCATCCAAAACGGTCTCTTTGGGCAAAACATGTTCTTCATCTATAGAGGATTGCCAAACTTTGATTTTATCATTAGTCGTATTGGCCAAAATGCAGATTACTTTTTTGCTTTTATGGACAGCCCGTTCTTCTTCTAAGTATGCTTCTAACTGAGGTTCATCATCCTCCGTAAAGTCCTGTTTTGTTTCTACTAAAACAACCACATCATCTTTTTCAAAACGAATATCCAACTTGTAATGTTTATACTCATGTCCCAGAAGTTTGGTTAACTTGGCTTTGGATCCAGCCGCAGCGACATAACTATACTCTCCATCTTCTATATTGGCTGTATGGTATTTATTACCAATGCGGTTTATGATGGCAAATCTGTCCATATTATCACTCCTGGGTAAAATATAGCAACGGTCTATAGTCATTGTATCCATTGCTTTAATCATGGTTTAATTATCTATATTTTAACTTATTGTCTGCAAGAAATCTTTTTCATTTATACCTATATGCTCAGCTCGTTTCAATTAATGATACTCCCAAAGTCTGCCTCATCTAACAATTTTTAAGCAATTGGCTCACGCGGGCGGGGCTCATGCCAAGGGCCACGGCACATTCCCGCTGGGAAAGGTTATTTACCCTCATATATTCCCGTATCTGCAAGGCAAGTGCTTTATAATACGTCTTTTTGGCTATTTTTGTCGCTTTTAGTGGGGCCAAACTTACGACACTCCAAATTAAATAAAGTTTATTCCGATTTAAACGTCAATTTTGTTTGCTGTTCTATTACTTTATGCACGAAGGAAGAATGGTCTTAAAAATCTTATTTTCTCAAAGTTTTTCACGCAATACTTATTATTCTATATCTCAAGAGGATAACGCTTTTTTATCGTCAAATAAGACGTAAAACCAAACAACACCGCCAATATCGTGCAGCCGCAGACATAAGGCAAAATATCCCCTAAAGAAACATTCATCACAAACAAACGCACCGCACCGTTAATGCCGTATGTCATCGGCACGCATAGCCTTAGAGCTTGTATCGCCAAAGGCATTTTCCAGACCGGCCAAATAACCCCAGACATAAACAATAGCGGCAAAGACGTTACCACGATAAATACTATCGGGGTTTCCCTCTCTTTAAATAAACCTCCTATCGTAAGGCCAAGACCGATAGTCGCCACGGCAAAAATCATATAGAACAAGAACCACTCAAGAAGACGCTCTCCGCCGCTAAACCCGTACAGACGATACATTATTATAAACAAATACACGAAATAGCCCGCCATAAAAAGCAAGAAAGCAGCCATCTTCCCCAGCCATATTTTAAACGGCTTAAGCCTTTTAGAGTATTCCTTCTTTCGCTCGTATAACGTACCCGCCCTAAGGCCTATTACTATCAGCATAATTTGGTGCACCATTGCCACAAACACGGCTGGCACCACATAATTACTATAAGATCCCAAAGGATTATACAAATTGACAATATTCATTTTTATCGGGCTGCGCAGCTGCGCTGCGGCTTTGCCTGCCCCAAGAGACTGCAACTTCTTAATTTCCACGCCCGCGGAAACCGTCTTAATAGCTTTCTGCAAAGCGGTAGTGGCTTGTTTATAGTAAACTGGATAGCTGGCATCGGTATATATATGTACCCGTTTTGGCACTTGCTTGAGAATATCCCTCTCAAAATCCTCGTCCAGCGACACTACGGCAAACACTTCTCTACGGTCCAGCGCTTTCTTTGCCTCGGACAGCGAAGGATAGGCAACGGGGAATATTTCTTCCTCCGCTCTCATCATGCGCACCAGCTGGCGGGAAAGGACAGAATTATCTTGATCTACCACCGCCACCGGTATTTGGCGCGCAACCTCGCGCGCATACGGAAACGGATAAAAAAACGAATAAAACAGCGGCCCGCCAAAAGCCAGCAGGATAAAGCCGCTGTCTTTAAGCAATGCCTTCAATTCTCTTAATATAAACTCAATCATAACTTTGGCCCCAAATATTTATCCTGTTTTACCCAACGGGAATAACCCTTGGCCCCCAGCACAAAACATACCGCCCCCACAGCCGTCATAAACAAAATATCCTGCCAGGTTCCGGCCGCGTTGACGCCGCGCAGCAACTCATTTACGAAAATGCGGTTTAAATGCGTACCCGGCAAAAATTCGGCCCAAGCCCGCGCCAATATCGGCATAGACTGCACCGGGAAAGATACCCCGTAAAACGCAAATGCCGGGGCTGCGTAAATGGCGCATATGCTTAAACAAAAACGTAAATTATTGGTAAAGCCAGCAAATAAAAGGCCTGCGCAAGCCGTCATAAAAATAAAAGCAATACCGCCGCACATAACTCGGAAAAGACTTCCTTCCACAGGTACTTGGAATAAAGCGATAATACCGGTCAACATTATGACAAAAACCGCGAAATAACCCACGGAGTAAAAAGTTATTCTCGCGGCGCAGGCAGCGTAGGGGTGCTCTTCAAAAACACGTCTTAATCGTCTTGCGCGATATGTTTTTATATCCCATAACAAAGCGTAGCTTACGCTTATGCAAATAAAAATCTGTAACACTGCGGGCAAAAGGCCCAACCCAAGGAAATAAATATAATTCATACCCGGGTTATAAAGAATATTTTCGCTTACCTGCACAGGAGAGGCGAAAGAATCCCCCATCGACGCTGGCACCCCCAATGCGGCAAGGGTTCTGCGCTGGTATTTGGCTTGCAGTGCACCCACTACGGAGTTTAGGCCTTTTGTCAAATTGCCGCCTACCAGCAAAAACTCGTTATTTATCCAGGCGTTTATACTCGCCCCGCTATTCTTTAGCAAATCTTTATCATAAGATTCATCTATTGATACCACTCCGTATATCCGCCCCTGGTCCAAAGCCTTGCGCGCGGCCGCGACCGTAGCGAAAGGACGGGGCGACAAAAACCTGTTGCTTTTTAATGTCCGCATCAACTCTCGGGAATAATATCCAGATGAATTATCTACCACTCCTACGGGGATTTGGTCCAACACTTTCCCGGAAAATATTGCGAGTATGAGCCCCATTATTACAAAAGGATAGGCGAGCATAAAAAAACCGAAGTTTTTTTTGCGTTCAAAGATAAAAGCCCATTCCCTATGGATAATGCGGCGCCAAATATTTTTCATAAAGGGATTTCCATCAAAGCCGTCATGCCTTGGCGCAAAGAGGGCATGGGATTGACGGGTTTTGCGCGGACTTCAAAAGTTTTCAAGTCAAATTCCCCCCTCGTTTTGGTGGCGCTCCAAACGGCATAATCGCCTTGTTTGGAAATATAGGTCACCCTAAAGGGATAATACTCTTTGCCCAAGGAAGGGAAAGTCAGCATAATTTCTTTCTGCAAAGCGAAGTTGGAAAGCAAATCCTCCCTGACGTTAAAAGAAACCCATACGTCGGAAGTGTCCAGCACCGTAAGTACGCTTATTCCGGGCGCGGCCAATTCGCCCTGCTCCAGCACTACTGAGGACACTTCCCCGTCTACGGGGGAAACCAATTTCATTTCGTTTACGAAACTTTCCACCTCGTTTACCGCGCCCATCGCTTTCTGCGCGTTGGCGCGGGCTTCGTCCAATTTCTGGGCGGATACTACGCCCCCGTCATACAGTTCCTTCATACGGGCATAACTTTTTTGCGCCAATTCCCGGGGGGCGTGCGCCTGCGCGGCTTTGGCCAGCATATCGGGGGCGTAAAGCGTCGCCACGACCTCTCCTTTGCTGACCATATCTCCTTCCCTCGCCAGAATTTGGTCTACGCGCCCCGCTATCCTAGGCGATACACTCAGCTGCCTTATAACTACTTCCCCCTGCAAAAACATATCCTTAGGCCATAGCAGTGCCGCCAATACCGCCGCCGCTATTATACCACCGCCCAAGATAAACAACCATTTTTTACTATTCATAAATTCTCCTTATAAAGCCTGCTTTGCATACTCGCCAAACAAATCCGCCTGACCGCTTAAACTGAGCAGCATAGCCAGCGAAGTAACAAAATCATACTGCGCCTTAAGGCTGTCCAGCTGCGTCTTAAGCCATTGCGTCATTGCCATATTCACTTCCAAAGAGGTGCTGGTGCCGGTCCTAAATCCCAAACGCCTCGTCTTGTAAAATTCCTCGGTAAAAGCCAATTCCTTTTGCAAAGCCCGATAATTTTGTTCCGCGTTCTGCATTTTCTTGTAATAATATTCCAAGCCGGTCAAAATATCCTTGGTCTGCTGTTGCTTAAGGGATATTATGCTTTGCGTTTGCTTCTCGGCCGCCTTGGTCTGGTTATATGTCCGCCCACCTTCAAACAGATTCCATGCAAAGCCGACGCCGTAAGCATAATCCGGGTCCAGCACCGTTAAATCGTTAGTGTATAACTCGCGGTTGGCAAACAAATATACCGAAGGCAAAAAACCGGATTTTTGGGCTTTTGCGTTCGCCTCCGACAGTACCATTTTACTATCCAAAAGAGCCAGCGATGGATTATTCTCCAAAGCCTTATCCTGCAATGCCCGCAGAGTGGGCAGCTTTTCTGTCGCGACGACAAATAAAGAGGACCCGAGTTTTATATCCTCGTTTTCCCTCAGCAGGCTTTTAAGCAAAGACTGCGCCATTTGCGCGTCATTTAAGCTGGAAGCATAGTCGCGTTCCGCCTGAGCCAGAAGCACGTCGACGGACATTTTTTCCACTTTGGCTATCATACCAACGCGGAACATATCCGCGCCGTCCTTGGCGTTTTGGCGCGCGTTTTGTAAAAACTTTTCCCGCACTTCCACCATCTTATCGGACAATAAAGCGCCAAAATATTTATTGGTAAGTTCCACCAATAAATTATTGCTAAGCATATCCAGCTTGGCCTGGGCCCCCACCACATTGGCGCCCGCGGCCTTATTGGCGGAGGATATCTTCCCGCCCGAATACAGCGTCCACGCCGCATAGGCCTGAGCCTGAAAAAACTGTTCGTCTTGAACCTTAAGCATAAAAGGCGGCAGAGTTACGCCCGCGGGATACAGCGGCTGAATGGCGCTGCGAATTTCGTTAAGATCTATCGAGATAGGATCGTTAATCGCGGTATAACTGCCCTTTACCCCTATTTGCGGCAAATACAGGCCGCGCGCACTGCTAAGCTGGGCACGGTACATTTCCTGCTCCCGCTTGGCTGAAGAGAGGGTGTAGCTTGTCTGTAAAGCGCGGTCATAGGCCTGCTCAAAAGAATATTCCTTCGCGAACAGGGTGCTAGCCGACAATAAACATAAAACAAAAATCAATTTACGCTTTATCATAAGAAAAACCGTCCAATTTATTCGCCCATTCTATCATAACATAGGCCATCTCTTTGCGTTCGTCTTCCGATATCCACTCCGTAAGACGGCGTATAAACGCGTGATAGGCGGGCTTTATCTTGCTATGAAGAGCCCTCCCCTTTGCCGTAATGGATATGCATTTGTGGCGGCGGTCACGGGGGTCTTCCTCCCGCTTTATAAGCCCCGCAGATACCAGCTTATCCAAAATACGCGTAATATTTCCGGGGGAAACCAACATCCTCTTGCTTATCGTCAGCTGATTGATGTGATTGTCCTCTTCAGCCAAAAGCGCCAGAACATTATACTGAGCCGTAGTAATGCCTTGGGAAAGAAAAAATCCGCTAGTGATTTTTTCCGCCTTGGCATACAAAAAAGCCGTAGCCCTAACCAATAACTCCGAGGAATTACGCGAACGCCTTAAAGTCTTATTGGCTTGGATCAATTTTGTTACAAGATGTTTTTCCATAAAAGGATTGTAACAAAAAATAATTGATATGTAAATTATTTACCTATAAAATAATATCGATACTGTTTTGCCCCTCATACGCAAGCACCCCCAATCTTTCTTACAAACGCGCATAGGCAGCCATATAACAATATTAAGGGAAAAGGGGCAAATTTCAATAATATGCCATACCGATGAGAGAAGCAAGCCTATATTGCGGCGTTATTTAACTATTATCTATTATTCGTACTTTGCAAAGCGTCAATGGTGGGGGATTATATAGGGGTGAATCCTTTTTATCTTAGTTATATATAAGAACTTGCCCGTTCTGTAACCTTTTTCTAATGCGGGCGCCAAAACGACGACGCTTACCGCCGCAATTATAAGGAAAACCCCCAAAGCCGTGGAAAGCGTAAACGGCTCGGAAAAAACAAACACCCCTACCGCCATAGCCGTAAGCGGCTCCATCGCGCCCAACACGGAAGTAAAGGTGGAGCCTATGGCCTTTATCGCCAAAACTAAAGTTAAGTTTGAAATTATTGTAGGCACCAAAGCCAATAGCGCAAGATTAAAAATATCTTGCCAAGCCTCGACCGTTTGGAAGGAGCCCGTCAACAAAGTTCCCGCAAGCAGAAAAACGGCCGTAAATAAAAAGACGTAAAAAGTAAGCTTTTCGGAACTCATTGTTCTTACAGAGGATTTGTTCACGGCTATAATATACACCCCGTACGACAACCCCGATAAAACGGCCAGCAAAATGCCAAAGAAACTTACCCCGCCATCACTGCCGTTCCAAGAAAGCATAGCCACGCCAAGTACCGCCAAAACTATCGCGAACATCGTCCAAAGCGATTTTTTCTCCTTAAACACATACATCATTATAAGCGCAACAAATACGGGATAACGAAACATCATCGTAGTCGCAATACCGCTGGATAAATACAAATAAGATGAAAACAGAAAAACAGCTGAACCTATATAAAGCAAGCTTAGCCAGGCCAAGGTTATCAACTCCCTTATGCTTATCCGCAGCGATTTGCGCATAAAAAAAGAATATGCCCACATCATAGCCGCGGCCATAGAAAAACGATAAAACAATATTGAAGGGGTATTCATCCCGCCGTGCAAAAGAGGAATGGTAAACAGCGGTATCAGCCCGAATGCAGCCGAAGTAATTACCGCATACAGAAAACCTTTAAAACTAAGCATACATACTATTTTATGTTTTTGTATTTAATAATACGCAAAATAAATTTTGGTGTTTACAACTCACAAATATACAGTTTTTACCCCTTTACCACAAAAAACTTTTTATAATTTTATTCCTTTTTACCGATATTTTTTGTCTTTATAATATTTTTTGATTACATATTTATTTCTTATTTTTATTTAAAATATTTTTGTTAATATATTTTCGGATTTTTATTTTATGTCCTTTAAACGGTTATTTTTGTTTGCCGCTTTTGTCTTGGCGTTCTTAACTGCGGCTAATTCGTTCTCTATAAACAATTTTGAGTTCAAACCGTCTTTGCAATCCTATGCGGGTGCATCAAACAATAAATCGGCAATATATAACGGGGAGGATTATTCCCTAGCCTATCTTTTTATCAATGCTCCGCTGCAATATTCTTTTGACGTTATTCCAGCGGCCTTATACGCGGAGCCTTATTTTAAAACTTACTATTCCAAGGCCTTTGAGGAAGATCAAAAACTCGCCTTCGCCAATGCTTTTTTGCTTTTGAATTTCGGCCAATATTCCTTAAAGTTGGGGCGGCAGTATTACGCAGACAGTGATACCAATTTTGCCGTATATTTCGGCCCGGACGATAATTATGATTTTTCCTTTCCCTCTTATATCGACGGAGCGGCGTTTTCTTTCGGGGGCGATATTCTTTCTTATGACATCATCTTAGGAAAGGCCGAAGATTTGACCGGCGGTTTTAAATTGGATATTTCCCCCTATGCGTTTTGGAAAATTTCCTTATTCTCCTACTTTACGCAATTGCCTAAAGAAGAAACCCTCTATCTTTTTGGCGGGGGAACGAGGCTCAATCTTACCTCAAAACTAAGTGCGGCGGCCTATTTCGCTTTTAACGCGGGAAAAGAAGAATATCAAATGTTCAACAACTCTTTTGAAAAGAAATACAACGGATATTTTTTAGGCGTCAATGCGGAGGCGGATTTGTCTTCCGACTCTCTATCTACGCTATTATTTCTTAATTGGGCTTTCTCCTCCCCCAGCGACAGCTCTTCCGAGCCTTTTACCCCCATATCCGCTTACAATATCTACGGCGATATAGCGGGCGGACAAAAGCTGTTTTCCAACGCGATACAGGCACTCTCCTTCGGGGTAAACATTTCCCCTCAGGCAATGGCGCGCCTAAATTTGGATTTAGAAATATTTTACTATTCGTCCTCTTTTAAAGATTCTTTTAATCAATATATAGGTTCGGAAATAAATTTGTCGGCCGCCTACGCTTTTGAGGATTTCTCTTTAAGACTGAATTACGCCTATTTCTACCCCGATACGGGCTTCCTTGAGGAGGCATCCCTATCCAGCTACGATATAAATAAATATATTCATATGCTGGGGCTTTACCTGTGTATTGATAAACTTTTCTGACAAAAAAGCGGGCCTCTCAATAGGCCCGCTTATCAAAAAACAACTTCTTTTTCAGTCTATATTCACAAGCTCGTATTCATTATTGCCCATACCGAGTTCTTTCATATAGCTAAGCTGCCTTAAACCTTCCCGGCTTTCTATGCGCTCCTTCAAATCGTGGGATTCTTCGTCGGGCAAAGCGTAGACCATATCGACAGAAGCCTGATCCACCGCCAAAATATCGGTGGAAGCCAATATCCCTATATTGCGAGTTTTGGGCTCCGCCGCGCCGACCCCCGCGCAATCGCAGTCTACCGACATATTCCTTAGCACATTGATGTAAACTATATTATCGCCGAAGAAATCCGTCACCGCTTTGCCTCCTTCAACCATATTCTCCTGGAACGCGGCGCCGGAAACGCTCCAACTTTCGTCTTTGCTCTGCATACTTTTCTCGTGCATCATTTTCTTGCCGATCTTACCATCCGCGCAGCCTATGGAAATGTTCTTTAAAGAACCGCCAAACCCGCCCATAGCATGCCCTTTAAAGTGAGTAAGGGCTATCATTGAATCGTAATTAAGCAAATTCTTGCCTACCGACATTTCCTTAAAATGCTTGCCGCCATTTATAGGCAGCATAACGGCGCCGTCGGCGTCCATTATGTCAACCTCGCAGAAATCCCAACCATTGGTCTTTATAGTTTCCAAATGGTCTTTTGTGTTATGCCGAGCACCTTTATAATAAGTGTTCGTTTCCACCAAATTACTGTTGGGCACATGCGCCTGCAAGGCCTTTACCATATCACGCGGTATTATGTTTGGCCCGTTAGGCTCGCCGGTGTGTATTTTTATGGCCGTCTTGCCTTTGATGTTGGCGCCGACTTTATCGTAAATCTTTACAAGCCCTTCGGGAGTGATGTCCTCGGTAAAGTATACTATCGCTTTAGCTTGTTTGCCGGGCAAAGGTTCTGCGGGATTATCCGCCTTGTTCGCCGCGCTAGCGCATCCCAATGCCAATATGCATACGCCAAAAACAAGAAATACCGTTTTTTTAATTTTATTCATTAAAAAACTCCTCTCCTAAAAATATCCGACACCTATATTTTAATACTTGGAGTTACTCCAAAGGCAAGCCTTTTTACTTTTCCGCGGCTTCTCCGCCAGCGCCGCGCTTTGCCTCCACTTCAAACAAGCCCGACGCCTTGCCAAAAACATTTTACCCCCATATTTAGACGCAATTAAAAAGATTATTTATATATTTTATACTTTAAGACTTTTTTTGAAAATTCAAATATATTTGCGAACTGTTGTAAAAAGCGGAGTTTTTTATTTGCCTAAGCGGCCCTTTTCCGGCAAGCGGCGCGGAGATGTCTCTTTTAATAAATAAAGGCAGGGCAATTTTTTGTAAACCGACTTTTCTATCCGTCAGACAACAAAAAAGCGGGGCTTTTAAAGCCCCGCTTTTATTTAAAGCCTTATATATTAAAGCCTTACGAGTACGCCAACCTGCCCTTTGGTATTGTCAGCGGCATCAAATGTATTGCTATCGTTAGAATTATATTTGATATAACCGGCGCCCGCGAATAGCTGGATATTGTCGTTATAGTCATACTTGATTACAAGGTCTGCCTCCAAAGAAGCAGAATGCTGGGCGGTTCTGTCCTGGAAGGCATAGCCGTCCAAAGCGAAGTTCCATTTCTCCCAGTTGTAATCCAAGCCGACATTGTATATCCTGCCATAAGCTAATATCTCCGTCGGAGCCCAATCGCCCATCAACAAGCCCGGCCTGTAATTGCCAAAGGGCGATGCAAAGTCTTTGCTGTATACAAAAGCCGCTCTGGGCGTAAACGCGTCCATATTGAGTTTGGCGTCCAATTTCAACAGGTAAGGATTATCGTGCGATTCTTTTATCAGCCTGTTGCCCTCATGGTTGCGGGCATATTCCGCGCTGACGAGGAAAGCCTCCGGCGCGAAAGTTAATTTGCCGCCGTAAAAACCATTATAGTCTTCGCCAACATCTTTTATATTATAGCCGTATAATTGGAAGCTTAAAGGATCGCTAAGTCTAAACTTTGCGTCCAAACCGTACATATAATGTTTATCGCCAGTAGCGGAAATAGGGGGAACCAGCCCGGCGCCGCCACGATTATAAAACTCTAACTCACCCATAATCACATTGGCGTTTACAAAGTCATTGGCATAGGCTAATTTCACCGCGTCAATGGAGGTGGCATAGTTATAATCGTTGTAGCGTAATTCGGAGTTATAATATCTCGGCCCGATATACATTACCGTACTGTCCTCGTCTCCGTAGAACTGGCGGCCTACTTTCATATCCAGCCAGCCGAAGAGCTCCTTCATCTCCACATTGGCTTCCACCAAGCGGATTTGTTCCAAATAGTCATTGGCGCTCTTGCCTATGGTACCGGGCGTAAAACCCTCTATCGTAGGGCCGGAACCCCATTGATTGAGGTACTGGAACATTAAATTGGCGCGTACATTTTCCGCCACGTCAAATGAACCGCCCGCCAAAACACGCATATTGGTGCCGGTGGTGAATTCGCCTGAGGCATTATGCCTGACGTCCGAAGCTATAACCTGCACATCCCCGGTTAGCTCAAAGTTTCTTAACAGCTCTGCGCTTGCAGGCATCGCAATAGCTAATGCCATAAACAAGCCAAGTAGTTTCTTCATGCTACTCCTCCTTTCTGTGTGTTATACAGCTTACCCTTCCATATAACAAAATAAAACCCGCTTTGACAAGACCCAAAAGTATATTTTATTTTCTAATCAAAATTCTTTACACAAATCGTAAAAAATTATCTATAATACATTCCCTTTTTCGCTTCCTTGGCTGCGGCTTCTCCTTTTAATTGCTTCACTATTTCCAAACCGAAGTCTATCGCCGCGGCGGGGCCTTTGCCCGTTATTATTTGGCCGTCGGTAACGGCGTAATCCTCTTTATAAGTTCCGCCAAAATCCTCGTTCATGGAAGTATAGCAGGTATAGTTCTTGCCCTTTAATAGGCCCATATGCCCAAGTATTGTAGGGCTGGCGCAAATCGCGGCCACCTTCTTGCCCTTGGCCAAAAAATCTCTTATCAAAGATTGCACGTCTTTGCTGCTTTCCAAAGCGGCATAATGCGGCCCGCCCGGCAATACCAAGGCGGCATAGCCTTCGTCTTTAAAAAGAGCAAAAGGCTTCAGCCCGCATACCTTCACCCCGTGCTTGCTTAGCGCCTCAGCGCCGTTAAGACCGTATAAATCAACATCCAGTCCGCCGCGCGTCATTACAGAAAAAGAGGACATAGCTTCCATTTCCTCAAAACCGTCGGCCACTATCATACAAACTTTCATCTCTTTTCTCCTTTAATTTAATATATATATCCCGCAGTTAAGATACCCGGCATAGCAAAGCCAAAACGTGTAAGGCATCATCAAATATGCCAATACGGGCTTTGCCCGCCAAGCCTGCCTGATAAAATCTATACACAAGGCTATCATTACAGCTATTACACATAAAGCCAAAAACACCGCGTGAAACCCAAAGAAAACCGGCGTCCACAGAAAATTCAAAAACAGTTGCCAGCCAAAGTATGCCATCAGAAGCTTTCTCAGGCCGTGTTCAATATCCGCGCGCACCAACTTGTATAGCACCACGCTTAGAAGGATGTAGAGCAAAGTCCACATCGGCCCGAACAGCCACCCGGGCGGCGTAAAAGCCGGTTTTGTTAAAGCGGCGTACCATTTCTCCAATGAATCCGCGCTTATCGCGAACCCGCCAAGCATCGGCAGGAAACATATTATCAAACAAACAAAAAACATTATATATCTGTTTTTCATTGCTACCCCCAATTTTGATATAAATTAGTCTAAAAATTAGCGGGCCTGATTGTCAACGCGAAACAAAAACCTTCCAAACACAAAAAATTTACATCTGTTTCCTAGTTCCGCTTAAAAAATAAAATGGCTATGCATCATTTGCACAGCCGTCAAAATCCACCGCGAAAAGAACTTAAATTCCCCGTTTTTATCCGAACAAATCTTTAAGCGCCGCTTGTATATAAAAACCCGCTTTTTTATAAGATTTATCCACACTGCCCGCCATACGGCTTGTTTCAACTACTTTGACAATTGAATATTTGCTCAGCAAAGCCTTATCTTTTATTTCGTTAAGACCACATATAAATATTACGGGTTTGCCCAGACGCCTGGCCGTATCGCAAATATAAAAAGGTCCCTTCCCGTAAAAAGTTTGTCCGTCTAACTTCCCTTCACCCGTAATTATTAAATCCGCCTGTTTTACCGCACTCGTCAAATTAAGCCGCGCCGCTATAAACGGAGCTCCGCTTACCAGCTTGGCCCCAAGAAACCCTTTAAGGCCCGCGCCCAAAGCGCCCGCCGCGCCGCAATGCCTTGTATTGATGTTCACGCCCAAACCTTTTTTGGCTGCGCGGCATAAAGCCGCCATTGCTTCTTCAAGCTCCGCCACTTGCGCCGCATTTGCCCCTTTCTGCGGGCCGTATATCCGCGCGGAACCCTTCTCTCCCAAAAGGGGATTATCAACGTCGCTTAAACCGTATACTTTAATATCCCCCCAGAAAGAGCCTTTTTTAATACCCGCCAAAGAGCGTAATGTTTTAATGTCTGTGCCAATCTCTCTGCCCGAAGCATCAAAAAATTTATATCCCAAAGCCTTGGCCATACCAGTCCCGCCATCGTTAAAAGCGACTCCGCCAAGCCCTATATAAAATGTTCGCGCGCCTTTTTTATAAGCCGCTTTTATCACCTGTCCGATACCGTAAGAAGACGCATGCATAATATCCAGCTCGCTCTTTTTCAGCTCGCCAAGCCCGCAGACTTTGGCGCTTTCTATCACACAAGTATTGCCGCCCGGTAAAATTAAATATGGGGCATCTTTCGTCCGCCCCAAAGCGTCCTTAGCTTTTACCTTATAGATTTTAGCCGACGGAAAAGAGGCGGAAAAGACGTCAAGCACACCGTCACCGCCATCCGAAAACGGCATAAACTTCACATCATGCGCGACAGATAAAAAAGACGCGCGGGCACATATATCCCGCGCGCTTATACTGCCTTTAAAAGAATTTGGCGCAAATAAAATTTTCATCAGAAGAACCAGTTTATCTTTAACATCGCGTAAACGCTTATCTTCGAGCTGTTCTCCAACTCGTCTTTAAAGCCGAAATACTTGCCCTTAACCTCAAAGCCCAAATTGACGTCGTCAATCGCGTATTCCGCACCAAGCCCGAACATAGCGTTGAAATTGCCGCCGCTTATACTGTGCGTTTCTTGCGTAGTCCAACCGTATTCGCCCGTTTCAACGTTTAGCAATTCATATTTAGAGGGGCTTTCCTCCACGCTTGAGCTGGTGTATCCAAGCCCGCCGGTAAGATAAAACCTTAAAGCGCTTTGAGTATTAAGATAGAAATTGCTTAACAAGTTGATATCGTATACCTGCCCGGAAGTTTCCACATACATCTTTTCCGCTCCGCTTAAAGGGAACTCAAATTCCCCGCCGGGCAGCATGGCGTATCCTATTGAGCCGCCAAACCACAGACGATTGGTCATCTTCCTCATATACGCTAAAGAAAACGCTACATTAGCACCGCTGATTTTTTCTTCCGCACCGCCATATTCGGATAAATCCAAATTAAGGCTGCTGTTCATCATACCAAGATTCACGGCGAAATAGTTTTTGCCCGTATCCTTTTTCTTTATTTGATCGGTAATCAAGGCGTCTTCCTGTTCCTGCTGTTTCTTCTCTTCTTCCGTCAGGGCAGGCTTTTCTTCCTCTTCTTCGGGCTCTTCCGCTTGCTGCTGAGTGCTGTGGACGTGATATTTGTAGGTTATTTTAGGCTCAATCACTTCCGGCTTGGAAGGGAATACCCTTTCCAAATCTTCATCGAAGGATAATCCCGAAGATGATACCGTCGCAGCGGCCGCGGCGGCCCCGGAGGATGAACCCCCGCTTTCCTGTGCGGCTTTGGCCTCTTCCTTAGCGGCTTGTTCAAGTTCTTGCTTCTTGGTTATATACTTCTTTTGCTTTTCCGCACTTTCGTAATCGTAGACTTCCATCGAAGAAATCTCCGCCACGTCCAAATTTACTATCCCGCTGTCCGTATTTAACGTCAGATTAAATTCGTCCAAATCGACAACCGTTCCGACGAACTCCCCGCCGCCCTTCAACAGCACGCGGTGCAAATCCGGCATTATGGCTTCAACCTCGCCCTGATTTATCGATATGGGGCCGTAGCTCGTCTGCACCCTTAAAATATATTCCCCCCTATCCAAGATCGATCCGTTTATTATAGTCCCGTTTTTAAGTTTGATGGCTTCGGCGTTGGATACCAAAGGAAGCAGGGAAAAAACTAAAATTAAAAATAAAAATCTTTTCATAAACCGCTTAAACTTACTGTTTTACCGTCAGACGGCGCGGCCCTTAAAAAGGCCGCGCCGCATAATCAAAAAACGCTTATTTGTGTTCTACCGCGTGTTTGATCTTCTTAAGAACTCTAAGTACTCTGGATATCGTAATCATAACCAAAGCAAAGAAGCCGTATGTTATAATCACTTGCAAAGTTATCGCCAGAGAATCCATTAAAGGTGCGCTCTCTTTTAAAGCATAGTACCAGAGCATCACAAGTACATATACCATATAAAGCAAAGCAAGCACGCTTAATACCTTATATATTATGCTCAAACCTTTAAGACCAAATAATTTGTGAGTAATACAGCATTTGCGTTTCGTGCAGCAAGTTTCCTTGGTGCATTCCGTAACAGCAGTTTCCTGTTCCTGTATATTCTCTTCTTTTTCTGCCATAAATAACTCTCCTTTTATTTTAAATCTACCGACAGGGCTTCCGCTATCAAGTCCGCCGCGTGCTGGTAGCCTGCTTTGGCGCCTTCGCTGCTGCCGATCATTCTGGCTACCTCCAGGATTACGTCCTCACCCTCAAGCGCACGGACTTCAACTTCAGTACTCTGCCCGCTCTCTTTTTTACTTATATTGAAATTCTTTTCCCCGCAGGCCGCGACTTGCGCCAAATGCGTTACGCAGATTATCTGCTTATTCTTGGCCAAGGCCCGCATCTTGCGCCCTACAAGCTTGCCCGTAATGCCGCTGATGCCCGCATCTATTTCGTCAAAGACCATTGTCCCGCATGATCCGGCAAGCACCGTCTTTAATCCAAGCATCAGCCTGGATATCTCGCCGCCGCTGGCTATATTTCTAAGCGGCCGTAAAGCCTGGCCCGCATTTGAGGAAAACAAAAATTCCGCCGCTATGTCGCCTTTCGGGCCGATTTCGCCGCGCTTGTCCAAGCTGACCTCAAAACGCACCTTCCCGAACCCGAGCGGAGATATTTCCTCCTTAATGCGCGCAGCCAGCGCTTTGGACGCGGCCTCCCTGCGTTTAAAAAGCTCCTCATTTAAGCATAGAAGTTTTTTATCCTGTTTTTCAAGGGCCTGCTTGAGTTTGGCGATATTCTCCCCGCTGCAGTCCAGCGCCGATATCTTTTCCCGCAGAGTGTCGGCAAAAGCCAAAACATCTTTAAGGGTTGCGCCGTACTTTGCTTTGGCGCGGCGCAGATCCTCCTGTCTGCTAAGCAGTTTATCCAAACATTCCGGGTCCGCGTCCAAACCCTCTTGATACGCAGATATAGTGGAGGCTGTATCCTCCGCGGAGTTAAGAGCGCTTTCCAATTCCTCCGCCGCGCTTTGAAGAGTCTTGTCCGTTTCCGCCATCTGCCTTAACGCGTTTAAAGCCTTGGCCAGCGTTTCCACCGCCGAGCCTTCCATCTCACTTAAATAGCCGTATACCGTTTGGGCGTCTTGCAATAAACGGCCGGAGTTTTTCATTTTGGGTAAAACTTCTTCAATTTCCTCGTCTTCGCCTTCCCTTATATTAAGCTTTTCTATTTCTTCAAGCTGGTACTTGTACAAATCCAAAGCTCTTTGCTTTTCTTCCGAGGACATTTCCAAAGCCGCAAGCTTATGTTTTAAATCCACAAAAGCATCATATTCTTTTTTAAACGACGCCAATTCCGCGCCAAGCCCCGCAAATTCGTCAAGCAAATCCAAATGAGCGGCGGCCTTAAATAATGTTTGATGTTCGTGCTGGCCATGGAAGTCGACCAAATCCGCTCCCAAATCCGCCAAGTCCGCCACCAATACCGCTTTATCGTTTATCCAAGCCTTGTTGCGGCCTTTTACGTCGAGCTCCCTCTTTAAGGTAAAACCGGCGCCCTTTATGCCGTATTTATCCAGCTGCGCTTTTGACAGAGAATCTGAAGAAAATTCCCCGCATACCGCCATCTTGGAAGAACCTTGTTTTATCAGGCCGCTGTCGCCGCGCGCACCGAGCAGAAAACCCAAAGCCTCTATCACTATCGATTTGCCCGCGCCCGTTTCGCCCGTAAAAATATTCAGGCCCGCGCCAAACGCCACCTTTACGGAACTTATTATCGCAAAATTCTTTATTTCCAAACTTTTTAGCATTATCTGCTGTCCCACTTGAGCTTAATGCTCAATATATTAAAGAAATCGTATCCCTTAGGGAATAAAATATTTACCCCGCCTTCATAGTTTTTTATCGATATTTCGTCGCCGCAATCCAAAGGAAAATTTATTTGCCCGTCCAAGCTGAGCGCCGCGTCAGATTGGCTCTTTTCCGACATAACCTTAACGCGCAGCTCGCCCGCGCTGGGCAGCAGCAAAGGGCGCTGATTTAAAGTATGCGGACAAATCGGCGTTAAAATAAAAACGTCAAGTTCCGGCATGGCTATCGGCCCGCCCGCCGCCAAATTGTAAGCGGTAGACCCTGTGGGCGTTGCCGCCAGAATCCCGTCGCCCGTATATTCCTTTATGGGCAAGGAACAATATTGAGCGCTCAATTTGACGCTCCTTGGCGAAACCGCCCTCACGGCGGCCTCGTTTAAAGCCAAGTCGCCAAATACTTCCCGCCCTTGCCTGTATACGCGGCAATTTAACATCATACGGCGCTGGGAAATAAAATTGTCTTTTTTTATGTCTTCAAAAAGTTTAACAAAGTCAAGCCCGCGCTCCGCCGCCGCCAAAAATCCCAAATGTCCCGCGTTTATGCCCAAAATCTTTATATTGCTCTTGGCCGCCGCGCGCGCCGTTTTCAAAATAGTTCCGTCCCCGCCGACCGAAAATACTATATCCGTATCGGATTTGACGTCGTTTAAAGACGCGGAATAATCGGCAAAATAATAATTTATCCCGCTTTTTTGCGCCGCTTGCGCCAATGCGTCAGCCGCCGCCGCACAACTTTCGCGCGAAGGATTAAAAAATATCGCCGCTTTATTTATTTCCATATACTTAATTCTATCAAATTACTCTTCCTATTTAATAAACAAATAAGCTAGAATAATTTTATGAAAATTCCCGTAAAATCTCTGCTTTTTTTCTTGGCGTTTTCCGCCTTGGCTTTGCCCCTTTTCGCGCAAGGCGCGGAAGTGATAAGACAAGACGGAAAAACAGTTTATTTTGATTTGTCCGACACAAAAAAACTTCCGCGCGGCGGGGATTTGTTTGAAATAGTTTTGCCGGGAGAAGAAATTATCAACCCGAAAACGGGCAAATCGCTCGGCAGGGAAGAAGGCGAAAGAATAAACGGCACTATTGTCAGAGTAAAAGACCTTTTCGCCGTAGGCGAATTGGGTAAGGATATAGAAGTACTGGGTTTAAAAGCGCAATTTAAAAGTAAAAATAACCCGGCCGAACAAAACGTCCTTTTCCTGGAGGCCGAATTCCCAGAACAAAATGCCGTAAAATCGCTCTGGCAAAGCCCAGCTTTTAAAGAGGCGCCCCGCTTCGCCGCGCTTTGCGACATCGACGGCAACGCTATAAACGAAGCAGTGCTCTCTTTTGCGCGCGACAATGAAATAAAAATCTTTTCGCTTTCGGAAAATAAAAAACTTCTTGAAAAAGCGTCTTACAAAATACCGCGGGTAAAAAATATACTCGCGCTCGACTGCGCTACTCTGCCCGATACCGGCAAGGCGACGCTGTTCGTTACCATTTTCAACCCGCTGGACAATACCTTTGAAACGCTCCCCCTTTCAATGGAGGGCGGCGAACTTAAGGCGGGAAAACCCTTCGAAGGATTGACCCAAGGCCTTGCGCCTTACAACAGGCCCAGAGTGCTTTATACCCAAAAAGTGGTAAAAACGGGAAAAAGGAACAATCTTACTCCGCCCGCCAAATTGATTTTTGAAAACGGCGCTTATCAAGCAGGAGAGGCTTTGAAAATAAAAGGCTTGAATACCATCTTCGGTTTTAATATGGCGGATTTGGAAGGCGATGGCGTATTGACACCCATATACATCACCCAAGACGGCAAGATAAGAACACGCCTCGGCGAGCCGACAGACTTTGCGCTATCCGAAGGCGGAAATAATTTTTCCGTTTCACCAAATGTTTTTGAGTTTAACAAAGCCAAACACTCTCTTTATCTACCTCTGCCTATATTTAAGAACGGCAAAGACGGCGCAACTTATTTAGCCGCCGCGCAAAATAATATGGATAAGGACAATCCTTCCGCAAATATTTATATACTTAAATGGACGGGAAGCAATTTCGGCAAATATAAAGTACTGCCGCTGCAAGGCACGCTTTACGATATGAAACAGGGCAATTTTGGCCCGTTTAAAAACACGCTTGCCGCCGTTTATGGCACCGCCGAAGGCGGATTTATGGCAGTTTACGCAACGGACAATTTTTAATATATTAAATTAAAGCGGATAACCCGCAGACAATTTAGATTTAACTTTTTAACTTCAGGAGATATTTATGAATACAACTTACCCGCAAACCGAACAGGAAGAAATAGTCCATCTTCTGGACCACGGTTTCGTCAAATTGATAGATTTCATGGGCAGCGACCTAAGAACCGTCAACGCCGCGAGAGTATCCTTCGGAGGGGTAAGCAAAGGCGAGGAAAAAGACAAAGCCTTAATAAAATATCTTATGGAGCATCAGCATCTTTCACCGTTTGAGCACTGCACATTTCAATTTCACATAAAATGCCCTATCTTCGTGGCCAGGCAATGGATGAGGCACAGAATAGCCTCCTACAACGAAGTCAGCGCAAGGTATACCGAAGTCAAAGACGAATTTTATATACCGACTGAATTCCGCGTGCAGGATACCCACAATAAACAAGGTTCCCTCTCCAGCAAGGACTTGGACAACGCAACCCTTTTAAAAATCTATGCCGACAGTATTGAAGCCTCTTATCAAGCGTATCAAAAATTGTTAAAGGCCGGCGTCGCCAGAGAAATGGCCCGCGGCTTGCTGCCGGTAAGCCAGTATACGCAGTTCTATTGGACCGTCAACGCCAGAAGCCTGCTAAACTTCCTCTCCCTCAGGGCCGACGGACACGCACAATACGAAATACGCGTATACGCGCAAGCGATCGAAAAGATTTTTAAACAAAAACTGCCCTGGACTTGGGCCGCTTTTGAACTTTTACATAAAAAATAAAAGCCCTTTTCGGCTTTTTAAGGAGACTTTATGAGAGTATTGGGTATGATTATGGCCGGCGGAAAAGGAGAAAGGCTTTTCCCGCTGACAAAAGAAAGATCTAAACCGTCGGTGCCTTTTGGCGGCAAGTACAGAATTATAGACTTTGTGCTTTCCAACTTCGTCAATTCTAATATATTTTCTTCCTATATATTGGTGCAATATTTGTCGCAGTCGCTTATAGAATATTTAAGGACAAGCTGGCCCACGCAAGGCATCAGCAGGGATCATTTCCTCACCGTAGTGCCCCCGCAAATGCGCCTTGGCGAACATTGGTACAGAGGAACCGCCGATTCCATACGCCAAAACATCAGCTTGATTAATGATTTTAACCCCGATTTGGTGGTAATCTTCGGCGCGGACCATATTTACAGAATGGATATATCCAAAATGATAGACTTCCACATCAAAAATAAAGCCGACGTTACCGTCGCGGCAAATGTGGTACCGCTTAAAGAGGCTTCTTCCTTCGGCGTTATGGCGGTCGACGATAATAACAGAATTATCAACTTTGAGGAAAAACCAAAAAATCCGCACCCGATACCGGGCAACCCCAAAAATGCTTATATATCGATGGGCAATTATATCTTCGATAAGAACGTCCTTTTAAAAATCCTTCAGCAGAAATACTGCGATATCCCCTCTTTGGATTTTGGCAAGAATATTATACCCGTAATACTTAAAACGCACAGGACTTTCGCCTACGATTTCCCCTCCGATAAACTCGCCGGGCTAAGGCCTTACGAAGAGCAAGGCTATTGGCGCGACGTCGGTACCATAGAAGCGTATTGGCAGGCTAATATGGACCTCTTGGGCGAAAATCCTAAATTCGATTTGAACAATCCGCATTGGCCGATAAACACTTCCGTCCACAATCTGCCGCCGACTTCCTATCTGGGCGGCACGGTGGAAAACAGCATGCTTAGCAACGGCTGCGTCATTCACCCCAAAACCTTGATAAAGAACAGCGTTCTGGCCAGCAATGTGGTGGTAATGGACGGCGCGATAATTGAGGACAGCGTAATAATGGACTCTTGCGTGATAGGCAAAAACTGCCATATTAAAAAGACCATTATGGACCGTTTCAACAATATCCCCGCGGGCAGCAAAATCGGCATAAACCACGAGGACGATATCCAAAATTACTATATCGATCCTTCGGGCATTGTGGTGATACCGCGCGGAAGGACGAAATTTCTGTGATAAAGAAAATAAAGCTCCTAAACAAAGACGAAATTTACGCCGTACTAGGAATACAGGATAGGAACCTCCGCGCTTTGGAAAAGGAGTTTAAAATAGCCCTCAACGTGAAACACACCGACGAAGACGGCGGGGCGGAACTATCGCTCAGCGGGATACACTCCCGCGTGGATAAGGCCTATTCAAAAATACAGAAAAATTTGGAATTGCTCAGAGTGCCGCCCGCCCCTAACGCCTACGCTTCCCAAAAAGTGCCTTTCGCGGACGGAGTAGTTTTCCGTCCCGCACACGCTTCCCCGATAAAGCCGCGCACCTTAAACCAAAACGAATACGTCAAATTGATTTGGGAGCGGGATCTTATCATCTGCACAGGACCTGCGGGCACGGGCAAAACTTTCCTTGCCGCCGCTTGCGCGCTTAGGGCGCTGCAGCTTGGCATAATAGGCAAAATAGTCGTTACCCGCCCGATAGTGGAAGCCGGCGAAAAGCTAGGGTTTCTACCAGGCGACATCAACGAGAAAGTGGACCCTTATTTGCGGCCCGTATATGATGCCTTCCAGGCTATGCTGGGCGCGGAAAAGTTTAACTCCCTTCGTTACGCCAATATCATAGAAATCGTACCTTTGGCTTATATGAGGGGCCGCACACTTGAAAATGCTTTTATCATTTTGGACGAAGCCCAAAACACCCAGCCCGAACAGATGAAGATGTTCCTTACCCGTATGGGGCTTAACTCCAAGATAATAGTTACCGGCGATATTACCCAAATAGATTTGCCCAATTCCAAACAAAGCGGGCTTTTAAGCGTAAAAAAAATATTGGGCAAAGTGCCGCAGATAGGCTTCTTCGAATTTGAAAACGAGGATATTGTCCGCCACCCGTTGGTAAAAGACATTATTCAAGCCTATGACAAATGGGAGAAAAAATGCAAGTAAACATCTTCTACCGCCCGCAGATAGCAAAGTATTACAGGAAAACTTCCGCCTACAAAAACATCGTCTTAAAAGCCCTGGGCAAAGCTGCCGGGTTTAAAGGCGAAGTAAATATCGTATTCGTGGGAGAAGCAGAAATACATAAAATAAACCGCGAATATATCGGCCACGATTACGTGACTGACGTTATCTCCTTCAATTATCCCTACGACAAGAAGATAGGCGGCGCCTTTGGCGACGTGTTCGTCTGCACCGCGCAGGCCAAAAGGCAAGCCAAAGAACAAGGCCACGGAGCTCTTTTTGAAAACGCCGTACTGGCCGCACACGGCACACTGCATCTGATCGGATACAAAGACGATACCCCTCAGCTTAGAAACGCGATGAACGCCAAAGCCGAAAAAATAGTAAGTTTGTTCTTATAAAGTTAGAAGTCTTCGTCCTCTTCCCTAAGCACCGAAACGCGCGCGGGGCCGTATCTGTTGGCCCGTTTGTCCGCGGGGAAGAGCAATACGATTATAAAGAAAAGATGTAAATAAGTCGCGAAAGCAAAAAAGCCGTATATGTTTAAGGCGACCAACAGCGCCACCGCGCCGACCAGCCACCAGGAACTTAAATTTAAATCGTGCAGCCTGCGGGAATCTATCGCCGCTATGCCAAGACCTATCGAAAACACCAACACAATGCTGACGAAAGTCTGCGCGCCGTCCAAGAAAGCGTAAGACGCCCTTATCCCGCCGACTTTTGAGGCTATAAGATTGCCTATAAAAACCAGCCCCAGCAAAACGGCCAGCAGGCATATATTAACAAGCGCTATCATTATGTGCGCCAAAATAAATTCCCTAATGCCTGCGCGGCCCTTGAAATCGAAATAATGTCTTAACGCTTTTTCGGCAAGTTCCATATACCCCCCACAACTTATAAACCTTCTTTTGCGGCGCGCCGCGCTTTGCGCTTGGCAAGGCGCTCGGCCTTGGTTTCGCGCCGTTTGTATCCGCCTATTCTATCGGGCAAGGCGGAAACTTCTTCGTCGACTTCACTGCCGTTCCATTCAAATTCGCGCCCGCAGGCCACTATAACACTGCCGTCAGTTACGCCTTCTTTCAACAAAGCTTTCTCCAGCCCCACCTTCTTGAAAATGCCTCTAAGCCGCTGCACAGCCTCCGGCTGAGAGAAATTCGTCATAGAGATAAATTCCTCTATCTTCTTGCCGCTTATTTGCACACGCTCTTCGTCCAGCCTGGTTATCCTGAACATCGGCTCCACCGCGTGGATTACGGGGCCGCCCGTCTTTACCTCTTTCGGCGCGACTATCGGGTTCTTGGCTAAAATCTTTATAACTTCGTCCAAAACCTTGTTTATCCCCACAGCGGCCGCGGCCGAAATCAAAAAGACGGGATATTTGGCGTATTTCTTTTTTATCTTCTCAAAAACTTCTTTGGCATCGGGCAAATCCGCTTTGTTTACGACGAGTATCCTAGGCTTTTTGGACAGCTCTTTGCTGAAATTCTTAAGTTCGCCCTCTATCACTTTGACCGATTTCAAAGCGTCCATATCCTCAAAACCCTGGGGATCTATCATATGCACCAAAACGCGTGTGCGTTCTATATGTTTAAGGAACTGATGCCCCAAGCCTTTGCCCTCGCTCGCGCCTTCTATTATGCCGGGGATATCGGCTACTATAAAACTCTTGCCCTTGTGCGTGCTTATGCCCAAATTCGGGTTTAAAGTGGTAAAAGGGTAATCTGCCACTTTCGGCCTGGCCGCAGATACTGCGCTTAAAAACGTGCTTTTGCCGGCATTGGGGAAACCCACCAAACCGACGTCGGCCAATACTTTAAGCTCCAATATAAGGGTTACTTCTTCGCCGGGCTGGCCGTTTTCGGCTATGCGCGGGGCGGTATTGTTTCTGGTCTTAAAACTTTGATTTCCGCGCCCGCCGCGCCCGCCGCGCGCTACCAGCGCCTTTTGGCCGGGCAAAGTCAAATCCGCTATTATATTGCCGTCTTGTTTTACTACCGTACCAAGCGGAACAAGTATTATTTTGTCTTCCGCGTCTTCGCCCGTCTTATTGTAAGTGCCGCCCTTGGCGCCGTTGCCGGCCTCTATATGCGGATTATAGGCAAGTTCCTGCAAAGTGGTAAGATTAGGCTCGGCCTGCAAATAGACGTCGCCGCCGCGCCCGCCGTTACCGCCGTTGGGCCCGCCAAATTCTATAAATTTCTCGCGCCTAAACGAAAGGCAGCCATCCCCGCCTTTGCCCGCTTTTACGTATATTTTAACTCTGTCTAAAAAATTATTGGCCTGCATGTTTCCCTTCCATAAAATAGTCCGTATTGTTTATATTTTACCTTTTATCGGAGATATAGTACACATTATAGAGCTTTATTTTCACTCCGCAAAAACTTTTTTATCCAAATCGGAAAAAAAGCCTTTATACGGTTTCTCTTTTTTTATGGGTTTATCTTTATAATAAAAAGAAATCTCCACTAGTACACCTTTGGTTGTTTCCTTCAGAAAAACCAAGACCTCGGTTTTCCCGTCTTGAGAAATGCCTTTGGCAAAAAGGTCTTTATTTTCGGGCTTTTCCACGGCAAAGCCCGCTTCGCTAAGCGTTTCAAGCAGGGCGCGAGCCGTAAGCTCTTGATAAGCGGCATCATAGTATTTGGAACGGAATTGCTCGCCGCTATCATTAGCCGAGATATGCGCGCAAGCGCATAAAAGGACAAAAGAAAACAAAACTAAAAATATCTTCTTCATTTCGGCTCCGGAATAACTTGAGAAAGCACAAAGGCCAAATCCTCAAAAAATTTATCATATAAAGCTTTGTTCTTTATTCTATAACTTCTAAGCAGTTCGCCTTTATTATCCCACGCTTCCCTAAAGAAAACTGCTTTGACATTAGTAATATCTCCTTCCGGCTTAATAAAAATATTCCCAGAAAAAGATACTTCCTCTTCATATCTTGGCGAGATTATGCCAAGCCAAATCCACGGCGCTACGAATATGTTTGTAGCGGTAGAGGAATCCGCTTTCCCGCTTTGCCCGTAAAGAAAGCCGTATTTGATAAGCTCGTCGTTTATTTTATATTCGTAAGCTTCCAATACCTGCTTGCAAGCTTTCTCTACTTCCCCTTGCTCGTAGTCAAAAGTACGATAAACTTGCGAAGGGCTGCACTCTTCGGCTTTTATGTTCTTCTTCTGGCGTTCATAGATATTGGCTTTCCCGCCAAGGCAACCCGCAACGAAAGGAATTAAAAACAAAATCAATAAAATCTGTTTGCTCATATATTTATTATAGCAAGTCAAAAACGAACATAAGCCTTTTAGTCAAAAGAGTAAAACACCCAAAATAATTTCCCAAACAAAAAAGGCGGCCTTAAAAGGCCGCCTTTTAAGACTAAAAAAGTCTATTTTTTAGCTTCCTCTTTAGGATAAACAGAAACTTGCTGTTTGCCCTTTTTAGCCCATTCAAAGGTAACGATACCCGAAACTCTGGCAAAGAGGCTGTCATCGCTGGCTTTCGAGACATTGTTGCCCGGCAATATTTTGGTGCCGCGCTGCTTAAGAATAATCTCGCCGGCGTTCACAAACTGTGAACCATATCTCTTAACACCAAGCCTCTGACCGTGACTGTCCCTTCCGTTGGAAGAGGAACCTTGTGCTTTTGTATGTGCCATTGTTATCCACCTATTCTTGGCTTTAAGCCGGTTATAAGATTATTTCTTTAATCTTGATTTCTGTAAGATTTTGTCTGTGACCCATGGTCCTTTCGTAACCTTTTTTGGGTCTTTTCTTGAAAACAATAATCTTGCGACCGCGTAAATGTCTTACGACTTCCGCGGTGACCTTGGCGGTTTTCGCCGCCTTGGCATCTGACGAGGTACCTTCCGCTTCAGCCGCCCACAGAGCTTTAAGCTCTACGGTAGAACCGACTTCCGCCTCCAGTTTTTCAACCTGCAGATTTTGACCGGGGGTTACCCAGTACTGTTTTCCACCTGTTTCTATTATTGAATACATAACTCTATTTTATCAAAAAAAGCGGAAAATAGCCATTTGCGCTTTTACTGCAAAGCGCAAGGCCGGCTCTTTCTGATTTTGAAGCATCGCTGCTTCTTAATTTATTATAATATTTCCGTATTAAAAATACAAATTATTGCCGGAGGCTATAGGCGACAAACATTAACATATTTTAAATAATTTCAGATTGTTTTTAGGGCTATACTGAAGGGTATAGAGTCTTTTACGCAAGTAAAAGCCTAACGGAACTAAGAATAATCATTGCTTTCCCTGTATTTATACAGGGGGCGATGGTTTTATTGGTACTCCGTTAGGCTGATATACCATCGCTTTTTTATACCCTCAATGTTCAGCCTCAACAATACAACAATTACTTTAGGACTATATGTCACGCATATAGAGTATCGCCGTAAAAGGCGATCCTAACGGAACTAAATATAATTGTGCATTTACACGCCTCTTTACGGGAGGGGTTTGTTTATTGGCAAAAATTTATTCCGTTACTAAACAATGGAGTAAATAATGCAAAAACCGTTGAAAATACTCGTCATAATGACAAAAAAGATAGGCGACACCCTACTATGCACGCCGCTTCTAAGCGCAATAAAAGAAGAACATTCAAACGCCGATATAGACTTCTTGGCTAAATATCCCGCTTCAGAAATACTGGAAAGGAACCCTGATATAAACAAAATCTACATAATAAATAAAACTCCGTGGTTAAAATTGATATCGGAAATAAGGAAGAAAAGGTATAATTTTATAATAGATTTATATCCCACTGAAAAAACCGCCCTTATTTGCGCTTTAAGCAAATGCGAAAACAAAATAAGAGGTTACTTCTTAAGGCCAAAACTATATCACCGCATTTATAATATACGACCGGACTATTACGCTACTAACCAAACTTATGCGCCTAACAGACAGATAAAATTCTTAGAAGGAATTCTATTTAAGAAAGTAAAAACTTTTCCCAAAATGACTTTGATTCTCCCCCCTGATATACATGATATAAAAAAAGCCTTTTTTAAAAAATATAACATCTCTTCGGATAATCTTCTTATAGGTTTTGTACCGCAAGGTTCACTTCCATTAAAAATGTGGCCGGCAGAAAGCTGGAAACGGCTTGCAGAGCTGATCATTCAAAAATATTCCACAAAAGCTAAGATTTTCATATTTATTGACAAAAACGGACAGGATTTTGCAAAAAGAATGTGTCCGCGTGATGTAAAAAATATTTTTATACCGCAATGTGAGAATTTAACTCAACTTTCCTCTTATATCAGTTTCCTCAATTTAGCCGTAACCGTATGCACCGGCACAAAACATATAGCAATAGCTCTTGACGTGCCTACAATTACAATACAAACAATCACAAATCCTAACACTTGGCATCCCTCCGACAACCCCAAGCACCGTCTTGTAAGTGCACAAGGCCTTGATTGCTTATATTGTGATAAAACAATTTGCAACCCGGTTACTGCGCCATGTTTAGTAAACCTTAAACCAGAACTTGTTTTTAATGAGCTAACAAACATGCTTTAATGGTAGAATATCTTTATGCAAAAAGTATTGGTAGGTTTAAGCGGAGGCGTAGATTCGGCAATGACGGCTTTGCTCCTTAAAGAGCAAGGCTATGAAGTCATTGGGGCGATTATGTCCATTTGGGACGAATCCATGCCCACGCCTAAAGTGCCCAACAAAGCCTGTCTGGGCCCTGAAGAGAACGATATCGCCACAGCCCAAAAAGTAGCCGATTTCCTTAAAATCCCGCTTAAAATTATAGACTGCCGCGAACAATACAAAGCCATCGTACTGGGCAATTTTAAAGACGAATACCGCTTGGGCAGAACGCCCAACCCCTGCGTCTGGTGCAACAGTTACGTTAAATTCGGCGCTTTGCCCAATGCCGCAAGACAAAACGGGATTGATTTCGACAAGTTCGCCACAGGCCATTATTCGATCATAGAGTTTGACGCCAAAACCGACCTGTGGCAATTGAAAAAGGGCAAAGACGAAACTAAAGACCAAAGCTATTTCCTTTACAGATTGGGCCAGGAACAGCTTTCAAAGACATTATTCCCGCTTGGCGCTTATACAAAAAAAGAGGTCCGGGAAATGGCTTTAAAATATGCCTTGCCCGTAGCCGACAAGGCCGACAGCCAGGATTTCTACTGCGGCGATTATAACGATATTCTAAAATTTCCGCCCAAGCCCGGCAAAATAGTCGACAAAACAGGCAAAGTTATCGGCGCGCATAACGGAATATGGAATTACACCATCGGCAAAAGAAAGGGCCTCACCGGCGGCGGGAACCAAAAACCTTTATACGTGATAAAAATAGACGCCGAAAAGAATCAAATAGTTGCGGGTTTTAAGGAAGATTTATTTTCCCACGAATTAACTGCGTCTTCGGTTAATTGGTGCTCCGTACGAAGACCGCAAGGCGAATTTAAAGCGATGGTAAAAATAAGGCGCCAGCATATCCCTGCTTTGGCTTCCGTAAAGCCTTTGGGAGAAGACAAGGCACAGGTAATTTTTGACGAGCCGCAAATGTCGATTACCGCCGGGCAAAGCGCGGTGTTTTACGAAGGTGATACCGTCTTGGGCGGCGGTATAATACAATAAAGGGAACATTATGAAACATTTTTTGTTTATCTGTCTGATTTTATCGTCTTTTTTTGGGGCGGCTTGCTCCTCCGGCGGGAAAAACAATGAATGGTATGAAAACCAATCTTTCCTCAAGGCTTTACAATTGTCAGATTTCAAATCGGTAAGCGGATATATTTACACCTCGAACATAAACGTAAAAAGCCAAGACAAAAACGGCGACACTCCGCTTACTTTGGCCGTACAGTACTCAACCGACGCCGAACTTATCCAGACACTGATAGACGTCGGCATAGACCCAAACGCCGTAAACAAACAAGGATATAACGCCCTTATGTTTGCCGCGAAAAACAATATAAACCCCAATATTGCCAAAGCTATAATAATGACTGGTGCGGATATTGAACAAGCCGACCCTTCCGGCAAAACTCCCTTAATGCTGGCGGCCGAAAATAATAAAAACAAAAATGTAATATTGCTATTTTTGCAGGCGGGCGCGCAAGGCAGGAACGACCCCGCCTTCAGACAGGCGCTTATACAGAACGTCAATCTTACGCAGGCGGACATAAACTTCCTGCTTATGGGCAAAATTGAAAATACGGTAAAAATACCGTGGTATAACAGCACGGAATTTAAAGCCGCGTTTCAGTCTGGCGATACAAAAAAATTGATGAGTGCCGTAAGAAAAACGGATTTAACCGCGAAAGAGGAAAACTCGGGAATGGACGCCTCCTCGCTTTTAAGTGAACACAAAAACATAGAGGAACTGGTTCTTTTCGTAAGAAACGGCGTGAACATAAACACTCAGGATAAAGACGGAAAAACTTTGCTCTACAAAGCCGCGCAAGAAGGCGACGACGCTTGGCTTAAAGCGTTAATAACCGTTAAGGCTGACCCCAATATCCGCGCCAAAGACGCCACCACCCCCGTAATGGCCGCCGTCTTGAATCAGCCAGAAAAACTCGGCAATATAAAAGCCCTCATACAAGCCGGTGCCAATCTGAACGCCGGATATAACAGGGAGGGTTCCACCCTGATTTTTAAACTTATAGAGGAAAACAAAGACCCTAAATTGATAGATTTTCTGATCAAAAACGGAGCTGAAATCAACTTAAAAAACGCAAGGGGCAATACTCCCCTGATCTTGGCCGCGGCAAACGCAAAGGACGACAAAATCATCAACCTGCTTTTGGAAAATAACGCCAATATCGATTCCAAAAACAATCAGGGTTTTACCGCCCTTCTTACCGCCGCGACAAGCAATCCCGTCCCGGAAGTGACTTTGGCCCTTATGGAAAAAAGCAAAAATAAACTTGATACCGGCCACATAATGGATTTTGCGGCACAAAATCAAAATCAAGACGTATACAATGCCGTAATTAAACAGCTTAACGCGGAATTTGAGGAACGCAAAAACCCAAAAAATCTTAACGACAGTTCAATCTGGTTCAATAACGACGCGCTCGTTTCAGCGATAAGAAGCGGCAATACCGCCGTCATTAAGCGAGAACTTAAGAAAAATTTAAATCTTGAGGCTTTAATGAAAGGCCAAATCAATGCGCTTATGCTGGCGTCCGCGTTCAGCAAAACGGCGGAGCCGATAAACGCCCTGGTACAAGCGGGCGCAGACGTAAACGGCACAAACAATAACGGCGACACCCCCCTGATGACCGCCGTTCTGACAAATAAAAATTTACCGGTAATACAGGCCCTTATTTCCGCGGGCGCAGACGTAAACGCAACGGATAATAACGGCACCAGCATAATTATGGCGGCGGCCAATAAAAACCCGAATGAGAAAGTCCCCGCCCTGCTTTTACAAAGCGGCGCAACGGTGCCCGACACCAGGGCCTTGCTTCAATACGCGCAGGGCAACCCGAACAAAAAAGTTTACGAATTGCTGAAGAAACTCTTTACGGTCCCGGCGCAGCAGACCAATAATCAGTAGAGGAATTCGTATCCGCTGTCGAATCTTATGCCCAGCTTAACGGCGGCAAATGCGCTTTTGGACGAGGATAAATCATAATCGTTTGAACCGGGATACCACGCCCAATTATAACGCCCTTCAAAAGAAATAAAAGTGTTGTTGTCGAAATTAAATTCCGCGCCCAATCCCGCAGAAAGAGCAAAGCCCGAAAGAGTGTCTGCTTTTTTATCCTCAACTCCGCTTTGTCTTTGGCTCACCCTTGCAAAATCCAGCCCCGCGCCAAGCGGAACATACAAAGAAAACCTGGAAATTGCCGGCGAAATAAGATATGTCTTCGTCAGCAACATAGGCCGGTATTGCTCCATGCGGAAATCAAAATCGCCCTGCGGCAAAGCTACGCTCTTGCCATAACCAGAATTGGTGTAAGAAAAGTCAAAACCAACGCTGAAATAGTTGTTTATCAGCCCCATAAGAGTCCCGCCCAGCACAAATCCGCTTCCGCCGAAATCGGCATCTTGCCCGAGCCAAGTTTTACGAGTGTCGGAAAAGGCCGCGCCGCCGTATAAAGACACTTCCATAGGCATAATGTATCCGCCGTTGACGTTAAACCCTTGATATGCAAAAACATATTGCCAGGCGAAACAAAACAGCAAAGCCGAAATTATTTTTATCTTTTTCATTTGATTTCCTTTTTCTTGGCGGCTTTCATTTCCTTTTCTTTGGCTTTGACCGCTTTCCACATTGCAAGCGCTTCTTCAGGCGAAGATGCATTTGCCCCGCCAAATACGTGCGGGTGCCTGCGGATAAGTTTTTGATTTACACCGTCTATTACTTCCCTTATGGAAAATCTGTTTTGCTCTTCGGCTATCGCGGCGTGGAACAAAACTTGCAGGAGCAGATCCCCCAATTCCTCGCAGAAGTTATCATCGTCTTTATTTTCTATGGCGTCGATGACTTCTTGGCTCTCTTCCCTCAGGTTTTTTATAAGGCTTTCGTGCGTTTGGGCGCGGTCCCATTTACAGCCGCCTGGCGCGCGCAAGGCAAGTATGGTATTGTTAAGCTCGCCGAACAGGCGGCAGGCTTCTTTGTCGTCTTTCATCACTTTACTCCCACAGCTTCGGGCTTGCCCGAAGAGTTAAATTCCAAATATTCAAATTTGCCGTCGAACACCTTCTCCATACCGACGTCTATGGCCAGGATTTTGCTGTCCTCGCTGCGCACTATTTGGCCGGTGCGAGTATGCCCTACTATCTGCTTGTAGGGCAGATACTCGTGCCCCGCGATAAGAGACGTCAAATCCTCCCAAAATATGCCGCCGTATCTGTCGCGCCCGCCGCGCAAATGGCTGACATTAAATATGGCGTGATGGTAACTGTCGGTGCGGACGGCTTCCAAAAAGACTTCGTTTATAAGCGCGGATATCTTGGAAAGGCTGGGGCGCTTTTGGCCGATTTCTTCCTTAAGCACCGGGTAAAGACCGTCGCATACGCCCGCATGCGTAAAAAGATAGTGCCGCGCGCTATATGCCGCCTGCCAGGCGCCGGTAAGAATGCCCCTTATAAGTTTGCGTCTGAACGCTTCTATATGAAAATATGGCAGCGAGGTTATATGATAATTCCTTCTTAAAATTTCCAACTCGTGATTGCCTACAAGCCTTATAATCTGCCCGCCCGCTTTCTTGGCTTGAATGGCAAGCACGTCCAAGAGGCGGTCTATTTCCAACGGGCTGTCGCCGCGGTCCAATATGTCGCCCATCTGCACCACTATCGAATTGCCCGCAGTCCAATTAAGTTCCGGATCCATTATGCCGGCGCAAATTAAAACCGCGCTGAAAGAATAGTAATTGCCGTGCGCGTCGCCTATCGCGTATATTTTGCGGAATTTGCTTTTCGCCATATTTTAATTATACCAATGTAAATACTATAATAGTAATGGCAATGATAAAATCCGACAAATTCAACACGGCTAAGAAGGAAGTAATTAAACTTCTTGGAAAGGAAAACGTACTCACAAACAAAACGGCTTTACTGCTTAACTGTTTTGACGGCAGCCCCGTAAAAAGCCTGCCGGAAGCCGTATTGGAAATTAAAGACATTTCCAAACTGCCCGCCTTAATCGCCGTTTTAAACAAACATAAAGTACCCTTTGTGCCGCGGGCCGCCGCCACAAATCACGACGGAGGGGCAGTAGCCATTAAAGGCGGCGCGATATTAAATTTGAACCATTTGGACGCCGTGGAAGATATCAATATAAAAGAGGGTTATACCCTGGTTCAATGCTCCACGGTAAACGGCAATCTGCAAAAAATGTTGGATAAAGAGGGCTTTTTTTACGCGCCTGACCCGGCAAGCAGAGAATTTTCCACCATAGGCGGCAACTGCGCGCTTGGCGCGGGCGGCCCAAAAACTTTAAAATACGGCGCAACTTTGGCCAATGTATTGGGAACGGAGTTTATTTTACCGGACGGGACGGAAATTGCCTTGTCCAAAAATTCCCAGGGGCCGGATTTGCTCTCTTTGCTTTTAAGGAGCGAGGGTACTTTGGGATTGATAAAAAAACTGCGCTTAAAAATATTGCCCAAGCCTTCTTTCAAAAGAACTTTTCTGGCTTATTTTCCCTCTCTCACGGACGCTATGCTCTGCGTTAAGGAAATAATCGCCGCGGGCATTATACCCTCCGCTTTGGAAGCGCTGGACCACGCTACTTTAAAAGCGAGCGAATCTCCCGTAGAAGCGCAAGCCTTGCTGATAATAGAGCTTGACGGAAAAAGGACCGAGCTGCCCAAACATGCCAAGCAAATAGAATCTTTCTGCAAAATAAACAAGGCCGTAAAGTTAGAGGCGGCACAAAATGAAGCCAAACGCCGCGCCTTGTGGCAAACAAGACTTTCGGCCGCGGCCGCGCTCGCGAGTTTGGGAAGCGGGATCTTCTCCTTGGATTGCGCCGTAAGCAGAGCCAATTTGCCAAAAGCGATAGAACAAATTTCCGCCATATTCGGCAAATACGGCCTCAGGGCGGGAATAGTTTTCCACGCTGGCGACGGCAATTTGCACCCTAACATAGCTTTTAAAGAGAATAATCTTTACGAACTTTCAAATATCAAAAAAGCGATAAAGGAAATACATCAAACTATTTGCGCGCTCGGCGGCACTATCAGCGCAGAACACGGAATCGGCGTGGAAAAGCGCGCGGCCATGGCAATGATGTTCGATGAAAATACTCTTAAAATATTTCGCAAAATCAAAACTGCGCTGGATCCCCAAAATGTCGCCAACCCCGATAAAGTGCTGCCGATAGCCTCCGTTTCCGAAAAGAAGGCCTCCCCTCCGCAAGACATTATCCCGCTGATTGAGGCCGTAAAACTAGCCAACGCGGAAAACAAACCGCTGAACATTGTCGGGCTAAACACGAAGCTAAAATTGAAAAAGGGAAATATTTTGTCTTTAAAAAATTTAAACAAAATCCTTGATATAGATAAGACCGACTACACAATAACCATTCAGCCATCGTTTTGCATGAAAGAGCTGGAAGAGGAACTCAAGAAGCATAATTTATATTTGCCCGTACCCGCGGTAAAAGGCAGTATCGGGGGAGTCTTTTCCGCCAAAACCATACCCGCGCTTAAAGACTATGTAACCGCGATAGAGGCTGTTATGCCGGACGGTTCCTTTATATCCTATGGCGGGAAATACGTTAAAAATACCGCAGGCTACGATTTAATCGCGCTTATGTGCGGCGCACGCGGGGCTTACGGCATAGTAACATCTCTTACTTTAAGGCTTTTGCCTTATAAAGCGCAAAAAAGTGAAGTTCTCCCTTTTAAAAGGAGGCTCCCTTCCGACGTAGAATTTAAGCTAAAAAAAGCGTTGGATCCGAACAACATTTTAAATCCTTTCCTTTTTGAAGGCACCGAAGATGAAAATAAAACACCTTAAACTCCCGCCCGCCCCTTTGAAATTGGGCAGCGAACGCGGGCTTGATTTTTATATCAAGGGCGAAGGCCCTTTCAAGGCGCAATATGCGGCGAGTACCTGTACGCGCTGCGGGGCGTGTTTGCAGAGATGCCCATCTTTCAAGGCGCTAAAAAGCGAGCTTTACTCCCCCCGCGGGCGCAGCCAGCTGCTAAAGTATATCTTTGAGAGAAAACTCAATTTAAAACAGGATAAAACCGATATTTTAAACACTTCCGCTTCCTGCCTAATGTGCGGAGCCTGCACCGATTTTTGCCCGGCAAAAACGCCAGTGTCCGATTTGATGGCGGAGCTAAATTTTTCGCTTTTGGGCAAGAGAAAAACAAAGGCCTCCGCGTTAAGAAAGATTTTCTCCCGCGCCTATGCCCGCCATAAAATCCTGCGCGCGGCAAAACGCCAGCCCGCCTTGGAAAAAGAAATTATTTTTCTTCCTTCCCTGCTGGGCTTCAGGCAGATAAAAGACTCTTTAAAAATATTAAACGAAGCCGGTTTTAGTGCGCTGACGGACTTAAACGCCGCGGAACTGGAGCACCTCTATTTTTGCGCCGATATTATGGGGGTAAGGAAAGTCCTTCGCGCACTTTTAAAACTAAGCGAGGAAAACCCCGCCGATATGGCCGTGGATTCGGCGGAGATTTTTTCCATATTGAAAAAGGCCGCCTTGTTCGGCAAAGAATTTACCCCTCTTTCAAACAGGGTAAAGTTTATAACCCAATACATAAAAGCGCCCAAAAGTTTTAAAGTATCCCTTTCGGGTAAAAAAATTATCCTTCATCACAACTCTTTTTCGCCCGAGTTAAAAGCTTTGGGCATAAGCCTTGCGGAACTTTTTGTTTGCCCGCAAAACATTTTTTTGCTAGAGTGTATTCAAAGCAAACAACTGCCGTCGGCGGGTGCGTCTTATTGGACGGAAGTGAAAGGTAATAAAATCATAACAGCGCAAATCGCCGATACGCTTGAAAGTATTGAGGCGGATTATCTTGCGGTTTCTTCTTACGCGGATAAAAATCTGTTTAAAAAGGCCGCCCGCAACTTCAAGCAAAAGCGGCTTAAAATTTTACACGTATCCCAAATACCGGAAGAGTTTTATGGCAAGAACTCAGAATCAAACCCTCACCGATAAAAATAAACTCGATCTTCTAGTGGAGTTCGGGTGGAGAGTTTCGCATGAAACCAACCTCGACGCGCTTTTGGAACTTACCGCAAAACAAGTAACAAATATCCTTGGTACGAAAAGATGTTTTATCTTCATCAAAGACGAAGAGGCGGGGGAGTTATGGTCCAAAACCGTACGCGGCAAAGGATTGGAATATACCGAAATACATTTGCCTCTTAAAGGGCCGAGTATAGCCGCGCAGGTATGCCAAAGCGGACATACCATCAATCTGCCCGACGCTTACGCGGATAAAAGATTTTCAAAAGAGGTGGATTTGGTAACAGGCTTTAAAACTAATTCTCTTTTGGCCGTTCCTTTAAAAAATAAGGAAAACGTAACCATAGGAGTGCTGCAAGTAAGCAACAAAATAGACGCGACCCCTTTTTCCAAAAAAGACGAAGGATTGCTGAAGCTTATGGCCAATTTGGCGGCGGGCAAAATAGAGATAGCAAAACTTTATGAAGAAGTAAAACTCTCCAATCTTGAAACAATATACCGCCTGGCCATAACCGCGGAATACCGCGATCAGGCAGACACCAAACAACATATCGAGAATATAGAGCAAATAAGCTATCTTATAGCGCGCGGCCTGGGATTGGAAGAAAGCAGGGCCCAAACGATAAAACACGCCAGCGCACTGCACGATATAGGCAAAATCGCCATACCCGACAATATTTTGCTAAAACCCGGCAAATTATCACCCGAAGAGTTTGAAATAATGAAGCGTCATACAGTATACGGCGGGAAAATATTGGGCGGAGCTCAGTCCTCCTTATTAAAAATAGCGCATAAAATGAGTTTGTACCACCACGAGCGTTTTGACGGGACTGGTTACCCCGAGGGCCTTAAAGGGGAGGAAATCCCGCTTGAAGCCAGAATAGTGGCCGTAGCCGACGTGTTCGACGCCTTATGCATGAAACGCTGCTACAAAAAACCTTGGGATATAATGAAAGCCTATCAATTCATAATAGATCAAAGCGAAAAAGCCTTTGATCCGCACGCGGTAAAAGCGTTCAAAAAAATTTTTTCTAAAATAAAAAGCATTTATAAATCTTGTAAAGACTTGTAAATTTGTTATTATATTAACACTTTGCCGTTAATTTTATACGGAGGTCTTATGAATCTATTGATTGCTTTTGCCATAGCGGCCGCGATATTGGCTTTAATCACGGCTTATTTAAAAGGATTATGGGTTTACAAACAATCTCAAGGCACCGATGAGATGAAACAAATCAGCCACGCGATACAAGACGGCGCGAAGGCTTTTCTTAAAAGGGAATACAAAGTTCTGGGTGTAGTGATAATAATAGTCGCGGCGCTGCTTGCCGCTTTTAACAAAGGAGAAGTGCGCCTTGTCGCGGCGGCGTTTATATGCGGGGCGATATTTTCCGGTTTGGCCGGCGTAATAGGAATGAGAGTCGCCACTTTCTCAAATGCCAGAACGGCCAACGCGGCGCAAAAATCCTTAAACGCAGCTTTGAAAGTCGCTTTTAACGGCGGTTCGGTAATGGGTTTGAGCGTAGTGGGGCTTTCTTTGCTGGGGATATCATCTTTATTCTTGCTGTTTACTAAACTATTCGGAGCGGATCAAGAAGCTTTAAACCTCACCATTTTACCCATAATTACAGGTTTTTCGCTTGGGGCAAGTTTGGTTGCGCTGTTTGCCAGAGTCGGCGGCGGCATTTACACCAAAGCGGCCGACGTAGGCGCGGATTTGGTCGGCAAAGTGGAAGCCGGCATTCCTGAAGACGACGCCAGAAACCCGGCTACGATAGCAGATAATGTCGGCGATAATGTGGGCGATGTCGCTGGAATGGGAGCGGATTTGTTCGAATCTTACAGCGGGGCGATAATTAGCGCGGTGGTAATCGGCGCCAGCGCGGCGGCGGCCGGCGGTAATATAATGCTCGCGCTACTGCCCTTTATTTTAGCCGCAGCGGGCATAATAGCTTCCGTCTTGGGCAATTTTATAGTAAGAACACACGAAAAAGGCAACCCGCAAAATGCTCTTAACAGGGGAATGTATTTGGCGGCTATATTGTTTGCCGTTGCGGCTTACCCGATAATAATGTATTATTCGCCGGAAGTCTTCTCTTTTTCCGATGAATTTTATAAAGCGGGCGGCATTTACGCCGCGGTAATAGCGGGCCTTGCCTGCGGAGTTCTTATAGGCCTTATTACCGATCATTACACCGCGGAAGGCAAATCCTGCACAGCCGAGATAGCGCAAAGCTCAAAAAGCGGCGCGGCGACAAACATAATATCGGGCTTGGGCGTAGGAATGTTATCTACGATGTGGCCTGCTATTTTTATAGCGGCCGCGATAATACTATCTTACAAATTCAGCGGACTGTACGGCGTAGCGATAGCCGGGCTCGGTATGCTTTCGACCACCGGCATACAGCTTGCGGTAGACGCCTACGGCCCTATCGCCGACAATGCCGGCGGCATAGCGCAAATGGCAAAAATGAAGCCCGAAGTCCGAAAGAGAACCGACCGTCTTGACGCAGTCGGCAATACCACAGCCGCCATCGGCAAAGGGTTTGCCATAGGTTCCGCCGCCTTAACCGCCCTTGCCCTATTTGAAGCTTATAGGGTAGCCGCCAAAATAGAACAAGTGGATATGGCCAACCCGTATATTATGGCCGGCCTCTTTGTAGGTGCCATGCTGCCGTTTTTGTTTTCGGCTTTAGCCATGCGCGCGGTAGGCTCTGCGGCTAATGATATGGTGCAGGAAGTAAGAAGACAGTTCAGACAAAACAGCGGAATATTGCAAGGGACAGCCACCCCCAATTACGCGCGCTGCGTGGACATATCCACAAAATCTGCCATAAAGAAAATGGTTCTGCCCGCGCTTATAGGCGTACTTGCGCCGACCCTGACGGGTTTAATCTTCGGCAAAGATATGCTCTGCGGTTTGGTAATAGGAACTACCATAACAGGAGTTATGCTGGCTTTGTTTATGGCAAACGCTGGAGGCGCGTGGGATAATGCAAAAAAACATATAGAAAAGACGGCCGGCGGGAAAGGTTCGGACCAGCATAAAGCCGCCGTAATAGGCGATACGGTAGGAGATCCTTTCAAAGATACGGCGGGCCCAAGCCTTAACGTACTAATGAAACTTATAGCCATAGTTTCCCTTACCATAGCGCCGATACTTAATTTGATACAACCTTTGATAAAATAGAGGAGAAATAAAAATGTTAAAAAACAAAAAAGGGTTTACCTTAATAGAAGTTCTGGTAGTCGTACTCATAATAGGGATATTGGGGGCGATTGCTCTTCCGCAATATATGATATCGGTGGAAAGAGCCAGGGTAACAAGCAATATGAGCGTGTTAAAACCTATATACGATTCCGCATTGCAGTATTACAGTTTTAACGACGAGTTCCCGGACAGCTTAAAGAAACTGCCCGTATCACTGCCGGAAAGTTATAGCGTCAGCGGATTGACCGCCACCGCAGATGACGGATCTTGCATTGTTTCCATAGACTCCGCAAACAAAGCGGTAACTATGGAATGCGGCAAAGGAGACACCGCGGAATACAAGTTCGTATTTAAGTATAACATTAACGATTCTGGCACGATATTCGGAGCAGGAAAAGAATTCGTCGTTTTGGCAAGCGGGAACAGGGGTGACGTGTTTCACAAGGTGGCGAGTTCTTCCGGCTGGACAAAAAGCGGCGATGGGTATACTTTAAAATAAATCGTTTTAAAAAGACAAAAGCCCGACTTATAAGAGTCGGGCTTTTTATTTTCCGCAAATACAAACTATCGGGCTGTTTTTTATACTGTTTTTTAGTAGAATTTTATTAATGAGCGACAATATGCCTGCTTATAAAAAATCCAATTTCGGCGGGGCTTTTTTCTTTCTGTCAAAAGAAAAGAAACAAGCCTTGAGTATTATTTATGCATTTTGCCGCCTTGCCGACGATATTGTAGACGAAGGCTTTTCCGATGCTAAGCAAAAGCTGGACGATTTGAGAAAAGAACTGGACAATGTTTACGAGGGCTGCCCAAAAACAGAATTGGGTAAAGAACTTCTAAAAGCCGTAAAGCCTTTTAATATACCAAAACAATATCTGTCCGACTTATTGGACGGCTGCGAAAGAGATTTAAAAACGCCTGTGCGTTATGAAAGTTTCGGCGATCTGCAATGGTATATGTACAGGGTAGCCTCCACAGTCGGGCTGATGTGCATAAAAATCTTCGGATACAAAAACGAGCGGACGGAAAAATACGCCGTAGCCTTAGGCTATGCCGTACAGCTTACCAATATCGTAAGGGACGCAGCCGAAGATGCAAAAATAAACCGCATATACATACCAAAGCAGGATTTGGAATCTTTCGGAGTGAAAGAAGAAGATATTTTAAAGCTCAAGGACAACCGCAGGACAAAAGCCCTCCTCTTTTTTGAAGCGCAAAAAGCGCAGGAACTTTTTATCCAAGCGGAAAAACTTCTCCCGAAAGAAGATTTTAAAGCCATGCTCCCGGCCAGAGCTATGGGCAATACCTATAAGGCCATATTGGCGAAACTTATCGCCCGCCCTTGCCGATTGGACGATAAAAAGATAAAGTTAAATAAGATTGAAAAAATAAGAATACTCTTTAACACATGGAGAAACCGTCTATGAAGTTACTTCCCGCCCTGTTTATTTTAGCTTTCGCGCTTATGCCGGCTGCGGCCAAAGCAAAAACGAATATCGACGCATGCCTTTCAAAAAGCAAGGAGTATTTTAACGAAAAGGAATACTCTCTGGCGGAAAAGACTCTAAACGGCTGCCTTAAAACAAATCCCAAGAACGCCGACGCCCTAATAAGCCTTGCCGGCGTGGAAATGATTTTGGGCAAATTCAACAATGCCGAAAAGAATTTTATAAAGGCCTTAAGTTATTTGAACGCCAAATCCCCTTATAAAGCCTATATTTATTCAAGATTGGGCGATATTTATATGAGGAAAGCCAATCTTAAAGAGGCCGAAAAATATTATAAAACAGCCCTCAAATACGAACCGGCAAACATTAATGCTCTTGTCGGCGCGGGTATTTGCGAGGAAAAAACGGGCGACATAAATAAAGCGGTGGAATATTACAAAAAAGCGTTGGCGGTGGATTTTACTAATATCGTTTCAAGGGAAAGGCTCATCGCGCTTGAACCCGATATCCTAACAAAAGAGGAACTGCTAAGAACGATGAAAGAGCGCAATATAATTGACCCAGCCGCGCAGGAATTTTCGCGCGAGGATATGCAAACTCTCTCAAAAATGATAACCGCCGAAAAGAGCAACGGTATAGAATATCTTTCGCAGAAATACGGCGGCAAAATACCCAACGGCCTTATCGTGGAGCGCGACAGCAATAAAGTATATGTTCGCAAAATGCTTACCATTACGGGATATAATGATCTGTTGAGAAAGCTCTCTTCAGACGCCAAGCAATTTTTAATCAATAAAGGCGTTAGCGTAGCGGATCTGTTTACCCTTAGGGACGAAAACAGGAAACCGATTTTCAACGATATGGGCAATCTTACCGATGAAGGCCTGACAGCGTTTACCAAAATGTTGCGCGGCGAGAAATCTTATTACCGCCCCGGCGAAAAATTGCCCGCCACCCAAAAGGAAATAGAGATGCAGGTGCGCAATTTAATATCCCAAAATTATATGGAAATAACTAATACCGAATACGCCGCTTTAATGACCAGAACTCAATGTTCCGAAAATACTTTGCGCAACCAGCTTAAAGTAAGATACGTAGATATTGGCCGCGGCAATAAAAGATATTTTGTATTCGCGCATCCGGACGCTTTGGAACCAATAAGCTATCCCTATCTTTACGTTCAGCAATATCGTCAAGAACGACGCATAGCCAACAGCGAAGCGCCTGTATACGGCAATTCCTTCGGGCTTGGCAACGGCTTGCCCGCAAAATTATGCAAAAAAGACGGCACCCTTAATTGGGACGGTATGCCGGATTAAGCGATATGCCCCAATATTTAGCAGATATATCTAAAGAACGTTTTACTATGGATAAAGAGGAGGCGCATCACCTCAAAGTGGCGCGCCTGCATATCGGTGCGGAAATAAAAATCTTTGACGGGAAAGGTTCAAAATTCCTGGCAAGGCTTACGGCTCTGTCAGATAAATCCGCCTGCGGCGAAATATTAAAACCTCTGCCCGCGCCTACGCTTAAGCGCAATATTACCCTTTACTTTAGCGCCGTAGCGCGCGCCGCCGCGGAAGATATCATAGACAAATGTACGCAAGTAGGCGTTTCGCGCTTTGCGGCGGTATTGTCGAAATTCTCGGAAAAGGACCTGCTTAAAAAATGGGAAACGAAATATTCCCGTTGGCATCAGCTCGCCTTGGCCGCATGCAAACAGTGCGAAAATCCTTCCGTACCGCTTATAGAAAAACCTCTCCCCTTTGAAGAAGCCATAACCAAGCTCTCTACCCCGGCCATAATCTGCTACGAAGATGAAAATAAAACCTCTATAATTGATTATATCCAAACGATAAAAACAAAGGATCTTTCCATTTTTATCGGGCCGGAAGGCGGATACGATAAAGCGGAAATAGCTTTCGCCAAACAAAAAGGCGTTATGCCCGTAACTTTGGGGCAAAATATTTTACGCGCAGAAACGGCCGCGGCCGCAGCCTGCTGGGCGGCCCTGCAATGAAAGTGTTTATTAAAACCTTCGGCTGCAGGGTAAACCAGGTGGAAAGCGAAGCCCTGCTGGAGAAATTTAAAGACGGCGGGGCCGTCATTGTGCAGGCCCCCAAAGACGCAGAGCTGTGCTTGATAAACACTTGCTCCGTAACCGCTAAAGCCGACAGGGACGCCAATAAACTAATACGCCAAATTATGCGAGATAATCCCTATTGCAGGCTTGTTGTTACCGGATGTTACGCGATGGCTTCCTCCGCAAAAATAAAAGAGTCATTCCCGCAGGCCCAAATAATTTTTAAGCCTGATTTGGGCAAAACTCTTTTCGGAGAAGATTTGGACTGGACGGTAAAACACCATGAGGGCAAAACAAGAGCATTCGTCAAAATACAAGACGGATGCGACAATTTCTGCTCCTACTGCATAGTTCCTTATACCCGCCCTTTGAAAACTTCCAAACCCAAGCAAATTGCCTTGGCGGAAATACAAAATCTGATAAAAAACGGGTATAAAGAGATAGTGCTAACAGGCATAAATATCGGCAATTACCGCTGCCCGCAAAGCGGGGCGGACTTGGCCGATTTGCTGGGCGAGGTTTTTAAAATAGAAGGCGATTTTAGAATAAGATTCTCCTCCATAGAGATAAACACCGTAACCGACAAACTTATCCAAACGGCTGCCTCCGGCGGGGAAAAATTCTGCGATTATCTGCATCTGCCTCTTCAAAGCGGAAGCGACGCCGTCCTAAAACATATGGGCCGACATTACGACATAAAAGAATATCTTGAACGCGTAAAATATATCAGAAGTTACTTTAAAAATATATTTTTGTATTGCGATATTATAGCCGGCTATCCCACCGAAACGGAGGCGGACTTCAATAGCTCTTTGTCTTTCTTGGAGGAAGTCGGCTTTGCGGGTTTGCACGTGTTCAGCTATTCGCCGCGCGCAGGAACAAAGGCCGCGGCGCTAAAGCAACTCCCGCCGGAAGAAATAAAACGCCGTTCCGAAATTCTGCATCAAAAAGACAAACAGCTTAGACAAAAAGCCGCTCAAAGCCTTATAGACAAAGAGGCGGAATTTCTGGCTGAAACTTTTATAAAAGCAAACAACTCCGTAAGCGGTGTCTTGCCCAATTTCCAAAGAGCGCTTATTAAAGGGGCTTCTTTACAACCCGCTTTGCGCAAAGTCAAAATAACGAAAGCGCAGGACGGAATATGCTTCGCGCAAGAAGTATAAAATTTTAATAATACAAAACAAAAAACGCGGAGCGTATGCCTCGCGTTTTTTTGTGTCAATTTAAATTATATTTCTAGGTTTTTAAGCGGAGAATCAGCCGAAAATCTTTTCAAACAAGCTTTTCTTTTGGCCCTCTTCCTCAAAGGCTTGCCCGAGTTCCTCTATAAGTTTCTTTTGCCTTGGCGTCAGCTTCTTGGGCACTTCAAGATTTACTACAACCCGCAAATTGCCCTTCTTGCCCGCTTTGCCAAGCACCGGCATACCTTCCCCGTCAACCGTAACCACGCGCCCGTGTTGGGAGCCTTGCGGTATGACGACTTGTATTTCTTCCTTCTTAATGTTTTGGATTTTAATCGCCGCGCCTAAAGCCGCCTGCGGATAAGAGAGCGGTATTTCCAACACCAAATCGTCACCGTCGCGCTGAAAGATTTTATGTTTTTTTACGTGTGTCTGTATATACAAATCACCATAGCCGCCGTCATTGGTGCCAATATCACCGCCGTTGGGCACTCTTAAAACTACGCCTTCTTTTACGCCCGCCGGTATCTTTACGGTAAACTTGGCTTTGCTGCGCTGGCGCCCCGTACCTTTACAATCGCGGCAAGGCTTTTCAACAATGCTGCCTTGCCCGCCGCAATCGGGGCAGGATTGCCTCATGGAGAAAAACCCTTGGCTGAACTGCACCACGCCGCTGCCGCGGCAAGTGGGGCAAGTCTTGCGGCCGCTGCCTTCCTGCGCCCCCGTACCGTGGCATGTGGAGCAAGTGTCAACGCGGGTATAAGATACCTCCTTTTCTATGCCGTCGTAAGCCTCTTCCAGGGTAACTTCGACTTCTTCTTTCAAATCGCCGCCGCGCTGGGCTCTGCGCCTGCCGCCGGTCGACGCCCCCCCGAAACTGCCGCCGAACATATCGCCGAATACCGAGCTGAAAATATCTTCAAATCCGCCAAATCCCCCGTGAAATCCGCCCGCGCCGGCTCCGTTTAAACCCTCGGCGCCGTAATTATCGTATATTTGCCTTTTCTGCGGATCGGAAAGTACCTCAAAGGCTTCATTTATCGTTTTAAATTTTTCTTCCGCTTCAGGATTACCCGGATTCCTGTCGGGGTGGTATTTCATCGCCATCTTCCTGTAAGCGCTTTTAAGTTCGTTTTGGTCGGCGTTTCTGTTTACGCCGAGTACCGAATAATAGTCTTCTTGCTTTGCCATTTCCAAAAATTCCCGTTTAGTTTTCCGCTATTAGCGCTCCTCTATGGAGCATTATTTTGCCGTTCATTATATTTTTTTGAACTTCGCGGCTCTATATAAATTTTATCAAACTTGAAGCTTTGCCGCCCTTGCACCAAGCCTTTTAATTTTACCGTTTCCACAAAAAAACAAGGGCGGAGTTACCCGCCCTTGTTCGTTAAACAATCCTTATTTGCCGTCTACGACTTCCGCTTCTACGACGTCGTCTTTCTTGGCCTCGCCCTGCGCCGCTTCCTGCGTGCCCGCCTGGCTTGCACCAGCCGCGCCTTGTGCAGCCTGCGCTTTGGCTTGGGCTTCTTTATAGATTATCTCGCCCAGTTTCTGGCTGGCCGCCAAAGCCTCGTCCTTGGCTTTTTTGATTCTGTCAGTGTCTTCGGACTTGATGGCTTCCCTAAGTTCGCTTAAAGCCTGGTCTATTTTAAGACGTTCGTCCTGCGGTACTTTATCGCCGTGCTCTTTTAAGGCTTTCTCGGTCTGGTAAAGTACGCTGTCGGCTTCGTTCTTGGCTTCTATTCTTTCCTTCGTCTTTTTGTCTTCCTCGGCGAATTTCTCCGCTTGTTTGACGAAGTTTTCAACCTCGGCCTCACTGAGTTTGTTGGGAGCCGTAATCGTTATATGCTGCTCCTTGTTCGTGCCCAAGTCCTTGGCTGATACCTTCAATATACCGTTCGCGTCTATATCGAAGGTTACCTCTATCTGAGGCACCCCTCTGGGAGCGGGCGGAATACCGTCAAGGTCAAATTTGCCCAAAGGCACATTGTCCTTTGCCATAGGGCGCTCGCCCTGCAAGACGTTTACCGTTACGGCAGGCTGATTGTCGGCCGCGGTGGAGAATACCTGCGTCTTGCGTACCGGTATGGTGGTGTTCCTGTCGATAAGTTTCGTAAATACTCCGCCCAAGGTTTCAAGACCCAAAGACAGAGGGGTTACGTCCAATAACAAGATGTCTTTTACATCACCGGTAAGTACACCCGCCTGTATCGCCGCGCCGTCCGCGACGCATTCCATAGGGTCGATACCGCGTTCTATTTTCTTGCCGACGTGTTTTTCCACATATTCCTGTACTATCGGCATGCGGGTAGGACCGCCTACCATAATAATCTTATCGATATTGCTCATCGAAAGTTTCGAATCGCTTACCGCTCTGTCGATAGAGGCCCCGCAGCGTTCAACTATCGGGCTTACCAAGCTCTCAAGTTTTGCTCTGGAAAGTTTAAGTTCAAGGTGTTTCGCACCCGTACTGTCAGAGGTGATAAACGGCAGGTTGATGTCCGTTTCCATGGTGGTGGAAAGCTCGATCTTCGCTTTTTCCGCCGCGTCTTTAAGACGCATCATCGCCTGCTTGTCGTTTTTAAGGTCGATGCCGGAAGTTTTCTTAAACTCGTCAACTATCCAATCGATTATGGCATTATCCATATCGGTACCGCCGAGTTTCGTATCGCCGGAAGTGGCCAAGACGTCAAACGTACCTTCCTTGCCCATTTCCATAATGGTGACATCCAAAGTACCGCCGCCTAAGTCAAAGACCAATATCTTCTGTTCTTTGCCCGTCTTATCGATACCGTAAGCCAAAGCCGCGGCCGTAGGTTCGTTTAAAAGCCTTACCACTTCCAAACCCGCGATTTTGCCCGCGTCTTTCGTTGCTTGGCGTTGGTTGTCGTTAAAGTAGGCCGGCACGGTGATTACGGCTTTCTCCACAGGCTGACCCAAAAACGCTTCCGCGTCTTTCTTAACTTTCTGCAAAACGAAAGCCGAAAGCTGCTGAGGCGTAAACTCATTACCCCTTAAATCATATTTGAAGCTCTCGCCCATCTTCCTCTTAAAAGCCGTGGCCGTGCCTTCCGGGTTGGATACCGCCTGTCTTCTTGCGGGCTCACCTACCAAGCGCTGTCCGTCTTTGGTAAAAGCCACATAAGAAGGGAAGGCTTTACCGCCGATAGAGCTGCCTTCCGCAGAAGGGATTATCGTCGCTCTTCCCCCTTCCATCACGGCCGCCGCCGTGTTGGACGTTCCTAAATCAATACCTATTATTTTAGACATATTCTTCTCTCCTTAATAAATTCCTTTATTTTTCACTTTCTTTCGTTTCTTCACTGCTTTTGCCCACTATCACCTGCGCCGGCCGGACAGTCTTCCCGTCTATTTCCACCCCCGCGGCCAGTTCCTCTAGAACTATGCCATCCTGTTCCGGCGGGCATGCGATCGTAGTTATTACTTCCTGCGTCATAGGGTCGTATGGTTTGCCCTTGGCGCTTATTATCTTTACGCCCTCCGCCTTAAAAAGTTTGTCAAATTGATCAAATATCATTTTAAGGCCTTGTTTTATATGCTCTACGTTCGCCCCCGGCTTAGCGCTTTCGCCTTCAGCCTTTAAAAGCGTATCGTAAAGCGGCAAAAGTTTCTTTAAGGTTTCTACCTTGCCGTAGTTTATAAGCTGCGGCTTCTCCTTCTCCGTCCTTTTGCGATAGTTCTCAAAGTCCGCCTGTAATCTTACCAGCTGTTCCAAGTACTGAGCGGCTTTGTCGCTCTCTTGCGTTTTTTCCTCTTCGCCGGCCGCTTCTTCTTGAGTCGCTTCCGAAAGTCCTTCCTCTTCCAAAAGTTCCTCTCCCCCCTGCGGCTTGGAATGTTTCTTCTTATTCATTGTCGCTCCTTTCCTTCAACTCCAATGAGGCCCGCCAATTCTTTATCGTCGCGCCAAGCATATCTCCTATAAAATTTACCAGCGACATCATTCTGTTATATTCCATATGTTTGGGCCCTACTATTCCTATAAGCCCTATAGTCTTTCCCCCAACCTTGCACGCCGAAGATATTATGCTCAGGTTCCTCATTTCGCTCAGTTCGTTCTCCGAACCGATGCTAACATCTATCCTTTTGCCGTTCTCGCTGTCAAGCTGCTGCATCTTTTCGCTAAGCAGCCCGGCAAATCTTTCACGCTCTTCCATTATGCGCATCATCTGGCCGAGTTGGCTGTATTCTTCCTGCGTCATAGTGTCCACCAGCTGGCTGATGCCGTCTATATAAAGACGCTCCTCCCTATGCTGATTGGCCGACATTTCGTTTAATATATCGCAGGCCAGCTCCGTAAAGCCCTCCTGATCGGCGCTGCCTCTTCTCATATTTTCGGACAGCACCCTGTGCGCGTCTTTAAGCGTCAAACCCGATATTTGCTCATTTATGAAGTGGTTGAACATCATAAGCCAAGTAGGCGATACCGCGCGGTTAACTCTTAGAGGCCAATGTTTTATTACCCCTTCTTCCGTTACCAATATGGCCAAAATATTATATGGCCCAAGCGGTATAAAATCAAGCCTTTGTACGCTTAAATCCTCTACGCTGCTCCTGAACACAAAGCCCGCCGAATGCGATAACATCGACAGCATCTTGCATGTCTGCGCCATTACGCGGTTGATTTCCGCGTGGCTCTGTTTATATTCGCTTTCTATCCTTTCCCGTTCCTTGACGGCTATCTTTTGGATTTTGGACAAATAGTCCACATAAAAGCGGTATGCTTTGTCGGTGGGGATTCTGCCGCCGGAAGCGTGCGGCTGATATAAATAGCCTTCCTCTTCCAGCTTTTTCATCGTGTTTCTTATCGTCGCGCTTGATACTCCTGGCAGCCCTTTCTGCGCCACCAGTTCCGAGCCTACGGGTTTCCTGGTTTCCACATATTCTTGGATTACCATTCTTAATATTTTCTCTTCCCGTTCTTTGGCTATCTCAGGTTTAAGTATCCTCATTTCTCGGCGACCTTCTTGCTTATTTATTAGCAAACCTTTATCACGACTGCTAATATTCTAGCTAATAAAATCAAAATTGTCAATCCCCTTTTTAGTCTGCTAAAAATAATCGGCCGAAATTATTGTCAAAAAATCGCCGCGGCAAAGGCTGATAAAAGCCTAAGCACGTCGGAGGAAATACCGCCCCGAACAGAAAACGGCGGTTATAAATTGGTATAATATATATATGGAATTTATAGATTCGCACGCGCATCTTAACGACCCGGCCTTTGACTCAGACCGTCAAGAGGTTATTGAACAGTGCCTCAAAGCCGACGTCAAACGCATTGCCGAAATCGCCTGCGAAATTGAAGAATGGCAGCCCGCCATTGAATTAAGCCGCAAGTACAAAGGCATAATCTTCCCCGTATGCGGCATACACCCCGACTACGCCGCTACTCTTAACGAAAAATCCTTAAACGATTTGGAACAATATCTTCTCAATCCGGAAGTAAAAGCGCTGGGCGAAATCGGCCTGGACTATAATGAATACGACGATCAGCCAAAAGACAGAGAAGTACAAAAACAAGCCTTTGCGGCCTTGTTAAAATTGGCGGCAAAAGTAAACCTGCCCGTTATACTGCATTGCAGAAAGAGCAGGGATCCCCAAGATTTCTCCGCCTATGAAGATATGTTTTCAATACTAAAAAACGCAGTATACACTGGCGGTATTATGCATTGTTTCAGCGGGCGCGAGCAAGACGCTTTTAAGGCGCTGGATATGGGTTTTAAACTAGGAATAAACGGTATTATAGGATACAAGAAAAACGACGACTTGCGCCAAATAGTAAAAAAAGTCGGCCTAAAGTATATCCACCTCGAAACCGACTGTCCCTACCTGCCGCCGCAAAGCAAACGCGGACAGAGAAACTCCCCCGCCTATATCCCCGAGATCGCCCAAACCATCGCGGAAGTTACAGGCGAAACGCTAAGCAAAACGGCCGATCTTACCACGCAAAATACCATAGAGCTGTACAGGCTTAAATAAAAGCCTTCCCGTAACCTCATATAATTTCAATCACGTATTACAATAAATATCGGCTTTTACTTTTGCCGCTTTAAGGCTTTCGTATAAACATCAATATAAAACACCGCCGAGAACACCCCTCTTTTTCCCCCCATAAAAAAACGCCCCCGCTTTTAAGGGCGGGGGCGCTCAGATTTTACCAAGCCGATTATTTCGCTGCGGCGGTCTTGGCTATATCGACCAACTGTTTAAAAGAAGTCGGGTCTTTAATCGCCATTTCCGAAAGCATCTTCCTGTTAAGCGTAATATTGGCTTTGCTAAGGCCGCTGATGAAGGTGGAATAATTCATGCCTTCTTCGCGTACCGCGGCGTTGATTCTGGTAATCCAGAGCGAGCGGTAATTGCCTTTTTTGTCTTTCCTGTCCGTGTACGCATGTACCAAGGACTTGTCCACCTGCTGGGTGGCCATTCTCAAGCGGCGGGATTTGTCACCGTAGTATCCGCTTGCTCTGTTAAGAACTTTTTTCTTTCTCGCGTGTCTCGCGACGCTAAATTTTATTCTCATTTTGCCACTCCAACCTTATTTCATGGGAAGGTATTTCTTAAGGAATTTACCTTCCGCCGAGTTCGCCGCTATTATAGAGGCTTCTCTTCTTTCTCTCTTAATGCTTGCCTTTTCAGGGGCGAGTAAGTGCCGCCTGCCGGCTTTTCTGTTTTTGTAATTACCGGAAGCCGTAACTCTAAATCTCTTCTTCGCTCCGGTATGATTTTTTAGTTTTGGCATATTAACTTTCCTTACCTCTTTCTTATGCTTTTGGGACGAAGGTAACGGTTACCCTGTTGCCTTGCGTCTGTATATTGCCATCAATATCGCCCACTTGCTCAAGCTTAGCTTTCATATCGTTAAGCATCGCAAAGCCGATATCTTTATGCTGATTCTCGCGCCCGTAGAACACGACGGACACGCGGACCATGTCTTTCTTTTTAAGAAATCCTTCAATTTGCCTAACTTTCACTTCCAAGTCGTGGGACGCTATTCTGGACTTCAAGCGTATCTCCTTTAAAGAGACCGCCTTCTGCTTCTTCTTAGCGTCTTTGTTCTTCTTTCCCTGTTCATAGATATATTTGGAGTATTCCAATATCTTACAAACAGGAGGCTGCGCTGTGGGAGATATCTCCACCAAGTCAAGCTCTTTTTCTCTCGCTTTTGCCAGGGCTTCGCGGATGTTCACTATGCCCAGCATTGTTCCGTCTTCGTCTATCAATCTGACTTCGGCGGCGCGGATTTGTTCGTTTTTTCTTAAAAGATCCTTACTGCTTCTGTTATTGTTTATTTTCATCTATTTCCTAACTGAAATAAATCCGCCCTTTTTAAGGGACTTATATATTATATTAAACCGCGTGCCGAGCTGTCAATCAGGCGCGCCGGCCCTTTTGCATATTATATCTAATTTTGTTATCCTTTTTATATATAATTATTCGACGGCGTTACCGACGCCGCTTCTATTAGAATGGAGGCCCAATGCTCAAAAAATTCCTTTCTTTGGCTTTTCTTTTGATTTTCGGTTCTTTCGCTTTTGCCGCAACCGTAGATATTTTCCACACTTCCGACACTCACGGATTTTACTTTCCCAGAAAAACAAACGGCAAAAATATCGGCGGATTTGCCGTATTGGACGCTTATCTAAAACAACAGCAGGCGCCTTATCTGCTGCTTGACAGCGGCGATTTTTCCTCCGGCACTTATGAGGCAAAACAATCCGGCGGCAACCTTTCCATACAGTTTATGAACAGGCTGGGATATAACGCCGCTACCATAGGCAATCACGAAAACGATTTCGGCAAAGCCAATTTGATAAAGAACGTCGACTCCGCCGCTTTTGACATTCTGGCCGCAAATTTAAAAGACTCTTCCGACAATCCCGCACTCTCCAAAGTTAAACCGTTTAAAACCTATATCATCAACGGCAAGAAGATAGGCGTAATCGGCATAGGGAAAGAGTTTTCCACCAAAGCCGACAATATAAAAATATCCGGCGAAAGAAAAGCCCTCAAAAAAGCTTTGCACCAATTAAAACAGCAGGGGCCCGACGCCGTTGTACTGCTTGTGCACGCCTCCATTGAAGACGATAAACATACCGACGAGAAAAACAACCGCGACCTTATCAAAGGCCTTGAAGGAATAAACGTAGTATTGGGCGGCCATGCTCATAAGGTTTTCCAAAACGTATACAAAAACGGAACTTTGTTTGTGGAAAGCGGAACGGCCTTGACGCATGTAAGCCATATCACGCTGGAATTTGACGACGAAACAGGCAAATTCGTAAAAGCCTATTCGGAGTTCGTGGAACTAGACGCCGATAAATATTCGCCCGACCCTTATATGCAGGAGTTTGCGGAGGCCAACCGCGCCAAATATATGGATAAACCTATCGGCAAAGCCTTGGAAACCATACCCAACACTGCACCGAAAAACGCGGATTATATCGATTCGCCGCTGGGCAATCTCTTTGCCGATTTGGTCAAGAAACATACGGGCGCGGAAATAGGCCTGCAAAACACCGGCGGCGTGCGCGAAGCTCTGCTTAAAGGCGACATCACCACAAGAGCAGCTTATCAGATTTTCCCATTCCCCAATAAACCCTATATCGTAAGGGTAAAGGGCGATTTCTTAAAAAAACTGATACTTAAAAGTTTGAAACAGAACAGAAGCCTGTTCCAATATTCCGGCGTAGAAGTGGAATACGGATACAAACACAAGAAACCGCAAATAATTTCCGTAAAGGTTAACGGGGAACCTCTGGACCTTGAAAGGACTTACACCATAGGCACCAACGATTATACCGCCAAGGGCGGATCTGAGGGTTATATGTTCAAAAAGATAGAGGATAAAGAACCTTATTCCCAAAAGACTATTACGGAACTTTTTATCGATTACGTCAAAGCCAATCCAAAGGGCATAAAAGGCGTCAAGAACGGAAGGATAAAGAAAGTTGATTTAAAATGAGATATTTTTTCTCTTTCATATCGGCGTGTTTGATATTCTTATGCGCCTGCAGCCCAGACCCGGGAATAGAGCTTGATATTTTTCACACGAACGATATACAAGGTTTTTATTGGGCCCGCAAATCCGCCGAAAACGACAACCGTCCGACCGGCGGAATCGCGGTATTGAAGAATTTACTCTCGAACCAAGAAAACCCCTTTATGCTTTTTGACAGCGGCAACACTTTTTCCAAAACGCAGGTGGGCAAACAATTTAAACTTGACGGTGCCGTCAATTTGATGAATAAATTGGGGTATACCGCCGCCACTTTAAGCTCGGCCGATTTGGCCTTGGGCTGGGACGTGGTGGAATCTGGCCTGAAAAAGGCCAATTTCCCGATAGTGGTATCCAATTTGGAAAACAAAGACGGAACCCAGCCAAAATACATCAAAAAATACGTTATAGCAGAAGAAAACGGAATAAAAGCGGCTGTTTTGGGAGTAATATCTAAACAGGATTTCCCCGATACTTTAAGGAATTCCTCTCTTTTGGTAAAAGACGAAATATCCGCGATACGAGAGCTGCTTCCGCAACTAGAAAAACACAATCCCGACATAATCATACTTTTAAGCAGCATCGGATTTGATTTGGATTTAAGCAGCAAAAAAACGGACGAGAAAATCCTCGCGGAAGAATTGCCGGAACTTACCGTAATATTGGGCGGCAACAGCGACGTTTCCGGCGCGGAGACGGAAGAAATTTCCAAAACTTTGGTAACCCGCTGCCCGCCGATGCTTTTTGAAACGGCCAAAATAAAACTTAAATTCAACAAGAACAAGCAATTTTCCTCTTATCAGTTCGAGCCCGTAATCTTAGATAAAGACACCTTGGGCCAAGACGAAGATTTGGAACGGGAAATAGAAAATATGCGCAAAGTTGCGCTTAGAACGACCAGCCGGAAAATAGCCTCTCTCGGCATCGCTCTGCCCACTTACAGTGATAGGCCTTCCCCGCTGGGCGCCTATACCGCCCAATGCATAAAACGCTGGGGCAAGAACGAACTGGGTATAATAAATTCCGACGCTTTTTTAAACGGTTTCGAGCAAGGCCCTTTAAGCGAAGTACAGTTAGGCAACGCCATACCGTTTAACGATAGGGTAATGTTCATCAAAATGCGCGGAGATGAACTTAAAAACGCTTTGGAGTACAGTATAGCGACAAAAAACAACTGGCCGCAGACGGCGGGCTTAAGGGTTGTTTACGATGCGGACGCCCCCTTGGGCAAGAAAATAAAGAAGTTATACATAAACGGCGCGCCTATGCAGGCGGCGCGGCTTTATTCCATATCCGTATCGGACCATATCGTCGCCGGCGGAATGGGCCATAACGAATTTTTAAATGTTTTTGAATTTAAAAATACCGACCGGACAGTTCGCGATATACTGCGCTGGTGCCTAAACAGGGATAAAGAAGTGCTTTCTGTTGCGCAAGACCTCTGGAAGGAAGAATAAATGACTTTCGTACAACCATTAAAGATAGGGGATTTCGTCTGCCCCTCAAATTTAGTATTGGCTCCCATGGCCGGGATAACGGATACCCCGTTTAGGATACTTTGCCTCAAAGGCGGGGCTGGGCTTGTCTGCGCGGAGATGGTATCGGCTTCGGCCTTAAAATACGATAATGCCAAAAGCGTAAAAATGCTGCAAGTGGCAAAAGAGGAGCACCCTGTTTCCATGCAAGTGTTCGGGGGCGACGCGCAAAGCATAGCTTTGGCCTGCAAGCGGGCGCAAGAGCAGGGCGCGGATATAATAGACATCAACGCAGGCTGCCCGGTAAAGAAAGTCAACAAGGCGGGCGCGGGCTGCGTACTGATGAAAACGCCCGAAAAAATCGCCGAGATTTTGCAAGCCGCCGTAAAAAGCGTTAAAATCCCCGTAACTTTAAAGACCAGAGTGTCGCTTAACAGGCAAGAGAATTTAGCCCCGCTTCTTACCAAAATAGCGCAGGACAACGGCGCCGCGGCCATAACTTTACACGCTCGCGCGGCAGTCGATATTCATAACGGCGAGCCGAACATAAAGTTTTTGGAAAGCGCCTGCTGCGTCGCCAAGATACCCGTCATAGCCAACGGCGGAGTATTAAACGCGCAAGACGCCAAAGCTATGTTTGAAGCGGGCGCGCAAGCGGTAATGATAGGCCGCGGCGCGATAGGAAACCCTTTTATATTTAAAGAGATAGCGCAAACCCTAAACGGGGCGCAATTTACGCCCGTGGGCAATACCCGCAAGGCGGAAATATTCCTTGCGCTTGTTGAAGAAAACGTAAAATTTTACGGAGAGAAAGTAGGAATAAGCCGCAGCAAAAAAACGGTTGGTTATTGGCTGAGCGGATTTAACAATGCCGCCGCGGTCAGGGAAAAATTCGTCCGCTGCGAAAATCTCGCGGACGCAAAGGAAATTCTTTCTCTCGTTATAAAGGAGAAGCAATAATTCGCTATGACACTAACCCCCCTCATGCGTCAATATTACGACATAAAAGGACAAAACCCCGACGCTTTATTGTTCTTTAGGCTGGGCGACTTCTACGAGATGTTCGGCGATGACGCCAAAGAAGGCTCCCGCCTGCTCGGCCTAGCCTTAACCGCGCGCGGCGATCAGCCGATGTGCGGAGTGCCGTACCATTCGGCCAATTCCTATATCGCCAAACTGCTTAAGGCGGGCAAAAAAATAGCGATATGCGAACAGACCTCCAACATCACCAACCCCAAGACAAAACTGTTTGAAAGGAAAATAGTCAAAATAATAACGCCGGGAACGGTATTGGAAGATTCTATGCTGGAGGCGGGCAATTCCAATTACCTGCTCTCCGTAGAGGCCGGCAAAAACGGCTGGGGGGTGGCCTGTCTGGAGGCTTCCACCGGCGATTTTTGGATAACCCAGAAAGACGACGATGAGGATATGACGGCGCTTTCGGCGTTGATGGCAACTATCAACCCCGCCGAAATTATCGGCGGGAAAGAAAGCCTAAACAAACTGAAAACTAAAATAATTATCCCGCAGGATATTACTCTTTCACCCTGCGAGGCTTCTTACGAAACAGACAAACTGCCCGATAATTGGCCCGGCACCTTGACGAATTATCCTTTGGCTTTAAAGGCCGGCCTTACCTGCCTTAAATATATGGCCGGGACAAATGATAATTTTAAGGAATATTTCGCTCCGTTCTACAAGGAAATATCGCAATATCTCCAACTAGACAGCGCCGCCGTCGCCACCTTGGAACTTATCTCCAGCCCCTTGGGCGGACGCAAGAATACCCTTTGGGGGATATTGGATTATACAAAAACGCCTATGGGATCTAGGACTTTAAAAGAGTGGATACTTAGGCCCCTGCTTGATAAAGAAGAAATATCGGCCAGACAAAACTCGGTACAGGCCCTTCTGGAAAACGAGACAGCACGCGACCAGCTCGCCTTAATCTTAAAAGACGTCTGCGACATTGAAAGGATTATGAGCCGCGTCGCCACCTCTTCGGCCACCCCGCGGGACTTGGCGGGATTAAGACAGTCTTTAAATCTCTGCGACAAATTTAAGGATTGGCTGCTAAATTACGGATCCTTATTGCCGGAGCTAAGGGACGTATTCGCCAGTCACTTTAACAAGATAAAAGAAATTTCGGATTTACTCTCCCGCGCTTTAAACGACAATCCGCCCGCAAAACTTTCCGACGGCGGCATAATCAAGCCCGGATATAATGCCGAACTCGACGAAATCGTAAATCTTAAACAACATGCCGACCAAGCCCTTATGGCCATCTGCCAACGGGAAAAGGATCGCACGGGAATACCCTCTTTGAAAGTAGGGTTCAATTCCGTATTCGGCTATTATATAGAAGTAACAAAAACGCATATATCCAAAGTGCCTTACGATTATATCCGCAAGCAAACTCTTACGGGCGCTGAAAGATTTATAACGGAAGAACTTAAGGAACTGGAAAAGAAAATCCTCTCCGCGGAAGAAAAGAGCCTTCGCATAGAACTTTCCCTCTTTGAAGAAATAAGATCTTATCTTTACCAAAATTTGGCGATATTGAAAAAGACGGCTAAGATTATAGCCAAAAGCGATTGTATGTTTTCTTTGGCTTGCGCCGCGCTTAACGGCAACTACAAGAAGCCGCAAATCGCGCCTTCAAATTCGGCCTTGGTTATAGAAAAGGGGCGGCACCCGATAGTGGAACAAAATATCCCTAGCGGCAGTTTCGTGCCCAACGATTTATTTTTGGGCGGGCAAGGCCCTCAAATAATACTTTTAACGGGCCCGAATATGGGCGGCAAAAGCGTATTTTTAAAACAGACGGCCTTAATCACCATTATGGCGCAGATGGGCAGCTTCGTGCCGGCCGACGCAGCCGAAATCCCTTTAACCGACAAAATTCTTACCCGCATCGGCGCGCAGGACGCTTTAAGCCGCGGGGAATCAACCTTTATGGTGGAAATGCGCGAAACGGCCAATATTCTTGCCTGCGCCACGCCCGCCACTTTGATACTGCTTGACGAAGTGGGCAGAGGCACTTCCACCTACGACGGCATTTCCATCGCCTGGGCCATAACGGAATTTTTGTATAAGCCGCACGGCGCGGGGCCCAAAGTACTGTTCGCGACGCATTACTTTGAGCTGACGGAGCTGGAAGAAAAATACGCCCGTATAAAGAACTTCCACGTGACGGCAAGCGAATACAAAACGCCGAGCGGTGAAATAAAATTAAACTTCCTCTTTGAGATCCAGCCCGGCGGCGCCGATAAATCCTACGGCGTACACGTCGCCGAAATCGCCGGCCTGCCGCACAGCTGCATATTAAGAGCTAAGAAAATCCTGGCCGACCTCGGCGAAAAACAGGCTATGAGCAATACTATGCAGGAAGACAGCGCGCCGGATTTATTCTCCAGCCCGATAGTACAGGAAATAAAAATGGTAGACTTAAATAAAATAACGCCGCTGCAAGCTCTGCAGATTATAGCCGAATGGAAAAAGAGGTTAGAGTGAAAAATATTAAAATTTTGGATCCAAAAACCGCCGGCAAAATAGCCGCGGGCGAAGTGATAGAACGCCCCAGCGGAGTATTAAAAGAACTGTTGGAAAACAGCTTGGATTCGGGTGCGACGCTTATCAATATAGACATAGAAAAAGCGGGCAAAAAGCTAATCCGCGTAAACGACAACGGGCAGGGAATAGCGCAGGAAGAACTGCCGCTTGCGCTGTTGCGCCATTCTACAAGCAAGATAGAAAACTTTGAAGATTTGGATAATCTAAACACTTTCGGTTTTAGGGGTGAAGCTCTTTATTCCATAGCGGCCATTAGCCGTTTAACCATTTCCTCCTGCGTGCAGGGCCAAAAAGGCGCGATGATACAGGCCGAAGGAGGTAAAATAACCAATCAAGCCCCCGCTCCGGCGATAAAAGGCACAACTGTGGAAGTGCGGGATTTATTCTTTAATACACCCGCCAGACTTAAATTCCTAAAATCGGACAATGTGGAAAGAAGCCACCTTCTTTCCTGCGCGGAAGAAGCCGCCATGGCCAACCCGCAGGTGGTATTTAATGTCCGGACGGACGGCTCCAAAATCTATTCCCTAACCGCGCAAAAAGACGACGAACAAGGTTTAAGAAACCGCCTGGGCAAAATATTGGGCGAGGATATAGCAAAAACAATGCTGTACATACAGGACGAAAAACACGGCTTTAAGACTTTTGTTTCGCCCGCGGATAAACTTTATCCCGCGCGCGACAGGCAATTTTTCTTTGTCAACAAGAGGCCCGTTTCCTGCAAGCTGATACAGCAGGCTTTATATAAAGCATATCAACCTTACAGAGAAAAAGACAAACATCCCTCGGCCGTAATTTTTATGACGCTTGCGCCAAGCGAGTTTGACGTAAATATTCACCCGCAAAAAAAGGACATCAAATTTGTAAATGAAAGCGAAGTTTTTAACTTTATATATTCAAAAATCGCCAATGCCCTTTTGCAAAACGCGCAAAGCCAAAACATTGAACTTGGCCAATCCAAACGGCCCGAGGCCGAGCAGAAAACTTCTTTTATTTGCCCGCCCGTTCCCGCTTTTGAGAAAAAGCCCGACTTTAAAGAACAGGCGCAGTGTTTGGGGCAGTTGCTGAATGATATGGCCCTAAAAACCTTTAACACAGTACAAGCTCACGATTTTGAAGTCCCGCCCTCCTATTCTTTTAACAATGCCGCGGAAATAAAAGAAGAAGCCCCCAATCAAACACGGCAAACGACGCCCGATCTTATAGAGGAATCTCAGCCCGATCAACCGCTCTGGTTTAAAGGGCCTTATACCTATATCGGGCAGCTTCAGCAAAGTTATCTTCTGTTTGAAAACCCGCAAGGCCTGGTAATGATTGACCAACACGCCGCGCAGGAAAGAATTTACTTCGAAGAATATATGGAGCAAATAGAAAACTCATCCGTACAAATCCAGCCTTTAATGTTCCCGGTAAGCCTGCAGCTGCCCGCAAGCAAACTGGAGGCCGTACTCTCTTGGAGCAAAACCTTGCAAAACGCGGGTTTTGAAATTTCGCGTTTTTCAAGCGGCACTTTGACGATAAACTCCGTACCGAATTTGCTCAAATTTAAGGAAGAAAACATAAAGGATTTTATCCTTTCACTTTCCGACATCATCGGCGATCCGAGCAAATCCGACGACAGCCTAAAGTATCGCCTAATTTCCACCATGGCCTGCAAAAAGGCCATAAAGGCGGGCGAAAAGCTGGAAAAGCTACAAGCGCTTGCCCTTCTGGAAAATATGAAAAAGTGTAAAGACGCTCTGCACTGCCCGCACGGCCGCCCGACTTTGATCACTCTGGAAATGAAGGAAATTACCCGCAAGTTCGGCCGTTCCTAAAAAGAACGCTATTAGAGTTTGCAAAAATTGCGCCGCCAGCTGCGGAGTTAAAAGGCAAAACTAAAATCTTCTTTTCCGCTTAGATTGATTTTTTAGTTTTCCCACTCGAGCGATTTCGGTAAAAAGTAAGCCGCGCTTTTGCGCGGCTTTTTATTTTGCAAAATACATATCGGAAAACTAAAAGTTAAAGTTAAGATTTATGCCCAGCGCTTCCTTTATGCACTCCTGCGCGTAGGAATCCGTCATACCCGCTATATAATCGGTTATTATAACTTTCGGATCGACACCTTTATATATCTCCCTCATGGAATCTATATAATGCCCAAAACTTCTGGCGGCCTTTTTCTGTTCTTTTTCGTAGCCAGGCCCCAAAGAATATCTCCCGAACAGCTCCATATAATAGTCGAACAGTTCGCCTACGGCGTAAGTTAAAACGTCTTTTTGTTTGGCTATCGAGGAATGATTGTAAATATGCTTATAATTGAAAGTTTTAAGTTCGCCCATTATCGCGAATTTCTCGTCCGAAAACCCCAAACAATCTTTGTCTGCGGAATTATTCGTGAGATCCAAAACGAGGGTATTTATTATTTCGCCGTTGTTTTCGCCCAGTTCCTTTTTGATTATGGCGGGCACGTCGTTATAAGTTATTATGCCCGCGCGCACCGCGTCTTCTATATCGCGGCCGAGATACGCTATTTTATCGGAAAGGCGCACTACGCAGCCTTCATAGGTGGAAGGGAGATGTTTCCTGTCTTTTATCGCTTCCAAATCGTTCGGTTGGGCCCCTGGCTTTAAAGCATTATTGTTAAAATCCTCCCCGCAGTGGCACAAAATCCCGTCTTTTACCGCATAGGTGAGATTTAACCCTTTACCGTAACAGGTGAGATGTTCCACCACGCGGTATCCGTTAACTTCGTGCATAAAATTGGCGGGCGCTATTTTCTTGGCTATCGCTCTTTCGCCTTCATGCCCGAACGGCGCATGCCCCAAATCGTGCGCGAGGCCGATGGCATAGGCAAGCTCCTCGTTAAGCTGCCAGTTGCCTGTCTTGTTCAAGCCTTTGCAGATGGAAGCGGCTATGGTCGCCACGTGCAAAACGTGTTCTATGCGGGTGCAGATATGATCATTATCCGGCGCGGCGAAGACTTGCGTCTTGCTTTTTAATCTTCTAAACGGCTGGGAATGGATTATTTTTGTTTGGTCCCTAAAATATTCCCCGCGGAAGTCCGGCTCGGCCTTATAGGTTCTTTTTAAGTATATCTCATCTGAAAAGGGATTTTTGTTCATAGAATTATTATAATAAAGTTAGAGAGGTGTTTTATGAAAAATATTGCCGTATACCCCGGAACTTTCGATCCCGTAACAAACGGACATCTTGATATTATCCGCCGCGCCGCCGAGATATTCGACAAAGTCATCGTCGCCGTATTGATAAACAAAAACAAAAAACCGATCTTCACCGCAAGCCAGCGCCTTGACCATCTTAAACACTGCACGAAACAATTTAAAAATGTTACGGTCGATAGCTTCGACGGCCTTCTTGCCGACTATATGAGAATAAAAAAAGCCAAAGTGGCCATACGCGGCCTACGCGCTTTGACCGATTTGGAATACGAATTTATCCTCGCTAACACCAACAGCGAACTCAACCCGGATATGGAAACCGTTTTCCTTATGCCCAGCGCAAAGTATACCTATCTTACCTCATCTATGGTACGCGAGGCTTATGCCTTCGGCGGGCGCCTTAAAAACAGCGTGCCGCCTTACGTTGAAAAGGAACTGCTCAAAATCTACAAAAAATAGATTTATTTCTTTTTTAGATAAGGCTCAAAAAAGGGATAGTATAGATCATCTTTAAGGGGATATTTTATTTCGCCCTCTTTTTGTTTGGCGCAAAAAACTACGGGCGCGTCTTCTATGACGGCAAAGGGTTTCTTCTCCCTGCCTTCGCCCATCAGCAACCCCGCGCCCGCCGCCAAAGTGTCGGCGATATTTACCATCGTCATTTTAAGTTCCCGCCCGAATATATCGTCTTTGCCGCGGTAATCTTTTACCCCCCTAAAGCCCGCATAGCCCACTGCCGCCGATATTACACCAGCCCTCAAAGGCAGTATCATACTGTCGGTCAAAATAACCCCCAGCTTCTTTACAGCGTAAATCTTTTTTAGTTCTTTCCTTAAAACTTCCGCCGTCTTGTAAGGGCGCTTAGGGAGCAGAGAAAGTTTCCCTTTTATATTGCTCTCGTCTACGCCGGCGTTCGTCATTACCATTCCATCCTTTACTGTAAAATGGCAAAGGGCTGTCTTTAAACAAAAGTCGCTTTCTTTTTTTATTATTTCTTCTTTGTGTGACAAAGGCGCCGTACGCCCTTCCCAAAGGCCAGCAACCTTGGAAGATACCACTATTACAACGCCCTCTTTTAAGGCGGGCAGATGTTCCTTTATAAACAAGGGGAGAGCCTCTCCCTCCTTAAACAAACGCGTTTTATAGGCTTTTATTTGCATTTAAAAAGGCTCCACGAAGCGGCGGAATACTTCATTGGCCAGATATTTTCCGCGCCGCGATAATTTAAGCAATTCGCCGTCGGCTTCTATCAGCCCCTCTTCTTTTAGAGTTTCAAATTCGCCGCCAAAATATTTTAACATTTGGGCGCAGGGTTTAAAACCTTTAAGATACCTAAAGCGCAATAAAATTTCTTCCCCGATTTTCGCTTTGCCTTTAAGTTCCTCTTCCGACAAAACGGGGCGGCGGCCTTCGTTTACGCTTTTGATATATTCCTCTATCCCGCAAAGATTTTGATAACGCACTCCCTTTAAATATCCGCTCGCCGCCGCGCCAAGGCCCAGATATTCCCCGTTAAACCAATAGTTGGTATTGTGGATACTTTCAAAGCCTTCGCGCGCGTAATTGGAAATTTCATACTGCTTAAATCCGTTGGCCGCAAGTTCTTTATAACCGAGCTCCAAAAGACGGACGTAAAAATCTTCCTCGTAAGAATATCCCTGTTCATAAAGGGGGGTTCCTTCCTCGATCTGAAGGCCATAAAGAGAGATATGTTTGGGTTTTAAAGCGATAAGTTTTTTGAGGCTCCTTAGGAAGCTATCCTCGGTTTGAGAAGGCAGGGCGGCCATAAGATCTACATTTATATTATCGAAATATTTTGACGCCGCCTCATACGCTTTTAAAAAATCCGCCGCACGATGAGCGCGCCCTATCAGCTTTAGCTCTCCGTCGTTAAAACTCTGAAGCCCCAAACTGATTCTGTTTACTCCGTAATTTTTAAGGAGGGCAAGTTTTTCCTCGTTTACGCTTTCGGGATTACATTCAAAGGTAAATTCCTTAAAGCCTTCGCTGTATTCTTCGTTAATGAATTTAAGAAGGGACTCCATCTCCTCGGCGGGCAAGAAGCTCGGCGTTCCGCCGCCGATATAAATCGTCCGCGGGCAAAGAGTATCATAAAAAGAAGCCTCTTTCTTTACCGCTTTAAGATACTCTTTTGCAAGCGCGAGCTTGCCGCCGTACGATACGAAATCGCAATAAAAACATTTGCTCACGCAAAAGGGAATGTGTATGTAAAGCCCCGCCATTAAGCACCGGCTTTATAATCAAGATAGGCCTGCATAAACGGGTCCAAATCGCCGTCCATCACGCCTTGTATGTTGGAGGTTTCATAGCCCGTCCGCAAGTCTTTTACCATTTGGTAAGGCATAAAAACATAAGAGCGGATTTGATGTCCCCATGCTATATCGCCCTTTTCGCTGTAATGGCGTTCCATCTCGGAGCGTTTTTTGTCCAGTTCCATTTCGTATAGTTTGGCCTTTAACATCTTCATCGCGCGGGTCTTGTTCTGCAGTTGGGAGCGCTCCACCTGGCACGCCACCACTATGCCCGTCGGTTTATGCAAAATGCGCACCGCCGTTTCCACTTTGTTTACGTTTTGCCCGCCCGCGCCTCCGCTTCGGCAGGTGGTAACTTCTATATCCTTATCGGATATTTCTATGTTGATTTCGTCTTCAATATCGGGCAAAATATCCAATGAAGCGAAAGAAGTATGCCTGCGGCTGTTGGCATCAAAGGGGGATATTCTTACAAGCCTGTGTACGCCATTTTCGCTCTTTAAAAAACCGTAGGCGTAAGGGCCTTCTATAAACAAAGTAACGTTCTTTACGCCCGCTTCTTCGCCGGGTAAAATATCGGTAATGTGTACTTTAAAGTTATGCTGTTCGGCCCAGCGGGTATACATTCTTAAAAGCATATCCGCCCAATCGCACGATTCCGTTCCGCCGGCGCCGGCGTGTATGCTTACTATGGCGTTAAGTTTGTCTTCCGGCCGCGAAAGCTTGGTTTTAAACTCGACCGATTTTAAAGTTTCGTCCAGCTTATTTAAGGCGGAAGCGGCATTTTCCAGTTCGGTTTCGTCCGACATCTCCTCCGCCAAAGAAATCAAAGTCTGCGCGTCCTCCAAAGAGCCTCGCATAGCTTTGTAAGTTTCTATATCGGTTTTTAAAGAGTCGATTTCCTTTGATACCGCTTTGGCTTTATCCGCGTCCTGCCAAAAATCGGGCGCGGCGCTAAGCGCTTCTTTCTCCTTAAGCAAATCCTGTTTAGAGGATATGTGCTGTATCTCAAAGAGTTTATCCAACCTTTGAGATATATCGCCCGTAAGCTGATGCAAATCTTTTATTTCAATACTCATTTCTTACGCTCAAAAATACCATACTGAAGATTACCAAAGGCACAGCCAAAGCCAGACAGATATAAGCGAATAAATCGCCGTGCGTGGTATAGAAAGTCTTTGTATCTCTGTCTTTGAAAACGAAGTTGAAAACAGAACTTTCCTGTTTGTCCAAGCCCGTTTCAAACCTTATTTTGCCCAAACTGTCTATCCAAGCGGAAATACCCGTATTGGTAGAACGCAATAAAGGCCTGCGGTTCTCCACGGCCCTAAACACATTCGCACGCAAATGTTGATAGGGCGCCGCGCTTACCAAAAACCACCCGTCATTGGATATGTTTACAAAAAAGTCCGCCCCGCTTAAAGCCTGTGCCCTGTATATCGAGGGGAATATCGATTCAAAACAAATTTCCGTGCCGAACTGATATTCCGCCTTCTTATTCTTGCCCGGCACATTCGACATTATACTGAAAATCTTACCCGGCTCCTTGCCCGCACTGAAAGTACCTGTAAGAGAAGTTATCCCATTGGCTTCGTAGAACCCGCCCAAGAGGCCTTGGAACGGCAAAAACTCCCCGAAAGGAACCAGCTGAGTCTTTTTATAATCATCGTTTATTCCCTCTTCGCTGACAAGCACCGCCGCGACATATTGTTCTTCCCCCACTACTTCCGTCCCGCCGAATATCTGCCAAACTTTAAGTTCTTTGCTCTGTTCCTTGATATAGTCCATATACTCGCTGTCGAGCAAATCGCCAGGCAAAGAACTTTCCGGCCATATAACCAGTTCGGCCTTCTTGCCTTTTAACGCTTCCATCTGCCCCGCTATCGTATAGACGACATCTTCCTCATAGCCGGAAATAAACAGCTTATGCGTATAAGGCTGCATTAAAGCTATGCGCAAATTGTTGGGGGAAGACTGCATATAATTAAGCTGTTCCTTTATTACTTTATGGCCAAAGCTTAAAGTAAGCAGAAGAATACAAAATGCCAATATGAAATAGAAGATTTTGACCGCGCGGTTTATCCTCAAGAATAAGTAACCCGCCACGAGAGAAGTAAATATCACCACAAAACTTACGCCGTAAACGCCGGCGTAGGAGCTTATCTGAATCAGATACAGAAAGTTAAACTGCGTGTATCCCAAAACGAACCACGGAAACGCCATAAACTTTAACGCTATCAGCTGATGAAGTATTTCCAATCCAACCCACAAGCAAGCGCTTGCCAAGGGCCAAAGAAGCGGCGTCCTTTTAAGATAATAAGAACCTATGGAAAACAATGCGAATTGTATCGCCAATACCGAAGACAAAGCCGCAAGGCTCAGCGTCGCTATGCCGTTATTGCCCAAACCCTCAAAAACCGTGCCAGATATCCAGTGCAGTATGACAAAATAAAATATCCCGCCGGTAAGCCAACCCACTATAAGGCTGAATATCGCGCTCCTTATATTGAATATCGCTATCGCAAACGGGATAAACGCCAGCCATGCGTAGGCCGGCGCGGGTTTGGTTATATAACTTTCGGCCAGCAGCAAAGCGCAGGCTATCGCGCAGACCGCCACCACCAATCCGCTAAACAAATCGCTTATGATTTGCGAGAATAGGATCTTCCTCTTAAACTTCTTTACCTTAGGAAGGTCCTCCCCCAAAGGCTTTAAAGTAATGTCTTGGACATCTTCCTCGGAAATCGGCTTTAAGAAATCGCGGCTGCTGCCCATAAACAAATCCTCTTCCTTTATCTTTAAGGAAGGATTGTTTTGCCCAGCCGAAGCGTAAATATCGTTCTCCGGTATAAGGCCGGCCACCGTATTGGCAGGTTTCCCGCTCGAATTAGCTTTTTGAGGCTTTGGCGCCGCAGGCGCCTGAACGGTTTTGCCGGCAGGTTTATTATCGGCCTTTTTGCCTTTTAATAAATTATTGGCCTTATCGCGTAAGGCGTTAACTTTATCTTTTATAAAATCAATATTTATCTTCCGCAACATTTTTTGTATTTTTTGCCGCTGCCGCAAGGGCATAAATCGTTGCGTCCGATTTTATGATGCTCCTGCGAAGGGTTTTCTCCTTTTTCGGTTTCCGCCGTTTTCTTTACTATCGGCTGGCGTCTTTGCGGGGGCAATTGCAAACGGAAGATATAATCTACAAACATATCTCTTACGCGCGTCATCATATTCTGATACAGATTGAAGGATTCCTTCTGATATTCTATCAGCGGATCCTTCTGCCCGTAAGCCCTAAGCCCCACGCTCTTTTGGATTTGGTCCAACTCGTATAAATGCTGTTTCCAGCTTTGGTCGAGAAGCTGCAAAAGAAGCATTCTTTCTATCTCGTCAAATAAAATGCCCTGCTCCAGAAAATAGTTCGCCCTTTGGGTATATATCGCTTTTATCTTCTCTATTATCTCGTTTAGCAGCTCTTTGTCGCTTCTGCCGGCGGTGTTTTCCGCCGTATAGCTTTCCTCAAGAGTAAAATGCCTTTTCAGTACGGCGTTTAAACTGGCGAAATCGCTCTGTCTGGGATGGTGGCGATTATAAAATTTATAAAAAATTTCTTCCGCAGTTTCCTCTATCATCTGATTGATGCGTTCGGTAAAGTTCGCGCCGTCCAAAATGGCGTTCCTAAGATTATATACCGCAGTCCTCTGCTGGTTCATTACCTTATCGTAATCCAAAAGGTGCTTTCTTATATCGAAGTTGTGTCCTTCCACGCGCCTTTGCGCGCCTTCTATCTGCTTGGATATTATGCGCGATTTTATGCTCTCGCCCTCTTTCATACCCAGCGTGGTCATTACCGAGGCGATTCTCTCGCTGCCGAACAGGCGCATAAGCTCATCGTCCAGCGCGACGTAAAACCTGCTTGATCCTTTATCGCCCTGCCTTGCGCAGCGTCCGCGCAGCTGATTGTCTATACGTCTGCTTTCGTGGCGTTCGGTGCCTATTACCGTAAGGCCGCCGTGTTCGGCCACGTATTCCTGTTCGGCCTTATCGCACGGATTGCCGCCCAAAACGATGTCCGTTCCGCGCCCCGCCATATTAGTGGCTATTGTTACGGCACCCTTGCGCCCCGCCTGGCTGATTATCTGCGCTTCCATCTCGTGATATTTCGCGTTTAATACCTTATGCGGTATGCCGCGCTTTCTTAAAAGTTCGGAAAGTTTTTCAGATTTTTCTATCGACCTGGTGCCCACCAATACAGGCATACCCTTGCGCCAAAGCTGTTCGACGTCGTCAATAACGGCGTTAAATTTCTCGCGCTCGGTCTTATAGATTATATCGGGGTCGTCTTTCCTCAGACAAGGCTTATTGGAAGGTATTTCCACCACGTCCAGTTTGTAAATCGTCCAAAACTCATTGGCTTCCGTCATCGCCGTACCAGTCATGCCCGAAAGCTTGTTGTACAGCTTAAAGAAGTTCTGGAAAGTTATCGTGGCCAAAGTTTGGTTCTCTTCCTTTATCGGCAGATGTTCTTTGGCCTCCACCGCCTGGTGCAAACCGTCCGACCAGCGGCGCCCCGGCATCAGCCTGCCGGTAAATTCATCTACAATGATGACTTCCCCGTCTTTTATTACGTAGTGGACGTCCTTCTCGTACAAGTGATGCGCGCGCAAAGCCTGATTGATATGGTGCACCCATTCCGATTCCACGTCATTATACAAATTGGGTACGCCGAGCATTTTTTCGGCCTTGGCCACGCCTTCGTCAGTTAAGGTTACGGTGTGGTTCTTTTCGTCGATTAAAGCGTCATAGCCTTTGGATAAATCCTCTCCCGCGTATTTGGCGTTTACTTCGTCCTTTTCCGTTATCTTGCGGATTTTGAGAGAGGGTATCATGCGGTTTACTATATAGTACTTGTCCGTCTTTTGGTCCGAAGGGCCGGATATTATCAAAGGAGTTCTGGCCTCGTCTATCAAGATGGAGTCCACCTCGTCGACTATACAATAGTTTAATTTCCTTTGCACTCTGTCGCCCGCGCGCACCACCATATTGTCGCGCAGATAGTCAAAGCCGAGTTCGTTGTTAGTTACGTAGGTTATGTCTTTTAAGTACATTTCCCGCCTTTCGGCATTATCCATATCGTGGCTGATATAACCCACCGTCAAACCCAAAAATTCATGTATAGGGCCCATCCACTGCCTGTCGCGCTTGGCCAAATAGTCGTTTACCGTAACCACGTGAACGCCTTTGCCCGTCAAAGCGTTGAGGTAGGAAGGCAAAGTGGCTACCAAAGTCTTTCCTTCACCCGTTCTCATCTCCGCTATTTTGCCGTCGTGCAAGACCATACCGCCCAAAAGCTGTACGTCATAATGCCTTAAACCCAACACCCTTTTCGCCGCTTCTCTTACCGCGGCGAAGGCTTCTGGCAAAATATCGTTTAAAGTTGCGCCTTTGTTAAGCCTTTGTTTAAATTCTTCAGTCTTGGCTTTTAAAGCCTCGTCACTCAAAGAGGAAAAATCCTTCTCCAGCGCATTTATCTTTTCTACCGCAGGTTGGTATTTCTTTAACTGTCTTTCACTTTTTGTTCCGATTATTTTATCAACTATATAGGTAAGCATATTTCCTCTTTTATTCTAAATTTTATTGCCTCGCGGCGCAGGCCCTTTTCTCCCCGTGGAACGGAGATATTTCCCTAAGCCTCTTTATTATCGGCGGGAGAACCTTTATAACTTGCTCCACTTCCGCTTCCGTATTGAACTTGCCCAGCGAAAACCTTATCGAGCCGTGCGCGAACTGGAACGGCACCCCCATCGCCATCAATACGTGCGAAGGCTCCAAAGAACCCGACGTACATGCCGAACCAGAAGACGCACAAATATTATATTCGTCCAACATCATCAATATCGATTCACCTTCCACGTACCCAAAACTGATATTGCTGGTATTGGGCAGACGGTGATCCTTGTCGCCGTTGACTCGGCAGTCGGGTATTTCTTTAATAAGGCCGTTTTCCAAATTATCCCTTAATACGCGGACTTTGTCCTCATACAAAAACAATGTTTCTTTTGCAATTCTCGCCGCTTCGCCAAAGCCGACTATCGCGGGGACATTTTCCGTTCCCGCGCGGCGTAAACGCTCCTGATGTCCGCCCACCATAAACGGGAAGAATCTAAGCCCCTGTCTTATATAAAGAGCGCCTATTCCCTTAGGCCCGTTTATCTTGTGAGAAGAGCACGAAAGCATATCCACCCCCGCCTCTTTTGCGTCTACGGCTATCTTGCCGACAGCCTGTACGGCGTCCGTATGGAATAAGGCTCCCGCCTCATGCGCCAAAGCGCAAATATCTTTTATAGGGAAAATCGTGCCCGTTTCGCTGTTGGCCCACATTACGCTGACAAGCGCCGTATCTTTATCCAATACCGCTTTGTATTGGGCCATATTAAATCTTCCGTCGGCGTCAACCCCGATAAAATCTACCCTGTACCCCTCTTTGCCAAGTTTTTTGAATACTTCCAATACCGCGGGGTGCTCCACCGCGGAAGTGATTATATGCTTTTTGTTCGGATAAAATTGCAAAGCGGAGTATATCGCGCTGCTGTCGGCCTCCGTACCGCCCGAAGTAAATACCACTTCCGCCGCGTTTGCATTGATTAAATCCGCCACCTTAGCCCTGGCAAGCTCTATCGCTTTTTTGTTGCCGCCGCCAAAACGATGCATACTGCTGGCATTGCCGTATTTCTCCGTAAAATACGGCGCCATCGCTTCAAACACTTCCGGCAATACTCCGGTAGTGGCGTTATTGTCAAAGTAAATCAAGCTCATGCCTGTTTTACCTCTATGTCTTTGGAAATTTTGTCTTTCAAAGTCTTTTCCACAAAGCCTTTAAGCGTCGCGCCCGCATTCATACAGCCGCCGCACATGCCAAGCAGCTTCACCGTAACGATATTGCCGTTTATATCGGTAAGTTCTACGCTGCCGCCGTCTAAGTTAAGTTTGGGCTTTATATCATTGTTCAGAACTTCTTCCACGGCTTTTATTTTTTCCACTATTGTCATTTCGGAATAGGGCTTCTTTTCCTCCGCTTTAGGGGCGGAAGGGACTTCGCACGAAAGAACTTTGCTTAATATGCGGCCGATTTCTTCTTTACACTTCCCGCACGCTCCGCCCGCTTTGGTAAAGTGGGTTACGTCTTCCACCGTTTTAAGATTATTGTTGTGTATCGCTTGGATTATAGCCTGCTCGCTTACATTGAAACAATGGCAGACTATATTGGTGCCCGGTTCCTGCTCAAATATCACGGGTGCGCCGCCTTGCCTATATGATTTTATGGCGGCGTCCAAAGCCTCCATACCCATAACGGAACAATGCATTTTTTCTTCAGGCAGGCTGCCCAAAGCCTCGGCTATGTCCCTGTTGGTTATCTTTAGAGCCTCGACCAGCGTCTTGCCTTTTACCATCTCAGTCAAAATCGAAGAAGACGCTATCGCGCTTGCACAGCCGAAAGTCTGGAACTTTACATCCTCTATAACTTCGGTCTCTTTGTTTACTTTTATGGTAAGTTTTAAAGCATCTCCGCAAATCAGGCTGCCTACCTGGCCGGTGCCGTCAGCGTCTTTGATTTCCCCCACATTTCTCGGATTTTTAAAGTGATCCATCACCTTGTCTGTGTAATCCCACATAAAATATCTCCAAATCTGTTAAGTATATTATACTATAAAACGCCCCGCCCCTCACGACGCAAAAGCCCTCGCTTTACGCGAGGGCCTTTCCCGTTTTATACAAATCCTTTTATCTTGCCGCCGTTCTGAAAAAATTGCCCCTGTTGGAACCCAGCGTCGGCTTGCCCATCATCTTATCCGCAACCAAAACTATATCCTTTCGGCCTGAAGCATATAGCTCCTTACTCTCACCGAAAATATCGCCGCTTTTCAAAACGCCCAAATTGCCGTGAGAGTTGATCTGTACTTCCAGCTTGATATTGCCTTCCACATCGTCAATAAGCAAATCTTCCTTGCCGATATTGAAATTCATCGGAAACTTAGGGTTGATTATCCTCTTTATGGCTATTGGGACATCGGCCTCGTTCTTTACTACTATGGAGCATGAAACATTGTCGGCCTGCGCGGGCTTGCGCAGCCTTTCCGCCACGTCTACACGGCCGGAGAGCGTAAAGCCCTCGTCAGCTTTCGTCGTGCTTATTACGTACCCGCCGAAAGCGAGTACCAAAAACGTGAATGTTATTACCAAGTATTTCATATTATAAATATTATACCTTTTTTTATCCGTTTTAAACAGAGCCCTTATTTTGCAGTCGGTACATAAAAAAGGCGGAACGACTAAGCGTTCCGCCTTTCCAGCTAAAATCTTATTTTTTGTATTCCAAAAAGCCCCAGACTACCGAAGAGTGTATCCACCCTTTTACGCCGTCCGTGCCTTCCACCTGCAGCCAATTGCCCTGCTTCTTTATGAATTTTAACGGATAGCCCTCTTGTACTATCCACGCGACTTCCGCGTCGCTGCTGGGCGATACTCTTATATTGGCGTCACTCTTGGCCGAAAGGCCAGGCGTCTCGGAAAGCAAAGTCTTGTGTATCCAACCTTTAAAACCTTGGAAATCTTTTACTTCCACCCAATTTCTGTCTTTGCTTACGCCAAGCATTCTAAGCGGAGTATACTTCCAAACTTTAAAAGCCACTTTGCATCTGGTGCTCGCGCAAGTTCTTATATTGCCCTCTTGCACGCCGACGCTCGCATATTCCGCCGCGGCAAAAGCGTTTACTCCTAAAAACAAGGCTATAAAAGCCGCCGAAATTTTTGTTATGTTCTTCATATTTTCCACATACTCCGTTAAATATCTAATTTACCCGCTGGAAACAGTATATCATATTTTTTCGTTTCCGCAAGTACATATCGCCGATACGCCTATCTTGACGTTTGCCGGTTTCCTACTTATTATATAAAAATGCTATCATTATTTTAAAGAAAAAAAACTAGGAGCCTTACAGATGAAAGAACAAATTATCGCACTTCTGCAAAAAGTACGCCCCGCCCTTCAAGCCGACGGCGGCGATGTTGAATTCGTAAACTTTGACGAAGCTACTGGCGTGGTTACCGTAAAACTTAAAGGAGCCTGCGGTTCCTGCCCTATGGCCACAATGACACTTAAAAACGGTATAGAAAGATATCTTAAAGAAGCCATCCCGCAGATAACCAGCGTAGAAAAAGCTTAATGCCTCTGGTCGATTTGCACGCCCATACCAAACATTCAGACGGGACAAACACCCCGTCTGAAGTCGTTTACCATTATAAAAGGGCAGGCGTCAGATTGATGGCCGTAACAGATCACGATACCCTTTCCGCTGCCAAAGAAGCCCGCGAAAAAGCCGAAGAACAAAATATTCTTTTTGTAAACGGCGTAGAAATAAGCACAAAAGAGCACGATCATCTGCATATTCTCGGCTTTAATGTCGACCCGGAAAATAAAATTCTGCTCGACTTCCTGGAGTTCAGCAGAGAGGAAAGAAACCAAAGAGTAAAAAACATCATCAGACAGCTGCGGGAAGCGGGCCTGCCCATCACGGAAGAAGACGTGTTCCGCTTGGTAAAAACCGTAGCTTCACGCGCACATATAGCAGATGCTCTCAAAAATAAAAAGATAGTTTCCAGCAGGCAGGAAGGCTTTAAAAAATATCTCGTGCAAGGCCGCCCGGGTTATGCCCCGCCAAGAGGCGCTTCCGTGGCGGAAACAATAAAAATCATACGCCAAGCCGGCGGATTGGCTTTTATCGCCCACCCCGGCATAGTCAAAGACTGCTGGAACTTCCCAGCTTGGGTCAGCGCCGGATTAAACGGTATAGAAATTTACTACCCTGCACACTCTTTCCAAACCAAGCAGGACCTCTTTGCCATAGCAGACAAATATAAACTGCTGATAAGCGCAGGGACAGATTTCCACGGAACAAAAAGCGGCAGGGCCTGTACACCCGGTTTCGATATCCCGCAAAATACTTTTGAGGACCTAAAACGGGCCTTTGGATTATAATCGGATTATAATATGATTACCATAGCCCATCGCGGCGCAAGTGCTTACTTTAAAGAAAATACCCTTAAAGCTTTTAAGGCCGCCTTTGATATGGGCGCACTCTTTATGGAAACGGATTTACAGCGCTCCAAAGACGGTGTTTTGCTACTCTATCACGACTATCGCCTGCCAAACGGACAAAAAATTAAAGACCTTAATTATTCCGCCTTGCGCAAATTGCAAGTGCCCACTTTGGCAGACTTGTTCGAAATGGCAAAAAACCCCGCTGTAAAAATCAATCTGGAAATAAAAAACGACGACAACCTATACCCTGGTATAGAAAAACAGCTTTTCTCTCTTCTTAATAAAGAACCTAAAGCGAGTCTTGAACGTCTGCTTATATCCTCTTTCGATTTTGATACTCTTAGGCGGGTACGGAAATTAAACTCGGGCATAAAGATAGGCGTTCTTACTAGGGATTTTAAACTAGCCCAAGCATTGGAAATCAACGCTTACAGCGTCAATATGAGTGTTAAAAGGATAAAACCTTCCATAATCAAAATATGCCGCCAAAATAATCTAAAGACTTTTATATATACGGTAAACGATTATAAAACCGCACTTAACTTGAAAAAGATGGGGGTTGACGGCATTTTCAGCGATTTCCCGGAAATTATGTCGCCCGCCTTCTTGAAAATCGGGCTTTCCATTTAAAACAAAAACCCCGATGTTTGCATCGGGGTTTTTAAATATAGCCAAGTTTTTTACTCTTCGTAATAATATTCTTCGCCGGAAGTTTCCTCATACCCGTAATCGTCGGCGACTTCTTCCGGCTTGAAAGCCTTGGGTTTGCTCCAGAGCCTCTTAGTGTTCTTATAGTCCTCCAATTTAGGATCATCGGTCCAGACTTGATTATACTCGTCAAAACTATACGTTCCTTTATCGGGCATTACCCTAAAGATATAGTCCGATTCCACTAAAGGCGCAACACCGCGGCGCTCTCTTTGTGCTTGAGCAGAAACATCCAAAGCTCTGTCTACGTCGCTTTGTAATGCGCCGCCTTGCATTTCGTTTTCGTAATCTTCTGGGACAGGTTCCTTCTCCAATTCCGCTATTTGCTCGTTGAAAGTCCTCTCCTTTATGTTGCCAGAAGACGTCCCGCCGCCGTAACACCCGGCAAAAAACGCGGGGAGTATTATGAAAAATAGAAGTTTTCTCATTTTAGTTTCCTCTCGGCTGCGCGCAAGGTGTGCTCAAGCAAACACGCCAAAGTCACCGGCCCTACTCCGCCGGGAACCGGCGAGACCGCACAGCTCTCTTTTATATTTTCAAAATCAATGTCTCCGCAGAATATTCCGCTTTCGTCTTGATTGGTACCGACATCTATCAGTATTGTACCTTTTTTTACCATTTCTTTTTTGATAAACCTGGCTTGCCCCGCGGCGCTAATCACTATATCCTGCTCCAACAAAACTTCCTTCAGATCTTTTGTTTTGGTATGGCACACGGTCACTGTCGCGTTTTTACACATAAGCATCTTGGCCAATGGTCCGCCTACCGTATTGCTGCGCCCTATTACGCAGGCCTTCTTGCCGCAAAGCTCTATCTTATGATACTCTAAAAGACGCATCACCGCAAGAGGGCAACACGGAATAAAACTCTCCAGTTTTAAAACATCGTCCCAGCTCTTGCACATAAACAGCCGCCCCATACTTATAAGGCCCGCGCCATCTATATCCTGATCCGGGTTTATCAATAAAGAAATATCCAAACCGTTTAAAGCCGGCGGCAAAGGACGGGGTATCAACAGTGCGTCTATGGATTTGTCCTCATAAATCTTGGACAACAGTTTGACGAAATCCGCCGGGCTTGTGCTTTCTTCCACTAACACTATATCGGCCTGTATGCCTGTTTTGCGCGCGGCGTTTACCTCTTTCGTCAAATAAAGATGCCCCGCGTAATCGCCTTGCCAGGAAACCCCGACAAGCCGAGGCGCCCGCCCCAGCTTTGTAGTCAATTCTTTAGCTTTCTCAGGCAGGCTTTCCCTTATCGCGGACGCCAATGTTTTGCCTTCAAGTATCGTTATCATTATGGAAATTTTATAAAATTTTGCCCCTCTTTTCTATTAAAGAGGGGCAAATATTTAGAAGCGTTTGTCTTTTATTCAAAATAGCTGTCGAAATCCTCTCCCAGCAAACTATCGCCAAACAGGTCCTTCTTCGACATTTTCGTGCTGTCTTTTGCGCTTGACGAGCCCTTATCCGAAAGCAATTTGACGAATTTGTTTTCCAAAGCGTTTAGCTGGCTTTCGTAAGAAGAGCCTCTCATTATGTCGCTCTGGTTCGGCTGTGCGAAGGTTTCCATCATCGGGGCCAAATCAACTTTTACGCCGCCGAATTTACTCATAGACGATTGCGCCGAAGATTTGGCTTTAACTTCGTCAAGCATTAAGCTGAGCCTTATCGCTTTGGCAATAGCGCGGAAATAGGACGCAAAGGAATCACTATTGGAAAGCCTTACAAAAGAGGCTGTAGAAGTTTCATCTAAATCGGCCAGCTTTATATCCGCCGGAGTACCGGAACGTCCGTTTTTAAACTGATCCGACAAATTGGCGAAAAATTCGTGCGTGTTGTTAAGTATTTGCGCCGACGTAATTAAATTCAGCGCCATTGCCGAATTATCAAATTGTTCGGGATCAAGAGCGTATCCGTTTACTTTATTTATGAAACCACTCGCCTCCAAACTGGAAAGCCAATCTAAGGTTTCCCCGTAAAAAACCGCTCTTATCTCTGCACAATGCCCCGCAGACTCGCCGTCATAATACGTTTGCTGACTCTTTAAAAGACATTGATTAAAATCTTGCTCGCTAATCTGGGAAGACGGCACAAAATCGGGCATAGCCGCATTTGCCAAGCCAAAAGCAGCCATAAAAGCCGCTATAAAAAACACTTTCCTTTTAGCCATAGACAGACCTCTCCTAATCTCGTTTTAAGCATTCGCGAGTGTATATATTTAAATTATATACGCTCCGCTTGATATTGTCAACTTCAAGCCAGACACAAAGCCTTATAATAAAGCAGCGCAATTATAGTTTTGGAATCTGTTATTTTCCCGCTTTTTACCATTTTCAGCGCTTTTTCATAGTCTATAAGTTTTACGTTTACAAATTCGTCCGCGTCCAAATGCATTTTGCCTCTTTTTAAATTTTCGGCTAAATATATATGCAGCACCTCGTCGGAAAACGCTACGGAAGTGTTAAAACTTAAAAGTTTCTTTATTTTGCCCGCTTTATAACCCGTTTCTTCCTCAAGCTCGGCCCGCGCGCAGGCAAGGGGGCTCTGGCCTTTCTTCATTTTGCCCGCCGGAAGTTCCAAAGTAACCTTCTTCACCGGATAACGATATTGTTCGACAAACAGAACTTTCCCGTCTATAAAAGCCAATACCGCGCTGGCGCCGGGGTGCAGCATATACTCCCTAAAAGATGTTTTCCCGTTTACCAGCCTTACCGTATCAACATTGAAACCAGTTACGCCCCTGTAAATCTTCTTGCTCTTTATTTTCTTCTCTACTAATTTACTATAATGTGTCATAGAGCCTCCATTTGCAGCTTGTTTTTATATTAGCTTTTTATACGGCAAAATAAAATGACGGAATTTGTACATCTTCATAATCATACGGAATATTCCCTGCTTGACGGTATGATCCGCATCGCCGGCAAGGGGCCGTCTTCTTTTCTCAAAGGTTTGGCAGAACAAAAAATAAAAGCCTTCGCAATGACGGACCACGGCAATATGTACGGCGCGATGGAATTTTACAAAAATACCCGCGAAGTCGGCGTAAAACCCATTATAGGCTGTGAGTTCTACTCAACCCCTTTCAAATACAATGTTATCGACAAAGACAAGAGCGCCTATAACCACCTTACCGTACTAAGCAAGGATTTACAAGGCTACCACAATTTGATGCAACTAAATTCCGATGCCTGGGTAGACGGGTTTTACTACCATCCCAGAATAGATTTCGACTTGCTGTGCAAAAACAAAGAGGGCCTTATAGTTCTCTCCGGCTGCCTTAAAGGCGAACTGGCGCAAACCGCCCTTTATAAAGGCGAGGAAGAAGCCATAAAACTGGCTTTAAAATACCAAGAAGCGCTGGGCAAAGGCAATTATTATATAGAAATTATGGACCACGGCATACCCGAAGAACAAGCCGCGCTTAAAGTGCTGTTGGAAGTTTCAAAAAAAACAGGGATACCGTTGGTTGCCACTAATGACTGCCACTACGAAAAACGGGAGGATTGGCAGGCGCACGATATTCATATGTGCATAGCCATGGGCAAAACATTGGACGATCCTTCCCGTCTTAAAATGACCACTCACGAACTATACTTCAAAAGCGGCGAGGAAATGGCCAAACTCTTTGACTATGCTCCGCAGGCCATAAAAAACACCTTGGAAGTGGCGGAAAAATGCAATCTGGAATTTAAGAAGGAAGGCTTTGTAATGCCCAACTTCGAAATACCCAAAGAATTCGCCACTCACGCCGATTACCTGAGATTTAAATGCATAGAGGGCCTAAAAAAGAAACTAAAAACAGCCTCCATTCCAGAAGAATATCAAAAAAGACTGGACTACGAACTCTCCGTAATAACCTCTATGGGCTTTGCGGTCTACTTTCTGATAGTGGCGGATTTTATAAGTTATGCCCGCAATAATGATATACCCGTAGGGCCGGGCAGAGGTTCGGGCGCGGGCTCGATAGTAGCTTACAGTATGGACATAACAAAACTCGATCCGATAAAAAACAAGCTGCTTTTCGAGCGTTTTCTTAACCCAGACCGCGTCAGCATGCCGGATTTGGATATAGACTTTTCCGACGCGGGCCGCGAAAAAGTAATAGAGTATATGCGCCATAAATACGGCAACAAAAATGTGGCGCAGATAATAACTTTCGGTACGATGAAAGCCAAATTGGCTTTAAAAGACACCGCCCGCGTTTTGGGCTTCAGCGTAACCGACACAAACCGCCTGGCAAAATATATCCCCGACGATTTAAAGGCCACCATACAAGGCGCCATAGAACAAGTGCCGGAAATCCGCTCGGAAATGGAAAGAGATCCGAAAGTCAAACAGCTCTTTGAATACGCAATGAAAATAGAAGGCCTTAAAAGACATACGGGCGTACACGCCGCCGGCCTTCTGGTAACCAAGGAGGAAGTAACAAAATACACTCCTTTGGCCAAAGGTTCAAAGGGAATTATAACTACCCAGTTTGAAGGCAATACCGTATCGGATATGGGCCTTTTGAAAATAGACTTCCTCGGTCTTAAAACCCTAACCGTTATAGACAATACCATCAAAATGGTAAAAGAACTGCGCGGCATAGACATAGATATAGACAATATCCCCTTGGACGACAAAAAGACCTATGAACTTTTACAAGCCGCGCATACCACCTGCGTGTTCCAGCTGGAAAGCGGCGGAATGAAAGACTTGGTAAAACGCTTAAAACCCAGCGTATTTAGCGATATTTCGGCTTTGGTCGCCTTATACAGGCCAGGCCCTATGCAAAGCGGAATGTTGGAAAGTTTCGTCAAGCGCAAAAACGGCACTGAAAAAATAACGGTCGACCATAAACTGATGGAGCCTATTTTGGCCGAAACTTACGGCACTATGATCTATCAGGAACAGATTATGGAAGTTTCCAAAGCACTGAGCGGTTTTACGCCAGGCGAGGCCGATACCCTGCGCAAAGCTATGGGTAAAAAGAAACTCGACATTATGGAAAAATTCCGCGAAAAGTTCATTTCCGGGGCGGAAAAGAACCGCGTACCCGCCAAACTCTCCAACAAAATTTTCGACCAAATGGCCAAATTCGCCGAATACGGTTTTAACAAATCACATTCCGTAGCATACGCTTTGGTATCTTATCAAACGGCATATTTAAAAGCCAATTATCCGGTAGAGTTTATGTGCGCGTCGCTTACCAACGAAATAGGCCATAACGCCATAGGATCTTCCGACAAGGAAAATAAAATCGTTACCTATTTGGAAGAAGCCAGAAGAATGGGTTTTGACGTTCTGCCGCCCGATGTGCAAAAATCAAAGCCCTATTTCAGCGTGGAGAAACTGCCAAACGGCAAAGAGGCTATTCGCTTTGGCCTTACCGCCATAAAAAACGTCGGGGAGGAAGGCTGCAAAAATATCGTTAAAGAAAGGGAGCAAAACGGCCCCTATAAAGATTTATACGATTTCTGCGTAAGAATAAACCTTTATCTGGCAAACAGAAAATCTTTGGAATCTTTCGCGATGGCGGGCGCTTTGGATTCCCTATACCCCAACCAAGATCCCCTTTACGTAAGAGCGCAGCTCTTAAGCGATATAGATCCCGTAGTTACGCATTCCATAAAAATTAAACAGGAGAAAGAAAGCGCGGCTTCGACCTTGTTTGGGGACGGAATGGTATATATCACCATACAATCCAAACCCGTCCTCAAAAAAGTGCCTCCCTTAACAAAAGCCGAACTCTTAAACAATGAAAGGGAAGTTCTCGGTTTATATTTGTCCGGACATCCGCTCAGTAAATATCAAAGACATATAAAAAAAATTATAAAGACCGACATTTCAACCATACACGACAACCCCACCGTAGGCACCGTGGAAGTGGCGGGTATAATATCAAGAATAAAAAAACGCCAAACAAAAAATAAAGATAACTGGGCGCAACTCACTATCGAAGACGAATCACAATCCATAACGGCAAACGCTTTCAGCCGCGCTTGGGCCACAATCAACGGGAAAGTGGAAATCAATCAAGCCGTAATAGTTACCGGCGACATCAGAGGTGATGAATTCTCCGCCAAGCCGGAAATTATGGTTTCTTCCGTAGAGCCTATCCTTAGCGCAATATCAAAAAAGGCCGCCGGCTTTATAATACATTTACCTTCTTCCTGCAAAACCGAAACCCTTCTTACGCTTAATTCCCTTCTGCAAGCCTCGCAAGGTTTGACGGAAACCTTCTTAGATATAGAAGAAAACGGCAAAAAAACAGTGATAAGAACCCCTTACAGAATAAATATACATAATTCCTTGGTTAATTTCATAGAAGAAAACATTGGAGCAAACGCCTGGGATTTTGAAACAAAATAAAAACTTTTATTTTTCTCAGACGGAGTTCTCGACTAAAAAACCTCTTGCATATATTGATTTTTTTTATTAGACTTGTGGTATCGGGCTTAAAAGCCCTATTCCAAGCAGGAGAAAGACCATGGCAGAAAAAGTTCTTAAAGTTGGCGTAGAGCGCGAAGACGGCTTCCTTTATTATATCGATAAAGACGGCGACGTCTCCAGAGTACAGATGGCCCGCGGCGGCAAAAAAGGCGGCAAAGCCAAAAAAGTAGCCAAAGCCGGCATCAAAAAAGAGAAAGGCTTTCTTTATTTCTTAGATAAGAAAGGCGATATCTCCAGAGCGAAAATGGTAAACGCTAAATAATCTTGTTTATACATTGATTTGAAGCCCCCATCTAAACGGGGGCTTTTTATTGTTAATAATTATACACTCCAAAGTGCAGCCCGTATTAAAGCCTGTTTTTAATGACTATTAAAACCTAAACACAAATTGTTTGTTTTAGGAAGGCTACGATTTTTGAAAACCATTATATGGCCGATACTTTATCCATCTAAACAAAAACCCCGGCTTTCAAAGCCGGGGTTTTTACTGCGTAAATAACCTTATTTGGCAGGAGCAACCGCTGCCGGTTCTTGAACAGGCTTAGTAGCCTGCTCTGCCGCCCTATGATGGGCCGGCCTCAAATGATCCGCCGGGACAATGTCGGCAGCAGGTCTGGGATTAGGGCGCACTATCCCTTTAGAACCGGGGCCGAGCACCGTTATCGTACCGATATCCGCACGGGTTTCGGCGGGTGCAAAGTCCAGCTCAACCCATATTTTGGGCATATCGCTTTTGGCTTTATATCTTTTATTTACCTTTTTTACTTCGCGCAAAAGCTGTTTGTTCAGATTGAGCGAAGAAGGTACCTGCAAGTAGGTAAACCTTTCCGGCCTTTCGTATATGCCTGTATATTCTTGTACATCCTCAATATAGTCCGTCAGCTCTTCGGTAAAATCCTTTGCGGATTTTACGGCTTGGGCTACTTCTCTAACGTTAGGCATGTCACCGTCGGTAAAAACTTTATAGCTTATTACCGCGTTTTGCCCCCTATCCAAGTACGGAGCGACGCAGCTTTCCCAGAAAGAGCTCGTTTCCATATAATATTCCATAGCGTCTTCAAAAGCATCCATATTGCCGTGCAACGCTTTAGGGAACATTACCGCGCAATCCTGCGCTATATAATTATGAACGCGGAAATTCCTTCTGTCTTCGCGTCTTATGCTCCTGTCATCAGGCCTTGCAAAAGCCGCGGTAGCACTTACGACAAACGCGGCGCATAACAACAGTCCTGCATACTTCTTTGATTTCATTTAACCCCTCCTTTTATACAGGCCTACTAAAAGCCGGGTTTTAGCCGACCTTATATAGTATGCCATATTTTAAAGCAAAAACAAGCCCCCCGCTTTACGGCGGAGACATTCTGCCAAGTTCCGTACCCGGCTTAAAAGGTTCTTTCAAATTGGCTTTGGCCACTTCGTCAATATCCCAGTTTTGCTTGCGCGCTATTATACCCTTATACAAAGGTTCCGAAAGATCCCTGCGGCCTTGCGCGTCATAGCACTGCGCCAAACGGAGTTCGTTATAAAGCTGCCAGCGGCTCATTTCCTGTTCTTTCGTAGCTTGCCGGCTTTGCTCAAATACTTTTGCAGCTTCTTCATATTCGCCCTTCGCCATCAACGCCGTACCCATGGCGGTATAAGAACGCGCAATATATATTTCCTTATAAAAAGGCTTTACGCCGATATTGTTTAGGAAATCTGCCGCCTGTTTGTAAACATTGTCATAGTCCTTATTTTCGTAAGAGGCAATTATCGCCACAAAATTATAAAGAGGATTGTTGGGATACTTTTCCAATATCTCGTGGATATACTTGTCGGCCAAAGGAGGATTGTAATATTTATCGCTTTCTATAGATATTTCCACCAACAGCAATTTGGCCGTATCCGCGCTGAAACGCCCTTTTTCCTTTATCATATTAAGGTAGTCTATTCCTTTTTGGGCGTCCCCGCTGACAACCAATTTCGCCAGCACTTTTACCACGGCGGGCAAAGTGCCGGCATAATATTGATAAATCGCTTCCCCCAAATACGCGTCGTACATTTCGGGATCGAGCTTGGTGGCCTTATTCATATACTTAAGGCCCTTCCTGCCGGAAAAATACGCCTTTATATAACTTTTGTTGGCAAGTTCAAAACGGGCTTTTACTCCGTAGACACCGCCCAGCGCCATATAAGCCTGGGCTTCGTCGCCGTTGTCTTTAAGCCATTGTTTTATACCTTCTATCGAGCTTGAAATACTCTCTTCGAATATTTCCGCCTGCGCGGGATTGCTTTTTTCAAACTCGTATTCAAAGCGGGACCACTCTATCATCGTTCTGCCAAACAACGCTAAAGGATAATTGGGATATTTTTTTAGAAGCGTATCGATATTTTGGCGCGCGGTATCAAAATCCAAAGCGTAAACCGCCCGAACACCCGCATCGGCCAAAGACAATACTTCCGGCGTTAAAGAATTAGCCCAACCCAAACTGCAACACAAAGCAAAACCCGCGACAAAAAACAACTTTCTAATCATTGCGGGTGATCCTGTCTTTGCCGAAGTAAGGGCGTAAAGCCTCCGGTATGATTACGCTTCCGTCAGCCTGCTGATAGTTTTCCAATATGGCGGCGAAAGTTCTGCCTACCGCCACGCCGCTGCCGTTTAAGGTGTGGACGTATTCCGTTCCTTTCTCGCCTCCGCGTTTGAACCTTAAATTCATGCGTCTGGCCTGGAAATCGGTGCAGTTGGAGCAAGACGAAATTTCCCTAAACGTGTTCTGGCTGGGGAACCAGACTTCCAAATCAAAAGTCTTGGCGGAAGAGAATCCCATATCGCCCGTGGAAAGTAAAACTCTTCTGTAAGGAAGGCCTAAAGTTTTTAAAACGAGTTCCGCTTCCTGCGTCATCTTCTCGAGTATATCCATAGATTCTTCCGGCTTTGCAAGCCACACCATTTCGACCTTATTAAACTGATGCTGTCTGATAAGGCCTCTGGTATCCTTGCCGTAAGAGCCGGCTTCCTTCCTAAAGCAGGGCGTATACGCCGTAAAGGCTTTGGGCAAATCGCTGTCCTGCAAAGTTTCGCCCCTGTACATATTGGTAAGAGGTATTTCCGCGGTGGAAATCAAGTACTGATCACCTTCCCCGTCGACGTGATACATATCTTCCTTAAATTTGGGCAGCTGGCCAGTGCCGTAAAGCACTTCCGCATTTACTATGGCTGGGGGCATAAATTCCGTATAGCCGTTTTTGACGTGCAAATCTATCATAAAGGCTATTAAGCTCCTCTCCAAGCGGGCGCCGTCGCCTTTTAACAAGACAAACCTGCTGCCGGAAAGTTTCGCCGCGGTGGCAAAATCCAGTATGCCCAAACTTTCCCCTATTTCGTGATGGTCCTTTACCTTAAAATCAAATTGCGGGATAGGCAAAGTATTTTCCTTCACCACGACATTGGCCGTTTCGTCCGGCCCTACGGGGACATCGTCCGCAGGCAAATTGGGAATCGTCAAAAGAGTTTGACGTATTTTTTCTTTAAGCGCCGAAACTTCGCTTTCCTTGCCCTGCATACTCTCTTTAAGTTTATTGGCTTCTTCCATTACGGCTTTGGCGGCATCGGGGCCTTCTTTGGCGCGCACTATGCCTATTTTTTTGGAAATATCGTTTCTCTTAGCTCTTAAATTTTCCACTTCCAAAAGCGCTGCCTTATATTCCTTTTCTTCTTCCAGTACTCTATCGGCAAGCTGCGTCAAATTTGGGTTTCTGGAGGCGAGTTTCTTTTTCGTCCCTTCAGTATCGGCGTTTAAAATTTTAATGTCTATCATAATCTCCTCTCGCCAAATCGTTGACGGAATATGGTTTGGGAAAGTATTTCTTTATCGGGCTTGCCTTTTCCTTGCTTTCGTCCAATACAAAATCCTTTACCACCCCGGTGTCAACGGGCACATATATCATCTGTCTTACAAAAAACAAAGCCAACGGTATCAATACGGCGCACAGAATAAGCCAAAAAGCGGGGCTTGCGCCGTGAAATTCAAATTCTTCTTCCCCGCCTATCCTCATAGCTTTTCCTGGTCTTTCTGATATTCCTGCTTTGCTTTACGAACTTTCTTGTCAAAACTTTTTATCAGCGCGTTCGCGCTTGAAGAGAGCGCATCCAACCCGCTGACGCCCTCTTTCGTATCGTCGCCCACCCAAATAATTTCGGCGGTATCGACGTCTATCATCTTGGCCACCACGCCCACTTGTGCGTAAATCGTGTATTCTACGGGATAAATATCTTTGCTGCTGGTGTGTTGCTGGCCCGCGTAAGTGCTTCTTATTTGGACATTGCCGTCAGAATTCTTTACCACTTCTTTGGAAAATACCGGCTCGCTCGAAGTCCGTCTGCTGACATTATACACAAGCTGTTTCTGCTCGGGCATATAGGACGTGATTTCGCCAGTCAAAAGAACATCTACTCCCAACACTTTGCCCAATTGGCGCGTTACCGCCGGCGAAAGATAGGACGTAGTAGATAAATTATGCTCTTGCAACACTTCCTCTATTTGTGCTCTTTCAACTACGGTATATCCGTATTTTATAAGGCTTTTGGTAAAAAGGTTTTCGGCACCGCTAAAAGTATCATCGGGGGAGGCGAAAGCCAAGACGCCTATCCTCTTCAAGTTATTAAAGTTATAACTTTTGCTTATATAAGTCTTTGGCGCGCAGGCCGAAACGAAAAAACAAAGGATCAATATGATTATATTTCTCATAATATCATTATATAATTTTTTACCTTTACGCCTAAATTTAATAAGATATAGCTATGACAGAAAAAGATCTTTCAGATAAATTCAAAAAAATCAAAGCCGTTCTTACCGATGTCGACGGAGTTTTGACGGATTCCACGATGAACTTCTTCGTAACGCCGGAAGGCAAAACGGTAGAAATAAAGAAATTCAGCGCCTATGACGGCATAGCCTTCCATATGCTCAGGGACTGCGGCATTATAACCGGTATTATTACCGGCGGCAACGCACCCGCTACGGAAAGAAGGGCCGCCTCCTTGGGTATGGATTTTTTGTATTATAATTTCCTCTCCAAACTGCCGCCTTTGCAGGATTTCATCAAGCGAAGCGGGCTTAAAGCGGAGGAAATAATCTTTATAGGCGACGATTTTATCGATATACCCGCCCTAAAAGAAGTCGGCCTGCCCTGTGCCGTGGCTAACAGCCGCCAAGAAGTAAAAGACTGCTGCCTCTACATAACCCAAACACCCGGCGGCAGGGGCGCCTTTAGAGAGGTAGCCGAACAAGTGTTAAAAGCGCAAGGTTTTTGGCCTCAAACTATGCTTAACGCACAGCAAGGCGCAATAGGCAAAAGCAAGAAAAAGCAAACTACGGTAATAGATTACAAATCTTGGGATCCTTCTTACAGCGGAGTATTTTAACTAATCCGTTTTTGCTAAAATATTTTGGACAAGTTGCAAATTAAGGAGATTATCAATGAAAAAATTGCTCATCAGCGCAGTATTATTAGTCCTTTTCACCCCGGCTTTCGCGGGTATAGACCAAGGTATAGACAAGGGTATGACCCATATTTCAGTTTTGGGCGGTTTCGCCGTTCCCACCATGGAATACGGGTTTTCCCCAACGAATGTCGGCGCCTCTTTTGGCGATGAAAATTTTGACTATGGCGACGTCGGCCCGACCTACGGTCTGCAAATTATGCATTACCTTACCCAAAATATCGGTTTGGGATTGGAATTTAACGCGACAAATTATGATGCCGCAGAATACTCTCTCTCCGCTATGGGTTTTTCGGAAACGATAAAAACTTCCGCCGATAAATATGCAATGTTTCTGGCCGGTAAGTTCAACTTCGCGCCCGATGCCAAAACCAGGCTTTATATACCCGTGGGAGTTGGTTTCGCAAAATATAAAGGGAAAATGGAATCCGATGTTTTTGGAGAAGAAGAACAATCCGCCACCAAACCCGCTTTATACGTAGGATTGGGCGTTGAAAGCGACTTAAACGACATCTTTATTTGGGGTTTGGAAGCCAGATACAACCACTGGTGGATGGACGATAATAAATTTGCCGATACGAGTTACCTCTCCGATATTTCGCTTCTTTTGAAAGTAGGCGTAAAGTTATAATTTGACGCGACACAAAAAAAGCCCGCCAAAAAAGGCGGGCTTTTTTATTTGCGCCTAAATGTTTTTGATATAATAAACTTATGACGATAACGGTAATCATTCTGTTAAGCATTATAATATGCTTGGCTTTGTTCCTCCCTTTCACCATACATGCGGTGGAAAAGGAATTGGAAGCCTTTTTATTCGTGCTCGGCATATTGGCCGTAAGCATTACGGGATTGTGGAGCTGGAAACTTGTAACCCATGCTCTTAAAGAGCCGATAGCAATATCTTTGGCGGTCCTCATTACGGGATTGCTGTTCCGACAGTTCAGAAAAGCTATAACAAAATTTATAGAAGTGGTTGAAGATAAAATCGGACTAAAGCCCACTATTGTCTTATTCGTTTTCGTCTTATCGCTTTTATCAAGCGTAATTACGGCTATAATAGCCGCCTTGATACTGTGCGAAATAGCGGCGACTTTGCGCCTCTCAAAAAGGGATACCGTGCACGTAATAGTTATGGGCTGTTTCGCGATAGGTATGGGCGCGGTACTCACGCCTTTGGGCGAGCCGCTTTCCACGATAGTTACCAGCAAACTGGCGGAAGAACCCCATAATGCGGGGTTTTTCTATCTGTTTAATTTGCTGTGGGAGTTTATATTGCCGGGCGTACTGCTTTTTTCGTTGTTGGCCGCCAGGACAAAAGATCCCCAGAACCTCACCAAACAAAGCGTAGATCACGAAAGCAAAAAAGATATTTTAGTAAGAGCGGCTAAAGTGTTCCTGTTTGTAATGGCTTTGGTGTTTTTCGGGCAAGGTTTGACGCCCTTGGCGGAAATAAGCATATTAAAACTGCCGGAATGGGCGCTTTATTGGGCGAACTCCATCTCGGCGATCTTGGATAATGCCACATTGGCCGCAGCGGAAATCGTACCAAGCATGACAAACAAACAGATAGAATTTTTGCTTATGGCCTTAATAATATCGGGCGGTTTTCTGATACCGGGCAATATCCCCAATATTATCTGCGCGTCCAAATTTAAAATAAAAAGCAAGGAGTGGGCGAAAGACGCTTTGCCCATAGGCATAGCGGTAATGCTTGTTTATTTCGTAATACTAAACCTAGTGCCGGTCGCGTCCAAATATTGATATGATAACAACGGAAGAAATTATTATAAGAATTTTAGCCGCCTTAATCTTAGGCGGAGTAATCGGCCTTGAGAGGCAATATCACGATAAGCCCGCAGGCTTTGCGACAAACACTTTAATTTGCGCGGGCTCGGCGGTATTTACGCTGCTTTCTATAACCTCGGCTTTTAACTACGGGGGCGATCCCGCGAGAATAGCGGCCCAAATAGTGGCGGGCGTCGGCTTTTTGGGTGCGGGTTCCATACTCAGGGACGGCAACAAAATATCGGGCCTAACTACGGCGGCGGGGATATGGCTGGTCGCGGCGGTGGGCATGGCCGCGGGATACGGCGAGTTTATTATAGCTGGTTCCGCCACGATATTCGTCTTGATACTGCAGCTGTTTATCCGCAAGCTTATGAACAGCTTTGATTATGTAAGATTATACGATTCTCTCACCATAAAGTGCGAGCCTTCACCCGATATAGTGCAAAAAATAAACGACACTCTTAAAAAACATAAAGCGGAAATAATAAAAGAGGATTTGTTTAAGGAAGACGGACTGTTCGTTATCAAAATGATAATAAATATGTCCAAGAAAGCTTTCACCGAAAGCTTTAAAGAACTTATAATGTTAAAAGAAATAAAATCATTGGATAAATAATTATGACAAACAATACTGCAGTACCCTTATTTAATTTGCAAAAACAGCACGAAAGTTTAAAAGAAGAAATTAACAAAGCCGCCTTGGACGCCTTAAACTCGATGAAATGGCTTTTGGGACCCAAGACACAGCAATTTGAAGCGGATTTCGCCAAAGCTCTTAATGCCGAGCATTGTATTACCTGCTCTTCTGGTGCAAGCGCAATACAAATAGCGCTTATGGCCGCGGGCATAGGCAAAGGCGACGAAGTTATCACCACTCCCTTTACCTTTGTTGCTACGACCACGTCAATAACTCTTACGGGTGCGGATTTCGTCTTTGCCGATATTGACCCCCTAACCTATAATCTTGACCCAAAAGACATAGAGCGCAAAATCACTTCTAAAACAAAAGCCATCGTTCCCGTACACCTATACGGCTATCCAGCTAATATGCCGGAAATTATGGCCATCGCCAAGAAACACAATCTTAAAGTTATAGAAGACTGCGCCCAAAGCCACTTGGCCTTATGCGCGGGCAAATATACCGGCACTTGGGGCGATGCCGGAGCATTTAGCTTTTATCCCAGCAAGAACCTCGGCGCCTGCGGCGATGCCGGCGCGGTAGTATCCAACAATAAGGGAATAGCCGACGCCTGCGCCAGCATAAGACACAGCGGACGCTCCTTGGGTAAAGCCTATGAGTACGATAGGGAAGGCTCCACCTTAAGAATGGACGAAATCCAGGCCGCCATATTGGACGTAAAACTTAAACATCTCGCAAAATGGACGGAAAACCGCGCAAAAGCGGCAGAACTCTACCGCAAGAAATTAAGCTCCGTAAAGGGGATAACTCTCCCGCCTCAGGCGCCCGAAGGCTGGAGCCAAAGTTATTATGTCTTTACAATTCGCGTAAAAGACCGCGACGCTCTAAGCGCTTTCTTGAAAGAGAATAATATCGGCAATGCCGTTTACTATCCAGTACCGCTCTATAAGCAGCCCTGCTACGCTCACTTAAACTGCAAAGCGCAGGATTACCCCCACACAGAAGCCGCGGCGCAGGAAGTTCTTTCTATTCCTATGTTCCCGGAAATTACGGAAGAACAAATCGATATAGTCTGCGGCAAAATAAAAGAATTTTATAACAAATAATAATTCTTTTAAGACACCCCCCCCTGCTTAAACAGGGGGGGGTTATTTTAAATATTTTTGCTTTGCTTAGCTTTTTGCAAAAAGGAATTAAATTATTTTATTCCCGAAATAATTGCCAATTTCGTTCTTCACGGCACAAAAGGCTTTTAACAAAAGGCCCCGCTTAAGATAAGCGGGGCCTTTAGCGAAATTAGCTTGCCGTTAAAAGTTTATTTGGCATTGGCTTTAGTCATAGCGGCGTCAATCCCGCCGACGATAAAATCGTAAAGTGCGGCATCGGCCTTGAGTAATGCCTCCTTTAAAAGAGGCTTCTGCTCTTCTCCAAATTTTGATAAGACAAAATCCTTCCCCTCAAAATATTCCGGCCTCGGGCCTATGCCGATTCTAAGGCGCGCTATATCCTGGGTACCCAGCTGTTCTATAATATGGCGCATTCCGTTTTGCCCGCCGGCGCTGCCCTTGGCTCTTAGGCGTACGGCACCCAAAGGAAGGTTCATATCGTCAAAAATTATCAGAATATTCTTGGGCTTTATTTTATAAAAAGAAGTTACCCCCCTTACCGCATGGCCGGATAAATTCATATAAGTCATCGGTTTAAGCAAATAAATGGTATTGGCGCCAAGCTCCGCTTTAGCAAGCAGGCCTTTGTCGTTCTGCCATTTCTCCCACGAGGGATTAAACCGTTCGGCAAAGACATCCAAAGCCATAAAACCAGCGTTATGGCGCGTATGCTCATATTGACGGCCGGGATTGCCCAAACCAGCTATTAAATAAATTTCGCCCATAAAATCCTAAAAAATACCTGCTTTAAGCAGGCCGTATTTCCAAAAGAAAGGGGCGCACAAAATGCGCCCCTTCACATGCAAGATTATTTCTTTGCGGCTTCGCCTTCTTCCTCTTTCTTGCCTTTGGTGGCGGAAAGCTCAGGCTGAGTTGCCGCATCCGCGGCGGGAGCCGCAGGCGTGGGAGCGGGCTCGTCCTTAGGCATAAGTACGTGTACTACCGTTCTGTCGCCTTCGCCCAGTATCGTTACGCCCTTAGGCGTTTTGATATCCGCTACCGTTATATGATTTTCAAGCGTTACATTAGTAACGTCAACTTCGATGTGGTGCGGGATATCGGCAGGCAAGCATTTTATCGTTACCTCGCGCAATACGTGGTCGACGATGGCGCCGTTAGCCTTGGCAAAAGCGCATTCGCCGGTAAGTACCACGGGCACTACCGTTTCAATGGCGTGGTCCATGGAGACTCTCTGGAAATCTATATGTATCGGCGTATCTTTTACTACGTGATACTGTACTTCCTTAATAATGGCTTGCTCTTTACCCGTAGGCAAATTGATTTCTACTATTACGTTTCCGCCTGCTTTCTGTATCGCAATCAAATCTTTTTCCGATACCGTTATACTGGCAGGCTCTTTGCCCGCACCGTAAATAACGGCTGGAATTTGTTTCATCGCTCTTAATTTAGAAAGTTCACCCCTGACGCCGGCTTTCTGCCTGGCTTGGGCTTCTACTTTTATCTTTTCCATTGTGCTGCTTCCTCCAACTTCTGTTTTTTATTTGAAATTTTTATTTGAACATCTCGCTTATTGATGTGCCGTCATGATTTCTCTTTATCGCGTCGGCAAATATATGCGCTATGCTTAACACTTGTATTTTATCGCTCGCTTTGCGTTTTTCAGGCAAAGTGTCGGTAATAAACAATTTTTCTATCGCGGAATGGTCTACCTTGTCCACCCCGTCCCTTGAAAGGACGCCGTGCGTGCAAACCGCGTAAATCTTTTTCGCGCCGTTCTCTTTTACCTTATTGGCAACCGCCGACAAAGTACCCGCCGTATCAACTATATCATCTACGATGATTACCGTCTTGTCCTTAACGTCGCCGATAACATTGTATACCACAGCCTCGTTTTTCTTGGGGCGGCGTTTGTCTATGATGACCAAGCCCGCCTCCATCTTCGCGGCGAATTTTCTGGCGCGTTCCACTCCGCCTACGTCGGGCGATACTATTACCAAATCTTTCGGCTTGTTCTTAAGGAAATACTCCAAGAATACGCCTCTGGCTCTTAAGTGGTCCACCGGTATATCAAAAAAACCTTGTATTTGCCCGGCGTGCAAATCCATAGCCATTACCCTGTCTGCACCGGCCATAGCTATTAAGTTAGACACCAATTTGGCGGTTATCGGTACGCGGGGGTTGCTCTTTCTGTCGGCCCGGGCATATCCGAAATACGGTATTACCGCCGTTATGCGGCCCGCGCTAGCGCGGCGCATGGCGTCTATGGCCACCAGCAGTTCCATAAGATTTTCGTTGGCGGGCGAACATGTCGGCTGGATTATATAACAATCTGCGCCGCGCACGCTTTCCAATATTTGCACGTCCACTTCGCCGTCGGCGAAACGATCCACGCGCAAAGCGCCCAACTCTTTGCCTAAATGCTTGGCTATCTTTTCCGCCAAGGCCCTGTTCGCGTTACAGGTAAAGACTTTTAAATCTCTGGTACATTGGCAACGTATCATTTTTATTTATTCCCTTTTTTCCTGTTTAAATTTACCTGCCGCGCCCTGGCTATCGCCAATTCGCCCGCAGGTATATCTTCCGTTACGGTAGAGCCTGCGCCTATTTTAGCGCCGCGCCCTATCTTTACCGGTGCAACAAAATTCGTGTTGGATCCTACAAAAACATCATCGCCTATTACCGTCTTATACTTGTTTACCCCGTCATAATTGCAGGTTATCGTACCCGCGCCCACATTGACGCCGGAGCCCATTTCCGTATCGCCTATATAAGTCAAATGCGATACCTTTGACCCTTTGCCTATAACCGCTTTTTTTATCTCTACATAATTGCCGACTTTCGCGCCCTCTTTTAAAACAGCGCTCGGCCTTAAATGAGCATAAGGCCCCACTTGGCACTTTTTGCCGACTGTCGAATCGGTTATATAACTGCCGCTCTTTATTACCGCGCCGTCTTCTATCTTGCTGTTTTCTATCCAGCAGTCCGGCCCGATTACGCAATTCTTGCCGATTACCGTCGCGCCTTGTATGTGGCTGTTGGGGTATATTACGCTGTCGGCCCCTATTTTGACCGTAGCGTCTATATAGGTAACCTCGGGGTGGATTATCGTTACGCCCGCGGCCATAAAATCATCGTTGGTTTTAGCCCTCATTATAGCGGCCGCTTGCGCAAGCTGCTTCTTGGAGTTTATTCCCATAGCTTCAGTAAAATCCTCCGCCTTATATACTTCCACCTTCTTGCCGTTTTCCTTAAGCAAGCCTAAAGTGTCGGTAAGATAGTATTCTTTTTTCGCGCCCTGCGGTTTCAAAAAAGCCAACATCTTTATCAAAAGAGGCGTATCGAAAATGTACATTCCGGAATTGACTTCCTTTATCAATGCCGTTTTCTCGTCCGCTTCGCTCTGTTCGACTATCTTCTTGAAAGAGCCGTCCTCTTCCTTAACTATTCGCCCGTAACCGTAAGGGTTTTCTATATTTACGGTAAATACCGTACACGACGCTTTTTTGTCGTTGTGGCGCTTAATCAACTGTTTTAAAGTTTCCGCGCGCACCAAAGGAGCGTCACCCGCCAAAATCAGAACATTATCGTATTTTTTGATGAACGGCAAAGAATCCTTTACCGCCGTTCCGCTGCCGGTAAGATTTTTCTGCAATAAAAACTCCACCGGGATTTTTATGCCCCATTTGGCTAAATTGTCTTTTACCGTTTGCTTTAAAAGGTCGGCCTGATGGCCAGTAAGCACGCCTATGGCCGAAGGCTTTAATTTTTGGGCCGTTTTAAGTATGTGCGAAAGTATAGGCCCGCCGCAGATTTCATGCAATGGTTTTGGTGTTGAAGACTTCATTCTCGTGCCTTTCCCACCTGCGAGAATAAGCACGCACAGATTTTTTTTGGCTACCATAATTTCCTTTACTCTTGCCGTAGAATCTTTACTACTGTATATATTATACCAAAAAAAGAGGCTTTTCCAAACAAGGCCCTTCCCCCCTGTTTATCCGAACAAATCTTCGCTTTGATATTTTATAAGCGCCAGGAACTCCTCTTCCGTCATTATTTTTATGCCTAGTTCCTGCGCTTTTTTTAGTTTTCCGCCGGCCGCCTCGCCCGCGACCACCGCAAATGTCTTGGAAGATACCGAACTAGAGGTCTTCGCTCCGTTCTCCTTGGCTAAAGCCTCGGCTTGGGCGCGGGGCATTGTTTTTAATTCACCGGTGAACACAAAGGTCTTGCCGCTTAAAATACCGCCCTCTTTGCGGCGCGGCGTATTTATCGGCTCAACACCGCTCAGCTTAAACCTTTCCAGTTCTTTTTTTATCTCGTCTTCCGCAAAGAAATCGTATATGCTTTTGGCTATTACCGGGCCGATTTCCTCTATCCTTTCCAATTCGGGCAAAGAGGCTTGGGCCAAATTCTCAATACTGCCAAACTCCTCGGCCAAAAGCTGGGCCGTCTTCGCGCCTATATGCCTGATGCCTAAAGCGTATATAAATTTGCCAAGCGGCCTCTTTTTGGAGCTTTCTATCGCGTTAAGCAAATTATCCGCCTTTTTATCGCCGTAAGCATTGAGCGCCATTATGTCAAATAAAGTCAAATTGTAAATATCGGAAAGTTTTTTTATGGAGCCTTTATCCACCAGCTGTTCCACGGCGGCTTCGCCAAGTCCGTCTATATCCATAGCGTCGCGCCCCGCAAAATGCTGCACCCGCGCTTTTATCTGGGCGGGGCAATTGGGGTTTATACACCTTATCGCCACTTCCCCCTCTTCCCGAACCAATATCCCCCCGCATATCGGGCAAGCCTTCGGTTCCGCTATCCTCAGAGCGCCTTGCGCGCCGCTTACCACTTTTACTACTTTGGGGATAACTTCGCCCGCCCTTTCCACGGCGACCGTATCGCCTATCTTGATGCCAAGGCGGGCGATTTCGTCAAAATTGTGGAGCGTCGCCGAAGATATTATAACGCCGCCGCATTTTACCGGCTCCAATTCCGCCACCGGCGTAACCACGCCCGTGCGCCCTACCGAAAAATTAACATTCTTTACCTTAGTTTGGCATTGTTCTGCGGGGTATTTAAAAGCCTCCGCCCAGCGCGGGCTTTTTGCCGTTTCGCCAAGTTCCTTCTGCAAAGCAAAAGAATTTACCTTTATCACCAACCCATCGGCGTCATATTCAAGATTGTGAAGATCCTTCCCGAAGTCCTCATAAAATTTTATAACTTCCTCTATATCGGTAAAAACCTTCCTCACAGGCGATACCGGTATGCCGCAGGCTTTGCATTTGTCTATGAATCCCGTAAAACTATCAACGCCCATATCGCCCCAGCCGTAGCTGTGCGCGTAAAAACTTAAAGGCCTGCCCGCCGTTACCGCCGAGTTCTTTTGCCTTATTGAGCCCGCAGCCGCGTTGCGCGCATTGGCAAAAGGGACAAGGCCATCCTCCTGCTGGCGTTCGTTCATTTTTATTAAGTCGGATTTCTTTATAAATACTTCGCCCCTGATTTCCAATATCCCTTTAACCGGGCAGAGTAATTTGTGAGGAACGTCTTTTATCGTTTTTATATTGGCCGTAACGTCTTCCCCTATCTTGCCGTCGCCGCGCGTGGCGGCTTTGGTCAAGAGGCCGTTCTCGTAAGTCAAAGAACAGGAAACGCCGTCTATCTTTGTTTCGACAACCATTTCAAATTCCGTACTTTTAAGGGAAGAGCTCGTCCTTTCATACCACTGCCGAATTTCCTCGGCGTTATAGGTATTGTCCAAGGAAAACATCGGCGCCAAATGCTTGTACGGCGCAAAAGAGGAAGAAGCCGCCCCCCCTATTTTGCGGGTAGGGCTGTCAGCGGTTATATATTGGGGATTGGCCGCCTCAAGTTCCTTGAGGCGCGCGTATAATTGATCGTATTCGTAATCGCCGATTTCCGGCGCGTCTAAATTGTAGTAACGCTCGTTATGGTATGATATAAGAGCTTTTAAACGCTCTATCTCCGCTTTAATGTCCATTGCGTTCCGTTTTGATTTGATCCAGCAAACCGTTGATGAATTTGCCGGAGTTTTCCGTAGAGTACTTCTTGGCTAGTTCTATCGCTTCGTCGATAATGGCCGGGATAGGCGCCTTGTCCGCGCTGAAAGCTATTTCATAAGTCGCCATTCTAAGTATAGATCTGTCCACCGCCGACATTCTCTCTACCGACCAGTTCTTGGCGCGGGCGGATAAAATTTTGTCTATCTGCGGCAAATTATTTATAGTGCCTTGCACCAAATCCTTACAGAAGGAAAAAGTATCTTCGTCCAAATTTTCGTAAAAACCGTTGACGAACATCGCAGCTTCGTCTTTGGAAAATTTACCCGTATCGGTATAGTATAAACTTTGTAAAGCGTATTCTCTGGCTAGGCGTCTTTTGCTCATAAATTATCCCGAAAAGTGTTAAATTTCACGTCTATTAGTTAGATTTTATCAAATATGGCAAATTAAAGCACTCGCTTGTTAGTTTAATATATTTTATTTCACCGTCAAAAGCAATAGCGGCGCGCAAAAAAGCCCCGCTCTTAAAAAAGCGGGGCTTTTACTTTAACCAGCTAGGTTAAATTTTATTTGGCGTTTTCTTCCGGTTTTTCTTCTTCCTCTTTCACCACCGGCGCCACGCGCGAGATTTTGTCGTTATCCTCGAGCCTGACCAATCTTACGCCCTGCGCATTCCTGCCGACGGAGCGGATTTCCTCGCAGCGGATCCTTATCGCCATGCCCTTTTCCGTTATGACCATAAGGTCCTTGCTTTCGTCCACCAGCTTGATGCCTGCCACGCAACCGTTGCGCTGGGTAGTCTTTATCGTGATAACGCCGCTGCCGCCGCGGTTCTGCGTTCTGTATTCGCTGAACTCCGTGCGTTTGCCGTAACCGTTTTCGCATACGGACAGAACGTCCGGCTGCTCTCCGTCGCGCTCGGCCTGTTCCATACCGATTACGCTGTCGCCCTGCGCAAGTTTTATGCCTCTTACGCCTTTGGCCGTTCTGCCCATGGCTCTGACTTGGTTCTCGTCAAACCTGATCGATTTGCCGTTCTTGGTGGCGATTATAATGTCGCTCTTGCCGTGCGTTTCCTGCACCGATACCAAGACGTCGCCTTCTTCAAGACCGATCGCTATTATGCCCGTGCGCCTGATATTGGCGAACTCGCTGAGTTCCACCCTCTTGATGGTGCCCATTCGCGTGCACATCGTAAGGTAAGTTTCGCCGCAGTTCTTGGGATCGAAATCCTTAAACGCTATGGCGGAGGTTACTTTCTCTTCCCCGCTTATCTGCAATAGGTTCACTATCGCCTTGCCTTTGGACTGCCTGTTGCCTTCCGGTATCTCAAAAGCCTTTAAGGCGAATACTCTGCCCCTGTTTGTAAACATAAGTATCGTGGAGTGGCTCGACGTAACGAAAAGATGTTCTATAAAATCTTCCTCTTTCGTCTTGCCGCCTATTATCCCTTTGCCGCCGCGGTTCTGAGATTTATAGGTGTCTAAGGGGATTCTCTTGGCGTAGCCGTCATTGGATAAAGTGATTACAACTTCCTCCTCCTCGATAAGATCCTCTATGGAGAAGTCCGAAACCTCGTTGGATATTTCCGTCCTGCGGGCGTCGCCGTAGTTCTTCTTCATCTCGCCAAGTTCCGTAACGATAATATCCAATATCCTCTGCGTAGAACCCAAAATATCCTGCAATTCCTTTATCAGGGCTACAAGGTCTTTCTGCTCCTGCTCTATCGCTATGGAAGAGAGCTGCGTCAACTGGTGCAGCCTCATATCCAAAATGGCCTGCGTTTGAGCTTCGCTCAGTTTAAAGCGGGTCATCAAGTTAAGTTTAGCTTCGGCCGCATCTTTGGATTTGCGGATTATGCTTACCACTTCGTCCATATGCGCTATGGCGACCAACAAGCCTTCCAAAATATGTTCGCGTTTTAAAGCCTTGTTTAAGTCAAAGCGGGTACGGTTGGTGATGACTTCCTGGCGGTGCTTGATATATTGGCGCATAGCTTCCTTCATACCCAATACGCGCGGTTTGCCGTCGACTATCGCCAGCATATTCACGCTGAAAGAGCTCTGCAGCTGCGTGTGCTTATAGAGCTGATTCAATACTACCTGCCCGTTGCCGTCCCTCTTTAATTCTATCACCAGGCGCATGCCCCTGCGGTCGGATTCGTCGCGGATATCGGATATTTCCATTATCTTCTTGTCTTTGACCAAGCCCGCTATCGTTTCGATAAGGTTAGTCTTGTTGACTTGATACGGTATTTCGGTTACGATTATAGCTTCGCGCCCGCCTTTCATTTCCTCAATTTCCGCTTTGGCCTGTATCTTCAAAGAGCCTTTGCCCGTTTCAAAATAATCAAATACACCCTTGGTGCCGCGCAATATGCCGCCCGTAGGGAAATCCGGCCCCTTTACTATTTGCATCATTTCCTTGGTGGTTATAGCCGGGTTCTTTATCAAAGCGATGATACCGTCGCATATTTCGCCCAAATTGTGGGTGGGGATATTCGTCGCCATACCTACCGCGATGCCGTTGGAACCGTTTACCAAAAGCTGAGGCATTTTCCCCGGCAATACCGAAGGCTCCTGCAAGGAGCCGTCATAGTTCGGTACAAATTTTACCGTATCTTTATCGATGTCTTCCAAAAGCTCGTCGGCTATCGCCTGAAGGCGGACTTCGGTATACCTCATGGCCGCGGCGCTGTCGCCGTCAACCGAACCGAAGTTGCCCTGCCCGTTTACCAGCATTTTCCTCATAGAAAAATCCTGCGCCATACGCACCAAAGCGTCGTATACCGCCGTATCGCCGTGCGGGTGGTATTTACCCAATACATCACCCACCACACGGGCAGATTTCTTAAACGGTTTATTGTATTTTAAGCCCATCTCCTGCATCGCGTATAAAATACGTCTGTGTACGGGCTTTAAGCCGTCCCTAACGTCGGGCAGAGCGCGGCTGACGATTACGCTCATGGCGTAATCTATGAAGGATTTCTTCATCTCCTCGCCGACGTCGCGCTGCTTTATGCTGCCAAATAAATCGACGCTTTTTACTTCCTGTTCCTGCGAATTATTGTTTAAATTCTCTGCCATTTAAATACTCCTTAAATATCCAAGTTGCTGACTTCAAGAGCATGACTTTCTATAAACGCTCTTCTGGGCTCTACTTTATCGCCCATAAGCATGGTAAATATCTTTTCCGTATCGGCGCTGTCCTCTATCGCTACGCGCAGCAACTTGCGCTTGGAAGGATCCATCGTCGTTTCCCAAAGCTGTTCGGGGTTCATTTCGCCAAGACCTTTGTAGCGCTGTATGCTCGCGCCCTGAGCGCCCGCGTCCTTCACCGTTTTCAAAAACTCCTGCAAGCTGTAAACCAATATATCCTTCTTGCCGTCGTTTACCGTAAAGATAGGATTTATTCTCTTCTTTTCGTCGGTTATCGCGGGATATTGCTCTAGGCTGTATCCGTTCGCTTCCAATTTGTTCTCTATCGCCAAAAGTTTGGTAAGCTCGGTCAAGCCTTGATAATCCAGCTCAAGCATATCTTCCGTTATTTCTTCTTCGGGAGTGCCATCCGCTATAAGGTTTTCGCGTTTCTCTTCTTTATATTGTTGTTCGTATTCCCTAAATTCGGTGTCGCTGTAAAAATATTTGTATCCGCCAGATTCAAGCGGTGTGCGGAACATCGGTATTCTGCCGGATTTCTTAAATTCTTGGAAATCGTTTAAACTTAAGGCTTTTATTTCAAGTTTCATTACCATATCTTCCGTTTCTTTTAACAGTTTTAAGAATTTTTCCAACTCCTCCACGCTAAGTACGCTGCCGTCTTTCTTCTTGGCCGTAATGGAGTTTAAAGCCTCCTTAAACAACCAGGCCTGCATTTGCTCTTCCGTTTGGATATATTCCTCAGTCTTGCCTTTCTTTACTTTATATAAAGGCGGCTGCGCTATATAAATGTGTCCGTTTTCTATCAAAGGCTTTAACTGCCTGTAAAAGAAAGTCAAAAGCAAAGTGGTGATATGCTGGCCGTCTACGTCAGCATCGGCCATCAACACGATTTTGTGGTATCTTAATTTGGAAATATCAAAACCGCCTTCACCCTCTCCTACGCCCGTACCTACCGCAGATATTAAAGTGCGGATTTCCTCGTTGGAAAGTATTTTGACGAGCTGGGCTTTCTCTACGTTTAAAATTTTACCTCTTAAAGGCAATATCGCTTGGAATACTCTGTCCCTGCCTTGCTTGGCCGAGCCGCCGGCCGAATCGCCTTCTACGATGAATAACTCGCAATTTGCGGGGTTCTTTTCCTGGCAGTCGGCTAATTTTCCAGGAAGACCGCCCGACTCCAATGCGCCTTTCCTGCGGGTTAAGTCTTTAGCCTTTCTCGCCGCTTCGCGAGCGACTGCCGCGCCTATACATTTTTCGCATATGGCTCTGGCCGTTTTCGGGTTTTCCTCAAAGAAAGTAGATAATGTGTCGCCAACTATCGAGCGGACTATACCTTCTATTTCCGAATTGCCCAATTTCGTTTTCGTTTGGCCTTCAAACTGCGGGTGCGGTATTTTAACCGATAACACCGCCGTAAGACCTTCCCTAAGATCGTCGCCGGTAATATTCAAATCTTTATTTTTTAAGAGATTGTTGCTCTTAATATATTCGTTTACTATTCTGGTTAAAGATGATCTGAAACCGCTTAAATGAGTTCCGCCTTCTATCGTGTTAATATTGTTGACGAAAGAATACACGTTTTCGGAATAGCCGTCATTATATTGTATCGCAAAGGAAATATAATTATTGTCTATTTCCTTGGTGAGATATATCGGTTCTGGGTTAATTACCTTTTTATTCGTATTTAAATATTTTACAAATTGGGATATGCCGCCTTCGTATAAAAATACCTGAGATTTATTTTCAACTCTCTCGTCAGTAAGAGTTATTCTTACACCGGCGTTTAAAAAGGCAAGCTCCCTAAGCCTGTTGGCGATGGTATCGTAGGAGAATATATTATCGCCGAAAATTTCGCTATCCGCCTTAAAAGTCACCTTCGTGCCGTGTTCTTTGGTTTCTCCAACAACTTCTACTTTACCCTGCGGCTTGCCGCGTTTGTAGGATTGGAAATGTATTTTCCCTTCCCTCTTTACCTCTACTTCCAACCATTCAGACAAAGCGTTTACGCACGATACACCCACACCGTGAAGACCGCCTGATACCTTATATGCGCCGCTGTCAAATTTACCGCCGGCGTGCAGCACCGTCATTACCACTTCCAGCGCGCTTTTACCTTTAAGTTTAGGATCTTTGACGTTCTTCATAGGATCTACGGGGATACCGCGTCCATCGTCTTGTATGCTGCATACATTATCTTCTTTTATCGTTACGTTTATGTGTGTGGCATTGCCTGCCAAAATTTCGTCTACCGAGTTATCTACAACCTCATAAATAAGATGATGAAGGCCCGGCGCGCCAGTAGACCCGATATACATCGCAGGACGTTTCCTTACCGCCTCTAAGCCTTCCAAAACCTGTATTTTGGAAGAATCGTAATCCTTCTCCAACTCTGCTTCTGATATAGTCATGTTTTACTCCTTTAAATTATCAAAATCCGTTTTATCCAAGCTCTGTCAAAATTTTTATTTAATTCCCTTATTATTTCCTTCTCTTTAAGTTTAAGTTCGTGCCGGGCAGCCATTACTTTAACTTTTACGTATATCGTACCGCCCTGTACCGCGTCAATAGCCCAATATTTGGCGTTTGTGCCTAAAGATTTTTCCCATATATTTTCCAATATTATCAAACGGTTAAGAGTTCCGTTTAGCTTGGAAAAAGAGTTTAAAACCTCTTTTGACTCATGCCAAATTTCCTTCTTTTTTATTTCCATCGGTTTAGGCCTTTACGGGCATTATCACGTATTTATATTGTTCCTTGCCTTCCGGCTCTACCAGTACGGGATTGGATCCGTTCACAAAAGAAAATATAACATTATCGCTGCCTATTATCTTAAGAACGTCTATCAAATACTGAGGATTAAAAGAAGTGTTGAAATCTTCGCATTCACACTCCACTTTAAGCTCGTCGGAAAAATCCATCTTGGAAGAACTGGCAGATATACCAAGTAAATTATTGCTCAAAGCGTATTTTACCGTACCGCCCAAATCGCCCGCGCACAAGGCCGCGCGTTTGGTAGAGGATAATAAATCCTTGGCATTAGCTTTAAGAACAACGTTCTTTTTATTGGGAATAACTTGCTCGTAATTGGGAAAATTGCCTTCTATAAGTCTGGATATAAAAGTAGTGTCTTTCATATTGAAACTTATCTGATTGGTGCTTACAGTTACGTCTATAAAATCCTCGTCGGACGGTTTGCTTATCGTCAAAAGTTTCAACAGTTCGTTTAAAATTTTGCTGGGCACTATTATTTTAAATTCCTTGGAGTTTTGTAAGGCGGGAGCCGTAGCCAAAGCCAATCTCCTGCCGTCGGTGGCGACAAGTTCGAATTTCTCGGCCGTATTTACCCATAAAAGACCGTTTAGGACATATCTAGTTTCCTGAGTGGAAGAAGAAAATATCGTATTTTCTATCATTTCTTTTATTTCTTTTGCTTTTATGCTGAAATTTTCGTTCCTTTCTATTTCCGGTACTATGGGATATTCGCTCTTGGGCGTGCCTATTACCCAAAATTTAGACTTGCCGCTTTTAATATGAAGTTTATTGTTTTCGTCCGTTTCCAAATTTATCTCTTGATTGGAAGGCAAGTTCTTAAGTATATCGGCAAATTCCTTTAAAGGTACGGTTATAGAACCGTTTTCCAATACTTCGGCTTTTATATTGTGTATGGTCGCCATTTCCATATCCGTTCTGGTTAATTTAACATTACCGTCCTGCGCTTCCATAAGAAAATTATAAAGAATCGGCAAAGTCGTTCTGCCTGACAATCCCGATTGAATAATTTGTATGCCTTCCAAAAAATTTTCTTTAGTAATATTTATCTTCATATTATTATCCTTATTATTATATCCTGTTAATTGTGTTGATAATGTTTATAGCACTATACAAATACTCTGTTTGATTTGTTGATGGTTATCACTTTTTGTCAACATTATAAACATCAATTATCAAAAAACGGTTATGTTAATTGTTATCAACAGCTTTTACCTTAGTTATCAAATCATTGATAATAGGGGCAAAAAGAAGATTATTGTCTATTTCTTCCTTTACCTTTTCCTTGGCATGTATTACCGTTGAGTGATCCCTGTTAAATTCTCTTCCTATTTCCGGCAGGGAAAGAGAAGTAAGCTCCGTAGCCAAATACATGGAAACCTGCCTAGGCCACGCTATGGAATTATTCTTTTTCTTGGAGTTTAAGTCCTCTATACTTACTTTGAAATATTTGCATACAACCTTTTTTATCTGATTTACGCTTATGGAATATTTTTCCCTTTCAAGCGTTAAAATATCGGCCAGTACTTCCTTGGCGATGGAAATTGTCGCATTTACACCATGAATATTACAGTAAGTGGATAAACGGAAAAGACAACCTTCCAATTCCCTTATACTGCCTTGCACTCCTTCCGCTATAAAGGCTAAAACGTCATCGGTAATATCAAACTGGTTTGAATCCCTTTTCTGCCTTAAAATAGCTATTCTGGTTTCAAGGTCGGGGCGTTTTATCTCCGCCACTATGCCAGAAAGGAGCCTAGAAGATAATCTCTCGCTCAGACCAAGTTGGTTTGGTGTTCTGTCCGAAGTTAAAACTATTTGTTTTCTATTGTCAAAAAGACTGTTGAAGGTATAAAAGAATTCTTCTTCGCAGCGTTCTTTTCCCACTACGAATTGTATATCATCTATCAACAAACAGTCCAAAGAACGGTATTTTTTTCTAAAAGAATCCTGTGTGGATTTTTGTAAAGACTCTATATATTCCGATACAAAACCTTCCCCGGACATATATAATACTTTGGCGAAAGGATTTTCCTTTAAAATTTGGTTTCCTATTGCGTGAAGAAGATGCGTTTTCCCTAAACCGGGCGCACTGAAGATAACAAAAGGATTATTTGATCTTTCCCCCATCTTCTTTACGACGGCTTCTGAAGCCTTATATGCAAATCTGTTTGACGGGCCTTCTATAAAACCCTCAAAAGTAAAATAAGAGTTAAGTTTATTTATAAAAGGATTTCTGTTTTGATAAGAAGCAGGTTCCTGCAGTGATTGATATTGCTGCTGGGAATAATCTTCCTTTGAGGTTATTGAGTATTCTATGGAAAAGGTGGAGTTTAAAATTTCGGTCAAAGCCTCTAACAGATTATTTTCATACCTGTCTTTAATGGTTTTAAGCCAAACTTCGCTTGGCAGTTCAATTTTTAAAATACCCCCTTTAAAAGAGATTATTTTCATTGGTTTTATCCACATTTCGCAGATATCTTTACCAAGACTGTTTTCCAGCTTTTTTAAAAGATCGGCCCAAATTTCGTTTATATTAAGATTTTCCACCGTAAATACCAAACACCCTATAAAATATTAAAAACGCAATACGGTTAGATTTTAGCAGTTTTGTGTAAAATTAGTCAATAAAAGGGTAATTTAAAAATAAAGTATAAAACTGATAAAAAAATACTTGTAAAAAGGTTTTACAGCTGTATACTTAATAACGGTTAATTTTATATACTCTTTGTACGGAGGAAATTACAAACTATGAACTTAAAAGGAACAAAAACAGAAAAAAACATTCTTACGGCTTTCGCCGGGGAATCTCAGGCCAGAAACAGATATACTTTCTTTGCTAGCAAAGCCAAGAAAGACGGATATGTACAAATAAGCAAGATTTTTGAGGAAACCGCCGCTCAAGAAAAAGAGCATGCGGAAAGGCTCTTCAAATTTTTGGAGGGAGGAGAAGTTGAAATAACGGCTTCTTTCCCCGCTGGCGTGATCGGCAGCACGGAGGACAATCTTAAAGAAGCCGCCGCCGGAGAAGACCATGAATGGCAGCATATGTATCCGGATTTTGCAAAAGTCGCCAGGGAAGAAGGTTTTGAGGAAATCGCCGTCGTTATGGAAAATATAGCCATAGCGGAAAAGCAACATTCCAACAGGTATAAAGGCCTCAGGAAGAATATTCTTGAAGGAACAGTATTCAAGAAATCCGCTCCCGTTGTATGGAGATGTATGAACTGCGGATATTTACACGAAGGTAAAGAAGCGCCGGAAAAATGCCCGGCTTGCGCTCACGCTCAGGCTTATTTTGAGCTTCTCTGCGAGAATTGGTAATACTATGGCGAAAGAAGTAACCCTTAACGGGAATAAATTCTCTTTATTGGGCGAGGAGCTTAAAATCGGTGCGGCTGCGCCGGATTTTACTCTCAGCGCCAATGATTTAAGCGATGTGTCCCTTAAAGATTTTAAGGGGCGCATCGTTATTTTGTCTACGGTTCCTTCTCTTGATACGCCCACTTGCTCTGTTGAAACGGCGCGCTTTAACCAAGAGGCCGGGAAACTCGGCGATAAAGTTAAAGTTCTTACCGTAAGCAGGGATTTGCCTTTCGCGCAAAGCAGATGGTGCGCCGCGCAGGGAATTGAAAATGTTCAAACACTTTCTGATTATAAGAACACCTCTTTTTCCAAAGATTACGGCGTTTTTATGGAAGGATTATGTCTGCTTGCAAGAGCGGTGTTTATAATAGACGCTCAAGGTATAATAAGATATATTCAGTTTGTAGAGGAAGTATCAAACGAACCTGATTATAAATCAATTTTGGACAATATTAAAGAACTTATATAGGGGGATAATATGGAATTGAATGATGTATATAAATGCCCGATATGCGGCAATATGGTGGAAGTGGTTCATGTCGGCGGCGGAGAACTGGTATGCTGCGGCAAGCCTATGATTAAAATGAAAGAAGGCAGCAGCGACGGCGCTTTGGAAAAACACGTTCCCGTAATAGAATATACCGATGACGGTATTTTGGTTAAAGTTGGATCGGTTGCACATCCAATGCTGGCGGAGCATTATATAGAATTTATAGAAGTGCTTACCGACGATGGTAAAATCGGGCGCAAATATTTAAAACCGGGCGACAAGCCTGAAGCAAAATTCAGCTTTAACGGCCGCGTTATAAAAGCCAGAGAATACTGCAATCTGCACGGATTGTGGTCTGCGGAGAAAAAATAAAACACTAAGGGATAGTAATATGCAGGCAATAAAAGTTACGGAAAAGATATATTGGGTAGGCGCGATAGATTGGAACGTGAGGGATTTTCACGGTTATTCTACAAACAAAGGCACTACATATAACGCTTTTTTGATATTGGACGATAAAATAACGCTTATAGACACCGTCAAGAAAGAGTTTTATCAAGAGATGCTTTCAAGAATAAAAAGCGTGATAGATCCCAAAAAGGTGGACATCATCATATCCAATCACGCGGAGTTGGACCACAGCGGTTCTTTAAAAATGGCGATAGCCGATATGGAGCCTGAACACGTTTATGCCTCAGTAATGGGTACGGCGAACTTAAAGGCGCATTTGGGTGATGATTTGCCTGTGGAAGCGATAGCCAACGGCGGCAGTATAGACCTTGGCGGCGATAGTTTGACTTTTATAGAATCCAGAATGCTCCACTGGCCCGACAGTATGATATGCCTTTTAAAGAAAGAGAATGTTCTTTTCTGCAATGATATTTTTGGTATGCATTACGCCAGCTGCAAACGTTTTGACGACGAAGTCTGCGAAAAGGACTGGATTTACGAAGCCAAAAAATATTATGCCAATATCATATTGCCCTATTCCAAGATAGTTACCGCCTTTTTGGGACAGGTGACAAAATTGGGCATAAAACCGAGCATAATCTGCCCGGACCATGGGCCGATATGGCGTAAAGATCCTTCAAAAATTATAAATCTTTACGCGGAATTTGCGGCGCAAAAGAACAAAAACAAAGTATTGGTTATATACGATACAATGTGGGGCAGCACGGAGAAAATGGCCGCTTCCGTTACCGACGGCTTGATAGCCGCAGGCGTGGAAGTAAAGCAAATGTCTTTGCACGCCGCGCACAGAAGCGACGCCGCCACGGAACTGTTGGACAGCGCCGGGTTGGTGCTGGGTTCGCCGGTATTAAATCAGGAGCTGTATCCTTCTTTGGGCGATTTGATAACCTATTTCAAAGGTTTGAAGAAGCAGAACCTTGTCGGCGCGGCATTCGGTTCGTATGGCTGGAGCGACGGCGCTCTAAACGAGCTAGAAACGATTATGAAAGAAAAACTCAATATCGAAATAGCGGCGCCGTGCGTAAAGAGCAGATTCGTCCCGACGGAAGACAAGCTGAAGGAATGTTTTGAGCTTGGTTTGGCCGTAGGCAAAAAAGTATTGGAGAAAAATAAATAATGATAGACGTTAAAGCCTTGTCTGATTTATCTTACGGATTATTTATCGTCAGTAGTGAAAAAGACGGTAAATTTAACGGTTTAATAGCCAATTCCGTTTTTCAGGTAACGGCGCAGCCCGCGCAGCTGGCGATAGCTTTAAACAAAAATTCTCTTACTCACGACTATATAATGTCGTCTAAGAAGTTTTGCGTTCAGCCGCTTATGGAAACTGCACAAATGCCGTTTATAGGCATTTTCGGTTTTAGAAGCGGGCGTGATTTCGATAAATTCTCCAAAGTGCAATATAAAGTAAACGGGGAAGGTTTGCCCGTCGTTACGGAAAATACTTTGGCGGTTTTGTCGGTTGAGGTAAGACAGAGCATAGATTTGGGTACGCATACTATGTTTATCGGCCCGATACAAGAAGCGGAAGTCCTGTGCGATGCCTGCAAACCTTTGACTTACGATTATTATCAAACGGTGCTTAAAGGCAAAACGCCAAAAGGCGCCACTACTTTTAAAGAATATCAAGGAGGAGTAAAATGAAATACGTGTGCAATGTGTGTGGATATGTATACGATGAGGAAGTCGGCGATCCCGCAAACGGAATAGCTGCCGGAACAAAATGGTCCGACGTACCGGAAACTTGGGTTTGCCCGGTATGCGGTGTCGGGAAGGATCAATTCTCGGCTCAGTAATTTAACGGTTGTACAATCAATATTAAGCCCCCGTCAAAGCGGGGGTTTTTTATCTGGCGGAAAGGATTTGTTTTCGCGAGTGAAATTTGAAAGGATACAGGCTTCGGCGCGGACGGTAAAGGCGGGGTATATCGGAAATTGTAAAAAATTTAATATTGTGCACGAGGGCCTTTTCGCCCGTCAAATTGTATAGGCTGTAAAAAAAGGGAGGATATTTATCCCCCCTTTTTTGTTTTAAAACTTTTATTTTAAGCCTATATTTTTTAGGAAAGGCTCGTTGGAAACTTCTCTGCCGAGGAAGTTCTTGACGAGTGTTTCTTCCTCATAACTGCCGCCCGGCTCCAAAATTTCTTTACGGAATTTTTTACCTATTTCCGGATTGAACAAACCGTATTTTTGGAACTCGGAGAAGAAATCCAAAGCGATGACTTCCGCCCACAAATAACCGTAATAGCCCGCGTCATAGCCGCCCATAAGATGGTCAAAGCTGGCCTGCGGATAAGTATCTTTGGTCATCGGGATCATTCTGATTTTCTTTGAATATTTCTCCCACATTTTGGTGGAGTCTACGGGTTTTGTCGCGGTATGGTAAAGCATATCGATTTGCGCGAGGAAGTTCTGCCTTATATAGAAACTGCCCGAGAAATGATTTTTCGCCGCTATCATTTTGTTTATTGTTTCGTCGTCGAGCGGTTGGCCCGTTTTGTAATGCTTTGACATCTTTTTTATTACGGAAGGATCCCAAGCCCAATTTTCAAGGATTTGGGAAGGCACCTCCACAAAATCCCTGCTTACGGAAGTCCCAGAAATGGAGGAGTATTTGGCCTTGGTCAAAACATTATGCAGGACATGCCCGAACTCGTGGAATAGAGTTTCCACCTCGTCGTGTTTGAGCAGGGATGGTGCGTCTTTGCTCGGCGGGTTTAAATTGGCGACAATGGCGGTAAAAGGCTGTTGATAGGTGCCGTCGTCTTTTAATTCTCCGTCGACCAAGTCAAAGCAGGCGGCGTGTTTGTATTTGCCGTCTCTGGGATATAAATCCATATAGATGTAACCGATGGTATGGCCGTCTTGGCTGTCAATCACTTTATAGCTTTTTACGTCTTTATGCCAAGTGGGGATGTCGGCCGCTTCAAATTTAACGCCGAAGAGATTGCCGAAAATTTCAAACATATTGGCTATCACTATATCTGTTTGGAAGTATTCTTTTATTTTCTCTTGATCTACGTCATAGTATTCTTTTTTGTGCAGATTGGTCCAATAGCCGGTGTCCCAGGCGTGGAAGCCTTCGGCCTTTACGCCGGTTTTTTCCTCTTTGAATTTAAGGAGTTCTTTTTCTTCCTCTTTGGCGAGTTTCCTTAATTTCTTTTCCAAATCTTTTAGGAATTTCTCGACGTTTTCGGGCGTTTTCGCCATTCTGGTGTCGAGGCGGTTCTCGGCGTGGTTTTTGTAGCCGAGCAATTTCGCCGTTTGGTATCTTAGAGTCAAAGTATCTTCGAACAGTTTTATATTCTCTTTGCCGCCGCGGCGGGAATATTTAAATTCCAAGGCTTTGCGGGCGTCTTCGTCTTTTGCGTTTAGCATAAAGGGGACATAGTCCGGATAATCCAGCGTGACGATGTATTTCCCTTCGGGCGTTTTGTTTAATTTATTGATATAATCTTCGCCCATGCCGTCAAGCTGTTCTTTTGTTACCTCAAGGCTGTCTTTATACTCGCGGATATTTTTTGAAAATTCTATGGAGTTTTTTGCTTTTTGTTTGTTTAATTCTTTGAAGGTTTCCAAATCTTTATCGTTAAGGGTAAGACCGCTTTTCTTAAAGCCTATCATAGTGTCTTTAAGCATTTTCGCTTCGACGGGCCCAAGTTGGGGATTGGTGTCGGCGTAATCTTTAAACGCCTGATAAATATCGCGGCGCGTGGCGACTTCTATAAGATAGTTGCTTACTTCCTGCTCGAGGGCGAGGGCCGCGTTTCTGAGTTTTTCGTCCTGCGATACATAAGCCAAGAAACCGGCCTGGCCGAGCGAATCGGAATAAGCGTCAAAGGCTTTGTCGTAGGCGAGATAAGTATTCTCGAAAGTTCTGTCTTTTTTGTCGATATTTATAATGGCTTGCAAATCTTTTTCCAGCTGGGCTCTGGCGGCTTTTTCGCGCGGCGCCAAATCCTCCGCTTTATAATCGAAATGCAAAACTCCGTTTTCATTGAACATATTATAAGGCATATCACCCTCCGCAGCGTGTAAATTCACCGTCGTAAAAAGCAAAGCGGTAAGAAACAAAATTTTGTTCATAATAATCCTTTACACTTACAGTATATTTTTTGTTATAATTTATTTTATAAAATAATGCCCCTGTTTTCAGGGTAATATCACTTAACAGAGAGAATAAAAAATGTACGAACCATTTGTTCCAAGGGAGATATTCCTTACTAAAGGTGTAGGCAGACATAAAGAAAAACTCGCGAGCTTTGAAGAAGCTCTTAGAGATGCGAAAATAGCTAAATTCAACTTGGTGCCGGTATCAAGTATTTTCCCGCCGAAATGTAAAGTGGTTTCAGTCAGCAAAGGGCTGGAACATTTACACGCCGGGCAGATACTTCACTGCGTAATCAGCAGAAACACCAGCAACGAAAACAGGCGCTTGATATCCGCTTCGGTAGGTTTGGCTATTCCTAAAGACAAGAACACGCACGGATATATATCCGAGCATCACAGCTTCGGTGAGGCCGACCAAAAAGCCGGCGATTACGCCGAGGACTTGGCCGCGATGATGCTTTCGACGACCTTAGGCATAGAGTTTGACAATAACACCACTTGGAACCAGAAAGAAGAAATCTGGAAGATGAGCGGTAAAATCGTAAAGAGTACGAACATAACCCAATCGGCGATTTGCGTCGACGGTTTATGGACGACTGTAGTAGCGGCGGCGGTATTCGTAAGGTAATTATGCATCCTGAACACGCGACGCATTTTCTTGCGGTGGAAGACGGACAGCCTTCCCTAGAAGAGAGCCGCTTTGCAGTAATATCGGTACCTTATGAGCGTACGGTTTCTTATGGCGGCGGGACGAAGTTGGGCCCCGCCGCTATTATTGAGGCTTCTCCCCAAATAGAGTTTTGGGATGAGGAACTAGGTATAGAAACTTACAAACAAGGTATTCATACCTTGCCCCCGATAAATTGTAAGGGAAGCGAGAAAGCAGTCTTTGACCGTATAGAAAAATATGTGGAGAATTATATCTCCAAACATAAAGCATTCCCGTTTTATCTGGGCGGTGAGCATTCTATTTCCCAGGCTTTGATAGCGCCGTATATAAGAAAATACGGCAAAAAGCTTTCGGTTCTGCACTTCGACGCTCATGCCGATTTAAGGGAATCCTACTTCGGCGATGAACGCTCGCACGCTTGTGCTTTGTACCCTGCGTCAAAGGAAGTCAAAGTTGTGCAGGTGGGAATACGCTCCGTCGGCAGCGAGGAGAAGGACAACGTCAACAGCGGAAATGTGACGACGTACTTTATGCACGAAAATCTTGATATAAAAAAACTGACGCCGAAGGTTTTAAAAAGCCTTAGCGATTTGGTTTATATCACGATAGACGTAGACGGTTTTGATCCTTCCGTCGTGCCGGGTACGGGCACTCCGCAGCCGGGCGGTTTTATGTGGTATGAGGCTATGTCTTTGTTCAAAGCGGTATGTATGAATAAAAAAATAGTCGCCATCGACGTAGTAGAAACGGCCCCGATGAAAGGCAGCCATATATCGGAGTTTAATGTAGCAAAAATGATTTACCGTCTTATGGGCTATTTGACGGTAAGCAAGAAAAACAAATAGTTTTAAAAATTAAGAAAATTGTTTTCTTAATGTTTTTAATTAAGAGAGGGTGCCGAAAGGCATCCTCTTTTTTGTTTTAATGAAAAGACTGGTTTCGCTTTTCGATAAATTTTTGTTTATTATTTAATTGATGTTTACTTTTTTTAAAAGTTAGTGTCCCTAACATATTTATTAAAATAGGCGGATATTTTTCACTTAAATAAGGTAAAACGTCTTAAAAAAGGCGATTTTGAGCGATATTGCCCCTAAAAATCGTTTTTTAGTGAGTCGGCCATACTGAATCGTTGCTGTTATAAAAAAACAAGCTGGATGCAAATTTAAGGGTTTTTGATATTCTCCGTCGGAGAAAATGAAAAAATGATGAAAAAGAATAAAATCTTTCATAAAAGCACGTTTTCACATGAAAACAAAGGATAGTTTTTTTCTTTTTCAAAAAGTAATTTTTAAATCTCCCCCGCTTTTAAAAATAGAATTTAAGAAGTCATTAAAGAGAACTCCTCTTTACTTGTCAAAGGGCCATTTAGAAGTTTGGATCTTTTATGCTTTTGCATAAATAGGGGGAGTTTTATTGACTATGAAAAACACGGCCTTTTTTAAAGGCCGTGTTTATGGAGGAGTATTACGTTTATAACATTTTATTTTTAAGTCTTTGGGATATTTGCTCCAATTCTTCTAAAGAATTGTAATGCAATATCAATTTGCCTTTGCTGGGTTTTGAACCGTATTTAAGTTCTACTTTCGTGCCCAGGGCTTCCTGTAAAGACGCTTCAAAAGCTAAGGTGTCGGGCGTCTTTTGCGGGTTGGTTTTAACAGTTTCTGAAGAAGCATTTTTGGCGGCCTCTTCCGCTTGGCGGACGGACATCTTAGAAGAGAGTATTTTTTTAAACAGGGTTTCTCTCTTGTTGTTATCCGCGACCATAAGCAAGGCTCTGCCGTGCCCTTCGCTTATTTCCCCGTTTTTTATAGCTTCTTGGATTTCAGGCTCCAAATTGAGCAGCCTTAATGAATTGGATACCGCAGCTTTTGATTTTCCGCAGTATTCGCCCAATTCGGTTTGGGAAATCATAAACTTTTGCATAAGGCTCTTATAACCTAAAGCGGTTTCTATGGGGTTTAGATCTTCCCTTTGGATATTTTCTATAAGTGCGAGGGCGCACATTTGCTTGTCGTCGAGTTTGGCGTGTACTATGCAATCTATCTCCGTAAAGCCGGCAAGCTGAGAAGCGCGGAAACGTCTTTCCCCTACTACCAACTCATATTTGTCCATACCGGCGTCATATACCACGACTACAGGCTGGGTGAGGCCGTGTTGTTTAATGGAATCGGCAAGACCTTGCAAAGATTCCTCGTTGAAAGTTTTGCGGGGCTGGTATCTGTTGGGGATAATTTTATCAAGCGGTATTTTTTGAACGCCCCCCATTCCAGAAGTTTCATTGCTTTCATCGATGGCTCCGCTTAATAATGCGTCTAATCCTTTGCCTAAAGCTTTTCTCATATGGTTAATTACCCTCCAAAATCAAAATCGGAATTTTTGGAAGAACTTAAATATTGCATATTTTCAAAGTCTTCCGCTTTTGCGCCCCTTCTTATCAAGAACTCTATTGCCAAATCCATATAGGCTTTAGTCCCTTTGCAAGAGGGCTCGTACTCAAAGATGCTCTGTCCGAAACCGGGGGCTTCCGCCAGCCTGATATTGCGGGGAATGGGAGTTTTGTAGACTTTATCTCCATAGAATTTGGAAACTTCTTCTTTTACTTGGTTTGCCAAATTCATACGGCCGTCATACATAGTCAGTATGCCTCCGTCTATTTTAAGCTGGGGGCTTAAAAATTGTTTTACCTTTGTCGTAGTGTTTATGAAGCGAGCCAACCCTTCCATAGCGTAATATTCGCACTGTATAGCCGTAAGAACATTATCCGCTGCTACCAAAGCATTTATTGTAAGCAGGCTTAAAGAAGGGGGGCAATCGATAATAATAAAGTTATACATCTTCTTTATAGTGGAAAGCTGCTCTTTTAAGAATTTTTCGCGCCCGTTTATATTTACAAGCTCAACTTCCGCGCCCGCCAAATCTTTATTGGAGGGGAGGATGTCGAGCATTTCATTGCTCGTTTGGCGCACAACTTCTTTAAAAGAGGCTGTTTTGGTCAAGAAGTTGTAAACGGTTTTATCGTCGTCTTTGACTTCTATTCCCAAACCGGAAGTAGCATTTCCCTGAGGATCAAAATCCACTAGGAGCACTTCCTGCCCCAAACAGGCAAGAGCATAAGACAAGTTTACGGCGGTGGTGGTTTTGCCCACGCCGCCTTTTTGGTTGGCAATACAAACTATTTCACCCATTATAATCTCCTATTAAGAATATTTAATATAAAATTTAAAATTAAGTCAATCTTTTTTAAAGTTTTCACATGAAAACATCTTTTGTAAACAGTGCTTTTTTGAAAAAATAATAAACTGATAAGGTACATTTATGCTATGTTGGTTTTATGGCATCTGTTAACGTTTTTAAATTTTCTTATATAAAATAGCTTGAAGTAAGATTTTTATTTAAACAGTTTTCACATGGAAACTGCTTGCCCAATATGTCGTTTGTTTACATCTCTTTTTTATCTTCTTTTGGAAATATATCCAAGTGTTTTCACATGAAAACTTCCCTTTTGTGATATAATATTTTAAGGAGATAGCAATGAAAGTAAAACTAATTCCTTATGATTCTTACTGGCATAAAGCTTTTGAAGAAGAGTCCAAGCCTATAAAAGATATATTAAAGGGACTTTTAATAGATATATATCATATAGGTAGTACAGCAGTGGAAGGGCTCTGTTCGAGGCCCGATATTGATATGATGGCTGTTGTCCGGGATATTGCCGCGGTTGATGAAATAGAAGATTCTTTTGAGAGTTTGGGATATGAGAGTATGGGGGAGTTTGGCATAACAAGGCGCCGCTATTTTAGAAAGCAAGGGGATTTATCCTATCATCTTAATATTTTTGATGTTTTTAGCGAAAGGGATATAATAAGGCATTTGGCTTTTAGGGATTATTTAAGGGCTCATTCGAAAGATGCCATTTTTTACGCTTCTTTAAAAATTTCTTTAGCAAAGTGTTTTGCAAGCGATATGGAAGGTTACTCCATAGGCAAAGCGGCTTATATCAATAGTATAGAAGAAAAAGCGATATCTTGGTATATAAATAAGTACTCCATAGGGAATATCTAAAGGTTTTCATGTGAAAACTCCGTCTTCTTTAAAATAGAACTAAACTCTATATCTTTCAAAAAAATTATTTACTATTGTCTTAATAAAAGAATAATAATTTTGTTATCTATTATAGAAGTATAATGCACAAAGAAGTTTTACCCCAAGGTTATACTTTATGTTTTAGAAGGGATAATCTTTGTGGAGTTAAGTAATAAGATAAGATATCCAGTGTATACCATTTGCTTTTTGTGTCAATAAAAACCCTCGTGAAAGCGAGGGTTTTAAAATGCTATTTAACCAAACCTATTCTGCTTGGCGGCCAATGGATAAACCAGGCTTTTCCTTTGATGTTTTCTTCCGGAATGGGGCCCCAAAAACGCGAATCGCAGGAAAAATCCCTATTATCGCCTATACCCAAATAAGTGCCTTCCGGGACAGTTACGGGGCCGAAATAATCTCTAAGATATATGCCTAGGGCTTTTTCGAGTTTGCGGTCTTCCCAAAGCTTTTGGTATTCTTCTGGGGAATAAGGGAGCTGCTCTTCAGCTAGTCTTTCCACGTCTTGATAAATTTCATAGGGTTGTTGCGGCATAAGTTCCCCGTTAATGAAAACCTGTTTATTTTTTATTTCTACCACATCGCCAGGCATACCGATTACTCTTTTGACAAAATCTCTGCCGTATTGGGATTCGCCGCAGTTGATTTGTTCTTTGCTTTCCGCTGGGAAGCGAAATACGATAATATCGCCTCTTTTAATATCGTTAAATTTTATAAGGCGGTCTTTCATAAAAGGCAATCTTACGCCGTAAGTTATTTTGTTGACGAAAAGATTATCGCCTTCCAGCAAGGTGTTTCTCATTGATGCGGACGGTATTTTAAATGCTTGCAGGAACAGGAACATTACCACCGCAGCGAAGAATGCCGCGAAGTAAACCGTTTCCGCCCATTCCATATTAAAGGAAAATATTTTCTCTTCCTTTTTTTTGTCTGCTTTTCCCGCGACGGTAAAATTATATACGGCGCAAGCTAGGGTTATAGTGGTAATCAGGGCGAAAGTTCTGGGGGAAAGCCCTCCTTGTATCCCGTTCTTTGCCATAAAATTGAAAATATATATGATTAGGCCTCCGCCTATTAAAGCAAAAAGCGCGTTCCAAATTCCGAAAAAGATTTTGTTGCTCCAAATACTTTTCTTTTTCAGGACTTTTGAAACTTTCGCGAAAATGAAGGCTATTATGCCTGTTATCAGTAGAGTGAGTTCCATATCATTACCTTCTTAGCCTTTGTTTTTTTATGATTTTTTTGTTTGACAAGGCGAATTTAATCTTAAGCACCTTTTGGAAAAACCACCATATAAACGGTACTTTTTCCAAAAAGAGCTTAAATTTGAACATTAAAAGGTACTTTTTATTATAGTTTTGGATCGTTACTTCCGCACCGCCCAAGCCCAGCCACTGATTATAGAATTTATCCCATTCGGGTAGGGGGTAATTATCCCAAAATTTATAGTCGCCCATTGCATGCAGTATAAGGGTATTTCCCGTTTTTATTGGGGAGAGTACAGGATGAGAATTGAATTTTCTTGGCAGTATGGCGGGCTTTATCGCAAACTTTTGCAGTGCCAAATTTAAAACGCCTTGGTCTGCCCAGATGAGAATCGGCGCCAACATTTTTGTTTGTTGGTAGCACCAGGCTCCTATTTTTATCGGGTTTGCCATATTTTCGCTGAAAAGGAGCACCCCGGCATTAAAATTGCGCCTTAACATATCAAAGCCGCGTACGGGCTTAGCGAAGTTGCAAGCGATGATATTATCGTCGTGGGCTATGGCGAAACCGGCTTTCTTGAATTTAAGGATGTTTATAAGTTCTTTTTTTACCAGAATATCGCTGTCCAGCCACAGGATTTGACGGTACTCTTTAAGCAGGAAAAAACATTCGTATCTGGCCAAAGTTAGCTGGCTGTATCTGCGTATGGTGCGTATTGCGGAGGTTGAAAAATTCAGACGATAATCTTTAAAAAAGACTCTTCCGATAGAGCGAAGCGCTTTTCTGTTCTGCTGGGATAAATTTTGATAGTAAATGATAATATCTGCTTTTTTAAACAGGCGGGGGGAGTTTTCTTTCAGGCTTAACAATGCACAGCCCGCCGCGAAAGCGGCTTTATCGTCGGTAGCCATTACTATTGCGAAAGGTTTTTTCTGCTGCTGGTCTTGCATCGGTTAAAAATCCACGGAGAATATTTTTGTTTCAAAAGGCTGCAACTCTAAGAGCAGCCCTTCTTTTTTTGCCTGTGCACTTGGAAGAATAGTTTCATTCCTTTTAAAATGTTCTTTTAGGATCAGGTTCTCGTCAGAGGGAACCTTGTCCAGAGGCATAATGCATTTTGAGGGTACCTCGCTGTAATTTATGACGATAATCTTTTGAGTCGTTTGCTGCGTCCACGCCCAGCAGAGAATATTCTTGAAAGAGGCATCTTCCTCATCGGCGGCTTTAGGATTTTTTATCGTCCACTGCCCACCGTGGAAGCAGGGGTTATTGATAATCTCCAGAAATTGTTTATAAAAACTCAGCATATCTTCGTCTTTTGTTCTCAAACCGCGCGTGTATTGTATAGGGAGACGTTTTTCCTCTCCATAGAGTTGCGATATGGTAAAGAGTCTTGCCCCGATTAAGGTATATGCGGCTACCGCCGCCGCTTTGGATTTTTCTCTCCCGAAAGCGGTAAGAGGCGCTTCCTCGTCGTGATTAGCGATAAAGCGCAAGGACCTCTTTTGATATAAATGTTCCGCGTTTAGATGACCTTGAATATCCTGCGCGGTGGAAAGGCGGAGCCTGTCATAGAGGATTTTGTCATAGGTATAATCGAAGCCCAACTCTTGCACTTCCCATTCCAGCCCCCAATATACTTCCGCCAGGAAGGTAAATGAGGGATATAAATTCTTTACTTCATTTATTATCTGCGGCCAGAACTCTTCCGACGGCATTTCCTCTTTGACGAAATTCCCCCAAGTATCGCGGAAAACCTTATTAATCATCAGCATTACCATATCGCAGCGCAAGCCGTCGCAGAGTGGTACTATTTTTAGAAGTGTCTCTTTAAGAAATGCTCTGGCCTTCGGATTAAATTGATTTATTTGGGCGGTATCTGTCCACGAAGGGAAATAGGGATCCTTGCCGTGGGCAATCCAATAGCCTTTAGTCGTTTGGAAAAATAATTCTTTTGCTTTGGGTTCTTCGTCGCAGTGTACGAAAATTTCCTTATCTGTCAAAGTAAGTGGATTGTCCTTTGCCAAATGATTGCCCGCAAAATCCAAAATAAGTTTTATGCCGAAATCGTTTAATCTTTTTCTAAGGGTTAATAAAGCCTCATTCCCGCCGAAGTCTTTATTTACGCTGTAATCGTAAATTGCGTATTGCGAGCCGACGATATCTTGCCTGTCGTAGCCCGGTACAGTGTGGGATAGATATTCGTTAATGGCCTTATCCTCTCTTGCTATGGCGCGGGAGGCTGGGCTTTCCTGCCAAACACCCATAAGCCAAACAGCGTCGAAGCCGTGGGCTTTTATTTCAAAAAGATCCTCCTCCGGCACGTCGGCCAGAGTAAGGCTGTCTCGCCCAAGGCTCTCTCTAAGCTGTTTGAGCCAATTATGAGCGTTAATTTCTAAAATATGGGGATTTGTACGCATAAAAACCTCGGTTATCTATGTTATATCACTTTATGAAAAAAAAGTCCATAAATTAAGCAAAATAAGATAAAAATTTCTACAATTGTCTTATGGACAAACTTTCGATACTGGACAGCAAATACGGCATAGCGGTAGCGGATCTTAAGGAACAGTACAAAAAACTTCCGGATTTTCGCCTTGCCATGCTTACGCCTGCGCTTTACGGCAGCGGGGTAAGCGAACTGGCTTGCACGCTGGAGGGCTATTTCCGAGAGTTGGGGCTTGACTGCTTTTGGCGTGCGATAGAGGCCGAAAAAGACTTTTTCGTTCTCGGCAAAAAGATTACCGACGCGCTTTCCCTTAGCATGAACTGCGTAAGCAGGGCGGAGCTGGATAGTTTTGCCGCTGCGGCCTCTAGTTTGGCCCTTCCTTTGGATTGTGACGTTTTATATCTGCACGATTTTCACGCTTTAATAGCGGCGTCTAAGATAAAGGGAATAAAAAAGATATATCGATGTCATTTTGATATTTCGCGCGCGAACAAAGACGTTTGGGAGTTTTTAAGGCCATATATTGAGGATTGCGATGAGGTTATTTTCCCTTCGGCGCAAAGCCATCGTCCTTTAAATAGGGGTGTCGACTATATATTGCCTTCCATAGATCCCTGTTCGGTGAAGAATACTTTTGTAGAGAGGGAAGGTCAGCTATCGGTTTTGAAGAATTATAATATCCCCTGCGATAAACCCATAATTTTACAGGTATCGCGTTTTGACAGGGTAAAAGATCCCTTCGGGCTGATAGACGTTTTCAAAGAAGTGTCTGAGGAAATCCCTTCGACATTGGTGTATGCGGGCGGTTTCGCGCCCGACGATATAAACGCCGCGGCTTTATACCAGGAGTTGAAGGATTATGCCGGCGGGCACAAAGATATAATTCTGCTCTCGATAAATAGGCACGATTATGAAATAGCGGCTCTTCAAAGCGCGGCGGACGTCGTAGTGCAAAAGAGTTTCAGCGAAAGTTTCGGCCTTTCCATAACGGAAGCGCTGTGGAAGAAGCGGCCCGTCGCGGCCAGCGACGTAGGCGGAATAAAATATCAGATAATAAACAATAAAACGGGTTTGCTTTGCGGGGACAAAGAAAGTTTTGTTCTAAACATAAAACGGCTGTTGACGGATAGGGCTTTGTCTTTAAGGTTGGCGGCTACAGGGCATGAATATGTGAAGGAACATTTCATAATTACGCGCGAACTTAAAAACCATGCCGAAGTTTTTAAAAAGATAGTATAATGGAAATAAGGCTCCGTTTCGCCGAGCCGGGCATAGTATGATAAAAAAAGAGGACCATATTTTAATAGCCGGCTTGGGCATACAATTCGCCGTTATAATGTGTATAGGGGCTTTTGGCGGATATTATTTGGATAAGAAGTTTGGCACAATGCCCATATTCATATTGGGCGGCAGCGTAGCGGCCTTCGCTTTGGCAATATATATAATGGTACGATCGGCGAAGGCGTACGTATATAAAGGGACGAAAAAATGATAGAAGAACTTCTGGCACATCATATATTAGACCACAGTTTTGGCATAAGCCTTTTCGGTATACAATTACCAATCACTCAGCATTCCGTATATATGTTTTTCATCAGCGTGTTTTTGTTGATTTTTTTGGCGGTATTCGTCAGGAAGCAGAGCGGCCGCGTGAAAACGGCTTTGGAGATGTTCGTCACATTTGTCCGCGACGAAATAGCCATTCCTAACCTTGGCGAGAAAGAAGGCCGCAAGCTGACACCGTTTTTCTGCACGCTGCTGATTTTTCTTTTGACGGCGAACTATATAGGAATGCTGCCGGGCTCCAGAACGATAACGTCCAACATTTCCGTAACAGGCGGAATGGCGCTGTTGAGTTTGGTGCTGATAATGGGCTTGAGCATAAAGGAGAACGGCCCGATAGGCTGTCTTAAAACTTTTATCCCGGGCGGTGTTCCGGGTTGGCTGGTGCCGCTTTTGTTCCCGCTGGAGATTTTAAGTTTAATAATAAAGGTATTTGTATTGGCCGTCCGTCTTTTTGCGAATATGACGGCGGGCCATATAGTATTGATAGGCTTGTTTTCGTTTATATTTATTATGGGCGAAAGGAGTATAGCTGCGGGATACGGCACGGCCGGGCCCGTATTGGGAATGACGCTTTTTGTAAGTATACTTGAATTGCTGGTCGCGGCGATACAGGCGTATGTATTTACATTGCTTACGGCTATATTTGCGGGCTTGCAAATGCATTCACATTAAGGAAATACGGAGGAGTTAAAAATGGAACTTGAAGTACTTAAATACATCGGAGCAGGATTTGGCGCTGGCTTGGCGGTAATAGGCGCAGGCTTTGGTATCGGCAAGATAGGTGCGGCGGCATTGGAAGCCTCCGGCAGGCAGCCCGAGATCGCGGCGGTAGCCAGGATCACGATGATTATCGCGGCAGCTTTGGTGGAAGGCGCGACGTTTTTCGCGTTGGTAATCTGCTTGATGATGGTCTTATAATAAAAGGGAAGTATGGACGCGTTAATCAAACCCGATATAGGGTTAATGTTTTGGACGATAGTGAATTTTCTTCTGCTTGCTTTTTTGCTGGCCAAATTCGCGTGGAAGCCGCTGATGAAGGCTTTGGACGATAGGGAGAAGCAAATAGCGGAAGATATTTCCGGCGCGCGCAAAGCCAAAGAAGACGCTGAAACCATCAAGAAACAGTTGGAGCAGACCTTGGCGGATACCGCCAAAGAGAGCTCAAAGCGGATAAAAGAGGCGTCTGAAGCGGGCGAGCAGCAGCGCCAGACGATAATAGCGCAAGCCAAAGACGAAGCGCAGAATCTTATCAGCCAAGCCAAGACGGAAATCGAAGCGGAAACGCAGAAAGCGATAGCCGCGGTTAGAAAAGAGCTGGTGGACACCACTATGCTTGCCGCGCAGAAAGTAATCGGCAAAGAAGCCGGCAAGGCTGTAAACGAGAAGCTGATAGAGGATTTGCTTAAGGATATAAAAGTCAAATGAAAGCGAACACGACGGTATTGGCGCAAAGATATGCCAAGGCTTATGACGGCGTAGCCAAGGACAATGCGGCGGCGCAGCATAACTATGAGCTTTTTAAGGGAGCATTATCGGCGCTTAAGGCTGTTGAATATTACATAAACAATCCGACGATACCCGCGCGCGTCAAGCTGGAAGTGGCTTCAAAGGCTTATCCGGAGCAGGACGTGGCGGGTGCATTTGTCAAATTATTGATAGCGTCGGGCAGATATTATTTGGCGGGCGAGATAGAGAAAGAACTTTCCGCTCTGCTTGATGCGCGCTTAGGCATAAAGAGAGTAAGCGTAATCAGCGCGGCCGAACTTGACGAAAAAGCAAAGAGCGGGCTTAGCGCTGCACTTAGCGAATATTTCGACAGCGCCTTGGCGCTGGAATACAAATTGGACGCCAATCTTTTAAGCGGAATAATGATACGCTGCGGCGACGTCTTGATAGACGGCAGCGCGCAGGGCCGGCTTAAACAGATGGCAAAAATTTTAACAGAAAGGTAGAGATATGGGTATAAGACCTGATGAGATAACGACTATCATCAAAGAGAAAATAGAGAATTTTGTACCCCAAACACAGACCGACGAAGTCGGCACGGTAATAAGCGTGGGCGACGGAATCGCGAGGATATGCGGTTTAAACAAAGCGGTGTCGGGCGAGTTGTTGGATTTCCAAAGCGGCGTAAAAGGAATGGTAATGAACCTTGAGTACGACAATATCGGCTGCGTGCTTATGGGCTCGGATACGGCCGTAAAAGAAGGGGAACAGGTCAAGCGCACGGGAAAGGTAATCAGCATACCCGTGGGCGAAGCGCTTTTGGGCAGAGTGGTAAACCCGCTGGGCGAGCCGCTTGACGGCAAGGGCCCGATAAAGACGACGGAAACCCGCCCTATGGAAATAGTGGCGCCGGGCGTAGTTGAACGCCAGCCCGTAAAACAGCCTTTGCAGACCGGTTTAAAAGCGGTTGACTCAATGGTGCCGATAGGAAAGGGCCAAAGGGAACTTATCATCGGCGACAGACAGACGGGCAAAACTGCCATCGCGATAGATACTATAATCAACCAAAAACAGCAAAACGAAGGTGTAATCTGTATATATGTCGCTATCGGGCAGAAGCAAAGCACGGTAGCGCAGGTGGTGCAAACCCTGACGGATTTCGGCGCGATGCCTTATACGATAGTTGTTGCTGCCAATGCCTCTGATCCGGCCTCTTTGCTCTACGCCGCGCCTTACGCGGGCTGCGCGATGGGCGAATATTTTATGTGGAAGGGCAAAGACGTCCTTATAGTATATGACGATCTTTCAAAGCACGCTCAGGCTTACAGGGAAATGTCTTTGCTGTTAAGAAGGCCGCCAGGCAGAGAGGCTTACCCGGGCGACGTTTTCTATTTGCATTCCAGACTTTTGGAAAGGGCGTGTAAACTTAACGACGAAAACGGCGGCGGATCTCTTACCGCTTTGCCGATAATAGAAACGCAAGCCAACGATATTTCGGCTTACATTCCCACGAACGTAATATCCATTACCGACGGGCAGATTTATCTGGACGCGAATTTGTTCCGCTCCGGCGTTAAGCCGGCGATAGACGTCGGGTTTTCGGTTTCGCGTGTGGGCGGCAGCGCGCAGAAGAAGACAGTGCGCAAAGTATCTGGTACTTTGAGGATCGATTTGGCGCAGTATCAGGAGTTGGAATCCTTCGCGCAGTTCGGCTCGGAATTGGATAAGGAATCGCAGTTCCAGCTTGCCCGCGGGCAGAGAATGAAAGAACTTTTAAAACAGCCGCAGTACAGCCCGATGATGGTGCCCGAGCAGGTCCTTACGCTTTTTGCGGGGACTAGGGGCTATGTAGACAATATAGCGGTAAATAAAGTTTTGGATTATCAAAACGAACTTTTGGCGTTTGTAAAAGCGTCGCACCCGGAAATTTTGAAAGAGATTTCCGAAAACGGCAATATCGGTATCAATGAGGATTTGGAAAAGAAATTGGTAGCCGTACTGGAAGAATTTAAACCTCTGTTTAAGGAGAGCAAATAAATGACGCAGAAGAAATATTTAATAACGGGCGGGGCCGGTTTTATCGGCAGCAATTTGGCTTTTGAGTTGCAAAACCAAGGGCATAGCGTAACGGTTGTTGATGATTTTTCGTCGGGCCATTTTAAGAATTTATTGGGTTTTAAAGGCGACGTAATCGCCGCGAATATATTTGAGGAAATGCCGGGCGAGGCGTATTTTGACGGTATCTTCCACGAAGCCGCGATAACCGATACCAATATTCATGATCAGAAGCTGATGATGGAGATGAACGTCGAAGCGTTTAAGAATGTCCTTTACTATGCGGCCGCCAACGATATTAAGAGGGTTGTCTATGCCTCTTCGGCGGCGACATACGGCAACGGGGAATGCCCGATGAAAGTAAGCCAGACTCCTAAGCCGGAAAACATTTACGGCTTTTCCAAGGCGATAATGGATAATGTCGCCAGGGAATTTGCCGCCGAGAACAGAGATATGGTAATAGTGGGGCTTAGGTATTTTAACGTATACGGGCCCGGCGAATATTACAAAGGCAAGACGGCGAGCATGATGTATCAGCTTTACAATCAGATGAAGCAGGGCTACCGCCCGAAGATATTCAAGATGGGCGAACAGGAGCGCGATTTCGTTTACATCAAAGACGTAATAAAAGCCAATATGTGCGCTTTGAACAATGCCAAAGAATCCTGCGTAGTAAACGTAGGCACGGGCATACCGCGCAATTTTAACGATATAGTCAAATGCCTCAACAACGAGCTTAGGCTGAACTTGGCGCCCGATTATATTGATAATCCGTACAGCTTCTATCAGATGAAGACTCAGGCCGACATCAGCTATACTACGGAGAAGATCGGCTACACTCCCGATTATACCTTGGAGAAAGGCATAGCCGATTACGTAAAAGTATTGGAAGCCAGAAACGCGAAATAAGGAAAAGGCAATATGGAATCGCTTCGGGATATCAGGCAGGAAATAAAAGCCATCAAATCGACCAAGCAGATGATGCTTACGATGAAGATGATTTCCTCTGCCCGAATAAAGAAAGCGCAGCAGCAGATGGAGGATGGGCGTCCTTTCGCCAAGAAGATGGCGGAAATGATAGACAATTTGCGAAAGGACATACAAAATCCGTCCAGCGAAATACACAAGCTCCCCGCCTATCGGTTTTTTGACAACAGCCGATCGGACAAGAACAGCGTGGCATTGCTTTTAATAACGGCAGATAAGGGCTTATGCGGCGCTTTTAACGCGGTGGCTTTAAGGGCGGCTTTAAAGTGGGTTAGAGAAAATTCCGATAAAGAGAAGTATGTCTTTGTGGTAGGCAAGAAAGGGCGCGACTTTATGAGGCGTTTGAAAATTCCTCGCCTTCACTTGGCGGGTGAACTTATAGGGATATTCCCTCGGGCTTCATACGCGCATGCGGCGATGATAAAGGATGCTTTTTACAATTTGTTCCGCGATCATAATATCAGCACGGTAGACTTGATATACAACGATTTTAAGTCGATGGCTTCGCAGACTTTGATAAGCAAACGCTTCCTGCCGTTTGATTTTGACGAGATACCCGGGGAGGAGAATGTGTCGGACTTTATCTTTGAACCGGGAATGATAGACATATTTTTGACGCTTATCCCTCGCTATTTAAGCGCGAGTATATACAGATATTTATTGGAATCTCAAGCGGCGGAACTGGCCGCGCGCATGAACGCGATGGAAGCGGCGAGCAAGAACGCGGGCGAGATAGCCGACAGTTTAAGCGTAAAGTTAAATAAGGTAAGACAGGCGACGATTACCAATGAGATAACCGAGATAGTAAGCGGCGCCAATGCTTTGAACAATTAAGAGGAAAGGATATGAATAAAGGCACGGTAGTACAAGTAATAGGCCCGGCGGTGGACGTCAGATTTGACGGCGGCGTTTTACCGTCGATAAACAATGCTTTGAACATAAAGGCGGGCAAGGACGTGACGATAGTGGCGGAAGTCTCTCAGCAAATGGGCGATAATATCGTCCGTGCGGTGGCTTTAAGCTCTACCGACGGCTTGGCGCGCGGCGCGGAAGTGGAAGATACGGGCGCTCCGCTTAAAGTACCGGTAGGGGAAGCGTGCTTGGGCAGGCTTTTAAATGTTTTGGGCCAGCCTCAGGACCACAGAGGCCCTATCAATACGGACAAATACGCCTCGATACATACTCCTCCTCCGTCGCTGGAAGAACAGCAGACCACCCCGAAGATTTTTGAAACGGGCATAAAAGTACTGGACCTTATAGCCCCTTATATGAAAGGCGGCAAGGTGGGTTTGTTTGGCGGCGCGGGCGTCGGCAAGACGGTAGTAATTATGGAGCTTATCAATAACGTGGCCAGGCAGCATCACGGCAGCTCGGTATTCGGCGGTGTCGGCGAGCGTTCTCGCGAAGGGAACGATTTGTGGCTGGAAATGCAGGAAAGCAAACTTTCCGACGGCTCTACCGTACTTGATAAAACAGTTTTGGTTTACGGCCAGATGAACGAACCACCCGGCGCTAGGGCGAAAGTGGCTTTGACCGCTTTGACGGAAGCGGAATATTTCCGCGACCAAAAAGGACAGGACGTCTTGCTGTTCTTAGATAATATTTTTAGATATGTATTGGCCAACTCGGAAGTGTCGGCCTTGTTGGGGCGTATGCCTTCGGCAGTGGGCTATCAACCTACTTTGAATACGGAAATCGGCGCTTTGCAGGAGAGGATTACCTCCACCAAAAAAGGATCCATTACCTCAATACAAGCCGTATACGTTCCCGCAGACGACTTGACTGACCCCGGCGTCGCCGCTACCTTTACGCACTTGGACGCGACAACCGTTCTTTCAAGGCAGCTGGCCAGCTTGGGTATTTACCCTGCGGTCGATCCGCTTGATTCCACATCCAGGATTTTGGACGCGCGCATAATCGGGCAGGAACATTACGACGTGGCGCAGGGCGTAAGGAAAATCTTGCAAAAATATAAAGACTTGCAGGATATTATAGCGATACTCGGCATGGACGAACTGGGCGACGAGGATAAGACGGTAGTCGCCAGGGCAAGACGCATACAGAAATTCCTCTCGCAGCCGTTCTTCGTGGCGGAGAAATTTACGGGTATGCCGGGCAAATACGTCAAACTGGAAGACACTATAAAAGGCTTTAAAGCAATAATAGCGGGTGAATACGATCATATCCCTGAGCAGGCGTTTTTTAACTGCGGCGGTATAGAAGACGTGCTCGCCAACTATGAGAAGATGAAAGCCAAAGGCCAGGACTAATTATGGCGGGAAAGAAACTAAGACTGCAAATTGTAACGCCTCAGCGGCCGGTATTGGATAAGGAAGTGGACTTTGTCGCCCTGCCCGCCTTTAACGGCGAAATGGGCGTATTGCCCGGCCATATACAATACGTCGCGAAGCTGAACTACGGAGTACTGCGTTATAAGGAAGGAGAGACGGAAGAAACCTTCGCGGTGATGGGCGGCTTGGCTGAAATCGAACACGATAATATCCGCGTATTTGCCGAGGACGCCGCCTTGGCAGAAGAAATCGACGAGGAAGCAGCCAAGCAGAAATTGGCTCAGGCCAAGGCTTCTTTAACTAAACACGACGCCGATATAGATATGGAATTGGCGGAGATAGAAATAAAGAAAGCATTGCTGATGTTGAAAGTTAAAAAGAAAGCGCCTAAGTTTTAAAACCAAAACCCCCGCTTGAAAAGCGGGGGTTTTTTGAAATGTAAATTTTAAACAAGGTTTTAATAACCCCTCGTTTTGTGAGAGGATATTTGCGGACAGATTTTAATTAGGCCACGCAATAACCTCTACCGTGACGCCGGATTTCTTGGCTGAGCGGACAATATCATCTACGGTGTTTTGATCCGGCATTTGAAAGCCTTGAATTCTTTTTAAATTCCAATATACTTTTGTACCGCGCGGCATTTCCAATAGCTTTTCCTGAGCGTATCTCGATCCTACTATGATGTTGTTATCCTGTGTTATTTCTTGGAAAGTTGAAGATATTTTTACTCCGTTTTCAAATATGGCGTAAGCCCAGTCTTGCCCATTGTACCAGGAGTACATCTCATAAGAGGCTGCTGGCCTAGCCGGCGAAATATCCGTCTGCGGATTTAAGCTGCTGAAAGAAACCCTGTTGCCGTTAGGTGTAAAGCAGGCGCTTAAAGTTAAAGCGGTAAAAACTACTAAAAGAAAATATTTCATCAGAACCTCCTTACTTTTATTTTTCTGGGCGAAATGGAAATTGCGTTCATAACTTCCTGTGGCCAGTTGGAAAGCTGCCCCGACTGATTTACGCAGACAACGTCCGTTACGCCTTGCACCAGCAGGGTGCCATCGGCTTTCTTTACGAAACATTCAAACACTATCCTTACGGGGGAAAGTTCAACGGCGTAAGTTTCCACGTCCAAAATATCGCCGTATTTGGCGGGATGTTTATACCATACTTCCTGATGATGCACCATCATAAGGCAGTTCTTTTGGGCAAGGTCGGGCACGCTGAAGCCGGCTTGTTCCATAAAGTCGGTGCGGCCTTCCTCAAAAAATTTTAAATAGTTGGCGTAATAGACCACTCCGCCGCAATCGGTATCGTGATAATATACTTTTCTTTTCACTTTATTCTCCTATGATTTTGATAAGGATTCTTTTGTTTCTTTGCCCGTCAAATTCGCCGTAGAAGATTTCTTCCCACGGGCCGAAGTCAAGCCTGCCGTTTGTTACCGCCACGACGACTTCCCTCCCCATAATAGTACGTTTTAAATGCGCGTCGCCGTTGTCTTCGCCCGTAAGATTATGCTGATAGCCGTTGGGGTCGTAAGGGGCGAGCTTCTCAACCCATTTTATAAAATCTTGATGAAGGCCGCGCTCATTATCGTTTATGAACACGCTGGAAGTGATATGCATTGAATTTACCAGACATAAACCTTCTTTTATGCCGCTGTCTGACAGTGCTTCCTGCACTTGATCGGTTATGTTTACTATTTGATATCTTTCCGGCGTTCTTAATGTAATATATACGGTATGGGATTTCATCTTATTGCTCCTTTTGGGGGTTTAAAAAATAATATCATTTTATGTTAAAATAATCTTATGGATAAAGAAAAACAGACATATATTCTTCAAGTAGCGGGGGTGGCGGTATTCGCCCTTTTGTTGCTTGTACCGGTAATGTGGTACGCCAAGAAGGCGCAGTCGCCGGAAGACGCAATAACGCAAGAGCAACTGAAATCTTTTGAATCCGACGATCTTGAATTTGTGGAACGTGACGAAATTTCCTATCAGGAGCTGGCGCAAGGCGCTCAAACGGGCGAGGGTATGCGCGGTAAATTCAGCAATATAGGTACGGCGATAGTGTCGGTAAACATAAACAATATTGTAATGATGACGCCGCAGGATTTGGAAAATGTCGGCGCGACGCCCTTTTCGCTGTCCAATACCGTAATGACGAATTTGAATACTCCGCAGGTTATAGAGGTCGTTTTCGACAATGAAGACGTGCTTAGAGGTTTTGCCTCCCGCAAGGATGTGCACGAAATGACTTCCAATTATCTAAAGTTGTACGATCTTATTTCTTCGCAGAGTTTTGATATAGATAAATTTGTCAACGGGCCTGCCGTGCAGGGCGTTTTAAGAAATGAAATGCTTTTAAGAAGCCTTCTTAAAAGCAAGTTGATGACGTATATATTCAACAGCCCCGCCGGTAAATATTATCTTGGCAATCCAGCTAGGACAAAGCAGCTTTTGGCGTCCAATACGACGCTTGCCCCGTATTTAAAGAATCAAACTTTAAAGCAAATTCTCTCGGAAATACCGGCTACGCAAGCCGCGGCCGCGCAAATATTTGATTAAATTTTGCAAAATGGATTTGCTTTATGCTATAATATTTATACGGATTTACGCGGGCGTGGTTCAATGGTAGAACGCGACCTTGCCAAGGTTGAGACGAGAGTTCGATTCTCTTCGCCCGCTCCATTTAAACGGCCTCTTTTAAGAGGCCGTTTTTTTATGGCTATATTTTAATGAATACTTAGGAAATTTGCGGGCGGGAAAGGCATCTTTGGCAGGTTTTTTGGAAAAGAGAAAGAACTATGCTTTTGTGTAACGGCGCGAAGAAGGTTCCTGCAAGCAGTTTAAATTGAATTGCCGTATTATTGTTTAAGATGATTTGGTTCTTATTAAGAGGCTGCAGCTTTAGTGTTTTTTTATATAGTCTTTTACTATTTGCTTGAAAACTTTCCCGCGGTGTTCAAAGTCTTTAAATTGGTCGAAAGAAGCGCAAGCCGGCGAAAGGAGCATAATATCGCCTTTCTGCGCTTTGGATAAGATATAATCAACAGCGTTTTTTAAATCACCTTTTTCCGTCGCGGGGAAACGCCCCGACAGCTGTTGCTTTATATTTGCGGAATCTTCGCCTATCAATACGGCGTGTTTGCAGAATTTATTTAGGAAGGGTATAAGCGGCTTATAGGGCGCGCCTTTTCCGCGGCCGCCCAAAATAATCCATATTTTATTTTCGCTTTGTAGGGCTTTGAGCGCGGTTACGGTTGAATCTATATTTGTCGCTTTTGAATCGTTATAGCATTTAATGCCTTTATATTCGCAGAAAAGCTCTATACGGTGCTCAAGACAGTTAAAAGTATTAAAGCCGTCCTGCACGTCCTTTTGTTTTACTTTTGCGGCAAAAGCCATTAAAGAGGCGGCCATGGCATTTTCTATATTATGTATGCCAAGAAGAAGTTTTGGCGGTTTGATATGACATCCGTTTGCAAAAATCATTTCGTCACCGTCGAAAAAGGCGTCCACCCTTACGCTGTGATGTGGGGTGGAGGAAAAGCTGAACACTTTGCATTTTGCCCTTTTCATAAATTTTACGCAGACAGGGTCCGCCCCGTTGGTAATGAAAGATCCGCCCGCTTTTTGACAAGCGAAAATTTTGCCCTTCGCCGCAATATATTTTTTAAGACTGCCGTGATGTTCTTCGTGGTCCGGTGTGATATTGAGTAAGGCGCTGACGAAAGGTTTAAAACAGGTGCTGTCTTCAAGTTGATAGCTGGATACTTCCGTAACAATGATACTGCCTGGCTCTATCGAATCCGCGACGGAAGAAAACGGCTTGCCGATATTGCCGACGGTATAAACTTTGCGGTTCTTCTTCTCGTTAAGGCAATGGGCTTTCATAATTTCGCTTAACATTACGGTGGTGGTCGTTTTGCCGTTTGTACCGGTTATGGCGAAAATTTTGCAGTTTTTGGGGACAAATGCGCAGGCCGTTTCAAGTTCGCTGAAAATCGGTTTCTTTAATTTTTTTAATTTCTTTAACACTGGATTATTGGGCATTATGCCGGGGCTTTTGATTATAAAATCACATTTGTAAACGGCGTCGGAATGGCCGCCCGTTTCCGTTTCTATACCCTCAAGGCCGGTGGGTACGGGAATAACCCTGCTGTCGCTTATCAGAACTTGAAAGCCCTGCCTTTTTAGCAGTCTTGCGCAGCTTATCCCGCTTTTGCCCATTCCTAGTACGCAGGCCTTTTTACCTTTAAACCGCTTTGGCGAAAACATACTCTTTTAAAGCCTTTTCGGCTTCCTCCCTGTCGGAAAAATGTATAGTGCCGTTTGGCAGGATCTGATAGTCCTCGTGCCCTTTGCCCGCGATGATGACGATATCGTCCTTCTTTGCCGTTTTTACGGCCTCAAAGATGGCTTGGCGCCTGTCCGGTATTATGTTGAAATTATCGGCAAAAGGCATACCCCTTAAAATATCTGCGAAGATAGTATTGGGGTCTTCTTTGCGGGGATTATCTTTTGTTATCAGCACCAAATCGCTGTTTTTTGAAGCGCTCTCGCCCATTAAAGGCCTTTTCGTCGTATCGCGCTGCCCGCCGCAGCCGAAAACGGTTATTATACGCCCTTTTTTAAACGGAGCGACGGCGTCGTAGGCCCTTAGCAGGGCTTCGTTGGTGTAGGCGAAATCCACAAACAGATAGAAATTCTGCCCCAAATCCACGCGTTCCATTCTTCCAGGTACGCCTTTTAATGCGCTAAGGCCTTTTATGGCCGTTTTTATGTGTATGCCCATTCTGGCTGCAGCGGCCACCGCGGCCAAAGCATTGTAAACATTATGTGCGCCCAAAAGATTTATTTTGGCGGGCTCGCCGTTGATTTTAAAACTTACGCCTTCAAGAGAAGTTTTTATGTCGCTTGCCGTGAAGTCCGCCGGTTTTGTAAGACTGTAAGTTACCAGCTTGACTTTGTTTTTTAACATTTCGGCCAGCTTGTCGCCATAGGGATCGTCTATATTGATTATGGCGCTTTTCTTTTGTTTTGTGTTGGCGGGTGAGATAAGATTTTCAAAGAGTTTACGCTTGGCGGCGAAGTAATTGTCGAACGTGGAATGAAAATCCAAATGATCTCTTTGTAAATTTGTAAATATCGCTATATTAAAATCTATTCCGCGCACCCGCTGATATTCCAGCGCGTGGGAGGATACTTCCATAACGACGTCGCCGCAGCCCGCTTCTTTGGCCTGATAAAGTATATTTTGCAAAAGCAGAGGCGCGGGCGTGGTATTGGGGGCTTTGCTTATCTTTTGACCGTTGACGCGGTAATTGATGGTGCCCATAACCGCGGGCTTGCGTTTTGCCTCAAAGAGTATGCTTTCTATCAAATAGGATATGCTCGTTTTGCCCTTTGTTCCCGTAATGCCTATCATATTTAAATCTTGGGAAGGATTTCCGTAAAAAGAACAGGCGGCATCGGCCATGGCGTGGTCAATATTTTCTACTTTAATTACGGGTACGGGATAGACTTCTTCCAATTCTTCCTGCGTTACTATTGCGCAGGCGCCCTTTGCCAAAGCGGAGGGGATATATTCGTGCCCGTCAACCGTATGTCCTTTTACCGCGAAGAATACCCAGCCATTTCCTATTTCTTTGGAATTTTGGCTTAGCCCCTTCACTTCGGTTTTAGGCAAATTTTTGTCGTATTGCCCGAACAAATCTTCAAGAGTCATATATCTATATAGTAACAAATTGCTAGAATTTATTTATGATAACGCGCGAGTGTTTGGATAATATATATCATAAATATAATAAATTTGAACTCATATCGCCCGATCCGCTGCAGTTTGTTCATAATTACAAATCCGACGCGGATAAGGAAATAGTCGCTTTAATTGCCGCCAGTTTCGCTTACGGCAATGTAAAGCAGATAATAAAAACCGTTGATAAGATTTTATCAATTTTGGGGCCTTCGCCCAAAGATTTTATTTTAAAAACTTCGCGTGAGGATTTGCAAAAACTGTTTAAAGGTTTCAAATACCGCTTTACCACTGAAGAAGAACTTATAAACCTGCTTTTGGCTGTTAGGGCGGCGCTTAAGGCGTACGGCAGTTTGGAAAAGATGTTCCTTTCTTTCTATAAGGAGAAGGGCGATTTTTTGTTTGCGGAGCGCGCCTTTGCCGCAAAGTTAAGAAGCTGCGGCAAAATGGATACTCTTATCCCCAACCCTGCAAAGAACAGCGCTTTAAAAAGACTTAATTTGTGTTTGCGCTGGTGCGTACGCAAAGACGAAGTGGACCCGGGCTGCTGGCGCGAAATACCTGCATCCGCTCTTATCGTACCGCTGGATGTTCATATGCACAGGGTAGGAAAAATGCTGGGGCTTACAAAGCGCAATCAGGCGGATATGAAAACAGCTTTGGAAATTTCCGCTTCCTTCGCGAAGCTTTGCCCCGAAGATCCGATAAAATACGACTTTTCTCTGACTCGCTTCGGCATTAGGGATGATATGAGCGAAAAGGATTTGGAAAACATTTAAAACTTAAACGATTTCTTATTTGCCAAAACAAAAACCCCCGACTTGCGTCGGGGGATAATCAGCAGAAATAATGCTACATATTTGTTATAAGCAGTATCAACAGACCCAAGAACAGTAAACATAAAGCCAGCTTGGTAAGGCCCAGGTGCTTCTTTAGGAAATCATTAAACCCTTTGGATTCATAGCCCATTACGCTTAAAGCCAAAATCACTATCAGCGGTACTATGAACATCAGATTGTATATTATTAGATAGAGCATAGCTCTGATAAAATGGGCATCCGCTTCTTTTAGGATCAGCGCTATCGTCGGCAAATATACTTGCCCTGTACATACGGCTTCCACCAATGATACCACAAAGCCTACGGCCAAGGCCGCCAATACCAGCCTTATCGTGCTTTTCTGCTTGTCCCTCAAGAAGAAACGCATAACTTTGTGGATATATTCTTTATAACTCTTTGGCAGCTGGAGCAATATTTTATTGTGGTCTTTCGTTTTCTGATAAATTATAAAGTCATACAAACTGAGCAGTAAAAACAGTGCGCACAGCGCTATTGTCAGCCATTTAAAAATCATCATTACGTAATAAAAAGAACTCATCGCATAAAGGAAGTTGAATAAACCCAATCCTATGGCTATATAAGCCAGGAATACCGCCAAACAATAGGCCGAGCCTACTAAAATGACTTCTTTCCTTTCGTATTTGTATACCGCCAGAAAGGAAACGAAAAATACTATTACCGCAAAAGCGCAGGGGTTAACGCCGTCTATCAAACCCGCCGCTATTATGGCCCAGAAGGTGATTTGTTCAAACATATTTAAAGTATCTTCTTTGCTTACGCTTGGCGCGATATCGTCATTCTCGCAAGAGGCCGCGCTTTGCGTTTCGGCGTTAAGATCTTCATTCTTGCATTGTTCTATATATGCTTTTGTGCCAAAGTAAGTCCTCTCATTGTTTGCGAGCGCTTTTTTTATGGCGGCGTCGACGCCTGTTTTAATGTCGGAGGGATATCCCATTAAAACGCTTTTTCCCACGACTAAACAAGGTACGCCTGCGGAATTGACGTCAATTCCGTATTCCGTAATGGTATCATTAAAGATTATGTTTACGCCCGCTTGGCTTATATCATATTCCACGAGTTTTACCGTATCTTTGTATTGTTCCTTAAACTCGTTTAGATACTCTTTTTTAAGTCTTTGGCAGTGCCCGCACCAAGGCGCGGTAAACAATGCGGCTTCAAGCGTTTTGGTTTGTTCGGCAAAAGCCGAAAAATTTAAAGCGCTTAAAGCGAATATCGTAAGCAATAAGATTTTTTTTAACATTATTTTTCTCCTAACAGCGCACATCGTAAGACATTATGGGATGTACGTTCATTTTAAATTTTTCTCCGCAGTCGTCAAGTTTTTTCTTTTCCGCCCGAGTCAGTTTTTGATTGGATTGCTCCAACTTTTGGTTTAAACTGTAAATTAAATTGTTGTTATATTCGTTCAATACTTCTTTGGGGCATTTTGCCATTATCAGTTTGCCTTGCTCGGCCGCCTGTTCAAACCAATATCTGGTGGAAAGGTCAATGCACTCTTCTTGGGTTACTTCAGTGTCTTGATAGACTGGGAGTTGAGCTTTGCCCTTTTGGATAGCAGCCGTTCTGGGCCAGAACACAAGCGCGGCAAAAATGGCGGCCGCACCGGCCATAAGCCATAAGGCGCGGGCCCCGCTTTTGCGTTTATGGATCTTTGCGTAAACCTTATTTTGGGCAAAGCCTTTTTTATCGAAATCCGCATTTTTATATAACTGTTCTATTTTTTCTTCAGGCGACATGTTCCGCCTCCAATAAAATCCTTAATTTGTTTACCGCTCTGTTAATTATGGTGCCTGCATTGCTTGCGCTGATATTAAGCATTTGGGCGATTTCTTCGTTTGACATTCCGGAATAGAACTTTAAAGCCAAAATATCGCGGTAATTGCTTTTCAGTTTTCCCATCGCCAGCTTCAGTTTTTCTTCTAAATCTTTTTGTTCCGCCGTTGTTTCCGGGTTATCGTCGGTGTTTTTAAAGTCCTCTTCAAAAGCGGAAAGCGAAAGAACCTTCCTGACGTAATATAGGCGGAAATAGCTGTTTACCTCGTTTCTGGCTATCGTAAAAAGCCATTGACGCAAATTTCCTTTGCGCGGGTCGTAAGAATCTTGTCTGTCAAATACTTTCTGCCAAGTCTTTGACGCCAAATCTTGCGCCAGATTCTCGTCTTGCGCGCGCAACAATACATAAGCGTAAACGGGCTTGAACATTTCTTTGTAAACAGCGTCAAAATCCATAATAACTTAACCGCCTTCATTAATACTACACTTGGCAAGATAAAATATCACACTCAAAAAACCGGCTTTTTAAAAAGCCGGCTTTCGTTAGAAGTTCTTGCTTACGTTCATCAGACATTGTCTACACGGTTTTTTTGAGTAGTCTTTTTCCTCTATCGCCTTAAATATTTGTTTGGCGAAGTCCGTCAATGTCGGATCCCTGGCGCCCATTACCAATACGACGTCGCCAGGTTTCGCGCTTGCGGCTATGTCGGCTGCGGTTTCGTTCCTGCAGGGGAGGAATTTTACCGGCACGCCGTTATGCTTTAAGCCTTCGTATATCAATTTGCTGGATATATGCTCGGGGATGGTGCCGCCGGCGTAATATATTTCGCTTAGCCAGAGAGTATCCTCCTTTTTTATCTGTCTGGTAAATTCTTCTATAAACTCTTTAAGCAGCAGCTGTACGGAAGTAAAAGCGTGCGGCTGGAAAAACGCCAATACCCTTTTGCCTCTTAAATGTGCCGCTTTTAAAGTGGCGGCCAATTTGTGAGGGTTGTGGGCGAAGTCGTCAATAACCTCTATCCCGTTTACCTTGCCTATGGTGTTAAAGCGTCTGTAAACGCCCTTAAATTCTTCCAAGGCTTTGGAGCATTCCTGCAAAGACACGCCCATTTCCAAAGCCGCCGATATGGCGCCCAGCGCGTCTTTTACGTAATGCTCGCCGGGCAGATTGATGCGGAATTTTTGGCCGCGTACGGTAAAATCGGAGCCGAACCCGTCAAGGCGTAAATCGTCGGCGGTCAAGTCGCCCGTTTTAAGGCCAAAAGTTTTACATTTGCCGCCGATTTCCTTTAAATTGTCTTCTTCGGCGTTGATTATAAATTGTCCGCAGTTTATGCTGAATTTTTGGAAGTATCCTTTAAGGATATTAAGTTCTTTATGGTCTTTGGCCAAGTTCAACATTACGCCTATTTTGGGGTGGTAGTTTACCAAAGTGCCGTCTGATTCGTCGGCCTCGATAACCAAAATATCGCTTTTGCCTTTATAAACGTTGCCAAAATATCCTTCCGCCTGCAAAGAGAGCAAAACGCCGCCCGTGATTAAAGAGGGTTCTTTGCCCGCTTTTCTTAAAATTTCAAACAACATGGCGGTGGTGGTGCTTTTGCCGCTGGTGCCCGAAATGGCTATCGTATAGGATTCTTTTACGTGTTTGGCCAAAAGGTCGGAGCGGTGCAATATCGGTATGGAATATTTTTTCGCCGCCTGTATTTCTATATTGTCTGGCTCTATGGCGGAAGTCAAGATGACGGCATTGGTGTTTTCGTCTATGCCGCTGCCGTCTTGAGGATATAATTTAACGCCCAGTTTTTTAAGTTCTTTCCAAACGGGCAAATCGGTAAAGCCTTTGTTGATTAACCTGTCGGAGCCGGTAACTTCGTCGCCCGCCATAGCATGCAGCTGTGCCAGGGCGCTCATTCCGATTCCGCCTATTCCTACAAAATGAATTTTCATAATAAGTTCTCCGTAAAATCTTTCATATCGTAAAAGCCCGGCTTTTTGCCCGCCAGCCATAAAGCTATTTTTACGGCGGACGCGGCGAACAGCCGCCTGTCCAGGGCTTTGTGGGTTATGGTTATAGTTTCGTCGCCGTTATGCGAGTGTAAATCCAATATATGCGTACCGGGAACTGTCCCTATACGCTCAAAGGTAATTTCCTCCTGCGGGAAGTTTATCAGCTTGGCCAAAGCTTTTGCGGTGCCGCTGGGCGCGTCTTTTTTTTGCGCGTGGTGCGCTTCGTGCATTTGCGGTTCGTAGTCTTTAAAGAGAGCGCACGCCTCTTGCAGCAGCTTGCCGAACAAAAATACGCCTATGCTTACATTGGCGCTGTAAAATACGGGGATTTCTTTCTCCTCTTTAAGGTTGGAAAGAAAAGCTTCATCCAAATTAGTGGTACCGCAGAGAAGCGCGGCCTTTATCTCTTTCGCCGTCTGATAAGCAGCCAAAGCGCCCGAAGGCAGAGAAAAATCGATAATCACGTCCGCTTTTGGCGCGGGTTGTGCGGTATCTTTATCCCTAAGCTGTACTATGCGGGCTTTATCTTGGTATTGCTCCTCGATAATTTGTTTTATTAAGAGGCCCATTTTGCCTTGCGCGCCGTTAATTATAATATCCGTCATTTAAAAATTCTCCAGCAGATACTGCGCTATCTGTCTGCCGTTAAGCGCGGCGCCTTTGAGAAGATTGTCAAAGGTTATCCAGAAATGCAGAATATTTTTGTCCTCATAGTCACGTCTTATTCTGCTTATGAATACTTCGTCTTTGCCGGCGACTTCTTTGGGGGTGTATATTTTGCCGTCGCATATTATGCCTCTTTGCGAGGCAAACAAATCCTGTATGCCACCCATATCAAAATCTTCCTCGGCCCTAAGCGTAACGCCCAGACTATGGCTGACCATAACCGGCACACGCACGGTGTGCGGGCGCACTTTTATATCGGGCAGGCGCAGTATTTTGCGCGTCTCGTTTATGCCTTTAAGCTCCTCGGAAGTAAAACCGCTAGGCTGAATAGACCCTATTAAAGGCACGCAGTTGGCCTGATATAAAGAACCTTCGGTATTAAAATCCTCTATTAGCTTTTTGCCGCCGCCGCTTATCGCCTGATAGGAACAGAAGAAAACTTCCTTTAGGGTGTATTTCTTTTTTAAAGGGTTTAAAGCCATCACAAGGCCCGTAGTCGTGCAGTTGGGGCTGGCTATCAGGCGGGTGTCTTTGGTGATGGTGTCGGCGTTGATTTCCGGTATGACAAGCGGCACTGAAGGATCATTCCTGAATTTGGCCGACATATCTATTATAAAACCCGCTTTGTCTTTAAGTTCTTTGGCCAAGACTTCGCTTACCGGATCGTCTGTACACAGAATGGCGATATCGCAGTGCGAGGGTTTCTCGTCCCTGCCGTAGGCTTGTATTTCCGCTTTTGCGTCCATGCGCGCAAGCTCTTTGAGCATCAGTTGGCCGACTTTCCCGGCCGCTCCCAAAACAGCTATGGTTTTCATCTTATAATCGTCCCCACTTCTCCCGTTTTATAGTATATTATCCTGATTTCCACGTTCTTTTCTTTTGCCAGTTTGATGGCGTCCGGGTGCAGAACATTGGCACCTTCAAGAGCAAGTTTGTACATAACGTCAAAATCCATAAGGTTAAGCTTTTCGGCGTCTTTGTTTTTGTTTGGGTCTTTGGTATATACGCCGTCTACGTCTTTTATCATTTCAACGTGGTCCGCTCCGAGCTGGCTGGCTATAAATACCGCCGAGACGTCGCTGCCGCCCCTTTTAAGAGTGGTGATTTCCTTATTCTCGCCTATGCCCTGAAACCCCGCTATTATCGGGATATGGCCTTTGTCGAGCTCCTTTTGCAGGCGGTCGCTGGTTATGCATTTGATGTCCGCACCCGCGTGTTCTGGCGTAGTAGTAAGCCCTATTTGCGAGCCCGTCAAAGACACCGCCGGCAGATTTATGTCGTTTAAAGCTATCGATAATAATGCCACGCTTATCCTTTCGCCCGTGGTTATCAGCATATCAAGTTCGCGTTTGTTGGGGTTCTTGCTTAAGGAATAGGCATTATCCAGCAAAATATCGGTCATATTGCCGTTGGCGGAAGCTACCACCACAGGCAGAATACCTTGTTCCACTCTTTGCTTTATCAAATTGACGGCAAGAAGTATTTTTTCTTTGTTGGCGAGGGTATTCCCGCCGAACTTCAATATGGAAATCTTTTTCATATAAAAAATTCCTTAGGATAATTTTCGAACATTAAATCCAGCGCGTCTTTCGTTTTTGGAGAGAGTTCCCCCAAGGGCAGGCGCACCTCTTGCGAGCAAAGCCCCAGTTTGGAAAGCAGATACTTGGAACAGGTGGGGTTAACCTCGAGGAAACTGCCGCTTATTATCGGCCACGCCGCCCTGAAAACCTCCATAGCCTCCTTGGTTTTGCCTTGTTCGAACAGATCGTAAATCTTGACCATGGCAGGCGCCATCGAGTTGCCCGCCGCCGTTATCAAACTGCGTGCGCCCAGGCCCAAGAATACGGGCCAAAGGTCGTCGTTGCCGCAGATGTATTCTATCCGCTTTGCGGCAAAGGATACCGCCGTTTTTACGATATGCGTTATGTCGTAGTCAGATTCTTTTATAGCCTTTATCTGCGGTACGGCCTCAAGCAGGGCTCCCAAGAAATCTTGGCTTAATTTCTGCCCCGTTCTGCCGGGTATATGGTATAAAACTATCGGCTTGCCCGCCTGTGCGGCCAAGGAAAAATGTTGTATCATTCCGCTTAAGTTGGGCTTATTGTAATAAGGCGTTACGATTAAAAGCGCGTCGGGATTGTAAGCGGAGGCGAGTTCGACGTTCTTTAACGTTGTCTGCGTATTGTTGGAACCCGCACCTATTATAACTTTGGCGCGGCCCGCTATTATTGGGCAGGCGAAATCCAAAATCTGTTTCTTTTCTTCAAAGGACAAGGCGGGTGTTTCCGCCGTAGTGCCCAAAAGCACGAAGCCTTTTACCCCGCCTTTGATTTGGCGTTCTATTATCGCGCCAAGGGCGTCAAAATCTATTTTCGAATTTTTAAAAGGCGTTATCAGCGCCGTATAAATCCCCTCAAACATAAGCCCTCCCTTTTGCTTAAGTAAATTGTATCATTTTATTGATATAATTAAAGTTGACGACAATTTAATTTCAGTTAACCTTTAATCGGGAGTATTTTTGATGGAAGAAAATAAAGAAAATCCAATTCAGGCCTTGCTGGCGGAAGAACAGCCTAAAGAAACGAAAACTAAAAAAGAAGGCCGCGCCATAAAGATTTGGCTGACCGTTTTGACCGCGGTTTTTACTTTGTCTATGATCAGTGGCTTGTACTTGGCGCTTACGCCGGGAAAAACGGTGCGTTTGGCCGATTCCGGCAAAGAGGAAGGCGCGGCGGCTGCAGGCAAAGGGGAATCTTTGTTTAAAAAACTCTCTGCGGAAGAAGGCGCCGCGGTGGTAAAAATAAGGGGTATTATACAAGAAGGCGGCGACAATGGATTTTTCTCCAAACAAAACAGCGCTTCGGCCATATCCAAGAGGATAAGGGAGCTTGCCGATAAAAAGGAAGTAAAAGCGCTCTTGCTGGATATAAATTCGCCCGGCGGAACGGTGGCCGCGGTGCAGGATATTTACAATTCGATTTTATTTTTTAAGTCCAAGAATAAACCCGTAGTCGCTTTGTTTAGGGACGTCGCGGCAAGCGGCGGCTTCTACGTGGCGATGGCGGCGGACAAAATAGTCGCCCAGCCCGGTACGATGACGGGTTCCATCGGCGTCATTATGCAGGCCAACAATATAGAGGGTTTATTCGATAAATTGGGCATAAAAGTTACGCCCGTCAAATCGGGCAAGCATAAGGACATAGGCTCAGCCTACCGCCCGATGACGGAAGAGGAGGCCGCTCTCCTGCAGGAAATGATAAACGAAACTTATCAGCAATTTTACCAAGCGGTTAAGCAGGGCAGACCGAACGTAGACAACCAAATGCTGCCGATATACGCCGACGGGCGTGTTTTTACCGGCGCCCGCGCCAAGGAAATCGGTATGATAGACGCTTTGGGCGGGGAAGAGACGGCTCAAGCGTTGTTGTCGGAGCTGACGGGAATAAAAGACATTAAATTATTGTCCGGACGCCCTAATAATTTTATGGATTTGATTTATATGAGCGGCGCGTCTATGGAAAACAAATTGGGGCTTTCTTCCAAGATAGATGATTTTACTACGCCGAAAGTTTCGTATCTGTGGACGTATTAAGGCGGTTCTATGAATTTTATCAATACGGTTTACGATTTTGTTACGGAGCCTTCAAAGGCCGTTGACGATATAATAAAAACGCGCTCGCTGTTTATGGCGTTTTTGGGGTATGTTACTGGCTCTTTAAGCATAATGATAATGCTGGCTTTAGGCGCGGGCGGAATGAGTAATTTCGGTTTTACATTTGCGTTTTTCGGGGTATTGCTTGCCGATATATGTATAGGTTTTTTTGTAGCTTCAAGCGCGCATTTGCTGTTGGAGCTTTCTACGGGCAAAGGCAGTGCGGCGGGTTTGTTTACGCTTATCGGGCTTTCGCAGTTTTCTTTGACGCTTTTGGTCAGCTTCGCTTTAGTGCAGGCGGCCTTGCCGGCATTGGCCGCTCTTAAAGGCTTTGTTGTAGTGATAGTGGCGGTTTTGCAGCTTTGTTTTATCTTGTATATGATGAACAAGGCTTACGGCCTTTCCAAGGTAAGGACATTTTTTACGCTTGTGCTTTCGCTGGCGCCTGCGGTATTAAGTATGTTTATGGCCGGCGGTGCGGCTTTAGCGCTGATTATTTATCTGCTGTTTTAGGGCTTATATACTTATATAAATCCTGCGAAATATCGTTAATGTGTTTGCGGATTTGGGGCTGTTTCTGTTCCAACAGGGGCAGCAGCGTGCCGCGCACCCAGTTGCGGGTATAAGCCTGGTCGGAGTTGGTTTCATCGTTAATGAAAGAAAGTTTATGCTCTTTTATGTAAGAGTTTACTTCCTCGCGGGTAATGCATAAAAAAGGCCTTACTATTTCCAGCTTGCCTAGCGGCCTTCTTATGGGAATGCCCAGCAGGCCTTTGGCTTTGGTGCCGCGCAGAATATTTAAGAGGAAGGTTTCGGCATTGTCGTCAAGATGATGCGCGAGAGCGATTTGCTTGCATCCGCATTTTTGAGCCGCTTGGACAAGAGCCTCGTAGCGGGCTTTCCTGGCGGCGTGCTCCACGCTCAAGTTTTCTTTTTTCGCCAAAGCCTTAACGTTTACTTTTTTTAGAATGAAAGGGATATTTAATTTTTTAGCCAGATCTTTGGCGAAAGCGGCGTCTTTATCGGCCGCTTCTCTAAGGCCGTGGTGAACGTGGCAGGCATAGACGGGGAATTGCCTTTTTAAGCCGAGCTGTTTGACGAAATGTGCCAAAGCTACGGAATCTGCCCCGCCCGAAAGCCCTATGAGTACGCCGATTTTCGGTTTAAAGAAAGCGTTTTGCTTCTCAAATTTAATCAGCGTTTGCCAGGTTGTCGCTTGGAAATTGGTTTTATCCATAAAATTTATTCCAAAAAAAGTATAATTGATTTAATAATTATATAAATTTAACAACATGGGGGAAATATGACACAGTTAAAGAAGAGAATAGTTATTATCGAAGATGAAAGAGATATCCTTGAATTGTTAAATATGATATTAAGCCGCAGCGGATATGAAGTTTATCTCTGCGACAATGGCCGCAACGCCCTTGATTTAATAAGGAAGGTAAGGCCGCATTTGGTCTTGCTGGATGTAATGTTGCCCGGCTATGACGGTAAGGCGATAGCTTCGGCGATGTCAAAAGACGAAGATTTGCAGGGCGCTTCCATAATGATAGTTTCCGCGTTGGAAGAATCGGAGAAGATGTTTACAGGCAATCCGCAGGTAAAAGACTTCTGCCTTAAACCTTTCAGGACCAGCGTTCTCGTGGAGAAAGTGAAACGCATTATGGGCGATGCTTAATCTCTTATTAATTAAATGATAAAAAGCCGCCTTAGGGGCGGCTTTTTGTTTGTCATATCATTTAAATTATCGTACGGGAAATTAAGCGATATTCCAGCTGACGTATTCTTTGGCGAAATTCTGCAGAAATTTTTGCAGCAGTTCTTGATTGTCCGCCTGCTTTTTTGTCAGTTGTTTTACGCTTGCGGCATTAAGTTTCTTTGACGGGGTATTGTTGGTGTCGATGCCTATTCCCAGTGCTATCCAATCAAGGCCACCGTCGGCCTGGGCGGAAGTTTCTATCAAAATGCCGGATATTTTTTTGTATTCCTTCCCGTCGAAAGCCAAAACGTCGTTGGGCAGTTTTATTTTGCTTTTGATATTGTAAAGGTCTTTAAGCGTTTGGGCCACGGCCCTGCCCGCTTTTATGCTTAGCAGATCAAGCGGCATGGTTTTGGCGTTGGGGCGCAGTATAAGGCTAAAATACAAGCCGCCTTCTTTAGACTCCCAAACTCTTTCAAAGCGGCCGCGTCCCGCGGTTTGCTTTTTTGTGATTATTAAAATGCCGTCCTCTTTGCAGAGAGGCGCAAGCTCTTTTGCCACGTCTTGGGTGGAAGAAGTTTCTTCAAGCTGTATTGTTCTGTTTACGGTAAATTTAAAATCCATATATAAATTTTACTTTTTTTTGGCGGGTTTTTTTGGAGTTTTTACCGCCATGTCTTTAAGTTCGAACAGCCTGTCGCGCAGCTGCGCGGCCAGTTCGAAGTTCAAATTGTCGGCGGCATCGCGCATTTGCCGTTCGGTTTCTTTTATAAGAGCGGGCAGATTTTTTGCCTGTGGCGCGACTTCGCTTAAAGTGTGTATCATAGATAAGGCGCTGGATTGGCTTTCCTGTTCAAATTCCTTAAGTTCCACTTCCGCCTTCTGTATGGTTTTAGGCTGGATATTATGCTCTTTGTTGTAAGCCTGCTGCAAGGTGCGCCTGCGGTCCATTTCGTCCATGGCGTATTTGATGGAGGGCGTTTTCCTCTGTGCGTACAGTAAGACTTCCCCTTCCACGTTCCTGGCCGCGCGCCCCGCGATTTGTATTAAAGTCGTTTGATTCCTTAAAAAACCTTCATTATCCGCTTCAAGTATTGCCACCAAACCCACTTGAGGAATGTCGATGCCTTCCCTTAAGAGGTTTATACCGACCAATACGTCAAAAACTCCGCGCGAAAAATCTTTAAGAATTTCTATTCTTTCCAAGGAATCTATATCGCTGTGCAAGTATCGGGCCTTTACTCCCTTTTCCAAAAGGAAAACGGAAAGATCCTCCGCCGTCTTTTTGGTTAGCGCAAGAACAAGCGTTCTTTGTTTCTTTCGGGTTTTGTCTTCTATGCGCAAGAGCAAATCGTTTATTTGTCCTTCCGCGGGCAGAAGTTTTACGGGCGGATCCACCAGCCCCGTAGGGCGGATTATTTGTTCCACTATATTATTGCCGCTTATGCTTAACTCATAGGGCCCGGGCGTGGCGGACACGAAAACGGTGGAAGGCAGCAGGCTTTCAAATTCGTCAAAGCGCAGCGGCCTGTTATCCAAGGCGCTGGGCAGGCGGAACCCGAAGTCTATAAGCATTTGCTTCCTGGCTCTGTCGCCGTTGTACATGCCGCGGATTTGCGGGACGGCCACATGCGATTCGTCTATAAATACGATAAAATCGTCATATCGTTTGAAATAGTCAAACAGGCAGTTCGGCCTGCTGCCGGGTGCGCGCAGCTCCAGCTGGCGGGAGTAGTTTTCTATGCCGGGGCAGAAGCCGGTCTGTGCCAGCATTTCCAAATCGTAAGCGGTGCGCTGTTTTATGCGCTGAGCTTCCACAAGTTTGTTTGTGTGCTCGAAAAATTTTACGCGCTCGGCGCATTCCAATCTTATGGAATTAAGGGCTTCTTCCATTTTTTCGTCTTCGGATACAAACTGCTTTGCGGGCGAAAGCCAAACTTCCTCAATTTCGTTTACCGCATCGCCGGTAATAGGGTGTATTTCCTGTATGGATTTTATTATGGGGCCTTCTATCTTAACCCGCAAAGCGTTTTGCGAATAGGGCGGGAATACGTCTATAAAAGGGCCGCGTATTCTGAATTTGCCCTGTATAAATTCCGTTTCGTTGCGTTCGTATTGTATCTTGATAAGATGCTTGGTGAAATCGGTCCTGGTAAGATTTTCCCCGATTTTAAGATGTATCCTAAGTTTTTGGAAACTTTCCGGCGAGCCTATATTATAAATGGAAGATACCGAAGCTACTACGATAGTGTCTTTTCTGCTTAGGAGGGAATTCGTCGCCTTAAGGCGCAATTTTTCTATATGGTCGTTTATGGCGGCGTCCTTTTCTATGTAAAGATCGGTTTGGGGGATATAAGCTTCGGGCTGATAGTAGTCGTAGTAGGAAATAAAATATTCCACGGCGTTTTCCGGGAAAAACTGTTTAAATTCGCTGTAAAGCTGCGCGGCCAGCACTTTGTTGGGCGACATTATCAATACCGGCCTTTCCATTTTCTCGATTACGTTTGCCATGGTAAAAGTTTTGCCGGAACCGGTAACGCCGAGCAAAGTCTGGCGGGATACGCCCTTTTTTATATTATCGGTAAGCCGCTCTATGGCTTTAGGCTGGTCGCCCGAAGGGCGGAATGGCGAACTTAATTTGAATATACCCATAACATAATTATATAAATAAAAAAAGTACTGCGCCGAGCGTATAATAATATGCGGGAAAAAGGGGCTTTTTGCAAAAAGCGGAATATGGAAAGGGCTTTATATTTATGGTAAAATATATTTAATAACTTACAGCTTTTAAAGTAAGTAAGGGCAGTTGGCGCAGTGGTAGCGCGTCCGCCTCACACGCGGAAGGTCACAGGTTCGAACCCTGTACTGCCCATATTATAAAAGGCAAAAAAATGTCAATAGATTTTCCTTTAATATTAAACTTCTTTATAGCTGTGCTGGCCATATTGAACCCCATCGGCAATGTGCCGATATATCTTGAACACGTAAACCAAGATTCCACGGACGTACAGAAGAATATCGCCAAACTTTTGGCTTTGTCGATATTTATCATCTGCGTGTTTTTCTTTTTTATAGGGCAGCCGTTTTTGAGCTTGTTCGGTATAAGTATACCCGCATTCAGAATAGCGGGGGGAATACTTATTATGACGATAGGGTTCCGTATGCTGCACGGCAAGCCCAAATTTGAAAATGAGGGATTGGAAACAAAAGCTACTACTACCAATTCTTTCAAACAAGCTACGGAACGCCTTAGCAGTTTGATAGTCCCGTTGGCGATGCCGATATTCGCCGGACCCGGCGCTATTACTACGGTTATATTGTATGCTCAAAAACCGCATAATTTTATTACCGTGGTGGGAATGATAATCGCTTTAGCGGCGGCGTGCTTTGTAATAGGGTTGGCTTTGTATATGTCGCGCTGGGTGTTTAGGATACTTAAGAATAACGGTATGCAGATAGTTTCCAGAACTATGGGTTTGATACTGTGCGCCATCGCGGTGCAGTTCGTAATACAGGGTATCGCCCAGCTGATACCCGGCTTGATAGACCCCGCCTATCTGCACAGTTAAAAATTTGTCGCTTGGCCGTTATGCGCTTTGCGGCGTATCTTTTTTGTGCTTAATTGATTTGAAAAGGAATTTTAATTTAATATCATAATGGTATGGCAATGACAGAGGAAACATTATCTTCATCTTCGGGCAAAAGCGGCTATATAAGCCTAGCCAATAAATACAGGCCCCAAAGTTTTGAGGAGGTCGTCGGGCAGGAAAGCGTATCGACCACACTGAAAAACGCTATAAAATCCGGCAGGATAGCGCACGCCTATCTGTTTTACGGGCCGCGCGGCTGCGGCAAGACGACTACCGCCAGAATATTGGCTAAAGCTTTGAACTGTACCGGCGCCGGCAATGATAAGCCGACGGCAAGCCCGTGCGGGAAATGTCCGCAATGTTTGGAGATAGCCTCTTCAAGCGATATGGACGTTCTAGAGCTTGACGCGGCAAGCAATACCCAAGTGGAAAAAGTACGCGAAGCCATAATAGATACCGTAGCTTTAGCCGCGGGCCGAGACAGATACAAAGTGTTTATCCTGGACGAAGTCCATATGCTTTCTTCTTCTTCCTTTAATGCTTTGCTAAAGACGATAGAGGAGCCGCCGGCGCATGTTGTTTTCATTTTGGCTACTACCGAGTTGCATAAAGTGCCTTTGACGATTTCTTCCCGCTGTCAGACTTTCCGCTTCAAACCGATAACGGAAGAGGAAATATCTTCCCATCTTATGGATTTGGCGGGTGCTGAAAATATAGAACTTGACGAAGAAGCCGCTGCTATAATAGCCAAAAGTGCGGGCGGCGCTTTAAGGGACGCTTTAACGATTTTTGATAGGGCGATAGCCTTTTCCGGCGGGAAAGTAAATAAGGAATTAGTGTCGCAAATGCTGGGGATATTGCCGCAGGATCTGGTTAAGGATTGTGTGGAAGCCATAATAAATAAAGACGCAGCGCGCCTGCATGGCGTATTTGAAAAAGTGAGAACGGAGGGTTTTGACTCTCTTAGCTTGCTTAAAGACGTTAAAAACGCGTTTGGCGAGATTTTTTATCTTTCTCTTAACAGCGGCAAAGAACCTTACCCCGGCGCAAAAGAGATTTTAAAACAAACTACACCCACCCATATAGCTGCTTTTACGCGCAAAATATCCAAATTGACCGATGAGGTAAAATTCTCGGATACGCCCGCTTTGGCGGCGGAAGTAGGTTTGTTTACCGTTATGCAAAACAGCATAGATATAGACTCCTTAATCGCCAGATTGGAAGCTGTGGAACAAGGCGCCGCGGGTGGCGAATCGGAAAAAAAAAGCCTAAATGATATCTCTTCCCCGGTTTATGCGGAACCTTTAAACAAAGCCAAAAGTTTTGACGAAATAAAAAAAGAAATTTTTAACTCCGATGCTCCTGCCATGCCCAAAGCGGCCGAGGTGCTAAGAAAACCGATTCCCTCGCAAGAGAAAGCCAATAGTTACGATGCTTTGAACGAAGCGAAAGCGAAGGCAGAGGATAAAAACCTGCCTGCAGACAATAGCAAGGCAAATCCTTTGGACTTCTCTTCCCCCTTGGAAGTATGGCCTGCTTTCAAAGATGATTTGGAGCAAAACTACCCGCTTATTTGCGAAGCGGTGAAAGCGGCGCAGGTTTCTTTCCCTAAAAAAGACGAGTGGGAACTAACCTTTAAAGAAAGAGAATCCTATTTAAAAGATATTGTTCAGGGCCGTATGGGCGACTTGGAGAAATCGGCCTTAAGGGTGTGCGGCGTAAAAATAAAATTTAGACTAGCTGTATCTGCCAAGAAAAACTACTCTTTTTTGAAGGAGTCCGCCCCTGAGCCCGAAAAGAAGAAAATCCCTTCCGTAAAACCCGTTGAAGCCAAACCCGCCGCAAAGGCTGATGATGGAGGGGATATAATCAGCTCGGAAGAAGCTTTTGTAGACGGCGATTACGGCGGGCGTCAAGAACCCGCCGCTTTAAGTGAGCAAGCCGTCAGCCCGAAAGTAAACGAAATTTTGGACATTTTTGACGGACAAATAATAAACGGATAAAAATGAAAAGTTTGGACAGACTGATAAAATGCTTTAGAAGACTGCAAGGCGTCGGGCCGCGCCAGGCGGAGCGTTTTGCGCTTCATTTTTTAAGGGCGCCGGAAAGCGAAGTGGCGGAATTTACCGACGCGCTTTTAAAGATGCGGGCCAATGTCCATTATTGTCCGATTTGTTTTTCTTACAGCGAGGGCAGCCTCTGCGAAATATGTTCCGACAGCAGCAGGGACTTTGGCCTTTTGTGCGTGGTGGAAGAACCCAAAGATATAGAAGCAATAGAAAAGACGGGCAGTTATAACGGGGTATACCATGTGCTGCACGGTTCAATTTCCGCAATAGACGGCCGCGGCGCCGAAGAATTGAAGATTAAGGAGCTTGTTTCCCGCATAGAAAATTCCGAACAGGAAATAAGGGAAGTGATTATCGCCACCAACCCCGATACAGAAGGAGAAAGCACCTCACTGTATCTTGCCGATATTTTACGCGGCCTTGTAGGCAAGATAAGCCGTTTGGGCTACGGAATGCCGCTGGGCGGGCATATTGACTATATGGACGAGCTTACTTTGGCGCATTCCTTAAAGGGCCGAACAAAAATCTGATGACTTCGGACTTCTACAAAAGGCCGCTTTTCTTAATACTAACCATTTACGCTCTTATTTTGTTTCTCTTTTTGCCGGTGCCTTCGGCGAAAAAGGGCGACGCTTCTTTTCTTGTCGCGCCGCGTGCGCAAGAGATGGTTATAAAAGCGGATTCTTATCCTTCTGTCAGAAAAGACAAACAAGTATTCACCGCCAAGATACTTTCCGTAAACGGGAAAGAAACAAAAGGGCGCACCTATGTTTATTGCAAAACCTGCCCGGAGATGAGCAAGGGCGAGATATTGACCGTTATCGGCGTTTTGGGGGAAGTGCGTTCGGAAGACAATTACGGTTCCTTTAATTGGAAAAATTATTTGGCCAGGCGCCATATATTCAGCCAAATAGACGTGCGGGAAGTGAAAGACGTGCAAAGAGCATCTTTGTTTTGGCGTGTTATATCCGCTGTCCGCGCAGATATGCTTAAAGTTTTTACGGAGAATTTTGACGCCAATCTCTCGGCCATACTGAGCGGTATCGCCATAGGCGAAAAGGGCGATCTGGATAAGGGGCTTTACGCCGCGTTTCAAGACAGCGGCGCAATTCATCTTTTGGTGGCCTCTGGCGGGAATGTCGGGTTCGTTACGCTGATGGTATATTTTCTATGTTCATTGTTTCTTACTGGTAGGTTTGCCCCGGCCGCCGCGGCTTTGACTACGGCGTTGCTTTATACTTTGATAGCGGGGGCGGACGCCCCTTTGATAAGAGCTTACATTATGACTTTCGCCGCCACGGGGGGCTTGCTTTTGGGCAGAAAGAGCGGCGTACTGCAAGGTTTTATAATAGCGGCTTTTCTGATTTTGATTTTTAATCCGCAGAGTATTTTTGACGTAGGGTTTCAAATGTCGTTCTTGGCTACTTTGGCGATTATTTATTTCGTATGCAATTTTAACTTTACGGCGAGCTTGCCAAAGACTGCCGCATGGGCGGCGGAACTGTTCTTTATATCTTTAAGCGCGCAGCTTGCGCTGGTGCCGATTTTTACAAACTGCTTCCATAAAATATCTTTCGCCGCTGTTTTGTCCAATATATTTTTGGTTCCCTTAAGCGGATTGATTATGGGGGGAGCCTTCCTTTTGTGGTTTATATCGTTTTGGCATATATCTTTTGTATTTAAGACGGTAGTTTTATTATTAAAGATATTATTGGCAATATTTAATTTTTTGGTGGAGGCTTTCGCCAATACTCCTTTGGCGGGCATAACGGCGTCATCGTGGAAGACGGGATATGTCTTGGCCTATTATACGGCTTTGTTTGCCGTATTTAATTTCGCGCTATTTAAAAATAAAAAGAGATTTTTGGCCTTATGCGGAGCGCTGTGCATGCTGTTTTTGCTCTACGCGTTCTTTACGAAAGGCGGTGTAAACTCCGTTCTTAAGGGGCGCTATAATTATTCTTTGTTTGTTAAAGAGAATGGGAAGGTGATAGTAGTGGGGGCGGGGGTAAGCCCTAAAACGCTTAAGTCTGCCGTACTTTCCGCAGGGTCTAAAGAAATAGATTGTATTTTCATTTCAAGCAGATATAAAAGCGCCTTGTACGCTTTGACGGATATCGAGGGTATAAAAATAAAGAAGCTGTATCTTCCGCAAGGCGAAATACCCTCCGCCGCGGCCGAGATTTTAGCCAGAATCGATGCAGATGTTTATCCGATTGTTGTTGGGGAAGAATATTGCGGAGTATCAGTGGAGAGAGCCTGGTATTATGCTAAGAGCGGAGAAAAATATATTCCCGCCAAAAGCGGCAATTTAAGTTTCCGTTTTAAAGGCTATGATTTTGCCGGCAATATGAAAGCATACCGCCATGAGGACACGATAACGATTTTTGGAAATTAAGAAAATCTTTTATGATACGTCAAAAGCCCCCTGTAAGGGGGCTTGTTTAAAGAGGGAGAGGTATTTTCTTCTGGGGAAGAGTTTCCAATTTCAAATCCAGTTTTACTTTATCCAGCGTCAAGGTTATAGGCGGATAATTGCCTAACAAGAAATTTTCCCAAGAAGAGGCGTCCGCAATATTCTTTTCCGGAGAGCCGTTGGAGAACCCTCCAAAAACCGGATATTTAAGGCCATCTTCTTTCAAGGTATAGGCGTATTTTCCCAAGAGATCGCTCATCTCCGCGCACTTTGATTCGCTTGCGAAACATTGTATTTCCGGCCATGGGGGATCCCTATAAACATAATAATCTTTTTTGTTTTCCCTGTCGTATATAAACAGAGTGGCCGCGGAAGAAGGTATTAAATCGCCGGAAAGGTATGCGTCGTATACTAAATTATAGCCTTCTTTTAAATAAGCAAAAAGATAAATCAGGCGGCCGTTATGGTCTTTGATTTTCAGGGAAACAGGTATATCTCTCCCATTAGTTTTTACCTGAATATACAAGCCGCCGCTGTCTGGTATGGCGATATAAATATTCTTGCCTTCGGGCACACGGGAATATTGTGCAGTTTTGGAAGAAAGGATCTTGCCCGTTTTTAGATCTGCGGTATAATAAGATTCCGCTTCGTTTGGTTTCAAAGGGTATTGCGGCAAATCCTCGCCTGAACATGCTGATGGCGCTTGCAGGGTTTGCAATAATTTATCGTAATTGGCGGGATATATCTGCCTTATGCTTTTTACTTCGCCGTTTTTGCAGTATGTATAAATTGTTCTTGTTCCCTCATAGTCTATAATCATGGGCTTTCTGTTTTGCTGGCGGGCGTTTTTATAGGTTATGTTCTGATTGCAAAAAGAGGTAAATTGCAAATCCGGGAAAGCAGGATTTGCCAGTTTCTTTGCCAAATATATGGAGTTTACGATTGCGTCGGCGTCATCGCAAGTCAGTAGTTGATCGTGAAGCATTATTGACGGTTTTACACCGGAGCCGTATTTGCCCGCGGTTGAAAGTAATTGATCGTCATAAAGATCTTCCATTCTAAGGGAATGGCCGATTTCATGCACTAAATCGGAATAATAAGAAGTTTCTTCATTAGGCGTTAAGGCGTAAATCTGCATTTTGCCCAAATAGAATTTAAAGCATGCTGCAGCGCCGCGTACGCAGTTGGAGTAAATATCTTTACGAGTTTTCCTAAAATGGAAGGTAATAAGAGGATCTTGAGTGTCGAGCTTATAGGCTGCGTCGCTTGCGCCAAATTGCAAAATATCCATTATTGCGGACAATTCGTCCCTGTGTTGATCATTGAGCCTGCTGATAACATTGTTAAACCATTTTTGATAATCCCCGGGTATATTGTAATTGTTTGCGGGATTTTCCGGATCTTCTATTTTATATCTGAGGGGCTGCTTTGCGGCGATAGCGTCTATCGCGAAAAGTTTTTGTTCACTGTAAGAATCGTCCAAAGCGTGCGGAACTGCCCAAGCGCAGAGCGCGCTTGAAATTAAAATAAGGCAAAGTATACAGTGCGAGATTATCCTCATAAATATAGAATATATAAATATCTCAAAGTAGACAAGAGTAGAAAGACCTAGATCTTAGTGGGAAAAAGACCCATAAATTACTTTCCGCCTTGGCTTGCCGTTTGTTGCATAAGTTTTTTTATTTCCCGCTCGTCGCCCAGGAAATAATCCCGCGCGTAATTTAAGTTTTCGTCAAATTCAAATACATACGGTACGGCGGTAGGCAAGTTGAAAGAGGCGATGTCTTTGTCGCTGATGTTTTTAAGATATTTGACTATCCCCCTTAAACTGTTGCCGTGCGCGGCTACGATTATCTGGCGGTTCCTTTTTAAAGAGGGAAAAATCTCCTCCTGCCAATAGGGCAGACATCGCGCTATGGCGTCTTTTAAAGATTCCGTTAAAGGCAGATATTGGCTGGGGACATTTTTGTAGCGCCTGTCTTTAAAGGGGGAGCGCTCGTCGTTTGTGTCAAGCGGAGCGGGGCGCACGGCAAAGCCGCGCCGCCACAATAGTACTTGTTCTTCCCCGTATTTTTCGGCCGTTTCTTTTTTGTTCAGGCCCTGCAAAACGCCGTAATGTTTTTCGTTCAGGCGCCAGGTCTTGTTTACGGGTATCCATTCTTGATTTAGTTCGGAAAGTATAATATTAAGCGTATCTATGGCTCTTTTAAGCAAAGAGGTATAGGCCTCGTCAAACAGAAAGTCATTTTCTTTTAAAAGGCGTGCGGCTTTTTTCGCTTCCGATACGCCGTGTCCGCTAAGCGGACAGTCGTACCACCCGGTGAAACGGTTCTCAAGATTATATTGGCTTTGGCCGTGTCTGATTAAAACTATTTTTTTCATAGTGCCCCCTTCTTAATGATAGCTTATAAAAACGGGAGATGAAAGGGTCGAAAAGAACCCCCGAACAAATCGGGGGCTTTTTTATCTGAATAAGATTCTTTTGTTTTCCTTTTCCCTTTTCTTTTTGAGGTAGGAATCCAAACTCCATTTGCCGGCGCCGGTTATTATAAAACCAGAGAGCAAAGCGAGCGCAAACAGTGTGCCTACTATATTTACTTTGTTGAAGCTTCCCGCGAAAAAGAAGAAGCCCGAAAACAAAGTGATTGCCGCCATTATAACGCTTGAAGTCCTAAAGAAAAGCCCAAGCATAATAAACAGCGCCGCTATAAAAGTCATTATTACCGCGGCGGTGCATAATATCCTGGAAAATGGCAAGCCTATATCTATACCGTTTTGCACAAAGGCGTTTAAGTGTAAAGTTTCGCCTATGGCCAAAAACAGGAAAGCCAGCGCGAGGATAATCCTCTGCACGAGCATCATAAGGGATAAAGTCTTGCTCTGTTCTGCTATGCTCATAATATCGAAACGCCTGCCGTTAGGGATAAGAAAGTCTGTCTGTCGCCCGTATTCTGCGTAAAATTAAACCATTCCACTGAAGCGTTCACATCAACCATAAACACATTGAGAATCACGCCCAGCCTTGCTGTATCGGTGGATGGATAATTATCCGTTTTGATAAATGTATATCCCGCGTAGGGGCGGATAAACTTATAGGTATAGCCGGCGTCCAAGCTTAAGGAATAGTCCAAATATCCTTCGTATACGGCGGTGAAACCGGGGATATCAAGCCAAAGCGGAACGCCTACTTTCTCGCCGGAGAAATCCAAAGCCTTGGTATAAGTCAGCGATGCGTCAAAACCGCCGGTCTTCTGATACAAGAACATATAAATATCCTGTTCGGTAACGTCGGTGTCGGGCGAATAGAAGGAATGGTATATGGTCTTATATCCCAAACCCGCTTTTACTTCCTCAAGCGGAATAAACTTAAAGAGGAAGTTTTGCAGGCTAAGCGCGGCGTGTACGTCCCAAAAATAATTGGAATAGTCGTTTGCTTTGGGGGTGTATCCGCCTTCGGCTCCGACTTCCAGCAAGTCGTAAAAGGGCGTGGCGATATTGGCTCCCAAACCATATTGGTACATGGCACTCATTCCGTCCTGCTCGTACATGGCGAATTTGGGCGTAATGGACATCGGCGTTAAGGGCAGGGACAGATTATAGCTCGCTCTTAACGCGGAATAATTATTGTTCCCGGTAATGCCGGAAACGCTCAACTGCCCGAAGCTGAAAGCTATCGGGCAGGTAAGCAAAACTAAGCACAGAAATAACTTTTTCATATATTCCAAGTTTTATTTCTTGCAGGAGCAACATTTTTTCTTTGCGAGTGCGGCGTTTTTCTTGTCTTCGTCCTGTAAGAATTTGGCGTAATTTTTAGGTTTTCTGTTCTTCCAATTTTTCTTATGGTAACCGTATCCGACTATCAACGGAGCGGCGAGGGTAACTTCGCTGTATACCATCTGCTCCAAAGAGGTGGACACTTTGCCCCAGCTGGAGGCTTCCTTAAGAGTGGAGCCGGAAAGCGCGCCGTCTCTTTCGTCGGCGACGGTGATTTGTACGGCATATTTATGCATAGGCGTATCGGCGCCGAGTATTTCCGCGGCGACTACGGTATCCTGTACAAAGTTCTTGGGTACGCCGCCGGCGAACATCAAAAGGCCGCTGTCTTTGGAGTTGATTTTGATTTTGGTAAGTTCGAGGAAGTCTTTTGCGCTGTCCAAAGAAACATGCGCTTCGGGATGTTCCGTCTGATGGGCTACAAAGCCGAATCCGGCTGAGCAATCGGAGAAAGCGGGAACGAATATTGGCACACCTTTTTTGTAAGCGTGGTAAATTACGCTGTCTTTGCCTTTTTTGTTTTTATCCAGCCATTTGCCCATTTCGTAAATGAACTCTCTGGAGGAGTAAGGTCTAGGTTCGAGGCTGTCGGCGATGATTTTTACCGTTTCGTCGCAGACTTTGAGTTCGTCTTCGTTGATGTAGGTGTCGTAAATTCTGTCTATATGCAATTCGCGCAGGAGGTTATCGTCGGCATAGTGCTGATCGCCTTTATAGTGTTTGTAACCCAAAGCTTCAAAAAAGTCCTGATCTACGATATTCGCGCCGTTGGAAATAATGGCGTCAACCATATTGTTGTCAATCATATCTACAATCATTTTCTTAAGGCCGGCGGAGATTAAGGAACCCGCGATACAGACGAAGATACAGCAATTTTTGTCTTTAAGCATTTGGTCGTATATGTTTGCTGCGCGGTTTAAATCTCTGGAGGTATAAGCCATATCGGCCATATCGTCAACTAACTTTACTACATTGTGTTTTTTGATGTCTATATGTTTTATGGTTTCGTTTAGGAAACTTTTTTGCGTCTTTTTTTCCATTTTCTTTACACTCTCCTAATGCTATAATTTCTTATAATAATTATATTAAATAATAATGGGAAATTTGTAATTTTTTGGAGGTTTTTATGTACGAAGCCATTAAGAAAGAAGACCCCGCCGTCTATAACGCCATTATGGAGGAATTAGACCGACAGCAAAACAGGATAGAGCTGATCGCGTCGGAAAATTTCGCTTCGCCCGCTGTGATGCAGGCGCAAGGCTCCATACTCACCAACAAATATGCGGAAGGTTATCCCTCCAAAAGATATTACGGCGGCTGCGAGTTTGTCGACAAAGTGGAAACTTTAGCCATAGAAAGAGCCAAAGAACTTTTTAAAGCTGAAGGCGCCAACGTGCAGCCGCACAGCGGTACGCAGGCCAATATCGCGGCCTATCTTTCGCTTATCGAGCCGGGCGACACTGTTTTGGGGTTGAATTTATCGCACGGCGGACACTTGACGCACGGACACCCTTTAAATTTCAGCGGGAAGTATTTTAAGATAGTGGAGATGAACGTCCGCCAAGACACCGAAGAAATAGATTATGACGAAGCTGCTAAAACAGTCTTGGCCGCGCGGCCCAAGCTGATAATGGCTGGCGCTTCCAATTACTCAAGGATTTTTGATTGGGCGAAACTTAGGGAAATAGCCGACAGTGTCGGCGCGTTTTTGGTCTGCGACGTAGCCCACTATGCCGGGCTTATTGCTGCGGGCGAATATCCTTCACCCGTACCTTATGCCGACTTAGTAACCACCACTACCCATAAAACTTTAAGGGGCCCAAGAGGCGGCTTGATTTTGTGCAAAGAGAAGTATTTAAAGAAGGTAAATTCCACCGTTTTCCCCGGCACGCAAGGCGGGCCTTTAATGCATATTATAGCGGCCAAAGCAGTATGCTTTGGGGAGGCTTTAAAGCCTGAATTTAAAGCATATCAGCACCAGGTAAAATTAAACGCGCAGGCGCTTTGCGCAGCTTTGAAGACTTTGGGCTACCGCATAGTTGCCGGCGGTACCGATTGCCATGTTTTAAGCGTTGATTTAAGAAGTAAAAACATAACGGGCAAGCAGGCCGAGGCCGCTTTAGATAAAGCGGGCATTACCTGCAATAAAAACACCATTCCTTACGATCCGCAAAAACCGATGATAACCAGCGGCATCAGGCTTGGCACCCCTGCGGTAACCACTCGCGGAATGAAGGAGGGCGATATGCTTAAAGTCGCCAATTTTATCGACAGAGCCATAAACGATTGCGAGAATGAGGCGGAGCTTGCTAAAATATCAAATGAAGTTAAAAAATTTCTTAAACAATTTCCGCTTTACGGGGGTGTATTATGATAGATATAGCCATTATCGGCGGCAGCGGGCTATATAATCTTGAGGAAATGAAGAACAAAAAAGAAGTGGCTGTAAAAACGCCGTTCGGTAATCCGTCCGACAAAATAATAACGGGCGAAATAGGCGGCGTTAAAGTCGGATTTCTGGCAAGGCATAACAGAAAACATATCTATTTACCGTCGGAGGTGCCGTACAAAGCCAATATTTACGCTTTAAAGAAATTGGGTGCGAAGGTGATTTTATCCTTTAGCGCGGTTGGCTCTTTGAAGGAAAATCTCCCGCCAAAAACATTGGTATTCCCGGATCAGATTGTAGATAAAACGGTCGGCAGGGCGCAGAGCTTTTTCGGCAATGGGATAGTGGGGCATGTGTCTTTTGCAAAGCCTTTTTGCGAGTGCGTCCAGGCCGAACTGCACAAACAAGCCAAAGAGCTGAAGATAAAATCCGCCCGCGGCGGAGTATTGGTGTGTATGGAAGGCCCCGCCTTTTCCACCAAGGCGGAAAGCGAGTTCCACAGGAAGATGGGTTGGTCGCTTATCGGCATGACCAGCTGCCCCGAAGCCAAATTGGCGCGCGAGGCGGGCTTGCCTTACGGGTTTTGCGCGATGGTGACGGATTTTGACGCTTGGAAAGAAGGCGAGGAAGTTACCGCCGCGAAAGTAAACGAAACTATGAAAACGAATGAAGTTTCCGCCAAGAAACTTATCTTATCGGCTGTTCCCGCGATAGCTAAACTTAAAAGATGCGGAGTCTGCAGCGAAACGATGTATGCTTCGGTATGCGCACCGCACAAGAAGGTAAATAAAGATCAGCTAAAGAAGATAGAGCTTATTCTTAAATAAAGAATTTGCGGCAAAAATATATAAATATCCCGTTTTGAAAAAAGCGGGATATTTTTTCTGTCCGGGAATTTTTCGTCGTATGATGCCGGTTTTTTTGACATCTAAAACGGTATTGTTGTAAAATATACTTACCGGTAGGTAAATAAAAATGAAAGATAAAAAGCACGAAGTAAATATGAAAGAGAAAATAAAAAAAGCGGCCTTTCTGCTTATGGCGGAGAAGGGGCTAAAGGATATTTCCATGCGGGAAATAGCCGACGCCTGCGGCGTAACGAAGCCGGTTCTCTACTATTACTTTAAGGATAAGGAAGACCTTTGTTACAGTTTGATAGAGGAATCTTCCATTCTTAACAACGAGAAATTAAAGCGCTTTGCCGACAGCGGCGCTTCGTTGGAAGAAATATTGGCTTTTATATTTTCTAAATACATTATAGACATAAAACGCAAAGAGGTTTTATCGTTTGTGGTGCATGTAAGCAGTTATTTACTGTCCAATCCGGAGCTGGAGAAGAGGTTCGTTTCCATGAGGAAAGCAAACTTTGCGATAATATCGGACATATTGGAAAAGGAGTGTAAAGCCGGACGTCTTGGCAAAGAAGGCAAAGACTTGGCTATGCATTTGATTTTTGCCAATATAGCGCATCTGGTATTGCACAGCCACGGCGGGGAAGTTAAATTTTGGCCGTCATATCCCAAAGATATGGCGAAGGCCGTACTTACGGCTATCAATTATAAGGAGAAGTAATTTAATGAAAAGAACTATCAGCCTTGCTCTTATGCTGAGCATGGCGGCAAATATGCTTACGCCGCTTCCTTTAAGCGCGGCGGCAAGCGGGGTAAAGAAGCAGAGCGGCGGGGTGGATTTGTTCGCCCTTAAAGATACCGATCAAGAAGGCGCCATAACTATGGAAGAGGCTGTGGAAATAGCGATGAAGGATAATTCCACCATACAAATAGCGGCCAAAAACGCCGAGATTTACGCCCAGCAGGTAAGGCAGTATTGGTCTTCGGTATATCCGCAGATAACGGCAAGCGGCAGCTATACCAGGGCTTTGAGGGCGCAGGAGATAATAACCTCTATGGGTTCTTTTAAGATGAGCCTTGACAATGCCGCCAGTGCGAGCGTGGAAGGCAGTTTGGTGCTGTGGAAAGGCGGCGCGGTTAAGGCAGGGATAAAGGCGGCGCAGTATGCCTCTCAAAGTGGATACTTGCAGCTTGAGGAAACCCGCAACAATATTAAGGATTTGGTTACGACTTTATGCTTCGGAATAATCCTTTCGCACGCGTTGATACAGGTCCAGCGGGAGAATTTAAATATCGCCAAAGACCATCTTAAGGAAATAACTTCCAAATATAAGCAAGGTTTGGCCAGCGATTTGGATGTGTTAAACCAAAAGGTGAAAGTGTCAAACAGCGAGCCTCCTTTAATAGAAGCGGAAAACAGCTATGAACTTGGCCTGCTTACTTTAAGGCGTGTGCTTAATAAAGATCCGCAGGATCCGCTTTCCCTTACCTGGCAGCTTAAGGATATTTTGAAAGTGGAAATACCTTCTTTGGAAGAGCTTTATCAAATGGCGAAGGAAAACCGCCCGGAGCTTGTCATATCGGATTTAAATGTGCAGATAGCAGATGAAAACATTAAAATCGCCAAAGCGGATCATTACGGTTCAATAGCGGCATTTGCCAATGTATCTTACAGCGGCACCTCAGATCATATAATGATACCGGTGGAAAGCGATAATTCCTCTTGGGGCAGCAATGTCGGCTTAAGGGTGAGCATACCGCTGTTTGAGGGTTTTAGGGTAGATTCTTTGGTAAAACAGCGCAAGCTGGCTTATGACCAAGCGGTCCTTCAGGCGCGCGACACCGAACGCGACATCAGGATAGAAGTCAAGCGCTGCTGGCTTAATTTAAACGAAGCCAAAAACAGAATAATGGCAACAAAAGGCACGATAGCGGAGGCCCGCAAAAATCTGGAACGCACGAACATAAGGTACAGAAACGGGCTTGCCAGCCGCTTGGATTTAGATGATTCCGCCCTGCTTTTGCATGATGCGGAATTGCAATACGTACAGGCTGTACACGACGCCTTTACGGCATTGTCCAATTTGAATTACGCAGTAGGTAAAGAGGTAGCGAAAATATGAAAAAGATAACGGCTATAATATTGTCGGCTGTAATTTTGGGCGCCTGCTCTGGCAAGGGTGAGAAGAGCGCCTTGGAGCAGATGGAGACGGACCGCTTCACCGTAGAAACGGAAACGGTAAGTTTAAGGGACGTTAAATCCGATTTGTTATTAAACGGCAGCGTCAAAGCGTGGGAGGAGGCGGTAATATTCCCACGAGTTGACGGTAAATTGCTGGAAAACGTATTGAAAGAGGGCGACAAAGTAAAACGCAACCAAAGCTTAGCTTTGATAGAACGCGACGAAGTCGGCGCGGTATACGAACCGGTTTTGGTGCCTTCCACCATTAACGGCGTTATCGGCAAGACGTATTTGGATCCGGGTGCGAACGTAACCAAAACCACACCTGTGGCCTTGGTGGTAAATCAGGAAGAAGTTCGCGTTTTGGTGGATATACCCGAAAGATATATCGGTAAAATACATTTGGGGCAAAGCGCGGAGTTTACGGTAGAAGCATTTGGAGATAGGCAATTCCCCGCGAAAGTGTACAAAATAAGCCCGGTGGTAGACTCGCAAAGCAGAGTGGTAACGGTGGAGCTTAGGGCGGATAATGCCGACGGTTCTTTAAAATCTGGCATGTTCGCTAAAGTTAAGTTGGTACTGGAGGAGAAGGATAACGTTCCCGCGCTTAAACTTACAAGCGTACAGAGCGAAACTTTGGACGACGGTACCACGGCCGATTACGTCTATGTTGTAAACGAAGGCGGCGATACGGTATCCAAGCGGGAAGTTAAAGTGGGTTTAAAATCGGCCGACACTTACGAGATTGTATCCGGCGTTAAGGAAGGCGAGGAAGTAATCAAAATCGTTTTCGGAATTAAAGACGGCAGCAAAATCAAGATTGAAAATAAATAAGGCTTATAACTATGGAAGAAAATAAAGAAACAATTAAACGCGAAGAACAAAGCGGCCAAAGCAATATCGGCGGCGGCATATCGGCCTTATTTATAAGAAGGCCGGTAACTACGGTGATGTTCTCTTTGGTGCTGATAGTGCTTGGTCTTATAGGATACAGCCGCATGGGCGTGGACATGTATCCTGACGTGGACTTCCCTTACGTTACCGTGCAGACGACTTTGCAGGGTTCAAGCCCGGAGGAAATAGAAACATCCATCACCAAAGAGGTGGAAGAGGCGGTAAACGTAATATCGGGAATAGATACAATAACCTCCCAAACGATGGAGGGGGCTTCTTTTATCATAATCAAGTTCGATTTGGAAAAGGACCCCGACGTCGCCGCGCAGGAAGTGCGCGATAACGTAAACAAGATAGAGAAGGAATTGCCAGACGGCATTGATTCGCCGGTAATATCCAAATTGGACGTAGGCGCCGCGGCCATATTGAACGTGGTGGTAACGGGCGATATGGATATTATTAGCTTGACCGAGCTTGCAAAAAAGCAGGTTAAGGAAAATATCGAAAACGTAAGCGGCATAGGGTCTGTGGATATAGTCGGCGGCCGCGAGCGCGAAATACACGTAATAATCAACCCGCTTAAACTGGCGTCTTTGGGCGTTTCAGTCGGCGCGGTGAAATCGGCGATAGTGGAGCAAAATATCGAGATACCGGGCGGACGTGTGGAAAACGTCGCGAACGATTTTAACTTAAGGGTGTTGGGGCGTATCGACAGCGTAAATAGTTTTGACGATATAGTCGTAGCTACGGTAAACGGCGTGCCGATAAAAATATCCGACATCGGCCGAGTTGAGGACTCCGGCGAATATGAAAGAAGCGCCACCTATATTAACGGCAAGAGGAGCGTTTCTTTAAACATTAAGAAGCAATCGGGCACAAATACTTTGGCGGTAATAAGCGCTATAAAGGAAAGATTGGAAAGGATTAAGCCTCTGTTGCCCAAAGGCGTGGAGATTTATACTATTTCTGACACTTCAAGCTATATAGAAGAATCTTTCTTCGCGGTAATGGAACACTTGGTGGTAGGCGCGTTTTTGGCCGCAATAGTGGTATTTATGTTCATGGGAGATTTGCGCTCCACAGTAATATCGGCCATGGCTATACCGACGTCAATTATCGGAACTTTCTTTTTGATGTATTTGAGCGATTTTACGCTCAACAATATGACGCTGCTGGGCCTTACGGTGGCGGTGGGTATAGTTATAGACGACGCCATTATTATGCTTGAAAATATACACCGCCATATGCAGGAATACGGCAAGAGCGCGCTGCAAGCGGCGGTAGACGGCGCAAAAGAAATATCCTTTGCGGTAATAGCGACGACGGCTTCGTTGGTGGTAATCTTCGTGCCTTTGGCTTTTATGACGGGTATAGTGGGGCGTTTTGTAAGGAGTTACGGCTTGACGGTAGCTTACGCCATCACGATCAGCGGTATAATAGCTTTGACGCTTACGCCGATGTTATGCAGTAAATTCTTGAAGGCGGAAAGGAAAAAATCTCGCGCGGACAAAATGGTGGACAGTGTAAACAATGCTATAAACAAGGTTTATATGGCCTGCCTTAAGTTCGCCATGGGGCACAAATTGCTGATGGTGGTATTATCGGTATTTTTGGCGATATCGCCGATATTTATTTTGGCGGGCGGAATGGTCGGCGTGGACTTTATGCCGGAAGACGATTCGGGCCAATATCAGATAAACCTTAAGGCGCCCGACGGCACGAGTTATCCCCAGATGGACGCCTTTATGAAGCAGGTGGAAGGCGAGCTCAAGCAAATGCCCTTTATAGACAAACTGTTTATGGGTATAGGCGTATCGGCCGACAGTATAGTAAACACGGGTTCTTCCACCAACAGAGGCTATTTTATAGTGGAGCTTGAAGACTTAAAGAAAAGAGGCAAAGGCTACTCTATATTCGAGTATATCGACGCGACCAGGAATATCCTTGCCAAATATGATGACGTAAAGAGCCAAGCCTTCATAATCAGCGGTTCTCCGGGCGGAGGAATGGCCAAGATACAGTATGTAATTTCCGGCCCTGATATGAATGAACTTTTGTCTTACGCCAATGCGGTGTATGATAAGGTTAAGGATACCCCCGGCATTATAGATTTGGACTTGGATTTTGACTTCGCCAAGCCTGAATACAGAGTTTCCATTGATCGCGATAAAGCTCACGATTTAGGCGTGAAGGTAAGCGATATCGCCTCCACTTTGCGTACGCTGGTGGGCGGGGAAGAAGATATATCGAAATACAAGGAAGGCAACGAACTTTATGAAATAAGGGTTCGCGCCGACGAAGATTATAGGAATAATAAAGAGGTTATCTCTTCCATGATGATCCCGGCCAAGCGAAACGGGCAGGACGCCCTTGTCCGCCTTGACAGCGTGGCGACGATAGAACAGGGTTTTGGTCCTTCGCAGATCAACCGTATGAACAGGCAAAGACAGATTACGATTGAGGCCAACACTTCTGGCAATATGGATATGAACAAGGCCATAAGCATAATAGACGCCGCTTTCAAGGAATTGAATGCGCCGGCGAACTATACTTCGGGCTTGGAAGGGCAGTCAAGCGAGATGGGCAAGATGTTATCGAGCTTTATTATGGCATTTGCCTTGGCGATCTTGTTCATCTATATGATATTGGCCGCGCAGTTTGAAAGTTATGTCCACCCGTTTGTAGTGCTTACGGCTATACCGCTTACGATACCGTTCGCGCTGCTGACTTTGGCTTTCACCGGTGAAACGCTGAATATTTTCAGCTTATTGGGCATGTTCATGTTGATGGGTATAGTAAGCAAGAACGCGATATTGCAGGTGGATTATACCAACACTTTGCGCCATGCCGGTTACGATAAGTATAAAGCCATAATGGAAGCCAACAAAGTAAGGCTGCGCCCTATTTTGATGACGACCGTAACGATTATAGCGGGTATGATACCTACGGCTTTGGGTACGGGCGCGGGCTCGGGGTTAAGGCGCAGTTTGGCCATAGTGATAATCGGCGGGCAGACCTTGGCTTTGCTGATCACTTTGCTTATGGCGCCGGTGGCATATTCTTTGTTTGATGATTTCGGCGCTTGGGTAAAGAGGGTAATCCTGCGTCAGAAAACAAACGAACAGGAAGCTTAGCCGCAGTAAAGTTTTACTTGACGCAAAAAAGCCCCGCTTTACGGCGGGGCTTTTTAATTAAGAAAACGCTAGGAAGGGAAGCTGCTTTGTCCAGTTTAAATCGGGCTGTTGTTAGCTAGGGTGATTGTGTCGGTGTAAAAAGCGTGGCTCAAGGCTTGTTAAAAGGGCGCAAAAAAGCGGGCCTTAACCGTTACCTTTGTAATTATCCATTACCTTTAAAACGATTAACGCCCGCTTTTACAACTGGAGCTATCCTCCATACCTTCTCCTCGGCGCAGACGCCTTCACCTTCGCGTTCGCCGCCCATAACGACGGACCACACCTTCTTTGGCATCCGGCCCTACTGTCCGACCGTCTCCTGCGCACACCCGCTTAGGGGATTTTATGTGCGCATCCGGCATCCTCACGTCATCGCAGCGTCTACACTCATAACACCGCCCCGCCGAAAAACACCACCCGGTCAAACAACAGTAAATTTTCAAAACGGGCAGTCTCCTTAAGTAGGAGTGAGAACTGGTTCCATTCCTTCAGAACCCTCTTGTTATCACTGCCCGTAAAGATATGATACGCTCAAAAAAGGAAATGTCAAGGCCCAAAAAAAGTTTTTTGCAAACGCGGAAAGATGGCCCGAATAAATGAGCTTATTTAACGCAAAGCGCTTGTGTTTTATGCTACAATGCCGATATACGGAGGGTTTTATGGCGGCATCGCTTATGAAAGAGGAAGACTTTAAGGGGTACGTCGACGGTAAAGAATGTAAATTGGCGACTTTAAAAAACTCAAAAGGCGTAAAGGCGCAAATAAGCAATTACGGCGCGAGAATAGTGTCTTTTATAGTTCCCAATAAAGCCGGCGAGTTTTACGATATAGTAATAGGCCATGACAGTTTGGAAAACTATAAAAACTCAAACGAACGTTATTTTAACGCGGTGATAGGGCGCTATGCCGGGCGTATTGCGCGGGGTAGGTTTGAAATTGGCGGCAAACAATATAGTTTAAGCGTGAATAACGGGCCCAACCATTTGCACGGCGGATTTAAGGGGCTTAACGAACAAGTCTGGAGATTTACGGAGGTGGAAGAAAATTTCGCAGCATTGGAATGCGTTTTGTCCGATGGTTTGGACGGCTATCCCGGCGAGTTTAGGATAAGCGCCGCTTATACTCTTACCGAAGACAATGCCTTAATGTTTGAAGTCCACGCTCAATGCTCCAAAGACAGTATTGTCAACATAACCAATCACGCGTTTTTTAATTTAGGTGATCACTGTAAAAATATATTGGGGCATAAATTGTGTATAAACGCAGAGCACTATCTGCCTTTAAACGAGGATTTAATACCTTCGGGCCGTATGGACAAAGTGGAAGGAACGCCTTTTGATTTCAGAAACTTAAAGAGCATAGGCGCGGATATAAAAGCGGGTAACGTGCAACTTAATATCGGCGGCGGCTATGACCACAGTTATGTCTGCGACGAATATAAGGGGCGGAATTTGTTTTTGGGTGCGGTAGCGGAGAATGAGGCCAGCGGCCTTAGATTGGAGATTTATACCAATCAGCCTTCTGTGCATTTTTACAGCTGTAATTTTCTAAACGGCAAGGATAAGGGCAAGGGAGGGGTAATATATAAGGAGCACGGGGCTTTCTGCCTGGAAACACAGCATTTCCCCGATAGCCCTAACAATAAGGATTTCCCTTCAACCCTGCTCAGAGCCGGCGGGGAATACTCCTCTTTAACCGTATATAAAGTGGGCTGGTTATAAAAACGGTTTACAATGGCGCGCAATTATAATATAATAATTGAAGAAAAGACAAATATGCATGGCGCGATGGCCAAGTGGTAAGGCGGCAGTCTGCAAAACTGCTATTCGGGAGTTCGATTCTCCCTCGCGCCTGCATTTTAATGCCAGGTAAATAGTGGCAAGTGTCTTTTGCGCTTTAATTTGATATAATAGGAATAACCATTGCGGGCGTAGTTCAATGGTAGAACCTCAGTTTTCCAAACTGATGACGAGGGTTCGATTCCCTTCGCCCGCTGGAAGTATTTACGGATTTTTGCTGGGATAGCTCAGCTGGTAGAGCATCTCCATGGTAAGGAGAAGGTCGTGGGTTCGATTCCCATTCCCAGCTTTTGGATTTAATTAAAAACATATAGGAGACAAAGACTATGGCAAAGGAGAAGTTTTCAAGGAACAAACCGCACGTAAACGTAGGAACGATCGGTCACGTAGACCACGGCAAGACGACGTTGACTGCGGCGTTGACGAAAGTATTGGCTAGCGAAGGGAAATCCAAGGAGATGGCGTACAGCGATATAGCGAAGGGCGGCGTAGTAAGAGACGCGAGCAAGATTGTGACGGTAGCGGTATCGCATGTAGAGTACGAATCAGACAAGAGGCACTATGCGCACATAGACTGCCCGGGGCACGCCGATTATATTAAGAACATGATCACGGGTGCTGCGCAGATGGACGGTGCTATATTGGTAGTATCGGCGGTAGACGGTCCTATGCCTCAGACGAAGGAACACGTATTGTTGGCCAAGCAGGTAAACGTACCGAAGTTGGTAGTATTTTTGAACAAAGTAGATTTGGTAGAAGAAGCGGAATTATTGGACTTAGTAGAGATGGAAGTGCGCGAGCTTTTGAGCAAGTATGAATTTGACGGGGACAACACTCCTATAATCCGCGGAAGCGCATTGAAAGCGATAGAAGGCGATCAGAGCGAGATAGGCGTACCGGCGATCAAGAAGTTGTTGGAAGCTTTGGACACGTGGATACCCGAGCCGAAGAGAGAGACGGACAAGCCGTTCTTGATGGCGGTAGAAGACGTATTTTCGATTACGGGCCGCGGCACGGTAGCTACGGGCAGGATAGAGAGAGGCCACATCAAGGTAGGCGATCCGGTAGAGATAATTGGATTTAGGGACACATTGACGTCAGTAGCGACGGGCATAGAGATGTTCAGGAAATTACTGGACGAAGGTATAGCTGGCGATAACGTAGGTATATTGCTTAGAGGTATAGACAAGAAGCAGGTAGAGAGAGGCCAGGTATTGGCGGCGCCGAAGAGCATAACGCCGCACAAGAAGTTTATCGGACAGGTATATATATTGAAGAAAGACGAAGGCGGAAGACATACGCCGTTAACACCGGGCTACAAACCGCAGTTCTACTTTAGGACGACGGACGTGACGGGAGAGTTGCAGTTCAAGGGCGACATGATAATGCCTGGTGACAATGCAGAGATAGAAGTAACGTTGATAACGCCAGTGGCGATGGAAGAGGGAGTAAGATTCGCCATAAGGGAAGGCGGCAGGACAGTAGGCGCCGGCGTTGTTACCAAGATCCTTGAGTAACAGTTTGAAATAGGAACCTAATAGGGACATTGGATACAATGTCCCTTTAGGTATCTTTATGAGAGGGCATATAGCCCAAAATTTAAGACAGGACAGAAAAAATGGCAACAGCAGAAAGATTAACATTCGTGTTATCGTGCACGGAATGCAAAAATAAGAACTACTATTTTGCTAAAGGCAAAAAGAAAGATTACAAAGTCGAATTGAACAAATTTTGCAAGAAATGCGGCAAGCAGACTTTGCATAAAGAAGGCAAAGCCTCTAAATAAGGTTTCGCATAGATAAGAATATGGGAGCGTCGGTTAACTGGTAAACCACCGGTCTCCAAAACCGGGACTGAAGGTTCGAGTCCTTCCGCTCCTGCCAGATTTTAAGAAACGGTAGGTTATATGAATAAAGCAATAAGTTTCCTTAGGGAGTCATACTTCGAACTTAAAAAGAGTGTATGGCTTTCCAGAGCGCAGATGATACAGTCGACGATATTTGTATTCATAGTAGTTGCGATAATAGCTATATACATAAGCGGGATAGACTTTATCTTATCTTCAGTGTTGAGTAAAATAGTAGGGAGCAATTAACATGAGCGAAGAGACGAAAGCCAATCAAACCGAAGAGGCCGTGTCTAAAGAGCACGAATCGCAGGAAAAGTACTGGTACGTTGTTCACACTCAGACGGGTCATGAGGACAAGGTAAAAGAAAAGATTTTAACGCAAATAAAAGTGCAGAACTTTGGGGATAGAGTTTTTAGCGTTTTGGTGCCTACCGAAGAAGTAGTGGAAGTAAAACAAAATAAAAAGACCTTAAGGAAACGCAAATTTTTCCCCGGTTATATATTGGTAGAGATGATCTTAACCAGCCAAACCTATTGGTTCATAAGGAACATAATAGGGGTTACGGGCTTTTTAGGTGATCCGTATCCGGTGCCTCTTCCGGAAGAGGAGATAGCCGGCATAGTAGAGTTGACTACCGCTACCGACGGCAAACCCAAGCACGCGGTACAATTTGACCGCGGCGAGCAAGTGCGCGTGACGGAAGGCCCGTTCAAGCACTTTGTGGGTGTAATAGAGGAAGTAAACGAAGCCAAAAACAAGCTGAAAGTAATGGTAACGGTTTTTGACAGGGCTACTCCCGTAGAAGTGGACTATTTGCAGGTTGAGAAGATAAACTAGATTTAGCAGCAGCCCGCCAAGGCGGGTAAATTAAGGAGTAAAATAAAAATGGCAAAAGAGAAAAAAATCAAAGGCTATATTAAACTGCAGATACCGGCAGGGGCCGCGAATCCTGCGCCTCCGGTAGGCCCGGCATTGGGTCAGCATGGCGTAAACATCATGGAATTCTGCAAGCAGTTTAATGCCAAGACCGCAAAGTTGGAGAAAGGTATCAAGATCCCGGTTGTAATAACGGTATATGAAGATAGATCCTTCTCTTTCATCACGAAGATGCCGCCTATGGCGGTACTTATAGTAAAGAAGCTGGGCATCGCAAAAGGCTCAGGCACGCCCCATAAGGACAAAGTGGGCAAGTTGACGCAGAAACAGTGCGAAGAGATCGCGGCGGAAAAACTGCCGGACTTGAACACCAAAGATGTAAAGCAGGCCGCCGAGATGGTAAAAGGCACGGCCAGAAGCATGGGCGTCGACATAGTAAAATAAGGAATTTATCCAGGGAGGGCTTAACGGCCCGTTAGACCTAAAGGAGACAAGATGGGAAAAAGAATGGAAGCAGCTAAAAAGACGATAGACAGCAAAAAGCTCTACACGTTGAAAGAAGCGGTAGCTCTGTGCAAAGAAAACGCGAAAGCCAAATTTGACGAAACCGTCGAATTGCACGTCCGCTTAGGCATCGACACCAAAAAATCCGACCAGCAGGTAAGAACGATGGTAGTTCTTCCGCATGGTACCGGCAAGACCAAACGCATAGCGGTATTAGCCAAGGGCGAGCATGCTCAAGACGCTCAAAAAGCCGGAGCCGATTTGGTAGGCGGCGAGGAATTGGTGGAAGACATACTTAAAGGCAAGATGGACTTTGACGTCCTCGTAGCCACACCTGACACCATGAGGGATTTAGCCAAGGCGGCCAAGATATTGGGCCCTCGCGGCTTGATGCCGAACCCGAAAGCCGGCACCGTCACCTTTGACGTTGCTACGGCGGTAAAAGAGCTTAAGGCCGGCAGAATAGAGTTTAAAGCCGACGCTTACGGTATCGTTCACGTACCGGTAGGCAAGGCCTCTTTCGAAGCCGATAAGCTGTTTGACAACGCAAAAGCTGTTTTGGAAGTAATCAACAAAGTAAAACCTTCAACCTCCAAAGGCGTGTATGTAAGGACGATCTCCTTATCTTCCACGATGGGGCCTGGTTTGCATGTTGATACGAATAAAGTGAACGCTTAATCAGACTCTTTTGCTATAAAACCCCCGCTTATAAAAGCGGGGGTTTTTTTATATCTAAAAAGCGATCCTATCTTCAAGGATATTTATTGTTTTATACAAAATCCCGTCCCGTGCGGATTTTGCTTATATCTAAGAAGATTAAAAAATATTAAACGTGCTTTTTGAGATGTGGATAAAGGACATAAAATGCGCTTTTAAAGAAGTATTCGCTGCAAATAAAAGCGAGATTTAAATAGGGGTAATCCGCGTCAAAAACAAAGTGTAAGCTAAAAAGCCCTCACGATAGATAAAGAGTACTATTTATGTTCTAAAAACAGATTAATCGTCTTTTTTGGTGTTTATTTTAATATGCCACAGGAACTCTATATTGCCGTGCATACCGGTAATGGGCGAATTGATGAGTCCTTGTTCTTGGGCATTGTATTTAGTCTCAAGATTTTGCTTAAAGAAATCCCTTACCAAAGAAACCGCTTTTTGACGGTTTTCGTCGGTTTTGACTATGCCGTGGGGCACCTCTTTGGGGGTAAGCTCAAATTGTGGCTTAATTAAGAATACTATATCGCTGTTGGCGGACATACAAGAAAATAATGCGGGCATAATCATTTTAAGTGAAATGAAGGAAACGTCAACTGCGGCGGCTTCAAACGGATGCGGGAACATATCGGGGGTGATATAGCGGGCATTGGTATTGGGGCGGAAGAAGAAATTTTTAAAGGCGGTAATTTCGCTTGCTATTTGTCCTTTGCCGACGTCAATGCCGTAAACTTCTTTCGCGCCTCTTAGCAGAAAACAATGGGAAAACCCGCCCGTCGCCACGCCAATATCGGCGCATATTTTATCTTTTACGGATATTTTAAAAGAGTCCAAAGCGCCTTGCAATTTTAAGCCGCCCCTTGATACATAGGGGCAGGATTTTTCTTTTAGGGAGATATTATCCTCGGGTTTGATGTTTCTGTCGGCGCGGGTTTCAACTTGGCCGTTTACCAAGGCTTCACCGGCCATAATGATGGCTTGGGCCTTATTCCTGCTTGAGGCCAACCCTAAATTAACCAGCGCATTATCCAAACGCAGTTTAGGCATTTTCTTCCTTGTCGAAAGGCTCAAGAATTAAAGAGGAGCCTTTCTCTTTTAGAGTTTGAACTTTAAATTTTACTTCGTTTAATTTTTCCGTCAATTCTTTGGAAAGTGTCAACCCCTCCTCAAAGAGCTTTGAACTTTCTTCCAACGGGATAGTGTCGCCGTCAAGGGCGTTTACTATTTCTTCAAGGCGGGCAAGTTTCGCCTCAAAAGTATTTTTTTTGCTCATAATGTTTCCACCTCAAAATTATCATAAGAAGTTTGTACGGTAAGACGTTCGCCCTTAAGGGAGGAACGTACAACCTCGCCCGTCGCACTGCGCCTGACGATGGCGTATCCCCGTTTAAGGGTAGCCTGCGGGCTTAAGAGCGCAAGGCGCTGTTCAAGCAAATGCTTGGCGTTTGCTTTTGCTTCCAAAAGCGTATCTATTTTAGTATAAAGCGTTTCTTTGAGGTCGTCCAAGGTTTGCTCTTTGCGTTCAAAGAACAAGGCCGGCTCCTTAAGGTATTTGCTGTTAATTGCCAAAGAAAGTCTGGCGTTTAGGCGCTCGTATTTTATTGTCAGAGAGTTAATAAGCAATTTGTTTAAGGAAAACAATTTTTCCGCCGTATCGTGCGCATTTTTGACTACTAGCTCCGCCGCCGCCGAAGGGGTCGGCGCTCTTAAAGAAGCGGCAAAATCGGTTAAAGTAAAGTCCGTTTCATGCCCGACGCAGGATATTATAGGTATTTTGCTTGCGGCTACCGCGCGGACTACAAGCTCTTCGTTAAAACTCCATAAATCTTCTATGCTGCCGCCGCCCCTGCCCAGCAAAATAACGTCGGGCGGCGGGGTCAACTTTTGCAAATTTTTCAGGGCTTGAACTATTTGCTCTTTGGAACCTTCGCCCTGCACTAAAGCGGGGGCTATTATTACTTCAAGATTGCGCCCACGCCTTTTTAGTACGGAAAGGATATCCCGTATCGCCGCGCCCGTTGGTGAAGTAACCACGCCTATTCTGGAAGGGAAAGGCGGCAGGGGGAGCTTTTTGTCTTCGTCAAAAAGGCCTTCTTGCGATAATTTTTCTTTAAGTTTCTCAAATTCCGCAAACAGATTTCCTTTTGTTTTTACTTCCGCCTCTTTGACGATAAGCTGGTATCTGCCCTGTTTGATATAGCAGGATATTTCGCCCCGCGCTACTATAAGATCGCCTTCTTTTAAAATTAAACCGCGCGCGTATCCCTTAAACAATACCGCCGAGATTAAGGCGTTCTCGTCTTTAAGGTCAAAATAGATATGCCCGCTGGAAGCGGTTTTTAGATTGGAGATTTCGCCTTCTATGGCGACTTCCCCAAAAACGTCTTCCAGCATTTGCTTTACGGTTTGGCTGATTTCGGTTACGGAAAAAATTTTATCTTTAGAGAAAGGGAGCATTATTTCTTCTTCCTTAAATTTTCCTGCCGCTCTTTTATAATTTTTTCTTTGCCCATTACGGTCGGCTTATAAAATTTTTTGGGCATGGGCATATATTGCTGCTCAACGTAATGGTTGGGGTAATCGTGCGCGTATTTATAGCCCTCGTTTTTAATCGAGCTTCTTAAATGCGGGGGTACGTCTCTCCTCGGTCCGTTTTTGACTTCGTCCAAAGCGGCGTCTATGGCCAAATAGGCGGCGTTCGATTTTGGCGCGCAGGCCACGTATATGGCCGCCTGCGCGAGCGGTATTCTCACTTCCGGCATACCCAGCACCTGCGCGCTTTTGAAAGCTGCCTGCGCTATGACTATTGCGGTAGGTTCGGCCAGGCCGACGTCTTCCGCCGCGCAGATAAAAATACGTCTTGCGATAAATCGCGGGTCTTCGCCCGATTCCAGCATTCTGGCCAGCCAATAGACTGCGGCATCCGGATCCGAGCCGCGCATTGATTTTATGAAGGCCGAAATAACGTCGTAATGATCGTCGCCTTTTTTGTCGTAGTTAAGATGTCTTTTTTGTATGCAGTCTTTGGCTATATCGAAAGTTATGTGTTTTGGCCCGCCTACATACGGCGTAGTTATTAAAGCCAGTTCCAAGGCGTTTAGAAAGCGTCTGGCGTCGCCGTTTGACTGCGTGATAAGGAAATCTTTCGCGTCGTCGTCAATAATGAAGTTTTGGCTTTCCTGCGCATTCTTCGTTATTTTTGAGAGATTTTCCGCGCTTAAAGGTTTGAACTCAAATACGGAAAATCTTGAAAGCAAAGCATTGTTGATGTAGAAGTAGGGGTTTTCCGTTGTTATGCCGATAAGGATTATCTGCCCGCTTTCCACCGAAGGCAAAAGCACGTCCTGCTGCGTTTTGTTAAAGTGATGTATTTCGTCTAAGATAAGGAGGGTGCGTTTTTGCTCAAAGTTGTTTTCTATTCTAAGGCGGGCCTCTTCTAAAACTTTTTTTAAGTCGCCCACACCCGCGGCCGCGGCGTTAAGTTCGCTTACATGCGCGCGGGTGGTTTTGGCGATAAATCTCGCGAGTGCCGTTTTGCCTACGCCCGGCGGGCCGAAGAATACGGCGGAGCGGACTTTATCGGCCTCTATAAGTCGGCGCAGAAGTTTGCCCGGCGCAAGAATATCTTCCTGCCCGGCGAAATCTTCCAGCTTTTGGGGCGCCAACCTTGCCGCAAGCGGCATATTTTCTTTGGCGGATTCGCGCCTTTCTTCTTCAAAAAAATCGCTCATATCTATTTAAGGGGCAAACGGTTCAAGGCAAGATTTAATTTTTCTATCGCGCTGTCCAACTGTTTTTCGCCCGCTTTGTTTTTTTGCTCTTCGTTGTTGCTTCTGGTGTATACTTTGGCCGCATAGAAAAGCGTCGTATGAAGCAATATCTTGAAAGTGTCTACGGTATGTTTCTCTTCCGAGAATTGGTCCATCTTGTTTTCTATTTCTCTTGCCAAAGCGTTAACGTCCAAAGGGCCGAGCCCTTCCAGTACGACATTGTCGAGCTCTATCCTTTTAATCGTTACGGTAACGGGTTCTTGTCTTTTGCTCATTTCTGGCCCAAATCGGGGGAAGAGGACTGCTGCTCTATCCTCTCTATTTCCCGTTCTATTTTAGCGTAAAGTTTCTTTAGTATGGAAGTCGTTACGTCTTTCCATTCTTTTAAAGCCCTCGCGGTTACTTGCGCGCTTTGCAGAACTTTTACGTTCGACTCCAAAGCCCGCACTTTGGCTTGAAGAAGCATATTTTCCTCCTCAGCTTGCGCAAGCCTGGCCGATATGCGGTCTATTAAAAGATGCAGCTGTTTGTATTTGTCGTCTTCCATACTTTATGTTTTATCTTAATTCCGCGCCCAAGTCCGTTTTTAATTTCGCGAGAATAGCCTCTACCGCTTTGTTTACTTCCGCGTCGGTAAGGGTTTTCTCCTTGGAAATAAAATCGAAACTTAAGGTAATGCTCTTTTTGCCTTCGGGCAAGTTCGATCCTTGATACAAATCCGTAAGATTGTACTTAGTATCGGGTGCGGCCGCCTTTAATGCTTGGCGGACTTTGTCAAAAGTTATATTCTTGTCTATCACTACGGACAGATCCCTCTTTGAAGCGGGGAAAGCGCTTATCTCGCGCGCTTTTTTGAACTGCTGCGCGTCAAAGAGTTTCTCCAGGTTTTTGACGTCAAACTCAAAGGCGTAAACTTCTTGCTTGATGTCGTAAGCCTTTAGCGTCAGCGGGTGCACCTGCCCCAGAAAGCCTATTTTCTTGTTGTTTAAAAGAATGTCCATACAGATTTTGGGGTGCATATAAGAGGGAGCGCTTTTGGAAGGTTGGAAAGTTACGCCTTCAAAATCCCTCAAAATATTTTCCGCCGCGCCTTTAAGGCCGTAAAAGCCTACTTTGCACTGCGGGTTCATAAAGAACTTTTCCCGCGGGGTTTTGCCGCACATAACAGCGCCTAGAGAGAAAGTTTCCAGCGGGAAGCCTTTCTGCAAAGAGAAAGTTTTGCCGTACTCGAAAAGCGCCAAATCGTGTCTGCCGAAGTTTTGGTTAAGAGCTATGTTTTTCAGCAGGCTCATAAGCAGGTTCGGCCTTAAAAATTCCATTCCGTCGGCGAGCGGATTTTTTATTTCCACGGCGGTTTTGTCGCTGAAGGAGAAAAGATTTAAATCCTTTTGCGATACGAAGTCAAAATTTTTGCATTCGTAAAAGCCGAGGCCCGCCAAAGCGTCGGAGAATTTTTCGCCTATATCCACCGCTTTAGGGTTCTCGCCGAAGTATAAAGTGGCGTGCGTCGTGCCGTCGCCGTCGGAGGCCAAGTTTTCCAAACCGATATAGCGCGCGGCCTCTTCCGCCAAATCCCACTTGTGGTTCAAATCCCGTCTGTAAGAGCCGGGCGTAAAGAGCCAGGCGCCCGAATCGGAAATTTTTAAATCCGCGCCAAGCCTGCCGAAAATGTCTTTAAGGCGCTCGCGGTCTATTTCCATACCGAGTATCTTTTCCAGATCCTCGGGCTTAAATTCTATTTGAGCGGGGCGGTAAGGATTAGGGTAAACGTCGTTGATTTCGCTGGGCTCGCCGCCGCATATTTCAAGTACCAGGGCCGTCGCCATCTCTATCGAATTTAAACAGCCTTCTATATCTACGCCTCTTTCAAACCTTTGGGAAGATTCCGTGCTGAGCGCAAACTTTTTTGACGTTTTATTTATGCACGGCGGATAAAAATATGCGCCTTCCAAAAAGATGTCTTTGGTTTCAGGTAATATACTGTCGCCTTTGCCTCCCATAACGCCCGCTAAGGCGACGGCTTTTTTGCCGTCGGCTATAACTAGGTTCTGCGGCGTTAGGGTGCGTTGAGTGTCGTCAAGCGCCAAAAAGTTTTCGTTTTCCTGCGCCCAGCGTACGTTTATTTCCCCGCCTTCAAGATGGTTAAGGTCAAAAGCGTGCATCGGGTGGCCTATTTCAAAAAGGACATAGTTGGTAATATCTACAAGCGCGTTCTTGGGGTTGACGCCCATGGCCAAAAGGCGTTCCTTCATCCAAGCGGGGGACTCAGTATTCTTTACACCGCGGATTATCCTGCCCGTATATCTGGCGCAGCCGTCGTCTTGCGTGTGGATATTGATTTTTAAAGCGGGTCCTTCGCCTTTGTATTTTTTCCACGCCTTCTTTTTTAAAGGAAGATTTAACAAAACGCTAAGTTCTCTTGCTATGCCGAGGTGGCTCATAAGGTCCGGGCGGTTGGGGGTTAGGGAAACTTCAAATATCGCGTCGGCTTTGCCGTATAATGTTTTTACGTCTGTACCGACGGGTATTTTAGGGTCCAAAATCATAATGCCTTTTTGGCGTTCAGCCGCCAAGCCAAGTTCGTCGGCGGAACATAACATTCCCTCCGATACTACGCCGCGGATTTCCGCCGGTTTAAGATAAATCTTGCCAAGCCTCGATCCTACATTGGCCAAAGGTACGGTCTGCCCTTCGGCGATGTTCTGCGCGCCGCATACTACGCGTTTGGCACCGTCTTTCGTTTCCAAATCGACAAGGTGCAGCTTTTCTGAATTGGGGTGCGCGTTTATTTTAACTATTTTGGCGGCGTAAATGTCGTCAAAATCTGCGCCCGTCTTTTTTATCTCTTCCACTTCCATACCAAGAACGGTCAGCTTGCCTGCCAGCTCTTCGGGAGTTAGATCCAAATCAATAAAATCTTTAAGCCAAGAATAAAGTATTTTCATTTAAAATTGCTCCAAAATCCTAATATCGTTCTCGTAGAAAGTTCTGATGTCCTTGATGTCCAAAGAGAACATCGCCAGCCTCTCTACACCCATGCCGAAAGCGTATCCGCTGTAAACTTCTGGGTCGATATTGCAGTTTCTAAGTACATTGGGATGCACGATACCCGCGCCCAACATTTCCTTCCAGCCGCTGCCTTTGCAGACGGGGCAGTTCTTGTCCTTGCCTTCGCAGAATACGCATTTTACGTCCACTTCCACGCTTGGTTCGGTAAACGGGAAGAACGACGGCCTAAACCTTACTTCCGCCTTCTTGCCGAAAAGGCCCTTCATAAATACCGTCAAATCCCTTTTTAAATCCGCCAAGCTGACGTTTTTATCGACATATAGGCCTTCTATTTGGTGAAATACCGGGCTGTGCGTAGCGTCAAGAGCGTCTTTGCGGAATACTCTGCCAGGCGCCATAATGCGTATGGGCGGGCGCTGCTTTTGCATAGTTCTTATCTGTACGCCCGAGGTGTGCGTCCTTAAAACGAAATCCGTCTTATTGGTATTTTTGACGAAAAAGGTGTCCTGCATATCGCGCGCGGGATGGTGCGCGGGGATATTCAAAGCGTCAAAATTGTGGTACTCGTCCTCTATAAAAGGGCCGTGCGCCCATACAAACCCTAGTTTGGAGAGAATATCGGTCATTCTCTTTTGCGCTATGGCCAAGGGGTGCCTGCCGCCTTTATTGAATGGATAGGCGGGCAAAGTTAAATCCAAATCCGTCTTGTTTAATTCTTCGTTAATGGCCGCGGTTTCAAGCTCTGCGGTTTTGGCCTCGAATAAGAAAACGAGTTTCGCCTTTAAAGCGTTGCTTAAGGGGCCGAACTCCTTTTTCTCTTCCAAAGAGAGATCTTTAAGACTCTTTAAAAGTTCTGTCAGTTCGCCTTTGCGCCCTACGGCGGCGACTTGCAAGTCCTGCAGTTGTTTTAAATCTTTGCAGGCTTGTATTTTGGAAATATAATTGCTTTCTATTAAATTTAACTTATTTTTTAATTCTTCTATCATAATATCATTATAGAAAATTAGAATGATTAAACATAGCTAAAACAAGCGCCAAAAAACATAAAAGCGCAAGGGAAGCAAATCCTCCGCCGTTTTTTTTGCGAAATGGGCAAGAGATTGCCTTTCGTTTTATCCTCTGCGTAATTTAAGGGTGGTATTTATTTCGCTTTAAGAGAAAAAGATATTTTGTTTTTTGAAGGTCTTGCCCGGCGCTTTTGGCAGGCGCGAGAAAAAAAGCCGCCAAATCGGGCTTGTGGAAATACAGCTCTATGGCCTTGTGGAAATATAGCTCTGCCGGCGGCAGCGTTTTGCCGCTTGGTGGAGGCTTCTTGTTTGGGGTAATGGAGAGGCCCCGCCCGTCGGCAAAGACTCACGGAAAGGCTATTCCCAAACACAGAAGGTGTTTTTGTTGAAATCAAAAAATTAAAAGAAAAACGGACAATAAAAAACCCCCGGGGTACCGGGGGTAAATTTTGTCGACTTCCAAATTAACGTTTGGAGAATTGGAAGCGTCTTCTCGCTTTGGGCTGGCCGGGTTTCTTTCTTTCGACCATTCTGGGGTCTCTGGTTAAGAAGCCGGCTTTCTTCATGGATTTTTTGTTATCCTCGCCCAGCACCGCCAAGGATCTGGCGATGGCGTGGCGTATGGCGCCCGCCTGAGAAGCGATACCGCCGCCGCATACTTTGACGTTTACGTCAAAATCTTTCTCGGCTTTAAGTTCGCTTAACGGCGCTACTACGGTGTCCTGATATCTGGGGCAACCGCGGAAGTAATCTTCCAATGATTTGGTATTGATCGTTATTTTACCGGAACCTTTCACGAGCTCAGCCTGAGCTACGGAAGTTTTTCTTCTGCCGGTTTTAATCTGTTTGGTTTCCATAGAAATCACCTTTTATTTTGAGAACCTTTCCGCAAAAGAATGCTCTTCACCGTTGAAGATTCTAAGCCTTTTCATTCTTTTAGCGCGAAGTTTATTGTTGTCGAGCATGCGATAAACGGCCAACTCGATGACCTTCGCGGGGTTGTTTTCCATCTGCCTCTTGAAAGGAACTTCTTTAGCGCCTTTCGCGTAGCCGGAGTGGGAGAAATATACTTTCTCCTCCGCTTTTTTCCCGGTTACTTTTATCTTCCCGGCATTGGTAACAACGACGAAATCCCCACAGTCCATATTGGGGGTAAAAGTTCTCTTGTGCTTGCCCATAAGGTAGACGGCCAACTGCGTCGCCAATCTTCCCAAGGTTTTGCCGGCGGCATCGATATGATGCCATTTTCTTCCTGCTTCGGCTTCCTGTACGGAAGGTAAGTATGTTTTGCTCATTTTGTACCTTTTGTGTTTTATAGGATTTGACTCGGGTCCTATTACTCACATAAATTTGCGCTCTTTGCGCCCGCGCTACCACTGCGCGGCCAACTTTTAGTTGAAAAAAGAGGAATGGTTGGGATAGGATTCGAACCTATGTAGGGCACGCCCGACGGTTTTACAGACCGTTGCTTTTGACCGCTCAGCCACCCAACCGTTCCTCTAAAATCTTTTTGGCTCTTATATCGCGGCGAAAATTCCAACGCCGCGTTTTCTTTATAAAAACCGGATAATTTATTATAGCAAAATATTTTGTATCGCTACAAATTATTTTTTCGTTCTTAATAAATTATAGCAAAATTTTTAAAGATCTTTTATTTTCTTTAAAAACTCTTTCCAGGGACAACATTCCCCGCCGCCCTGCGCAAATTCGGCCTTTCCGCCGCCGCGCCCGTTTATCGCGCCGGCAACGGCCTTGGCTATTTTGTTTGCGTCCGCGCCGTCTTTGCAGCTTTTTACCACAAAGGACTTCTTGCCTTCTCTCTCCGTGGTTATTATTACCACCTTGCCTTTGTTTTTGTCGGCCATATTGTCGGCGAGGGTACGGAGTTCCTTTATTTCGCTGTTTTCCGCGTTGAATACTACCGCGCAGACTCCGTCGCTGAAAGTAACCTCGCATTGTGCGGAGTTGTCCGCCCCGCTTAAAAGTTTGCGTTTAAGCTCGGCTATCTCTTTTTTTAGGGTTTGTTCCGTTTCCAGCAACTGCTGCGCCTTCTTGGCCAAATCGTCTACGGTCGTGTTTAAGATTTTGGAAGCCAATATCGCGGCGTTCGAGCCGTGTTTTAAATACTCCACCGCGCTTAGACCCGCTACCGCCTCTATACGTCTGACGCCAGCTGATACCGCGCTTTCCCTAAGTATTCTTATATTCATTATTTCGCCGGTACTCTTTACGTGCGTTCCGCCGCAGAGTTCAAGGCTGGCGCGGTTTTTTGGGTCTTTAAATCCGTCCTTGGAGATAAGAACAAATCTCGCGGGGTCGGCATAAGTTTCGCCCAAAAGCACCGTCGCGCCCAGTTCCTTGGCGTCTTTTAACGGGCGAACTTGGGTTTCCACTTTCAAATTCTGTTCGATTATATTGTTAGCCACGCCCCATACCGCCAAAAGCTGATCGGGCGTGGGGGGCGTGGATATGGTATAGTCGAAGCGGAGCTTTTCCGGCGAAACGAAGGATCCGGCCTGGTGAACTTCATCGCCCAATATTGTTCTTAAAGACGCGTTGAGCACGTGTACCGCCGAGTGATTCGCCGCCGCTTTAAATCTGGCTACGGGATCTACCGCAAGCATTATCGTCTGCCCCTTGTGCAAAGAGCCTTTGATAATGTTCACTTTATGTAAATAAATTTTTTCAAGCGGTTTTTGGGTGTCGCTTATTTTCGCGACGGCTTCCCCGTCAACTTCTATCGAGCCTATATCGCCAACCTGTCCGCCCGATTGTGCGTAAAAAGAAGTTTTATCCGTAACGATATACCCCTCTTTATCAAGAGTATCCGTCGTTTGATAATCTTTGGTAAGCAGGGCGAGTATTTCGGCTTTTTGATTTAAAACGTCATAACCGGTAAAAACCGTTGCGGGCAGTTTCGATTCAAGCTGCTGCATTACCAGCACTTTTTCTTTTTCAAACTCATCGATATCGGCGCGGGAGCTTTCCTTCGCCTTTTTCTGTGCGGCGAAGAACCCTTCTTCATCTAATTTGATGTGTTTTTCTGCCAGGATTTCTTTAGTCAGTTCAAGCGGAAAGCCGTAAGTTTCGTACAAGTTGAAAGCCTCGTCGCCCGATAATTGGCCGGGATTGTTTTTTATGATTTCCTGCAGGCGCTGTTCGCCGTCGTTCAAAGTTTTGAAGAAGGACGTTTCTTCCGCTTTCAAAGCCGATATTATATGGGTTGAACTTGTTATAAGCTGCGGATAAATATCCTTATATATGCTAAGTACGCTCGGCACCAGCAAGTGCATAAAAGGCTGGGTTCTGCCGTGCAATTTGCCGTAGCGCGCCGCGCGCCTTATCAGGCGGCGCAGAATATAGCCGCGGCCTTCGTTCGAGGGTAAGATTCCTTCAGACAGTAAAAAGCTGGACGCGCGGATATGGTCGGCTATAATTCTTAAAGCAGAAACTTCCGCTGATGTTTCCCCTTTTATGGCCAATATCTTTTTGGCGTAATCGATTATCGGGGTAAAAAGGTCTGTGTCGAAAGGATTGTCCACATTCTGCATTACCATACAGAGCCTTTCAAGACCCATGCCCGTATCGATGTTCTTTTGTGGTAATTTCTCCAAAGTGCCGTCTTCCAGGCGGTTAAATTGGGTAAATACCAAATTCCATATCTCCACAAAACGACCGCAGTTGCAGGCGATGCCGTTTTTGGCACAGTCGGGGCAGCCTTTGTCTTCCCCGAAATCGTAGTATATTTCCGAGCAGGGACCGCAGGGGCCGGTGGGGCCCATAGTCCAAAAATTGTCGGCTTCGTCAAATTCCGATATGCGGCTTTTGTCGATTATTTTTGACCAGGCTTCATAGGCTTCCTCGTCGCGCGGGGCTATGCCGCCTTTGTATATGCTGACGTATAATCTGTTTTTGTCTATTTTAAGCTCGTTGGTAAGATAGTCCCAAGCCCAAGTTATGGCTTCTTTTTTGAAATAATCGCCGAACGAGAAATTGCCCAACATTTCAAAAAACGTCAAATGCCTTTTGGTAAAACCGACATTGTCTATATCCGTGGTTCTAAGACATTTCTGCGAAGTAGTCGCGTTTTTAAGGTCTTTTTTAAGGCCTAAAAAATTAGGTTTAAACTGCACCATTCCCGCCGAGGTGAACAAAAGCGTCGGATCGCCGTGGGGAATAAGAGGGCTGGATTCTATTATCGGTAAGCCCTTTTTATGGAAATAATTAAGAAAACTGCTTCTTACGTTCTGACTTTTCATATATAAATTACCTCAAAATATTATAAAGTATATCATATTGGGACGGAGCGTACCAGAATGAAAACGGCTTTCATAATCAATCCCAAATCGGGCAAAAAGCTCGGCTGCGGGAATATTGAAGACAAGATAAAAAAACATTTCCCGCAGGCGGAAACGGTATTTACCGAATTTAAAGGGCACGCGCGGGAATTGGCCAAAATCTTTGCCCGGGATGGCTTTGAGGCCGTCATCGTCGCGGGCGGCGACGGCACTATAAATGAGGCCGTACAAAGCCTGGCGGGTACTCAAACGGCCTTGGGCGTAATCGCTTTAGGCAGCGGCAACGGGCTGGCGCGGGAATTGGGCTGCCCTTTAGGGTCCTTGGAACAAAGGGTTTCAGCTTTAAAAAAATTCAAAATAAAACAATTTGACTTAGGGCGTGCCAACGGCGAGTATTTTATCAATTTGGCGGGCCTCGGCATGGAGGCTGACATCGCCGCGCGTTTTGACGAAATCGGCGCGGGCGGCAAACGCGGGAAGTGGCCGTATTTCAAAATAGGCGCGAAAGCCTTTTTCGGCTATAAATCGCCTTTGGTTAAAGCGGAAGCCGACGGCAAAACATTCGAATTTAAGATAATGTCTTTGGTTTTCGCAAACGGACGGCAGTATGGGAGCAATTTCAAAATAGCGCCCCAGGCCGCTTTCGACGACGGCTTTTTGGATATGACAGTTATACGCCGCTCCAATATTTTTAAATTGGCTCTGGGCCTGCCGAGTTTCTTTTTCCCTTCTTGTAAAATCGTAAGTATTGCCGATACTTATAAAATAAGGAGGGCGAAGGTTTTTCTTGACGGTCCGTTCAGCTATCATATAGACGGCGAGCCCAAAAGAGGAAAAGATTGTTTGGAAATAGAAATATCGCCAAGTGCGGTAAAGGTGTTGTGCGCTTTGTAGGACGGGCGCTAAGGCGGATGCGGGTATGTAAACGGCGGTAAAATGTCGTTGACAGCCCGTCTAACAAATGATTTAATAAGCACACGGGCCAAGCCCGAGGGCATAACTGGAGGATAATTATGAAACTCAAAATTACGGCTAAGAATATTAAACTTACGCAAGCGATAAAGGATTTTACTGCGGCTAAAGTGGATAAGCTGGATAAATTTTTTGACGATTCCGCTTGGGCCGAAATAGTCTTAAGCGTAGACAAGAAAATAAATCAAAGGGCCGAGCTTACCGTCCACGCCGGCCGCAAAAAATTTACGGGGAAATCTATTGAGGAAGATTTGTATAAAGCCATAGACGGCACCATCTTGAAAATAGAGGCTCAGGTAAGAAAGAACAAAGGCAAAGCGGTGCAGAGCAAGAAAGCGGTCGTAAAGGAAGATTTGGCATCCTATTACGGGGCGGTATTCGCGCCGCAAAATGACGTAAAGTTTTCGGTAATCAAGCAGGTTGAAGTCCACCCGATGAATCCGGAAGACGCCGCCTACGAAATGGAAAGGCTGGGGTATACCTTCTGGATGTTCATGGACGAGGAATCCAAACAAATCAATCTTATATTCAAGAGATTGGACGGCACGTACGGGCTCATTCAACCCGTGAAAGCGAAATAAGAAGGTAATCCCGTGCCGGAATTTGCCCGTTCCATAACCGTAGCGCAAATGCTCGAGGAAAAGGGGTCGGAGTTGAACCTCGAGCTTTTGTGCGGACGGGAATACATTAACAGGGAAATAAATAAGCCCAGCATCAACAGGCCTGGCTTGGCTTTGGACGGGCATTTAGAAAATTTCCGCTCGGAAGTTATCCAAATAATGGGCCGAGGCGAATACGCTTTCTGCGCGAAACTTTCCTACAAGAAACTTAAGGCAAATCTTAAAAAGATGTTCAAATCTGGCCCGGTGCCTTGCGTCATAGTAACGGCGGGTATGAAGGTTTTGCCCGCTATAAGGCAGGCCTGTAAAGAAGAAAAACTGCCCCTTTTGAGCACTTGTCTTGATACCGCCACTTTCGTATCGGAGCTGATAGCATATTTGGACGATTGCATCTCGCCCAGGACTCATGTGCATGGAGTACTGGTAAAGGTATCGGGTATGGGCGTTTTGATACGCGGCGACGCAGGCATAGGCAAAAGCGAATGCGCATTAGAGCTTATAAAAAGGGGGCATATACTGGTAGCCGACGACGTGGTGGAGATACAGCGCAGGCGCGGCCATACACTGTTGGGGTCGTGTCCGCCGATGCTTAAGCATTATATGGAAGTACGCGGGCTGGGCATATTGGATATAGAACTTCTCTTTGGCGTCGGAGCGGCGATGGACAGTACTCAGATAGAATTGGAAGTCAATTTGGTTGCCCCTAACGGTGAAATAGACCGCTTGGGCATAGAACAACAACGCAGCAGTATATTGGGGGTAGAAATAAATTCTTTAACGATACCGGTAACGCCGGGCAGAAATTTGGCAGTATTGATAGAAGTTGCGGCTTTGAACCAGCGTTTGAAAGGGCAGGGTATAAGCTCCGCCAAAGAATTTAACAAGAGACTGCTGGAAAAAATGAAAGGCAAAAGAAATGGAACAGAGCAAGAGGGGTAAGTTTTTTATAATTACGGGGATATCCGGCGCAGGCAAAACGCAGGCGCTGAAGATATTTGGCGATTTCGGATTTTATTGCGTGGACAATCTGCCTTTGGCTTTGTTTGCGAATTTCAGCAAATATATCAAGAGCAGAAACGACAGCGAAAATATCGCACTCGGCATAGACATAAGGGAAGGCGAAAGCCTAAAAACTCTGCCCGAGGTAATGAAATCCATAAGAAGGCAGGGCTTTGAGCCTAAACTTCTGTTCTTGGAAGCCAATGACGAGGTGCTGGTTAGGCGATTTTCCGAAACGAAACATAAACATCCTTTACAGGAGCAGCTTTTGACCGCTTTGGAGAAGGAAAGGCAGTTTCTTATGCCTATAAAGCAGCTAGCGGACGACGAAATAAACACCAGTAATCTGACTTTGGGCGAGCTGAAAGAAAAGATTTCTAAATTATTGGAAATAAAACGCAGTCAGGAAATGAATATATCGGTCGTGTCTTTCGGGTACAAGCACGGATTGCCGCTTGAAGCGGATTTGGTAATGGACGTACGGTTTTTGAAAAATCCTTATTACGTCGCCGCGCTTAGGGAAAAGAACGGGCTCGACAAAGAGGTTCAGGACTATATAAAAAAATCGCCGCACGCTTTGAACTTCTTAAAGAAGTTTACGGAAATAGTGATTTATCTGGTGCCGAAATATATTAAGGAAGGCAAATCCTATTTGACGATAGCCGTAGGGTGCAGCGGCGGCAAACACAGAAGCGTATTTATGGCGCATTCTTTGGCCGAGATTTTAAGGGAGAAAGGATTTAAGGTTTCGGAGTTTCATAGAGATCTTAACATCGTGAAGAAAGAAACATGGTAAAAGTGATAATAGTAGCGCACGGCTGCCTTGCGCCGGCTTTGCTGGAAACAGCTTCAAATATATGCTGTTTTGAGCAAAAATCGGTGCAAGCTTACAGCGTCAGCGGTAGAGCGGACTTGGATAAAATATCCCAGAACATAAAAGCCAGCGCGCAAGATGCAGAGGTATTGGTTTTGGCCGATACTTTCGGCGGGAGTTCATGCAATATGGCGCTTAATTGCACGAACGGAATGGATAATGTTAAGGTGGTGTGCGGGCTCAACTTGAACATGCTTCTTGCGGTTTTGAACAATATGAGCCGTTTGGAGCTGCCGGCCTTGGCCGCCAAAGCGGTTGAAGACGGCAAAAAGGCCGTATTCAACGCTACGGAGAGCGTGAAATGATGGAAATAACTCTTCTTAGAATAGACAGCAGGCTGATACACGGGCAAGTGGTGCAGGGCTGGTTGCCGGCGGTATCGGTAAAGGAGGTTGTCGTCGTTTCAGAAACGGCGTCGTCAAGCAAACTGATGTCTAAAATGATGCGTATGAGCTTGCCGCAGGAATACTCTCTGCAGATATTCGGCGCCGAAGGCGCGGCGCGGTACTTAAAAGAAGGACCATCGCAAAAGGTTATGGTGCTGGTGGAAGATTTGAAAACCCTTTTTAAATTGATGGATTTAGGCCTTGAAGTTAAAGAAGTGAATATAGGAAATACAAAATATGAAGACGGCAAGAAGCAGTATGGGCAAGGTGTTTTCTTGTCGGAAGAAGAAGTAACCCTTATAAAGCAAAGGGCGGTAAGTACGGGTGCGAGTTTCGTATTGAGGACTCTGCCTACATCTTTGTCCACGAGGTTATTTTAATGGCGGGGCTTTTGCTTATATGCGCCGTTTTGGCTGTTTTGGAACTGGATACCACATATTGGGGACAGGTGCTGATATCAAGGCCGATAGTGGTGGGCAGTGTCATAGGGTTTTTGAGCGGCAATTTCTTTTTGGGTTTGCAGCTTGGCATTTTTACGGAACTTATCTATCTGGACTTTATGCCGATAGGCGGGGTAACGCCGCCAAGCGGCGCGCTAAGCAGCGGGATAGCGGTGATAATGGCGCAGTATTTCGGGCTGGATATATACTTTGCGTTTTTCGTAGGTATAATAGGCGGTTTGGCGTTTTCTTTCGTGGAGAAGGAGCTTCGCCGTTTAAGAACGCGCAATTTGCCGCAGATAGAACACGAACTGAAGACCAATGCCACAAGTGCGGGCAAGGTAATATTGCAAAGTTTATTGCTTCAGCTCTTGGCGGTATATGCGTTTTTGCTGGTGTGCATAAGCGTAATAGGGCCGGCCTTCGGCAGTATAAGCGCGAAGATACCGGAACATTTGCATATAGCTTTTAAATTTTCGTATTTTGTCGTACCGTGGATAGGTTTGGCGGGATTATTGCTGTCGTTTAGCGCCAAGCCGAAATCGGATTAGCATTATGAAGAACGGAATTGGAATTTATTTAAGGATGTTTCTTTTGCAGGGCTTCTGGAATTTTGCGCGTTTGCAAAATATCGGAATGCTCTACATTATGGACCCGGCCCTAAAGCGCATTTACGAAGGGCGCATGCCAGTATATTTACGTGCCAAATCCCGCAATTTGGAGACGTTTAACAGCCACCCCGCAATGAGCGGATACAGCATCGGCGCGATGATAAAACAAGAAGAAAAACTGGCGGAAAAAGAGGGCGAGGAACTGTTGGAAGAAGAGCGGGAATGGCGTATAATAAGGGCCAGTACGGCAAATACTGCCGCCTCGATAGGAGACAGGCTTTTCTGGGCGACTTTAAAACCATTGTCGCTGGTGTTTAGCTTCGTCATTCTGTTTGTTGGACAGGTGGACATATTGCAGGAAGAAGTGTCAACGTCCCAAAGTATAATTGCCGCGTTGCTAGCTTTGGCAGGTTCGCTGTTAATATACAATATCCCCGCGCTGATAATAAAATTTAAAGGCCTGATGGACAGTTATGAAGGCAGCGAGGATAATTTTTACGGCCTTATCAATTTAAATTGGAACAGAATGATAGGCTTCCTTAAAGTATTGGGGCAGATATTGGTTCTGTTTGTAATCTTTTATGCGATATATATACGATTTCGCAAGTCGTCGGTAGATCCGGAATCGATAGCGAGGATATCGCTGTTGGCGGCTTTTTTGATATTGAGTATTTTTATGAGGAAACTAAACATACCCAATATATTCCTTTATTTAACGGCGACCATAGTGTTTAGCCTGGCGGCCTTTTTGGCCTGAACGGAGATTTTTGTGATTAAAGAAAAAATAGAAATAAAGAACAGACTGGGAATACACGCCAGACCCGCCGCAATGATAGCGCAGGAGGCGGGCAAGTACAATAGCGACATATTTATTTCTAAAGACGGAATGGAAGTAAACGCCAAGAGCATAATGGGGATAATGATGATAGCTGCTGAACAAGGCAGTAATATTGAACTTTCCATAAACGGCAGGGACGAAGCCAGCGCGCTTGACGGATTAAAGGCGGTGTTTTCCAAGATATTCGAGGAAGAATGATAATAGTAAAGGGGATAGCGGCAAGCCCGGGGATAGCGATAGGCCCGGCCTATTTGGTAAAGCCGGACAATACTGCGATAGAACGACGGAAAATACCGTCGACCAATATCGGCTGGGAACTGCGTCGTTTTGACGAGGCGGTAGAAAAATCAATGGCCGATTTGGAGGCCAGCCAGGCGCAGGTAAAAACATTGTTCGGCAGCAAATACGCCAAATTGATAGCGGCGCATAAACTGATTTTGACCGATCCTCTTTTGATAACCGCCGTAAAAGAAAAGATAGAGAAGGAACAGATAAGCGCGGAATATGCCTTATCGTGCGCGGCGAGGGAACTGACTGTCAAATTCGACGCTTTAAAAGAAGAGCGTTTTAGGGAACGCAAATATGACTTGGCGGACGTAGCAAAGCGCCTGTTCGAAAACCTGACGCAGAAAAAACAGAATAAATTTTCCGCCATAAAGGAACCTTCCATAATAATAGCGCATAATTTGTTCCCGTCAGACACTATCAATTTAAAAAGCAAGAATGTTTTGGGCTTCGCAACCGACATCGGCGGCAAGACAAGCCATACCGCTTTGTTGGCTCAGAGTATGCAAATGCCGGCGGTAGTCGGCCTTTCCGACGCGTCAAGCCAAATAAAAGACGGCGATTTGGTGATATTGGACGGGGAAATAGGCGTAATAATTATCAACCCCGAGCCGAAGATTTTAAAAGAATACAAGGCCGAGCAAATAAAAATAGACAAGGCGGAGGAGTCCCTCCAGCAGATAAGTTCTTTGCCGAACGAAACTAGCGACGGCCATAAAGTATCTTTGTATATCAACTACGATCCGCGCCGCGATTTTAAGGCATGGGATAATTTCCGCTCGGACGGGCTTGGCCTTTTGAGGACCGAATTTATTTATATGGACAGATTCGATCCTCCTACGGAAGAAGAACAATATCAAATCTATAAAAAGACTGCTTTGCGCTTTGACAAACGCCCCGTTACCATAAGGCTGGCGGATTTGGGCGGCGATAAAATAACGCAGCTCGGCCTTGGTCGGCGCGAGAAAGAGGATAACCCATTTATGGGCTGCCGCGGCGTAAGGCTATTTTTAAAATATCCCGAACTGATGTACACTCAGTTAAGGGCGATAGTCAGAGCTTCGGCCGAGGTGGAAGCGCGGATAAAGATAATGATACCGATGGTGTCCTCGGTAGAGGAAGTGAAGGAAGTAAAGAAAGTTCTAAAAGCGGTTATCAAGGAGATGGAAGACCAAGGTAAAACGCCCCGCCAGCCGGTCAGCTTGGGTGCGATGGTAGAAGTCCCCTCGGCGGCTTTGAGCTTGGACGGGATATTGCCGGAAGTGGATTTTGTTTCCATAGGGACCAATGATTTAATACAATATTTAATTGCGGTGGACAGAGTCAACCAAGAAGTGGCGGAACTTTATGATCCTTGCCACCCGGCGGTGTTAAGAACGATAAATTTTATAGTTCAAGCCTGCCGCAAGAAGGGCAAGCCGGTAAGTATTTGCGGGGAGATGGCCTCGGATCCAGATATGGTGCCTTTCTTGATAGGGCTGGGCGTGGATATATTATCTCTGTCGCCAAGAATGTTTTTAAGGATAAAGAGTACTTTAAGAGGTTTGAATTTTGAGGATTGCTCCAATTTAGCGCAGGCTGCTATATTGATGAGCAGCTCCGAGGAGATAAGAAATCTTAAAGATACATATAACGGCAATGAATAAAATTCGTAATTTTTCGATAGTAGCACACATAGATCACGGCAAGACGACCCTATCCGACAGGATATTAGAAGATACCGGTACAATTCCCAAACGCAAAATGACGGCCCAGCTTTTAGACGGTATGGACCTGGAACGCGAACGCGGAATAACGATAAAAGCCAAAGCTGTAAGAATAAAATACAAGGACTATATTTTAAACCTTATAGACACGCCGGGCCATGTGGATTTTTCTTATGAGGTGGCGCGTTCTTTAAGGGCTTGCGAGGGAGTATTGCTGCTGGTTGACGCATCTCAAGGAGTGGAAGCACAGACGGTGGCACATGCCCACTTGGCTCAGAGTTTGGGTTTAAAGATAATACCGGTAATAAATAAAGTTGATTTAAATCAATCGGACGCGGATATAGCCGAAGAACAATTGTGGGAAGTATTAAAAGAACCCATTACGGCAGAGCGAGTCAGCGCGAAGACCGGCCTTGGCATAGATCATTTGCTTGAAAGAATAGTTGAAGACGTGCCCGCGCCGCAAGGGGAAGTAAACGCGCCGGCGCGCGCTTTGATTTTCGATTCTTATTATGACGCTTTCCGCGGAGTAATAGTCTATGTCCGTATGATAGACGGCAAGATAAAAGCGGGGCAAAGTCTAAAGTTGATGGCTTCGGGTTTTTGTTCGAAGATAGAGGAAGTCGGTATAATGACGCCTAAGCTGGAAAAGTGCGCTTCTCTTCAAAGCGGAGAAGTAGGCTATATAATAGCCGGTATAAAAGACATTCATCAGGTGCAGGTGGGCGATACGGTAACTACGGTTGATAACCCGGCAAGCACGCCTTTGCACGGATACAGCGAAGTTAAGCCGGTGGTTTTTGCTAGCATATTCCCGGTGGAATCTACGGAGTATCCGTTGCTTAGAACCGCTTTGGAAAAACTTAATTTATCGGATTCTTCTTTCAGCTATCAAAGCGAGACATCGAAGGCTTTGGGCTTCGGTTTCCGTCTGGGTTTTATGGGGCTTTTGCATATAGAAATAGTAAAGGAAAGGCTTGAGAGGGAATTCGGACTTTCTCTTATAGCGACGAGTCCTAACGTAATATATCAAGTTAAGTTCGTTTCCAGGAAAACCCACCCGCAGGAACTCGCGGCCTTGGCCGACGCGGGCGATGGTTATAAATGGATAGATAATCCCGCCAATTTTCCGCCGTACGGTGACATAATAGACATTAAAGAACCTACAATCAAAATAAAAATAGTTACGCCGATAGCTTATATGGACGGCGTAATGACTTTGTTGAAAGAGAAACGCGGAATATTTATCAGTCTCGACCATTTGTCCAGCCAGCGCGTGATGATAAATTATTATATGCCTATGGCGGAAATGGTGATAGACTTTTACAATAAACTCAAATCGGTGTCCAAGGGTTACGCCTCTTTTGATTACGAAATAGACGAATACCGCAGCGCCGACGTGGTGCTGATGGAAATTTTGATACACGGTTCTCCGGTTGACGCGTTGTCGGTAATCACACATAAGGACAAGGCGGTAACGCGCGGGCGTTTGTTGTGCGAGAAGCTGAAAGAACTTATCGGCCGCCAGCAATTTGAAGTAGCGGTACAGGCGAGAGTGAACGGTAAGATAATCGCTAGGGAAACTATCCCTGCTTACCGCAAAGACGTTATTGCCAAATGCTACGGCGGCGACATAACCAGAAAACGCAAACTTCTCGAAAAACAAAAAGAAGGCAAAAAGAGAATGAAGAGTATCGGCGCGGTGGATATCCCGCAGGAGGCGTTTATCGCTATGCTCAAGATAGAGGAATAAGATTTCTCTGTTATGTAAAACGGCCGCTTTAAAAGCGGCCGTTTTTTTATGATATAAATATAAGAATTCTATTCTGCAATTGGGCGATAGTTTGTATTAACTCGAAATAAAATCCCGCTTGATGCGGGATTAAAATCAACCTTTGATTTGCTCTTTTATCAAAGCCGTCTTTTTGTCTATTATTTTATTGAAGACAAAATCGCTCAGGCAGTAAAACGGACTGGCGAGCATAGTAAGATAGATTGTTCTTTTGGGTATTTTTTCTATTTTATTTTTATCCAAAATATTTTTTGAAGAGGCAAGTAAAAGAAGAGTATCCAAACTCCAAATCACCGGCCAAGCTACGGAAGCCCTGTCTAAGAAACGGTATTTTGGTATTTCCTGCATAAAATCTTTAGCGGCGGCGAGATTGTTTACTCCCCAAGTAATCCATTTAAAAATAACGGGTTTAAGTTTTTTGTAAGTTTTCTTTTCCAATAAATCTTGTGGCATTAAGTTGTTTTCAGTTAAGTCGGTGAGGGGGAGATAAATCCTCCCTATTTTTACGTCCTGCGCCAAGTCCCTAAGGATATTGGTAATTTGCAGAGCCATACCGATTTTTTTCCCGTTTTGAATAAAGGTGTCATTATCTTTTCTGTTAAGGATAAGTTTCGACCAAAAAACGCCAGGTTCTCCGCCCATATGCTCGCAGTAAATCTGAGTGCGGGCGGTATTAGGTGCGGCTTTCAAAAGGCCGCTTTCGCTTTCCGGAAAATAGGAAAGATCCCATTGCATTGCTTTGCAAACGGCATTAACGACGTGCAAAGTTATTTCTTTATGATACGAAGATAAATTGTTGAACGCATCAAGGCAAACCGACAAGTTTTTTAAAAGCAGGCGTTCGCTTTCGTGTAGATTATTTTTCTTTGGCAAAGCGGATTGCAATTCTCTAAGCAAATCGGGGTCGGAAGTTTCCACCAGCTTCGGATATATATTTATAAGGTGCAGTCTTTTGTCCAGCGGAATTATTTCCGTATCGGCGATACTGTCGGCGGCGCGGCATATCAAATAAGCGCAGGAAAAAACTTTGCTCTTTTTTTTCGGCATAAACTTTGCGCTTAAGTATAAACTTCGCGCGGTGCTTTTAAGCAAGAAATCTATATCCATAATCAGATTGTAGCAAAGTTTAAAGGCTGTGATGAAAAAAGTTTAAATTGTTTTGCCTTAAGGGCAGTTGTTTTTTTATTTTTATAAGCGCGGGATAAGATATTTGTTAATATATATATAGGTATATATAAGAATATTATATATATAATAGGAATATAAATATTGATGTTGACAAAATAAAAACAATTGTGCTATACTAATAATATAATAAACGCGGCGGTCAGCCGGTTTAAGAAAAACAGAAATGACCCTTTTTAAAAAATAATAAAATAGGGGTTGACAATTTTTCGCTTTAATGCTATACTATAAAAGTAGCGAGAATGAGCCGCTGTTAAAACGAAAGAGTTTGACAAGCTCAAATAAAAAAGATATACTTAATATATAAAGCAGGAAAGAACTTAGGTCACAAAAAATTAGAGTTGACAAGATTTCAAAACAAATGCTATAATAAATAGGTAGTCAGAAAACATAAGCCCAGCTTTTTTAAGATATTAAAAAAGCGCTTGACAAAAGAAAGCAGAAATGCTTTAATATAAGAGTAGTCAAGATTGATCTTTAAATTAGTACAGATTTTAAGTTTTAAAAAAGTAGTTGACAAAATAAATTAAATTTGTTTTAATATAAGAGTAGTCAGCAAGAGATGTTTGGAAGCATCTAAAAAGGTTAAGCAAAAAAAGCTTGACAGACTTAAAAAGATTTTATAAAATATTCTTGTAGCCTAAAAACGGCTGCGGGAAAGAAGACAAAATTTCCAATTTACTTCTCGAAAGAGAAAGTAAACGAGGGAATTTCGCTCTCTGAAAATTTGATCGCAAATGTGCGAATGGGCAACTTGAAGCGGGTGATACAACCGCAAGGGGTATCAGCCGATCGAGTGACATTCAAACATGAACTTATATATACCTTATATAAGGTCAACGTTTAATTCTAATGAAGTACAACAAATAAAAGAGTCAAAAGTCAACAAATCTTCGTTAAGCGTTGCGGATGCTTAAGCACTTAGGTGTTTAAACATCTTCAATTTTAATGGAGAGTTTGATCCTGGCTCAGAGTTAACGCTGGCTGCGTGCATAACACATGCAAGTCGAACGGGGATTATTAGTGTAGCAATACATTGATAATTCTAGTGGCAGACGGGTGAGTAATACATAAGGAATCCACCTGAGAGTGGGGAATAACTGGCCGAAAGGTTAGCTAATACCCCATAATATAAGGAAGTGGCATCACTTTTTTATTAAAGGTTTTTCGCTCTCAGACGATCTTATGGTCTATCAGCTAGTTGGTAGGGTAACGGCCTACCAAGGCTACGACGGATAGCCGGCCTGAAAGGGCGACCGGCCACAGGGGCACTGAGACACGGGCCCCACTCCTACGGGAGGCAGCAGTGGGGAATTTTGGACAATGGACGAAAGTCTGATCCAGCAACGCAGCGTGAAGGACGAAGGTTCTCGGATTGTAAACTTCTTTTGCAGGGGAAGAAAAAAATGACGGTACCCTGTGAATAAGCCACGGCTAACTACGTGCCAGCAGCCGCGGTAAGACGTAGGTGGCAAGCGTTACTCGGAATTACTAGGCGTAAAGCGCACGTAGGCGGAAATTTAAGTCTGTTGTGTAATCTCTGGGCTCAACCCAGAAACTGCAACGGAAACTGGGTTTCTTGAGTGAGGCAGAGGAAGACGGAATTCCTGGTGTAGCAGTGAAATGCGTAGATATCAGGAGGAACACCGGTGGCGAAGGCGGTCTTCTGGGCCTTTACTGACGCTAAAGTACGAAAGCTAGGGGAGCAAACGGGATTAGATACCCCGGTAGTCCTAGCCGTAAACGATGATAACTAGGTGTGGGAGGTATCGACCCCTTCCGTGCCGACGCTAACGCATTAAGTTATCCGCCTGGGGAGTACGGCCGCAAGGTTAAAACTCAAAGGAATTGACGGGGGCCCGCACAAGCGGTGGATTATGTGGTTTAATTCGACGCTACGCGAAGAACCTTACCTGGGCTCGAACGACTGGTGGTACCTTTCCTGAAAGGGAGAGGGATCCGCAAGGAAGCCAGCCGAGGTGCTGCATGGTTGTCGTCAGCTCGTGTCGTGAGATGTTGGGTTAAGTCCCGCAACGAGCGCAACCCCTATTCTGTGTTGCTTGCTTAGCAAGTTCTCTCAGAAGACTGCCACGGACAACGTGGAGGAAGGCGGGGATGACGTCAAATCATCATGGCCTTTATGTCCAGGGCTACACACGTAATACAATGGTATAGACAGAGGGCAGCAATACCGCGAGGTGGAGCAAATCCCTAAACTATGCCTCAGTTCGGATTGTAGGCTGCAATTCGCCTACATGAAGCTGGAATCGCTAGTAATCGCAGATCAGCACGCTGCGGTGAATACGTTCCCGGGCCTTGTACACACCGCCCGTCACACCACGAAAGTTAATTGCAACAGAAGTATCAGGGTCGTCCTGGTCCTAAGTTGTGATTAGTAATTGGGGTGAAGTCGTAACAAGGTAGCCGTACCGGAAGGTGCGGCTGGATCACCTCCTTTATATTTTCTTTCTTCGGAGAGGAAATATAGGTCGATCGCGAGATTGGAGAGGGTAACACCGAACCGTTTCAAGTTGGCCGTTCGCACATTTAAGATTTGAAGGGCTGTAGTTATAAGTCCTCATGACTGTAATGGCATGGGCTCATAGCTCAGCTGGTCAGAGCGCACGCTTGATAAGCGTGAGGTCGGTGGTTCGATCCCACCTGGGCCCACCAATTTGTACAGCACAAGGGGCTGTAGCTCAGTTGGGAGAGCGCCTGCTTTGCAAGCAGGAGGTCGTCGGTTCGATCCCGATCAGCTCCAACTTTAAATCTTGAATAATGTAGGCACAAGCGACAAATTTTTAAGATCTTTGAAAATTAGATTCGTATAATCACTCTATTTGGAGTAAGACTCAAGTAGAAGCATCCAAATACGAAATTATAGATTAGAAAGACCAAGCGTTTTCTGTATATAAGTATATATGAATACCTATATATAAGAACACACAATTACGAAGAGAACATAGAAGTCGTAATAAGCGTAAGATTGTATTCGCGATATCCGAGAGGATATCGGATTAAAGAATATGGTCAAGCTACAAGGGTGTATGGTGAATGCCTTGGTGTCAGAAGCCGAAGAAAGACGTGATAAGCTGCGATAAGCCTCGGGTAGGAGCAAATATCCATTGATCCGGGGATTTCTGAATGGGGGAACCCTTATATATGAAAGTATATAAACAGTAAGAGGAAGGTTTGGCCTTCGGGCCTTAAGGTACTCTTATATGAGGCAACCTAGGGAAGTGAAACATCTCAGTACCTAGAGGAAAAGAAATCAAAAGAGATTCCCAAAGTAGTGGCGAGCGAAATGGGAGATAGTCCAAACCGTCCTCCGCACTGTGCCTGTTAAGGCGGGCAGAGTGCGTGGGGCGGGGTTGTAGGGCTCGTCCGGTTTAGAGCCGGGAAGTTACCAAGTATCACATTAGCTGAATAATCTGGAAAGTTTAACCAAAGCAGGTGACAGTCCTTTAAGCGAAAATGTAGATACCTTCCGACGAGTACCTGAGTACTACTGGGCACGTGCAATCCGGTAGGAACCTGGGGAGACCACTCTCCAAGACTAAATACTCTCTGGCAACCGATAGTGAACCAGTACCGCGAGGGAAAGGCGAAAAGAACCCCTAACGGGGAGTGAAATAGAACCTGAAACCGTACATCTACAAGCTGTAGTAGCACTATGCCGTAGCAATACGGAATGTGCGACTGCGTGCCTGTTGAAGAATGATCCAGCGAGTTAATGGGCCGAGCAAGGTTAAGGGCTGAAGAGGTCCGGAGCCGTAGTGAAAGCGAGCATGAAATATGCGAATAGTTCGTTCCATTAGACCCGAAGCCAAGTGATCTAACCCTGTCCAGGATGAAGCTTGCGTAACAGCGAGTGAAGGTCCGGAGTGTTGAACGTTAAAAAGTTCCTACATGAGGTGGGGTTAGGGGTGAAAGGCCAATCGAACTTGGTGATAGCTGGTTCTCCTCGAAATAGCTTTAGGGCTAGCGTCGTAATTTAACCCGTGGGGGTAGAGCACTGGTTGATGTAGGGGAAGCGACCCTTCTTCCGAATTCAGTCAAACTCCGAATACCGCGGCGGATATTACGGCAGTCAGTTCGTGAGGGATAAGCTTCACGTGCGAAAGGGAAACAGCCCAGACCGTCAATTTAGGTCCCAAAATGTATGCTAAGTGGTAAAGGATGTGGATTTACTTAAACAGCTAGGAGGTTGGCTTAGAAGCAGCCATCCTTTGAAGAGTGCGTAATAGCTCACTAGTCGAGTGAATCTGCGCCGAAGATGACTCGGGGCTAAGCATACTACCGAAATTACGGGTTGCAGAGTGATTCGTCATTCTGCAGCGGTAGAGGAGCGTTATTAACGCAGCGAAGGTATACCGTAAGGAGTGCTGGAGCGTTAATAAGTGAGAATGCTGGAATGAGTAGCGATAAGGAAGGTGAGAATCCTTCCCACCGAAAATCTAAGGATTCCTAGAGCAATGTTCGTCAGCTCAGGGTTAGTCGGTCCTAAGCTCAGGCCGAAAGGCGTAGGCGAAAGGGCATCCGGTTAATATTCCGGAACTATGTTAAGTGCGTCATCACTCAGGGAGGGACGCAGGAAGGTAAACCGGCCGGTCAGAGAATGTACCGGTGAAAGGTCGTAGATAGGCTTGATAGGCAAATCCGTCAGGTCGTTAATTCGAAAGCCGATGCGAGCGTGTAGCAATACATGTGAAGCGGTCCAACTACACTGCCAAGAAAAACTTCGTGGGGAGTGCTTAATATAACCGTACCGTAAACCGACACAGGTGGATGGGTAGAAAATACTAAGGTGCGCGAGATAACCATCGTTAAGGAACTAGGCAAACTAGCTCCGTAACTTCGGAAGAAGGAGTGCCTGAGTAGGGCTGTAGCAATACAGTTTGAAAAGGTCGCAGTGAAATGGGCTTCGTGACTGTTTAACAAAAACTTAGGGCTCTGCTGAAATCACAAGATGATGTATAGGGCCTGATGCCTGCCCGGTGCCGGAAGGTCAAGGGGAAGGGTTAGCCGCAAGGCGAAGCTCCGAACTTAAGCCCCGGTAAACGGCGGCGGTAACTATAACCGTCCTAAGGTAGCGAAATTCCTTGTCGGGTAAGTTCCGACCTGCACGAATGGCATAACAAAGAAGCCGCTGTCTCAACGATGGGCTCGGCGAAATTGTGGTGCAAGTGAAGACGCTTGCTGCATGCAACAAGACGAAAAGACCCTATGGAGCTTTACTGTAACTTGTCATTGAAATACGGTGTACAATACGTAGGATAGCTGGGAGCCTTTGAAGCATCTCTTGAGGGAGGTGTGGAGGCAACGGTGAAATACCAGCTTTTGTGGATTGTGTTTCTAACTTACACCCGTGAATCCGGGTTGAGGACATTGGCAGGCGGGCAGTTTGACTGGGGCGGTCGCCTCCTAAAGAGTAACGGAGGCGTTCAAAGATTCTCTCAGAGTGAATAGAAATCACTCATCGAGCGCAAAGGTAGAAGAGAGTTTGACTGCGAGGACGACGGTCCGAGCAGGTGCGAAAGCAGGACTTAGTGATCCGGTGGTCCCTCGTGGGAGGGCCATCGCTCAACGGATAAAAGCTACCCTGGGGATAACAGGCTGATCGGGCCCAAGAGTTCACATCGACGGCTCGGTTTGGCACCTCGATGTCGGCTCATCACATCCTCCCGCTGAAGCAGGTGGGAAGGGTTGGACTGTTCGTCCATTAAAGTGGTACGTGAGCTGGGTTCAGTACGTCGTGAGACAGTACGGTCTCTATCTGTTGTGTGCGTAGGAAACTTGAGAGGAGTTGTCCATAGTACGAGAGGGCCTGGATGAACGAACCTCCTGTATCTCAGTTGTCGTGTCAACGGCATAGCTGATTAGCGGTGTTCGGTAGGGATAAGTGCTGAAAGCATATAAGCACGAAACCCGCCTCAAGATAAGGTTTCCCTGGACTATATGTCCCATAAGACCCCCGGAAGACTACCGGGTTGATAGGCAGAAAGTGTACGCATAGTAATATGTTTAGCTAATCTGTACTAATAGGTCGTGAGGCTTGGCCGTATTCTTTAATCCAGAATATAATTGACGCATTGATTTGTGTTCTGAAAGCCTTGGTTTTCTAATTGAAAGCGAATCTATTTTCATTCTTACCTAAGTGGGCGCGAGAGCGTCCGAGGGGAAACCCGAAATAAAGGGGTAGGAATGAGACTGATGTTTATTCCGATGAGGCCACACCCGTTCCCATTCCGAACACGGCAGTTAAGCTCATCAGGGTCGATGGTAGTAGCACCCAATTCGGTGCTGTCAGAGTAGATCGATGTCAGTCTCATTGCTACCCTTTTTTTGCACTAAAGGGATATAACTTAACCGCTCGAATTCTATTCGGGCGGTTTTTTATTTCTTTAAGGCCTTAAAAGAACAGTTTCTGTTGTGTTACACTTTATTATAGTGATTTAATAGGAAAAGCTCTTCCTTTTGTATATCATTAAATTTTCTTATCGACAGCTTCCCCCTAGTATATCCTTGATGGTTTTTATTGCTTTTATATCTTCTTAAAGAGTTTTATACGGAGCTATTCTGCCGAATAGTGGTTGTTATAGGGCAAAAATATTTTATGTCCATAGGTGTTAAAAGGTGAACTTTAAAAAATATTTTATTGTTAGAATAGGGCTTTTTCTCTGCTATATCTGATGGACTCTCGGTTTTTAAATGTTATAATTCCATTATTGTCATAAGATAATTGTTTTTAAAAAATTTTCTTAGTGAAGGTTCTTTAAGCGTTATTGCAAAAGGAATAAAGGGTAGAATGGGGGGAGACGTATGGAGGCGAGAGAATACTATCAAAAATTATTCAGGAAGAAACTCAAGATTATTATTCCGCTTATATTTTTTGAAAGCGTATCACTGTTAGGGATAGTTTTCAGTATTTTGGGCATTTTGCCCAGGGGATATTTAATATCGTCTATAGCGGTATGTGCGGTTTCTTTTTTATGTTTGGCTTTCGTTTTGATTTCTTTGCTTAAAGAACTTTTTTCTTTCATTAGATTAAATCCTCCAGAAAATTGATAATTATTTTATGAAAAAATGCCCCGCATTTTTTGCGGAGCTAGATTTATATATTTGGGAGGAATGAACGAATACTAAATTGAGCTAAATTTCCGCAGGGCAAGACCTGCCTAGCGTAGAAAGATTCTCCCCATAAAGAAAGTTGATGAGGTGGAAAGTCTTAAGAGGCTTTTCGTCTAAATAGTTCTAACAATTTATTGCTAACTCTTCAGGCGCTATTGCCCTTGCTTTTTCTAATAGGATATATAAACAGCCGGATATTGCAATTATAATCTGCAGATAAATTCAAAATAGCAATATAGAGTATAGAGAATTATATCAGAAAGTGTATCCAATAGATAGAGTCGTAATATCGTATTGGCTTTGAGGTTTAGGCTCAATATTTTTGTATGTGGTGCGATTTCAAATAGTATGTTCCAGAGGCAAAGCCCCAAAATTCGTGGGCATATGCGCCCATTAGTGTTTTGGCGGCAATATGTTTTGCTATAAAACCAAGTTTCTGTTATAAAGCTTTACAGTGGATCTCCGAGAAAGTTTTTTCTTTAATTGAATAGTATAAATGGAATGGTATTTTATGTTTTAAGCTATAAAAATATTTATTTTCAATCAATCGCTAGGAGTTTATGCAAAAGAAAAACTGACAAAGAGAGGGCTTATTTTATACGGTCTTTGTTTTTGATTTTATATTTGCTTTAGAGTTGCAATTTAGCGGCGTAACATTAAAATACGGTTGATTTCAGAGAAGTGCTTGCAAATTTGTGTGGAAATATCGTACAATAATAACAATAGCTGCGGATAAACATTACAAACATAGAGCTTGTAAAAGGCAGTTAGAATTGATAAGATAAAATTATCTTGCAGTATAGATTTCGGGAATAGCTTTAGGCCTGCTAAACATAAAGTTTAAGCAGCAGGTCTTTAGCCGTCCTTTTTTCCGCTTAAAAAGTGGAGAAAACAGCCGGCAAAAGATCGGGCTTCCCGATGATAATAAAAAGTATGAACTTAACAAAAGAACAGAAAAAAGAAAGGTCCCAGAGTTTAGCGGAAGAAATCAAACAGTCCGCCGGAATCTTCTTTACCGGATATCAGGGGTTAAAGTTCACGGAACTTGCTGCTTTAAGGGCGAGCCTTTCCGATGCTAAATGCAAATTTAGAATCGAAAGGAACTCAATTTTAGAGCATGCCTTGAAAAATGCCGGGGTTGAAGGCGTGGAAGAAAGCCTGTTAAAAGGGCCGACTGCCATCGCTATTCTTAAAGAGGACGGCGACGTCGCTATGGCGGCGAAAGGTTTGGCTGACTTCAGCAAGAAAATGGAAACCTTTAAGATAAGAGCGGGCTATACCGACGGTGTATGGTACGACGAAGCTAAGGTAAAAGTACTTGCTACCATTGGCAGCAGGGAAGACAACCTCAGCAAGTTGGCCGGGGTTCTGTACAGTGCAGTTGCCCAAAGCGCGCAGGTTTTGCAGGCTCCTATCAGAGACTTTGCTTATGTTCTTAAAGCTGTCGAAGACAGCAAGAAATAAGGAAGGTCAAACCCGCCTAAGAGCGGTAGTAGCCCCGTAAGGGATAAATGCACGGGTTTAGGCAAGGCCTAAGCAGAAGGCAGCTACTCAAAGATAATAAGGAAAAAAATACAATGGCAAAATTAACGAAAGAAGAACTTCTCAACGCGATAGCTGAGATGACGGTACTTGAGCTTTCCGAGCTCGTAAAAGCAGTAGAAGAAAAATTTGGCGTAAAAGCCGCCGCTCCCGCGGTAGCGGTAGCCGCCGCTCCCGCCGCTGGCGCTGGTGCAGCCGCCGCTGAAGAGAAGGACGAGTTCAATGTAGTATTAGCGTCCGTAGACGCCGCTAAGAAAATCGCGGTAATCAAAGTAGTACGCGAAATCACGGGCTTAGGTCTTAAGGAAGCCAAAGACTTGGTCGAAGGCGCTCCCAAGGCCGTAAAAGAGAACGTAGCCAAAGCCGAAGCTGAAGAGATGAAGAAGAAAATCACCGAAGCGGGCGGCACCGTTGAACTCAAATAATAGCCAAAAGATATAAACAGTCCCCGGCCCGCCTAAGGCGGGCGGGGGCTTATGTGCCTAAAGCACATCGAAAAGGCAGCGCAGGAAGCTAGAAAATGAAACAATTAAATTTCGGCAAAATTAAGACAAAATTACCCCTCCCCAATTTGTTGGACATGCAAAAGCAGTCCTTTGAAGATTTTTTACAGTTAGATGTTGCCCCCGAAAAGCGCGATTTTAGAGGTTTGCAAGCCGCTTTTACGGACGTTTTCCCGATAGAAGCGCCCGACGGCAGCATGACTTTGGAATTTGTTAAATATGAACTTTCAGCCCCGAAATATGCCTCCCCGGCGGAAGCGGCCGTAAAAGACGGCACGTACAGCGCTCCGCTCAGAGTATGGCTGCGCCTTAACATTAAACAGAAGAACGGCGCTTTGAAAGAGGGCAAAGAAGAGGATATCACCCTTTGCGAGTTACCTTTAATGACGGAATCGGGCTGCTTTGTATTCAACGGTGCCGAACGTGTAATAGTAAGCCAGCTGCACAGATCTCCGGGCATTATTTTTGAAGAGGACGAAGAAAAGAAACAATCCACCTTGGGTAAAAAGCTCTATGTGGCGCGCATTATTCCTTACAGAGGCGCGTGGGTGGAATTCCAATTCGATTTAGCGAACGTTCTCTGGGTAAGAATAGACAGAAAGAAAAAGGTTTTGGCCACGACTTTCCTGCGCGCGTGCGGCCTTGAAACCAACGGAGAGATTTTACAGGCTTTTTACCAGACGGAAGACATAGACGTAAAAGTACAAGATATAGATAATGTGGTCGGTCGCTACGCGGCGGAAGATATAGTAGATCCCGCCACGGGCGAAGTAATTTGGAACTTGGACGACAAGGCCGCCACGCCTATTGACGATAAGACCGTAAAGATTTTGCTTGAAAAGAAAGTCAAAAAGATAAAAGTTCTTGCCGGTAATCCCAGGCAGGACAACCCCGGTATTTTGGCCACTTTGGAAGCCAAGAAAGAGGAAGCAAAAACCGCTCAGGAAGCACAGTTTGAGATTTACAAACGCTTAAGAGGGCAGGATTTTATCGTAAAAGAGCAGGCCGAGCAATTTTTGGACAGCTTAATCTTCAATAATAATAAACGTTACGATTTAAGCTATGTAGGCCGCTTTAAAATCAACAAGAAGTTTGCTCCCTTCTTTGATATGCTTACGAAGGCTTCTTTCAAGAAATTTAACCGCCCTTCGGACAAGAGAAGAACCTTGGCTCCGGAAGACATAATAGTAACGCTCCAATATTTATTGGCGCTTAACGCGGGCGAAGAATACATAGCCGAAAGATACGGCGACAGCATAGATTTCAAACTTGACGATATCGACCACTTGGGCAACAGGCGCGTACGCGGCATCGGCGAATTGCTGGAGAACCAGATCCGCGTCGGTCTTTCCCAGATGGCCAAGACCGCCAGGGATAAGATGAACAAGGAAACTTCCACCCAGAAGCCTACCCCGCGTTCATTGGTAAACGCGCAGCCGGTGGCGGGAATAATTAGGAAGTTCTTCGGTACTTCGCAGCTTTCGCAATTTATGGACCAAATCAATCCGCTTTCGGAACTTACGCACAAACGCAGATTATCGGCTTTGGGTCCCGGCGGTTTGAACAGGAAGCGCGCGGGCTTTGAGGTTCGCGACGTGCACCATACGCATTACGGCAGGCTCTGCCCGATAGAAACACCGGAAGGTCCGAACATCGGTTTGATAACTTCTTTGGCCTGCTATTCCAAGGTAAACAAATACGGTTTGCTTGAGTCTCCGTTCAGAAAGGTAGAGAACGGCAAGGCTACCGACAAAGTGGAATATCTTACCGCGGATATAGAAGACGATTATATGGTAGCTCAGTCCAATACTCCTTTAGGGCAGGACGGTAAATTATTGGCAGAGCAAGTGGCTTGCCGCGTACAATCGGATTATCCTTTGGTGGCGCCTAGCGAAGTGGACTATATGGATATTTCGCCTTTGCAGGTAATCAGCGTCTCTGCGGCATTGATCCCGTTCTTGGAGCATGACGACGCGAACCGTGCCTTGATGGGCTGCAACATGCAGCGCCAGGGCGTACCTTTGCTTAAAGCGGAAGCACCACTCGTTGGTACGGGTATAGAGGCTGCGGTAGCCAGGGATTCCGGCTCTTCTATGGTAGCTAAAGAGGACGGAACGGTAATATTTGCTTCTGCTGATATTATAGCGGTAGAATCTGCCAAGAGCGGCAAAACAGAAATTTACGAACTTACCAAGTATAAACGTTCCAACCAAGACACCTGCGTCAACCACAAGCCTTTGGTAAAAGCGGGCGACAAAGTGGTAAAGGGACAGGTATTGGTGGACGGGCCTTCGATGGACGACGGCATTTTGGCTTTGGGCCGCAACCTTCTGGTCGGTTTTATGAGCTGGGAAGGCTACAACTACGAAGACGCCATTTTGATATCCAACAGATTGGTAAAGGAAGATATTTTAACTTCAATACACTTGCACGAGTTTTCGACCGACGCGCGCAATACCAAATTGGGCGCGGAGGAAATAACGCGCGATATCCCGAATATCGGTACGGAAGCGCTTTCGCATTTGGACGAGGACGGCATAATAATTCCCTCTACGGTAGTGGGACCCGGCGACATATTGGTCGGCAAGGTAACGCCTAAGGGCGAGCAGCAGCTTACGCCGGAAGAGCGCTTGCTGAAGGTGATCTTCGGCAAGAAAGCCGATGACGTTGTGGATGCCTCCTTAAGAGTACCACCCGGCACTACGGGCAAGGTAATCGGAACGAGGGTTTTTGTCCGCAAGGAAAAACTGTCGAAGGCGGAAGAAAAAGCGAAACTCAAAGCTTTGGATACCGAGATGCAGCGCAATTTGGAAACTTTGAAAGAGCAGAAGAAACGCGCTTTGGAATATGTGAGAGAAACCGTAAAAGGCGCGGAATTAAAGAAAGCTGAAGAGTCTATGCAGAATCTTTACAGGCTTCTTGAGAAACGTCTGCTCGAGCATTATGAGCGCGAAAAAGATTTTTCGTCCAAGGGCGACGAATTGCCGGTAACGGTAAACAAGTCGGTAAAAGTATTTATAGCTTCAAAGAGGAAGGTACAGGTAGGCGACAAACTTTCCGGCCGCCATGGAAACAAGGGTGTAGTAGCCAAGATACTGCCGGAAGAAGATATGCCGTTCTTACCCGACGGCACTCCGCTTGACGTAGTGCTTTCGCCTTTGGGTATACCGTCGAGGATGAACGTGGGCCAGCTGTTTGAAACGATGTTAGGCTGGGCCGCGCATCACTTGGCCATACATACGGCGACGCCGGTATTTGACGGACCTAGCGAGGAAGAAGTAAAAGAGCAGGTACGCAAAGCCAAAGATCTGCTTAGAAGCAAAGGCGTACCGGAGAAATATCTGCCCGACGATTACTGCCGCATAACCTTGTACGACGGCAGAACGGGCGAGCCTTTCGCGGAGAAAGTGACTATCGGCTATATGTATATAATGAAGCTGATCCACTTGGTAGAAGACAAGGTCCACTCCAGGTCTACGGGTCCTTACAGCTTGATAACGAGGCAGCCTTTAGGCGGTAAGGCTCAATTCGGCGGACAGAGGTTCGGTGAAATGGAAGTATGGGCCATAGAGGGTTACGGCGCGACGTATACATTGCAGGAATTTTTGACCGTAAAGTCGGACGATTTCGTCGGACGTACGAAGATGTACGAATCAATAGTAAAGGGCGAGCTCCCCAGCCAGCCCGGAGTTCCGGAATCGTTTAAAGTGCTTGTGAAAGAACTTCAGGCATTGGGCGTAAGCGTAGAATTGCTCAAAGAGCATAACGACGGCGAGCAAGGCAAAGAAAGCGCCAAGACAGAAGAAGCAGCTGCTAAATAGTGGAGAGAGAAAATGTTTGACGTATCAAATAATAACAACAAAAAGACGAAGAAATTAGGCGAACTCAACTTTTTTGATTTCGATGCTATCAAATTGGGCATAGCCAGTCCGGAACAAATATTGTCGTGGTCCAGCGGCGAAGTAAAAAAGCCGGAAACGATAAATTACAGGACTTTGAAACCGGAACGGGACGGCTTATTCTGCGAACGCATTTTCGGCCCCACTAAAGACTATGAATGCTCCTGCGGCAAATACAGATGGGTAAAATTCAAAGGTATGTGCTGCGACCGCTGCGGCGTTGAGATTACGGAATCCAAAGTAAGGCGCGAGAGAATGGGCCATATAGAATTGGCCGTACCGGTAGCGCATGTGTGGTTTTTGAGGAAGACACCTTCCAGAATCGGTATTCTTTTGGATATGAAAACCACCGATTTGGAAAGAGTGGTATACTATGCCAGCTATGTGGTGTTGGAAGACACCATCGATTCCGTAACCGGCAGAACGGATTTTAAGAAAGGCGATTTGCTTACCGACGGGCAAGTGCGCGAAGCCAGGAAGAAACACGGCTCCCGCCTGAAAGTCGGCATCGGCGCGCCCGCGATAAAAGAGCTTTTGGCGGGTATCGATTTTGATAAGGAAATCCCCGCTTTGCATTTAGAACTTAAAGAAACGCAGAGCGAACTTGAAAGAAGCAAACTTATCCGCCGCATCAAAACGATGGAAGAGTTCAAAGAAAGCGGCAACAGGCCGGAGTGGATGATAATGTCGGTATTGCCGGTAATTCCGCCTGATTTGAGGCCCTTGGTACCGCTCGACGGCGGCCGTTTTGCTGCTTCGGACTTAAACGATTTATACAGAAGGATCATCAACAGAAACAACCGCTTGAAACACATTGAATCTTTAAGAGCGCCTGAAGTAATGATTTACAATGAAAAGCGCTTATTGCAGGAAGCGGTTGACGCCTTGATAGAGAACGGCGCACGTGGCAAGGTATTCTTGGGCGCGGGCGGCAGGCCTCTTAAATCCCTTTCGGACGTTATTAAAGGGAAGCACGGACGTTTCCGTCAGAACTTGCTGGGTAAACGCGTGGACTATTCCGGCCGTTCGGTAATCGTGGTAGGGCCTAACTTGAAGCTCCATCAGTGCGGCTTGCCGAAATTGATGGCTTTGGAATTGTTCAAACCGTTTATCATCGGCGAATTGATGAAGAAAGACGGCATCACTTTGAAAGCGGCCAAGAAGATGTTGGAACGCGTCCGCCCAGAAATTTGGGATATATTGGAGAAGGTGACGAAGAACCATCCTGTACTTTTAAACCGCGCTCCTACATTGCACCGCTTGGGTATACAGGCTTTTGAGCCTGTCTTGATAGAAGGTAAAGCTATACAGCTGCACCCGCTTACCTGTGCGGCTTTCAACGCCGACTTCGACGGTGACCAAATGGCCGTACACGTTCCTTTGACCTTGGAAGCGCAGATAGAGGCGCGCACCTTGATGTTGGCGACGAACAACATTCTTTCGCCGGCGTCGGGCAGGCCGATAGCTTCGCCTTCGCACGATATGGTATTGGGCATAAACTTTATGACCAAGATCAAAGACGGCGACAAGGGCGAGGGCTCCATTTTTGCTGACGGCGAAGGCGCTGTAATCGCTTATGAATACGGCAAACTCTCGCTGCACGCCAAAATAAAAGTAGCCGATATTACGGGTGTGGAAGACGAAGGCAAAGATATATCCAAATGGAAAAATTACACTTCGGTCGGTCGCATACTTTTCAACAGGATATTGCCCAAAGGTTGGAAGTTTGAGAATCGCGACATCGGCAAGAAAGAGCTTGCCGCAATAGTAAGCGAATGTTATAAAAACCCGAAGTACGGCAAATACGAGACCGTACAGCTCTTGGACAGAATTATGGATACGGGTTATAAATACGCGACGAAGTCGGGTTTGTCCATCTCGATAGCGGACATGATAGTCCCGGCCGCGAAAGAAAAACGCGTAGCCGAAGCCAAAAAACAAGTAAAAGCTATACAGAAACAAGCCGAGCAGGGTATCATAACGGAAGGCGAAAGATACAATAAAGTTATCGATATTTGGACAAAAGTGACGGACGAAGTTGCCGAAGAGCTGTTTAAAGAGATGAGCTCCGTAGAGAAACAACCGGTAACGGAAGGCAATCAAAAATTCAACTCTGTATACTTGATGGCCAATTCCGGTGCGAGGGGTTCCAGACAGCAAGTACGCCAGCTGGCGGGTATGAGAGGTTTGATGGCCAAACCGCAGAAGAAGCTGACCGGCGGACAGGGCGAAATTATCGAATCGCCTATTACGGCAAACTTTAGGGAAGGCCTTTCGGTATTGGAATACTTTATATCTACGCACGGTGGACGTAAAGGTTTGTCTGATACGGCTTTGAAAACGGCCGACGCGGGTTACCTTACCAGACGTTTGGTTGACGTAGGCCATAACTTGGTGGTAACGCAGGACGACTGCGGAACTTCCGACGGAGTATTGCTCAAGGCTTTAATGTCTGGTGAAGAGGTTATCGAACCGCTTGAGGAAAGAGCTTTGGGCCGCTGCGCCTTGGAAGACATAACGGTAAAGGACGGGGATAAGGACGTCGTAATAATAAAGAAAGGCGACATAATCAGCCCCGACCAGGCCGCGGCTATAAAGAAATACGGCATAGAATCGGTAAGGGTTCGCTCCGTGCTTACCTGTGCTTCGCCTTTCGGCATCTGCGCCAAATGCTACGGAAACAGTTTGGCTACGGGCGCACTGGCGAGAAAGGGCGATACGGTAGGTATAATCGCGGCGCAGTCGATCGGCGAGCCTGGTACCCAGCTTACTTTGAGGACATTCCACATCGGTGGTGCGGCTTCGCGCGTACTGAGCAGATCTCAGGCTGTAGCGGAAGCCAACGGCAAAGCCGTATTTAAAGACATCAAGCTTATTACCGATAGATTTGACAATAAAATTTGTATATCCAGAAACGGCTCTATATTTGTAGAGGCGGAAAATGGTAAAATATATGAATATAAGATACAGTACGGCGCCAGGATTTATGTAGACGATAAATCTAAGGTGACAAAAGATACTGTAATGGCAGAGTGGGATCCGCACTCCTTGCCGGTAATAGCGGAAACCGACGGCGTAATCAAACTTGTAGACATACAAGAAGGTATGACGCTGCAGGAAGAAAGGAACAAAGTTACCGGTATAATCGAGCGCAAGATAACCGCGAGCAAAGTGGGAAGGAAGAACCCGCGCGTAATCATTGAGGGCAAGAAAGACAAATATACTTATCCGCTCCCGATCGATACGATATTGCTTGTGGAATCTGGCGAAGAGGTGTTGGCGGGCGACGTCTTGGCGAAGATAGCCAGGGAAGCCGGCAGCACGAAGGATATTACGGGCGGTCTGCCCAGAATCGCGGAGCTTTTTGAAGCCCGCAGGCCCAAGAACCCTGCCATCATAGCGGAATTTTCAGGTGTGATAAGGCTGGAAACATCTCCGAAAGGGCTAATAGAGGTAGTCCTTAGGAACGATGAAATCAATAAAGAGGAGCATTACAGCATACCGCAAGGCAAACACTTGGTCGTATACGAAGGCGACAAAGTGGCTGTAGGCGAGGCTTTAACGGACGGCGCCATAGACCCTCACGACGTGCTGCGCGTAAAGGGTATAAAGGAAGTGCAGGAGTTCCTGCTCAACGCGATACAGGAAGTTTACAGACTGCAAGGCGTAACCATCAATGATAAACACATTGAGGTTATAGTCAGGCAGATGTTAAGCAATGTCCGTATCCAAGACGCGGGAGATACGACTTTCTTAAAAGGCGAGATCGTCAACAAATCGGTGTTTGACAGAGAGAACAGACGGATAAAAGCCCAAGGCAAGAAGGAAGCGCAGGCCGAGACGATACTGTTGGGTATCAGCAAGGCGTCATTGGCGAGCGAATCTTTCATATCTGCGGCGAGCTTCCAGGAGACCACAAAAGTCTTGACGGACGCGGCGATCAAAGGGCAGGTAGACCGTTTGGAAGGTTTGAAGGAAAACGTGATTGTAGGACATCTAATCCCTGCGGGCACCGGTATATCAGCAAAAGAAATCACGGAAGAATTTGAAGAGAAAAGCAAAAAAGAAATAGGAGAGAATTAAATAATGCCGACAGTAAACCAATTGATAAAACACGGCAGAAGCAAAGCTGAGTTTAAAACGAAAGCTCCGGCTTTGAACGCCTGCCCGCAAAGGCGCGGCGTTTGCACCCGTGTATATACGACCACTCCAAAAAAACCGAACTCGGCTTTAAGGAAAGTGGCCCGTGTTAAGTTGACCTCCAAGACGGAAGTTACAGCATATATTCCCGGTGTGGGACACAACCTCCAGGAGCACAGCATCGTGCTGGTGCGCGGCGGCCGTGTAAAAGACTTGCCGGGCGTAAGATATCATATAATCCGCGGCGCTTTGGACGCTTCGGGTGTAGAGAACAGGAAGCAGGGCAGATCCCTTTACGGAGTAAAACGCCCGAAAGCCGGAAAATAGGAGATTGACTTAATATGCCGAGAAAAGGTTTAAGACCTAGAGACAGAAGGGCGTTGCCCCCCGCCGATTACAAGTACAATTCGGTACTTATGGCTAGGTTCATCAACAAAATAAATTTTGAGGGCAAGAGATCTACCGCCGAGAAGATCGTATTCAAGGCGATGGACATCATAAAGGAAAAGACGAAATCCGATCCTCTTGAGGTATTCAATACCTGCATAGAGAATGTTAGGCCTTTATTGGAAGTAAAGGCGCGCCGCGTAGGCGGGGCGACCTATCAAGTACCGGTAGAGGTAAAACCGATCAGGAGCACTTCCGTGGCGATGAGATGGCTTTTGGCCGCGGCGCAATCCAGAAAAGGCAGACCTATGGCCGAGAAATTGGCCGAGGAAATCCTTTTGGGCGCGAAGAAAGAAGGCTCGGCTTTCAAGAAAAGAGAAGATACTCACAAGATGGCCGAAGCGAACAGAGCTTTCGCTCATTTCAAATGGTAATCGGGTAGCGACATGGCAGATAACAATGTATTTCCTTTAGAGAAAATCAGAAACATCGGTATTATCGCTCATATCGACGCCGGTAAGACCACCACGACGGAACGTATCCTTTATTATACGGGCCGCACGCACAAAATCGGCGAGACGCACGACGGCGCCTCGGTAACCGACTGGATGGAGCAGGAAAGGGAGCGCGGTATCACCATCACTTCCGCGGCCGTGTACTGCAAATGGCGCGATTGTCAGTTTAACATCATTGACACTCCGGGACACGTGGACTTCACGGCCGAAGTGGAACGCTCTTTGCGCGTTCTCGACGGCGCAGTATGCTGCTTTGACGGCGTACAGGGTGTAGAACCTCAGTCCGAAACGGTGTGGCGCCAGGCCGATAAATACGGCGTACCCAGAATCGCTTATATCAATAAGATGGACAGAATCGGCGCGAACTTCAAAAAGTCTGCGCAGTCTATCGTAGAGAAGCTAGGCGGCAACGCCTGCCCGATCCAAATCCCAATAGGGGCGGAATCGGAATTTAAGGGCGTGGTAGACCTTATTAAGATGAAGGCGATAGTGTGGGAAGGCGACCAAGTCGGCGCGCCGTTCCACGAGGAAGATATCCCCGCCGATCTTAAAGACGAGGCGGAAGCTGCCAGAGCGCACATGCTGGAGAAAATCGCCGATTTCGACGATTCCATTATGGAACGCTACTTGAACGGCGAGACTAATTTCTCGGAAGAGGAAATCCGCAGCGCGATAAGACGCGGTACTTTAACGGGCAAATTCTTCCCGGTGGTATGCGGCTCCTCTTACAAGAACAAAGGCGTACAGCCTTTGCTTGATGCCGTATGCTACTATTTGCCGTCTCCTATGGACATTCCCCCGGTAAAGGGCACGAATCCCGACACCGGCGAGGAAGAGACCAGAACTCATTCAGATAAAGATCCGTTCTGCGCTTTACTCTTCAAAATACAGACCGATCCTTATGTAGGTAAATTGTCCTTCTTCAGGATTTATTCGGGCAAACTCGATGCGGGCGATACGGTGCTTTTCCCGTCCAAGAACGCGCAGGAAAGAATCGGCCGTATCATGCGTTTGCACGCCAATAAGAGAGAAGAGGTAAAATCTCTTAGAGCCGGCGACATCGCCGCTACGGTGGCTTTGAAAAACGCTTCGGTCGGGCAGACTTTCTGCTCCCCCGATCACCCGATAGTGCTCGAGAGCATCACGTTCCCCGAGCCTGTAATCTCCATCGCGGTAGAGCCTAAATCCAAAGACGATTCCGACAAAATGTCGACGGCTTTGGCCAAGCTTGCGGAGGAAGATCAGACCTTCCGCGTTCGCACCGACGAAGAAACGGGCCAGACCGTTATTTCGGGTATGGGCGAATTGCACTTGGATATCATCGTGGATCGTATGAAACGCGAGTTTAACGTACAGGCCAATGTGGGTGCGCCTCAGGTAGCTTACAGGGAAACCATTACCAAAACCGTACAGCAGGAAAGCAAGTTCATCAGGCAGTCGGGCGGTAAAGGTCAGTACGGACACGTATTCTTGCGTCTTGAGCCTCAGCCGGCCGGCAAAGGCTTTGAGTTCGTCAACGAAATCACGCAAGGCCGCATACCGCGCGAGTACATCCCCGCGGTTGAAAAGGGCTGCAGAGAAGCCTTGGAAAGCGGCGCTTTGGCGGGTTATCCGTTGGTGGACGTTAAAGTGGCGGTATACGACGGTTCATTCCACGAGGTAGACTCCTCGGAAATGGCGTTTAAGATTGCCGCGTCAATGGGCTTGAAAGAGGGTGCCAAGAAAGCCGCGCCGATATTGCTCGAGCCTATTATGAAGGTGGAAGTCGTAACGCCGGAAGCGAACATGGGCGATATTATGGGCGATTTAAGCTCCCGTCGCGCCAAGATTGGCGAGATGGGCGAGCGCGGAAACGCCAAATACATCAAAGCTCAAGTTCCGCTTTCCGAGATGTTCGGATACGCCACGACGGTGCGTTCATTGTCGCAAGGCAGGGCCTCTTTCACGATGGAACCCAGCCACTATGAAGAAGTACCGGCTAACGTCGCTAAAGGTATAATCGAAAAGAAAACGGCCGTAGCGGCAAAATAAAATATTTTAAGGCTGCCTCTTTTTAGGGGCAGCCTTATCTGAATTTAGGGAGAGATATTTATGGCAAAGGAGAAGTTTTCAAGGAACAAACCGCACGTAAACGTAGGAACGATCGGTCACGTAGACCACGGCAAGACGACGTTGACTGCGGCGTTGACGAAAGTATTGGCTAGCGAAGGGAAATCCAAGGAGATGGCGTACAGCGATATAGCGAAGGGCGGCGTAGTAAGAGACGCGAGCAAGATTGTGACGGTAGCGGTATCGCATGTAGAGTACGAATCAGACAAGAGGCACTATGCGCACATAGACTGCCCGGGGCACGCCGATTATATTAAGAACATGATCACGGGTGCTGCGCAGATGGACGGTGCTATATTGGTAGTATCGGCGGTAGACGGTCCTATGCCTCAGACGAAGGAACACGTATTGTTGGCCAAGCAGGTAAACGTACCGAAGTTGGTAGTATTTTTGAACAAAGTAGATTTGGTAGAAGAAGCGGAATTATTGGACTTAGTAGAGATGGAAGTGCGCGAGCTTTTGAGCAAGTATGAATTTGACGGGGACAACACTCCTATAATCCGCGGAAGCGCATTGAAAGCGATAGAAGGCGATCAGAGCGAGATAGGCGTACCGGCGATCAAGAAGTTGTTGGAAGCTTTGGACACGTGGATACCCGAGCCGAAGAGAGAGACGGACAAGCCGTTCTTGATGGCGGTAGAAGACGTATTTTCGATTACGGGCCGCGGCACGGTAGCTACGGGCAGGATAGAGAGAGGCCACATCAAGGTAGGCGATCCGGTAGAGATAATTGGATTTAGGGACACATTGACGTCAGTAGCGACGGGCATAGAGATGTTCAGGAAATTACTGGACGAAGGTATAGCTGGCGATAACGTAGGTATATTGCTTAGAGGTATAGACAAGAAGCAGGTAGAGAGAGGCCAGGTATTGGCGGCGCCGAAGAGCATAACGCCGCACAAGAAGTTTATCGGACAGGTATATATATTGAAGAAAGACGAAGGCGGAAGACATACGCCGTTAACACCGGGCTACAAACCGCAGTTCTACTTTAGGACGACGGACGTGACGGGAGAGTTGCAGTTCAAGGGCGACATGATAATGCCTGGTGACAATGCAGAGATAGAAGTAACGTTGATAACGCCAGTGGCGATGGAAGAGGGAGTAAGATTCGCCATAAGGGAAGGCGGCAGGACAGTAGGCGCCGGCGTAGTTACCAAGATCCTTGAGTAATTTCAATTAAGCAAGATAAAGGGCCGACTTTCAAAAGCCGGCCCTTTTTTATGGCCGGCTTAAAATGAGAGCGATAAACCTTAATTGTTAAAGGAATTTTCGCACGCTGAAATATTTTGCCGCGGCGACGAATTATAGTATAATATAATAAGGAAAAGGAAAGCGTTTGTTAGTTAAGCGTATCGGTGAAAATCGCTAAAAAACTAATGGCGCAAAAGCCTTATAATTTGGTATAATTTAATGTACTAAGTTGTAGGATAGGCAGCAGATTCCTTACCGGTCCGTCGAAGAAGATGGCCCGGAGAAGGAGTTTCTGTCGTATAATTGTTTAAGTAAAAATGATTTAAGGAAAATAAAAATGGCAGAAAAAACAGAAAAGAAAACGGCAAAGTTAAGCGGACAGGAAAGGATCCGCATAAAACTTCGCTCTTACGATTACAGAATGCTGGACAACTCCGTTGCCAGAATAGTAGATACTGCTAGAAAAACCGGCGCCATCGTTGCCGGCCCTGTTCTTTTACCCGTAAAGATAAGGAAGTACACCGTACTTCGCTCACCTCATACGGATAAGAAATCCAGAGAACAGTTTGAGATGCGTATCCACAAAAGGTTAATCGATTTAAAGAGCCCCACACCTAAAACCGTAGACGAGCTTATGAAGCTTGATTTACCCGCGGGCGTAGATGTGGCAATCAAAAGCAACTAGGCAGTACAGAGCGTCTTTCCCGCAGGGGGAAGGCGGGTGCAGAAAACACAGGAACTCTGCATTAGTAAAAAATGAGGTGGCGCAGTAAACATTGAAAAATGCTTATGATGCGGCCGATAAAAAGGAAAAGTAAGTAATGTCAGAAGAAACAAACACACAGACCGCGGCGGCGCAGGAAGCCAAAGCGGAAGTAAAGACAGCTCCGGCGACGCTTCGTTTCGTATTAGGCGAGAAGTTGGGAATGACGCAGCTGTTTGACGATAAGGGCAATCTACATGCGGTTTCCGTAGTAAAAGCGGGGCCTTGTAAAATTGTAAGAGTCAGAACCCAGGAAAAAGACGGTTATACCGCTGTAGCTTTGGGTTTTGGCGATGTAAAGGAAAGCAAGCTCAACAAACCCGATATGGGCAATTTTAAGAAATTGGGCGTGACTCCTGTAAAACACATCAAAGAATGCCGCTTGGCGGACGTTACCGGTTTTGAAGTAGGTCAGGTAATAGATTTGGGAAGCGTATTTAAACCGGGCGACTACGTAGACGTACAGGGCAAAATAAAAGGACGCGGTTTCGCCGGTGCGATGAAACGCCACGGCTTTGCCGGTCAGCCTGCCTCACACGGCGCCTCGGACAGGGAAAGAGCTCCGGGCGGTTTAGCTTCAAGAAGATCACTCGGTAAAGTATTGTCCGGCCAGAGAATGGCGGGCCATTACGGCTTTACCACCACCACAGTTTCCAAGATAGAAGTAGCGAAAGTAGATACGGCTAACAATTTAATATTCTTAAAGGGTTCAGTTCCGGGCGCGAAAGGGACTATCGTATCCGTTTTGGAAACCTCCAAACCTAAGAAACACGTAGTAGCCGCGCAGGTACAGAAGATATCTGCTTCCAAGGCTGCTAACACCAAGAAGAAATAGGAAGGTTGACAATGGAAACTAAACTTTTAAACATACAAGGGAAAGAACAAGGGACGGTAACCTTGCCCGAAGCGCTCTTTGGCAAGAAACCCAATCCTACATTCCTTCATGAAGTAATCACGGCATTTTTGGCCAATCAGAGATCGGGCACCGCGGATGTAAAAACTCGCGGCGAAGTATCCGGCACGGGTAAGAAACCTTGGAAGCAGAAAGGCACCGGCCGCGCTAGACACGGCAGCATGAGAACCCCGATATGGAGACACGGCGGCGTAGCTTTCGGCCCGACCCCGAGGTCTTTCAGGCAGGATTTGCCCGCCGCTAAGAGAAGACTGGCCTTGGCGCAGGCTCTTACGGCGAAGTTAAATTCCGACAGCGTGGTAGTTCTTGACAACTTCGACATCAAAGAAGCCAAAACCAAAGCGGTAGCCGAAGTTTTGAAAACTTTGAATGCCGGCAAGAAGCCGTTGATAGTAAGTTTGGCGGACGCCAAATTGGAAAGAGCGGGCCGCAACATAGCGGGCGTGATCCAGATGGTACCGTCGGATTTGAACGCTTATGTAGTTTTAAACTGCAGCAAAGTAATTTTTACCAAAGACGCTCTTGAGAAGATGGCTGCTTAAGCGGAGGAAAGGAAAATGACGAAGATATATGAAACTATAAAGAAACCTCTCTTAACCGAAAAGAGCTTAATCTTAAGAGATAAAAACAACTGCTATTGTTTCGTGGTCGAAAAGACCGCCAACAAGCACGAGATCCGCGAAGCGGTGGAAAAGATATTCAACGTAACGGTTGAAGACGTAGCCACGATAGCTTTGCGCGGCAAGGTAAAAAGAATGGGACGCTTTGCAGGAAAGAGGCCGGATTTGAAAAAGGCCCTCGTCACATTGAAGAAAGGCGATAAAATAGACACGGTAGAGGCCGCGTCTAAGTAACCGAGAAAAGGAGAAAAGTTACAAATATGCCTATAAAGACATTCAAACCGTATACTCCCTCCAGGAGAACGATCACGGTTGCCGACTTCTCCGAGATAACCAAGAAGACTCCCGAAAAGAGGCTTACCAAAGGTTTAAGGAAGAGCGGCGGCAGAAACAATACGGGTATGATTATGGTACGCCATATCGGCGGAGGCCATAAGCAATCCTACAGGAAAATAGATTTTAAGAGAGCCAAATACGGCGTACCTGCCAAGGTAGTATCGATAGAATACGATCCGAACAGGTCTGCCCGCATTTGCCTTTTAAATTACGCTGATGGCGATAAGCAGTATATGATACATCCCATCGGTTTAAAAGTCGGCGATACAGTTATGTCAGGGCCCAAAGCAGATATTAAAGTGGGTAACTGCCTTCCGTTAAAAAATATTCCCGAAGGTACTTTTATCCACGCGATAGAGCTTAAAGTAGGCAAGGGCGCGCAGTTGGCGCGTTCGGCCGGATCACAGGCTCAAATCATGGCCAAAGACGGCGGCTATGTCCATATCAAGATGCCCTCAGGCGAGATCAGGCTCATTCCGGAGAACTGCTGCGCCACAATCGGCCAGGTAGGCAATACGGAACATAACGCGGTAGTAATAGGTAATGCCGGCAGAAACAGACATCGCGGCATTAAACCGACGGTACGCGGTAACGCGATGAACGCGGTAGACCATCCTATGGGCGGCGGTAGAGGCCACTCAAAGGGCGGCAATATACCCAGATCGCCTTGGAACCAGATTTCTCGCGGTTTGAAGACCAGACCCGCGAAGACCTGGGATTGGATGATCATAAAAGACAGACGTAAAAACTCGTCGGGAGCTAACTAATTATGTCAAGAAGCACAAAGAAAGGTCCTTATGTAGACCATAACTTACTTGAAGCTGTAGAGGCTATGTCTCCGACAGATAAGAAGCAGATCAAGACATGGTCCAGAGCGTGCACTATAGTTCCCGCGTTTGTGGGGCATACGTTCTTGGTACATAACGGCAGGAAGTTTTTGCCGGTATATGTAAGCGAAAGAATGATAGGGCACAAACTTGGTGAATTTGCTTTCACCAGGACGTTTAAAGGCCACGGCGGCATGACCAAAGAGTCCAAGGCCTTGAAATAAGAGATAACGAGGATTTGATATGGAAGCTTGTTCAAAAGCTAAATTTCAAAGGTACGGCAGCAGGAAGGTAGGCTTGTTGTTGGACTTGGTTCGCGGCAAAAGCGTAAAGGCGGCGGAAGGCATGATACCTTTTACCGGCCTTCGCTGCAGCGAGTTGGTTCAGAAGACTATTCATTCCGCGGCTTCAAACCTGCAGGTAAAATCCGGCAAGAAGTTGGATTTTTCCAAAGTATACATCAAAGAGGCTTATGCTAACATAGGCCCTATGAAGCACTTAAAAAGAGTACAGCCCGGCCCGCAAGGCAGAGCTATGCCTTATAAGAAAAGCGTATGTCACTTAACGGTAATCGTAAGCGACGAGAAGAAGGGCGCACGCCCCGCAAAGGGAGGGCTTAAATAATGGGACATAAGATACACCCCAAAGGATTAAGGCTTGGTTATACCCAAGATTGGCAGTCAAGATGGTTTGCCCCTAAGAATATGCCTGCTCTTATTATGGAAGATTACCAGATAAGGCAGATAGTGGAATCGAGGTTCCAGCTCGCGGCGGTAAGCTCCGTCGGAATCGAGAGGGCGGGATCCTTTTTAAGGGTAAACATACACACGGCAAGGCCGGGTGTGGTAATCGGCAAGAAAGGCGCCGATATTGAAGCTTTGAGAAAGGACTTGGAAAAGCTCACCGGCAGCAAGACCTTTGTCAACGTAATAGAGATTAAAAATCCCGAAACGGATGCCAGGCTGGTAGCCCAGTCGATAGCTTTCCAGATAGAGAAACGCGCCCACTACGGCGCCGCTATGAAGAAAGCGATAGACAAGGCTTTGGCCGGCAAGGCTTTGGGTATTAAGATAATGGTAGGCGGCAGGCTCGGCGGTGCGGAAATCGCCAGAACCGAGTGGAAGAGAGAAGGCCGTGTACCTTTGCATACTCTCTGCGCGGATATAGACTATGGCACTTATGAAGCCAATACGGTCAGCGGGAAAATCGGCATAAAGGTATGGATATTCAAGAAGATCCACTTTGCCAAGACTCCCAAAGAGATATTAAACGAACTTAGAAAGCACAGAGAAATGCAGGAAGGCAGCGCTACGCACGGTGTAGAGGAGAAGGTAACCCCCGCCGAAGAGAGCAAAGCTCCGGCCAAGAAAGCGGCCGCGCAGGATAAATAAGGGGGAGAGGAATAGAATATGTTAATGCCTAAAAGAGTAAAATATCGCAAACCTCATTCGGCTCCCCGCATAAAAGGGAACGCCAAGAGAGGCGCGGAAGTATCCTTCGGAGAATACGGCTTAAAGGCTTTGGAGCCGAAATGGATAACGGCCAGACAGATAGAGGCCGCTCGTATCACTCTTTCCAGATTCGTAAGGAAGAAAGGTAAGATGTGGACGAGAATTTTCCCTGATAAAGCTATCACCAAGCACCCTGCGGAAACCAGGATGGGAAAGGGAAAAGGCGCACCGGACCATTGGGTATGTGTAGTGAAGCCGGGCCGCATTTTGTTTGAGATTGAAGGTACAGCTTTAGAAGAAACGAAACAAGCTTTTCGCCTTGCGTCAGACAAATTGCCTATAAAGACGAAACTTGTGGTAAGAAGGTAATTTATGAAGGCCAAAGAAAAAGAAACCTTAAAACAGAAGAGCTTAGCGGACCTTCAGGATCTGCTGGCTAAAGCAAAAGAGAAACAGTTTAACCTTCTCTTTAAACACAGCACGACTCCGCTATCCAACCCTATGGAAATTAGAGTCGTCAGACGCGAAATCGCCTTGCTCAACACATTAATAAGAGAGAAGGCGCAGTCCAAATAAGAGGATTTGATAAATGGAAAATATTACAAATCGCGCAAAAAGGAAAGTGATGACGGGAATAGTAACTTCCGACAAGATGAACAAGACCCGCACCGTTGAAGTTACTACGACGAAGAAGCACTCTTTTTACGGAAAGATAATCAGAACTTCCAAATGCTATCACGCCCACGACGAGGGTAATGAAAGCAAAATTGGCGACAAGGTAGAGATAATGGCAACGAGGCCCTTGTCCAAACTTAAAAGATGGCGCATTTCCAAGATAGTGGAAAAGGCCCTTGGATAAAAGTAACGGAGATATAGAATATGATTCAGTTAAGAAGCATACTTAATGTGGCAGACAACTCCGGCGCGAGAAAGGTGCAGTGCTTTAAAGTAAGAGGCGGGCACCACAGGGACTTTGCCTCTCTTGGCGATGTTGTGATGTGTTCCGTAAGGGACGCAATCCCGACCTCCAACGTAAAGAAAGGCGACGTAGTTCGCGCGGTAGTGGTAAGAGTCGCCAGGGAAAAACGCAGAAAAGACGGATCCTATATCCGCTTTGACGACAACGCCGTATGTTTAATCAATGAGAACGGCGAGCCGAAAGGTACGCGTGTATTCGGGCCCGTGGCGAGAGAACTTAGGGAAAAGAATTTCCTTAAGATAATCTCCTTGGCCCCGGAGGTAATATAATTATGAATCTTAAGAAGAACGATAAGGTAATCATTCTGGCCGGTAAAGACAAAGGCAAGACTGGCGAAATAAGGGAAGTAATGCCGTCTAAGAACAAAGTCGTGGTGACCGGGATAAATATGATCTCCAAGCACGTAAAACCGAACCAGAACAACAAAGGCGGCATACAGAAGATGGAAGCCCCGATAGACGCCTCAAACGTGGCGGTGGTGTGCTCCAAATGCAAGAAGCATATGACGCCCAAAAATAAAGTAGAGCAGAGCGGCACGGTAACGAGAGTTTGCCGCAAATGCAACGAAGCGATATAAGGCGGGAAGAAAAATGACTGAGAAAAAAGAAACGAAGAAAACGGTAAAAGCTGAGAACTATCAGCCTAGGCTTAAGACGTATTATAAAGAGAACGTTCTTCCGGCCCTTCTCAAGGATATGGGCGTAAAGAGCCCCATGGCCGCCCCGAAACTTGAGAAGATAGTAATCAATATCGGCGTAGCGGACGCTAAGGAAGATATCAAATTTTTGGATATCGCGAGGGAAGACCTTACCAATATAGCGGGCCAACTCGCCCAAGTCAGAAGGGCAAAGAAATCCATCTCCAACTTCAAACTTAGAGAAGGTATGCCCATCGGCGTGAGAGTAACCTTACGCGGCGACAAAATGTACGAATTTTTTGACAGATTCGTCAACATCGTAGCCCCGCGCATAAGAGACTTTCAGGGTTTTGGCAAATGCTTTGACGGCAGAGGTAATCTGAACATCGGCATTCGCGAGCACTACGTATTTCCGGAGATAGACGTGGAAAAATCTCCCAAAGCACATGGAATGAACATCTCCTTCGTAACGACCGCCAAGAAAGACAGTGACGGCGAGAAATTGATGGAATTCATGGGTTTTCCTTTCAGAAAAGAGAAAGGCACAAAATAATAAAGGAGCGCGACTAAACTATGGCTACAAAAGCATGGGTTGCGAAAATGGCGAAACCGCAAAAATTTGCAGTAAGGTATCATAACCGCTGCCAGATCTGCGGAAGAGCGAGAGGATATTACAGAGATTTCGGTCTTTGTCGTATCTGTTTCAGGAAAATGGCCCATCAGGGATTGATTCCTGGTGTAAAAAAATCAAGCTGGTAACAGGAGGAAGCTTTAAACGGATTTAACTCCGCGCCGGGCGCGGCCCGATGAAATTATAGGCGGAAAGTAAGTTCGTTTTGGCTAAACTAGAATATGGATCCAATAGCAGATTTCTTAACAAGAATAAGAAACGCAAATATGAAGAAGAAGGAAAGAGTAGATATTCCTTTTTCCAAAATCAAAACCGAGATCGCCCGTGTTCTTAAAGAGGAAGGCTATATATCAAACTATAAAGCCATTCATAACGAGACGAAAGGCGGTTTTGTAAGAGTATTTTTGAAATATACCGACGATAACCTTAGCGTTATCCAAGGTTTGAAGAGAGTTTCCCGCCCGGGCAGAAGAGTATACAGCTCTTATACGGATATACCCACTGTGCGCGGCGCGTTTGGGACCTCTATACTCTCTACTTCCAAAGGCATAATGACTGACGCCAAAGCCAGGGAAGAGAAAGTCGGCGGCGAAGTGCTTTGCCAGATCTGGTAATTGTAAAGGAGATAAAAATGAGCAGAATAGGAAAGAAACCGATACAAATACCGGCTAAAGTAAAGGTAGAGATCAACGGCAGCGCTTTGAAAGCTACCGGCCCGTTGGGAACATTGTCCTACAATATTCCCGAAGGCATCAACGCCAAAATTGAAGGCGCGGTACTGACTTTCAGCGTAGATCCCAAGAGGGAAGAAGAGCTTAACGCTTTGTACGGCACTACGAGAGCCAGAGTAGCCAATATAGTCAACGGCGTAGAAACCGCTTTTACCAAGGTGTTGGAAGTAAACGGCTTGGGATACAAAGCGACGGTACAGGGCAATAAACTTAATCTTGAATTAGGTTTTTCGCATCCGGTATTGTTGGATATTCCGCAGGGCCTTACGGTAACCGCGGATGCCAAAAATCCTATCGTGGAGATTAAAGGCAGCGACAAAGTATTGGTAGGCGATTTCGCGGCCAAGATCCGCAAGATAAGACCGCCAGAACCCTATAAAGGCAGCGGTATCAAATACCAAGGTGAGCACATCACCAGAAAAGCTGGTAAAGCTGCTGGAGGTAAATAATTATGGCTACTAAACAGGAAAGATATACTTACAGGAAAGAGAGAACCAAAAAGAAACTGGCTGCGGCCGGATTGAAAAGGCCCAGATTGTCGGTATACAGAAGCCTTAACTATTTATATGCTTCGGTAATAGATGACGCGAATGGCAAAGTCGTGGTAAGCGCGGCTACTTCCAGCAAAGATTTGGAAGGGAAGTTTAAAGCGTCTGGCAAGAGCATAGAAGCGGCCGGCGTTCTTGGCGAATATATAGCCAAGAAAGCTATGGAGAAAGGCGTCAAGGAAGTCTGCTTTGACAGAGGCGCCAGAATATATCACGGCAGGATAAAAGCGTTGGCGGAAGCGGCGCGCAAAGCCGGATTGAAATTTTAACAAAGGTGAATAAATGTTAAATAAAGAAACGCCAAAGAGCGAAAACAAGAAAGAAGCGAAAGGTCAGAGGACCGAGTTTCAGATGCGCCCGAAAGCGGAAGGTGTAACCACCGTAATCCAAGTAGCGAGAACGGCCAAAGTGGTAAAAGGCGGTAAACGCTTTGGGTTTAGAGCTTTGGTCGTAGTCGGCGACGGCAACGGCAAGGTAGGCGTATCGATAGGTAAGGCGAACCAAGTACAGTTCGCCGTATCTAAGGCGGAATTTCACGCCAAGAGGCATACGATACAGTTCCCGATCGTAAACGATACTATCCCTCATGAAGTGATAGGAAAATTCGGCTCGGCGTCGGTTTGGATGAAACCGGCGGCGCCCGGTACCGGTGTAATCGCCGGTGCGGGTGTAAGGCTCGTATTGGAAGCGGCCGGCATAAAGAACATCTTGGCCAAGAGCTTGGGCAGCACGAACGCGTGCAACTTGGCTTATGCCACGATGAACGCTCTTGAGCAGCTTAAAAGCAAAGAAGCCGTTTTGGCTCAGCGCGGCAAGACAGTAGAGGCTGCGGCCCCTGCCGCCGCGCCGGAAGTTGCGGCGGAAGAAAAAACGCAAGCCGCGGCTTAAGGCATAGGAGAGAACAAAATGGTAGATCTTAGCACACTTTTTCCGAAACACGGTTCCAGAAAACCGAAGAGAAGAATCGGCTTGGGCGTAGGCTCGGGCATGGGACGCTCCTCAACAAAGGGTATGAAAGGCCAGACTTCCCGTTCAGGCAATACCAGAAAGGAGTCCAAAGAAGGCGGCCAGATGCCTTTGGTAAGGAGAATCCCGAAGAGCGGTTTTTCCAACGCTATGTTTGAGAACAGATATGAATTGGTGAATATCGGTTCTTTCGACAAAGTATTTAAAGCCGGAGAAGAAGTAACCCCCGAAATTTTGAAGAAGAAGAACCTTGTTAAGAAGCTCGGCAAGGTAAAAGTTTTGGGCAACGGCGAAATAAAGACGGCTCTCAAGATCAGCGCACATGCTTTTTCGGCGTCTGCGAAAGCGGCGATAGAAAAGGCCGGCGGCAGCGTAACGGTCATAGAAAAAAAGGCTAAATAATGGATAATAACCCTTTAGCGAATATTCTGCAGTCACCCGAACTCAGGAAGAGAATATTATTTGTAATAATAGCTCTGGCGGTGTTTCGGGTGGCCGCTGTAGTTCCGATACCCGGCATCAATGCTGATGCCATAGCCAGCTTCTTTAAGCAGCACGAAGGCGGCATGTTGGGTTTTCTCAACATATTCTCCGGCGGCGCTTTGGGAAGATTCTCTATATTGGCTTTGGGTATTATGCCTTATATCAACGCGTCCATCATTATGGGCTTGATAAAAGGCGCGCATATCTTCCCTGCTTTGGATAAGTTGAGCAAGGAAGGGGAATACGGCCGCAGAAAGGAAAACCAAATCACTAGAGTGTTCGGTTTGGTTTTGGCATTACTGCAGGGTTTTGGTCTTACGGTCGCGATAACGAAGATGTCGGCTCCGGGCGGATTGGCGATAGTGATAGATCCGTCCTGGTCGTTTATATTAACGACCACGCTTACTTTAGCCGCGGGAACGATGTTCCTTATGTGGCTGGGCGAGCAGATGACGGAGAAGGGCATCGGCAACGGTATATCGTTAATCATCTTTGCCGGCATAGTTGAGCGTTTGCCTTCCGCCATTTACACTTTGGTGGAATTGGTGAGAAGCGAGGAAATGCAGCTTGTGACGGCGCTTATCATAATAGCTTTGGTAGTGGTAATAATGGGACTGGTCGTTTGGGTGGAAACCGCTCAGAGGCAGATCCCGGTACAGTACGCCAAGAGAATGGTGGGCAACAAGATGTACGGCGGGAAAACGAGCTATCTTCCTTTGAAGATAGATCAGTCCGGCGTAATTGCGGTAATCTTCGCGATGTCGATACTTTCTATGCCTTTAACGATAGCTCAGTTTATGCCGGAATCGCGCTGGGCTCAAGTGGTAATGGACTGGATGGGCCGCGGCCATATCACATATATGGCTGTATATGTAGCTTTGATTATATTCTTCTGCTATTTCTATAATTCGATGACGTTTAATCCCAAGGATATGGCGGAGAATATGAAGAAATGGGGCGGTTTTATACCGGGCATACGTCCTGGCGAACCGACGCAGAAGTATATAGAATGGGTAATGAACAGGATAACGCTCTCTGGCGCGGTATTTGTGTCTTTGATAGCGGTATTGCCCGATTTCTTGAGGGCGAAGTTTAATGTCCCCTTCTACTTCGGCGGTACGGCTTTGCTGATCGTAGTGGGCGTAGCATTGGATACGGTTGGGCAGGTACAGGCGCACTTGTTGGCGCATAACTATCAGCCGTTGATGAAAGGGCGCGGTATAAAAGGGCGCTGGTTTAACGTAGGCGAGTAGTAATGCGGCGTTAAAAGATTTGGAGTAAGGCTCGGCCTTCGTCAAGGGAGGCCGAGCAATAAAGCAGTAAAGGAAGCAGGACGAAGGTGTGGCGATGAATATAGTTTTACTTGGTTTCCCGGGCGCGGGCAAAGGCACGCAGGCGGAGAAACTTGTAGGGAAGTATAATTTCAGGCATATTTCTACGGGTGACCTTATCCGACACGAAATAGCTTTAGGCACACCTTTAGGTAAGGAAGTGGAAGCCACGATAGACAGCGGCAATTTGGCGTCCGACGAGATGATAATAAGCATACTGGTTAAAGCGATAAAGGACGAGAAACGCAGCGTAATATTTGACGGCTTTCCGAGAACGATAGCTCAAGCCGAGGCCTTGGACGATTATTTGGCGCAGCATGGCACCCAGGTGGACGCGGCGGTGCTGATAAGATTGAGCGAGGCGGAGGTATTAAAACGCATAACTTCTCGCAGAATATGCAAGGAGTGCGGCGCGGTATACAATATCAACGCCGAAGGTTACAGCGGCAAATGTAACAAATGCGGCGGCGCCTTATATATAAGACACGACGATGACGAACAAAGCGCGCGGCACAGGCTTGAGGTATTTCATAAGGAAACGCAGCCTCTTATAGAGTATTACGAAAGAGGCGGCAAATGCAAGGCAGTAGACGGAAGCAAGAGCATAGAAAAAGTCTTTGAAGAGATAGAAGCAGTGTTGGGACTGTCAAAAGGCGAATAAAAATGATAGAATTAAAGAGCAGCGAAGAAATAGAAAAAATGCTTGCGTCAGGCAAAATTGTTTCCAAAGTTCTCAAAACGATGCAAGAAGAAGCAGTCGCGGGAGTATCAACGTGGCGGCTGGATCAGATTGCAGAGGAAATAATAAGGTCTGCCGGAGCGGTGCCGTCATTTCTCGGCTACGCTGGCTATCCTGCGAGCATATGCGCTTCGATAAACGAAGAGGTTGTTCACGGGATACCTTCGAAGGAGAGAATACTTAAAGAAGGCGACATAATCGGGATAGATGTAGGCGCCTATTTAAACGGCTTTCACGCTGATGCGGCTCTCACCGTACCCGTAGGGAAAGTTTCAGGCGAGGCTAAGAGGCTTCTTAGTACGACTAAGAAAGCCTTGCACAAAGCAATAGAGCTAATAAAGCCGGGTATACATCTTGGTGATGTATCACACACGGTGGAAACTTATGCTGCGGAAGGTAAGCTGGGTATAGTCAGGGACTACTGCGGCCATGGAGTAGGCCGTAGATTACACGAAGATCCATGCGTTCTCAATTTTGGAAGGAAGGGAACGGGGCCGATATTAACGGCTGGAATGGTTCTTGCGATAGAGCCCATGCTTAATCTAGGTGGAGATGAAGTAGAAGTTTTAGACAATGACTGGACCGTAGTAACAAAGGACGGCAGCTTATCTGCCCATTTTGAGCATACGGTAGCGGTAACGGAAAACGGGCATCTTATACTGACGGCCTAATGCCGGCAAATAAGGCCCTATGCCAAAGGAAAGTAAAGGGAGGAAGAAGGCCCACGGGCAAGTATGAGCGACAAGATAGAAGTTGAAGGAAAGATATTGGAAGCTTTGCCGAACGCTATGTTTAAGGTAGAGATAGCGGGCGGGAAAGTGATATTGGGGCATATATCGGGAAAGATGAGGATGTTCCATATCAGAATATTGCCCGGGGACAAGGTAAAACTGGAGCTTTCCCCTTACGACTTAACCAAAGGCAGAATAATCTACCGGGAGAAATAAATGAAAGTCAGAGCAAGCGTAAAGAAGATATGTCAGAAGTGCAAAATCGTTAAAAGAAACGGTGTAGTGCGCGTAGTATGCCCAATAGCGAAGCATAAACAGCGCCAAGGTTAATAAACAGGAGTCTTAAAACAATATGGCAAGAATTGCAGGTATAGATTTACCAAAGAACAAGAGGATAGACATTGCTTTGCAATATGTCTACGGAATCGGCCCGAAAATCGCTAAAGAGATTTTAGGGAAAGTAGAAGGGCAGATAGAAGCCTCCACCAGAGTTAAAGACTTAACGGAGCAGCAGGCGGGTTTGCTTAACACCATTTTGCAGAAGGAATACAAAGTGGAAGGCGAACTTAGGCGCGAAGTGGCGCAGAACATTCACAGACTGATTGAGACCGGTTCTTACAGAGGCAACAGACACAGAAGGAACCTCCCCGCGCGCGGGCAGAGAACCAAGACCAACAGCAGAACCAGACGCGGCCGCAGAAAGACGGTGGGCGCAAAAGTAAAGGCAGCATAAAAATTTTTAAAAGTCAGGTAGAAACATGGCAGAAGAAATAAAGAAAGAAACAAACAGCACGACCGTACCGGCAGCGGCCGGTAAGGGCAAGAAAAAAGCAGCTAAAGCGCCTGCGCACGGAGTAGTGCACATAAGCTGCTCATTTAACAACACGATTGTAACCGTAACCGACGACAAAGGCGGGACTATTGTATGGTCCACCTCCGGCTCACACGGTTTTAAAGGCACCAAGAAAGGCACGCCGTTTGCCGCTCAGGTAACCTGCAACAAAGTAGGGGAAAAAGCGGTAGCGTTGGGCATGAGAGAAGTTGCCGTAAAGGTATGCGGGCCCGGCCAGGGCAGAGAAACCGCAGTTAGAGCTTTGCAGCAAGCAGGGCTTATCGTTACTTCCATCAAGGACGTAACGCCGATACCGCACAATGGTTGCAGACCACCGAAAGCCAGGAGAGTATAGTAATATGTCAAGATATACAGGACCGAGCTGCAAAAAATGCAGAAAATTAGGTTGTAAATTATTTTTAAAAGGAACGAAGTGCTACAGCAACTGCGTAATGGATAAGTTAGCCAGCGCCAAGAAAGGCAAAGGTATGCAGAGAAGGGCAAAATTATCGGAATACGCGGTACGTTTGCACGAGAAACAAAAAGCCAGATTTATTTCGGGCATGACGGAAGTTCCGTTTGCTAATTTGTTCGAGAAGGCGACGAAATCGGCCGGGCAGACCGGTGAGCAATTCCTTAAGTATTTGGAAACGAGACTTGACAATGTAGTAAAGAGAGCGGGTTTTGCTTCCTCATTGAGGAGCGCCAGGCAGATAGTATTGCACGGCCACATCAAAGTGAACGATAAAGTAATCAATGTTCCTTCTTATCAGGTAAAAGTGGGCGACAAGATAACCTTAGACGCCAAATTAGCCGCGAACGTAATGGTAAAGCAGGGCTTGGAAGACGCAGAGAAGAGAGCTTTAAGGCCGAGCTTTATCGAATTTGACGCGAGCAAGAATACAGCCACATTGCTGAGATTTCCGGACAGAAGCGAGAGCAGCTATCCGGTAAACGATCAGCTGATAGTAGAACACTATTCCAAATAATTTGGAGGAACAATGGCTTTTGAAAATTTAGTATTACCTAAGGAAATCAAAGTAGAGCAGGAAAGCGCGACGTACGGCAAATTCATAGCGGAACCCTATGAATCTGGCTTGGGACATACCGTAGGTAATTCTTTGAGGAGGATATTACTTTCCGGCTTGGAAGGCGCGGCGGTAACGGCCGTAAAAGTGGAAGGTACTACCCATGAGTACAGCACCATCCCAAATGTAAGGGAAGATGTTATACAAATACTTTTAAACTTAAAGAAGTTAAGAGTAAAGATGGAAAGCTCCCAAAAAGAATACTTGACGTTGGAAGCTGACAAGCCTGGCCTGGTGACTGCGGCTGCCATCAAGGAAACCAGCGGCGTAGAGATAGTAAACAAAGACTTGCCGATAGTTACCTTGGAAGCCGGCGGCGCAATCAAGATGGAGATAGAAATATCCAGAGGCAAAGGTTACGGCGAGGAAGACACTAAAGCAACTAGGCCGGCCGGTTTTATGCCGATAGATTCGATCTTTTCTCCTATTTTGAAAGTACACTATGACGTAGAGCCCGCACGCGTCGGGCAGAAGACGGACTACGACAGGCTTATCTTGGAGATAACGACCGACGGCACTTTGGAACCTAGAAAAGCGTTGCATAAAGCGGCGGTGCGCTTATCGCAGTCTTTGCACATCTTCACGATTGAGGGGGAGGAAATTCCCGCGGTGGAGGAGAGTGTAGAGGCGGAAGCGGCGGCGCCGACTGTTGGAAATGACAAGCTTGACGAAGTGTTGGATCAGCCGGTAGATTTGATAGAGCTTTCTTCCAGATCATTAAATTGCCTTAAATCGGAAGACATCAAAACGGTGCGCGATTTGGTGGCAAAGACGGAAGGCCAGCTAAAAATGGTAAAGAACTTCGGTGCGAGATCGCTTGACGAAGTGAAGGCAAAACTTGCCGATATGAACCTTCATCTTGGGATGAAGTTTTAAGAGATATTAAGGAGTAATTCAGGTATGATAAAGAATACGGGATACCGTAAATTGGGCAAGACGACCTCCCACAGGAAAGCGATGCTCAGCAATATGGCGGTAAGCATAGTATTACACGAAGAAGTTAAGACGACCTTACCCAAAGCCAAAGAAGTAAGACGCGAGGTTGAAGGTCTTATAACCTTAGCCAAGAACGGCGAGAAATTGGCGTTAAAGAATGCGGTAAACGACAAATTGGCATATAAAAAATTGGTGGAAGTTCTTTCCGAAAGATACGCCAAGAGAGACGGTGGCTACACCCGCATATACAGAGCAGGTATCAGAAAGGGTGATAACGCCGAAGTGGCGATAATCAAACTGGTGGACTAATATGCTGATAGACTATTTAGGCGGACTGCTTTCTAACGATATGGGAATGGACCTTGGCACGGCCAACTGTCTGATATACGTAAAAGACAAGGGAATAGTGCTTAGGGAACCTTCCGTAGTAGCGTTGGACAGGGACAGCGGTGAAGTAAAGGCTGTAGGCAGCAAAGCCAAGCAAATGCTTGGCAGAACGCCTGCCAATATAGTCGCAGTGCGCCCGATGAAGAACGGCGTCATCGCCGATTTCGAAGTAACGCAGGAGATGATAAGATACTTCATCAGGAGCGTACATACCAGGAAGAGCCTGCTTAGGCCGAGAATAGTTATAGGGATACCTTCGGATATAACGGGGGTAGAGCGCCGCGCGGTGGAAGACGCCGCGAAACAGGCAGGCGCCAGAGAGGTCTACTTGATAGAAGAGCCTATGGCTTCAGCGATGGGCGCCGATCTGCCTATAACGGAGCCGCACGCCAGCATGATAGTCGATATCGGCGGCGGTACTACGGAAATAGCGGTAATATCATTGGGCGGCATGGTAGTAGCCAAATCCATTGATATAGCGGGCGATGAAATTACCGACTGCATTATCCAATATTTTAAGAAGAAATATAATCTTATCATCGGCGAAACTACGGCCGAGGATGTAAAGATAAATATCGGTTCGGTCTATCCTCTTGAGGAGGAAAAGACTATGGAAGTAAAGGGAAGGGATCAGACTCAGGGTTTGCCCAGAACGATGACGGTAACTTCCGAAGAGATAAGGCAGGCCTTGCTTGAGCCGGTCCGCGCGATAGTGGAACTGGTAAAAAGCACCTTGGAGGAGACTCCACCCGAACTGGCTGCGGACTTGGTTGACCGCGGCTTGGTAGTGGCGGGCGGCGGATCTCTTTTGAGGGGAATAACCGAACTTATCCGCAAAGAGACCGATATCCCGGTACACAGAGCGGCGGATCCGTTAAGCTGCGTAGCTTTGGGTACTGGAAAATATTTGGAATTTCTTGCAGAAGGGAAATTTAAAAAGTTCCTGTAATTGTTTTTAGTACTATAAAGCGGGAGCCGCCTTAGTTTAAGGAGGTTCCCGCTTTCGTTTTATGCGAGGCGAAGGATATATATTTGCCGTGATTTAGAAGGGATTTTATTCGGCCTTTGATTTATGCGCGGAGCGCAAAGCCATTAGTGCCAAACGGATTTTATTACGGTTAAGGTGTATTGGAATATATGGAAAAGAAAAAGAAGAATTTAACCGCTTATGAAAGGGGGTATTCAAAGATATTGCCCTGCGTGTTTGTGATAATATCTTTGCTGATAATACTTTTGCCTTTACAGACGACGGTAAATTCCGTTAGAATGGTGCTTTCGTATATATTTATACCGCAGTTAAGGGCATCACACGGGGTGACGCAGTATCTGGACGGAGTGAGCGAAACGGTAGGCAATTTGCTTAAAGTAGCGGAAGAAAACGCGATACTTAAAGAGGAGATAGCTTTTTTGAAGATACAGACGTCAAAAATGGAAACCTTGGAAAAGGAAAACGAACGTTTAACTTCGGCTTTAGCCCTAAGCAAACGGGAAAATTGGCGCGGAGTATGGGCTAAAGTAGCTTACAGGGAGCCTTCAAGGCGCGGCAGCGTGATAATAGACAAAGGTACGGACGACGGGGTGGAACTTCGTTCGCCGGTCATAGCGATACAGAACGGGGTGGCGGGTTTGGCGGGGAACGTGGTTGAAGTAACCGCTAAGACGGCGAAAGTTATGCTGCTTAACGATGAGGATTTTTCCGCCGCGGCCAGAGTGGAAGCAAAGGGCGTGGAAGGCTTGGCCTCAGGCAACGGGAGCAACGGCGTCAATTTAAAATACTTGCCTTTGGAAAGTGCGGTGGAGAAAGGCGATAAAGTGTATACTTCCTCCTCCGGAGCTTTGTTCCCCGACGGTATATTGATAGGAGAAATCCGCAAAACCGGCTATGAAAGCAAGCGTAGCTACGATACTTCCATTACCTCAAAACTTAGGCCGATTATTGACGGAGGCAGCGTTAAAGAGGTGTTTGTTATGCCGGCATTGAGGCGCGGCGGCGAGGGTAAAGATGCTTAAATTTTTAAACGCTTTTCTTATTTTCATAGCGGCGACTATACTAAACTGGACGGCGATAGAATTATTTGCGCCGCTGGATCTGAATATCGGGATAATGCTGATATTTTCTATTATAATGGCGGGGATATTAAGCGAAGGCGGCGGATATACTTTTGCTTTTATGAGCGGCCTGTTCTTGGATTTTTTCAGCGATACTTTATTTGGCGGATACGCTTTGGTTTTTACGCTGATAATGTTTATTTTTTACCGTATAGACGACAAAATAGACTTTAAGGATATGGGCCCGCAGATAGTTATAACCACGGCATTGAATTTGCTGTGCGTAATACTGTACGGATTAAGCGGGATAATATTTACGGGCGGCTTTTTATGGCAGGGGCTTAAGAGCTTTATCGCCGGCTCGGTATTGACGGGCCTGTTTATGCCGTTTATATATCTTTTTGTAACGAAGTATTTGGTTTTTAAAGTTTTTAAAGACAATAATGAAAACAAAACCCTTTTTTAGTTTATCCAGGCTTAAGCATTTATTGATTTTAGCGTATTTGGCGGCGGCGGTAATCGCGATAAGACTGATAGACATACAATTTATTTCGCATGGGCGATACACGCAGGCGGCGGAGCAGAACCGCACGCAGATTTTGTATCGTACGGCTCCGCGCGGGCGTATATTGGCAAGCGGCGGGGAACTTTTGGCTGGCAGCCGTCCGGCGTTTAGCTTGTATTATCTGCCCGCGTTTGAACAGAACAGCCAAGACTATTTGGAAAGTTTGAGTTCCGACATCGCCAAATATTTGGGCGAGGATAAAGAAAAACTCCTTAAACTCCTAAAAAAAGCCGACAAGAGCGGTAAAGCGATAGCTTTGGCGCAGAATATATCGCCAAAGACGGCTTTTTCCTTCGCGGAACTTCAAAGTTACTATTCGGGTTTATATCTGCTTGAAGAGAGTAAGCGTTATTATCCATCGGGCGCATTTTTGGCGCATCTTTTGGGGTATATGGGAACGATGGACGATAAATTTTGGTCTTTGCGCGACGACAGTTTGGACTATCGTTTAAATTCTAAGATAGGCAAGAGCGGTATAGAAAAGCGCTATGAAAGCGACCTTAAAGGGCGCGATGGCGGGCTTTTGCTGGAAGTAGATTATATGGGCCGCGTAAAGAAGAAGATAAAGGACAATTACGGCCGCGCCGGAGCAGACGTATATACCACTATAAACTATGAAGTGCAAAAGGCGGCGGAAGAAGGGATAAAGAACTCTATAACGGGGCGCGGCGCGGTAGTGGCTTTGGACCCGAGAAACGGGGCGGTATTGGCGATGGTGTCCGCGCCGGATTTCGATCCCAACATATTTGTGCCTTTTTCCGATGAGGAGCGTACGATACTAAAACGGTCGATACCGGAGTATAATTTAGCGATACAAGGTTTGTATCCGCCCGCTTCCACTTTTAAATCTATAACTGCGATAGCGGGTTTGGAAACGGGCCGTCTGAACGTGGAAGAAGAAACAACTTGCGACGGCAAAGTATATATGAACGGGCGGGAATTTAAATGTTGGAAGAAGCACGGCCCGCACATCGATTTTTGGGAAGCAATGGCGCAATCCTGCGACGTGTATTTTTATGAGCTGGGCAGCAAGGTCGGAGCTTCGCATATAGAGCGTATACAGAGATTGTTTAGATTCGGGCGGCAGACGGGCATAGATTTGCCGGGCGAGAAATCGGGCAATATTTACGGGCCCAGCAAACGCGCGCGCAATAAGACATATTGGTTTGGCGGCGACACTTTAAACTTATCTATCGGGCAGGGCGAACTGCTTTTGACGCCTATACAAATGGCGGTATTTGCCGCCACTTTGGCCAATAAAGGCAATATATGGCGCCCGTATTATGTAGACAAGGTGGTAAGCGCGGATGGCGAAGTTCTTTTCAAGACGGAGCCGGACTTGTTAAGCCGCGTCGAATTAAAGCCGGGCGTATTTGATATTATCTCCAAGGCTTTAAAAGGCGTGGTTGATAATGCCACGGGGCGCGCGGCGAAGGTGGAAGGCATAGAGGTACACGGCAAGACGGGTACGGCGCAAAATCCGCACGGCGATGACCACGGCTGGTTTATGGCTTTTTCCAATCGCCCCGGCGAGGATCCCGATTTAGCGGTTGCGGTCTTTGTGGAATTCGGCAAAGGGGGCGCGGGCGCGGCGGCGCCGATAGCGCGTGAGATTATAAAAACATATTATGGGGCAGGGCTGAAGAATGTTAAGTAAATTGTACACGTCGGAGCAATCCATAAAGAGGCGTAAGCTTGATTATATAATACTGGCTTGCGTATCCTTGCTTACGGCGGTAGGATTTCTGATAGTGCTTTCCGCCGTAAGCGGCTTATCCTACGGGGCCAGCGTGATAAGGACACATTTGATAGCGCTGCCGGTGGCGGCTGGCGCGTTTTTATTCGGCTGGTTGTTCAATTATCAAATATACAACGAGCAATACAAAACGCTTTACGCTCTTATTATAGCTATGCTTATAGGGGTGCTTATATTCGGGGTGGTGTCGAGGGGCTCTAACTCCTGGTTCAGGCTGGGTTTTATCTCGCTGCAGCCGGCGGAGCTTTGCCGCATAGCCACTATACTGATAGCGGCGGCTTTTCTTACCAGGAACTATCAGAATATAAAAGAGGCTAAAACATTGATATTGCTTGCTTTGCTGATATTGCCTGTTTTCGCGCTTATAATGAAGCAGCCCGATTTTTCTTCTATCGTGGTAACGGCGCCGGCATTGTTGATATTGCTTTACGCGGCGGGCGTGAACACTTTCTATTTTGTTTTGCTTGTAGCTTTTGGCGTATCGGCGGCGCTGTTTCCGATAATATGGACTTTTATAACCTTGCACCCCGAGATAACGCAAGACAGCCTGTTGCTGTATACGATAGGACAAATGTCTTCGGACTGGGGCTACATTGCCGGTTTTTGCGGCGCGGTAATAGCGGCGGGTTTTGCGGTGATGTACATTTTAAGGCAGTTTAGGGTGTATATAGCCCCGATATTTGTATTGATAATGGCGGGCGTGATAATAGCGGGCTTTTTCTCCGGATTGTTTGTAAACAAGCAGATGAAGAACTATCAGCGCAAAAGGGTGGAGGCTTTTTTGGCACCCAATTCCGATCCCAAGGGCGCGGGTTATAACGTATTGCAGGCGCAGATAGCGATGGGCTCGGGCGGAGTATTGGGGAAAGGCTTTTTTTCCGGCACACAATCCAGGCTGGGCTTCGTGCCTGAGCGCCATACCGATTTTATTTTGGCGGTTCTTGGCGAAGAAACGGGGCTTATGGGGACATTGTTTGTTTTAGGGTTGTATATTATACTTTTATGGCGCACCGCGTATATAGCGACGCTTTCAAGCGACAGATACGGCTATTTGGTATGCTGTGGGATATTTGGGATATTTTTCGTGTATATGATATTTAACTTCGGCATGCTGATAGGGTTGGTGCCCGTGGCGGGGATACCTTTGCCGTTTATTTCCTACGGCGGTTCTAACCTGGTGGCGAGCATGTGGGCGTTCGGGATAGTGGAATCGGTATACAGGCGCAGATTATCGATAATCTAAAAATGGTATGATAGAAACAGAGAAGAATTTCAAATATAGAATAAGAATGAGCAAGAGCAGTGAATCTCTGCCCCGTTCGCAAGTCAGGGCTATGCTTGGCGAAGCGATAAAGCAAAGCGGCGTTAACTACGCTTTAGGCAAGAGCGGACCCAAAATAGCTTTGGGGCCGTGCAGCGGGGAAGGCGAGGCGAGCATCAGCGAATATGCCGACATCTGCCTTAAAGAGAGTATAGACGTTGAGGAATTAAAGTTAAAACTGTCGCCACATATAAGCGGCGGTTTTAAAATTGAAGAAATAAACGAAATCCCTTACGGCTTGTGCTCGCTGGAATCTTTATGCGAGTATGCGGGGTACATAATAAGCCCGATAGACGGGGCAAAGTTTAAAGCCATGGACAAATCCAAGGCGGAAATAGAAATTCCGCACGAAAACGGCATAAGGGAATTTAAATCGGTCAGGCGTTTAATTTACGATATGAAAGAGCTTGGCCGCGATGAAGTAGAAATAATAATAAAGCTTGCCACGCTAAGAAGTTTTGGCCTAGAGCGGATTTTAACGGCGTTGCTCGGCCTGGAAGGCGGCGTGAGCGGGCTAAATAAGCTGCGGCGCGAACTGTATTGGTTAAACGCGCAAGGTTCTTTGGAACCGCTGCGGCAGGAGAAAAATTAGAAAATGAAAAAACTTTCGGATAATCCAAAAATAGAAGTGCTGGTGAATACCTCCTTCGAGGAAACCAGAATAGCGATATTAGAAGACGGCGTTCTTTCGGAACTGATGTGGGAGAGGCGCGGCTCTTTAAATATAGTGGGCAATATCTATAAGGCGGTGGTGGAAAATGTATTGCCGGGGATATCAAGCGCGTTTTTAAATATCGGATACGAAAAGAACGCATATTTGTATATTTCCGACGTGATAGAAGGCGACAAACGCCCGATAGACAAGATCCTCTACAAAGGCCAGGAGATAATGGTCCAGGTAGTCAAAGACGCCATCGGCACCAAAGGCATGAAGGTTACCATGGACGTTACTTTGCCCGGCAGATATTTGGTGCTTACGCCCAATCAGCGTTTTGTAGGCGTATCAAAGAATATCGAGGACGAAGCCCAGCGCGAGAGGCTTAACTCCATGGTGGAGAAACTCGCCGAGAAATATTTGGACGGCATGGGCTGTATAGTGCGTACCGAAGCCGAGGAAGCCAGCGAGGAAGAATTGGAGAAGGAAATAAAGTACCTCTACCGCCAGTGGAAGACTATAATAACCAAATTCGAGCGGGCTCCTTCCCCGTCTATTTTACACGAGGATATGGACGGCGTGCTGCAGGTTTCCAGGGATATACTCTCCGAAGATGTGAAAGTGTATATGTTGGACAATAAAAAAGACTATGAGAAGGTAGTCGATTTCGTTTCCAAAATATCGCCCGAACTTAAAGACAGAATAAAACTTTATAAAGGCAAAACCCCGATATTCGAGGCTTTCAACATAGAGCAGGAAATAGAAAAACTGCGCCGCATAAAACTGCCTTTGGAAAACGGCGGCAGTATTATCATACAGGAGGCGGAATCCTTGTGCGCGATAGACGTCAATACAGGCAAATTTACGGGCAGCAAATCACAGGAAGAAACCGTAACCCAAACCAATATAGAAGCGGCCTACGCCATAGCGCATCAGCTTAGGCTTAGGAATATCGGCGGCATCATAGTTATAGACTTTATTGATATGAAGAAAGCCTCCAACCGTCACAAAGTGGTGGACGCTTTAAACGATGCCGTAAAGCGCGACAGGGCAAAGATAAGAATATTGCCGATCACGAGGCTGGGACTGGTGGAAATGACGCGCGAGCGCAAAAAAGAAAGCACCGGCAGCTTGATAACGGAAGAATGCCCCCAGTGTCACGGCAGCGGGCGCGTGCTTTCGGCTGAGAGTATGAGGATAAAAGTCCAGCGCGAGATATACGATCTTACGCAGGGCCGTCCCGGCGGTAACTTGAGGCTTGTTTTGCACCCGCTTTTGGCCGATTACATCAAGCAGAAGCAGAGCGTGATAGAGCAGAACATACACCGCAGTTTAAAGGTACAGTCGGACCCGCAAATAGCGTGGGAAGATTATAAAATAGTTCTTGAGTAGCGAAAACCCCGGCTTAAGCCGGGGTTTTATATTTATAAACATCTTGGCGGTGGCTTAATTCATTAAAGTTGCATTGTGGCATCTCACATAAATATGGGGGCTGCAACATAGTTAATCTTTAGCTTTGATATCCCAGTAAATATTTTTTGCTGTATTGAATGGTTTTAAGTCTTTTATCACTTCCCGGTTAATTTTTATTATCCCCGCTATACGCGAACGCGTGTAATGATAAATATATTTTTATAGAATGTACTTATGGCTGATTTTGACATAGAAACGACAATAAGCGACGTTAAACTTTTTATAGAGAAACTGAAAAGCGATTTGCCGGAAGTTTTTAAAGACGATCCGCGCACGCCCGAAACGGAAGGCCGCACGGCGGATCCGTCCGTCGCGCCCATCTGCGGGAAGGTATTGTATGAAGGCAAATTGCTTAACTGCCAAGTATCTTTGGAGCGGAGCCTTAAGGAGCCGATTATCATACAGGAAGGGGAAGACCTTAAAATAACGATCAACGACGAAAACATTTCCCTGCCCGATCTGGCGGAGAATTGGATAAGAGAACAAGCCAAAAAGATATTGCCGGTCAAGGTGAAGGCCGCCGCTGAGAAGATGGGCGTAAGCTACAACAATATAGTAATTAAAGACCAAAAGACGATGTGGGCGAGTTGCTCCTCCAAGAACAATTTAAATTTCTCTTATCGTATTTTAAAAACGCCTTTGATAGTGCAGGATTATCTTATCGTGCACGAGTTGGCTCATTTGCTGCATTTTAACCACGGCGCGGAATTTTGGGCGGAAGTGGAGAAATATATTCCTTCCTACAAAGAGCAGCGCAAATGGCTTAACGCTAACAGATATGCCGTTATGGCGCCTTTGGACATCAAATACGAACCCGTAAGAGAGGAAGGACAATCCGATGTTTAAGAAACTGTTTTTGCCTTTGTTTTTGCTTTTCTGTTTTTCTTTTTGTCAGGCGGCAACGGAAGTTCCCGTTGAGATGGTTGGCAAGAATAAAGGCGAGGTAAAAATAATAAACAAAGACGGTGTGGACTTTGTAGAGGCTTTGCGGCTGTCTAAAATATTGCAGTTTCAAACTTCCTGGTTTGGGCGTTCGGGACAGCTCAACTTAAAGGGAGGGGCGGGCTTTTTCTGCGTACTGAGGGAAGGTGATTCATACGCTTTGATAAAAGGGGAAAAGTATTCTTTGCAGGCCCCCGCCTTTATAGAGGACGGCACATTGTACGTTCCTTTAAGTTTTTTTAATTCCGACAAAATAAGATTTTATTCCACGTATCAGACGGAACTTTCAGGCGGGAAGATAATTATAGAGAAGCTCTACAACATAGAACTGTTGGAAGTTAAAAACAACGACAATAAAGCGGATATAATCTTCAAGACCAAAGGGCCGATGTCTTTTAACAAAGACAACAGGGGCAAATATTTTGCGGAAGTATTTTTCCCGAGGGCGGTGGTTAAGAGGGAAGACACCATCCGTCCGAAAAACGAATTTATAGACAGAATAAAAATCCGCCAAACCGATGAGGGTACTTCCCTGACGGTTCAGCTTAAAGGACGTGGCAACAATTGGGACGTTTTTCAGCAGGGCGATTATATAGCGCTGTCCTGCGGCGAGGGCGAGCCTGTTTCTCCGTTGGGTTTATATGCTTCAAATACGGCGGCGCCTTTAGAGCCTAGCGCCTCCGGCGTTTTAAACAAACCGTCTGTTTTGGACGAGGGTGATATTGCCCTATCCCCGAAAGACGATATTACGGAACTTGGCGATGAGTTTTTTGCGTCCTCCTCTTCCGCGGGATCCTCGTCCAAACCTTCCGCGACGAAAGTAACGGTAGTCAATAAACTTGTTACTGCCAGGGAATATGAGGAACGCAAAAACACCTCGGCCGGCGAGCGGAAGTTCAGGATACTTATTGATCCGGGCCACGGCGGCAAGGATCCGGGCGCGGTAAAGAGGGGCAGCTCCAAAGAGAAGGATATCAACTTGGAGGTGGCCAAAACTTTGTATAACCTTTTGAAGAAGGAACGCGGCTTTGAAGTAAAGATAACAAGGGATAAAGACGTATTTATCACTTTGGGCAACCGCGCGAAGATGGGTAATGATTTTAAGGCGGACGTATTCGTATCGATACATGCCAATGCGGCCAAACGCGTTTCGGCCAACGGGTTTGAAGTTTATTTTAGGTCGGATAAAGCATCCGACGCGGAAGCGGCGGAAACTGCGGCTTTGGAAAACGAGGCTTTGCAATATGAGGGCAAAGAGGGGGGCAAAGTTACGTTTGCCGATTTATTGCTTAAATCTCTTGCCAATAACGAGAATATCAATCAAAGCTCCAAGCTGGCGGGGCATATCCGCAACAGCGTCAGCAAAAAAAGCTCATCTTTGGGTATAAAAGTCCGCCAGGACAATGCCATAAGGCAAGCCAACTTTTACGTACTTAGAGGCGTACACGCGCCCGCCGTTTTGGTGGAGATGGGCTATTTGAGCAACGCAAACGACAGAAAACGTCTTAACACCAAAAGCGTTAAGCAGAAAATGGCGGAAAGCATCCGCGACGGGATAGTATCCTACGCCAAGGCGGAAGGCTGGCGGTAATATTATATAATGATTTTGACCGAGGTCTATATGGAAAAAGAACTTAAAAAAACGGCTTTATACGACGCCTGCCTTGCGGCGGGCGGCAAGATGGTGGATTTCCACGGGTGGCTTTTGCCCGTGCAGTATGAAGGAATAATAGCGGAACACAAAGCCGTGCGCGAGGCGGCTGGAATGTTTGACGTTTCCCATATGGGGCAGATATATTTTACCGGCAAAGACGCCTATAAATTTTTGCAAAGCGTGGCGACCAACGATTATAAACTTGAGCCCGGCCGCGGCGCTTACGCGCATATCCTTAACGAGCAAGGCGGCATCATAGACGATATTATCGCCTTCTGCCTTAACGGGGAGGAATTTTTGGTGGTGGTAAACTCCGCCGCGCGTGAGAAAGATTATGCCTGGTTCAAGAAAAAGGCGGAAGGCTTTGACGTAACTGTAAGGGACGCCTCCGACGAATTTTCTATGCTTGCTCTGCAAGGGCCCAAGGCTTTGGACTATTTGGAAAAATTGGATCCTTCAATAAAGCAGTTAAAGCGGTTTTGGATAAAGAAGCTTTCGCTTTTCGGCGCGGATTGCTATATTACGCGCACGGGCTATACGGGCGAGGACGGCGTGGAGGTAATGGGCCCGCACGCAACCGTAAAAGAACTTTTCAGCTGGTGCCTCGCCAACGGCTTTAAGCCTTGCGGTCTTGGTGCGCGCGACGTATTAAGATTGGAGGCAGGCTATTTGCTCTCGGGCAGCGATATGGACGAAAGCAGGAACCCTTATGAAGCTTCCTGCGGGTGGGTAGTCAAGCTGAACAAAGAGCAGGATTTTACCGCCAAAGACATAATGGCGCGCGTGAAGGCCGAAGGCGTAAAACAAAAGCTTATGGGCTTTAAAGTTAAGGGCGCGGGCATAGCGCGCGAAGGCTGCGCGGTATATAAAGAGGGCAAGAAGATCGGCGCCTTGACCAGCGCCACTTATTCCCCGCTTTTCAAGGCGATAGGGGCGGGATACGTCCCAAGCGAGATACAAGACGGAGATGAAGTAGAGATAGAAATACGCGGCAGGCTGGTAGCGGCCCAAGCCGTAAAGATGCCTTTTTACAAAAACATTTAGGAGAGATTAAAATGTACGAACAAGAGAAATGTAAATTTGCCAAGACGCACGAATGGGCCTTCGTAGAAGGCGATACGGCGACGGTCGGGATAAGCGACCACGCCCAGCACGAGATAAGCGATATCGTCTTTGTAGAGCTCCCGCAGAAAGGCGCGCAGGTAAAAGCGGGCGAAAGATGCTGCGTGATAGAGTCTGTTAAATCGGCCTCGGATATATTCAGCCCGGTCAGCGGTGAAGTTACTGAAGTTAATGAGGCGGTAACGGCGGATCCCTCTTTGGTTAACCGCGAGCCGCACGGCGCGGGCTGGCTGTTCAAGGTTAAAATGAGCGACGCCAAAGAAGCCGACGCCCTTTTGACTTTCGAAGATTATAAAGCCACTTTGTAATTTGTCTTTTTTTAGTTTACCCTTGCGCCCGTTACAGAGCGCAAGGGATAGCGATTTTGAGGGGAAGAAATGTTTATATCCAATACCGAAAAAGAAAAGCAGGAAATGCTGGAAGCGATAGGCGTCAAATCGATAGAAGATTTGTTTAAGGACATCGATAAAAGCCTTTTGGCGGATAATATAAATTTGCCCGCCGCTCTTACGGAAGGCGAACTTACCGCCGAGATAAAAAAGAAAGCGGCTTTAAATAAAGGGCTGGTTAATTTTGCTGGTGCGGGGATATACGAGCATTTCATACCCGCGGCGGTAAACGCGATAAGTTCGAGGGGCGAATTTCTTACCGCCTATACGCCCTATCAGGCGGAAGCCAGCCAAGGTACTTTACAGGCTATTTATGAATATCAAAGCTGTATTTGCGCCTTGTTTGATATGGACGTGTCAAATGCTTCCCATTACGACGGCGCCACCGCCTTGGCCGAGGCATGCGGCGCGGCGGCGAGAATAAAAAATAAAAACAAAATTTTACTTTCTTCCGCCCTTAATCCAGAATATAAACAAGTATTGGATACTTACTTTAAAGCGGGTGAAGCACTTAAGTTTGAAAAAGCTCCTCTAAAAGACGGTACCATTGACCAGGCGGCGTTAAAAGAGCTTTTGGCAAGCGGGGGGTATGCTGCTTTCGTGCTTTCAAATCCGAATTTTTACGGCTGTCTGGAAGAAGCACAAGCCATATCCGATATTGTGCACGGCGCCGGCGCTCTTTTAATAGCGCAAGTTAACCCGATCAGTCTTGGCGTTTTGCAGACGCCCGGCTCTTATGGTGCGGATTTCGCCGTAGCGGAAGGGCAATGTTTGGGCAATGCGATGAACTTCGGCGGGCCGACTTTGGGTATTTTCACTTGCAAAAAAGAATACGTGAGATATGTGCCGGGCCGCATTTGCGGCATGGCCAAAGACGCGGCTGGCAAGAGGGCTTTTGTGCTTACTTTGCAGGCCAGGGAGCAACATATAAGGCGGGAGCGGGCTTCTTCAAATATATGCTCCAATCAGGCTTTATGCGCGCTTAACGCGGCGATATATCTTACGCTGATGGGTCCTTTGGGTATGCGCGAGGTGGCCGAAGCGAATATAGAAAACGCCCATATCCTTAAAGATATGCTCTGCTCGGAGGGCAAGTACAAACTTAAATTTGACAAGCCGTTCTTTAACGAATTTGTTTTGGAATGCCCGATACCGGCCGCCAAGATAATTAAAGCGGCCGCCAAGAAAGGCTTTTTGGCGGGTTATGATTTGGGGCGCGTTGATAAGAATTTGAACAATTGCCTTTTAATTTGCGCTACGGAAACCAAGACCCGCAAAGAGTTGGAAGATTTCGCTTCCTTTATGAGGGGGATATAAATATGAATAATTATCCGCATAATTTACTTTCGATAGAAAAATCTTCCGCTTTAAGGCGCGGCGTGCAAATAAGAAAAGCGGGCAAACGCGCGGGCGAATATTTGGACGGTAAATTTTTGCGTTCCAAACCGCCTTTGCTGCCTTCCATGAGCGAGTTTGATACCGTACGTCATTTTACAAATCTCTCCAGATTGAATTTCTGTTTGGATACGCATTTTTATCCTTTGGGCTCCTGCACGATGAAGTATAATCCCAAAGCCTATGACGTTTTAAGCGGCTTGGACGGTTTTTCCTCTTTGCACCCGTACTGCCCAGAAGATTGCGCGCAGGGCACTTTAAGCCTTATATACGGCTTGGAAGAGCAACTAAAGCAAATAACGGGTTTGGCGGCTTTTACGCTCCAGCCGGCGGCGGGCGCGCATGGCGAGTTTACCGGCGCATTGATAGCGCGCGCTTATCATAAGGACCGCAAAGATTTTGACCGCAGCGAGATTATCATACCCGATACCGCCCACGGCACCAACCCCGCTACGGCGGCTATGGCGGGCTGCAAGGTGGTAAACGTCAAGTCCGCCCACGACGGCAGAGTGGACTTGGAAGAATTAAAGAAGGTTCTAAATCCCAAAACCGCGCTCGTTATGCTTACCATACCCAACACCGTCGGCTTGTTTGAGAAGGACATAAAGGAAATCTCGCGCCTCACGCACGAGGCGGGCGCGCTTCTTTATATGGACGGCGCGAATTTGAACGCTTTAATAGGCCTGGTAAAGCCCGCGGATATGGGCGTGGACATCATGCATATCAATTTGCATAAGACGATAGCCACCCCGCACGGCGGCGGCGGTCCCGGTGCGGGCGCGGTGGGCGTCTGCGGCAGGCTGGCAGATTTCCTGCCCGTACCAAGGGTGATTTACGACGGTAAGAAATATAAACTTGAAAGCAAATCCAAAAAGAGTATCGGCAAGGTAAAAAGTTTTTACGGCAATATATCGGTGCTTATAAGGGCCTATTGCTATTTAAGGCAGTTTGACGGGGAAACTCTTAAGGAAATCGCGCGCGGCGCGGTGTTAAGCGCCAATTACGTAAGGGTTAAATTGGCGAAATATTTCCCCGCCTATTTTGATGAAGTCTGTATGCACGAATGTGTTTTGACGATAGACAAAGGCGTCTTGCCAAATGCCAAAACGCTGGATGTGGCCAAAATGCTGCTTGATATGGGATTCCATGCGCCGACGATATACTTCCCGCTGATAGTGCCGGAAGCAATTATGGTGGAACCTACGGAAACGGAAAACAAGCAGACTTTGGATAAATTTATAAGCGCGATGACGAGTATCTTTTTGGAGGCGGGCACAAATCCCGATGTTTTGCACGAAGCACCCAAAAACTGCCCCGTAAAGAGGATAGACGAAGTCAGCGCCGCCAGAGAGCCTAATTTAAGATGGTAAAGGTGCTTTCTTCCGCTCCTTTGGACGTATACGCCCAAATGGCGCTTGACGATGTTTTGGTGCAGGAAGAAAGTTTAAAGACGGAAGATTTATGCCGTTTCTTTAATTGGCGCGGCGGGCCTTGCGCGACTTTCGGCTACGCCCAATTTTATCAATCGTGCAAAGCTCAGTTTGAGGCTTTGGGCATAACTGAATACACCAGGCGCCCTACGGGCGGCGGGATAGTTCTGCATAGGGACGATTTGACTTTCAGCCTGATATTTAATTACGGCGGGGCGTTAAACGTTCGGCAGATATACGATAAGCTGCACGGCCTTATAAAAGAAGGCTTTGAGCGAAGCGGGATAAAATTTGATTCATACGGCGCGCAAAGCGATTATCGTCCTTCGCCTGGCGGGGTGAGTTCCAGCTGTTTTAACAATCCCGTAGGAGGGGATTTGATGGACGGCGGGCGCAAGATTTTGGGCGGTGCGATGCGCCGCTACGGCGATAGGATACTGTATCAGGGCAGTTTGCAGTATAAAGGCGGGCGGGGCAACGGCGAGTTTGAAAGTATTATAGCGCGTGCTTTTGGGGATTTTTTGGGCCGCTCCGTTTTGTCGGGCGAAGCAATCCCGTCCGCCATTGTTAAAGAGGCCGGGCGTTTGGCTCGGGAAAGGTACGGCTCGCAGAGCTGGATAGGCAAATTTTGATGATATGAATCGTATAGCCAAATTGTTTCTGGGAGTAGTACTTTTGCCGCTGGCCTTTAGCATATTGCTTTCGGTTTTTGAGGTTTTGTGGTACATAGTTAAAGGCTATAAAGTAACGCTTTATTTTATGTTGGGTGCGGCGTTATATGTTTTGACGCATTTGTTCTTTTATAATTTTTCAAGATTCTACGTAATGGCGCACGAGTTCAGCCACGCAGCAGCCGCTTGGCTATGCGGGTATACGGTGAGCGGGCTGAGCGTAAAAAGCGATAGCGGGGAAGTAAAAGTAAGCGGCATAAACACATTTGTTTTGCTGGCGCCTTACTGCGTACCGCTTTACAGTTTGATTGTTACGTTTGTTTATCTGCTCCTTAATTTATTTGTTGAGGGCGCGGAGCGTTACGGCGGTTTGTTTTTGGCGCTGTTCGGGTTTTGTACGGCTCTTCATTTAATGCATACATACAAGGCTTTGACGGAGACGGAACAGAGCGATATAAGCAGAGCGGGCGGCGGGGTATTTTCCTTTTCGCTGATAGTTTTAATAAATATGGCGATAATTTTGGCCTTGGCGGAGATATATTTCCCGGGCATTATTCCCATAGGTTCTTTAAGCGGCGGGATAATAAAGCGCACGATACAATTTTGGAAATGGTTTTTTGATAATTTATATTCGTTCAGCGTTAAGTTTTTTGCGGGAACGGGCGAAGCATGAAAAAGAAAATAAAGAATTTATTTGTAAACACGATAAAACTCACCCTAAAAAGTTTGGTGCGGGTAATGTTTTTGATTGTGACGTTGCTGTTGGTCTTGGCGGGCGCGGTATGGTTTACCGCGCTTAAATACGTCAGCGCGGAGCATATCGGGAAGGAGTTCGCCTCGGCCTTGCAGAGCGCGCTCAACCGCCCCGTGATAGTCGGCGATTTTGAACTTACCTCCTTAAACAGCATAACGATAAACAATTTCAGGATAGTGGATACGGAATTGGACGAATATAACGAATTTTTGTCGGTGGAAAAAGTGGTGATAAAATTTGATTTGCTTCCGCTTAGGGATAATATCATAGACATAAAAGAAGTTATGCTTTACAATCCTGTGGTAACGATAATCAAAGACGAATCTGGCAGAACCAATATCCCCAAAGCCAGCGTATCGAACACGCAAAGCGCATTGGGCCAGCAGTTTAATATTACTTCGGGCGAGGGCCGCCATTGGCAGGTGGTGGTGGAAGACTGGGTGATAAGGAACGGCGTGTTTGCATATAGGGACATCGCCGCAAGAACAAGCCATTCTCTTAACGGAATATTTATACGCTTTTACAATTTAAAATTCCACGGTTTTACGGATTTCGCGCTTAACTTCGTGTTGAGAAATAAAATCAAAGACAAAATTATGGAAAACGAAATCGTCGCGGAGGGCAGCGTCGATTTGGCAGATTTCAAGTTAAACGAAATGAGCCTTAAAGACACATCTTTAGAAGTCCGCGGCGCACGCCAGCCGCTAAAACTTACGCTTAGCGCGAAAGATTTTCTTAATCCCGCGGTAAAATTCTCCTCCGTCTTGCCCGATTTAAGCTACGACGACGTATCATTGTACGTATCAGAGCCGTTTGATTTTTCCCTCCCGTCTACTTCCGTAAACGCGGAAATATCTTTTGCGGATAAATTTTCTAAATTAAAAGTCGTTTCCTTAAATTTGAAGAATAAGGATATTTCCTTGAATATTAAAGGTTCGGCCGATTTATCGGCCAAGCCGATAGCGGCGGAAGCGGAATTTTCCACTGCGCAATTCAATGCGGAAAACGCCGATTATTTGGGCATACTAAAACCGTATAGGGTAAAGGGCGCTTTAAAGGCGCGCGGCCAATTGATCTATAAAGACGGCAAGTTCAGCAGTCCGCAGCTAATTGCAGATTTAAACGGCGTATCGGCCTTTATCAGCAACTTTACCATAGAGGGTGTAAAGGGCACGTATAAGGCGGAAAATAATTTTAACGATATGAGTGCCGACGTCAAAGACGGAATATTCAAAGTCGGGCGCCAAACAATATCCAAAATAAAGGGTACCGCGGCCTATGAGCATAAGAAACAGAATTTCTACGCCAAAATAAAAGACACGATGTTCAACAGTAATATCGTTACGATGAGCGTAGCAATCTCCAAAGTACGCCGCGCCGACAGGGTTATAAAAGCCAATATTTATCTTAATTTGCTGAAGCCGGTGGAAATTTTTGAAACGACGGAAGATTTCGTGCAGGCTTTGTCCAAACACAAATCCTCTGGGCGGGTGAAAGACGAAAGCAGCCTCGCGTGGCTTAGGAATTTCCGCACAGCGATACCCAAATTTATGCCTAATTTCAACGGATTTGTGTATGCCGAAAAATTCGAAACGCCTATAATATCGGGCTATGATTTTAATGCCGAATTTAATTTAAAGAATATGCTTCCCGGCATGGATAAGTTAAGCGGCAGCATAGACGCCAAACTCCAACAGGGTGTAATATACAAACTTCAAGAAGCCGCGGACAGGCAAAAGGCTTTGGGCATAGCCTTCCAGCCTTTTGTGATAATGAGCAAAATGGAGCGCGCGGGTTCTTTTAAAATGGGCAAGATATTAAAGGATACCCCTTTTGAGGTGATGACGGCCTCGGTGGACTTTAATAATGGTAAAATGGATATTAACAATTTTTACGTAGACGGCGAGGTAATCGCGGCGACTGTTGGCGGTGACGTCGATTGGGTAAAAGAGAATTTGGATTTGGATATAGTGACGATGTTTAAGAACACTTCCAAACGCGGGGCTCTTTCAGAGAATTTAACGGACGAAAGCGGGGAACCGGCCTTGGCCTTCAGGGTATACGGCGAGATGACAAAACCCGCCGTCCAAATGAAAAGCCCCAAAAAGACAAGCGCCACGATAAAGGCGGCGCGCGACAAAGGCCTGCGTACGGATTTTAGTGCGGGTCAGAAATTTATAAAGGAGAAATAAATGCTCAGAAAACCTAAGATAGACATAATCAGCGTTTTGGAAGAGAACGAGGCTTTTATAGACGGCCATTTCGAATTGCCCGGCGGCCTTCATATACAGAATTACGTAGATACGGCGGCGGTAATGCAGTACCCTAATTTGGCCGCGAAGATAGGTGCCGCGCTGGCCGATTTGTTTGAGGGCCCGGTAGATGCGGTATTTTCTCCCACGCCGGAAAACTCTATCTTGGCGCAGGAAGTCGCGCGCGTAAAAAATGCGAGGGCCGTTTTCGCTACGGACGCGGACGGAACAATGCAGCTTAAAGGCGTTATGAAGATAAACCCGGGCGAGAATGTCCTTATAGTGGATAACGTTACTATGACTTGCCGCAAGGTCAGGGAGGCCGCCTCCCTGATAAAAATGCTTAAAGCCAATGTGGTGGGCGCGGCGGTAATCGTTGATAGATCCACTACGGGAGCGGTAGGCAATATGGCGCTTAGATCGCTTCTAAGCTATCCGCTGGACAGCTATAAGCCCGAAGATTGCCCCATGTGTAAAGCGGGCGTAAATTTAACCAAGAAAGGTACCAAGAAATGAAAGAGATAAGGATAAAAGCCAAAGAAGAACACAGAATAAACAAAGGACATTGCTGGATATTTTCAAACGAGCTTGAAAAGGTTGATACTACAATAACGCCTGGCAGCATCGTCAGAGTGCTCGACAGCAAGGGGCAGACGATAGGAACGGCTTTTTTTAATCCGCACAGCTTAATATCGGCGAGAATAATAGAAAGGGGGAAAGAACCCCTTGGCAAGGATTTTATTTTTGAGCGTATGGACAATGCCTATTCTTACAGGAAGCAATTCGGCGTAAGACGTTTTGGCAGAATGGTCTACGGCGAGGCTGACGGCCTGCCCGGTTTGGTGATTGACCGCTACGGTGATTATCTTGTTATAGATATCTTGACGGCCGGAATGGAAACGCTGAAAAACGAGATTAAAGCGGCGGCGAACAAAATCTTTAAACCTAAGGGAATGATATTTAAGAACGATTCTTCTTTCCGCGTTTTGGAGGGATTAAACGGCGGAACCGAAATTGAGGGCGAAGTCCCCCAGGAAACGCAAATAGAGGAAAACGGCGTAAAGTATTTAGTGGCTTTGCAAGGCGGGCAAAAGACGGGTTTTTATTTTGATCAGCGCGACAACCGCGAATTTATGAAACCTTACTTCAGAGACAAAATAGTAATGGATTTATATTCTTATACGGGTTCTTTCGGCATAACGGCGGCTTTAAACGGGGCCGCGGCGGTATGGGGTACGGATTCCTCTGCGCCCGCGGTGGAATACGCCAACAGAAACGCCGAACTTAACGGCGTGGCCGATATCTGCCAATACCGCAAAGACGATGCCGAAAGGCTTTTGTCGGCTATGAAAAAGGGCGAACTGCCGGAAAAACCCGATATAGTCCTTTTGGATCCGCCCGCTTTTGTAAAGAACAGGAAGGCTCTGGCGCAGGCGGTTAACCTGTATGTAAAACTCAACAAGATGGCGCTTGAAGGATTGGAAAGCGGCGGTATGTTGGCGACGTCCACTTGTTCGCACCATATCAGCAGGGAGATATTTGTCGATATATTAAAACAAGCGGCGGCCAAAGCGGGCAAGCGCGTGACGATGATAGCGCTTCGCGGGCAAGCCAAGGACCACCCGGTGCTTTTGGGTATGCCGGAAACGGAATATCTTCATTTCGCTTTATTGCAAGTTCGCTAAAACGGACTTGATTTTGACATAAAGAAATTTGCTAATATTTATGATATATTGGGATAATTTGGAGGGAGTATGAAAGTGTTTTTTAAATTTTTTGCGGTATTCTTCGCAGTTTTGGCGGCAGGTTGCTGCTGTCAGGACGACGGCGGCAATTTCTTGGAAGGAGTTGCCGTTGAAGAAAGGCCTGCCATAAAAGAAGTATTGGACAAGGCTTCATCGGGCGATACGAACGCTCAGACATATTTGGGCGTACTATTTTATACTGGTACCGTCGGCCGCAATAACGGGGCTGCTTTTACGTGGTTTAAGAAAGCATCGGAAAACGGCTCTGGCGAGGCCGATTATTTCCTTTATGAAATGTATGACAAAGGCATACACGTAAAACAAAATGCGGAAACGGCATTTAAGTATTTGCAGAGTTCGGCTTCAAAAGGTTTTACTTCGGCAAGAGTCAAATTGGCCGAGCTTTATTTGAACGGCGAAAGAACTGAAGGGCTGGATAAGGAAGAACTGCTTGAGTGGCTGGGTACTTATACCGAGCAAGGCAATGAAAAGGCCAGAGATCTGCTTGCTAAATTCCAGAAGGATCCTTCCGCAGATAAAAGCGAAAAATAATCATAAGTGATTTCATTTAAATCCCCCGTTTAAAAAGCGGGGGATTTTTATTGTCTGCAAAAACGCGGCCGCTGTTATTGTACTAAGCGATGCATGGCATTGATAAGAGTTTGCATTAGTGGACCAAGGGGAAGACATTTATTTTAAATCTAATTGATTGCATAATGCAAAACGCCCCGTATAAAAACGGGGCGTTTGAAATGCAATCTTTGAAAGATTGTTTTATTCCGCCTTAAGTTTCGCGCCCGCTTCCAGTGCTTTTCTGTTGAGGGCGATCATTTCGGGCTTGGCGCGTTTGAAAACCTTTTTCATAGCGTTTTCAATAGCGTCTAGGCTTACCGCCCCAGTATTGCCCGCAAAAGCGCCAAGCGCGACCATAGTTGACGTGCGAAGAGAGCCGACCTCTTCCGCTATCTCATTGCACGGTACATAGATAACTTTAATGTCGGTTCTGGTCGGTTTGCTTTTGATAAGCGAGCTGTTAATAATCAATAGCCCGCCGCTTTTTAGCATAGGCTCAAACTTAGGCAGGGAAGGCTCGTTCATCACGATGGCGGTATCGGGCGCGCATACTACGGGCGTCGCCACTTCGGTATCGGAAATTACCACCGAGCAATTTGCCGTACCGCCCCTCATTTCGGGGCCGTAAGAGGGGAACCAGCTGACGGCTTTGTCCTCTACAAGCCCGGCCTGGGCCAATAATACACCGGCGGAAACAACACCCTGTCCGCCGAATCCGGCTATTCTTACACCTTGATACATATTATTTGCCCTCCTGTTTTTTGCCTTCGTCTTTAAATACGCCTAAAGGATACTGAGGCATCATTTTTTCCCTTAGGAATTCCAGCGCCTTAAGTGGTTCCACGCCCCAGTTTGTCGGGCAGATGGAAAGCACTTCCACAAAGGAGAAACCTACTCCGTCAATTTGGTTCTGGAAAGCCTTTTTGATAGCTTTTTTGGCGTTCATCACGTTTTGGGGAGTGTCGACGGAAACTCTCTCGATGTATTTAGCGCTTTTAAGCTGGCTTAGCATTTCCGATACGTTTATTGGGTTGCCTTGCAGTTTTTCGTTTCTGCCTTTAGGTGCAGTTGTGGCTACTTGGCCGACCAAAGTCGTCGGCGCCATTTGCCCACCCGTCATACCGTAAATGGTATTGTTGATGAAAATCACGGTAATATTTTCGCCTCTTGCGGCGGCGTGTACGATTTCTGCCATACCGATAGAGGCCAAGTCGCCGTCGCCTTGATAGGAAAATACGATGGTATCGGGTTTGGAGCGTTTAATGCCGGTGGCTATCGCCGGGCCTCTTCCATGCGGGCCTTGAATGGCGTCGCAGTTGAAGTATTTATCGGCGAATACCGCGCAGCCCACAGGCGCTATGCAGATAGTGCGCTTGCGGATATCGAGTTCGTCCATAACCTCGGCTACAAGGCGGTGCACGACGCTGTGTCCGCAGCCGGGGCAATAATGGGTGGGAATATCCACCAAAGATTCAGGCCTTTTGGTTACGGGTTTCATAATAAGGTGCCCTCCTTGCAGATTTTATTTTCCGGTTTATGGCAGGTATTATCCGCCTTTTCGGCCAAATCGGCCAGGTTGAAAAGGAAGTCTTTCTTGCCGTTGAGTACCGATTTTACCGCTACGGCGATTTCTTCCGCTACGGGGAAGAACGCGCCCGGCTTGGCGTAAAGATGTACGGGTATTTTGCCCGCTGTGGCCAGTTTTACGTCGATAATCATTTGGCCAAGGCTCATTTCGGCACAAAGCATCGCTTTGCAGCTTTGCGCCAGTTCCGCTATTCTTTTGCTTGGGAACGGCCAAAGCGTTATCGGCCTGAAGAGGCCCGCTTTTACGCCTTCGCTTCTTAAAGCGTTCACCGCGGCCATGGCAGCGCGCGAGCTTATGCCGTAGGCGACGATGATAACATCGGCGTCTTCGGTAAAGCGTTCCTCGTAGCGGACTTCATCGCGTTCTATAAGAGCGTAGCGTTCCGCTCTTTTAAGTATCATTTTTTCCAGTTCGCCTTCGGCCAAACCGTAGGAAGAGACCATATTCTTTCCTCTGCTGCCGTCATTTATGCCCAGTGCCCAAGGTTTCGCGGGCAGAGTTTTGGGATCTATGGGGTCGAAATTGTAACTCATGCCCTCCATCATTTGGCCAAGTATGCCGTCGGCGAGTATCATCGCGGGGATTCTGTATTTTTCCGCCAGTTCAAAAGCCATTTTTGGGAAATTGCCCAACTCCTCTACGCTGTTGGGCGCCAATACGATAAGCCTGTAATCGCCGTTGCCGCCGCCGCGCGTGGCTTGAATATAATCGCCCTGCGCTCCGGCTATATTGCCAAGGCCCGGCCCTCCCCTCATTACGTTTACTATCAGGCAAGGCAGATCCGCACCCGCCATATAGGAAATACCTTCCTGTTTTAAGCTTACGCCCGGGCTGGAAGAGGACGTCATCGCCCTGGTGCCCGTAGAAGCCGCACCGTAAATCATATTGATGGCCGCCACTTCACTTTCGGCCTGCACGAACGCGCCGCCGACTTCTTCCTGCCGCCAGGACATATATTCCGGCACTTCGTTTTGCGGGGTTATCGGATAACCCGCGAAAAACCTGCATCCGGCCCTTATCGCGCCTTCGGCAAGAGCTTCATTGCCTTTCATTAAAACTTTTTCTGCCATTTTTTACCTCTTATCTATATACGGTTATAGCTAAATCCGGGCATACCATATAGCACATGCCGCAGCCTATGCAGGATTCGGGTTTAGCAAGTTTGGCGGGGTAATATCCCGTCTTGCTGAAAGTATCAGACATTTCAATGCACTGTTTGGGGCACGCCTTCGTGCACAGCTTGCACCCTTTGCAACGCATTTCGTTGACTTCTATTTTAGGCATAGTACCTCCTTGGGTTCCTCATATATTAGTATAAATTTTTTTAAAGGCTAAGCGCAATGTTTAACGAAACATTTTGAGGGTAAAACTTTGCGTTAATATTCCAAGATATTTGGAGACTGGATATTATGGCGGAAAATTTATTATAAATTTGATATGAACGGAAATAACTCTCAAATCGCCGAACAGGCGCGCGCTTTGCTTGGCGCGACTAAAGACTTTACGGCCAATATGGCAAATCTCTCCGCGCTGATTTATCAGAATGTGCAGGATATAAACTGGGCGGGTTTTTATATTTTTAAGAACGGCAAATTGGTGTTGGGCCCGTTTCAGGGCAAGCCCGCCTGCGTGGAAATAGAAAACGGCAAAGGCGTTTGCGGGCTGTGCGCCAAAAGCGCAAAGACAGTAATAGTGCCTGACGTACATAAATTCCCCGGGCATATCGCCTGCGATTGCGCCAGCAAAAGCGAAATAGTAATACCTCTGTTTAAAACCGACGGAACAATTTACGGGGTCATGGATATAGATTCGCCTAAAGAGGACCGCTTCTCTCAGCAAGAGCGGGAGCTGTTTGAAAGTCTGGCCGATATCTTAACGCGTGCTTGCGGCGGGTTTAATTGATTGCAAAACGAAAGCGGCCCTAAAGGCCGCTTCCGCACCTATTTAAATGAAATATGCCGAGGGACAGGATCGAACTGTCGACACCCGGTTTTTCAGACCGGTGCTCTACCACTGAGCTACCTCGGCATTTGTTTTGGCGGCTTTATCTGCCGTCAAATCAAGAAATCTGTTTATTACTACCCTATTATAATATCAAATTAGGTGTTATATTTCAATGTTCTTAAATAGATTTGTGCCATTATGCTTTGTTTTGCGCGGTTTTATCGGCTTTAGCCGCCGCCAAACAGAACAGTGCCGCCGGGATTACAAATAATATCGTAGAGAGCACCGCAGCCCTCAAATTAAAGGAATCGGACACCGCTCCGAGAAAAGCGGGCGAAATCGCGTCTCCCAGCGCGTGTATGATAAATATGTTCACCGCGAAAGCCATAGACCTTATTTTTATATCTGTTAGATTTACTATCGCCGCGTTCAGCGGGCCCGTCTGCAAAAAAGCGAACATTATCGCTATGCCTAGAAAACTCAGCGCGATAAAGTAATTGTCAAACGAGAGCGCCGCCACCGCGAAAGGAAGCGCCGCGGCAAAACTTACGGCAGAAACCAAATAATACGCTTTCTTCGTTTTCTTTAACATTTTATCGGCTATAAAACCGCCCAAAAAAGTGCCAGCCGCGCCAGCCGCTATCGTCAAAGCGCCGAAGACAGTCCCAGCCTGCGCTACGGAAAAATCATAATATCTGTGCATAAAAGTAGGCATCCAGGCCGCTAGTCCGCCCAAAGTAAAAGTGCCCATAGCCTGCGCCAAACAGATGAAGAGAAAAGGTTTGTTCCTCAGTAGAGAAAAATAATTTCTGAATTTAGGTTTTTCCGTTTTGAGAGTTCTTGTTCTGCCATCTTTAAGTTTAAACAATATAAAAGCCGCTATCAAAGCGCCGGGCAGACCGACTAAAAAGAAGGCACTCCTCCACCCGATGTGAAAGCCCAAAAATCCGCCCAGCAAATACCCCAAAGCACTGCCTGTGGGCAAGGCCAACCCGAACAGCGCCAAAATGCGGGCGCGCTTTTCGGCTGGGAATTTTTCCGCAAGGAAGGAGGGTGATACGCTGGTAAAGCCCGCCTCGCCTATCCCTATAAAACTGCGCGCCGCGAATAAGTGGAAGTAATTTTTAGCCGCGCCCGAAAGCATAGTCGCCCCGCTCCATAAAAAAGCGCAAATTGCCATAGCGTATTGGCGGGGCGTTCGGTCGGCGATGTATCCTATAACGGGCGCGGCGAACATATACACGAACATAAAGGCCGAGGCCAATATCCCCAGCTTAGCGTCGGATAAAAGCAGGTCCTCTTTTATCAGCGGAAAGACGGAAAACAGTATCTGCCTGTCGATGTAGTTTAACAGATTAAGCGAAAAGAGCAGTACAAATACCGTTTTTGCGTTCATTAAAAATCCTTTGTTTGGCGCAGCGCCTCATAGAGGCATATTGCCGCGGAAGTGGATAGATTTAAGGACCTTACCTCACCCGGCATCGGGATTTGGTAGAGAGAGTCTTTATATTCCTTATACAATGCTTTGGGCAGGCCGCAAGATTCGCTGCCGAAGGCCAGATAATCATTCTTTTGGAATTTAATGTCCCAGAGTGATTTTTCGCCTTTCGTGGAGAAAAAGAAAATTCTCGCGCCCTCGGGCAGGGAATTTTTGAAATCGGCGAAAGTATCGTATCTGGTGTATTTCAGTTTGGGCCAATAGTCCAAGCCGCTGCGCCTGATTTCTTTATCCTCTATTTTAAAGCCGAGTTTGCCCACTAAATGCAAGTGCGCGTTTGTGGCGACGCAAGTCCTGCCGATATTGCCCGTATTGAAGGGGATTTCGGGGTTGATTAAAACTATGTTCATCATAAAATAATTTTATGAAACTTTTATTCTTCGGGCAAACCGCTGAGGGAAATTTCCTTTAAGGGGAAAAATATCCCGTAAAAGAAGATAAGCGGGTTCGTTATAACGCGTGCCAAACGCGGCATAAAGTAGAGATTGTGCCTCAAGGCGAATTTGAATAAAGCGAATTTCACTTTAAAAATAAAATTCCTTTCTTTAAACAGATCGCTCGGCAAGTTTAAATAGAAATCTTTGCTCTTTTCAAAAAACTCTTTTGTTTGCGTTTTGTCCGATTGTTTTAATGCGCCGTTGCCTATACATTCTCCGCCGATTATTTGTTTTAAAAGGATATATTCAAATTCTTCTTTTATTTCCGGGTATATGTTCAACCCGTTTAAATAATTACGTATATAAGAAAAATTCTCAAAGTTAATATTAGCGGAATTGTTTGAACTTCTTTTCCCCAAAGAATTATTGGTATTTCTAAATAGTATTAGAGGTTCGTCAATAAAAATAAATTTATTGGCCAATGCAAATAAAGCGCCCATAAAGGGGACGTCTTCCGTGCCGCGGCCTTCAGGGAAGCGTAAATGGTTTTCTTCTATAATGCTCCTTTTTATAAGGCTGCCCCACGGCCTGCCTATTATGCCGGCGCCGATAAATAAGAAATTTGCGCGCGTAGCCGCCGGCTTTGAAAGTGTAGCGGGGATTCCTTTTAAATTGCACTTCGATAATTTTTTATCCGATTCGTCAATCCTATCACAAGAACAGGTTACTATATCGGATTTTTCCTCTTCCGCTTTTTTGTAAAGAATTTCGCAGGCGTCGCTTCGGAGGATATCGTCGCTGTCAAAGAATAAAACATATTTGCCCTTGGCGTGCTTGAGGCCCTCGTTCCTGGCGCCGCCTGCCATTCCGCCTTCTTTATAAAGATAATGGAAGTTGGGATATTTGCCAGCAAATTCCTTTATTATTTCGGGCGAGCTGTCTTTTGAGGCATTGTCCACGCACAGGACTTCAATATTTTTAAAAGTTTGCTCCGCGGCCGATTGCAGGGCTTGGCGCAGGAACTTTTCTGAGTTGTATACGGGTATTATTATGCTTATTTGGGGAGACATTGTTTTTCCTCCGAGCAAGGCTGGTATTTATTGATTGCTTCAATGCTTGTCAAAACAAAAATCCTATATTAAAAATCGACGTGAAACAATAGGATTGTTTCCAGGTTTGTTTCACGTCGATAAAGAGCCCTTTCTGGTTAAAACAGAAACACGGAATTTGCGTTTACATTTCCCACCTTACATATATAGGCGTAAACGGGTGCGGTATCGCGCTGTTAAACGGCAAAATACGCATGGCGTAATCTTGCCGTCCGCTGGTTTCGGGGTGGATTTCCACCTCGTACAAATAAGCGTCGCCTTCTTTGCCGACCAAGTTCATTGCGAAGTCTTTTACGCTTTCAAAACCTCCGCCCAAACCGCGCAAGCCAAGCTGGGTTTGCACTATGACATCTTCCGGCTTCAAATCGCCCAAAGTCACTTTGGCTTTGAATTTTAAGGCTTCGCCCACCAGCACAGTGCGCGATATGTTGCCGGTAACGTCTACTATCGACACTCTTGGCCAGTTTGCCGCTATTCTGCCGCGCCAAGCCGCCAAAGCCGCTGTTTGGCCTTCGCTCCTTAAAATATTGCCGTAATAGTGGGCTTTGGTGTAGAATCTATCGTAATATTCTTGCACCATTCTGTTGGTGTTGAAGAACGGTACTATCGTTTTGATTGACGTCTTCATCTTGGATACCCACTGTTGGGGGATATTGTCCTGATCCCTATCGTAGAATACGGGCGCGATTTCATTTTCTATTAAATTGTAAAGAGCTTGGGATTCGACCTCGTCACGCTGCTTGTCGCTTTGATAAGACTGTGCCCCGATTATCGACCAGCTGAAGTCGCACGGCCCCACTTCGTCCCACCAACCGTCGAGTATCGATAAGGCCAAAGCGCCGTTGAGCGCGGCTTTCATACCGCTGGTGCCGGAGGCTTCCATAGGCCTTACCGGGTTATTGAGCCACACGTCTACGCCTTGCACCATATAGCGCGCCAAGTTCATATTATAATCTTCCGCGAAGACGATTTTGCCTCTGAATCTCGGGTCCAGCATAATATTGTATATCTGCTTAATAAACTCTTTGCCCGCGGTGTCCGCCGGATGGGCCTTGCCCGCAAAGACGAACTGTACCGGCCTTTGGGCATTGTTTACTATCGCAGAGAGTCTATCCAAATCTTTAAAGAGCAAAGTAGCCCTCTTGTAGGTGGCAAATCTTCTCGCGAAGCCGATGGTAAGGATTTTATCCTTCAAAACTTTTGACGCCTGATTGGCCAGCATTACATTCCCCGATAGTCTGTTGGCCTGCAAAGCCATTTTGTTGCGGATATATTTTATGAGTTTGTTTTTTCTAAGTTCGTGCGTCTTCCAAAGCTCTTCGGAGGGGATATCTTCCACTTTGTTCCATACCGATTGGTTGAAGTTGTTTAAGCTGTCGTCGCCGTCAAAGAGATATTTGCGGTACAGTTCGCTGTATTCGTGGCTGACCCAGCTGGCGGGGTGTATACCGTTGGTTATGCTGGTTATTGGCACTTCGGAAGTATTAAGGCCGTTCCAAATATTCTTCCACATTTCCCTGGATACCACGCCGTGCAGTTTGGCCACGCCGTTGAGATAGGCCGAAAGTTTGAGCGCGAATACCGTCATGCAGAACATCGGCGATTGGGGAGTTTCTTTGCCCAAGTCGAGGAAAGCATCCCACCCTATGCCAAGCTGCGATACATAAGGCTCCATAAATTTTTTGACAAGATTAAAATCGAAATATTCATTGCCCGCGATTACCGGGGTATGCGTCGTAAATACCGAGGTCGCCCAGACAAGTTCTTTGGCTTCGTTGAAGGAAATCTTTTTTTCCTGCATAATTTCTATTATGCGTTCGCACAATAGGAAGGCCGAATGCCCTTCGTTTATGTGGTATACGGTAGGGCTCATTCCCATCGCTTTCAAAGCCTTTACGCCGCCCACGCCCAATACTATTTCCTGCTTGATTCTGTTTTCCCTGTCGCCGCCGTAGAGCTGCTCGGTTATCGTTCTGTGGGCGGGCGGGTTTTCGGGGAGGTTCGTATCCAAAAGGTAAAGCGAAGTTCTGCCCACCGGCACGCGCCATATCATTGCTTTTACAACTTCCCTGCCAAGCGGGATATCAACCGTAAGATTGTTGCCTTTATCGTTGCGTACAGCCTCTACCGACATATGCGCCCAGTCGTTTTCCGGGTATTCCTCGCCTTGCCAGCCGTCCTTGTTAAGAACTTGCTTCACATACCCTTTTTGATAGAACAGCCCCACGCCTATTAAAGGCAGGCCCAAGTCGCTCGTGCTTTTGATATGGTCGCCCGCCAGCATACCTAGGCCGCCCGAATATATCGGCAAGCCTTCGCCTATGCCGTACTCCATGGAGAAATAAGCCGTAAGGAAATTTTCTTTCCCTTCGCCTTTTATTTTGTTATACCAAGTGTCTTTATTGTTCTGATAGTTTCTGTAAAGTTTCTCCACGAAATTAAGGTGTGCTATAAAATCTTCGTCTTTGCTCAGCTCTTCCAGCCTTTTCTGAGATACCGTCGCCATAAGCCATTTGGGCATTCTTTGGGATTTTTCCCAAAGCTGTTCGTCTATTCTTAAAAAGAGCATTATCGCCGGCCAGTTCCAGGCAAACCACATATTGTTGGAAAGTTCCTCAAGAAATTTCATATTGTCCGGCAAATTGGGTGTTACTTTGAAAGAATGAATTTTCATCTATTATTACTCCCTTTCTTTTGATAATCTTTATATTAGTATATAAATTGAAAAAGGGGCAAGGCAACAGAAATAAGAAATATCGCCGTCTTCTTTGCCGTGCGGGCAGGGGGGAAAGATTTGCTTGCTCAAGCCCAAAAGGCGGCTATTTTATCGGACTAATTTGCGTTTGCGCAAAGGCTTTGCCCGTCTTGAAAATGCCAAAGCGCGAAAAATATTGTAAAATATCAGTATATAAGAGGTTTATGTCTCGTTCGTCTAGCGGTTTAGGACGCCGCCCTCTCAAGGCGGAGATCACGGGTTCGAATCCCGTACGAGACGTACTCCCCCGTACGATTTATACTCCGCCGCAGTGCGGATATTTTTATTTTAAGGAGCTTTTTTATGGATATAGGAATAGTGGGTTTGCCCAATGTCGGCAAATCGTCCCTTTTCAACGCGCTTACCAATGCCGGCGCGCAGGCTTCCAATTATCCTTTTACCACAATAGAGCCCAATGTCGGCGTTGTACCCATACCCGATAAGAGGCTTGACGCTTTATTTGATTTGTTCAAACCGCCAAAGAAAACGGCCGCTTTTATCAGATTTGTCGATATAGCGGGTATTGTTGAAGGCGCGAGCAAGGGCGAGGGCTTGGGCAATAAATTCCTGGCCAATATACGCGAAGTCGATGCCATAATACACGTAGTCCGTTTGTTCGAGGACGAGAACATCACGCACGTATCTGGCAGCGTGGACCCTTTAAGAGATATAGAAATTATAGAAACCGAACTTATGCTGGCCGATTTGGAAAGCGTTGAAAAGATGCTTCCCAAGGCACAAAGCAACGCCAAAAGCGGCAATAAGGAAGCCAAAGCCAGATTGGAAACTCTGCTTAAACTCCAGAAGGCTTTAAGCGAGGGCAAGCCCGCCTCAAGCGTGGAGTTGGAAGAAGAGGAAAAAAAAGATCTTCAGCTTCTTACGCTTAAGCCGATGTTGTATGTTGGCAATAATTCCGAAAAGCCTAACGAAGAAAACTCCCGTAAATTGCGCGAGCACGCCCAAAAGACGGGCGCGGGCTTTGTGGAACTCTGCATAAAATTCGAGGCCGAAATAGCGGAACTTGATGAGGAGGAGAAACGTCTTTTCCTGGCGGAAGTCGGCTCGGAATACACTGGACTGGAAAAGATAGTAAGGGAAGGGATGAAGCTTTTAAATATGTGTACTTTCTTTACGGCGGGGCCTGAAGTTGAGGTGCGCTCCTGGCTGATACCCGTAGGCTGCCCCGCGCCCAAAGCGGCGGGCAAAATTCATTCCGACATAGAACGCGGCTTTATCTGCGCGGAAGTGTACAGCGTAGATGATATACTTGAACATAAATCGGAAAAGGTCCTAAAGGAAAAGGGCCTTATCCGCCAGGAAGGGCGCGACTATATAATCAAAGACGGCGACGTCTGCGTATTCAGGTTTAACGTATAATGGTTTGCAAGAGTTTCGGCATTTGCGGGGGCTGTTCTTTAAAACAGGACGGCTACTCCGCCCAAATTAAACTGAAGCAGGGCAAAGTAAAAGCCCTGCTGGGGCCTTTTTACAATGGGGAGATAGAAGTAACGCCTTCCCCAAATACTGAGTATTTCCGGAATAAAATAGAACTTAGCTTCTGCCGCCAGGTCGTCTGGAGCGAGCCTTACGGCAAAAAGAAGAAGGTCGTCCGCGACAAAACCAAACCCCTGGAATTTGAAAATACTTTCGGATTCCGCTTGAAAGGACGCTGGGACCGTTGCGTAAATATAGAAGACTGCCTTTTGTATGAGCCAAATCTCTCCGCTTACGCCAAGGCTTTGCGCCTGTGGGCGGAGGAAAAGAAACTTTCTTTCTACGACCAGCGCACGCACGAGGGGCTGCTGAGGAATTTGATTTTAAGGCGCGGCGTAAACATGGGGGAAGGTATGGCCGTGCTGATAACCGCCGCTCCTTTTGAACACGCCGAGGATTTTGCCAAACTGACGGAAACCTTTTATCCCTCTTATCATATCCTTACGGCGGTAAACGACGGCGTTTCCGACGCCTCGGGCTTAAAGGATATAAAGGTAATAAAAGGCAAAGGCTTTATAAGGGAAAAGATTCTTGAAAGCGGACGGGAAATAATCTTTGAAATATCGCCGCAATCGTTTTTCCAGACGAACACGAAAGCCGCCAATTTGATTTATGAGAAAGTGGCCTCAAAAATGGCGGAGTTAAAACCCGCCGTTATGTACGATTTTTACGGCGGGGCGGGCAGTTTCAGCCTGTGCTGTGCGCCTTATGTCGGCAAGAGCCTGTGCGTGGAAAGCGTGCCCAGCGCGGTAAACGACGGCGTAAGAAACGCGAAAATAAATAAAATAGACAATGTCAATTTTTTCTGCGCCACTACGGAAGATTTTTTGGCCAAGAATAAAATAGGCTCTCACAATTCCGTGATAGTGCTCGACCCGCCCAGAAGCGGCGTACACCCCGCGGCCTGCGCCAAGATATTAAACAGCGGCGCGCCAAAAATATTTTATATATCCTGCAACCCAGTAACTTTGGCGGAAAATCTAAAAACGCTCAGCGCGAAGTATAAAGTAACCCACGTCGAGTGTTTTGACTTTTTCCCGCACAGCGAACATATAGAAACTTTAGCGGAACTTGAACTGAAATGAACAATATAGACGAAATTTTATCCACTTTAAATCCCCGCCAGCTCGAAGCGGTAAACTATAACGGCGGGCCTTGCCTGATAATAGCGGGCGCGGGTACGGGCAAGACCAAAACTCTTACCTGCAAGGTCGCCAAGCTGATACACGACGGCGTTTCGCCCTCCAGAATTTTGGCCGTAACTTTTACCAATAAGGCGGCACAGGAAATGAGGGAGAGGATTGAAAGTCTTGTTCCGGGCAATTCCTCGCGCGTGTGGATACATACTTTCCACTCCTTCGCGGTAAGGGTGCTTAGGCAGAACGCAGCCGAGGCAAAGCTAAACAAGGATTTCGTAATTTACGACGAAAGCGAACAAAAAAAGATGATAACTTTGGTGTTGGAGGAGATGGGTGTAAAAGAAGGTAAAAAAGAAACGGGCTATTATGTTTCGGCCATATCCAGAGCCAAAGACGATATGCTGGACCCGGATTCTTTCCTTATCCACGCGCACGCTTCCAATAACCCCAGGCGTATTCAGACGGCGGAAGTATACAGGAGGTACCAACGCAAGCTGGAGGCGGCGGGCGCTTTGGATTTCGGCGATTTGCTGATGAAGGTGGTAGCCCTTTTTAAGGAGAGCCCCCAAACGCTTGCTTATTATCAGGATTATTTCCGCTATGTGCTTGTGGACGAGTATCAGGATACAAACCACACCCAATACACTTTGACAAAAGCCTTGGCGGCCAAGCACCGCAATTTATGCGTAGTGGGCGATCCGGACCAATCGATATATTCCTGGCGCGGGGCCAATATCCGCAATATTATGGAATTTGAGCGCGATTTTAAGGACGCCAAAGTAATCACGCTGGAGCAGAATTACCGCTCCACTCAGGTTATTTTGGACGCTTCAAATAAACTTATCCGCAAGAATATGAACAGGCGCGAAAAGAATTTATACAGCGAAGTGCAAAGCGGGGAGCCTATCTGTGTGCGCGAACTTGCCAGCGAAGGCGAAGAAGCCCGCTGGGTCTGCAACCGCATACAGGCTATGGTGGAAGACGACGGAATAAATTTAAACGATGTGGCGGTATTTTACAGGACAAACGCTCAATCCAGGAGTTTTGAAGACACTTTCCGCCGCTATCAAATGCCCTATAAACTAATTGGCGCGGTAAAATTTTACGACAGGAAGGAAATTAAGGATGTTCTTTCCTACGCGCGGCTTTTGGTCAATCCTAACGACACCGTAAGCCTGCTGCGCGTGATAAACACGCCAAAGCGCGGATTTGGGCAGAGCGCGCAGGACGCTTTGACGGCTTATGCGGGCGCGAAGAATATCTCCCTTTACGCGGCTTTAAAAGACAGGGAATTTACCGACACCTTAAAACCTACCGCGCGCCGCGCCGCCAAGGAATTTATGGATCTGTTTGAAAGTTTGGCCTTGGAGATGACTTTTAATACGCCAAGCGCGTTATTTGCCAAATTGCTGGAAGGCTCGGGCTATGAGCAGGCGCTTCAGGCTGAGCTGGAAAAAGACCCCGAAGCGGAAGGCCGCCTGCGCAATATCGGCGAGCTTGCCGGTGCCATTAAAGATTATGAGGAGCGCTGCGCAAAAGAGGGCAATGAGCCTTCGCTTTCGGGTTATTTGCAGGAAGTTTCCTTGATAAGCGGGGCGGAAGAAGTCAGCGGGTCTTTAAACGGAGCGGTAACCTTAATGACGGTGCACCTCGCCAAAGGGCTGGAGTTCCCCGTAGTATTCGTTACGGGTTTGGAAGAGGGCTTATTTCCACTGAGCGGCAAAGATGACGACGATATGGAAGAAGAACGCCGCCTGTGTTATGTGGCCATGACGAGGGCTAAGAAATATCTGTATATGACTTATGCCTCCACAAGAAGACTATTCGGCAAGACTTATCAGAATTTGGCCTCCAGATTTCTCTTTGACAGCGAACTGCTGGAGCCCGCCTCTTACAGCGGGCCTATGGAGCGTACGGAAATCAATCCGCGCTCCCGCTACTTAAACGGCGGTTATAACAGGTGGAGTTTAAACAACAGCACCTCTTACGATAATTCCGACAATTACCAAGATACTTTTAAACAGTTCGCGCCGGCTTTCGCCAAGCCCGAACCTGCCGCGCAAAGCGGGGGAGCAGCGCAGGAAGAGGGCAAGGGCGGATCTTCGGTGCGGGTCGGCAGTATGGTAAAGCACGGCGTTTTCGGCCAAGGGCGGGTAAGCGCGATAAGCGGATCGGGCGACAATACCAAAATAACGGTAATGTTCGCCAACGGTACAAAACGCGTATTCATTTTGCGATTTGCGCCTTTGGAAATACTTTAAACCTATATGTTTGGCGGGCGGTTTAAAACCGCCCGTTTTTTTTTGGTGGGGGGAAGTTATTGGGTGCGTGTGGGTTCCCCCATTTTAATTTTTTGATAAATACATTTTGGCGTCAGAGAGAAAAAGCCCCGCTTCTGGGCGGGGCTTATTTGAATATTCAATTTTTTAGCCAAAGAGGGCAGTCATCTTTATAAGGCCTAAGCCAGCAGGCAAACTTTCGGCTTATTGTTCCACATTTTTATTGAACTTTTGAAACAAAAACGCGACGGCTATCAAAACTGCGGCCATACCAAATACGCCGAAAATTCTGTATAAGGTGTCAAGCTTCCATAAATCCACCAGGGCGAGCTTTACTACGGCTACGCAGATAATCATTATCCCGCATTTGGCCAGTATTTTGCTCCTGTTAAAGAACAGGGAAAACAGATATGCGCCCGCTCCGTAAGCGGCCCAAGCAAGGGTATAAGTTACAGCTTCGGCTAGGTTGCCAGAGAAATCAAAACGCAAAGCTCCACCGGAGGAGAAATAATCCGCTATTTCAATATTTAACAAAGCGAACAATAAAAACGCCCCGCCCGCTTTGAGCATGGCCTTAAAATTATCGTATTTTCCCTTACAGAAGAAAGCCCCCGCAAACATCGCTGCCGCGGAAATGCCAAATACCAACATATACCAGTTGAATATTTTTACCTCGCTCGCGCAGTATTGGGCAAGAGCCGGATTCAGTACCAGTCTTACAAATACTAGCGAGAATATTGCCCCCGCCAAAGGCATAATGATTTTGTTGCTTATTTTGCCGTCAAGCCAGCACAGCGCAGCGGCATATACTGCCAAAAATATCGTAAGCCATTTTTCGGTGAATTGTATCGGTAAAATAAGAGTGGTGAACACTATCGCCGCGGCTATAAACAGAGCCTTCGTTTTTTTAAGTTCTTCCTTATTTAGCAGATATAGTGCTGGGAAGAGATAACACAAAGCCAAGAACAGCGGTATAATACCCAAAATATCCTCAAAATAAACTTGACCGATATTTTGATACAACGGCAGAAAAACCGCCGCGCCGGCAGATGCCGCCGCTATCCATTGGGCGGAACAGTCTTTTATTTTTCCCTTAAATACCATTGGGAAAACGTAGTAAAGCGCAAATACTCCCAAAGCGGCAAAGCCCAATGGCGCGCCTTCTCCTAAAGCCGCATCATAACCAATATAGAAAATTATCCAAGAACCTAATGCAAAAAAAGAATTTTTGTTGGTTTTGCAAACAAGGTCGAAAAGAAAGGAAAGGAGAGTAATCAATAAGGCGGAAGAGAAAATAATCGCTTTCGTTTCGCCGTTTAGGCACAGAGCCAAGGTAAATATCTGCAAAACGGCAAAGATGCCAAAGGGAGTAAAGAGTTCGCTGGCTATTTTCTCTTTCGGCAGCAGGGCCGTAGCCAAGGAAAGTAAGGCATAACAGCCAAAAATGATATGCAAATAAGGCGCGTTTACGCCGTGTATAAAATAAGAGATTTGACATAATAGCGTCAATGCCGGCGCGGACCAAGCAAGAGCTTTCCACCCTTTCTTAAAAGCAATTGCCGCGGCGGGGATATTGACTATCAGCAGATAAGAAAAGAAAAATACATATTTGTCTTGGCCGGAAGACAACAATATCGGCGTTAAAAACGCCGCGGCTACCGCGAGAAAAGCTATAAACTGTTTGTCTTTGACATAAGATACCGCGAAGGAAATTAAAGCCGTAGCCGCCATAAAAACAAAAGCCGAGGTAATATCCAAAATGTCAAAAAAGGCATAGGCCGAGTAGGCCGATACAAAGCATATGCTTATACCCGCTGCGCATAAAGAAGACGCCGCGATTTGCAGTTTTTCGTCTTTAATTGCCAAGCCTGCCGCGCACATCAAAGCGCCAAAAGCCGCCGCCAAGGATAAAATCATCGATATGGTTATCAAGCCTTTTTGCGCCATATAAGAGAAGGTAAACAAAGCGCCCAGGACTAGCAATACCCCCCCTATCCATGCAAACAGTTTGGCTATATTAAAGCCGTTTTGAGAAGTTTGTTCTTGTTCGTCCGAAGGCGCGGATAGATTTTGTTGAGGGGCTTCTTCCGATACGTGGGCCTCAAACGGTTGTGCGGGCTGATGCGAAGGCTGTTGTTGTGCAGGTTGAATTTGAGCCTCGCACATTACGGTTTTATTTTCTGTGTGGGCGGATATATTTTCTTGGTGATTTTGTTCCCTAGCGGAGACTTGCGCAGGAGAAGTTTTTTCAGCTTCGGGTTTTTCCGCATGTTTTATTTTATCTTCCAGCATTTGTACACGCAAATCGGCGGAAGAGGCTTTTGCCAGTGCCACTATTGCCAAAATTAAAGCTATTATCGAAAATATGGTATCCATTTGTTATCCCCTCTCTCATACGTCCAAGTATGTGAATATATTTTATATTATAAAATTGGTAAAATGAATATATGAAAATAAGTTTAGAAGAGATAAAAAAGACCGCCAAATTGGCCAAGTTTAACATAACGTCCGAAGAGGCCGAACTCTATACCAAACAAATGTCGGCCGTATTGGATTGGGTCGCGCAGCTGCAAAAAGTGGAAACGAATGTTCCGCTCCGTGACGTGCGTATAGCCGGTAGCGCTCCGCTTAGGGAGGACAATCCGCATTGCGACGAGGCCTGCGCGCGAGAGATAAGGGCCGCTTTTAACGATAAAGACGGCGACAATTTGAAAGTTAAAAAGGTTTTATAATTATGAATGCCAGCCAAACGGCCGCCAAAGTACGCCTCGGCCAACTTAAGGCGGAAGATTTAACAAAAGATTGTATTAACAGAATAAAGGAAGGCAATGCCAAAATAAACGCTTTCCTGGAGATTTTCGAGCAGTCCGCTCTTGCGCAAGCCCGCGCCATAGACGCTAAGGACCCTTCACAAAGGGGAAAACTGGCGGGCGTGTGCGTTGCCATAAAGGACAATATCCTTTACAAAGGCCATACGGCCTCCTGCGCATCCAAAATGCTGGAAAATTACAAGGCGCCATATAACGCTTTTGTGGTGGAAAGGCTCCTTGCCGAAGACGCTATAATAATCGGCCGCACGAATATGGACGAATTCGCTATGGGGTCTTCCAACGAAAATTCAGCTTTCGGCCCCGTTAAAAATCCTTTGGATTTGGAAAGAGTGCCCGGCGGCAGCAGCGGCGGAAGTGCCGCGGCGGTGGCTGCGGGTATGATAACTATGGCGCTTGGCAGCGATACGGGCGGATCTATCCGCCAGCCCGCGGCTTTTTGCGGTATTTACGGCATGAAGCCCACTTACGGTTCAGTTTCCAGATACGGGCTTGTTGCTTTTGCTTCCAGCGCCGACCAAATTGGCCCCTTAACCGCCGATTTGCAGGATAATGCCTTATTGCTGGAAGTGCTTTCAGGGCATGACCCGAAGGATTCGACAAGTAGCCAAAGGCCCGCTTTTAAAATGGCGGAATTGGAAACCAAAGGTCTTACAGTGGGCATACCTTCAGATTTCCTTGAAAATCTTAATCTGGAAATACGCTCTTGCCTTGATAAGGCAAAGGAAGTTTTATCGGACAAAGGCATAAATTTCAAGGAGATTTCTCTGCCTTACGCCAAGTATTCCTCGCCCTGCTATTATATCTTGACCAGCAGTGAAGCCAGCAGCAATTTGGCGCGTTTTGACGGGCTGAGATATGGCTATAAAGACGAAAGCGCCGGTGATTTGGAAGACTCTTATCTTAAAGACCGTGCCAAATTCGGCCCGGAAGTCAAACGCCGAATAATGCTCGGGACTTTCTCTTTGGGCAGCGCTCATGCGGAAGATTATTATCTTAAAGCGCAGAAGGTGCGGGCTCTTATAGCCAATGATTTTGCCGAGGCCTTTAAGCAGGTTGACGCGATACTTATGCCGGCTACGCCCAATACGGCTTTTAAATTGGGCGAAAAAACGGAAGATTTGATTTCTTTGTATCTTTCGGATTTGTATACGGCGCCTGCCAATATAGCGGGCTTGCCCGCCTTAAGTTTCCCTTACGGCAAAGACGCAAAAGGCCTGCCCGTAGGCCTGCAGCTTTACGGCAATTATTTTGAAGAGGCCAAACTTTACGCTTTGGCCGCGCTCTTGGAGAAATAATTATGGTGGTACCGGAGTTTTCCTGCGGGGGGGTAATGCTTGAGGGCAGCAAGGTTTTGCTTGTTCAGGTAAAGAGCATGAAAGGCCGCAAAATATGGACATTTCCCAAAGGCCATATAGAGCCGGGGGAAACTCCGCGTCAAGCCGCTTTGCGCGAGGTGTTGGAAGAAACGGGTTATAAAGCCAGTATTTTAAAGCCGATGCTAAAAGTGCGTTACGCTTTTACTCTTAAGGGAAAATACGTTAAAAAAGTCGTTCAGTGGTATTTGATGAAAAAGCTTGGCCGCATCGGCAAGCATGACCCTTCGGAAATACTCGCCATTAATTGGGTATCGATAAGCAAAGCCAAAGAGATGGTTGAATACCCAAGCGATTTGCGGCTTTTGGATATTATAGAACGGGAATACGCTCTTGCTTTGCAAAGCCAAAAGCATTTGGGCGCCGTGGCGCAGGCCGCGGGTAATGACTGCGAAGATGAGGAAGTTTAAAATCCCGTATCTGCACGTTTAAACATTTTGCAAAGCCCCGCAATGCGGGGTTTTTTATTGCCGTTTTTTTGTTCATAGGGGAGCTTTGCCAGGCATATTTGCCTTCATTTCACATTGCAAGATCGGCGCTCTTTTAAGATCTCGATTTTTGGCGTTTGCGGGGTATTTTGCGCGTCGCGTATGGGGATAGTGTATATAACCCAAGAACCTAAAATAAAAAAGCCCGCTTAAAAGCGGGCTTTTTAAAGTTGGTTTGGCCTTTATTTTACGCCGTGCATCCAATACTTTACCTTCTTTGTCATAATCCACATGATTATACCGAAGAGTATTGAAAGTACCGCAGGTATGGAGAACAGCGTGGTAAGGCTCCAGGACTCGTAAAAGCTCGCAAGCCAACCGGCAAGCAAGTTGCCGAAGAAGCTGGCCATAAGCCAAATGCCCATAAACAGGGACATAAATTTCAGCGGTGCGAGTTTGGTTACCATGGAAAGTCCTACCGGCGAGAGACACAACTCACCCATCGTGCAGAACAGATAGGTAAACACCAGCCACAACGCGCTTACCGGGCCCTGCGCAATAAACATACTTCCGATTGCCACTACGGTAAAGCCCAAGCCCTGCAGGAACAAACCCCAGCCGAACTTGCTCGGTATTGAGGGGTCTTTATCGCCCATTTTAATCCACAGTTTGGCGAACATAGGCGCCAAAAGTACCACGAATATCGGGTTAATGGCTTGGAAGTAAGAGGCTTTCAACGGGATTTCGCCTATGAAAGGAAGCACGGGGTGAAGATTTGTGGACTCCTTTGCAAAGAAGTTAAGCGAGGTCCCGGCCTGCTCAAAGAAAGCGAAGAAGAAAACCGCAAAGAATACGAAGGTGAAAATCGCTTTGATTTTATCCCATTCTTCCTGGGTAAGAGGCTTTTCGGCCGCGGCGTTTTGCTCCGCGGACTCGTCTTTGTTCTTACCAACGGGGTAAAGACCGATATGACCGAGATATTTATTCTGGGAAACCAGGTACCAAATCAAACCGATTATCATACCTACGCCCGCCGCCATAAAGCCGTATTTCCATTTATAAGCTTCAAGCGCGTTCATCGGGTCGTGGGGTTCGCCCAAGAATCCGCAGATGAACGGAGCGAAGAAAGCGCCCAAGTTAATACCCATATAGAAAATGGTAAAACCGCTGTCTCTTCTGGGGTCGCCGGGCTCGTAAAGTTCGCCGACTATAGTGGAAATATTCGGTTTGAAGAAACCGTTTCCCAAAATAATAAGCACTAAGCCCGTGGCAAGCGCTAAATGCGGATTGATAATTTCATAAGAAGCCAAAGTGAATTGGCCCAAAGCCATTAAAATAGCGCCGATGGTAATGGAATGCCTTTTACCTATGTATCTGTCCGCCAGATAACCGCCGAGTACCGGCGTAAGGTATACCATAGCCGTAAACATCCCGTATATTTTGCTGGACGTTTCCTTGGTGTATCCTATTACGGTGCTGATCATGAACAAAGAAAGCAAGGCCCTCATACCGTAGTAGTTGAATCTTTCCCACATTTCGACCATGAAAAGCATATATAAAGCTTTAGGTTGGCCGTGTTTGGTAAGATTATGCTTAACTTCGCTGTCTGTCATTAACATTCTCCTTAATACTTTAGATAAAGTTTTCCGCGGGAGGAGTAATCCCGTTTTAAATCAACTTAAATTATACAAAAAAACGGGCCTTATATTCTTGGCTTTACAACATTTTGGTAATAATGTTTAATAGTCTTAAGCCTATCACAGGAGAAATAAATGCAGGATAAACATCGTTTTATCGTAAGCAGTCCTACAGACGGCAAGATAGAAAATCTTTCCTCCGTGCCCGACGAGGCTTTTTCCCAAGGTTTTTTGGGGCCGGGCGCAGCTTTAAATTCAAGTTCCAATATAGTCAGGGCACCGTTTGACGGCAAAGTAAAAACTTTGCATAAGGCGCTTCACGCGGTAGTGCTGGAAAGCGACGGCGTGGAAATACTTATACATATAGGGGTGGAAACGGTCTCTTTGAACGGCAAGGGCTTTAAGGCTTTATGCTCGCAGGGCGACGAGGTTAAAAAGGGTGACGCTTTAATAGAGTTCGATAAAGAGTATATCGATAAACACGCGCCCAGCTCGTTGGTGATAGTGCTTGTGGCTTCGCCGCAGGACGCACAGATAAAATTAAGCGAGGAGTGCCGCGTAAAAGCGGGTGATACATTGTTTTCCGTTAATGTCGGCGCAGAGGGGGCGGATTGCGGGCTGGAGCCTTGTTCCCAAAGCGGCGCAAGCGAAGACGATTATATAGTTAGGGAGCTTGCCATTACCGCCAAGAACGGGCTTCACGCCAGGCCCGCCGCGGCAATAGCGAAAGCGGCCAATGTCTTTACAGATACATATATTTTTATAAGGAAAGGCAATAAACGGGCCAATGCCAAGAGCATGGTGGAGATTTTGGGGCTTGGCATAAATTTTGGCGATAAGATAGAATTTTTAGCCAAAGGCGGTAAAGCGCAGCTTGCCTTAGAAGCCGTAATGCCGGCTTGCGGCGAAGGTCTGGAAGGCGAAGCGGCCGCGCGGAGTTTAAACATAAACGGCGGAACTTTGCCCGACTTTAAAGACGAAGTTAAACTAAATGCGCAGGGTTTATATCCCGGCCTTGTGATAGGTACGGTGCGCCATCTTAAGAGGACTGAGCTTGAAATCCCTCATACCGCGGAGGATCCAAAGTCCGAAAACGAGAAACTTCTTAAAGCCATTGATACCGTAAAAGCTAAAATACGGGAGGAGATTTCCGCTTGTACAGAAAATTCAAACAGGAAAGAAATTCTTCAGGCTCACCTTATGATGCTTGAGGACCCTTTCCTTTCTACCGTATCGGAAAATTATATCACGGAAGGCGCGGGCGCGGCTTATGCCTGGCAAAAGGCTATCGGCAAGAGCATATCGATATTGGAAAGTTCTCAGAACGATTTGCTAAAAGAGCGTAAAGCCGATTATAAAGACATAGAAAAGAGAGTCGTTTTTGAGGTATTGGGGCTTAAGGAAGAATCTTTTTCTTTCCCGCCCGATACCATATTGGTAACCGACGAATTACTTTCCGGCGAGCTGCCGAAATTAAACGAGAACATCAAAGGCCTGATAATGGCCGGCGGCTCTCAGACTTCGCATATAGCGATTATGCTTAAAAACATCAGCTTGCCTTCGGTTATAGCGGCGGGCCCAGCGGCTATGGCGATACCTGAAGGCTGTACGATTATTTTGGATTCCCTTAAAGGTTCGGTTACGGTAAACCCGGTGAACATTGAGGCCGTAAAGCAAAAACAACGGGAGGAGGCCGCCTTTAAAGCCAAAGCGGCGGCGTGTGCGGCACAGCCGGCAATAAGCAAAGACGGCGTTTTGGTTAAGGTTAAGGGGAATATCGGCAATGTGGAGGAAGCGATAAAAGCGGGCGCGGCCGGATCCGACGGGTTGGGTCTGGTCAGGAGCGAGTTTTTGTTTTCTTCCTGGCGCGCTGCCCCCACAGAGGAAGAACAGTATCAAATATATCAGCAGATAGCCGACAGCCAAAAGGGCAAAGATGTAATTATCCGTACCTTTGACATTGGCGGCGATAAGCCTTTGCCTTTCCTCTCTTTGCCTAAAGAGCCAAACCCGATAGTAGGTTTGAGAGGGATAAGAAATTATGATTTGGCGCCGGAACTTTTCAGGAGCCAAGTCCGCGCGATATTGAGGGTTAAGCCTTACGGCTCGGCTAAGATAATGTTGCCGATGGTAACTTTTGTAGACGAAGTGGAAAAGTATAAGGCGATAATAAGGGAAGAGCAGGCGGCTTTAGGCATAAAAGAAGCAAGCGTAGGAATAATGGTGGAAGTCCCTTCCGCCGCGGTAATTGCCAATATATTTGCGGGCTATGTGGATTTTATGTCTTTGGGTACGAACGATTTGACTCAATACGTACTTGCCATAGACAGGGGCAATACCGCTTTAAGCGCGAAGGCCGATCCTTTAAACCCCGCCGTCTTAAAAATGATATACATTACGGCGGAAGCGGGCAAAGCGGCGGGCATACCCGTAGGCGTATGCGGCGCGCTAGCCAGCGACGTGCAGGCCGTAGGAATATTGCTGGGGCTTGGCGTAAGGGAATTAAGCGTACCCGGCGGTTTGATAGCGGAGATAAAATATCTTATCAGGGATTTGGATATAAATGTTTGCAGGGACATCGCTTTAAGAGCTTTGAATATGCAAAGCGCGCAGCAGGTGCGAGCTATGCTGAAGGAAAAGTTTAACTTCTAAGGAGAGTTTATGTTTAAGCGGGTATGTATGGATATAGGGTCGTTCTTTGTTAAACTCGGCAAGTCCTTAATGCTGCCGATAGCGGTTTTGCCGATAGCCGGCCTTTTGTTAAGGCTTGGTCAGCCGGATTTGCTTGATATAGCTTTTATGTCGGCGGCGGGCCAGGCGGTATTTAACAATTTGTCGGTTATATTCGCTTTGGGCGTGGCGGTAGGTTTCGCCAAAGAGTCGCACGGCGCGGCGGCGATTTCGGCCTTTGTAGGTTATATAGTTCTTACCGCTACCTTAAAAGAATTTGACGAAAATATAGATATGGGCGTGTTCGGCGGTATCATAATCGGCGTATTGGCCGGCGGGCTGTACAATAAGTATAAAGACATAAAACTGCCTTCTTATTTGGCGTTTTTCGGCGGGCGGCGTTTCGTGCCGATAGTTACCGGCTTTTCCGCTTTGCTTTTGGCGGTAGTATTCAGCTTTATATGGCCGCCGATACAAAGCGTGATAAAAGGCTTTGGCAACTGGATAATAGCTTCTGATAATATAGGTTTGTTCGCTTACGGCACCGCAAACAGAATGCTTATCCCGCTGGGGTTGCATCACATTCTTAATACATTGGTATGGTTCCAATTCGGCGACTATCAGATAATAGAGGGCGGATTGCAGGTAATTAAGCACGGCGATTTGACGAGGTTTTTCGCAGGCGATCCCACCGCCGGCGCTTTTATGGCGGGGTTCTTCCCTATAATGATGTTCGGTCTGCCCGCGGCCGCCGCGGCTATGATAGCGGAATCTTATAAAGCCAACAGAAAGGCGGCAAGCGGTATTTTGCTTTCTTTGGCTTTGACTTCTTTCCTGACGGGCATAACCGAGCCGATAGAATTCGCTTTTATGTTCCTGGCTTTCCCGCTTTACGTTCTTCATGCCCTGCTTACTGGCTTGAGCATGGTGATAATGAATGTGCTTGATGTCAAATTGGGTTTTACTTTCTCCGCGGGCTTAATAGACTATCTTTTAAATTATGGCATAAGCACCAATCCGCTTATACTAATCCCCGTAGGCTTGGCTTACAGCGTGGTATACTTCTTCCTATTCCGCTTTGTCATAAGGAGATGGAATTTGGCCACGCCCGGCAGAGAAGAAAAAAAGGAAGAAGATGCTTCTAAAGCAGAAGCCGCCCCCACCGCTAAAGAAACTCCTAAATCCGAGCCTGCCCAAAGCGAAGGAACTGAAAGGGCAAGACTCTATTTGCAAGGGCTTGGCGGCGAGGCAAATATAAAGGTTTTGGGTGCCTGCGCGACCAGGCTTAGGGTGGACATAAACGACAATTCGCTCGTAAAAGAAGATATTCTTAAACAGGCGGGTGCGCGCGGAGTGCTAAATAAGATGAGCGGGCACGTGCAGGTTATAATAGGGCCGGAGGCGGATATTATATCCGACGAGATAAAAGCTTTAATCAAATAAAGGCTTTAAGGTGAGGGTATGAGAATTATAGAAAGCGAAAACGACATAGGTTTTATAACCGCCGCTTACTTAAAAAAACGCATTAACGAAGCGGGCGGGAGGATAGTTCTCGGTTTGCCTACGGGCGGAACTATGGAAAGTTTCTATAAACACTTGGTGGAATTTTGCGCCAAAGGAGAGCTGAGTTTTAAAGAAGTCGTTACTTTTAATCTGGACGAATATATAGGTTTGCCGCGCGGCGATAAGGAAAGCTACCGCAGCTATATGAACAGCCGTCTGTTCGACATGGTGGATATAGAGCCCGCCAATATACACTTCCCCGATGTTTACGCCGAGGATTTGGAAAAAGCGGGCCTGGAATACGATAAAAAGATAGAGAGCTACGGCGGCATAGACATTTTTTTGGGCGGCGTCGGGCGCAACGGGCATATAGCCTTTAACGAAGCGGGCACTCCTTTTGACGCACCGACTCATAAAGTAGAGCTGAGCGAAAGTACCCGCAAAGCCAATTCCCGCTTTTTCAACAATGATATTAATGCCGTGCCCAAATACGCTTTTACGATGGGTATGGGCACGATATTGAAGTCTAGGGAAATAATAATATTGGCCAACGGCGAAAAGAAGTCCGAAGCCCTTTACCGTGCGGTCGAGGGCCCCGTATCTACGCAATGGCCGATAAGCGCTTTAAGGCTGCATAATAACAGCTATATAGTGGCCGATCCCAAGGCTTTAAGCCAGGTCAGTACGGCCGGCAAGAAGCGGTTTTCGGTATGCTCTTTCGGCGGGGAGTGCCAAGGCGGTTGTAAATAATTATGGATAAAATATATTCCAATGCTTTAATTTGCCAAGGCGGGAAGATTATTGAGGGCTCTTTGGCGGTGAAAGGCGGTTTCGTCGCCGATATAATACCCGCGGGCGGCGTTTTGCCCGAAGGGGAAATAAAAGATGTTAAAGGCAATTATATAATGCCCGTCTTTATAGATACGCACATACACGGTTTCGGCGGATACGGCACCGACTGTTTGGACGGGCGTGAACTTTTAAAAATGTCGGAGCTTTTGGCCAAAAACGGCGTGGGGGGATTTGCTCCTACGATATATCCCAATGAGCCTAAAGCGATGATAAAGAATATAGAGGCGATGGCGGAATATATCGGGCGGGAAAAGGGCGCCAAGATTATAGGGCTTCATATAGAGGGCCCTTTTATTTCGCCCAAGAAACTCGGCGTAATGAAGCCCGAAGCCGCTGCCAAACCCGATTTGGATTTAATGAAAGCCGTTTACGAAGCGGCGCGCGGCAAAATCTGCGCGATGACTTTGGCGCCCGAACTTGACGGTATAGAAAAAGTAATAGATTTTTGTTTGGAGCGCGGCATTATCCCACAAGTCGGCCATACCGACGCAAGTTATAAGGAAGTTTTATCCTCTGGCAAATTAAGCCACGCCACGCATCTATTTAACGCTATGCGCGGGATAGGACACCGGGATCCCGGCGCGGCGGGCGCGGCGCTGCTTGAGGGAAACTTCAGCTTTGAGATTATAGCCGACGGCGTACACGTTTGCCCGGAAATAGTAAAAATGGCGCTTAACCTAAAAGACAAGAGCAAAGTAATATTGGTTACCGACGCTTTAAGGCCTGCAGGTACGCAAGGCGGGCTGGCCAATAATGAGGAAGTTTCCCTTGAAGGCGGGGTTTTCCGCCGCGTAAGCGACGGCGTGGTGGCCGGATCTGCATTGACTATGCTCAAGGGCGCGGCTAATTTAAGCAAATGGGGCATGGGCTTTGGCGGCGCGGCGATGGCCGCGGCGGAAAATCCGGCCCGTCTGCACAAACTGGATTTCGGCATATTGCAAAGCGGCAAGCGCGCATATTTTAATATAATAGATAGAGATTTCAACCTTTTGGAAACAGTAATGTAGTATGACGGAACTTTCTATTTGCATACCCACTTGTAACCGTGCGGAATATCTGCCGGTAATGTTGGACAGTATTTTCAAACAAGCCGTATTCGACGGGGTGGAAGTAATCGTAAGCGACAATAACTCTTATGATGACACCGCACGCGTGGTGAAAGAATATCAGGCTTTGTATAAGAATTTGTTTTATTACAAGAACGACATTAACGTCGGTTTTGACAGAAATGTCTTAAACTGCATAAGCCGCGCCAAAGGCAAATACTGCTGGATACTCGGCGACGACGATACACTATTGCCGGGCTCTATCGGGTTTGTTAAACATCATATAAAAAGCGGATACGATTTTTATACCTGCGGCCTTAATCTCTGCGACAAAAAAATGAGATATTTGGACTATTGGGCTTTGACGCGCGGAGTAAAGGACGGTAAAATCGTACATATGGCCAGCGACGCTGAACTTGTACGTTATCTTAAGGCGGTGGTTAGCAATGGCGGGCTGTTCGGGTATATAGGCAGCTGCATTTTTAGCAGGTCTTTGGCTTTGAAGGTTAAGGGCAGTCAGAGAGTGAGCGGGCTTAATTGGATACACGTATATCTTATATGGTCTTTTAAGAATTTCAACGCCAAATTCAAAGTGCTTAAAAGGCCGCTGGTGAATTTAAGAACGCAAAACGATACTCTAATCAGGGAGCGCTCCCTGATTTACAGGCTTACGGCCGAACTTAAGGGACTGTATATCATAGCGGAAGAACTGTTCAGGAACCAGCCTAAAGTAAAGAACGCTTTTTTGGGCGCGGTTAAGCGGTATATGGCGCCTTCTTCGATACCGCCTTTATTCGCGCTTAACAAGAACGAACGGAAAGACTGGCCCGAATTTTGCGGCTGGCTGTGCAAGTATCCATATTCCAAGAGTTTTAAGAAACGTCTTAATTCGCGCTGGCGCGTCAACCCGATGTATTTCGTCAGGCTGGTGGTAAATATGCCCGCGTTATCTTTTTTGAAAAGGCCGCTTAAAAAACTAAAGAACGCCGTTTTCGGTGTTTAGATTTAAGGCCTGCGGAAAAGTTGTCGATTTGGCTAAAAGATAAAAACCCCGTCCGATAAGGACGGGGCTTTTTGTTGTCGCAAAAAAACTTAATAGTATGGCGTCAGCAGCTTAAATACATTTCTGATAAGAAGCGGACCAAAGGGGTATTTTTTCTCGCGCGCCAAAACGGATTTGCTTTTCTTTGATTTAATTATTTCGTTTAGTTTTTCTACAAATTCTTTATCTATTATTTCCATATTGGCCTCGAAGTTCAGCTTAAAACTTCTCACGTCCCAATTGGAAGAACCTATAAAAGCCCAAACATCGTCCGCGGTCATAATTTTACTGTGGTCGAAGGGCGGCTCTTGCTGATATATTTTGACGCCTTTTTTGATCAGACGGTTAAAATTAGCCTGCATAGCCCAATCCATACCGAAGATATTGCTCTTTTGCGGGAGTATTATTTCCGTATCTATGCCGCGCATGGCGGCGAGTTCCAGGGCGGTAAGGATATTTTCTTCCGGCAGGAAATAGGGCGTAACTATTTTGATATTCTTTGTCGCGCAGTTAATCGCGCCCAGCACCATAAGTTCCACTTTGCCGTAATCGCCGTCGGGCCCGTCGGGTATGGCGCGGCAGAGGCATTTGCCCGGAAGATAATGTTCGTCTTTTAACAGAACGGGTTTGAAAGGTTGTTTGCGCGAAAATATCCAATCTTCCATAAATATCCGCACTATTTGCGATATTACGGGGCCTTCTATCTTAAAGGTGGTATCCTGCACCGGCTCTTTGGGGTTTGTTTGCAGCAAATTCTCTTTGGCGATGTTCATTCCGCCGAAGAAAGCGGTATGGCCGTCTATCACCATTATTTTTCTGTGGCTTCTTAAATTGACAAAAGGCAGGGCGGCGGGTTTTCTTGACGGGAGGAATACGGCGAAATCCGCCCCTTTTACTTTCTTTATTTCTTCTATTATATTTGGGCGGCTGTAATTTAGCCCGACGCCGTCTATTATTATTTTTACGGCCGCGCCGTTTTGCGCGGCTTTTTGGGCGGCTTTTAAAATCGCTTGGCCGGCTTTGTCATTGTTGAAAATATAGCTTTCTATCAGGACCTCTTTTTCCGCTTTTTCTATGGCGGCGCACATTTGCGGATAGGCTTCGTCTCCGTTGATTAAAGGCGTTACCTTGTTGCCCAAAGCGAAAAGCTGCGGGTGAATGCTGTGCCCTAGCCTTAACATTTGCAGCATGGCGGGCGGTATTTCTTTTTGTATCTCTTCAATATTTTTACCTGTTATTTTAAGAATGTCCTGGCGCGGATTTTTGAGTTTTATGGCTTTTCGTTTTATTCTGTTTATCCCGAACATAATATAAATTATGCTGCCCAACAGCGGCGTCAGCCAAACAAGGCCTATCCAGCCTATGGAACTTTTTACGTCGTCTTTAAAAAGCAGAATGTGTATGGTTACGCATAGTTGAAGCAGCAGATATAAAATACCCGCCGCGCTTAAAGAAAATATATCCATATTTATACCCCCCGTAACTGTCGCTGAGTAAAGTATAGCTTAAAGAGAGCAAAAAAACATCGTTTTTGGTAAATAGGGCACGGTTGGCAAAACGGAACGCTAGCGCGCTCTTGTCAATACGACGTAAATTTACAATAATATACTATATGGTTCTATTGATAATCGTTATAATGTTGGCCTTAAACGCGTTGTTTGCCGCTTATGAAATGGCGCTGGCTTCAGTCTCAAAGACAAAACTTTCCGTACTCGCCGCCGATAAGAAAAAGGGTGCCAAATCCGCCCTTTTTATGAAGGAACACATAGAAGGTTCCTTGGCGGTTGTTCAAATAGTCATAACGCTTGTAGGCGCCGTAGCCGCGGCTGTGGGCGGAGCGGGCGCGGACGAGAAAATGTCTCCGATTTTGCAAAATATATTGCCTATCTCTAAAAGCGTGGCCGATGCGCTTTCGGTGATACTGGTGGTTTTGCCGCTCAGTTTTATAACAATAGTGTTTGCGGAACTTACGCCTAAAACTTTTGCTATAAAAAATAACGAGTTCGTCGTCTTAACCTTTTCCCCCATAATAAGAGTACTTTATACGATATTATCGCCCGTAGTGGCCATTATGGAAGCGATAGTGTGTTTCCTTACCAGAAAATCCGTTAAAAGCAACGATGATCCGAATGCCTCCAGAACGGCTGCTTTGGAAGATCTTCGCGCGGCGGCTTCGGTTGCATCATCTTCAAGGTTGTTTGGCAAGACGGAAGAGAAAATAGTCCTTTCCAGCGCGATGTTTTGCAGCCGCAAAATAGGGGAAATACAAATCCCGCTTGACCATGTGTATATGCTTTTTGCCGAGGACAGCATCGGCGAAACTTTCATAAAGGCGCATTTGGATATGCATACGCGTTTCCCGGTATACGAGAAGAAAGAAGACCCGCAAAGCATAATAGGATATCTTAATTTTAAAGATATTTTTATGGCGACTAAAACCGCGCCCGAAAGCAAAGCAACCGCACGTTCGATATTGCGCCCGATAATGCGCCTTGAAGCCGATATGACGATATCGCAAGCTCTGGAAAAGATAATGAAAGGCCGCCAGCATATATGTTTGGTTTGTGCGGGCGGGAAAATTACTGGGATAGTAACTTTGGAAGATATTTTTGAGGAACTCGTAGGCGAGATAGAAGACGAATACGATTTCTTCCCGATGTATATCAGGACATTCGGCAACGGGCTTGTGGTAAGTTCAACCTCAAAGATGGCTGACGTTTTTAAGGCTTTGGCCTTAAGCGCGCCCCAGGATTTGCAGGCTGATATGACGATGGAGAAATGGGCAGAACTTAGAAACGGCGCCCCGATAGTCGGCAACGGCAAGATAAAAGGCGACGGCTTATATGTGGAGCCGCGCAAATTCAGGCGCAAAAAGGTAATGGAGTTTTTGGTTACCAAGGCCTAAGGCCGTGCGGAATAATTTGTTTAAAACATATAAAGCCCCGCTTTCCGATTAACGAAAGCGGGGTTTTAATTTATAGATCCTAATTTAGGAATAGCGTTATTTGTGTGCCGCGGCAGCCCTCTTTTGCAGTATTTCTCTTCTGTGTTTGCGGAAAACGTCTATACGGGAATTGCGTATCATAAGTATTATATCCGTAAGTACCATAAGGAAGTTAAGAACATAAAGCCAAAAGACCAAATCAAAACTATAAAGCACTTTATGTATCATACCGCAGATATAAGCCAGTTCTATGGTAATCATAAAGAGAAAACTCTTCCCCGCGGCCGTTTTCGTTTTTACGGAACGGTAAATGTTAAAAGGCCAAGCTATGCCAAAACCGAGCATCATTAAAGCTTCAAAAATACTCATATAAGAACTCCTTATCTATATTTTACATCTTTATTTCGTGCTTGTTAAATGCTGAACAGAGGGTTTTATGGCCGGATTTTTAGGGAAGTTTTTACAGGGCGGGGGGTGCCTCTCCGCGGAAATATAAAACAAAAACCCCGTCTTTTGACGGGGTCTTAAATGGTGCCCAGTACAGGGATTGAACCTGTGACCTTTCCCATGTCAAGGGAACGCGCTACCGCTGCGCCAACTGGGCTTAAATCTTAACTGGCATAATCTGCCGTACCTAAATATTATACCAAACTAAAAGTATATATCCAAGGCGTCTATTCTTTTATTGTCGTGGGTGAAAGTTCTTAAAGAGAGTTTCCTGTCGATAATGCTGATATACGCAAAATGAGGCAAGGCATAATATTTGTTGCTCCATTCATTGTTGTAGGAAGATTCTTCAAAGAACTTCCCGCTGCCGCCTACCGTTATGTATATCGGCCCGCTTTTGGCAGATTCTGCGCGGTATATGGGATCGGTCCTTTCATAGGCGCCCTGGTGTCCCTGTATTACCAAATTGACTTTTTGTGCTTCAAACAGAGGCGCAAGCACTTGGCTTAAACGGTCTTCCTCTTTACCGCTGGAATATACAGGGTGATGCATTACTACTATTTTCCATTTCCCGCTGCCGGTTTTCGCCAAGGAATCGCGCAGCCATTTGTATTGGGCGGAATCCCTGTTGATTGAAGGTGCGTTTAAAGCGTCGTACATATTGTTTGTATCGATGAAAAGTATTCTGGCGTTGGCGGTGTCTATATAGTAATAGTTGGGTGTGGCTTTGCTCCAGGGCATGGAGTGTATTCTTTTGTAATTTGCGGCCAAAAATCCTTTGCCTTCGGAATTGGATCGGTTATCGCCGTATTCCTCTTCGCCTAAAGCGACGAGCAAGGGTGCATCGGACAGAAGTTTCTTATAAGGGACAAAAAAGTCCTTATCGCTTGCCTGCGGCGTACCGCCCGCGGCGATATCGCCTGTATGAATTATGAAATCGGCCTGATATTCCGCCATGCTTTGCGCCATGCGCTTTTTGATTTCTTCGGAGTTGCCCTGCGGATCCGCGCTGTTGCCCATCACTAGGAAGTTGACTATCTTCCTCTCCGGTGTGAACAGTGTTCTGAAAGTACCGGTTTTTGCCTCCTGTACGCCCGTGCCGGAATTATTCTCGACATAAACCTTATAGCAAAATTTGGTATTGGGTATCAGCCCGTGAAGAGTGAGGGAATGATTGATTTTCCTTGACGATATGGCCATAAGCTGGGAGCATTTCCCTTCCGGCCCGTATTCTATCCAGGCGGGGGAAGGGGTATCGGTAGCCCATTTGATAACCGCGGTGGTAAGGGCGGGATCTTCAACGTAGGGGCCTCTTTCTATTACGGCCGAGTTAAGCGCGCAAGCTAAAAACAAAAGGGGTATAAAAAAGAATTTTCTCATATAAATAATTCTACTAAATTTAGCCCCGCTTCGCTTTGTGCGAAAAAAGTAGTTTATATTGGCTTAAGATTTTTGTATTCTTTAGGTATGAAAAAAATCATTACAATTTTAACTCTTATGTTGTCTTTATCCCCGGCGTTTTCTTTCAGCGTGGCGGATAATTATACTCACAATTCCAAATTCTGGCGCAACAGCGCGATGGTTTCTTTTGCTCCGGTATATCCGTTCATTGTCGGCGCGGAATTTGATATTACCGAACATAAATCGTTTGATAATCATATATACGAAGTGCGCCTGCCTTTGGGCTTGGACGGCAACGGATTTTCTTTGCGGGCCGTTCCCTTTGCTCTGCCCGATAATGCCAACGGCGCTTCGGCCTACGGCGGGAAATTGATGTTTTCCACGGGGTTAAAGGTCAATGAAATTGATGGTACAGCCGCGGAGGGATATATGAGCGCGGGGATAGTCTCCCAAAAAGCCGACGTGCTGAAAAACGGCATTCTTACGGAGAAGGATACTTTTGTACAGTCCGCCTATGAGCTTGGTATATTGGCAAATTTCTTTGGAGTATATGCCTTCAATATATCGGGCAATGTGTATCAGTATCTTTCCGGCTTGGAGGGCGTGAAAGCCGTAAGAGGGATTTTTAATCAGGCGGAGTTGGCGGATTTGGGTACCATAGATTACGTGCTTGGCTTGCCCAGAGCTTCTGGTGGAGCAAAAGTGACATGGCGCTCGGAAGAAAGCCGGGCGGAGAGTTTTATATCGTATCGCTATATAGATATGCATGATGACGACTCCAGGCATTCTCTGCTTATCAGCACGAATATGATGGTAAGCGCGCGCGCTACCATAAGATTGTCGTATAACCATATTTTTATACCTAATCAGACGGACTCGGATATTTATGGCATAGGATTAAGCGTAAGGTTGTAAGGGGGAATATATGCCTAAGGATTTAAATAAGGAGAAAAAGGTTGACCCGGCTTCCAGGGTATTATCGCTGGTGTCGCATAAACTTAAGACGCCGCTGTCGATTATCAACGGATATACTGAGGCGATACTGTCCCAGCTGAAGCCAGAGGAAAAAGAAACTTTTAACGCCAAAGCGCTGGGCGACATCAGCAAGCAGGGCGAAAAGCTTGCGATATTGATAGATAAGCTGGTCCGCTTCAGCAGCGTAAGCAATTTAACGCAGGAAGACATAAAAAAACAGGAAGTAAACGTAAAGGGGTTGTTTTCCTCAGCGGCGGCGGCCTGTGTGCTGAGGGACGATTCTTTAAGTATAATGTCTTCCGACGCGACAATAAGGCGCCAGGGCCCTTCCATAGATATCAAATGCCCGCCGGAGGCAACGATATATGCCGACAAGGCATTGGTATCGATAGCTTTGGAAGAGCTGTTGGATAATTCGATAAAATTCAACAATAACACGATAAAGAAGATAAAGCTTTTCTATTATGAGGAAGACGATAAGAATATCCTCGCCGTAGCCGATAACGGCGTGGGAATAAAGGAAGAGGATATAAGCCTTATTTTTGAGAAGTTTTATCAAGTCGACGATTTCTTTACCGGCCAAATAGAAGGTTGGGGTTTGGGCTTGGCTTTGGTTAAGATGATAATGAATATACACGAAGGTACCATTTCCGTAAGGTCCCAATACGGAATAGGTACGATAATATCGTTAAGGTTCCCTAAACAATGAGTTTAACGGCAGAGCAGCAGATAAAGAGAATGTCGGAAGAGATAGAACGCTCGGAAGACGCCCTTCGCGCGATTAACGCCAAACTGCGCGGATATTACGACAGATTGGAAATAATACACAATCAGTTTAGGCGCAGAACGCCGATAAAGGATACGGAATTTCAAAACGAATTTCGGGCGACGGTGCTGGAACTAAAAACTCTTGCCGACGAAAGCGGGGAATTTTGGCAACAGACGCGCACGTATTTTAGGACTTTGGACGATAAAGCCGATGTCATAGAAAGCAATCGCATAAACATAAAGCAGATGAATATAACGGCTCTTGCGTTTAACAGGCAGGTAGACGAGCTTTATACTATTTTCAAAAATATTCAGACTTTGGCCAAAGAAGTGCCATTAAGGCTTAACTGGTGGCTTTTGGAGGAGGGCTGCGAGGATTTGAACAAGATAGTCACGAGGATATTGTTTCTTATAAGAGATATGGGGAAATATTTATGACAGAACAAAACAAGCCGATTCCCGCTCAGCGCGAAGGCGGGGTAGACATTTACCGCAAGATAAATACCGCTTGTCTTATATTGATAGCGGTGGTAAGCCTTGTTACTGCGCTTATATATACAAGGAGTATATTGATACCGCTGGTGATATCAATTTTCATTTATACGATGATAACGCCGCTTATAAGATATTTGCGCTTCAGAATGAAGTTCCCGCGCTGGCTGGCGATAGTAATATCGGCTACGATAGTGTTGGTGCCGTTGGTTTTGGTGGTAATATTTATAAGTAACTCGATAAGCAATTTTGTTCAAACCTTCAGCATATATCAAGCCAAGCTGTTGGAGTCTTTTAACAAACTGGCGGATTTGATCAGGAGTTACAAAATACCTTTACCCGATGAAATGCTGGAGTTAAAGAGCCTTCAGGCTATGCTTACGGGGCCCAGTTCCGTCAATTTCCTGAAGGGTGTCGGCAGCAATGCTGTTAAAGTAATATCGTATTTTTCGATGGTTGTGATATTTGTATTCTTTATGCTTTTGGGCTCGGGCCGCACGAAGATAACCAATACGGTAATCAAGGAGATACAGAATAAAATTTCCGCTTATCTATACATACATATAATAGTTTCGATATTTACGGGTATATGTGTGGGGATAGTATACTTTTCGGTGGGGTTGGAATTGGCACTGATGTTTATAGTATGCACGATAGTTCTCAATTTTATACCGAATGTAGGTTCAATAATAGCGGTACTTTTGCCTATGCCTATCGCGCTGATGCAATTTGGTCCTACGGCTAGTTTTTGGATAGTATTGATAATACCGGCGTGTATGCAGTTTGTTATAGGCAGCATAATGGAGCCTAAACTTTTGGGCGGCGGTATGGATTTACATCCCGTAACGATAATAGGGTCATTGGTGTTTTGGGCGCTTGTATGGGGCGTTCCCGGAGCGTTTTTGGCAGTACCGATGACTGCGGCGGTGCGGATAATACTAAGCAAGCTGGAGCCTACCCGCGCTTTTGCCGAAATCCTTTCCGGCCGCCTGCCGAAGTAGATCTGGGTAAAAAGTGTGGAACCGTTTCTGTGGTAAATCGGATTGACTATTAGGCCCCAAGTCTGATATTATTTATGTTATCAAAAAGAATTACGGTGAAAACCGAAAAGGTAAAAACCAAACAGGAGACAGCCATAATGAAGAACATGATTAAGTTTATGTTAGTTTTTGCTTTAGCCGCTGGTTTAACTGCGTGCAGCAAGAACGTAAAAGATGATGCCGCGGCCGATAATGTAGGCACGGTAGGTACGGTGGAGGAAATTTCCGCCGATGATACCATAATCATCGAAGAAGAAGATGCCGCAATTGTAGTAGAGGCCGAGGCCGTAAATTTAGCGCCTGTATACTTTGCTTTAAATCAGTATACTTTGTCCAAAGAAGCTAGAGCCGTACTTGAAGCCAATGCCGAAATTTTGAAGGTAAAAGGCGTAAAGACGATTACGGTGGAAGGCAACTGCGACGACAGAGGCACCATCGCTTACAACATAGCTTTGGGCGACAAGAGAGCCAAAGAAGTAAAAGATTACTATGTAAAACTCGGTTTTAATGCCGATGATATTTACACGATCTCTTACGGTAAAGAAAGACCGGTCTGCACGGAAAGCACCAATGCGTGCTGGGCCAAGAACCGCAGAGCCGATACAGTAATATAGTAGTTAATTTTGAGGGGAGCTTTCCCATGAGAATAAACAAGATAATAATATTGTCTGTTTTGGGGATCAGCTCCCCTTTAGTTATGAGCGGTTGTTTCGCGACGCAGGACGACGTAAGAATATTAAAGACGCAGGTTGCGGCGCTGAACAAAACGCTGGAGAATTTACAAAAGAATCAAGCCGGTTTGGATGTACAAATGGAAGAGCTTATGAGTCAGTTGATACGTTCTTCCGAGAATTTGAAAGATTTCGATTATAAACTTGACAATATCTCGACTAAGCTGGATAATATAACCTCTGCTTTGGACGGCGAAAAGACAGAATACAAGATGCCGCCCGGCGAGATATACGAGCAAGCCAAAACGCAGTTCGATTCAAAACAATATAATACGGCGGCGAAGGGTTTTGCCCTATACATACAAAATGCGCCGGACGGCCAAAACATAGAAGAGGCTTATTTGTATTTGGCGCAAGCGCTGTATAATTTGGAAGAATATCAAAAGGCGGCGGTATCTTCGGCGACCTTGCTAGATAAGTATCCCAAGAGCAAGCACACCGCGGCGGCGCGCATAGTATATGCTCGCAGTATAATACCTCTTGACAAGAAAGAGGAGGCCAAGAACTATCTTCAGTCGGTAGTCCAAGATTACAAAGGCAGCACCGAAGCTGCCGAGGCCAAGAAACTTATCGGGGAAATAAAATAAGATGAAATTTTTAAAGTATATGGCGGTGGTGACATTGTTGCTGCCGGTATTGTGTTTTGCCAGGGAAAGTGACGTATATATAGGCATATCGTCCAAATACGACCCTAACGCGCTGCCCAAAATAGGGATAGCGCATTTCTTCGCCAAGAACGAGAATAGTTCGGCGGAGAAGCAAACGGCCTCTCAGTTATCCTCTGTGGTCCGTTCGGATTTACTGCGTTCTCGTTACTTTGATGTGCAGGATAATTTGCCCAAACCGGATTTAAACAATTTGGGCGAAGTGTTTTCCAAATACCGCAAGGACGGTTTGGATTATTTTCTGTTTGCGGAAGTGGCGCAGAGCGGCGAAGGCCAATGGGACATAAAGGCATTTTTGTACGACACCGAATCGCAGAAGGCGATATTGGCCAAAAACTTAAAGAGCAGCAGCAAGAGCTTAAGACGCAGCGCGCATATACTTTCAGACCAAATAGTAAAACTTCTTATGGGCAAGCGCGGTATAGCAGATACGAGAATCGCTTTCGCTAACGATTCTACCGGAAAGAAAGAAATATACATGGTGGATTATGACGGTTATAATCTTACGAAACTTACCCGCGACAAATCTATTTCTTTGCTTCCCAGATGGAGTGCTGATTCCAGCAAGATATTTTACACTACGTACCGCAGGAAAAATCCCGACGTATATTATATTGATTTAAAAGAGGGTAAAATAAAACCTCTGATAAAGACCCGCGGTTTAAATCTTATAGGCGGGGTTTCGCCCGATGATAAGAGCTTGGTGCTGACGCTTTCGCGCGGCAGCAACCCGAATATATATATTAAAGATTTGGAAAGCGGTGCGCTTAGGCGCCTTACCGATAAATACGGCGTGGATGGTTCTCCGTCTTTTTCGCCAGACGGCAAGTATATAACTTTTGTGTCCAACCGTTCGGGTAATCCGCAGATATACATAATGAACTTGGCTACGCAGGAAACGCGCCGCATAACCAAGATGAACTGGACGGACAGCCCCCAGTGGTCGCCCAACGGGGATTGGATTGTCTTTGCGGGGCGGCAAGCCTCCAACCACCCGATAGACATCTTTATTACTGATATAACGGGTTCGCAGGTAAGGCAGCTTACGGCGGACGCGGGCTGGAACGAAGACCCCACCTGGTCGCCCGACGGCCGTTTCATCGCTTTTACCACGACGCGCGCCGGAAAAAGGCAGATATACGTAATGGATGCCGACGGCAGTGCGCCTCATTTGATAGCCAATATAAGGGGCAATGCTTTTACACCCAACTGGAGCAAATGAGGACGGAAAAATTCATAAAAGATAAAGAGGCGCCTTCGGGCGCTTTTTTATTGGGCGACTGAGTTTTGCCTTTGGGGAATATTTTACATTGTCTTTTAATCAGTTGTTTACAAGGGGAGGAATATACGCGATTTTTAACTAATTTCCCGTCTGCGGCAGAATTTGTGCGGCAAAAAGGGTATTTTGTCGGCATGTAGACTAAAGGGACGTTTAAAATATTTGCAAAAGGTACAAAATTTCCTAAAATGAGTATTATATATATAATATATATTGCTGGCAGTATCAAATTTTAGGATAGGAGTTTTAACAATGTCAAGAAAACCTTTTATAGCGGGCAACTGGAAGATGCACAATACGGTGGAAGAATCCGTAAATTTAATAGAGGGTTTAAAAGCGGCGAAGAATAAGAACAATGCCGACATAATGGTAGCGCCCAGCTTCACCAGCCTTAGCGCGGTAGTCAGGGCCAGTGCGGGCACGGGTTTTAAAGTGGCGGCGCAGGATTGCTACTATGAAGACAAAGGGGCATTCACCTCCCAGGTATCACCCGTCCAGGTTAAAGGTACGGGTGCTACGCACGTTATTTTGGGCCACAGCGAGAGGAGAAGCCTCTTCGGTGATACCAATGAGGTTTTAAACAAAAAAGTCGCGGCAGCTTTAAACCACGGATTAGTGATAGTATTTTGCGTTGGTGAAACTTTGGAACAGCGCGAAGGCGGCAAGACGGAAGAAGTGATAAAGGACCAGCTGGTAAACGGTTTAAAAGGTTTTAGCGCCGAGCAGCTTAAAGATCTTGTAATCGCTTATGAACCGGTATGGGCGATAGGCACCGGCAAAACTGCGACGCCGGAACAAGCGCAGGATACGCATAAGGCGATAAGGGCGATGCTGGCCGAGCAGCTGGGCAAAGAATTTGCCGACGGCGTAAGGATACTGTACGGCGGCAGCGTAAAGGCCGATAACGTAGACGCGATCATGGCCAAAGAGGACGTGGACGGCGTATTGGTCGGCGGGCAGTCTTTGATTGCCGAGAAATTTAACAGGATAATAGATTACAACTGATATGAACTTAGCAAAATATATAGATCATACGATACTTAAAGCTACGGCGACGAAGGAAGACATCGCGAAGCTGTGCGACGAAGCTGTGCGCTACGGTTTCGCTTCGGTATGCGTAAACCCGTTCTGGGTAGGTATGTGCAGCGATTTGCTAAAAGGCAGCGGAGTGAAAGTGTGTACGGTGATAGGCTTTCCGCTTGGCGCCAATGAAAGCGCGGTAAAAGCGTTTGAGGCTAATTTGGCGATAAAGCAAGGCGCGGAAGAAGTTGATATGGTAATCAACATTGGAGCGTTAAAGAGCGGGATGTTGGACGTCGTTCGCAACGATATTTCGGCCGTACGCGAAGCGAGCGAGGGAACGGTCCTTAAAGTTATAATAGAAACCTCTTATCTTACGGACGAGGAAAAGGAAACGGTATGCAAGATCTGCGCCGAGTGCGGTGTTGATTTTGTAAAGACGTCGACCGGGTTTTCCGATGCGGGTGCCAAAGCTGAGGACGTAAAACTTATGGCTAAGGCCTCCGGTTTAAAAGTTAAGGCGTCGGGCGGAATAAGAAGCAAAGCCGACGCTTTGAAAATGATAGAGGCCGGCGCAAGCCGTTTGGGAACCAGCGCGGGCGTTAAAATCGTAACGGACTAGAATATGATAAAACGATGGGAAATAAGGGAGAATACCCTTACCGAAAATTCCGTATATATTTTATTGGTGCAAGGCGACGAAGACTCCGCACAGCGGATATCCAATCAGCTGTCGGCTTTTTGCCGTCTTATAGATGAGAATGTATCTCCCTTTACCCACGTTTTTGAGCTGTACAATATCACCGATGACAGTATGTTGGAAAAGATCCGCATAAAGATAGAGGAGATTTCCCAGCAGGTTGTTATCGAGGGCGATATAAACGAGCGGACTAAGCACGTAAATTTGGATGCTATTTCTCCTGCTACCGAGATATTGGGGCGGGTTATGGAAGAGCCTGTAAAGGAGGAGCAGATAAACAGGGCTAAGGTTTTTGAAGAACCGGATTATCAGGCAAGCAGACCTGTCGTCAAGAAACCGGCTCCTTCCGTTCCAAGCAGGCCTGCGGTTGTGCCGCGGGCGCAGGTAGTTCGTCCGGGGCAGGGGGCTGTCGAAAGGAAGATCGTTGCAGAAAATAGCGCAGGAATTTTAAAGCGCGGGGTTGAGAGTTCGGCGGCGCTTCGCGGCGAGGTGCAGCGACCCGAGATAAGGGAAAATTCTCCGAGGACGGCGCAGGTGCCTCCTGTCGAGAAGAGAACCGAACCTATAGAAATAAAGAAACCTAAAGAGGAAACTAAAGTTTCCGCGGAAGATATTTTCGGTTTGGAGCGCAGCGGAGAAGGAAAAGTCCATCTTTCCGAAGGTGATTTTTCCATAAAGCAAGATTTTGCCAGCGCCGATTCCTTGAGTATAGAACTTGACAATGACTGTGAGGTGGGGGACGGTACATTTATCAATTTAAGTTCCGCAGAGAGCACCCATATAAAGAATTACGACATAGAGGACGGAACCATCCCTCCCGAAAAAAGCACCAAAACCGCCACCATGGGCATCGCGACGCTTATCGGCGGGCAGTATCCGGAGGATACGGTAAAGACGCAGAAACAGCAATCTTTAAAACTTATGGGCGGCTTGGCCAATGAAGCTCGTCAAAGAGAGACCTTGATAGAGGATCCCTACAAAAAGAAGGCGCAGGCACAGCCTATGAAAGAGCCCCGCAAAGTGCAGGAACCCAGAAACAATTATATGCCTTCCGTCGGGGCAGACACCACCGCTTCAGTTGGGAGAGATCCCCATGCTGCGGAGAATAAAGCGCATGGCGGCGTTCAGGAAAAGATAGCAAAAGCGGGCGGTTTTTTTGGAAAACTTTTCGGCAAATTCGCGGCTGCGGCTGGGGAGCATTTAAAGAAGCAGGAAAAGCGGCAGGAAGCCCCCGTTTTGCCGCAACGCCGGGACGAGGTCGCCTTTAATACCGAGGAAGAACAAGCCGTTGTCAATCCGCCCCAAGAAACAGCCAAGCCAGAGCCGGCTAAAAAAGAAGAATATAATCCTTTTGCGAATTTGGGCAGTAAAAAAATAGAAGAAGATGCCGGTAAATCTCCCGTAAAAAATACGGTAAGGACCGCCGTAAACAGAAGCACTTTCCACAGTATAGCGCCGAATGGCAAAGCGGCCGTCCCCATAGAGGAAATAATGGCACCGGCCGTTGACGAGAATTTTTCTCCCAAGATACAGGTTGACGACATTTTCGCGGCCGAAACGATATGCGAATTTTATGCCGACCCGGAAGAAACCGGCGGACAAAATAAAGTCGAGGATATGATACAAAGCGTGCCTGCAACCACGGGCAAAACAAAATCCAACTCTACCGTCAATACGGCCAATATGGCTTCAATCGGGAAAAAGCCTTTGGGCAATTTCGACGATTTGTTGGATGTCCCGACGAATATTTTATCTTCCTCTGTGGAGGAACAACCAAAAGAGGCGCCTCTTGAACAGTCGTCCGCGGCGCCAAGCGTACGCGCCGAAGATAAACAAAAGCCCGCATTTGAGGCGAAGGGTTCTTATGAAACTTTAAACGCGCAACACGAAGAAAGTAAAGCTGATATTGCCTTGAAACAAGAGCCTGCCGAACAAGAAACAGCCCCCGCAGCGTTTGAAAAACAAGCCATTCCCGCGGAGAAAAGCCATCAGCAAGAGCCTTTATCCGCCGCCAATGAACACATAAAAACCGAAACGCAGGGGAATAACCATATACCCACAGGTAAAATTTTAAGCGGCGCGGCGACGCAGGTTAGTAAAACTCAGACGTCTTTAATATTTACTGCCCACAATAAAGCCACGGCGACGCAGGTTAGTAAAACTCAGACGCCTTTAATATTTACTTCCCACAATAAAGCTGCGGTATCGCAGGGTGAGGCGGAAGCCCATGCGGAAAGGCCAAAGCCTCAGTTTGTAAAAGCCAAACCTGCTTTTGTGCCTAAACAACAAAGTATAAGGCCGGTTCCACCCGCTCCGAACATGAATAAAGAGAAGATAGCGGCCCCGCTGAAACAAGAGCAATATCGCGAACAAGAGAAAATAGTTGCTTCGGCTATTGTTAATGAGCCAGCCGTTGAGGAACATGTTCTGCCGCAGAGCCAAACGCAAAAAGATACTGTTTTGCCTCAAGAAGCAGAAGCTATGCAAACGGAGGGTGCAGTTAAGGAATACGAAACTGCCCCAATAACCGCGGAAGAGCAAGTGCTTGATAAGGATTCTGCCATAGAGGAAAGATCTTCGGTTTTGGAAGAAGAATATAGCGTTGAGGATAAAGGCAGATCCGCGGAGTACGAACCTTTGGAAGATAATGTTCCGGCAGATCCTTCTAAGACGAGCAGTATAATAGATTTAAAGAAAGGTTATACCCGCGTCACGGAAGTTAAGCCGAAGGCTTTTGATATGAGCGCGGCTTTTGAGGACGCGGCCGAATTCGCCGATGAAATCGAAACCAATATAACCGAATTGGCCGGCGAGGAGTATTTTGAAGGCGGCACGCAAAAAGAGTCGGCGGAGATTATATCTCCGGACGAAGAAGAGGCGCAATCCGTCTTTGAAAAGCCCAATACCGGTGCGGAAGAAATTTTGGGTCATTCGTCAAATACGCCTGAGGCGGAGTATTCTGCCGCTGAAAGCGCCTATCCCGCTTATGAGGTGGATATTCAGGAAGAGGAACAAGCGCCTGTCGTTAATGATTTTGCCAAAGCAGCGGCGGGTGCGGCTATGGCTAAGCCGTCAGCCCCTCGTCCTCCGATATTAAAACGGGCGGCGCCTCCCGCGCCGTCAAGGCCGAAGCCCGTTGCGCCGGCGCCTCCGATAAGCCTTCCGGACGCGGTTAAAACGCCGCCGTCGATAAAGAAGGAAAGTTCGCAAGACAAAGATTTTAAGGAAATAATAGAACAAAAAATAGTAAAAGGGGAGATAAAAGCTGATATGACACAAGATCCGTATAATAACAATAACAATATAGAAAAACCCGCCATACCGGGGCAAAGAATTCCAAGTGCGCCGAAGGCGCCTTCAGCTCCTATTTCTCCTGCGGGCAGGGTAAATCCCGCGGCGCCCAGACCGACGGTTCCCAATGCTCAGCCCAGGCCTTCCGTTGCGCCTGCCGCCAACGGCGCGGCCAGACCTGCGGTCAATCCCGCACAGCGCCCCGGCATGGCGCCCGGCGCACAAAGGTCGGTGCAGAAGCCCAGCCCCGCTCCTCGCGCGGCTACGGCGGTAGACCATACGATTTTGGTTTCGGCGGGGCAGGTTTATAAGAGGAACAACTGGCCCTTGGAAATACCTTTAAATCCTTTATTTACTTTTGACAAGATGGATATGGCGTCAAACCGTTTTGCACATGCCACGGCGATGAGCGTTATAGACAATATAGGCACGATGCATAACCCGTTTATGATATATGGCGAAAGCGGCACGGGCAAAACGCATTTCCTTAACGCGATGGGTTATGAACTGGCGATGAGAATCGGCCAAGAAAAGATATTTTTTACCAATGGTGTACGCTTCTCCAGAGGCGTACAAAGATACGTCGAGGAAGGCAATATAAAGCATTTGGAGGATTTCTTCTCTTCGGTGGAAGTGCTGATAATAGACGATATCCATCTTACTGCGGTAAACGAGCATAACAGGGAGTTTATATCCAGGGTGCTCAACAGATTCTTGCAGGAAAAGAAACAGATTCTAATCTCTTCCAAATATCCGCCCGAGAGTTTGGCCAGATTTGAGGAATTGGTAAGATTCCGTTTGGATCAAGGGTGGGTGTCGGAACTTAAACCGCCGCGTCAGCAGCATTTCAGCAAAATATACGGCAAGATGATAGAGGACGCGGAGCTTGGTTTGAACGACAATCAGTCCCAAGGCTTTTTGACTTTTGATAAAGCCAACTTGGGCGCGATAGCGCGTAATATCAAGAGGGCTAAGGTATTAAGCCGCAGAATAAACAACAGCGGATTGATACAAATGTCCTACGACCAAATTTTAAACGAGATGCTTGCGGTAAACGGGGAGAACGAAACCAGTGAAATCGTTACAAAGGATTTTGCCGATATAGTGACCATAAACAGGAGTGAAAATACCGAATGGGGCAGTTTTGGCTTCTTCTATCCGCAAGATCAGGCCGACAAGTTCAAATGGATAGCATTTGGCGTAATGCAAAAGGCCAAGGAACTGGGGATAAAGGGCGGGTTTAACTTCGCGCTGAAGAGTTCTTATTCCACTGATCACATAATTTCCGCAGCCTTTAAGATAGCCAATATATGCGACAATAAGAACTTAAAGGGTGCAATAATCTTGGGGCCTTCGCTGTCGGTGTGCCAAGAATCGATAAGGGATAATTTCTATGACATTCTTACGCATATGCTTGAAGTTATGATGATACGCTGCGGCATAATAGACGCGGAGAATATTAAAAAACCCAGCGCCTACGTAAGAGTATTGGGCGACGTTTTGAAATAAGAGGTGGAGATGAAAAAGTTTTATATTTTGATATGCGTTTTAGCGCTTTTTACGGGCTGTCAGCGTTTTAATATAGGGCCTAAAGGCGCAGGGGAATACGTAATGGCATCGGCGACGGTTCCATACGAGGATATTTCCAAATCAGAACTTAAGAAGCGTGTGCTTAAGCAGGCGGAAATTAACGCTTTGGAGCGGGCGACGAGGGTGTTTTTATCCTCCAACAGCGCGGTTGCTTTCCCGCCGGAGATAAAGAGCCAGATATTGGATAATCCCGATGCTTATATAAGGAAATCTTATCTTACAGCCTCGTACAGAAAAGGGGAAGAGTTCTACGGCGAGGCGCGGGTAATGGTGCTGGTAAGCGATTTGTCGGCCAAAATCAAGGAGCTGCAAAGCGCGGATTACGTAAAGAAGACGAATATTTTTGTAGCGTCAAGGGAGCTTATCAACGAGGAGCTTTCTCTGCAGCAGTATTGCCGCCAAGGCATATATAAGGCTTTGAAGGATTATCCTTATGTCTTGATAGACGGCGGCAATTTAAGTCAAAACAATTTGGAAGATTATACGCAGATAGTAGATAAAGCCAAGAAGGAAGGCGCCAGATACGTTATCTTGGCCGAAGCGAGCGCGAGCGAGCTTGAAAGCGCGGCCCAGCTGACGACTTCTTTTAAACCGGTAAGAGCGAAAGCTAATATAAAAGTAATAGCGAGCAGCAACTATCAGGTAATAGCGGAAACGGCGGACAGCTTCAGCGGGCTTGACGGCGTATTGAGCATAGCCCAGCAAAAAGCTTTGACGGGCGCTTGCGAAAACGCGGCTGTTCAGACGGCGGATCCGATAAACAGGGCGGTAAATTCGGCCAAGACTTTCAAGTTTATAGTAAACGATGTCAACACGATAGAGCGTTTGGAAGAGATGCAGAACATAATGCGCCAGTTAAGCGAGGTGGAGGATTTTAATCTGATAAAGTACACCAATTCCAACGCTACGTTTGAGGTGCAGGCGAATATAAACAACGCGGAAGAATTTTCCGCCAAGATACTCAGGAAATATTATTCCAATTTTTCGATAGACAGGATAACTCCTGACGTGGTGGAGATGAGCTTCCTGTAAAAGATATGTTAGCCAGTATAGTATCGAGCTGTGTTCACGGTTTGGACGGTTTTTTGGTATCTGTAGAGGTGGATATAACGGCGGGTATGCCTTCTTTTTCTTTGGTGGGGCTGCCCGACCAGGAAGTTAAGGAAGCCAAAGACAGAGTCCTGGCCGCGATAAGAAACAGCGGATATGAAGTCCCTTTAAAAAAGATAACGGTAAATCTAGCGCCGGCCGAGCTGAAGAAGGCCGGCGCTCATTTTGATTTGCCGATAGCTTTAGGGATACTTGCCGCCAGCGGGCAAATAAGCAAAGAGGCATATTCAAAAGCGGGCGGAATCGTATTTATAGGTTCTCTGGGTCTGAACGGCAGAACTCACGCCTGCGGCGGCGTATTGCCGATGTTGATATCTTTAAAGAAGCTGGGACGCGCCAAAGCGGTGATCCCTTTTGACAACGGGGCGGAAGCCTCTTACGCGGGCATATCGGCGTTCGGCGTCAAGAATTTAAAGCAGACGGTGGATATGCTTGAGGGGAAAGAGCCTTTTGAAAGCGTATGCTCGGAAGAAGAAAACCCAGACGAATATATATGTAATTCGGGCGATTTTAACGAGGTTAAGGGCCAGGCTTTGGCCAAGCGCGCACTGGAGATAGCCGCGGCGGGCGGGCATAATGTTCTGTTGGTCGGCCCCCCGGGCACAGGCAAAAGTATGTTGGCCAAAAGATTTGCGGGCATACTTCCGCCTTTGACCAAGGAAGAAAGATTGGAAATTTTACAGATATATTCCGTCTGCAAACTTCTGGGCAAGAACGGGCGGATAGAAGGGCGGCCGTTCAGAGATCCGCATCATACTATTTCCAATATAGCCTTGATAGGGGGCGGGCAAAATCCGCGCCCCGGCGAAGTGAGTTTGGCTCACAACGGGGTATTGTTCCTTGACGAATTTGCGGAGTTTTCGAGAACTTCTCTTGAAGTGTTAAGAGAGCCCTTGGAAACTTTTAAAGTGACAATATCCAGAGCGAAGGATACTTTTACTTTCCCGGCCAAGTTCACCTTAATAGCGGCGATGAATCCCTGTCCGTGCGGATACCACGGGCATAATATCAAGACTTGCAACTGCACGCCTTTGCAGATAAGCCGCTACAAAGCAAAAGTATCTGGGCCTCTGCTTGACAGGATAGATTTAACGGTCAATCTAAACCCGGTGGACTATAAAGACTGGAACAAGAAAAGCGAAGGTGAAAGCAGTGCGGAAATAAGGGCCAGGGTAAGCGCGGCGCGCGAGATACAAAAAGAGCGTTTTAAAGGCAGCGGTGTTACGGCCAACGCGTTTATGAGCGCGGCCCAGATAAAGGAGTATTGCCCTTTGCCTGCGGGCGGCGGGGAAGTGCTTGAGCTTGCTATGAAAAAGCTGGGGCTTTCTGCCAGGAGTTTAGATAAAATTTTGAAGACGGCCCGCACAATAGCCGATTTGCAGGGCAGCAAGGATATCAAAAAAGAGCATATAATAGAGGTAATGCAATACCGCCCGTTCGACAGGAAGGGCGTGGGCGACATTTAGGCTGATTTATGGAATTCTCGTACGAAGAAAAATTGGCATTGTTAAAGATAAACGCCTTCAGCTTTTTAAGGGCGGATTGGCTTGGCAGGCTTTTGGATATTTTCGGCTCGCCGTGTGAGATATTGAAGCAAAGCGCTCAGCGCCTCAGCGAGGAAGGCAAGATAAGCATAGAAACGGCGTCCAAATTTTTGGATACCGCCGCCAGGCTTAACGCCGAGGCCGAATTTGAAAAGACCGAAAAGGCAAACGGACGTATATATTTTAAAGGCGAGCCTGATTACCCGCAGGAACTTTTGGCGATAAAGGAGCCGCCTTTGGCCTTGTACGTGCGCGGAGTTTTGCCTTCGGACGGATCTGCCAATGTGGGAATGGTAGGCACAAGGAAGATAACGCCTTACGGCAGGCGCGCGGCGGCAAAACTGGGCGAGGATTTGGCGCTTTCGGGTGCGGTTTTGGTCAGCGGTTTGGCAAGGGGTGTTGATACCGTTGTTCACGCCAGCGCAGTGCGAAACGGCAAGCCTACCCTGGCTTTGATAGGTACTGGAATAGGGCGCTGTTATCCCGCCGAGAACAGGGAGCTTGCGCGCGGTATATTGGATAGAGGCGGCGCTATAATATCGGAGCTCCCGTTTGACGCTCCGCCGTTGGCGCAGCATTTCCCGCGGCGCAACAGGCTTATAGCGGCGTTTTCGAAATTGGTGGTAGTGGTGGAAGGCGAAGTGAAATCGGGCGCTTTGATAACGGCCAAGATGGCGCTTGAGCAAGGCAAGGACGTCCTTGCGGTGCCCGGCCCGATAGACAGCCCGCAAAGCGCGGGGCCGAACAATCTTATAAGGGAAGGCGCGGCTATGGTATTGGACGCGCGCGATATAATAGATACTTTGCCTTTAAATTTAAAACTTGGCCTTAACACTAAAAAACTCTATAATGAAGAAAAGACTCCGCTTGAGGATTTGCCTCCGCTTGAACGGCAGGTTATCGAGGCGATAGGATCTTCCAGCGTGAGTACCGATGATTTGGCGATGTCTTTAGCCATGCCGATAAGCGAGCTTAGCGGCATATTATTTAATTTGGAAGTCGGCGGCGTGATCTGTTGTGAGGACGGCAAATACAGCAGACGCAAATTTTAGCTTTTTATACAGAGGAACGAAAATGGCAAGCAAGGAAAACAAAACGGCGGCGAACGTAAAACCCGGCGGTAAAGAATTGATAATAGTGGAGTCCCCCACAAAGCAGAAGACTATAAGCAAGATATTGGGGCCTTCTTATATGGTAAGGAGCTCTTTCGGGCATGTGCGCGATTTGCCTTCAAAAGAGATCGGCGTCGATGAGAAACACGGTTTTAAGCCCACATACGTAATAAGCGGCAAGCCCAAAGTGATAAGCGAGCTTAAAGACGCGGTGAAGAAGGCTTCTACCGTATATCTCGCTACCGACCCTGACCGCGAAGGGGAAGCCATCGCTTGGCATTTGCAGGAACTGCTGCATCTAAAGCCGGAAAACACCAGAAGAATCTATTTCCACGAAATTACGCCCAGCGCGGTAAAAGAATCTTTTGATCACGCCCGCGGCATAGACCATAATTTGGTTGACGCCCAACAGGCCAGGCGTATTTTGGACAGATTGGTAGGCTATAAACTTTCCCCGCTTTTGTGGCGCAAAATAACAAGCGGATTAAGCGCGGGGCGCGTGCAGTCTGTGGCGGTACGTCTTTTGACTGAAAGAGCCAAAGAAATTGCCGAGTTTAAAGAGCAAGTTTACTGGACGATAAAAGCCTCTTTGGAGAAGGAAAACCAAAAACCTAGTTTTAGCGCGCGCGTGCTTAAATGGGAAGGTAAAAACGTGGAACGCACCGTAACGCATAAACTGTTCGCGGAAGACTATAAAGTAAAGAGCACCGTTTTTGACACCAATGAATCGCTAGCGCCTGTAAACGCCGTATTAAGGCAAGGCCCGATCGTGGTTGAGAAGGTGGAGAAGAAGGAAGTCAAACAGAAAGCCCGTCCGCCTTTTATCACCAGTTCTATGCAGCAAGATGCCTATAATAAGATAGGCTTCGGTTCGCAAAAGACTATGCAGGTGGCGCAAACTTTGTACGAGGGTGTAGAGATCGGCGGGCAGACCGTAGGTCTGATAACGTATATGAGAACGGACTCTTTTAACGTTTCCAAACAGCTTCAGAGCCAGACCTCCAAATTCATTAAGGAAAAATACGGCGAGGAATACGCCCCCAAGAGTGCACCCGTATACAAAAGCAAAGTGAAAGGCGCGCAGGAAGCGCACGAGTCCATACACCCTACCGATGTATACAGAACGCCGCAAAGCATAAAGGCGTATCTGACGGCCGACCAATATAAACTTTACGAATTGATATGGCTGCGTTTTGTGGCTTCCCAAATGGCGGAAGCGGTATTTAACACCGTCGCCGTGGATATATCGGCCGGCGGAAAGGAAAAATGCCTGCTGAGGGCCAACGGCAGAACAATTAAGTTTAAGGGTTATCTTTCCGTTTATCAGGAGGAGGCCGACGAGAGAGAAGGCGCGGACGACGATAATAAAGATGAATCTTCCGCTTTGCTCCCGCCTTTGGAACAAGGCGACGTTTTAAAATTATTGTCCATTGAAACCAAAGACCATAAGACTACGCCTCCGCCAAACTATAACGAAGCCAGCCTGATTAAAACTTTGGAAAAACACGGCATCGGCCGTCCGTCCACTTATGCTCCGACGATAAAAACCATTATGGACCGCAAGTATATAGAAAAACAGCCCAAGAGCAATAAGCTGGTGGCGACGGATTTGGGTATAACGGTAACGGAACAGCTTAAAGAGTTTTTTAAGGATATAATGGATTTATCCTATACGGCGGGCGTTGAGGAAACTTTGGACGATATAGCCGAAGGCTCCAAAAAGTGGGTGGACGTGATAGGCGGTTTTTACGATGGATTTACGCGCGATTTAAATAATGCCGCCCAGAATATGCGTAAGCCGGCGCCTTCGGTGGTGGAAGGGGAAAAGTGCCCGCTGTGCGGCTCTCCGATGGTACTTAGGAGAAGCAAATACGGGGAATATCTTACCTGCGTAAATTATCCCGATACTTGCCAAGGCAAGAAGAACGTAAGCGGCGCGGCGCCCGAACCCGAACAAACAAACGAAAAATGCGAAAAATGCGGCGCGCCTATGGTAATAAGAACGGGGCGCAAGGGCAGATTTATGGCTTGTTCGGCCTACCCGAAATGCCGCAATACCTATTCGATAGACGCGCAGGGCAACAGGGTGGCGTCTTCGGGCCCGTTGGATTCGGGCAGAAAATGCGAAAAATGCGGCAAAGCGCTTGTGTTAAGGCACAGCGCAAAAGGGGCGTTTTTGGGCTGCAGCGGATACCCGAAATGCAAGAATATAGTAAATATTACGCCCGAAGAGGAAGAGGCCATAAAAAAGCTGAACGAAAAGAAAGAAAATGCTTAAGCAGATAGAAAACTTCACTTTAAGTTTAAAGGGGCGCAACCTTTCGGCGCATACTTTGCGCGCGTACGAAAGCGATTTGGAGGCTTTCGCGGCGTTTATGTCCCTAAGGAATTTTCTTTCGGTTAAAGATTTTACTTTAAAAAATATAAGGGCGTATTTGGCCTACGAGAATATAAAGGAAATCTCGCGCCCGACTATGCTTCGCAAGATAAGCGCGCTTAGGAGTTTTGCCAAGTTTCTGGCCAACAGGGGGCTGATAAAGGTAAATCCGTTTAGTTTGTTTTCTGCCCCTAGAAGAGAAAAGAAACTGCCCGCCTTTCTTACCGAGGGAGAGGCTTCAAACCTGATGGACGCGGAAATAAGCAGGCGTTTTCATTACAGGAACAAAGCGATATTGGAACTTTTGTATTCCAGCGGTTTAAGGCGGAGCGAGACGGTCGGGCTGAATATCGGCGACATAAACTTTGATGAAGGTTATGTAAGAGTATTGGGCAAAGGCTCAAAGGAAAGATTGGTGCCCGTAACCGATATAGCTTTGGAGACCATAAGCAATTATTTGGATACCCGTCCGCAGGCCAAAGGCGAGGAGCCTTTGTTCTTGGGCAGCAAGGGCGGGCGGCTGAGCGGGGAAGGCTTGGCGCAGATAGTCAAAAAGAGCGCCATTGACAGCCGAGTGGCGCGCAAGGTTACGCCGCACAGTTTGCGGCATTCTTTCGCGACGCATCTTTTAAACAACGGCTGCGATTTGAAAAGTTTACAGGAAATGCTTGGACATAAAAGTTTGGCGGCTACTCAAGTATACACGCACGTATCGCTGGAGAGGCTTAAGAAAGTTTATAATGCCGCCCATCCCGAAAGCGAGGTAAAAAAATGATTTCTATAGGAATAGACATAGGCGGAACATTCGTAAAATTTTTCGCGGTGAACGACCGCAAGAAAATCCTTAAAACCGATAAAATTCCCACTTATACCACCCTTAGCGGAAAGGCGTTTTTGGGGCAGCTCTCCAGAATAGTCAATGAATGGCGGGGCTCTTTTAAAGATAAGGACGTCGTTTTAGGCGTAGGGATAGCGGGCGATACCGACCCGGAAAAAGGCGTCTTGCGTTGGGCACCGAATATACCTTGGCATAATCTTAAAGTAGCAAAAGTGATGAAGGAAAACACCGGCTGCGATTGTTATGTGTCAAACGACGCCAATATGGCCGCTTGGGGCGTGTTCGACCGAGAATTTAAAGGCAAATACAAAAATATGATAATAGTAACCTTGGGCACCGGTATAGGCGGCGGCATAATTATGGACGGGAAACTCTATCAGGGGGCGGACGGATCCTCCGGCGAGTTGGGCCATATGAAAATAGATTATTCGCCCGATGCGCCTTTGTGCGGCTGCGGGCAGAGGGGCTGTATGGAATCTTATGCCGGCACCAAGGGGATACTGCGTATGGCGCAGGCCGTCAGCGCGGAAAACCCGAAATCGATATTAGCAAATTTGATAAATACGGAAGATTTTTCTGTGAGTTTGCTTTCCCAGGCGGCCGAGCAGGGCGATGAGGTCGCCTTGAATTTATGGAAAGAGATAGGATCTTATTTGGGCAGAGGTCTGGCCGATATGGTGCTGCTTTTTAACCCGCACGCGATAGTATTGGCGGGCGGAGTATCGCGCGGCGCCAAGTATTTCCTTCCCTCGATAAGGGAAGTGTTTGACAGGCAGGCGGTAAAGACGCCGTTTAAAAACGTCAAAATTCTTTTGTCGAAAGAGGGCAATATAGGCGGCGTGGGAGCTGCACTTTACGCCTTGCATAAAGCCAATGAAAAATAAATTGTTAGCGGCGTTTTGTCTGCTATTGGCGGGGGCTAATCTGCTTGCGGAAGATTTTGAACTGCCCGCACCAACCAAAGGCGAGTTTATTTATTATACCGCCGACGAAACCGTTTACGATAAAAATAATTCCGTCGTCGCCATAAAAGGCAACGCTGAAATATACATAGAAGACGGCCAAACCACGCGCGTGATTAAAGGCGACGATATACAAGTGCACCTTAAAGAACAGCTTTTGATTTCAAACGGGACCACGGTTATCGAGGACGAAAAGGGTGTGTTTACTTCCAACGGAATAAAATTCGATATGGCCTCAAAGGCGCTGCTGATGGAAGACATTAAAGCCGATTATTCGCCGATAAGGGTCCTTTCCACCAAGAGTATGGAAGCCAAAGACGGCGAATATATATTGCGGGACGCTAATATCACCTGCTGTGATTTTGAAAAGCCGCACTATACCCTTTACGTCGGCAAGGCCGATTTGATACCCGGCGACAGAATTTGGGCCATCAACGCGGTGGTAAAATACGGCAAAGTGCCGGTATTTTATTTGCCTTTTGTGTACAGGTCTTTAAACGCGGACAGGCTCTTTACCACCTACGTGGATTTTGACCAAAGCGACAATACGGGGTTTGGCTTTCTCACTTCTACCGTATACGCCAAAAATGACTTTGCGGTAAAGGGCAATTTGGATTATTATACCCGTTCTGGTATAGGCTACGGCGCGGAAATATCTTACGAGGACCCACAGCGCTTTAGAGGTTCGCTTCAGGCCTATACCATTTACGATAAAGTAAAGGAAGAACAACGCTGGGGCATAGACGGCGGATACTGGTGGGAAGTTGCCGATACTTCCGACAGCCTTAACAAAGGCAGCGGCGCGATTTACTTCAGCCAGTTTGAAACAAGAAACGTATCCGACGCGGATTTTAACGACGACTTTTTCCGTTCCAATCCTTATGTCGTATCGCCGGACCAGCTTACCCGTTTTTCCGTCGCCAGGCAAAGCGGCTGGGATACTTTCAGGATCGGCTATACCAGAAGGGAACAGCTTAACGAAAACGACAAAACCTATTCCAACGCCGAAGAGTATGCCCCTAAAGTGGATTTGATTTTTAATCCTTTCGTAATAAACGGGACAGGCGGGATAGTAAATAATTTTTCCGTAGGGTTTAACAATGCGCAAATAGAAGATTATGACTTCGTGCAATATCTTAACGCGAGTTGGCGCAGCTCAAAGGACATAAAACTGCACCCGAATTTTACCCTTACGCCAAGCGGATATTATTATCAAGACGCGATACTAAAAGACCCTACAAACAACGACGAAGATTCCTTCGTGGGCAGGTATGGCGGGGAACTTAATTTAAGATCTAACCTTATAACGGGTTTGCTTGATATCGGATACCGTTATACGAAACGCAGTACCAGCGGGTCGCTTACCAATATTGAATATCAAGGCTTGGACGAAGAGGAAAACCTGATTTATATCCAAAACTATTATATGCTTGGCCAGAATTTCTATTTCAGATTGGCCAGCGGATACGATTTGCGCAATTCCCAGGAGGGTTGGGACGCAAAATACAGGATAGAGCCGATAACCGCCGAGGCGGGATACTTCTCGCCGAAAACGGGCGCACATTTTTATCTGCAGAATATCTACGACGTACACGAAGGCAATCAGGCCTTTGTGCTGGACAGCATCTTTAAAAGCATCGGCGACAGTTATGCCTCTTTCGGTATGACCAATTACAGCACCGACAGGAATAATTTCCTCTTTACCAGCAAGTTCCTGATCGCGCCTAAGAATATGACTTGGCGCGCCGATATGGGCATAGACGTAAGCGCCAACGATTCCAGTTTGTATGCCTATTCTAAGCATATAAAGATATATAAAGATTTCCACGATATAAGCGTGATGGTTGGGCTGCGGGACAGAAATCAGAATTTGTCTTTCTCTTTCAGGATAAACATACTTTGCGGCGCTGGCGAGAAAAACAAAGCACTGAGGCAGGCCGACGAATATTGGTATCCGTGGCGCGACGACAGAATGATACGCGATAATTTCTAATTTGGAGATAAAAAATGACGGCTGATAAAAGAAAAAAATTTGGCAGTATAGAAGTAGTCTGCGGGTGTATGTTTTCTGGCAAAACTACGGAGCTGATAAGACGCATAGAAGTTTGCCGCCACGCGGGGCAGAAAGTGCAGGTATTTAATTCCAGCATAGACAAACGATACGCCGTCAGGGCGATAGCTACGCACGACTTAAAAACCATAGAGGCCGTCCACGTAAACAAGGCTGAGGAAATATTGGATTTGATAGAAAAGGACACCGAAGTGGTGGCTTTGGACGAAGTAAATTTTTTCTCCAGGGATATATCGGCCGTAGCTCTTAAAATAGCGGCGATGGGTAAGCGGGTGATTTGCTGCGGATTGGATTTGGATTATCAAGCCGTTCCGTTTGAAAGTACGGCGCGCCTTTTGGCCGTGGCCGACAGCGTTACAAAATTGGCCGCGCGCTGCACTAAATGCGGTAAACCAGCTACCAGGACGCAGAGGCTTGTAGACGTAAAATCCAGAATATACGTTGGCGGCGCCGACGACTATGAAGCGCGCTGCGCAGATTGTTTTAATCCGCAGGGCATAGACTGAGATTTGTTAAATCCGCAAATAAAAACTCCCGCGTTTTAAGCGCGGGAGTTCTTTTTGAAGTTCTATATACTTCAGTTTGTTTTTGTATAGGTAAAAACGTTCTGCCCCATTCTAAGAACTAGTTTGTTTTCGGAGAGTTCCTCTATCTGATAAGCCGCCGTGAAATCGGAGCTTACTCCGTTTCCTATGCTCGTTCCCGCCAAAGTCAGTGATTTGCCGTCGGTTTCCCAAGATTTGTACAGCAAAGTGGCGGAGTTTACGCTTTCGGCCGAGCCGTCGGCATTGAGTTTAACCCCATCCGTTTTGCCTTCTTGCCCCTCAATGGGCTTTAGCCATTCGCCGATCAATATTGAAGTTGCCGGCCCCTGTGTTTGTTCCTGAAGTGTCGGTGCGGAGTTTGCATTGGCGTTATTGTCCTCTTGCCGAGAACAGCCTAAAACAATCAAAAAAACTGCAGCTATAAAAATATATTTCATAATTTATCCTCTAATTGCTTTCCTTGTAATTTGCGGAGTTGTCTTTGGTAAAGCGGATTTGTTTGCCGTCTTTCTCAAGAGTCATAGCCCCGTTTTTAACTTCTTTTACTTTATATACTTCCGTAAAATCTTGAATTTCTCCGTCGGAAGCGTCAATGCCTTTCAAAGTAAGATCTTTGCCTTTAAGAGCCCAAGATTTATACGCCTTGTTTTCGGCGTTGATTGAAGCAGCTTGTCCGTTCTCGCCGAAATATATTCCTTGTTTGCTTAGGGGCGGTTCGGGCTTTCTGTTGTCTATCCACGATCCCTTTATATCGGGCGCGGAAGCGCAGGCGCATAAGAACGCCGCGGCTAAAATCAGATACGGAGTTTTTATGCTCATTTGTTTTTCTCCTTATTTTCTTTCGCGGGATAGCCGACAGGGTGGTTTAATATCAAAAGCTGGCTGTCGGTAAGTTTCAAATCTTTTATAATCTTTTCCTTTGGCATAGAGCCCTGCGGCACGGTGGCAAGCCCGAATCCCGACGCAAACAATGATATGTTTTGCGATACTATGCCGGTATCGATATAAGCCCAAGTATTGCCTTCCTGCGCTCTGGCGACCAAATAAAGCGTTAAGGGGGCGTCTCTTAACAGACAATCGGCGTCGGATATGAATTTTAACTCATTTTCTTGGGGATTAAAGAAATAAGCCCCGCTTTTAAGGCAGACATAAACGTCCACTTCTTGGCGGTTCATCGCGGAAGGGGCTGTTCTTTTTCCGTCAGGGCGATTGATGCCGTTGGCGGCCCAAAGCAAATTGGAAATAGTTTGAATATCCAGTTCTTTAGCGTCGAAAGTTCTTGTCGACTTGCGTTCGGAAAGAGCCTGCATAATTTTCGCGCCTTTATTTTTCTGCGGTGCTTTTAGTTTAATGTCTTTGCTTTCCTGCGCGCAAACAAACGTCGCTGAAAAGAGTAAAATAGGGATCAAAAATATTTTTTTCATAAGTTCTCCTTTTATTCGGCCTAAAAGTTATTGTATTAAATTATTTATAATATAATAAGCGGTATCGGCAAAGTTATGCGTAAATATTTGGGAATAGTTATTTTTTGTTTAATTTTCGCTCCGGCTTGTTTCGCGCAAGTCGGGCTGTTTGAGAACGAATCCTCGCTAAGGCCTATAATGCGCGGCGATATTTTGCTCGACGGCGGATTTTCCGCTTCCTACATAACGGAAGGCGCGGGCGATACGGCCAGCAAAAAACAGGTTTACGGCGGTTCCGTTCGTATGATGTACGCTTTAAGCTCAAGATTTTATTTGGGGCTTGAAGGCATATTTGACAGGGGGGAAATGGCTGGCTCTCCGGTCCCTTACGGGCCGGAATATGGCGGCACAATGGCGATAGTCAACGTAGACGAAAATATTTACAGCGTACGTTCGGGCTATTTGGTTTCCCGTTTTAATTTTAATCCCGCTTCCGATAAGCGGTTTTACTTGCCGCTCGGGGTGGGCTATATATACCGCAAGCAGACTACGACTTATAAAGTGGAGCCTGCGCCCGGTTCCGCCCCTCCGCATTTGCCCGGCCTTTATTACTCTTTTGACAAATCCGAGAAGGCGGGCGACGGTCTGTCCGTTTACGGCGGATTAGGTTTTGAATATGATTTCAGTAAGCATATTCTCGGCGGTTTGGAAGCGCGCTATTTTATTTTTAAAAGCGGCGGGACTCTTATGCAAAGCGCCTCGCTGTTGCTGAAAGTAGGCTTCCGCTCTTAACCTTTTATGCTTCGGCCCAAGTCTTTGGCGACTTTAAGATATTCGCTTTGCAATATCGCGCCTTTCTGCCCGATATGACCCGCCAAAATCATACCCAAATCTTTAAGATTTAAATAATCTATTATGCTTTTGTAAGTGGCTTTTAGGCCGTCATAGTCGCCGTCTTTTTCGCAGCCTTCTGCCGAGGCGAGCAGAACGCAGGCTTCAATTTTAAGTTTGTTTTTGGCTTCGGGCTTCATATAAGCGTAGAGCTTGTCTATCGCGGATTTTATTTGCGCGCTCATACTAAACCAATACAGAGGCGTGGCGAATACGAGTATTTCGGCCTGTTCGAGCAACGGTGCCAAATCGGTAAAGCCGTCTTTAAATACGCAGGGTTTGCCGCCGCTCCAGCATTTGTCGCAGGCTTTGCAGGGCGCTATGGGGTGAAAGGCGGTTTCAAAAACTTTTACGCGGTGGCCGTTTTCTTTGGCGCCTTCCATAAAGGCATTGGCCAAAAGCGCGCTGTTACCCAGTTCGCGCGGACTTCCGGTAAGTACTAAAATATTTTTCATAAATAATGGTCCTCCTCGTAAATAGTATAATATTTGTGGGGGTTCCGCTTTTTTATCTTTCTTAATTTTCGTGTTTGATATGCTGATAAAATTTATTTTTGCTTCTTTTTTGCTCTCGCTTTTGCCGGGGCCGGATATATTTTTTGTTATGACGCAGAGCGTTACGCGCGGCTCGAAAGCGGCTTTTAGCGTTACGCTGGGGCTGTGTTCGGGGCTCTTTGTCCATACGGCGGCGGTGGCTTTGGGCTTGGCCGCTTTGATGGCAGCAAGCCCGCTATGTATGACTTTGGTTAAGATATTCGGCGGGCTGTATCTTTTTTGGCTTGGAGTTTGCGTTCTGCGCGCCTATAAAAACGAGAAAAATACAAATCCCGACATAAAAACTCCCCTTGGCGGGGGCTCTTTTGCGCTTTATAAACAGGGGCTTATAATGAATATCCTTAATCCCAAAGTGATATTGTTTTTCCTTTCCTTTTTGCCCGCTTTTGTTCCCGCCGATATTTCCGTGTCTTACGGCGTATATATAATATTTTTGGGCTTATGTTTTGCGCTTGTCGCGCTTTCAGTATTTGGCGCGGTATCTTTATTCGGCGGTTATATTAACGGCGTTTTACGTTTGGAGCGCCGCACCAAAAGCAAAACATTTGCCTGGATAAGCGCTTTAATATATTGGCTTATAGCCGGCAGGATATTTTTCGGCTGATAAATTGTTGTTTAATATTTTAGGATTTAATTTTTTATTTATATAGCAGTAGCCAAAAGGGTTAAAAGTTTTTATAATAAAGTATATTTAGCTTTAGGAGTTTTAAACGCAAAATAAGCCTTAAATGTGGCTTATATACAATTTGAATCTGTTTTTGGAACCGTATGAAGAATACGGTGCGCTGTTGGAAATACCAATGGCACATTCAGACTCCAAAAACAGTCGTTTTTAGGCACAGTATACCCGAGCTGATCCCTTGGGTATATTGTGCCGAGTGTTTCCTGCCCATCGGGGCAGGAAACCACGGCTGTTTATATTTGGGTTAGTCTGAATGGCTCAAATATAACAGCCGTTTTTATTTGCCCGATTTTGCTTCCAGTTTTATATGAGCCCGAAAAAATAAATCAAAAATAATAAGGAGAAATAATATGGCGTTGATTAAATGTAAAGAATGCGGGAAAGAATATTCTGATTTGGCGGAAACTTGTCCAAATTGCGGTTATAGCGAGAAAAAAGCAAAGGAAAAAGAAACTCTTTGCGTAAGTTCATCCAGAAAAAATAAATATGCGGCGGGTGCTTTTACATGGTTCTTTTGGTTTGTCGGCGGGCAATATATCTACCTAGGTTTAGAAGGAAGAGCAACTTGGTATGCGGCTGCTGCACAAACTTTAATTCTTATAAGTGTATTTTTGCCCGTATTTTGGATATTTCTGTTGGTGCCTATCATACAAGCTATTTTATTTTGCGCTATGCCGCAAGAAAAATTTGACGCTAAATACAACAGCAAAGATTCCCCAAGAATTTCTGCCGGCAGATTGCCTTTAGTATTTTTAGGAATCTTTATTAGATGTTTCTTAATTGTGACTATACTTTTCTTTATATTAAGCGTAATTATGAGATAACTATTAAAAAAGGATAAAAACAAAAATGAAACATAAATTTTTACCAAGGAAATTAAATCCGGATACGGAAATTTTAGTTATCGGTACATTTAACCCCGATATTCCTTCTAATTCCGCCGCCTTCTTTTACAGCAGAGGGCACACGGCTTTTTGGGAGCTAATGTCCGCCATTTTTGGAGAAAAATGTTTAAGATACAGCTCTGTTGAAGACAAAGAGGCCTTCATCAAACGGCACAAAATAGACCTTACCGACCTGATAGAAACAATAGATATGCCGGAAGAAGACGCCGCAAATTACCGTGACGTAAATCTAGATAAATATTTAAATAAAGCCAACCGTACAGATGTTAAAGCGGAAATTGCGCGTTTAAAACACTTAAAAAAGGTTTGTTTCACCAGAAAAACTTTTAGCGGTCTTCCGCATATTCAAGCCAAAACAGAAGAAGTTAAGCAGTTTTGTGAGGAAAGAAAAATCACTTTTGAATACTTGCCCAGTCCAGCCAATTATGGGCAAATTGACCCGGATAAACGTTTTAAAACGTGGAAAAAATTTTTTAAACCTGAGGAAAAAATAAAATGAAAAAAATAATACTATGTTTACTTGTACTGACGTTCGGTATCGCCTGTAATAATTACGGAACAATATCGGAAGCAAAGCTTAAAAAGGCTTTAGATATTGCATATCAAGAACTTTCCGAGATGTCTGACTTAAGATTAAGGTCCTCATGGGACTTTGAGATGGTCAAAAGCTATCTTGCGGATAAGAACTATTTAAAGGGAATTCAATGTACAATAATAACGAAATCAGATGTAGATGGAACTATATATAACAGAGCTTGTTTGTTAAAAAATGTAAATAAACAGGAGGAAGGAAGTTCTAGATCTCCAGATGTTTTAGTCATTGGTTTTGGAATCTCGGAAAATACAAACATAATAGGACTTCTGTTTTTGCGAGATGCAAAAAGAATAGAAACGGGAGGATACTCATATAGTACTTGGTTATCATTCCAAATAAAAGTAAATCTTGAAACGCATAAAATAGGCGAATGGAAATGAAACATCCTAGGTTTGTACTTGAGGCTTCTTGAATATTATGCCTTCTAAAATAGAAGCCTATTACAACAAAAAAACCGCTTTTTAGCGGTTTTTTTGTATTTTAAATATTACCGAGAGAGGGACTCGAACCCTCACGTCCTTGCGGACAATGGTTTTTGAGACCATCCTGTCTACCAATTCCAGCATCCCGGCGAAAATTGATTAAAATTGTAATCTCTCTAATACTACACTATAATTTTAGCAAATTTAAAGCGTTTTCCAAAATATTTTTATTTTTCTCGACGTTTTAATCCATAGGAGCGCTTGTTACGGAACTTCTTTTCTTAATATTCCAGGTTGGATTGACGAAGTTTATCACGCCTTCCGATATGGTTTTCCCCAAAATGTCTATAAAGCGATCCTGTTTTAGCAGTTCCTCTTGATAAGGTATCATCATATAAACGTTTTCTATCAGTATTGACGGAACTTGAGGGGAACTCCTCGTAACGGAAAAATCCGCCTGCAAAATACCCTCGGTAGGCAAGCCGACGTTTTTTATAAAACTGCTTTGCATCGCTTGGGCGAAGGGCAGGCTGTGCGGATAGTAATAAAAGACAGAAGATCCCCTTTCCCGAGCGAAAGGATCTATATAATCTGGCAAGGCGTTGTTGTGTATGCTTACGAAAAGATGCGCTTCGTTTTCTTTTAGTTTTTCCGTTCGTCTGTATAGCGGCATAGTTTCTTTTTCCGTTTTGGATAAAAACACTTTTGCGCCCAATTCCTCCAAATGTTTTTTTGCCGCGAGGGCTATATCGTAATTGGCTTCATATTCCAACAAGCCGCTTGGCCCGACTGCCCCATCGTAAGGTATGGTTCTTTTGGGGGAATGGCCCGGGTCAAGAACAATTTTAAGTCCGTTTAAGGGTTTTTCTTCGGTAAAATTGAATTTGGGTTGGTGGTAAAGTTCAAATACCAAGTTATTGTCCTGATACTTGTAAGTGTAACCCCAAAGGCGGGCGCCGTCTTTGTAGCGGGCTTTTATTTTCTTTGCGCCGTCGGAGAGGATTTCATAATCCAAACCGGCGAGCAATTCGTCCTCGGAGTCGCTCATTATGGTATTAAGGGCTTGGGTATAATACAAAATAACGTCGAAAGAATCGTGATTTTCTTCCACCTTGAAACTTACTCTTTCCGTATTCTTTATTGTGAGGACGGTTTTACCCTCTTCCGGCGCGGCGGATATTTCCCAGGCGATATTTCTCGGCCTTTTTAAGTCGTTGTCTGGCGTTAGGAAACGTCTTTCTATCCAGCCGATGGCATTTTCGTCCAATTTTACACGGTATAAATTGTTTATTCTGCCGGTAACCTCAACATTTCCGTATAGTTTTGTATCCAGAATGTGCCCGCTGGGCTGAGGCGTAGGCCTAAGGCGGGAATCTTCTTTTATTACTTTCGCTATTTTTGAGGATTGGTCGCGTGGCAGTATTTTTATTCGCCCCAAGGTGGAGGCTTTCGCCTTAAGTTTGCCGTTGTCGTCATACATATAGTAGGTTACTTTTGTCGATTTGCCGCTCGGATTTACATTGCTGAAGTTCACGGTCTTTTTATATATTCCGGGTTCACGTTGGGATGCTATCAACAATTCGTCCTGGAAGTAATCGCCCGCGCTCATTTTTACCACCATATTGGGTGTTCCCGCTACGGTAAAATCAAGGATATCGCTTTCGGAAAGTTCCACATCGCTTGCGGGGAACAGGCTTGAAGAGTCGAACCTCGGTTTTTTAAGGTAATCTTTATAGTTAAAACCTCTTACAAATACGCTTCTTTTATATTTATGGGTTTTTTCGGAATCGGTAAACTCTATGATAAAATCCATATCGCCGGGATTTACCGGGAGATAAGTCAGCCAGGTGCCGGTGCGGTATATGGGTACGTCCACGCCGTTTATGGTGAGAAGTCCGCCCCCGGCATGTACTTTCCCAAACAGGAATATTCCTTTGGCGCCCTCGGCAATTCTGGTATTTTGATGGGGGTATTCCACTGTAACGGGCAATATTTTTTGGGGATTTTTGTCCCGCGTCATCAGGTTAGGGGCAGTGGGGATATAATCCTGCGGCAATGCGGCCGTGGCTAAAAACAGAAGGAAAGTGAAGATTGCCGTTTTTTTCATACTAATAAAATGATAACATAAAAATATGATACAGCGCGACACAATCCTAAAAGACGTAAACAAACTTCTTAACGTCGCTCTCACGCCCGAGCATAACGGCTTGCAGGTGGAGGGCAAACGCGAGATAAAGAAGATAGTTTTCGGCGTATCGGCCACTATGGAGCTTTTCAAGTGCGCCAAAGAGGCTGGCGCCGATATGGTTATGACGCATCACGGTCTTATCTGGAATAATGCCGAAACTATTACTGGTGTATTCGGCAGAAGGGTAGCCTTTCTTATAAAGAACGATATTAATTTGGCCTCATATCATTTGCCGCTGGACAGACATCCTAAACTTGGCAACAATGCCCAGTTGGCGGCTAAGATGGGTCTTAAGAACATCAAGCCGTTCGGTACGTATCACGGCATAGACATCGGTTTTGTGGGGGAGGTAAAGCCCGCTCGCGACATAGAAAATTTTTGCGCTCTTTTAAACGGCGAATGCGTGGTATGCGGCCCCGAGAAGGTTAAGAAGGTTGCGGTAGTCAGCGGCGGCGCGCATGATATGCTGGGCCAAGCGATAGAAGCGGGGGCGGATTTATTCGTTACCGGCAGCCGCGACGAATACGTCCTTGAGCAATGCCGAGAGGCGTGTATCAATTTTATAGCCATGGGCCATTATAATTCCGAGGTATACGGAATAAAAGCGCTGATGGAATATATAAAGAAACATTATAAAGTGGAAGTGCAATTCATTGATGTGCCAAATCCCTTTTAAGGAGAATCTGTATGGAAAAAATATTTAAAACTATCGACGGACTTAGAGATTATGTTCTTGAGCTTCAGACCAATATGACAGCTCTTCCCGCGGTATCGCCAGAGCAAGGCGGCAAAGGCGAGTTGGCCAAATCCAAATATTTGGAGGCGGAACTCAAAAAGATGAAATTTGACGAAATTTTCCATATAGACGCGCCCGACGCCACCGCCGAAGGCGGCGTAAGGCCTAACATCATAGCCAGATATTACGGCAAAAACAGAGATGTAACTTTGTGGCTTCTTACACATATGGACGTGGTTCCGGAAGGCGACAGAGCCTTATGGAAAACCGATCCTTTTAAACTTACTTTGGATGCCGACGGCGATACTATATACGGCCGCGGCGTAGAGGATAACCAGCAAGCGGTCTCCGCGGCTTTGACGGCGGCTAAAGCTGTAATGGAAAGCGGCGCGGAAATACCGGTAAATTTGGGCATTATGCTTTTATCCGATGAGGAAACCGGCAATAAATACGGTATGGACTACGTAATAGCGCAGCGCCCTGATTTGTTTGGCAAGAATGACAGCTTCCTTGTGCAGGATTCCGGCGATCCGCAAGGCTGTGAAGTGGAAATAGCGGAAAAGAATGTTTTTTGGATAAAATTTACCACGGAAGGTAAACAGTGTCACGGTTCAATGCCGGCCAGCGGCAACAATGCTCTTTATGCCGGCTCCCAGTTGTTGATAAGGCTTAGAGACGGGCTTTACGCGAAGTTTGATAAGCGCGATTCTCTCTTCGCGCCGGACAACAGCACATTTGAACCTACGAAGAAAGACGCCAATGTCCCCAACGTAAATACGATACCCGGTACGGACGTATTTTATATGGATTGCAGAGTTCTGCCCTCCTATGATCCGCAGGTTTTCAAGGATGAAATCGCCTCTATAATAAAGGGTGTGGAGAAAGATTTTAAAGTCAAAGTAACTTGGGAGATCCTTCACAGTGCGGTATCCAAAGCCACCTCGCCTGATGCCCCGATAGTAAAACTTTATTGCGAAGCTGTAAAAGAAGTAAATAAAGTCGAGCCTAAAGTTCTTGGCGTAGGCGGCGGCACCTTCGCCGCGGCGGTGAGGAATTTGGATTTGGCCGCGGTGGTAGGCTCCAAGATATACGGCGATCCGCATATTCCCAACGAGAAATCAAGCCTCAAATTCACTTTGGACGACGTGAAAGTAATCACTTATGTCCTTATGCATTTGAAATAAGATGAAGAAAAATATTTTTACCAGTGAAATAATACTGATAGTGCTAGTAATAGCGGTTTTCGGCTGGCTTTCCGCCCGTAAGATAGAAGTGATACGGGCGGAAGCCGCGGCCGCGGCTTCCAAAGAGAGCATTACAAGGCTGCAGGACGCGGTCAACGTATATCGCTGGGAGCACGAAAATCGCTGCCCCGAGAATTTGGATTTGCTTGTTCCGGAATATATAGAGAAAATACCGTCCGCGTACAAAACTCTTTCAAATTCTTCCTCAAGCGTGAAGTATGGGCCGTACAATCAAACGTTTGACGGCAGCGGCGGCTGGGTTTACGTCAATGACGAACAGTCCGAACATTACTGCGAAGTATTTTTGAATATTTAGGAGATTTCTTAATGCCCGATATTTTTATTCTCTGTGTTTCTTTTATTTTCGGTTTGGTTATAGGGAGTTTCCTAAACGTCTGCGTGTACAGGATCCCGGCCAAAATGTCGATAGTATGGCCGCCTTCTTCTTGCCCCAAATGCAAAAGCAGAATAAAATGGTACGACAATATCCCGATATTAAGCTATTTGGTTTTGGGAGGGAAATGCCGCTCTTGCAAAGAGAAAATTTCCTTGGAATACCCGATAGTGGAATTCCTTACCGCGTGCCTTACCCTGTTATTTGTGTGGAAGATAGGGCTGACTTTATGGCTGCCTTTCGCGCTTATAATACTTTACAGCCTTATAGTCCTTTCTGTAATCGATATTAAACTTATGATAATACCAGACAGGTTTTCCATAGGGCTGATAGTATTCGGTTTGGCGTGCGCGTTTGTCAATCCCGCTTTTAGCGGCGGGGTTTGGGATAGGGTAATATCTTCCTTAATCGGCGGCGCGGTGGGCTTCTTCGGTTTGTGGATTACGGCGATTATCGGGCAGTTGATTTTTAAGAAAGAGGCTATGGGCGGCGGCGACATTAAACTTATGGGCGCCATCGGTGCGATAAGCGGCTGGATAGGCGTTATAAACGCTTTGATAGTATCTTCTTTCGCGGGCGTTCTTTACTTTGGTGTTTTGATGTTGTTAAAGAAACCGGCGGAAAATAATGCCATACCTTTCGGGCCGTTCCTGAGCGTAGGGCTTATGGTAAATATTCTGTTACCCAATTTTACGCTGTATTAAACTCCGTAGATTTTGTTGAAAGGGGCCGCGCTTTAAGCGCGGCCCCTTTCTTTTTGACGGGAATATAAGGCAAAGAGCCCTCTTTATGGCAAGCAATTCGGGGCAAAATTTATCTCTGTAAGAAAGGGCCAGTAAAGGCGGTAAATTAAACTTTTGAAAGAAACTATTTTGTTTTAACGCCGTTTTTGGGGCAGTAGGACGCCAATGGGCATTGTTCGCATTTGGGGCCGCGCGCGTGGCATATTCCGCGCCCGTGCCAAATTAGGGCGTGGCTTATCCAGTGCCAATATTTTTTATCAAGCAGTTTCATCAAGTCGCGTTCTATTTTGAGCGGTTCGCTATTCTTGCTTAGGCCTATTCGATAGGAAAGCCTTTTGACGTGGGTATCCACCACAACGCCTTCGGCTATGCCGTAAAAATCCTGCAAAACGACATTGGCGGTTTTCCTGGCGACGCCGCGCAGTTTGAGCAGTTTTTGCATATCGGCGGGCACTTCTCCTCGATATTGCTCAAACAGGGCTTTTGATGTTTCGGAAAGGGATTTGGCTTTGGCGTGATAAAAACCCGTAGATTTTATTATCGTTTCTATTTCTTGCAAAGAGGCTTGGCTCATTGCTTTGGCGTCGGGGTATTTTGCAAACAGTTTGGGCGTTACCATATTTACTCTCGCGTCGGTGCATTGGGCGGAAAGTATTACCGCGCACAACAGCTGAAAGGCCGATCCGTAATTTAAAGCCGTTTTTGTTTTGGGATAAAGTTTTTTTAAATCTTTGATAAGTATGGGCAGTTCATCTTTTTTTAAAAGCATATTTCCTCAGCATTACCGCAATCATTAGAATTATAATATCTACGGCGATAATCATCGCGCCGCTTGGCATATTTAGCATAAAGGCGGAATATATCCCCAAAATAACCCCTAAGACCGAAAACGAAGCGGCTAAAATCAGCGCCTTTTTAAAAGTATTTGCCAGCTGAAGGGCTGCGGTCGGCGGGATTATTATCATCGCCGATACCAGCATTATGCCGACGACTTTCAAAGCTATTACCACCGCCGCCGCGGATATTAAAACGAGTATGATATTCATTCTTTCGGTATTGACGCCGGCGGTCTTGGCGAAGTTTTGGTCAAAGGTAATAGCGATTAAATCATTGTAAAAGATATAGACTAGGCATAATATTATTACGGCCAAAACGAAAGCCAAAACAAGTTCGCTAGTGCTTACCGTCAAAATGCTTCCGAACAGAAAGGAGAGTAAGTCGACATTAAATCCGCCCGCCAAAGCTGCCAGAATAAGCCCCAGCGATATGCCCGCGGCGGCTATTATGCCCAAAGCGCTGTCGGAATGAACTTTGGCGCTTGCGCTTATTTTATATATCCCCAAAGAGCTTAACATTACCACCGGTATTGCCATAAAGACGGGGCTTGTATTTGTAATTAAGCCCAAGGCTATGCCGCTTAAGGCAACATGGCTTAAACTATCGCCTATCAAAGATAATCTTTTAAGCACCAAAAATACGCCAAGTACGGCGGTAATTACCGCTATCAGCGCGCCCGCGATTAAGGCCTTTTGTACAAAGGCGTAAGATAAAAACTCAATGATGTTCATGGCTCTCCTTAAACGGGCAGCTGTCCTCGCTGTGCAGATGATCCATAAGATGCGGTGTATAGGGGCCGAAGTAGTCGGTAACCTTTTTGGATCGGCAGAACTCGCGTTTATCTCCGCAAAAAATCAGCTCCTTATCCAAAATAATAAAATTGTTTACGTATTTGCCTATGTCTGCTATGTCGTGCGTTATTACCAAGACGGCGGTATCGGAACCTTTGTTTATTTCCGAAATCATTTCAAAGAGGTTTTCTCTGGAGGAACTGTCCAAAGCGGTGGACGGTTCGTCCAGTATTATCAGCGAGGGTTTATTGATCAGCGTTCTGGCTAAAAGTACGCGCTGCTGCTGTCCGCCGGAAAGCTCGCTGAAAAGTTTGTCTTTGTAATCCAAGCATTTAGTCTGCGCCATAATTTCGTTGGTAAGGCGGTTATCTTCGGCGTTGAATATGCGCGGCATTTTCTTTGTGCTTAACAGGCCGAGGCGCGCGACGTCAAAAGCGGTAAGCGGCATAAGTTTGGGCGGGGTCGCTTTTTGCTCCAGGTATCCTATTTTGCTCCAGTCTTTAAAGCGGCTTATGTCCTGCCCGAACAGTTTTACGCTGCCATTTTCCGCTTTAAGCAAGCCCAAAACAAGTTTTATAAGAGTCGTTTTTCCGCTTCCGTTGGGGCCAAGCAAGCCGGTAAAATCGCCGCGCTTTACTCCGAAAGAAATATTTTTAAGCACTTCTTCCCCGTTATAAGCGAAAGACAAATCCTTAACCTCTATTATATTCATAACCCTTTATCACGCCTTACAGTTAAGCCCTTTTGCCAAGCTGTCCAAATTCTTCAGCATAAGCTGTCTGTAAGTCATCTTCTGTTCAAATTCCTGTTTAGTTACGTGTTCTATCGTGTGCAGATAGAGTATTTGCGCGCCCGTTTCCCGCGCGATGGCCTGGGAAATGGCGGGGTTTAAAGTTTCCTCGGTAAAGATGTATTTGACCTTGTTTTCTTTAATGCTTTTTATCATTTCCGCCATATCTTTGGGGGTAGGTTCTGCGTCGGCTTTGGCGCCCGTAAGCGGCTTGAAGTTCAAACCGTATCGCTTGGCTATATAGCCGAAAGCCAAATGCCCGATATGATATATGTCTTTATGCTCACAGTTTGAAAGCATTTGCCCGTAAATCCTTTTTACCATATCGACTTCGTTATGGAAATTCAAAATGTTCTTAAGCAGTTGCTTTTCCGTATCGGGATATTGCGAAGATATATAATAGGCCATATTCTCGGCCATAACTTGTATATTGTCAAAATCCATCCATACGTGCGGGTCGGCGGGGTCGACTTCCGGGAGGTTCCTTTCCAGCGGGAAGGCTTTATCTCCGCCGAGTTTCTTGGCCCAAGGCTCCAACCTGTCATTTATATAGAACAAAAACTGCGCTTTTTCTATTTCCGCTATGTCTTTGGGGAGCGGCTCAAAACCGTGCGGCTGGGAGCCGGGGGGAATAATCATTTTAATTTCAGCTATATCCTTAAGCACTTGTTCAGCCAAAGAATAGGCGACATAATCGGCCTCAGCCGTTTTTATGGCGTAGGAGGCCTGGGCGGTACCTTGTTGGCTTTGCGGTTCTTTCGCGCAGCCCGCCGTAAACATCAGCGTCAGGGCCGCGATGGCCCCGACGCTTAATATTTTCCTAAAGTTTTCCTTCATTAAATTATCCCTAAGGCCTTGCCGCATTTCTTGAAAGCGGCGGCGGCTTTTTCCAGCTGGTCAAACTCATGGCCGGCGGTTACTATCGTTCTAAGCCGCTCCTTGCCTTTGGCAACCGTAGGGAAACCGATAGCCAAGGCGAATACGCCTTCGTCAAAAAGCATTTTGCTTAAGGCGTGCGCTTTCTGCGTATCGCCAACCATTACGGGGGTTATCGGCGTTTGGGAGGCGCCGGTATCAAAGCCTGCTTTTTTTAATTCTTCCTTAAAGAATTTTGTATTATCCCAAAGTTTTTGCAGACGTTCGGGCTCGTTGTAAATCACGTCAAGCCCCGCCAGACAGGTGGCCACTACGGCTGGCGGATGCGAGCTGGAGAATAAAAACGGCCTCGCGACCGACTGCATATACTGCTTTAAATTATGGCTGCCCGCCACATAACCGCCTATTGTGGCGAACGCTTTGGAAAGCGTGCCGATTTGTATATCCACCTTTCCTTTAAGTCCGTAATGCGCGACGGTGCCGCGCCCTTGCGGCCCGATTACGCCGCTGGCGTGCGCGTCGTCTACCATTGTAATAACGTCGTGCTTATTACATAGTTCCACTATCTCGGGCAGATTGGCGATGTCGCCGTCCATACTGAATACGCCGTCGGTAACGAGCAGTTTCCTCCTGGCGGAGCGGACTTCGGGCGTTTCCAAAATCTCCTTTAAATGCGCCATATCGTTATGGCGGTAAATTTTCTTTTTGGCTTTCGCCAGCCTGCCGCCGTCTATTATGGAGGCGTGGTTGAGTTCATCGGAGATAAGTACGTCGTCGGGGCTGGTCATCAAGCTTTGGCAGGTGGCTGTATTGGAAGTAAAACCGGATTGTATTACAATGGAATCTTCCGTCCCTTTAAATTCCGCCAGGCGCTTTTCCAGTTCCTCGTGCAAGGAGGTTGTTCCGATAATCGTGCGTACCGCGGCGGTGCCTATGCCGTATTTCTCCGTCGCGGACACCGCGGCCGCGATTACTTTGGGGTGCGTAGTCAAGCAGAGATAGTTGTTTGAGGTAAGATTTATCACTTCCTTGCCGTCTATTAGCGATATCGGCCCCTGCGCGCTTTGCAATACATTTGGCTGGATAAAGCGGTTTTCCGCTTTAAGTAGGGCTATTTCTTCTTCTAAAAATTTCATTTTGTCCATTTACTGTATCCTCCGATTACGGTATAAGCAGAATTTTACCGCATTCTTTTTTGGGGTCCATTGCTATTTCAAACGCTTTGGCGAAGTCTTTCATTTTAAAGCTGTGCGTGATTACGGGGCGAGGATCGATGGCCTTGCTCTTTAACAGGCTTTCCATTTTGTACCAGCTGCGGAAGACCTCTCTGCCCGCTATGCCTTGCAGGCGCACGGCTTTGAATACGATTTTATTGGCGTAGTCTATTGTAATATTGTCTTTAGGCAGGCCGAAGCACACCATTCTGCCCGCGGGTTTTACGGCTTCCAACGCCAAATTGATGGCCGCGGGATTGCCGGACATCTCTATAACGATGTCTATGCCGGATTTTTCGCCGCCGGCATCGATAATTTTCTTAAGAATATCTGGGTCCATAGGGTTTAGTACGACGTCGGCGCCCATTTTCTCGGCCAGTTTCTGTCTGAAGGCGGAAGTCTCCAAAGAGATTACTTTCGCCGCACCGCAGGCTTTGGCTATCTGCGTAGCGAACAGTCCTTGCGGTCCACAGCCCGAAACCACCACCGATTTGCCCACTATGTCTTCTGAAAGGGTGGCGAATACTGCATTGCCCAAAGGTTCCATTACGGAGCCTATGTCTTTACAGGAATCGTCGCTGTGTTTCCACGCGCAGCGCGCGGGTATAGCGGCATATTCCGCAAAACCGCCCTGCACGTCTATGCCTAAAATTTTCAAGTTTGAACATACATGCCGCTGATCGTTCCGGCATTGATAACATAATCCGCAGAAAATATGCGATTCCACCGATACGAAATCGCCTTTGTTAAAACCTTTCGCTTTATCGCCTATTTCCACCACTTCTCCGCATAGTTCGTGCCCGAAAATGAACGGGATCGGCATTCTCTTTGCCGACCAGGAGCTGTAAGCGTATATAGGCAAGTCGCTTCCGCAGATGGAAGCGGCGTGTATTTTTATAAGAAGTTCGTCGCTTTTAATTTGCGGTACTTCGGCGTCGATATATTCCGCGCCGGGCGCCGGTTTTGTTTTGCATATGGCTTTCATATTATCTCCTTGTCTGCTTCAAACTTGTTAAATGCGGGCAGGCACGCCGCATTGTTTTGTCAATTCCGTCTTTCTTCAATCACTATATTGCCGTAAAAAGTTTTTAAGTCCAATTTGCTGGCTTCTTTATACTTTTCGTCCGCCTTTGGCAGCGATAATTTTATGTTGCCCGAAAATGAATGCGCCGATATGTTAAGTGCATTTTCCGGCAGGCTTTCCCACTTGGCGTTTAATCCTCCTTGTGAGGAATAGAACATCAAAGTATCGGCAAAGCCGGTAAGTTTGCTTTCCCCGCTGGTGTTAAGGAGGGAAATATTCTTCGCTTTGCCAGTAACGGTTATATTGCCGCTTGCCGTTTTAAGCGACAAATTGCCGCCGTTAAATTCTCTTATGTTTATTTTGTCCGTCAGGGTTTCCGCGGCGAAATCCCCGCCTGTGCTTAAAGTTTCCACTACGCCCTGCCCGCTATAAGCGCGGGCAAGCTTGGAATTTAAATAAAAAAATCTTATATCCCCGCTTTGCGAAGAAGCATATATATTCTTGCCCGCGCCGGCGCGCAATTCTACGGAGCATCTGGAATGGGGAATCATAAGCATCTTTTGAAAAAACGCATTTTGCTTTCTTGGCTCTATATCTATTTTCACCACGTCCTTGCTGGGGCGGCTAAAAGTCATAACGCAGAGCTTCGGGTTCCAAATTATGCCGCTGTCTTGCCCGCGGGCAGGGGTTACCGTTATATCTGCTTTTTGAGATGATATAAAAATATCGGTATAAGAATCCGTCTCAAAAAATCTTGCGCTTTGGGCCGCTTGAGCGTAATTGGCCGCAGATAAAAGGCTCAACAGTAGGAATAGAAATTTTTTTATCATATAATTACCTTATAGGCGTATACAGAAAGTATATATATTTAAATATCATTTGTAAAAGCCGAATATTTTAGGAGAGTGACTTATGAATGTATTCTATTTTTTCTTGCTGGCCTTTTTCTGGGGGACGGCTTATGTGGGCGTAAAATACACCGTAGATGTATTTGATCCGTATTTTTCGTCTTTTTTAAGGGCTTTTATAGGTTTTGTTTTCTTCGCGGGGTGGTTCCTGCTGACTAAACAATCTTTCTATCTGCCCAGGAAAGAGGCTTGGCGTCCTTGGCTTGCCGGCATGCTGATTATGGGTATACCATTCATTTTCTTATATTGGGGCCAGCAGTTCCTGCCGCCAGGCACCGGCGGAATATTTAACGGTACCGTACCGCTGTGGGTTTTTATTATCGCCGCGCTTACCCTTAAAGGGCAAGATGCCTTTACTTGGCGCAAAGCGATTGGAGTGGTTGTCGGTTTTATAGGTTTAATGTTCGTATTTCAGCCGGCTTTGGTCGCCTACACTTCGGCTTCGATGGACAAAATGGCGCTTTACGGCAGTATCTCTCTGCTGCTTATGGCAATCTGTTACGCCTGCGGAAACGTATTGATAAAATACATTATGATAAACAAAATAACTTGGCAGCAGAGCGTGTTCCATCAATATCTTTTCAGTATGGTGTTCTTGTTTATAGTTTCTTTGTTGGCTGGGCCGAAGCTCCCGTCGCTTGAGCAGGTTCTTTCGCCGAAGGTTATAATATCGGTTCTTTATGTGGCTTTATGTTCTTCGGCCGCGGCTTTGCTGCTCTTAATGAAACTGCTTAAAGAATGGGGCGCATTAAGGGCCAGTATGGCTACTTATTTAGTCCCTTTCATCGCAGTGGGAAGCGACTTCCTGATGAACGGCCGCATACCGGATAAATACGAAGTTATCGGTATGATTATAATTATCGTCAGTTTGGTTCTTATCCAGTTTGATAAGACATCGCTTAAACAGGACCAAGCCGATAAGCATTAACCGATTGGGATATGTAAAAAGCGCTCTTTTTTAAGAGCGCTTTTTTTGTTTTTGTTGATGGGAAAGATTGAGAAATTTCTAAAGCAGATTATTCTCTTTCAATATACCTTTTAGTATATCTGCCGATTTGTTTAGCTTTTCCACCTCTTCCTTATTTAAGGATATTGGGACATGCGTCTCGAAGCCGTTCCTGCCGACTATGGAGGGCATACTCAGCACTATGTCCTTTATGCCGTATTCGCCGTGCATCATCGCCGATATGGGCAAGATGGATTTTTCGTCGCGGACCAAAGCCTCGCATATCCTTTTTACCGACATTGCTATACCGTAGTTGGTGGCTTTCTTTCTGGATATAATCTCATAGGCGCTGTTCCTGACGTCGGCGGCGATCTTTTCCGTCGCTCTCTTGTGGTCGAAGTGGCCCCTCATCTCGCAGAAGTCGTTTAAAGGTATGCCAGAGATATTTGCACTGCTCCAGGCCGCTATTTCGCTGTCGCCATGTTCGCCGATTATGTAGGCGTGTACGCTCCTGCTGTCTACATTGAGGTGATCGCCTATCTCGCATTTAAGGCGGGCGGTGTCAAGAACGGTGCCCGAGCCTATTACCCTGTTTTCCGGAAGACCGCTTAATTTTATAGCGGCGTAGGTAAGAATATCCACAGGATTTGCCACTATCAATAATATGCCGTTAAAGTTCCGTTTTGCGATTTCCGGGATTATTTTTTGGAAAATGGCAATATTCTTTTTTACCAGGTCAAGGCGCGTTTCGCCCGGTTGTTGGTTTGCGCCTGCCGTTATTATTATTATGCCCGCATCGGCTATATCGTCATAGTCGCCGGCGTAGATCTTCATCGGTCTGGCAAAGGGTATACCGTGGCTGATGTCCAAGGCTTCGCCTTCTGCGCGCTCTTTGTTGGCGTCTATTAAAACAAGTTCCCTAAACATTGCGCTTTGCATCAGGCTGAATGCCGAGGCCGACCCTACAAATCCGCACCCTATAACCGCGGCTTTGCCGAAATTTATGCAGTTTGGACATTCTTCTTTCATATTTGTTTCTTCCCCCGTTATTTATAATTTTAAATCGTTTAAGCGGTGTTTTTTCATAAAAGTTTCAAAGGCGGAGTTAATTTCGTTTAACATGGGCTTCATCACACATGTGCGGCATTTTTTTGGCGCGGCGAAAAGGCAGGCCTTCTTCAAATATTTGCCTTCTACCGCTTCGTACACTTCCAGCAGTGTGGCCCTTTCTTTCCCTTTCTTTATTTGAAAGCCCCCGCTCGGCCCTTTTATGGAAACTAACAGCCCGCTCTTTACCAGCCTTTGCAATACCTTGGACAAGTGGTTGGGCGATACTTTAAAAGCCTCGCTGATCTCTTTTAGGGAGTGAGCTTTTTGCCAGCGATTGGCCAAATATATCATGGAGTGCAAAGCTATTGAGGACGCCTCTGATATGTTAAGCATTTGATCTCCTTAAAAACCGTTAAAACCTTTATATTAGTATTATAATACTAAAATACTTATTTGTCAATCGCCTTCTCCGTAAATTATATAATGGATATATGGAACATAAGACTAATGTTATGCGCGTTCTAAACGCGGCAAAAATAAATTATAAAAGCTATTCTTACGACGCCAAAGAGGCTTTAAGCGGGCTGGAAGTCGCCGCTTGCTTGAAAGAAGATCCGGCGCAGGTTTTTAAAACGCTGGTGACGTGCGGCAAAAGCCGGGCGCATTACGTATTCCTTATACCCGTAGCGGAAGAACTTGACCTTAAAAAAGCCGCCAAAGCCTGCGGCGAAAAATCGGTCGAAATGGTTAAAAGCAAAGAATTGCTGCCACTTACGGGTTATATACACGGGGGTTGTTCGCCGTTGGGTATGAAGAAATTTTTTAATACTTTTATAGATTCTTCCGCTGGCGGCTTCAAAACGATTATATTCAGCGGGGGGAAAATCGGCTTTCAGGTGGAAGTCTCCTTGGACGATTTGTCCAAAATGATACCCTTTTCTTTGGCGGATCTTACCTTGAAAAACTAAAAGCCTTTCTCTTGGGAGAAAGGCTTTCTTCTTTAAAAAGCAGCAATTATATCGCGGTTATACAGATATTGTATTTATCGGCTAAGGCGATAACTTCTTCAATATCCAAAATTATCGTCTTTTGAGCTTCTATGGCAAGTACTTGCGCTTTGGCCTCTTTCATAGCCCTTATCGTACCCTTGCCTATTACGGGCAAGTCGTAGCGGTCGTCTTGCTTGGGACGGGCGACTTTCACCACCACTATGCTTCCGCCTTTGCCTATCGGCGCGGAAGCGTATATCTCGCCTGCGCGTTTTATGCAGTTATCCGTTCCTTCCATCGCCTCAAGAGCGAGGACGGCCCTGTCGCACAGAACGCAGGTAAGGCCGACGTCCAGCCCGGCCATTGTTTTTGATATTTTTAAGCCCAGCTCTATACTGTCGTTTTCCTCTTGAGAGGGGGCGCGCTTGGTCAAAACGCCTTTCTGCGCCAAACATTTTTCCATAAAAGAAGAGGAAGATATAAACTCTATCCCCTCTTTCTTAAATTCCGACACCGCAGCGCCCAATATGGTCTCTGCTCGCATATCCTTTATTTTAGCCAATACTTTGGCCGTACGCAGATCTGGCATTACGCTGAAGATGTTTACGTGTTGGACTCTGCCTGCCATCACCGCTTTGCTTACGCCGTTTTCCTTAAAGAATTTTATGGCGCTGCTCATTTGGCCGAGTTTTATCGTGGTTGTCTTTTTGGCATAGGGGGTAAAGTCTTTCTCAGAAGCGTTGTTTTTGGCGCAAATAACGTATACCTCCACGCCTTTTTGATTGGCTTCTTTTGCGATGTTTATGGGAAATTTCCCTTCGCCCGCTATTATGCCGAGTTTTTCTTTATTCGTCATCCTGGCTGCCGCTGTGATGAAATTTCATTCTGGCGGGCGTTATGCCGCGTTTCGTATTTTCACAGAAGGTTATAAGTTCCATAACTTCCGGCGTCGGGTTGGACTTTTTCAGCAGTTCCAAAGATTCTTTTAAGGTCCTGTTGGAGAGGAACAATTCCTTATAAGCCATCTTTATGGCGCGTATCGCCTCTTTGCTGAAGCCGTTTCTCACCAAGCCTACGGTGTTTAATCCTACAAGTTTGGCTCTGCCGCCCGTAGCTCTGCAGAAAGGAGGCATATCCAAAGGAAGGCCGCTTAAACCCGATACCATCGCGTATTTGCCCACCCTTACGAATTGATGGGCCGCCACCATGCCGGAAAGTATCGCCCCGTCGTCTACCTGTACATGGCCAGCTATGCCCACGCTGTTGACAAGTATTATATTATTGCCCAAAGTGCAGTCGTGCGCGACGTGCGAGTTCGCCATTAAAAGGCAGTTGTTGCCGATTTTCGTCGGGTGGTCCAGCGAGGTGGAACGGTGTATAGTTACGCATTCGCGTATTTTGTTGCCGTCGCCCATTATTACCATGCTGTCTATCCCGTTATAGGAAAGATCCTGTGGTTTTACGCCGATGAATGCGCTGGCTATAATATCATTGTTCTTGCCCATTACGGTGTTTTCTATCACGCAGAAAGGCCCGATTTTGGTATTATCGCCTATGGTAACGTTTTTTCCTATTATAGTATACGGGCCGACCTCGACATTATTGCCGAGCTTCGCCTCAGCGTCTATGATTGCCGTCGGATGTATTTTAGCGGGTTGCATATTCTTTATTTCTCTCCTAGAATAAAATTTAACTGGGCTTCGGAACACAGGCCCTTGTCGGTGTAGGCCTCGGCGTAAAGTTTAGTCACTTTGCCCAGCCTCAGTACTTCTATGGCGATTTTTACCGTGTCGCCCGGCTCTACCTGGCCGCGGAATTTGGCGTAATCTATACTCATAAGAAAACCCACCTTCCCTTTAAAACGCTCGCTCTGCATTATCGCCGTAGCGCCGATTTGCGACATTATTTCAAGTATCAATACCCCCGGAACTACCGGATGAGTGGGAAAATGCCCCTTAAAAAAATCCTCCTCGCCGGTAAACTTCCTGGATCCTGATATGTACTTCTCATCGTCTAAAATGTAAGTTTCGTCCAAAAGCAAAAAAGGATCGCGGTGCGGCAAATACTGCTCCGATTCTTTCTTGCTTATTACCCGTATTACGGGCTTTTTTAATACAAATTCTAACTTCCCTGCCATTATTCCTCACACTGCTTTAATAACATCTTAGCAAATTCTACATTAGTTTTATGGCCCCCGCAATGACATACAATATGCATCGGCCCCAATATTTTGCCCGTCAATTTTAAATCGCCGAACAAATCTAATATTTTATGGCGGACCATTTCGTCGTTAAATCTTAAAGGTACGGAGAATCCGTCCTTTTTTATCACCACACAGTTGTCTATCCGCCCGCCTTTGGCCAAACCGTTGGCTTGCAGAAAGGCTATTTCCTCTTCAAAACCGAATGTCCTGGCCGGGGCTATCTCTTTAAGATAGCCTTCTTCGCTGTATTCAAAAGTGTATTCCTGCCTGTTTACAAGCGGGTGATTTCTCAAATACAAGAAGGTTACCGTCAGTTTCTGCGCGGGTTTGGCGATATATAAAATATCGCCCTCTTTATATTCTATATCTTTATTAAGCGTAAGAACAGAAGCCTCTTGTTCCAATTCCCTAAAGCCCGCTTCCGCAATAGCTTGCGCGTAAGGCAGGGAAGAGCCGTCCATTATCGGCGGTTCCGGCCCGTCCATTTCCACCGTCATATCCGTTATGCCCAGCCCATTAGCCGCGCTTAATACATGTTCCACAGTGTGGACTTGCTGTTTGCCGTTGCTTAAGTTGGTGCCGCGCATAGTGGAACTTACTTTTTCTGCCAAGGCAAGGATAGGTTCAGCGTCTTTAACGTCCGTCCTTAAAAACTTTATCCCGCCTTCCTGGGAGGGCTTAAAGGTCATCGAGCACGGCTCGCCCGTATGCAGGCCTATGCCTTTTATTGTTATCGGTTTGATTATGGTTTTTCTTTTCATCTTTGCTTCCTTAGAAAAGTTTAAATTTTTTCTTTAAGTTTGTTATCTCTTTATATAGTTCCGGCAGTTTCTTGAAGATTACGTTAAGCCTCATAAAATCGCCATAGGGCATGGAGGGGGAACCCATTATCTTTTCGCCCGCTTTTATGTTGCTTATTATTCCGGTTTGCGGGCCGACCACTACGCCGTCGCCCAATTTCAGATGGCCAGATACACCCGCCTGGCCCGCCAAAATTACGCCGTTGCCAAGCTCCGTAGAGCCCGCTATCCCCACTTGCGATACTATAATGCAGCTCATGCCAGTCTTTACATTGTGGCCGATTTGCACCAAATTGTCTATTTTGGTGTTGGCGCCGATTATCGTATGGTTTATCTTCGCGCGGTCTATGGTGGTATTGGCGCCGATTTCCACATCGTCTTCCAAAATGACGTTTCCAAGCTGCGGTATCTTTTCGTGCTTGCCGTTAAATACATAGCCGAATCCGTCGGAGCCTATAACGCAGCCCGGCTGTAAAATTACTTTGTTTTTCAATACGCATTCTTCCCGTATCGTTACATTGGGGTAGATTAAGCAGCCTTGCCCTATCTGAACTTTTTTGCCGATGTATACGTTGGGATATATTATGGTGTTATCGCCGATTACGGCGTCATCTTCCACTACGGTATTTGCGCCTATAAAGACGTTTTGCCCTATCTTGGCACTGGGGGAAACCACGGCTCTTTCGTGAATGCCGGGTTTGATGTCTTTGTTAAGGGTGGAAACTTCCCTCATCACCAAGGTAAAAGCCCATTCGGGATTGTCGGCGTAGATTATATTGCCGCCAAACGGAATTTCCTTATCTTTGGCCGATTTGGGCAAAATCAAAGCGCCTAATTTTAAATCTTTAAAAGTTTCGGGCTTGTCTATATTATTGCTGTAAGAAATTGCGCCCTCACGTATACTGTCCAAACCGCAGATGCCGGAAGGTACGAAATTCTCGTCCCCTTTAAGTTCGCTTTTGCTCAGTTCGGCTATTTGTTTTAAGGTAAGGTTCATAACAGGTCTCCGTTTTCTTTCGTGTATTTTTTATTATAGCTTTTCATCCATTTTATAAACTCCGGCGTTATATCCAAAGGTTTGCCGAAGATTAAATCTTTTTTGTCCACCACTATGCCTATATTTCGGACGGTGGCGTATTCTTTTATCCCGCTGTATATCTGCTTTAGTATTTGCTGGACTATATAATCCTGCCGGGAGAGTATTTCCTCTTTGGAAAGCTCCCTGTAATTCAGCAGGAAGGCCTCTTTTTCTATTATCGCTTTTTTTGTATCCTCTATCGCGCTTTTGAGTTGTTTAATCTTTAGCGGGATATTAAGAGGGCTGTCCACCTGGGTGGCTGAGGAGCAGAAAAGCAAATTCTTGCATATTTCCTCTATTTTGTCGGCCTTGACCGAGGGATATGTTTTATCGCCCAGCGCCGGGATATACTGGATATTTTGATAATACGGGGTATAATAAAGCAGTTCCTGTCTCAAATCCGCCAGTTTGTTTTTAAGCTCCTGCAGCTGGCTTTGCATTTGTACATATTCAAGTTGCTTTGTTTCCAAATCTATCTTTATGTTGCGTCTGGCTTTTATGGTCCAAGGGTTATTATTGAAGGCTTCTTCTATGTCTATATATACAGCCAAAGTACCGGGCGGGATATCGTTTTCTTCCTGGTTGTTGCCGTCTAGTTTCAGACCGAAGTGGTCTTCTTCCCAAAGTTTATGATGCGTCGCCTCCTGCGTTAGGGCGGAGTTTTGTTCCTGCGCTTGTTCCAGCGCTTCCTGCGCTTCGGATATGCCCAAAGCATTATCCACCGGTGTTTGCAAAGCCGCTGCTTGCGGGTCCTGTACCGGTGCGAGCGTCTGCGGTGTTTGGTCGCCCGAAGATGAACCCTCCGGCATTTGGGAATTGGAGTCAAAATTGCCCGCGGGCCTGCTCTCGCTAGGCGACATTACCGGTATCTGCACTATTGCGGTAGTATCGTATTTTTCCAAAGGAATGGAGCTTTCGCCCGGCAGCTTTTCAAGAGCCTGGGCCGTTTCCTGCGAAACTTCCTCACCCTGAGGCACAACGCCGCTTTGCTGCGCTTGGAGAGTTGCTGTCAGCAATAAAAATACGGCCGAAAATATCAAATGCTTTTTCATCATTCCTTAAATTTAGTTAAGCAGATTTAATCTGCCTGGACAAGACCCTAAAACAAATTTGCCATGGAGAAGTAGATATAGCCTCTCTTTTCGCCTGGTTTATGATTGAGTCCGTAACCCCAGTCTATCCTTATCGGCAAGGACGGCGTTACCAGCCTCAAGCCCAAGCCTACGCCCATCTTGAATTGGTCTTCGGCGGTGCCTGTCTGGAATTTTATGTCGTTGAAATCCATCCAAGAGTTCCCTATATCAAAGAAAGCTGCTATCTGCGCTATTGTTCTGCGCCCTTCCCTGGCCAGCGGGAATTTAAGCTCCACATTGCCTATATAGTAAAGTTCGCCGCCGGTGGCCGGCCCGATTTGACCGGTGGTATCATAACCCCTTACGGTATCGGCGCCGCCCAAAAATACTCTTTCGTAAGCGGGCACTTCGTCCGTCCTGCCGTAGGGTTTTACCAAGCCCGCGCGGTTGCCTATCATAAGTACTATCGGATAATCTTTGCCGATATTTATTAAAGTCTTATTGTATGAGGATTTAAATGTAAGCCTGTATATATCCAAATCGCCGAACATCGGCCCGCCGGAGAGATCTACCGCGAGGGAGTTCCTCATGCCGCTTGTGGCGTCCCAAATATTGTCGCGCGTGTCTATCGCAAAGCTTGCCCCCAAGGTGGAAACATTTGTCGTACCCTGTTCCAGCTCGTTTTTGTATTGCTCTTCTATATCGTAGATATTGATGTTTTCAAAAGTATAGGAGAAATTAAGCTGGTAAATATCGTCGTTGAATCTCGGCCCGATATTGAGCCTGCCGCCCTTGCGTTTTTCGGTATAGGCGGAGCTTGTGCTTCTGTAAGAGCGGTACCTTCTGGTGTTGAAAACGTCCACGCCGAAACTTATCGGTTTTTCGCCTATCCACGGGGTGGACCAACTTAGGGTGTAATCCAATATCCTGCTGCCGAACAATGCTCTTAAAGAGAGTCGCTGCGCTTTGCCAAACAAGTTAAGATGGTTTAATGATACATCGCCGTAAAGACCGTCTAAAGAGGACATCGCTATACCCGCCGTAAACATTCCCGGGCGGCCTTCCACCACGTTATAGGCGACGTCCACTTTGCTTATGTCGTTTGTGGGCGTTATGTCTATTTGCGCGTCGTTTAAAAAGCCGAGGTTCATAAGTTTGTTTTGGCTTCGTCTTACTTTGTCGTAATTAAAAATTTCGCCTTCTTTTATAGTTAACTCTCTGGCAAAGACATAGGTTTTTGTCTGTTCGTTGCCGGTGATGTCTATATGGTCGATGTAGACGCGGTTGTTTTCCAATATGTCAAAATTTATATTTAGTTCGCCTGTTTCCTCGTCCAAATTCTTTTGAGGTGTAATATCGGCGCGTAAGTATCCTTTATTGGCGTATTTCTCCTGCAAATCCCTTACGGTGATATCGAATTTCTGCTGATTGAATTTTTTGCCTTTCTTGTAGAATACCACTTCTTCCAGTTCGGGCGTGGTGTATACGGTATTGCCCTCAAAAGTGGTATCGCCGAAAACGACGTCGTGTCCTTCGGTCACTTTGTAAATTAGGGTGACTTCGCTTTTGTCTTCGTTAAATTCCGTGGAAAAATCGTCTATTTTAAAATCGAAATAGCCCAAATTCCTGGCATAAGTTATCGCTTTGTATTGGTCTTGCGCCAAGTTCTGCCCTTTGAATACTTTTTTGGGGCGGTTGGACATTTTTTTTATAAACTTTTTGGCGGGAATGTCGTTTAAACCTTCAACTATTACTTCTTTAACCCTTGTTCTGGAGCCTTCGTCAAGATTGATTGTTACCGTGACGGTATTTGTGTCTTTGTCTTCCGATACCGAGAAAGTCGCTTTTGTATTGGTGTAGCCTTTAGCTGCGTAAGCGGCTTCTATCTTGGCCATATCCGATTCCAGTTTTGACTCGCTGTACGGATCTTTTACTTTAAGCGCCATGGCGTTCTGTATGGCCGTTTTGGAGAGGGCCTTCCTGCCGACATAATTTATTTTGTCGACGATAGGCTTTTCCGTCACTATAACCGTAAGCGTATGGCAGGGATACATTTGTTTATCTTCTTTGTCTTTTTTCTGCCCTTCGGTTTGCTCTATGGAGATTTCCATATTATCGAAATTACCCAAGGCCATAAGGGCGGATACGTCTTCCTGAATGGAGCCTTTGTAATATAGCTGGCCTTCTTTAGCTGATATATTTTTGGTTATGGTCTTTTTATTGATGTTTACAAGGCCGTCTGCCGTTATTTTGCATATCATCCAAGGGCCGTTGGGGTCGGTTTTTGATTCCTGTTCCGTACTTTCTTGGTTTTGTTCAGCCTGAGTTTCGCCGGGAAGGCCAAGAGTTTCGGCGTATTCTTCCGGGCTGACATAGTTATCTCTGGTAAAATTCAAAGGGCTTCTTTTGATTCCCTGGTCTATGCCAAGGCCCTGCGCCGCACAAATTGCGGGTAGTAATGATAATAAAGTTAAAAGTGGTATTGGTCTTAAATGTTTAAACATATAAATATTATATCATTACTTAGGCTTAGCGTTATATAATTTGGATAGCGGAAAATATATCTCGGTAAATATTGCCTTTTGGCTATGTATATCTCTGCATGGATAAAAAAGGATGCAGCCCGGGTAAAGGCTGCATCTTTTGTAGGCCGTTTTTATGTATCGCCGTCTTATAGGAAACGGCGAAGGTCGTTTGTTTTGTAGCTGTATTTATCACACGATTTATTTCTTGGCCGGTTCTTCTTTTGCGGACTTTTCGTCTGCCTGCGAGGGGGGCGGAACCAAATCCCCGGCACGAGCCTGTCTGCCTTTTGGCCCTTTTAGGCAGGGACAGTCGCAGTCATTTCTTTTCATCTGAGGGCGTCTGTCTTTGCGGTCAAACTTCTTGCCTTTTTGCCTGTCGGGTGGCCCGAAAAGAGTCGGCTTTTCGCCGGAAAGTATCTTCTTCGTTACCTCATCGATATGCTTTTCTTTTTCTTTAGGGTCATTGGCTTTGTTGAGTTTCTCTTTAGTTTTTGCGAGCCTTTCCTCAGAATCGGCAACCAATTCCTCCAGGAATTTTATGTGCCTGTCATAATTAGCGGAAACCTTTTCCTTAATTTGTTCCTCGATGGCGGCTTTCTTCTTTTTATTCTTTTCACTCTTGTAATTTTCTACAAGCTGGTTCATTTCTTTAACTTCTTTTTTGCGCTCTTCCCTGTTCTGCATGGGCTGGGCGGAAAGGATACCTGCTCCGAACACAATTGCCAATGCGGCTATGAATATTCTTTTCATTTTGCTCTCCTTTATAAGCTGTCAATGTAGTCTGCCAGATCGTAGACTTCGTCTTCAAGCGTATATACGCTGTCGTACATATTGTCTATATACTGCAGCGACGCTTGACTGCGGCGCTGGGAATATATATTGGCCACTTCATAAGTCCCCAAGGCCATTACCAGCATAACCGCCGCCGCGCCGAGCGGGGCCAAAAGTCTGAATCTGAAGTTAAAACCCAAAAAGGAAAATAAAGAGCTCTTCTTTCGCTTAAAAGCGCTTAAATCCGGTATGGGCAGATATTCCGGTGCCTTAAGCTGCGGCAAAGCCGCGTTTATCAACGAAGAGGTTTGAACAATCCGCTGACATTCTTTGCAGTCTTTTAAATGCTTGAGGAACATCGCTTCGCGCTCTTGCGGCAGTTCGCCGTAGGCGTAAAGGAGTGCGTCTTGCTGCATTTTATTTTCGTGTTTATACGGCATATTCCTCTCCCATAAATTCCTGCAATTTCTTTATTGCTCTGTTCATCCTGGCAAGTACCGTCCCAAGCGGGCAAGATAAAGTTTGCGCTATCTCTTTGAAACTTAAATACTGCCTTAATAATATTACTTCCTTTTGGGCTTGCGGCAATTTGTCTATGAAGGACGAGATCTCCTCCAGCGAGATGTTTGAAAGCGCCTTGGCTTCCGTATTGTCCGAAGAATCGGCCCTTTCGCCCGTTTCATCTTCTTCCAAGCTTACGGTTTTAGAGGCTTTACGGAAATAATCCGTAATTTTGTTTCTCGCTATGGTAAAGAGCCACGCCTTAAATTTGCCTTTCTCTTTATATTTGTTTATTTCCGTCAGCGCTTTGAGCATCGTATCTTGGAAAATATCGCCCGCCGCGCCTTCGTCTTTTACGCTGTAAAAGATATAAGAATATAAAGAGTCCTTATACTTCTCTATGATAAGTCCGAAGTCTTCCGTATTTCCGTTCTTGACATTGTAAATAACCATATCTTCGTGTATCATAGGCCCTCACTAATAGAACGCAAAACAAAGCGGGATTATTGCATATTCTTTTAACAACTAAAAAACTTCCCTTTATTTGGATGTATTTTGTAATAAAAAGCCGTTTTGGGCAATAAAAAACCCCGCCGTTAAGCGGGGTTTAAAAAGTTAAGAACATTATATCGCGGGTTTTACCACTTTGCCCGACTTCATGCATTTGGAGCAAACATAAGCGGTTTGCGTTTTACCGTCCAAAACGAGTTTCTGTTTATGGAGATTCGGTTTGAAAGTTCTTTTGGTTTTCAAATGGGAATGGCTGTAAGAACCGCCGCTTACAGATTGTTTCCCGCAGATTTCGCATTTGTATGACATATTTTCTTCTTCCTGGCTTATAAATTTGTTTACTATATTGTACTAAAAAACCGTTTTAAAGTAAATCCGTTTTAGAATATCGCCGAAATTTTGCTCTTGAGTATCCGCCAGGATTTGGCGCAATGTTCCTTCAGTCTGCCCCATACGGTATTTTCATAGACTTTCTTTTGTGGCATGGGTACAATATAGCCGTTTTTACGCATCATCTGCATCAAGTAGTTTGACGGTATGGCGAAATTGATATTTTGTATGTCGGTGCCTTTTAGGCTGGAAAGAGCCATCGCTATGACTCTGCCATCTTTGTCAAATACCGGCGAACCTGACGATGAGGGGGAGATCGGCGCGCTTATTTGCAGCCAAATGACGCCCTTGCTTACCCTTCTTATCTGGGATATAAGTCCGTCTGTAACGGTGTTTTGCAGTCTTCTGGGGTTTCCTATTACTATAATGGGGTCGCCCGCTTTTACATAGTCGGCATTTTTGAACTGTACATATGGCAGATTGCGGTTGTTTATTTTAAGCAGGGCTAAATCTATTTCTTTGTTAGGGCTTTTGTCTATTACGATGGCCTCTTCGGAAACTACACCGTTCTTAAAGGTAAGATTTATAAAGGCGGCATTTTCAACGACATGCCCGGCCGTGGCTATAAGTCCGTCGGAATTGGCGATAAAGCCCGTTCCGCTGTATGTCGAGCCGTCTTCCTTAAGTACGTTTACCGATACTATGGCATTGCCGTACATTTCCGCTATTTCGGCGGGTGTTTTTTGTGCGTTTGTGACGGCGGCCGACAATAAGAATAATAAGACGATGTATTTCCTCATAAAAGTACCGCACGCAAACTGCGTTTGTGCAAAGAAAGCCGAGGATGGGACTCGAACCCACAACCTACGGTTTACAAAACCGTTGCTCAACCATTGAGCTACCTCGGCGTTAACTGACTAGTTAAAATTATAACAATTTTTACTTTCTATGCCAAGGAAAGGCCGTCCTTCTTCCCGGACTTTTTTACTTGGCAAAAGAAAACTCTTTTACTCAAAGCAGTTTTAAAAACGGCAGGATTTGCTGTAAATTTCAAACCGTTTCTTTATGTCCTGCGGTTTTACCTGAGCCAGTTTCTTTATGCTGAAGCTTTCTATCGCGAAAGAAGCCAAAACCGTTCCGTAGGCTAAGGCTTTCTTTATATGCTTTATATTATTCCAATTTTTTACCGAAGCCAAATATCCCACGAATCCCCCGCCAAAGCTATCGCCCGCGCCGGTGGTGTCAACCGGTTCTTCGATAAGGAACGGCGGAACCTGGAACATAGCGTCTTTGGTCAGCAGCAAAGCGCCGTTGGGCCCGAGTTTTATAACAACTACCTTCGGCCCCATTTTAAGTATCGCTTTGCCCGCCTTTATAAGATTGTATATGCCGGTAAGCTGGCGCGATTCGGCCTCGTTTACGAAAACGATGTCTATCGACTTTAACAGTTTAAGCAGCTGCGCTTTATTGTTTTTTATCCACAAATTCATGGTGTCGCAGGCGATAAGGCGCGGCTTCTTGACTTGTTTTAATACGTCAAGCTGCAGCTTGGGCGAGATATTTGCAAGGAACAAAGCTTCGGGTTGTGTATCGGCGGGTTTTAAAGCCGGGGCGAAATCGGCAAAGACATTTAAATCTGTGGAGATAGTAGTCGCGTTTTTGAAATCCTTGTCGTATTCGGCGGCCCAAGTAAAGGTTTTGCCGTCTCTAACCTCTATGCCGGAGGTGTCTACCCCGCGGTCGTGGAAGGGTTTGATGTGCTTTTTCGTGAAGTCGCTTCCGACCACCGCTATTACTTTGGGTTTGGCAAAGAAACTTGCCGCTATCGACGAATAACTGGCCGATCCGCCCAAAACGTTCTTAACCGACGATTTGTGCGTTTTTATATTGTCGAAAGCCATCGAGCCGACTATTATTACCTTACTTTTGTTCTTTTCCATTTTAGTCCTTATAGAACAACTTTATTTTGTTCTCGCCGTTGATTTTATCTGAATAAGATTTAAGCAGATCCTGCGCTTTTACCTGGATCGCGGCCAATTGCAGAGCAGCTTGCGCGGTATCGGCGTCGGAGCTTAATTTTTTAGCGGCCTCTTTATCCGAAGCAAAGACCTTGTCAGTTTCTTCTTTCAACAGTTTTTCTTCCTGCGGGGTTACCTTCGCCGCGAGGATTAAAGTATTTTGGAATTTGGAGGCTAACTTCTCTTTTTTAAGCTGCGCTTCATATTCGGCGGGGTTTAAATGGAATTGGTTCCTTACCACCCAAATATAAGCGTTTTTATTGAAGCCGTTGCCGTCGTTGAACGCGGGGGAGTTTTTTATTTCGTAGCCTATTTCCAAATCCGATACGCCAATGCCGAACTTTTCGGCCGCCTGCGCCATGGTCTCCTGGGTTATCATAGCTTGCAGGACCTGCTGTCTAATGGCCTTTTCGGTGTCTTCGGTATAATCTTCTTGGTTTCTGGCTTTCTGCGATACCAACTCGACATTTCTCAAAAAGTCTTTATATTTTATCGGTTCTCCGTCGACTTTGGCTACCGCCGCGTTGGGGCCGTATTCTTCCATAAACACGCCCGCGCCGACAAATCCCAAGCTGCCGACAAAAAATAAAATGGTTATGATCAATATGGGGTTTTTGTACTTGTTGAGAATGGAAATCATTTATTTATCTCCTTTTTTATTGTCTTTCTTTTCGTGTTTTTCCTGCTTTTCAATCTTTTCCGTTTTAGCGGGTTTATTTTGCGGTTCGTCGGCGGCTATTTCCTCCTCGTCAAGAGAAGTCTCTTCCTCTCCTACTACTTGTATAGTCGCACTGACTTTTGCCCCGCCTTCTATCAAAATGCTCTTTGATCGTATGTTACCGGTAATTTTGGCGTCGGCTAAAATTTCCACGCTGTCGGCCACGATGTCGCCCGTCATTTTCCCTATTATCACTACGCCCTGTGCGGTAATGTCGCCTTTTACCGTTCCGCTTTTGCTTATCGTAACGTATTTGGCGTTATCTACATTGCCTTCCAAAGCGCCGTCTATTCTTAAAGATCCCTGTAAATCCAATGTCCCCTGGAATTGGCATTGTTCGCTTATTACGGAAACATATTCTCCCGTTTTATCGTCTTTGCTTAAAAAACCCATAACTCCTCCGAAATAAATTAAAAATATGATCTGGGATTGACGGGAGTACCGTCTTTCCAAACTTCATAATGCAAATGCACGCCAGTAGAGCGGCCGGTCGTACCCATATTGGCTATGAACTGCCCTCTTTTTACCACATCGCCGGCTTTTACTTTAATATCTGCCAAGTGGCCGTAAAGCGTTGAATAGCCGAATCCGTGGTCTACAAGTACCGCCTGGCCGTAGCCCTGCGCCCAGCCCGCGTGTCTTACCACTCCGTCGGCAGTCACTCTGATTCTAGAGTTCGGCTTGCCCGCGAAGTCCAGCCCCTTGTGGAATGACGCTATAAAAGAGCCGAACGGCGAAAGCCTGTATCCGAAGCCTGAAGTTATAACCGCGTCCGTCGCCGGTTTGATTGACGGCGTGGAGTCGCTTATATTCTTTTGGTTGGCGTAGAACCAGGCTATCTCCTGGAAGCTTGCCAAACGCGCCTGCGCCAGCTCGGTGGTGTCTTTAAGATATTGGTTTATTTGTTCTTCGTCAATATCTTTGGCTTCTTTGGCGAGCATTTCCTTAAAATTGATTTCTTCGCTTCCTTCAAACGGTCTGTTTACGTGTTTGCCGCCTTTCATTCCGAGCATTTGGCGCATCTGTTCATCCGTTTTTTGGGACATTTCGATATACTTTCTGTTTCTTGAAAGTTCTTCGGCTATCATAGCGAATTTTGTCTTCATTACCTTGTTGTCGGCTTTTACGATTTCGTAATCTATATTTTTAGAAGCTATAAATACGGCATATACCGTTACGGCCAGCCAAGCCAACAGTATTAAAATCAGCAAAAGCGGATATACGGAAAATTTTATTCCCGAGCCGAAACGCGGCATAAGGACTATTTCCATACGCTCAAACAACAGCCTTGAGATTGAAGATTGACTTTTTCTCACAATTTTAATTCTATCATTTTTGGCCCGTTTTATAACTTAAATAATAAACATAGTGCAAAGGAATTAAATAAAAACTATAATAGAGTTATGAAAAAACTGTTAATATTGACCTTTGCTGTATTAGCTTTCGCGGCTTGCGCCAAAGAAAGTTCCCAACAGCAGCCGGTCCAGACCGATAATACGGTCGCGCAAGCTCCGGCTGCCTATACTTTGCCCGCCGTTTTAGGCGGAGAGGATTTCGTCTTGGAAAAAGAGAATCCTTCCAAACCGATATTGGTCGCTTCGATGGCGGGTTTTTGCGGCTATTGCAAAAAAATGCTGCCTTTGATTGACGAAATGGCCGGCAAATATAAAGACAAAAACGTCGATATCGTTATAGCTTTCGTGGATCCCGCCAATGACAAACTTAAAGAAATAGACGTGGTAAAAAATGCCAAGAACGCGAAAATCCACTATAATGCCGCGCATTTCGGGCAGGATATGGGCGTAACCGGTTTCCCGACGATGTTCTTTATCGGTACAAACGGCGAAACCAAGAAATGGATCGGCGCCGATCCGGCCTATATAGAGTTAATGTCGGCGACCATAGACGAATCTTTAAAATAAGGAATTGAGCTTAACAAAAAGCCTCCGCAAAAGCGGGGGCTTTTTTATTTTCAGAAAATCCCGGCCGGGCGGGGGGGAGTTTTCAAATCTGGTCGCAAGTTCCGCGGGGAATTTATATTTGCAAATCGGGCTCTTCCATACAGAGATAGACATAAGTTCCGGGAAAGGCTTTTTTTAATGCCGGTGCCAAAGTTTCGTAAACCTGTTTACGAAGGACTTTGGGGTAGCGCATTTTCCCGTCGAAATCCAACAGGAATTCACCGTCCAGTATGGTATTGCTTTTAAATCTGCTTTCTATGCATTTTTTAAGTTCCCTGCTAAAGCGCAGGGTGCCGATGCTTATCCAGGCTATGCTTTCTGCGGGTACGGTGTTTTTTATCTTCTCTATTACCGAAAGATAATTCGCCCGCCAGCCTTCGTGGATAATTACGGGATCGAAGTGAAAGGCAGTCTTATAGCCGTGCGCGGCTATTTTTGCGGCGGCGGCCAGGCGTGCGTGCAGAGGGGTTGTCAGCGCTTCGGCGTCGTCTATTACGTTTTGAGGATTGACGCTCCAGCCCACCACGATATTTTTGGCGGCGGGTATTTTGAGAAGATTATCGATATTTGTGCTTTTTGTTTTAAACTCAAAATATTCTTCCCGCCCTCTGAAAAAATCAACTATGTCAAAAGAATAGTTTGTTATGTGGTCAAACAGCAGAGAATCGGTAAATTCCCCGCTGCCTATGCGGATATGGGGGAAAGGGCCTTTTCTTAAAGGGGTCTTTTCTATTTTATCCAAAAAATCTTTGATATTCGCCGGCAGTACTATGGCGTGCAGGTTTTGGTATTGCTGAAGAAAGCAATAACTGCACTCGTAGGCGCAGCCGAAACCTAAATTAACCAAATTGTATCCGCAGCAAAAGCAGTTTTTGGTGCAGGGGCAGGGTTTGACGAAATCAAAATTTTCCTTTATTATTACCAAGTTCTCTTTGCGTTTGGAATAGTTTTCGCTTCCGCAGAAAGTTTTCTTTTCCAATATTTCGGTTTTAGCTTTTGGGAAAAGTTTTAAAGCTCTTTGCGCCAAGGGAGAATTGAGGACTTCCTTCTCTATAAATATATTTTTGGGGTAAAATTCTTCTCTTTTGATTTCGGCGTCGGGCAGGGCTTGCAGGTCCAGTTTCGGAAGATAGAAATTTTCCCGTTTCGCCGTTTTAAAGGAAATAGGATATCTTAGGGCCAGCAGCTCTTTTTTTGCCTGCTCAAAATTTTTGGCGTTTATCCTTGCGGAAATATCGGCGGGGGCGGTATCGTCGCGTTTGCAAATTTCAAAAATCAGGCGCGATATTTCGCGCTGTTTGTTAAGGCCGGCTTTGGGCAGAAGCGCTTGCGCGGCGGCGCGGGCGGCTTCTTGCAGGTTAAGCATATCTTTCATTCAAAAACTCCAGTTCTTTAGGGTTAAAACTCCAATCTGCGGCGCGGGCGTTTTGCAGGGCTTGGCGCGGATTTCTCGCGCCGAACAGGGCGATGTCTACGCCCTTTTGCGCCAAAGCGTAATTCAGCGCCGCTTGTGCGGGATCTCCGTTGTATTTTTGTGCCGCTTGCGATAAAAGTTCGGCGGCTTGCCGCGCTTTTTCGAAAGCCGCGCCTTTGTAAAATTTGTAGAAAAACGATTTGACGCTGTACTTTGGCAGACAGGGTTCCTTTTTGTATTTCCCGCTTAATATTCCGCCGCCCAGTACACCGTATGCCATAAAGGTTTTGTCGTTTTGCCCGCAGAAGGCGATTATCTCTTTGGACTGTTCGTTTTTCAAGAGCGAAAATTCGTTTTGAACAAAACTTATGTCGGTTATTTCGCAAGCCTCTTTGAGTTGAGAGAGGGAAAAGTTGCAAACTCCGCAAAGGCGGATTTTCCCTTCCCGCTTGATTTTTTCAAATTCGGACAAGGTATCGGCAAGGGGCGTGTTTCTATCGGGCCAGTGGATAAAGTAAATATCTATGTAATCGGTATCAAGTCTTTTTAGGGAGGCTTCTATTTCCGCACGTACGGCTTTTGGGGAAAGGTCAAAACGCACCGCCCTTTGTCCTGGCTGAAGGCCGCATTTCGTCGCCAAAACAACTCTATCTCTTTTGCCTTTAATAGCTTCGCCTACTATAAGTTCCGAGCGGAAATTGCCGTATATCGGCGCGGTATCTATCAAGTTTACTCCCGCGTCGAGGGCGGCATGTATCGCGCCGATACAATCATTTTTATCGGCTGGGCCCCAGTCTTTCCCCGCGCCCATCGCCCACGTTCCAAGCCCCAGCCTTGATATTTTCAGGCCTGATTTTTGGGTGTATAACATCTACCAAATCCCTTTCTGGAGCATAAAGCAGGCATTATGTACGCTTATGCCGGCCTCTTTTGCGGTTTTTGCGGAAGTTTCGTCATAAGTTCCGGGCTGGAACCATAATTCCTTGACGCCGTTTTCTGCGGCGTAAGCTGCTATCTCGGCGGTGAGTTCGGGGCGGACCACTATTATTATGGTTTGAGGCTTGAGCGGCAGGCTCGCCCAGTCTTTATATATATTATTTTGCGAGTCAGCTTCGGTTTTCGGGTTGACGCAGCAGACGTCAAAGCCGGCGGCCTTTAAATCCGCGAAGATTTTATGCCAATATTTGCTTTTGTCCGAGGACGCCCCCACAACCGCTATTATCCCTTCCCGCATAATTTTTACAGCCCCAAGTTTGCCAATCCGCCCATGGCCTGCGCGGCCATAGCCTGTGAATCTTTTACCGCTTTGTTAAAAAGCTCGGTCAAATCCTTTTCTATATCTTCTTTTGAAACTTCCTTTAAATCCTTAAGGACTTTAAGTTCCCGCACCTGCTGGGAGCCCGATATCGTCATCTCAAAATTTTTGGCCGGGCTTTCAACCTTGATTACCATTTCGTCCAAGCGTTTTTTTACCTCGGTCATTGTTTTTTTAAGTTCCATAAGTTTCTTTAAGTTGTCAAACATTTAATCTTCTCCTAAAGGGCAAATTTGTTTACTCCGCAAAAATATCAATGCGCCGTTTACTTTCCTGCCTTTAAATATAACGCGTGCGGCGTTTAGATAGGCCTCAAGCTGGGGCATGTATTTTCCCGCGGTTTCTTTCTGCCGCTCTTTATTTATCTTATCAGATTTAAACTCCGCTATAAATATGCCGCCGAACTTGTCTTCAAAAATGGCGTCTATTATTCCGCTGCCGTAAACTTCCGCCGAGCCCTCTTTCAGCGAAAAGGGCAATTCGCAGGCGAGCGTTTTCATAGAGGTTAATTTTTTAAAAGCCTCGCTTTGTTTAAAATCTTCTATAATATCTTGCGCCTCTTTAATCGCTTCGGCGTCGGCTTTAGGGTCCGCGCCTTCTATTACTGCGGCATTGTTTAAGGAGATTTCCCGCCCCAGCAAAATTTGGCAAAGCAATCTGTGGCATATTCGGCCGATGAGCATGGCTTTAGTTCTTTCTTCGCTCTCATATCCGCTTTGTGCGGCGGCGCTGGGGCGCGGCGTACGGAGGGCGGCTTTTTTGTATTCTTCACTTCTTTTAAGCCAGATTTCTTTCCATTCCGTAAGGAAAGCCGGATCGCCTTCCCCGGGGTGTACGCCGAAGCCCGGCGCGCCCGCGCCGCCTTCGCCATAGGGGATATAGGAAACTTCGCAAACGCCTTCTTGCAGTAGCGGCGGCATATCTTCGCCCGGGTAACAGCCCGCCTCCAAAAGCGGTTCGGCCAAGGTTTTTGCCGCTTTTGCCGAGCCTAAAATTATAAGCCTTTCTTTAGCCCTGGTAAGCGCGACGTATAAAATGCGCCGCTCTTCCGCTTTTGCGTGTTTCTTGTTGGTCTGTTCCAGGAGGGAATAGGTCAAATCCTTTATTTTGCCCAAGCGCGGCGCACCTGCGCCCGAGAGCCAATCGCTTAGATAAGAGCGTTCTTCCTTATTGCCTTTTTTGTCCTCTTTGGCTATGTCGTAAATTAGGACCACGGGGAACTGTAGCCCTTTGGATTTGTGTATGCTCATCAGTTTGACGCTGTCCAAAGAGTCTTCCGCCAAAGGCGACTCCCCTTCCTTCTCCTTTTTCTTGAAATATACTTCGATATGGCGTATAAGCTGGGGCAAGGCCAGCATTCCGTTTGAGGCGAAACCCCTGGCTATATCCATAAATTTTGATATGTTCGCGCTTGTCTGTTCGCCCGCGCCGCATAAAAGCTGCATTTGCTTAAAGCGCGTTTGGTAGAGAATATAGTTTATAAAATCTTCCAGCGGCGAAGTTTGCGCGCGTCGGCAAATTTCTTTCAGCATATCAAAGCAGGCTTTTATGTGGGGGGAGGAAACTTCGGCATATATGTTTAAGGAGCCGCTTTCGGCCAAAGCCAGGATTTCGTCGTCGCCGATAAGGCACAAGGGGCTTCTGAGCACGCCGATAAGCGCCGTTTTGTCCATCGGGTTTTGTGCCAGTTTTAACAGGTTTAAAATATCCTTTATTTCCTGGGTCTGATAGAAATTTTTGTTTTCCTCCACGCTGTAAGGAATGGCGGCCTGCTTTAGGGCATCTATCAGAAGCGAAAGCCCGGCCGCGCTGCGGTAGAGTACGGCGATGTCTTTATAAGTCATAGCGCGGCCTTCGGAAAGTTCCGTTTTGAAGGCGTTTTCGTTTATCCATTTGACGATGAGATCAGCCTGAAATCGGCGCTGCCGTTCGGAATGGATTTTTTGTCCGTTGTCGGTAATTGCCAAAATGCGCACCGGTTCGGCTTTGTAATTTTTAGTATGTTCTATGGGGACATACTTGGGCTGTATGCCGTGTTCTTCCTTTATCGCTTTTTGGCCGAATTTATTGGCGTAGGCGACTATTTCGCGCGAGCTTCTGAAATTGCTTTGCAGGAAATATTTCGCCGCGCCTTGTTTTAACAGGGTGTCTATAAAGACGTCATAGGCCGATATATCCGCGCCGCGGAAGCGGTAAATGGACTGTTTGGGATCGCCTACTATAAAGAGTTTTCCTCTCTCCAAAAGGACGTCGCGCCAGTCTTTGGCTTGGCTGTCTTGCGTTTCGCTGAGGTATAGGAATATTTCGCCCTGTTCTGGATCCGTGTCTTGGAATTCGTCAAGCAGAATACTCTGATATTCTTCTTTTAAAATCTGCCTTACGTGAAGGTGTGTTTTTACCAAATCCCTTGTTTTGAGTATCATGTCGTCAAAATCTATAAGGTTGGATTTTTTTAGCGCTTCGCGCGCCAAAGGCAGAAATTCGCTTAAAACAAGGTGCGCCTTTTTAAGAATCTCAATGTTCTTTACCGATGCATTATTGGCCAAAGCTATTATTTCGCCCGCTTCCAGGAAGTCTTCCTCCGAGGTCCAGCCACTGGGCCGGCGGGAAACTTTCTTGGTTTGATCCATATTGACGTCGCCGTATTCTCCGCCTTCGTGGTATGCCACGGTATTGTTTAAGACGGCAATCGCCTGCTCCAAAATTCGGTCGAAGGCGTTTCCTTTTTTACTGGTGTTTTTATATTCTTTTAAAAAATTTTCGGCGCGTTGGGCTTTTTCGCGCAGGATTTTGGCCTTTTCCCTGCTTTTCAAATCGGGGTGATAATTGTTCAGGGGTTGTTTTAAAAGAGTAAAGGCGAAACTCTTTATCTCCTGCAAAGTACAGGCGGAGAGTATGTTTTCCCATAAATCTGCGCGCGGGGAATCGTAATTAAGCTGTTGGTCCAAAAATGCCGTCCATACTTTATCTAGTATCGCCTCCGACGAGTTTTGCGCGTCCGCCGTAAGATCGGGCGCGGTCCCGGCTTCGGCGGGGAATCTCTTTAAAATCTTAAAGCAGAAGCCGTGTATGGTGCTTATTATTGCGCGCTCGGCCAATTCCAAATTCTTTTCTATATGTTCTTTGAGGCTTTTGTCGTCGCGTGCGATTTTATTTCTAAGTTTTAAAGTTTCCTTGCGTTTTTCCTCTTCGCCCTGTTTGGGGGGCTCGCCTTTTATCAGCAGGAGCATATCGTTCATTTTATCGAGCAGGCGCGCTTTGATTTCCGCGGCGGCCTTTTCGGTAAAAGTGAGCGCGATTATTTTGTCTATGGCTATGCCCTTATTCAAAATAAGGTAGCAGAGCCTGTCTGTCAAAAGCGTGGTTTTACCCGTGCCGGCCCCCGCCTCCACTATTACGTTGTTGGACGTTTCCGTTACGGCGGCGTCGCGCGCTTTTTGGTCCGGCGCGATAAAAAAATCGTTATTTTGGGGCATTGAAACTCCTTAGTTTAACCGCTTGCGCCGAAAGCGCCGCGCGCCTTAAACTGGGGACGTGGTCTTTGCGGCAAATATCGGCAAAGGCGCAATATTTGCAGGTATCTTCGCAGGGTGTTATTAGGAAAACACCCTCTCGCGCCAAATCCAGACGGTATTTTACAGCCCGTTCAAAAGGTTCTCTTACGGCTTCGTATTCGGAAAGGGAAAAGCTCTTTTCCGGGTTGCCCTCTTCCTCAACCGCCAAAAGCGATGCCGATTGGGCTTTGCAGCCTTGCAGATTTTTATCTTTGCTTTCGTTTATCATAAGCATATAAAGCGGCGGCTGCAAAATGCCCTTTTCAAAAATGGCTTTGAGCATGGATGAATCTTCCTTGCCGCTCTTATAGTCCACCACGCGGCAGAAAAGGGTTTCTTTGTTGATGTCTATGCGGTCGGTTTCGCCGTGCAGTTTAAGTTTGACGCCGTCAAAATCGGCTTCGGCCTCCAAGTGGTATTCAAAAAAAGATGGCGTTAAATTATTTTCCTGGAGGACGGGCAAATCGGCCTCTATCAAGTGCCTTAAATTCTTTTTGATGTCTTTGCAAAGGTCTTTCCATACAAGCGGATAAAGGCCGTATTCCTTATAACGTTCGGCAGTGAGGCTGGAGTTTGAAAACTCTTCAAAAATATCACCCGCCGCGCCCGTAAACAACTTATCCAGCAGTTTGTTCTTTGTTACGTAAATGTAGAACTTTTGCAAAATCTCGTGGTGCAGGGTTCCTTTCGCGTTTGCGGGTATTTTGGCGCGGTCGTATTCCGGCGGCTCGTTTGAGCGGATAATGTTTTTGAACATATAACTCGCAGGGCATAGCCATAAAGCGCGCAGATTGCTGGGCGAAAGCCCTTTGATATTTATTTTTTCCGCCAAGGCGTTGGAGTGCCCTATAACGCCGTCATAGGCGTTTAGGCCGGGCGATTTAAAAGCTAAAAAGGGTGCCTTTTCAAGTTGGTTTTCCAACAGAGTATCGGGCAGTTCTTCCGGGTTAAAGGCCGTATAAAGCGCTTGTTTGGCGGCGGGGAATTTTAAAGCCGCGAGAGAGGCCGCCTCCTCCTGATTTAAAAGCTCAAAGGGCCATTGGGCCAGCTTCTCGCTTTCCCTGCGGCTTAAAGAAAGGTCCGGCCGCCTTAGGTTTTTGCCCGCGCTTTGCGCCAAGCGGCTTAGATAGAGAGATGGTATTTTTGTCTTTCCGTCGTCGCCGCTCCTCTCAAAGATAAAAGAGCATTTTTCTGCCACGCTTGAAAGAGCCAGAGAGAACAGCAGCTTTTCCTCAAAATATCTTTCGTTTTGATTATGTATCAAAAAACCAACCTTTTGGAGTAAGGTACGGTATTCCTCTTTTAATATCGGGTCGGGCGCTGGTGTGGCGGGCAAGAGGCCCTCGTTCATGCCAAGAAATACCGCCGCTTTAAAGTGTTGGCCTCTTAAGGCCATTATGTCGGCGGCTTGTACGCCGTCGGAGTATTCGGAGGTTTTGGCGAAGGTTTCTTCCTTCATCGCCCAAAGCAATTCGTCCAGAAATTCGCCCTTTTGCGCGCGGCGCCGCACTTGCGAGAAAGATGCCGTTTGGCGAATAATTTTCCTTATTTTTTCAAGGATATTCCGCTCGTAGTCCTCAATATCTTCACGTGTGAAGGCTTCTATAAAAGAGTTTGCCTTTTCCGCCAAGAACTCAAAATCGCCCGCTTCTTCCAAGGCGGGATAGAAGTCGGCCAAAGCTTGTATCGTTTGGGTTATTTGCGCGGCATTTGCCCTATAAAGGCGTTTTTCTTCTTCGTTTTTGCTGTTGATGTAGAGATTCGCCAGGCCCGACCATTGGGATAGTCCGCCCGTTATGCCGCTGTTTCTTATTATGTCTCGCCACTCGCGCCTGCCCTCTTTGAAATACGGCGAAGCCACCACCGCGGCTGCGTCCGCGCTGTAAAAATCGTTTCTGCCGAGATTAAGAAGATTGTATATATAGGCCGCGAAAGGGTGGCTTAAAAGCGGAAATTCAAAAGAGTAGTTTACCGGTATCTTGTTGCGTGCGAATATGGCCGGGATATCGTATTTGTATGGGTCCATTGTTCTGGCGAAAAGGGCAATCTCGCCAAAGGCGATGTGGTGCTTTTCCTTTAGCGTCAGAATTTCTTTGGCCGCGGCGTTTACCTCGTCGCGTACGCCCGAAACGCCTATAATCCTTATATCCGGATTTTGCGCTTCGTTATCGGAGGGAAGGAAGATATCGCAAGCCGCTTGACGGAAGGGGGAATTGTCCGGGGGCAGAGCCTCCTTATATTGCGCCAAAGGAAGGATAGAGCCTTCGTAAAAATTCTTGACGAATGAATAAGCGGGCGTATCTAAATATGGGAAATATACCGATACCTCAAAATCGGCCGCTATCTCTTTAAATACATTGTATTGCAGGGCGGTCAAATCGTAAAAGCCGTAAAAGATTATATATTTGAATTTTTTTAAATAGGCATTGTTTTTTACCGTGCCCGCCGCTTTTTTGAAAAAGTCTCCGTAAGAATCAAAGCCGTCTTTTCGTATTTGGCGGAGATATTGATCGTAGCAGACTATAAATTCGGAAAGTTGTTTTTTTTGTTCCTGTGAGGGAATTTCGTCCGACTCCATTAAAAGCAGCAGGTCTTTGACGGTTATTTCTGCGGCGATAAGGTCCCTAAATGCGGATTTAAACAGAGTTCTGTATCCGCGGGAAACGGGCAGGGAACTGTATTTGTTAAGTATGTCTTTAATTATAAAATCTTGCAAAGCGTTTGCTGGCAGCAGCGCATTGGCTTTATCTGTTGAATATGCATTAAGCGAGGCGGCCAAATTCTCAAAATCGACGAAATCCACTGCGCTGATAAAACCGCTTTTGCGCGCCAATGCCTTGGAAAGCGAATTTTGCAGCCTTACGGAAGGCAAAACGACGAGCGCTCTATCCAAAGGATTTTGCTTTTCCTTTGAGATAAAGTTTATAAAATGCTCCTCAAGAGCGCGGAAACTTCCCGTAAACAGACGCATATATAAATAATATATAATTTATGTAATGTTTTGATATTTTGGATAAAGGCGGTTACTTTTATGACGCTCGGCGAAGCGGTTTTTTTGGGTATATTGCAGGCTCTGGGAGAGTTCCTGCCGATTTCAAGTTCGGCGCATTTGGCGCTTTTTCCATTTTTTTCGGGCGGGGTTTATCAAGGTTTGACTTATGACGTCGCCCTGCATTTGGCTACTTTGATAGCCGTATGTGCCTACTTTTGGAAGGATTTGCTTAAACTTACCATTAACGGGTTGAGCAGGCCAAAAAGCGAGGAAGGCCGCCAATTTTGGTATATCGGTCTGGCTACTGTACCTGCGGCTTTGGCGGGCTATTTTTTGCAGGACGCGGCGGAAAATGTTTTCCGCTCGCCTATGATGATAGCCGTTATGCTTATGCTTTTTGCGCTGTTTCTGTTCTTGGCCGATAGATACAATGCCAAACTTAAAAGTTATAAGACCGTTTTCCCGCTGGCGGCGATGATGCTGATAGGCTGCGCACAGGCTTTGGCGATAATGCCCGGCGTATCGCGCTCCGGCGCAACTATTACCGCCGCTTTGCTGCTCGGCTTCAGCCGCGCCGCGGGGGCCAGAATTTCCTTTTTGTTGTCCATACCCATAATAGCGGGCGCGGCCGTACTTAAATTGAAGGATATTTCCCTTTCGGAAATAGACGCCCCGTTTATGGCGGGATTCTTCGCGGCGATGATTTGTGGCTGGCTGGTAATAAAATTCTTGATGAAATATATCCAAAGCCACAGTTTTGACGTTTTTGTTTATTACAGGTGTATTTTGGGTATAGTGATAATAGCCCTTTATTTCATAAAATAAGAAAGACGGCATTTTGAGCGTTTAAAAATTTTTTAATATTTTTTTAAAAACAAAACCCCCGTCATCAAGCGGGGGTTTGTTTGCGTAATTTAATGCCGAATTTATTTTGCTTGGAGTGTTGCGCGCGGATGGATTCGGTTTTACCAGTTTCTGTGTTTCCAGTATATCGCCGTCAGCCAGACCGACATCATCGCCAACCCCATTACCATCCAGAAAGCCTGCGGGTGATCTTGTAGAGGTATTACCACGTTCATCGAGAAAGCACTCACCACGAAAGTCGGCACCATAATCCAAATGGTGATAACATTTAGGCGTTTCATCAGCAGGTTTAAATTATTGTTTACGATTGAGGCTCTGGCGTCCATAAGGCCTGCTAAAATGCTGGAATAAATTTCCGCCTGCTTTTGGGATTGAGTGTTTTCAATGATGATGTCGTCAAGCATTTCGCGGCAGCGTTCGTCAAAGCCGATACGCCCGGAAAAGTTTCTCAACTTTTCAAATACAAAACCGTTTGATGTTATCGCGCTAAGATAATACACCAAGCTCTTTTCCAGACTGAAAAGGTTTATCAGATATTTATTGTCTACCGAGCCCGTCATCTTGTCCTCTATTTCTTCCGTTATCATATTGATGACGCGCAAATGTTCCAAATAGTGCGCTATGGCGTTATAGATTATTTTTAGGAAAGCGTCGTGCAGAGAAAGCACCTGATTGAACCTCTTGCCTATGAACAGCGGAATGTCTTCCGTCATTACTATTACCAACTTGTCTTTGAACAGGAACATTCCCATAGAGGCTACCTTAAACACCAGCTGCTCTTTGCCCGAATAATTGCGCGGGCGGTTTAAAATCAAGGCGGTATGATCTGGTTCCGTTTCAAGACGGGGCAGTTCTTCCGGGTCCATGGAAGAGGCTAAAGTATGCTCGTCTATTCTAAGATGATCTATAAGATAACGCTGTTCGCTTGACGTAGGGTCCACGAACAGGAGTATATCGCAACTGGAGGCGGACGCCGATTCGTCTTCAGTAATTTTGCCGTTCTTGATAAGATAAGTTCTCTGCATTTTCGCCTCCTGTTCTAATTATATATTATCTATTTCCGATTTAAGATAGAGATTTGTTTCTTTCACCACTCTCTTTCTAAGCATAAAAATCATAATAAGGTTGGGTATGGACATCATGGCGGTTATCGTCACCACCAGCGCCCAGGCCAAAGACGGCGATATGAATACTCCCGAAAGCATAGATATTATCCAGAATATGCGGAAGGGTTTTACTATTTTGCTGCCGCCCAGAAACTCCATAAATTTTTCGCCGTAGTAGGCCCAGCCGATTATCGTGGTAAGAGAGAATATCGTCAAAGAAAACACCAAAAGCGGTATCCCCACGTAAGGAATGGTTTGGAATGCGCTGTTGCACAAATCGCCGGCGAATTTCTCTCCGCTTTGCCAATCGCCCGCCACTATTATTACAAGGCCCGTCAAAGTGCAGATGAAGAATGTCCAAAATACGGAGGTGCTGGCTACCAAGCCCTGCCTTACGGGGTTCTTTGTTTTCGCCGCCGCCGCCACTACGGACGCACTGCCCATGCCGGCTTCGGTCGAAAGTACGCTCCTGCTAGTTCCTACATGCAAAGCCGTAAGCAAAGCCGCGCCCGAAAATCCGCCGCCTACGGCTTTAAAACCGAACGCGCTCTTTATTATCAAAGCTATTGTTGCCGGCATTTCCTGTATGTTCACTATGAATATATACAAAGCGGCAATCAAATATAAACCGCCCATTATCGGCACCAGCCATTCGCAGACCGCGGCTATGCTTTTTACTCCGCCTATAATAACTATCGCTACCAAGAGCGAAACTATCACGCCGATAAGCAACCCGTTTATGCTGTAAGCGTCACCAAGCACGTCGACAATCGCGTTTACCTGCAGAAATCCGCCGCCGCTTATCGCCATTAAAAGGCCGCATATCGCGAAGATTACTCCCATCCATTTCATTTTAAGGGCATTTTTCATTATATACATCGGCCCGCCTACGTATTCTTTGGTCTCTTTAAGGCGCACTCTGTATTTTACCGCCAAAAGACATTCGGAATATTTTGTAGCTATGCCGAATATCCCTATAAGGATCATCCAGAACACCGCGCCAGGCCCTCCTATCGCTACGGCCGTGGTCATCCCGAGAATACTGCCCGTTCCTATCGTGGCCGCCAAGGAAACCGCCAAAGCCCCGAAATTGCTTACCATACCCGCGGAATTGTCTTTTTTTACCGACAATTTCATCGCTTTAAATATATACTTCTGTATAAATTTGAGCTTAAAAGTTAGATATAAGTGCGTAGCAACGAGCAACAATATCATCGGATAAGTCCAAATAAGCTCGTTGAAATAATTTATTGCTTTTTCCAGTTCCTGCATAGGCCGACTCCGTTCCCTTTATTTTTATATAATTTTTGTATCTTTATATTTTATCATTATTGGAAGGTTTACAGTGCCGATATGCGATAAAGAAGACAAAAAAGATGCGCCCCTTTTTTCCGCCGCGGATTTTTTGGCTGCCAAAAACATCAATTTCCCTTTGCCTAAAACCCTTATTATGGCGCCTTGCGTAAATTGGGGCGGCGCATTTTCCGCTTTGAGCAGGAAAACCTATAAACTTATGTCCGATATCGAGATCATCAACGACGATTTGGCGCTTATGCACAATTTTTCTTTAGGCGCGCCCTTGTGCGTTGTTTTGGCGGAAATGGCCGCCGCTTTGGGGGCCGAGAATTTTATTTTGCTAGGCAGCGCCGGCGCCTTGAATGAAAATTTGACCTTTGGCGACCGAGTTCTGTGCCGTGGCGCTTTTTGTGACGAGGGTACCGCTCGGCATTATTTTGACGGCGAATATATCCCGGCTGACAAAATGCCCGCGCTTTGCGATTTACCCGTTAAGGCCGAAGGCGATACTTGGACTACGGACGCTCTTTTTAGGGAAACGCTTTCGGCCGTACGGCATTATGATAAAAAAGGGTGCCTTACGGTAGATATGGAAGCCTCGGCTTTGTTTGCCTTTGCCAAAGCGCGCGGCCTTAAGGCTTCGGCGGTATTTGTTATAAGCGATTTGCTTTTCGGCGAACGCTGGTTGTCGACAAACAAAAACGCGCAAACCGTGAAGGCTTTGCGCGCTTTAACCGAACAAGTTATAAGAAAGTTCCTCTAAGAGTTCACCGCTTGGGAGTTTTTAAGTATATTCCAGAACTGTTCCACCGTCTGTATGCGTTTTGACGGGTCCTCGTTTAAGGAGCGGATTATAAGCTCGTCTATTTCTTTGGGGACATAAGGCGCTATTTGAGAAGGCGGCACTATCTTCTTTGTAGTTACGTCGAACCCTTTGACGCTCCACGGCACCTGCCCCACCAAAGCCTCATAAAGACATACGGCCAGGGAATATATATCGGACTGTTTGGAGGTAATGCCTTTTTGTTGTTCTGGCGACATATACGCCGGGGTACCCGCCACCGGGTGGGATTTGTCCTCATTGTCATCGGTAATCTTTTGCGCCACGCCGAAATCCATTACTTTTGCCACGCCGCTGTCGGCTATCATTATATTACCGGGTTTTAAATCGCAATGTACGATATTTTGCGAATGCGCGTAGCTTAGGCCTTGGCATACCGATTCAAAAATGTTTTTGACTTCGTCAAAATCGATATAACTGTCTATGTCAAGGCGGGTTTCCAAGGTCTGTCCGTCTACGTATTCAAACACCAAATACAAGCTGTTTACCGTTTCTATAACGGTATAAATTTCCACTATACACGGGTGGTGCAACATGGCGACCATTCTCGCCTCGGACAAAAACTGCTCGCGCACGTAATCGTTCCTTAACAGTTCCGGCTTAATGCGTTTTACCGCCACCTTGCGCTTAAGGGCGTTGTCGTAAGCTTCGTAGACTTTCCCCATACCGCCTTCGCCTATCGGCCTTATAAAGTGGTATTGCTCTTTTATGTTTACTTCTTTAAGTTTCCTGCCTTTAACGTCTACCGGCCCGCCAAATACATTATAGTATCTAAGCACCACATAGAAAGCTATAACCAGCACTACGCATACGAAATAAACAAAAAACCACGGCGGCAAACGATAATCTGATAGGGACGCCCGCTTCTTTTTGGCCGGTTTTTGCGCCTCGTTTATCAAATCCTGTACGCTTTTTGCCCTTGAGGAGCGAGGATTAAGTTTTAAAGCGGTGTCTATATCTTCGGTTGCGCGCATTATGTCTTTACGTTCAAGGTAGCTGTGCGCGCGGGTGGTATAGGCCTCTACGTTTGAGGGGCTTTTGGCTATCGCTTGAGAGGCAAAATAATAGGCATTGTCAAAATCCTTGGATTCTTCATAAGCGCGTGCCATTAAAGTATATATGCGGGGGTCGTCGTAATTATTGTCCAGCAGGCTTTGGCAGGCATTCAGTACGGTGGTATAGTCGCCCGTTTCAAGCTTGCGTTCTATTTCGTTTAAAGCGTTTTCCAAAGCGGCGGCCTTTTTGATGTTTGAGCCGTCTTCTATATTCTTAAATCCGGCCGAATAACGCCCTTCCACTATTATCGGCGCGGCTTGAGCCGCAAACCCGAAAAGCGGAATAAACGCAAAAAGAACGGCCATAAGCAGTTTCGTCATATAAGATATATTAAATAAAAATAACGATAAATACAATCGTTTTTACTTTAAGATTTTATTTTGTTGCGCTTGAGGCCCTTAAATTTCTATCATATAAACTATGGAAGGGGTAATAATATCACTGGCGATATTGATTTTTTTGTCGCATTTATTTTCGGCCATGTTTGTCAAAACGCGTATGCCCGAGGTGTTGCCGCTTTTGATTTTGGGCATTATAATCGGGCCGATATTGAAAATTGTATCGCCAAGCGATTTCGGTATGGTTGACCAAGTCTTCAGCCGAGTATTGCTGATAGTGATTTTATTTGAAAGCGGGCTTGGCTTGCGCATTTCCCAAATAAGAAGCACCTGGGAGCAGAGTTCAAGGCTTACCGTAATCAGCTTCGTAATAATAATGTGTATTGTTGCGCTTTTGGCAAAAATTGCACTTGGCCTTCATTGGGCTTACGCAATAATACTTGGTTCCATTTTGGCAGATAATTCCTTTGCCATAATAATACCGCTGATATCAAAACTTAACATATCCAACAATATTAAAACCGTGCTCCTTACGGAATCGACCATGGGCGGCGTGATATCAATCGTTGTTACAATGACTTTGCTCAGTATGGCCAAAATACAGTCTTTTGATCCAAGCCTCATTATAGCCAAAATAATATATACCTTTATGGTTTCCTGTACGGTCGGCGGTGCTGCGGCTATATTTTGGACTACCGTACTTAATAAAGTGCGAAAGTTGGAAAACGGGATTTTCTTAACTTTGGCATTCGTTTTGGTGGTGTATTCCGTATGCGAGACTTTGGGCTCTGACGGCTCGATAGGGGCGTTTATCTTTGGGATAGTAGCCGGCAATATAAGGACGATCCGGAAGCTTAACGGTTTTAAATTTATCGAACGCTTTACCAAAAACGTAAAAAGCAAGGCCTTTAATGACGTGGAAAAAAGCTTCTTTAGCGAGGTGGTGTTTGTTTTGAGGACTTTTTTCTTCGTATATATCGGTATATCTATGCAGATTACCAGCATGTACTCTATGCTTTGCGGCTTATTGTTTACGATTGTCATTTTTATGGCGAGGATACCCGTCGTCAATTATGTTTTGGATAAATCCGTCAGCCGTATAGACAGCGCGGTAACTTCCGTAATGGTTCCCAAAGGTTTGGTTACGGCTGTCTTAGCCGCTTTGATTATGAAGTCCGGCGTATCGGGCGGCGCGGTCTTGCAAAATACAATCTATTCGGTGATACTGTTTAGCATTATTTTGGCTACTTTGTTCTCGTTCTTCATAGAAAAGGGCTGGTGTATGCCTGCGATAAATTTCCTTTTCAAGAGGCATCGCGACGTCTGCCCTGAAAACGCCGCTTGGGATTGCCCCGTGAAAAAGACTGAAATTATGCACCAGCAAAAGCATCTTATCGCCAAGGACAGGTAATCCCGCTCGGCTTTTGTCGGCGCCATATTTACCTATAATTTGTAAGCGAAGGAGATAAGCACGTCTTTAGTGTGGTCCCTGCGATAGGAGAAAAATATTTCTTTGTTGCAGCAGGTGCATTCGCAGGAGCAGGGCGATTTTATATCTTCCATCTTTACGCCGCATTCCTTAAGCTGGCGCACTATATCGGCGGTAAGATCCACGAACAGTTTGCCGTCCCTTTTAATTATGGAGGAAGGATCAAACTGCCCCGCCACATCCTCTTGAACCTCAAAACAACAGGCGTTTATGTGGGGGCCGATATAAGCGCAAATCTCGCAGTTTTGGCCGGCCTGGTCTTTAATGAGTTTTGCCGCTTTTTTGGGCATTTGCGCGGCTACTCCGCGCCAGCCGCAATGGCACAGACTTATAAATTTGCCTTGTTTATCCCACAGATACAGCGGTACGCAGTCGGCAGTTAAAATCATTACGCCAAATCCTTTTAAACCCAAGAGCCAGCCGTCGGCCTCATGAACTTCGGACGCGCGGTATGCGGAAAGATCCCGCTCTGTTAAAAGGGGGATTATTTTATCGCCGTGCACTTGTTTCAGCCCCAATATCTTATCTGCGGGTATATTGAGGGAAGAGAAAAATTTATCGGTGTTTTGCTTTTCTCTGCCGCTGCCGCTGTCTTTGGAGGCGGTGCCGCTGATAATGCCCAGATTTATAAGTCTTTCGTCGGAAAAAATTTTCATATAAAAAACCTGCTCTCTTTAACTTTTAGCCTTTTGCCGCCGATTATATTAAGCGCCAAGCGGGAAAATCTTTCCGGCAGGTCGCTTGCATATATCTGCGTCTTGCCTTTGCCTTTAGTTTTTAAAATACGTTTCCTTTCAAGCAAATCTTTGGCGCGTTTTGCAATTTCTTCGGCGGAATCGACAAGCATTATTTTCTTGCCTAGAAATTCCGCTATCTCGTTTTTGATTACCGGATAATGCGTGCAGCCCAAAATTACAGTATCGGCTTTGCCGCCTTTAAGAGGAGTAAGATATTTTTTTATGGCCAAGCGGGAAATATCGCTTAAAGCCAAGCCTTCCTCTATTATAGGTACGAAAAGCGGGCAGGCATATTGCGTGACGGAAATGGATTTGTCCGTCCTTTTTATACTCTTGATATAAGCCTTGCTTTTTACCGTAGCCTCGGTGGCCAGCACAACTATATTTTTATTCTTCGTGGTATTTACGGCGCAGGCCGCGCCGGGTGTTATTACCCCGAGTACGGGCACTTTTATATGCCGTTTTAAAGTGGGTAAGGCAAGCGCCGATGCGGTATTGCACGCGACCAAAATCAGTTTTACTTTTTTACTTTCCAAGAATTTGGCTACATTTAGGGAATATTCCGTAACAGTCTCTTTGGATTTGGAGCCGTAAGGAACATGAGCCGTATCGCCAAAATAAATAATATTTTCTTTCGGCATTAGCTTTTTTACGGCTTTTAAAATGGTAAGGCCGCCCAATCCGGAATCAAAGATACCGATGGCTTTTTCGTCTGATTTCATATAATAAAATATTATACACTATTCTAATTTTTTCGTAAAAATGCTAAAATATTGATGTAGAAATTTTTCCGGGATGGTGTAATGGTAGCACAAGCGCCTCTGGAGCGTTTAGCCTAGGTTCGAGTCCTAGTCCCGGAGTGCTTTTCCCAGAGGGTGTGGCTGTTTTTGTGGCTGTTATAAGATTTTAAAGTGGCTTTGAGCCACTTTTTTTTTATAAATTAGGCAAGCGATCTATGGTAGTTTCTGTTTTTATTTTGCCCAAGTGGCTGTATTTTTCCGTCATTTTAATGCTACTATGCCCCATAAGTTTGCTTAAATCGTATAAATTACCGCCGTTTTGCATTATCAAGCTGGCAAAAGTATGCCTTAGTTTATGGATATTGCCCGGAATGTTTACATCTTCCTGTTTCAAAAAGCGCGTGAAAAGCGTTGTCAGCTCATCAGGGGTGTAAGGCCGCCCGTCTTGTTTTGCTAAAACATAGAGACTTTGGGCTTTTTCTTTTAATGCCTTTAAATGGTTCCCCAGCTGTTTGGCAAGCGGAATATGACGGACTTCAAAATCTTTTGGGTGCCAATTATCTTTAGGTGTTATTGATAGAACAGCCTTTTTAAAATCTATATCTTGCCATTGAAGATTTGCGATTTCTCCGCGGCGCAAACCCGCTTGGCAACCAAGTAAAATTAGAGTCTTTTCAAACAGTTTAGCGCATTTAAGCATCTTTTTTAGTTCCGCAACAGTATAAAAAACCACGCGGTGTTCCACTTCCTTAAAACTGCCGACGCTTTGCCACTTTTGTGGGGGGATATAGTTCCAGTCTTCGGCTTTGCGCAACATCGTTTTTAAAGCCCTAAGCCAGCGGTTTATGCCCGCTTCTCCTTTGCCTTGCTCTTTTAGTATTGTTTTTAATTCCTGCAATTTAAGCGGGGTCATATCCGTAAGGTATTTTGGGTGGAGTTCGCTTTCCAAATAAAAGCAGGCGCGTTTAAAGTGGTTTATGGTGGTTTTAGCTCGCTCCGGGGCGATTGTTTCTATAAATTTATTTTTAAATGCTTGCCACGGAATTTTTGACGCGTTGCCTGAGAGAGCCTCCTTGCCTTGCACAATTTCCGCAAATTTGATTTGGGCTATACGTTTATCACGCGTGTGCAAGGACGGGCGGCAACGTTTGCCGCTGTCGTTAAAGTAATTGGCGTGATATATGCCCGTTTTGGGGTGTTTAAATATGCCCATATATTATTGCCTTTTTAATTACATAACAGTTATATAAACTTTTTCGTCAGTAACAACCTAAAAAAATCTTGTTTTGTTATATAATAGTTACATAAGAATTCAGTGGGTTGTATAGGGGGCATAGCCCTTTAGAAATCTTTTCAGTTACATAACAGTTACATAAGAAATTATCCCCAAAATGGGATATATTTTGCATGCTTTCGTGATTTATTTGTTGGATCTGATAGCTTAATCTTCCCATCCGCTATTGTATCAGCGATAATTCTAGATATCATTGGATAATTCTTCTCTTTTATATGAAAACGTTCTCTTAAAGATTGATTTGTCATTCTTTCTCCGCTTTCAAATCTAAGACAACAATGTTGATAACATGCTCTGATTTTATCTGCTTTTTCCATGCCTCGCAGAGTAGTAGGGGCAAATAGAATCACTTTTACAAAATCATCCCCCGCAATAAAGTCGGGTGCTGGGAGGTGGACATCTTCAATAGCTTTAATAACCTTATCTACCCCACTTCCTCTTTCCTCACAAATACAGCATCGTCGCATTAAGGTTGCTAGTTTTTCGTTTCTAGAGCGGGGCGGATGATCAATAAAACGTAAGATGTCTATGATAGGTGTTCCAGGATTGGAAATTTCAATTCTATTGCTGAAAATTTCTACCATAGGCCCTGCTCCTGAAACATAGAAGTCTTGGTGAATTAATGCATTAGCTAATAATTCACGTATAGCTATTGGGGGAAAAGTATGGGAGGAATCTCGCAATGGGGAGGTTATATTTTCCTCTATGTTTAATGATAATAAATCAATAAAGCTATTTAAGCCAACAAAACCTGTTGCATAGCCTCTTTGACCGACTTGTTCTTTCAAAGTATGAGTTCTGTCTTTACCCTTATATAAGATTACTCTAGCTGCTTTGCGAGCCAAAGAAGGAAAGTCTTTTAGATTTTTAGCGAATAAAATTGCTCCTAAGTTGGTAATAGCAAAATGTTTCTTTTCCTTAACAACTAGTTGTTCTTGAATAAGTTTTTCTATAATGGATGTCAATTGGGTAGGTATAGGTTGTTTAGTAAGGTTAAAATAAGATTCATATTGTAATAAGTTGGGAATATCCTCTATATTTAGATTGTTTTTTGCTATACCGTTTTCAAAGGAGTGGGCGTTTCTTTTATCCCATAGTGTTTTTTCCTTTTCTGGATAGTCTTTAAGGCTTTGTTTAGAAGACCCAACTCTAATTTGTTCTTTCCCATTAAAACGGATAGGACCTTGTGTTGTTGCTGGAATAATAAAACAAACGATAGTTTTTCCATCATAATCAAGTTCTTCTATCCGAAAGTTAATTCGTGGCAATAATTGCCTTTCCAACCAAGCAATAAGTGGCATATTTCCTTTAGTTTCTTTTTGGGGAAGAAAGGACGTGCCAATTATTTGTTTGGTTTTATCTTGAATTCCGTATACTAAAAAGGCATTCTCTTTATCGTGTAGACAGGCTGAATTGGATAATGCAGAAATATATTCCCCGATTTCTTCAGGATTGTCATTATTTTCCTTAAATTCCAACCATTCGCATTCTTCGTATTGTAATAGACTATCAATATCATTTCTATCCATATTCTTCTCTTTTTATTCCCTTTTAAGCTATCTAATCTCGTACGGAGTAGGATCTTACAGTAGATGTCGAACCAAGAGTGTTAATGTAAGAATAGGGCTGAAGTTCTTTGTAATATGTAACGCCAAATAAATCGTTGTCTACCAGTCTTTTGGAAGAGCCCTCAAATATTATATGTTCAAAGTTTTCGTCGCGGCACTGGCCGTATTCCCAACGATAGGTTATATACTTCTTAACTCGGCAAGCCAAGACTTCGTTAGGACCGATTACTTGTATTACTTTATATGGTATTTTGGCCAATTCGTAAGGGTATTCTTGCTTGACCGAAAAGGAATAGCCCGAAGGGGCTTCTTTCCTATATTGTTCTACTTTGGCTTTGTAAGTTTTATCTTTTGACAAAGCGAAAGGAAGGGTACACCCGGTAAGAAAAATCAAACTGATTGTTATAAGTTTTTTCATAATATCCTCTAATTACCGGTTGGGGTGGAATCATTGTCAGAAGAAGATGGGATGTTTTCCTCCTCGGAGTTATTCGGCGAAGCGGCTGGGGAGGGGTTTTCTTCCTGTTTTTTTGTTTGCTTTTTGTAAAAGCGTTTTATTTTGCTTTGTATCTTTGTAGCTTCTTCTCCTTCAAAAATATCACGCTTAAGAACTTCTTGTCGGATAATTTTTTCTATTTCCTCGGTATCTACTTTTAAGCCGTTGGCGAATTTGCGTATTTCCCGTCGTATTACGCTTATAACCGGTTCACTTAAGATAAAGCCGCCTATTACTATACGGTTTAGGCATTGCCTTTTTTCGTAATAATCTTCGCGAGTATCTTTTGATAATCCTTCTTTACATAGAAGGAAAAGTTTATCTTGGTCTTCCTCTTTTTTGGGGTTTATTTCCAAAATATTGATTTTGCAAACTAAGTCGTGGCTGATTGGTTGCTCGAATTTTATCTTATGAATTTGCCATTCTATTCCGTTGGTTAGCACAATCCACGGTATCCCGTAATTGGCGCCGTAGTTTGCGGCTTGGGTCAAATGATTGTCCTTTAGTTCCGTACCTACGGATTTACATTCAATAAGGTACTGAACTTTCCCGTCCGACTTTATCGCCAAATCGCAATAAGTGCCGCGGATAGCAAGCTCGCTGGTTACTTCCATATATTTATCATAACCAAACATATCAGCCAGCATATCGGTAATTATTGATACAGTATCGCTTTCGTTCCGATCTGCATCTTTTGCGTTTTGCAAAACATTTTGGAATTTTTTAATCTCTTTATTAAATCTCTCAATTACTCTTGCAGGTAAAGCCATTTTAAACCTCCATATTTGATTATAATTATTTTGTATTACTAATATTATATTATTTAATCCTAGTTGTTTCTTTCTTTCTTGGCGCGAACAGGGCGGTATACGTCTATAACCTTGCCGACGATAAAGGTGGCGGCGGTGCGAATTATCGGGGCATATTCGGGATTATCGGGAACAAGGCGGACTTCCTCGCCATGGCGGTACATACGTTTGACGGTGCTGTATTCGCCGTCTAATCGCGCGACGATTACATCGCCGTTGCGGGCCTCCACATCGGGATCAACTATGACATAGTCGCCGTCATATATGCTATTGCGCGGATCGTCGGGATCTACCATACAATCGCCTACAATTTTGATAGCAAATTGATTTGGGCCGCTTTTTTTGAAAGGTAAAAAGGTTTCGGTTTCCTCGAGGATAAATTTCCCGCCGCTGGCCGACGATAGCCCGCGAACTGGTATATATGTAAGCTCTATTTTGCCCTCTACAATATTGTTTTGAGTCTTCTCGTTTATATTAAAGATTTCTCTAAGTTCACTTTCTGACTTTTTAAATAGTTTGGACATTTCTTTAATATAAATTTCTGATGGCTTTTGTGTTCCTTTAAACCACCTTGTAACTGAAACATGTGAGATGTTTAACTCTTTGGCTAAATGTAATTGAGCGCCCCTTAAAACGCCATTATTCCATTTTTTTAAAAGTTCTTCTTTTTTATCCATAAACCTTTTCCTCGTCGCAAATTAGGGCAAATGCAAATCACCCCTTGACAATGTACTTAACATTACCTACAATAAGTACATAAGGTTCAATCCCGCTTTGGCGGGGTAATCTTAAATCCGCAATGTGCGGCTTAGATATAGCAAATAGCAAATAGTTTTAAAATTTTTAGCCTGCCGCTAACAGGCTAATACGATAGGTAATACATACCGATCGTGCTATATCTAAGTCCGTATAGGCCCAACTTAAGAGAGGAAAGGCCTATACGGTTTTATTTTACCAAATTAAAGTAATTAAAGAAGGTTAAAAATGATTAACGAATATTTATCGACGAAGGAAGCGGCGCAATTGCTGGGGTTTACCCCGCAATGGCTGCGTTATTTGGCAAAGCTGGGCAGGGTGCCGGCCGTAAAGCCTTACCCCGGAGCGAGGAAGTACTTTTTTAAGCGTTCCGATATGGAAAATTTAAAAGTCTCGGCAAAGGTAATTTAGGGGGAAATATGACGCCATACGATATAGAGCTTGATATAGGCGGCCTGACTCTTGAAGTGTCGGGGTATTATACACCGCCGACCGCCGAGAATAAAAGCGGGCACCCTGATACTTGGGAGCCGGCAGAGGGCGGCGAGCTGGAAGTTATGGAAGTTGCCGCCGAAGGCAAGCCGCTAAAATGCGATCTGCGCGCCTTTGAAGACGCCTGGGGCGATTATATATGGGAAAAGCTGTAAGCTTCCTGTTTATTGCGCCTTTTGGCGCGACGGTGAATGTAAGGCTTGCTTTTAAGTGGGCCTTTAAGGAGGGATACGATGTTAAAAGCTATCAGCGATAGTTTAGAAAATATATTGGATTTTTTGATTATGGCGCTGACATTAAGTTTCGCCGTAAAAGGGTTAATACTGTTTGGTTTTGTTTTTGGATTTCTTCATTAAACCCTCCTTAAACGAAGAAAGGCCGGCGGGCGGCCGAAAGCCCGCAAGATTGCTAAAAAGTAGAGCCCGTGGGCACGGGCGGATATAAATATGCTTTACGGACGCGAGCGGGGCGGCGTAATGTCCCGCACGATTAAATAAAGGAGATGAAAATGGAAAAAAAGATATATAAGGCCATTTTGGATACAATGTCCGATTTGGTCAAAGTGGGCATATCTAAGGATAGACGGAATGCCCAGCAGGGATATAACTTCCGAGGGATAGACGATATGTACAATGTCGTAAGCCCAATCCTCGTAAAGAATAAGATCGTGATTCTGCCCGAAGTCATTGAATGGAAGCAAACGGAACGAACGACTAAAAGCGGAAACGGTCTTATTTATACTGCAATAAAAGTTTCATACCACCTTGTATGCACGGAAGACAATTCCGAGCATATAATTACCACTTACGGCGAGGCTATGGACAGCGCCGATAAGTCCACAAACAAAGCTATGTCGGCCGCATATAAATATGCCTTTATCCAAGTCTTTTGCATTCCCACAAAAGGCGAAGATAATGACGCCGATTCTACTACGGCGGAGGAAAGCCTTCCGCAGCTGCCTAAGGAGTTTTATCACGAAGCTGATCAAGCAAAAAGTCTAATTGAATTGCAGGCCGTGTGCGTTGAGTGGAAGAAACATCTATCTCAAGCGCAACTCTCGGCTCTGCGGGATTATTATCACAAACGTGAGCAGGAGGGATTAAAATGATGGAATTTAAAGTCGCGCTGGCGCCGCTGTCGCCAATTACGGCCAATTTGGCCGAAATAAAAGGATATTGCGAGAAAATATCCGCTAAATACGATAACGCCATATATGGCGAAGATGAAATAGCTTTTGCCAAGGCCGACAGGGCCGATCTGCGTCGTCTGCGCCTTGAAATAGACGAAAAGCGTAAAGAGGTAAAGAAGCAATGGTTAGTTCCTTATACTACGTTTGAGGCGCAAATAAAAGATATTTTATCCGTTTTAGATAAACCGATACTTCTGATAGATAAACAGATTAAAGAATCGGAAGCACGCTCTTTACAAAAGCGGACTGAGGAATTAAAAAAACATTTCGAGAAGATCAACAAAATGGGCGAAGTTATTTCGTTCGAGCGTTTTATCGCCGGGGAGAAATGGTTGTTGTCCTCTTACCGTCTTGCTCGCGCGCTAAACGAAATGAACGAAAAAATGGAAAAAACGCAGGCGGATATAGGGCAGCTTGAACAAATTATCAAACCGGAGTTTCGCACGGAATGTCTGCACACATATTCAGAAACAATGTCTGTTACACAGACTTTGGCAAAACAAACCTTGTTAATCTCCGAAAAAGAAAAGCAAGAGGCCGCTTTGGGGGCAGTGGAAAATCCGCAGGAAGTTCAGCTTTTTAATGATTTCCCGCAAACGGAAAAGAGTGTGATTTTCCAATGTTCAATAACCGCTACTCCGAGCCAATTCGCGCAATTAAGAGCTTTCGCACGTTCTTTGGGGATAAAGATACGGGAGGTGGTTTAAATGTCGATAGTATTTGACATATCCTGCCAAAAAGAACTTGCCCCGCTTTGCTTAGCGATTATGAAAGCGGTAAATAAGGGCAGATTCGTTACCTGCGAAGTAAAAAGCCGAGCAAGTAAGAGTATGGAGCAACTCGGCTACTATCACGGCGTTATATTGCCGAGGGTTAGGCGGTTCTTTAGAGAAGACGGTAACGAGTACAGCTTGGCGCAATTAAACACCTTTTTTAACGATTTGTTCTTTTATCGGGAAGAGGAAATCGCCGGAAGGTTGATAAAACTGCCGCGCAGTAAAAGCGGTGCAAGCAAAGACGAAATGGCGGAGTTTTTGGAAAAAGTGCTTCGCTGGTGCGGGGAACAGGGTATAGATATTCCCGAACCCGATAAAACTTATTTTTTGAAATAGGAGAAAGAAATGGCAAAACCTTGTAAAAGTTATAAACTCGGCGCTATTGAATGTGCCGTATGGGCAAATCAGACTGCGGACGGGAAACCTTATTTTAGTTTTTCGTTTCAAAAATCTTACAAAGACGTAAACGGCGAATGGCAGCAAACTTCTTTTTTTAATAAAAGCGATTTGGCCTTAATCGCCGCGCTTACTTACAAAGCATGTTTGGCGGAAATAGATTCGAGGGTCCCGCCTAGTGGAGAATCCGAACAATCCAAAAACAGCGGCGTTCCCTTTTAACGTCGCCGCGGGGGCGGAATCATCTCCCCGTCCCCGCGTATAGGAGAATATATGAAAATATCTAAAGAATCCAAACTCTTTTATCAAAAACAACAGGCGCAAACCATAGAATGGTGCCTGCGTCAAATTCTTACTCCGGGAAAGAAAAATGAAGCGTAACAAGAAAATCAATTCAAGAGGGTGGAGCCCGTTTTTTAAAACAAGCACCCCAACCAAAATGGGCCGAGTAAAAGTCGGCGAATTTAAGATTTATAAGGTGGTTCAATATGCAAATAACTAAGCTGAAAATCAAAGGGAACGAAACCGAAATCCACTATACGAGCGATTCGGATCGGACCAATAGTAAAACGACTGTGTACAAAAGCTTTGACAAACAAAGTTCGGAATTTTTAAACGCCTTGCAAGAGTTTAAACCTTACCTTTTGGAGGTTTTGGATTTAGACGAAAAATATGGCGAGGGTATGACGATAACGGGGCTCACTTTGAAAGAGGAAAACCCAGCCGCTGAAGATTTTGCAAACTTCGGAATCGTAATAAGCGCGGTAAAGAGTTTGGAAAATTCCAATGCGCCGCTATGCTTAAACACGCCGTATATCCCGCCTTACCGAAATGAAAACAGCGTTACCGTTATGGACGCTTATTTAGCTAAAGATATAGTCGGCATAATTGGCTTTTGCGAGCGTTTTATCTCCGGTAGCGAGAGGGCGCAGGGAGAATTGTTTAGCGTTAAAGAGGTTACAAAATGACGAGCGAATATACAGTGCAAACGCAGATCTGCAATATCTTGCGTGCATTGGGGGTTACCTTTTTCAAGGTGGCGAATGAGCAGAAATTCCGGCAGAAGAATCCCGCAGCATATTTCGCTAAGTTGAAAAGAGAGGGATACTGCCCCGGCGTTGCGGATTTGGTGGTTTTATTAAACGGCGGTAGAACGGTATTTTTTGAGGTAAAAAAGCCTAAGGAATATACTATGGGCAAGAAAGGCAATCCCGTATGTGTAAGCCCTGCGGGTAAACAAAGCCCCGCACAGGCGGCTTGGGCGGCGCGGGTAAAGGCTATGGGTTTTGATTATTACATAGTATACTCCGCACAGCAAGCCGCAGATATAATCAATGGAATTAGGGGCGAATGAGCATGAAAATTCCTTACATCAAGATATACACGGCCGATTTGCTGGCCAAAAGCCGTAAACTGACAGCAGAGCAAATCGGTTCCGCCCTTATAGGCATTTGTGAACAGGCCTTTGAAAACTATACCGATTATATAGCTAAAACAGAATCGGAAGAAGCCTTTTACGAAATGCTAATGGGCTGGAAAAATGAGAGTGTTTTCTCGCTTAAACAAAAGAAAAAAGCGGGGCGTTTGGGAGCTAAAAAAACAAATGAGAAACGCAGACTTTCAGACGGCGGCACCGCCGTTTTATCTGCCGACGGCATACCTAAACGGCATACAGAAACAGAAACAGATACAGAAACAGAAATAAAAGAAATACAAAAGAAAGCCGATTCGGTAGAAAAACAAAGCGCCATAGAAATTGCTTTTGATCAATTTTGGACGGTTTTCCCCAAACAAAGAATAGGGAACAAAGATAAAGCCCGATCGGCTTTTATCGCCGCCGTGAAGCGCACAGGCACCTCTCCGGATCAAATTATAGAGAAATCTAAAGACTACGCCCGAAGTAATGAAGTAGCTCGAGGCTATGCCAAGGGGGCGGCCGCATGGTTGAATGACGATCGCTTTCTTATCGATTATGCGGATTTGGACGCTAAACGCGTTCAACATTTTAACAAAGGCAACGCTTTGCCAAGCCCTTTGGAAAAATACGAGGCTTAAAGTATGGAAAATAGAGAAATCGATTGGCAAAAAATTCAAAAAGAGGAAGAAGAACAGGAGCAGCGTAGGGCGTTAATGGCTATGGGATATAAGCCTGAGTTTAAAGATTGGACTTTTGAAAATTACAACGTTGATTTCAAAAATGCTGCCGCCTTTGAATCCGCTCTTAAATTCAGCAAAAAACCATTTAATCTATTCATTTACGGCACCCCCGGGAACGGGAAAAGCCGATTAGCTTGGGCCGCCGGTTATAAATATAAGCAAGACTGCGCCGCAGCAGGGAAGTTTATTGATATGCTTTTCTTACCAATATCAGATTTTAATTCTAAGGCGATAGAGGCAAGAAAGAGTAATTCTAAGGATTTTATCCAAAAACTATTGCGGAAAGATGTCCTGATCCTTGATGATTTAGGATCCGAAGAATTATCTAAAAGCGGAACCGATACTTTGACGGAGTTATTAAATCAATGGCTTTGGTTAAAGAAGACGGGGTTAATAATTCCGTGCAATTATTCGATTAAAGAGTTGGCATTGCTTTTAAACAACGACAGGATTCCCAGCCGCATTTCCGGCGTTATGGACTTATTCGTCGAAAACCTGTCCGAGGACTTCCGCACGAAACATTTAAAAGCTAAGACTTTGCATTCCGGGCAAGATTTTAAAATTAAATCCGCCGAACTCGGATTAACAAAATAATTTATTAGAACAATAGCTAGAACGCCAATGTAAAATTAGAACGTCTAAACGGCGATGAACGGCGTTAAGTATGACTTCTGTTCTATGTTTTTGGAGGAGTTGTGAAAAAAGAAACAAAAGAATTGATAAAGCAATCTTTGCAATATGCCCGCACAAAACACCCCCTATTTGCGGATAATGAATCGGCTGGGGTATCTATTATAGGCGAAGAGTTTGGCTTTGACTTTGATCCGTGCCCGTGCCCGCGCTCAAGGGATTTTTATACTGAGAGGGAAGAAAGATTTAAACTAAAGTAATTATTTACTGTAGTTTTAATTTTTTAGTATGGATTTTAACTAATGATTTGATAAAATGAAAATATGTTATATAGAAGAAAAATTATTTTGAATTTATTAAGGGTTCTTGGTGGGAATGTAGATAAAGTTTCTTTTATGAAATTACTTTTTCTACTTAATACTGAGGGCGGATTATCTTATTATGATTTTGTTCCATATAAACAAGGTTGTTTTTCGTTTACAGCCTATTCAGATTTGAATTGTATGGGTAATGACGGATTGGTAAGTTTTAAAAGTGGGCCACATAATATTATTTTACTTAAATTTGATGAAAATAATCATAAGATAAAATCAAAAGATAATGCAGCAATCTCTTTTTTACTCTCTAGATTTAGAAGTTATTCAAAAGAAGATTTAATACGATATACTTATAACACCTTCCCTTTTTATGCGTCTAAAAGTATCTTGAAAGATTTCCTTACGCCATCAATTAAAAATAATATTTCCAAAATATTTGATTCTAACAATAGAACTGTGCTATATACAATAGGATATGAAGGTAAAAGTGTAGAGTCATATTTTAATGCGCTTTTGTTAAAAAACATTAAAGTCCTTATTGATGTTCGTAAAAACCCTATTAGTATGAAATATGGGTTTTCTAAACCAGTTTTATCCACTTATGCCAACGATTTGGGTATATTATATATGCATTTTCCTGAACTTGGTGTTGAATCTGACAAGAGAAAAAATTTGTCAGATATAAAAAGTTACAACAATCTGTTTGATGATTATGAGAAGACGGTTTTGCCTGTACGAAAAGAAATACTTAATAAAATTTTACATATATTGAAAATAAATAAAAAGATAGCATTAACATGTTTTGAGGCGGATAGCAATTTTTGCCATCGTAAAAGGATTGCGCAACATATAGCAACATTGCCAGGGTGGGACTTTACCATGGAGCACCTATGACTTTGTCAGGTAAACAGAAAGTATTAATTTTAGTAAAAACCTATCCTACACCATCTAGAAAATATGATGAACTTGTTTGTACTGCTGGGATAACAGAAACTGGAAAGTGGGTGAGGTTGTATCCTATTGTCTTTAGAGCTTTGCCATATGATAAACAATATGCCAAGTATGATATAGTAGAAGTTGATATCTTAAAAAGGACTAAAGATTTTCGTCCTGAAAGCTATCGTCCACTTGGTGCCCCTGTTATAAAAGATCATTTAGATACAAAAAATAATTGGAAACAACGTAAAGAATGGTTAACTAAAGTCCCTATATTTACTAATCTTCCAAAGTTAATAGCTAAATCTAAGAAGCCTAATTTCCTATCATTAGCACATTTTAAACCTACAAAAATTATTAATTTTATTTGGGAAAAACAAGAAGAACAGTGGGAGGAAAAAGCAGCTAAACAGCTAGAGCTTTTTGATAATAATTTTAAAAAAGTTAAAAAAATACCGTATAAATTTAAGTATATTTTTGAAGATGATAGTGGCCACAGATCTAAATTAATGATAGAAGACTGGGAAATAGGAAGATTATATTTGAAATATGCAAATAAGGGCGAAGATTTTGCTTGCCAAAAGGTTAAAGAACAATATTTTGATAACTTTGTACATAATCGTGATATTTCTTTCTTTTTAGGAACGACATTAGCATGTCACGCTGTTTCAAAAAATCCTTTTCTTATTATAGGTATTTTTTACCCTCCACATACTACTATTCCGGAACAGTTGTCTTTATTTTAAATTATATATGAATCCTATTTGTACCCACTATATTGCAGGTCAATGCTATTCTTGTGGAAAACAAATTTGCATTAATCTTATATGTAAAAAACGTGTAAAATGTAAACTAAATCAAGGCGCTACTATAGAGCATATTCCTCCAGAGTCCTTTTTCAAACAACATGTTGGGCTTAATGATATAAAATCTATTCCAAATAAAGATAACATAATAGTTCCTGCTTGTTTTGAGTGTAATAATTCTGCTAGTAAATGGGATGAGCTTTTTACTGTTTTTATTACAATCATGAGTGCAGATAGAAATAACCTCGCGACAAAGGTTCTAGAAGCTAAAAAACTAAAACCTATATACAAAAACCAAAAGATAATTAACAATATTAATACGAATATGAGAAGTGGAACAGTAATAAAGACCTCTTCTGGGGTAGTATTAGGAAGCACTTCCACTTGCAATATGTGGGCAGATGCTAGAATAGCATTAAATAAAACTTTAATAAAAATTATACGAGGAATATATTATATAGAAACCAAGAAAGTTTTAAGAGATAATATAGCATTTTTACACTCTAATAAGTTATTAAAAAAAGAAACTTACACCGATAACGGGATAGTTTTTCTTTTAGATAAAAGTTTCAAAGATATTATTAGCGAATTATTGCGAGGGAATAGAGTTCTTGACAAGCAAGAGGGCATAATAAAAATTTTTAATAAAAGTTTACAAAATGGTGTTTTTAAATATAGTTTTGTTATTATGGAGCCTAAAAGTAGTAATGTATATAAGAATATTGGATTATTTCTCCTAACATTTTATGATAATACTCATTTTCTATATTATGTATACATTAAATAGATTTTTATAACATTAACTTGTATTAAGATAATTAAAAGCATTATATCCTTGATTTTTGGTTAAAAATTAGTAAAAATATCTTTAGATATAGCCGATCTGAAAGTTATGCCTATTGTGCACACTTTCGGGGCGGCTTTTTTATTGCCTAAACCCGGGTGCTTAGCACTTTTTAATGGGTATAAAAACTGAATTTGTAAAAAATATTCCGCTTAAAAATCTTAATCTGTGGGATAAAAACTTCCGCGATATTTCGCCGGAGGCGTTTGCCCGTCTTAAAAATAAAATAAAAGAACTTGGAGTTTTTAAACCCCTTTTAGCCATTGCCGGCAAAGAGGACGGCACTTACCAAATTATCGGCGGGAACCAGCGTTTAAAAGCGTATAGGGAGCTTGGTTTTGAAACGGCCGATATTATTCTGTTCCCCGATTTAACTGACAATAAAATAATTACCAAAATAGCTTTGGCCGACAATCAAAGCGACGGCACCACCGATATGGAACAGCTTTCGGCTTTACTGGCGGAGTATGATTTAACCGCGGCGGATTTAACCGATTATGCCGTTTCGGACAAAAGCATATATTTAAGCGATATTATTTTGGACGGCGATAAGCCTGCCGAAATCGTGGAAGTTGATTTGCCCGAAGAAGAAGAAATCACTCCGCGCGTTAAGGAAGGGGATATATGGCGTTTGGGCGAACATCTCTTAATTTGCGCGGACAGTACCGAACGTAGCGCAATTAACCTCTTAATGGGCGGTTTAAGCGCGGATTTGGTGCTTACGGACCCGCCTTATAACATGAACTATCAGGGCGCGGGTAACAGCGAACCTCGCAGAACTCAAAAAATTAAAAACGACCATTTGCCGGCTAAAGAATTTGAAGCCTTTTTAGCGAAAATTTACCAAAACATTTTTGCCGCTTTAAAAGAAAAGGGCTCTTTTTACGTTTTCTATAAGGAACTGGGCAAAGGCGTATTTATCACGGCTTTGGAGCGTTCCGGGCTGACCTTTAAACAACAGCTTATTTGGCTTAAGAATCAATTTGTTTTGGGCGGGGCGAAATACCAAAACATATATGAGCCTTGCCTCTTTGGCTGTAAGGGGAAAAGCATAGGGACGTGGAACGGCGGGCGCAATAAGGCAAATGCCATTGAAGATTTTGATTTTATGAATGAGGCGGAACTGCGCTCTGCGATAAAAGATTTAATGGCCTTTTTAACCCCAGATATTATACGCGTGGATAAACCTCTTAAAAACGATTTACACCCGACTATGAAGCCGATAAAGCTATTGGCGCAATTTATTGAAAACAGTTCCCAAAAAGGCGATATAGTTTTGGATTTGTTCGGCGGAAGCGGATCCACTTTAATTGCGTGCGAGCAATTGCTTAGAAGGTGCCGCGCGGCGGAGATTGATCCGCACTATTGCGACGTAATTTTAACGCGTTGGGAAAAGTTTACGGGTAAGACGGCCGAACGGGTAAAGGGGGCGTAAATGCCCCGCAAAAAGAAAAGTACCAATAAGAGTGACAAGGCGGGCAAGGGCGGGATTATCCCGCCGAAAGAGCATAGATTCAGCGCCGTAAATCAGCCCAGCCCGCAGGCAAAAAGCGAGGGCCTTAGAAAGTGGCACGACCGTAACCGTTTGCTGGACAATATAGCCGAGGAGTTTGCCGAGGAAATAACTTTGTCCGACGGTACTAAAATGATCGGGACCAAAGCCTTGGTTTTTAGGCTGAAGAAAACACTTTTAAGTTCCAAGACGGACAAGTTGACGCTGGAACAGGCCAAACTGGCTTTTAAGTTCTTTGACATTATGAGTAAGCCGGGCAGTTATATCCCCGAGCGTGAAGAGAAAAGCCCGGATAGTGCGGCGGGGAAAGTTGATTTCGTTCAATTTTGCCTAAATGCCTGCTATCCAAAACCCTATCCGAAGCAAATTGAAATGAAAGATTTCGCTTTGCAAGGCGGGGCGAATATGATTTTGGGATCTCGCGGTTACGGTAAGACGGATTATATAAGTATTTGCGGCGTGGCTTATGCGATATATCTAGATCCGCTTTTTACCTGCCTATTGGTCACTAAGGAAAAAAGCCGAGGCGCGGATATATGCCTTGAGGTGGCGAATGTTTTGGAGGCAAACGGTATTATTTTGGCACGGAAATCAAGCAAACAGGTGCGGGTGGCGGGGCTTATCGGTAAGGACGCTAATTTGACGGCTTTACCTGTAAGGTCAAAAGGGTTCAGGGGGAAACATCCTAAATTTATCCTCTGCGACGACATCATAACGCCCGACGACGACAGCAGAGCCGAGCGTGTGCGCGTGGACAAGGTTGTAGACGAACTTTTTAAACTGACTCCGAATATAACTTTACTTGGGCAGCCTGTCCACAGCAAAGATGTTTACGCTAAATTTCGCAGACAACATGGCGTTAGAAAAATGGAAGTGCCGTACGGCTCAATCGCGGAACTCGACACAGACTTGGAAGCACAGCGGGCCGCGGGGGTAAGTGAAAGGAGTATTCAGGCTTCGTACTTTTTAAAGATAGAGGATATGGACAGGATACCTTTTGCGAAAGTGCAATTTGCGGATTTTTTCCCGAAAGGGACTTGCGCCGGCTTTATTGATCCCAGCCACGAAGGCAACGATTATACCGCTTTTGCAATGTGCGCGGCGAATTTTGATCAGTTGATTTTTGTCGGATTCGCATGGCAGAAGGCTTGGGACGACTGCTTAGACGATATTGTAGAGGTTATGAAAGCCTTTAATTGCGTGAAATTTGCTTTTGAAACGAACGGGGTAGGCAAACACCCGGTTATGGTTTTAAGGCAAATGGGCGCCAATGTTAAAGGGTGGAAAAGTACCAATAATAAGCATGCGCGCATTATGAACGCGGCTATGTATAGGGATAATATCAGATTGTGCAATACTTTGCCGCCGCTTTTAAAGAGGCCTGCTTTTCAAAACGCGCAAAAGGCTTTTAACGATATGGTGCTTGAATATGAATATAATGCGGAACACGACGACGCGCCTGACGCGTTGGCAAATTTAATGATGTATATAGGAAAAATAACGGATGAACATAAAGGGAATTTTTAATTTTCAGCAGAACAGAACGGCAACGGATTATTCCGTATCATTGGCGTTCCCGCTTGTTTACGGCGGGAAAGACGCGGAGTTTACGTCCGTTTTTGTTTTTCAATTTTTCCACAAGATTTTGACTGATTGTTTTAGTTTGGCGGGTGATTTCCCGGAAGAAAAACAAAAAGCATTGTGGGACAGCGTTGTTTCTACCTCGGCCAGGCAGGGGCTGATTACATTGCTTGCCAACGGCATGTTAAACCGCACGGGTTCGCTTTATTTGGTGTACGACGGCGGTTTCGTACGCGTGGCCAATAAGAGCGAGGAGCGGGAAATTGACGATAATCCCGCCGGGAAAAAGGGCGTGAAGATTTCTTTCTCAAATTTTAAAAAGGCGACGATTCTTTTGGTACTCGCTTCATTGGTGGAGAGCCTTCTGGTAAACGCAAATACCGGCCTTAAAATCAGCCAAAGCGTGCTTTTAAGAATAGCTGGGCTGAGAGATTCGGTATCAAACCAAAATGCCGAGGACGCGATTAAACAGGCTAAGGCAATAGAGAAAGGCCTTAAAGAGGGGAAAGGGGCATTGTTGGACGCTTCCGATGTGGTGGATTTACCCAAATTCGACAGCGAGCCCATGGAAGTCGCGCTTGACGTTTTGTTTGGATTGATGTCCATGGTAAGCGGTTTGCCTAAAGCCTATATTTCGGGTATTTTGACGTCTGGCCTTAACAATACCGGCGAAGGCGACGCCGAGGCCGTTGAGCGGGGGTTAAGATATTATTTTAATTCCATTTTTAAGCCTGTCTGCGACAGCCTTTTGGGAACACATTTGATTTTCAAGACTTCCCGTTGGCGAAAATTTGCCGAAATTGCAAATCTGTTGCCTGTTTTGGAAGCGGTGGGAGAAGATTTGTTCCCCAAGGAATACAAGGACAAGCTGATAAAAGAAATTATGGGGTAAGCTATGGGCGAGAGGTTTTATCCCGACAGATTTTTAAAGCAGGTAATGCCCAAGAGTTTTTACACGCAGGGCCTTGTGTCTAAAAACTTTAGCCTGCAAAAAGGCGCCATAAGCGCTATGAACCGGGCAAGGCTTGCCACAGGCCGGCCCATAGATAAGACGGTTTACGATGTTCTTTTACAATATAAGGCCAAGTATAAGGATTTAATCGCGGCGGAAGATTTCGGCAAAGCCCAAGCTTTTGAAGCGGCCGTAGGCGGCGAAAACCTTTTAAGGCAAAGGATAGAGCAGGCCGTAGTCTTTGACAAAATCCAAGATTTAAAAGCCAAGCACAAAGGGGAGTTTTACAGGTGGATGCCGAGCAGCGCGGAAAACCCGGACCCTCAGCATGGGCTTTTATACGGCAAGATTTTCCGCGTAGGGGAAGGCGACAAAGAAGGCAATATGCCCGGCGAGCGTTACGGCTGCCAGTGCGGCATCGAGTGGCTGGGAGAAGAAGAAGTCTTGATGTATAGTTCTCAAGAAAAAGCTTTTTTAGGACATATATCCCAAAACATTACTATTAAGACTGATGCGCTTTATGAAAATGCTATAAAACATAATTTTCAAAACAATAATTTGACAGTCAATTTTGGGAAATTGCCAAGTAAAACCGTAAGGAAAATTGAGAAACAAACAGGAGAATCATTAAAAGGCTTCGTTTTTAAAATGGATGGAGAATCAGTATTTCATGCACTAAGCGGACACGGTGAATATAAGGAAATTGAATCGGGACAAGTTGTAATAGATAAGAAAAGACTTAGGCTAATTCCCCATATTGTATGGAAATTTGACAGGGTATCTTTGGAAAATAAAAAAAACGGTATGCGTCGGTTAAAATTTCAGAAGAAAATAGGGCATCATTTCACCGAGATTGTAACAATCGGTAAGAAAAAGAAGCATTTATTGTTTAAAACTTTTTATGGAAAGCAATAAAAAAGGAACTTATCAGACAAGGCAAAAAGCCTTTTCAAAGGTTAAAACCTATCCCATAAGTTCCCTGCATGCAGGTATGGCTCGCACATACTCGTACATTTAAGTACCGCATCCAAAGATAGTATAGCTAAAAAACAATGAAATTTCAACGGATTTTAAATTAAATCAATAAGGAGCAGAAAATGAAAAGACTTTTAAGGATATGGCAGGACAGGGTTCTGATGGATAAGGACGGAGATCCCGCACCGGGCGGAGGAGGAAGCCCCGCACCTAATAATGATGTCGCCGAACAAATTGCCGCATTAAAAGCGGAAATAGCGGCCCTTAAAAAAGGCGGCGCGGAGCCCGCACCCGTCCCCAGCGATGTGGATAAAGTCCGTAAAGATTTGCAGGATAAAGCCGCTAAAGAGGCCGCCGTAAACAGAATGCAGGAGGCTATACGCTTTAATTTGTCCGCCGGGAAATTCGTGGAAGAAAACGGCCAATATATAGGGGAATTGTCCAAAGGTTTATTTAAAGAGTTGGATTCCAAACCTTTTTCGGACGAAGAGAAGAAGGCCTCCGCGGTCAAGAAGGGGCTTATGGATTATTTCTTCAGTCTGCAGGAGAATATAGACGCCGCTCCCGAGGAATTAAAAGGCAGAATTATGACCTATAAAGCCCTCGCCGACGATGAGAAGGAAAAGCAGTCCGTAAAATATTGGGATTGCCTTACCTTGACGGTAAATCAAAAGAAAATGTCCGCACAGATAGAGGCGGCCAAACGCGCCAACGGCGGCGCCAAACCATTTGAAGAGGGAGATGACTCCCGCAAACAATACAATGACCGGGTTTTTGCTTTAAAAAGCCATTACCTCGGCGCGAAACAAGGAGAATAAAAAATGAGTAAAAGATTAGCTACGCCTTACACGAGAGGCAAAAGCGACGTAATTGATAATGCCGCCCCTTACAACGGCACACCGGTTGCCGAAGGTTTGGCGGTTTGCAAGCATAGCGACGGCTCGATAAAGGCCGTATCTTCCGCCGCGGATATAGTGGTGGGAGTTGCGGCTGTGGCCGAACACAAAAGACAGTCTTTCGTAAGATGCGGGCTTGAGGTATATGTCCTCTTGGCCGAAGACGCCCAACCGCAGAAAGGTGCGGCCGTATACGTGGACGCGCAAGGTAAGTTCACCGAGAAGGCCCAAACCCAAGAGACGGATAATATCGCGGTTAATGCTGTTTTCGCCTCGGAAAAGGAAACTTGCCTTAACAGCAAAGGCGAAAATTCTTTTGCCGCGGCGATAGACTTCCCGGGCGGACTGTAAGACTATGGGCAAAAAAGCCAATAAGGAGCGTCAGAACGACGTTTGCGAGAATATGACCTTGCCGGCGGCAAACAGCGAAAGCGAGACCGTCAAAGCCCCTAAAATAAAAAAAGGGCTTCGCAAATTATTAAAGTTTAAAGGAGCTAAAAACAATGTCAAGCGATAATATTTCGGCTGTTCCCACAAGAGAACAGTTAATGCAAAGCGTAATTTTGGATTATGCGCCGTTTTATACCGTTTTTCAAGGCGAGCTTAATGCGGCAAAAATAGAGAATGTTAAGTTTACCACGATCCGCGGAGACGACGAAATCGTGGCCAAAGCGATGAATGCCCAAGATACGGAGCGCGCCCACGTAAAAAGCGGAGCCTATTCCAAATATTACGCGAAGTTTTTTAAAGGCGTCCAATACGCCGAGAATATAAGGCAGGCAAATTCCGCTTTGCCCACTATTAACAACAAAATTATCAAGGCCTTTCACAAACAGCTGGATTTGGAAATATGGAACGGCGTGGACAATAACGGCGTTTTGATTTCTAACGACCCGAACCATATTTTAAATACGGCCGCGTCTTTGCCTGCGACTATAAACGGCAATAACGGTGTGGACGCCCTTGTTTCTTTGGTGAGCGATTTAAAAACGCAGGTGGAGAATACTTCTTCCTCTTCCAAGTTTAACTTGGCGTTTTATGGCAAAGATTTAAAAAAGTATTTGCTTAAAACCTTGAGCAACGGCACGACTTACGGCAAAATACTGCGCGATTCACTAAGTAGCGGGATTGGCTTTTTGGACGTGCCTTCCAACTTGGCCGCAAACAGCAACGGTATCGTAGTAATTTGCCCCGATATCGTGAAGCTGCAATACACGCTCTTGCCGCAGGTTGAGGCAAGCGGCGAAGATCAGAGAAACAATGAAGTGTGGGTTAACTATATTTACGGAACCGCTATGGTCGACGTAAAAGAAAAAGGCGGTATAATAGCCCAGCCGGTAAATATAGCTTAGGATACGCCATGAGAGAAGAGCTCGATAATATTTTGGGAGCGATAAGCGCGCCTTACCTTACCGCAAACGAGTGGTGCGAGGCCGCGCTTACGCTTAACGGCGGAACTACGGATAAGGATAAGTATCGGGCTCTTTTCTCGGTACTTTATGCGCGCGGGGGGCAAGGAACGGATATTGAGAACTTGCACGCTTATTTTGCCGCCCGCGGGCTTAGCAAGGCCGATTTGAGCCAAAAGCAGAGAGAGGGGTTTAGCAATATTTTTATAGGGGGGCCTTTAGACTGATGTTTAGCGTGGAAATGTTAAAAATCAAGGACGAAATCAACAAAAAACTTGAAGGTTATACCCTTGAAGTCGGCGTGCTTGCGGATATTCCTGCCAAATTCGCGAGAAAAGAGCAAAAGCCTTTTCACGGCGGAGTCGCAAATAAAAAAGGGAAGGACAGTCCCGTACCCTTAAGGGCGGTTTTGGAAAAATTGGACGCAATATACAATATACTGCTTGGACCTTGGGCTAAACGAGATAATATGGAAGTGGCTCTGACGGTAAGGGAAATGATTGCGGATATGAATAAAACAAGCGCGGATAAACAGCGCTTTCTTAACGCGGCGCAGGCCGTAGTGAGAAACCCAATCTTGAGAGGCGAATACGGCGATAACAGCCCCCAGACGCAGGCCGTAAAAGGTTTTAACCGTTTGCTCATAAATACCGGCACGCTGTTTGAAAATTTAAAAACGAGGCTTGCGAAGAAAAATGTTTAAAAAGGCCTTGGAACGCGACCTTAAAGCGATTTTTAAAGTAAAGAAAATAGTATTCCAGCGGATTGAAAACGCACTGGAGCAAAATATTCTTTATGTCGAAATTTCTTCGGCAAAGACGACGGTGCGCCGCGGCGCGGAGTTTGCCACGGTAAGAGGGAGGATAGGGATTGCGGGGCCGCTTGCCGGTAATCCTTTTGGATTTTTCCATAAAAAATTGGAAGACGCGCCCAATGCTTTGGAGAAGAGATTCCATTTCGGTAAAACGGAATGGCAGAGCGAGAATCTGCCCGGATGGGAGATAAAAACCCAAACAATTGATTTTATGTATTTTTACGCCAACGAATATTATCCCGTTAAGGGGTTTATAACGGGTATTAAGTGGATTTTTAATTATATAAAAGGAGCGATAAAACAATGAGAGACACTCTGTTGCAATATGTATTTAAAATAAATGTGCATACTCCGTCCGCAAGCCCGGATACTTCCTATATCCGCAATATTTTGGCCGTGGTCAAACCTTTGAGTGAAGATACACCAGCCCAAATAACCCGCTGTATCAGCGAGGCCGAGATATCCGCCTTGACCAATAATCAAGAGGCGGCTCAAATGATAAAAGGGGGTAAAAGTTATGTATATGTTTTGCCCACGCAAACACTGGATATAGCGGATATTTTGGATAAGGCTGATTACAGATTCTTTACCATATTTGCAGGTTCGGAGTTTGACGACGAAGATTGGGCGGGGAAAAACTTCGGCTCTTTTGACGGCGTATTGGCCCGTGCTTTTAGCGACAGGGAGCAAGCCAAGGAATTTTCGGCCGTAAAAAATCAATGCGGGTTTTTCGCAAATAAAGATAATGGCGGCAAGAACGCCGCTTTTGCCTTCGGCGCTTTGTTGGGCGGCGCGAAATGGAGTAATTGCCAATATATAGATATGCCGCTGTCCGACGGAGTGAAAGATATCGGAACTGCGGAAAGCCTCTTTGAAGATAGAGTAAGCTTCGTTTTAACTTCGCCGGAATACGCCAACTGCCTGGCCTTTTTTGCGGCCGGCAAACAGGCCATAACCGCGCCCTACATTACCGAGGAAATCCGCACCCGCCAGCAAGGCAAGGCCTTAAATTGGATAAGGACGAATAATCCGGATTATACCTTGGTGAACGCGAAATTGTTGGAAAAATGCCTTCAAAAGGAATTGGACGACAATTACGTTAATACCGGGCTTGTGGAAAGCGCCAAGATAAGCGTGGTTTTAAGTGGGGATAATTTCCTAGCGACGGGTAATATCGCCATAGCGGAACCTAAGGCTTTATGGCGCTTGCAGGGCAATTTGACTCAGGAGGCAAATTAAATGTTATTACAGTTAAGGAAGTGCGACTTTGGAATCATTTATAACGAAGTAAAATACGATTTCACGGAATATGTGGACGGCGTAACGATAGAGGATACCGAAAGCAAACATCTTGTGCGCGGCAGAACGGGGGTAAGCAAAAAAGGCCTTATATACAGCGAAAGTTTAAATACCCCGAAAAGAATAAGTGTATCTCTAGTGGGGCTGAGGAAAGATTTCTTTCCCGTATTTCGCAAGATATATGCCGAAGAAGACAGAGTGGAAGTTTACTGCATTGACCGTAAAACGGGCAATAACAGGGTATTTAAGGACGCCGTTTTGACCCAAGAACCTGAACAGCTGACGATGACCGACGGCGCGGAAGAAATGAATCTTACCCTCGTGTTTGAAAGCTTCGCGGTGGAGAACGGAGAGGATAATGACGATTAAACTGCTTCCTTTAACGGGTTTGAAATCGGTCCACGCTTTATGTGCGTTTAACGCTTTGCTTTTCGGCGTGCATTGTACGCCTGCGCACGCCGCAAAAAGCGAGGAGGAGTTCTATCGCTGGTTTGACGATTTAAAAAGGGAAGATAAGGAAAAGACGATTCGTTACGCCGTAGGCCTTTGCAAACTTGGCGAGGACGAAATGCTGGACCTTTTGGCTTTTGCCCAAGACCCTAACGGCCTTGCCTACGGCGCGGCCAACGCCGCCGGTTTAAAACCTGCGGAAATTGTGGATATAATAACCGCGGTCTGTCTTAAAATCAGCGATATTAAACTTAAAAGCGTAAGCGAGGAATTAAAAAAAAACTCCCTCCCCATAGCGTAGACATTATGGCGGAGGCTTACCGTTTGAAAAACGGATTTACTTTGGAAGAGGCGATAAATTTCGCCGTTTACAGGGCGGTATATGGCACAGGGTTCTTATTTGGCGTTAATTAAGTTTCAGGGCGATACTTCTTCCATGCAGAAAATGGAAAAGGATTTAAACGGACGTTTTACAAAAATCGCCAAAAGGTTTGGGCAGGGCTTGCAGAAAGCGGGGAAAATGCTTAAATTCGGCGCTTTCGCGGCGACGGCGGCCGGTATTATTTCGCAGATATTAAATCCCTTGCAAGAAATTAACACCGCTTTGGACGCCATATTGGCCAAAAGCGGCAACATTAAAGACCAAGCCGACGCAATGAATACTTCCGTAGGGTTGTATGCCGCTTTGCAAAGCGCGGCGGCCGCAAAGGGCGTGGACGAGGCGCAATTTAATCTGATGGGCAATAGGGTTATGGAGCTTATCGGACAGGCAAAAACGGGAGATAACGATTTGCTTAAAAATTACGCCAATGAAAGCGATATGGCGGTAGCTTTGTATAAAGTCGTTTCCGCGCTAAAACAAATGGGGCCGGGCGCGGAACGTACTCGAATGGCGAGTGAGATCTTCGGCCAAAGGGTAACGGGCCGTATGGCCGCTTTGCTTAATGCCGGCTTTGACGAACCTTTAAAAAGAGTGCTGGACGGCTTAAATATCGCCGATTTGCAAAAGGCTATTTTGGGGCTTGATTCAAAAGGCACTTTACAGGACGTTTTGCGTCAAAGGCTTAATTTGCGGGATTTGATAAATAAGGACAAGGTTATTACGCCCGCCGCAATTTACAATCAAAACGATATGGAGAAGCAACGTCTTAACAGGGAAAACCTTCTCTTAAAACAATATAAGGATTTGGCGCAAATGAGCAACAGCATGGAAGAGCTTAAAAACGCAATTTTGCAATACGTTTTGCCGATTATGCCATTATTGGCCAAAGGCGTAAAATATTTCGTCGAGACTTTGGGGCCGATACTTCAAAACGCATGCTGGGTCGTATCCGAAACGGCAGATATCGTAAAGTTGATCGCGGGGAAAATAGGGATATCTTTTGCGAAAACGCCTTCTGTGCAAAGAGATATTATCAATACGGGTAATCCGCAAAAGGCGCCTAAAGGCCTTGCCGCTTGGAAAGAAAATACCCAAAAGGAACGTTACGGCGGAGGGGGCAAATAATGCTTAACAGCTTATATCCGGTACTGCTTTTTTACACGATATCCACGGAAAAAGACGGGAAAAGAGACTTCTTGCCGCCAATACCCATATATCTTGACGAAGACTTGACGCAAATATCCGTGGAGAGCGAAAGCGAAAGTTTGCAAATAGCTACGGAGAGTTTGGCGGATATAGATAAGGAAAACAGGCTTGAAATTGTGCAAAAAGGGCTTAGCCAAACCGTCATATTGGATTTGGCGGCGCGGGAAGATTCGCCCGCTTTGAGCAAAATACTGCCCTTGCTTAAAATGATTGCGGTAAACGTGATAGAGCAGGACGGCTATAAGGTGGCCTATTTTCACAAAGATATCCTTATTTTTGACGCGAAACTTCTCGGCTACGACAAAAGGCCGGAAAGCGGCACGAATTTGATTAAACTTTCCATAACTTTGGAAATAAAGCCCGATGAAGAAAAAGAAAAAACAGATAAGGATTCGGCTACCCCGTTGCCGTATTCCTCTCAAAATCCGTATGACACGATAGGCGCAGACGGCGAAGAATTGAAAAAAGTTACCTTGATACCCGCCGAGCAAGGAGGGGCCGGTGTGGATATTTATTTCCCGAAAGTGGTGCAGAGGGAGGCTTCTTTATAATGTGGAATTTTTTTAAATTATTAAACGTAAAATTTTTGGAAGAAACCCTCACGCCCGACTATGCGGCCGTATATGATTTGGGAAAATACGGGAAGAAAGAAATCCGTTTTATAAAGGCGCAAAAGGCTTATTTGCTGATTTGGGAAGGATATTTGTTTTGCCCCGGCCTTAACGGCGTTAATCCGATAGTAAAAGGGGATAGGCTCGCGGCTTTGGATTCTAAAGGGGATATTTGGATAGGTCGTTATGAAAATTAACTGCGATCACGGCTATTATAAATTTTACACTTCTTCTACGGCGGATTTATTCCGTTTCCGTGCCGCGTTTGGCGTAGAGCTTTGCCCTAAGCAGGATTATTTTACTTTTGAGGAATTATCCTCGTTGGAGCCTTTTTCCCTAAAAAATCAGCCCTTTGGCAATTTGACCGCCAAAGCCAGTATTTGCGCCGATTACGGAGATTTGTTTAAAGCAAACGGTTTTGTTTTTGATTTGGGAAGCAAAAAGCTCGCTTTCTCCGAAGATATAAAAACGGAGCTCAAAAGTTACCGTTCTTGGAGCGGAAGTTTAAACCTGAGAGGATTGCCGCAGGCGGGCGGGATAATAAAGGGCAAGAAATTATTAAGTTTTAGCGGTATTTTTGACGAAAGTTTTAAGATTTGCGAGATATATGGGGAGGAATATGGATCGCTGTAATATTTTTAATGCCGATTGTAAAAGCGGAATTGTTTATGTAAACGGTAAGGTTGTAGACGGCGTGGAAATAGCCTCGCAAGGGCAGGCCGGCAGCAAAGGGTTTATGTTCTTAAACGGCGAGAAGAAGGTATATTTTGCCGTGCCGATAGAAAGCTTAAAAGAAATTTTAGACTTGCTAAGAGAATTGTCCGGTATAGTTTCCAGCGGAGTATTGCCCAAGAACGGCGGCGGAGACATTACAGCGCCCGATTTTGCCGCAGCTATGGCCGCTTTATCGGAAAAGGCAAAGGCATTGAAGGAGGCTCTTCAATGAAAGATATAACCGAATTTAAAGGCAAAGATTTGGAAGTGGTGAATGTGCAAACGCATAGAGCCTATAATCTTTTTACCACCCAACTTGGCGCACTTTTTTACGCAAAAGAGTGGGGGATAGATTTGGAATTTTTCCTCAATCCGGATTTTAAAGTTCAAAACTCCAGCTTCGAAAGTTATTTATCGCAAAAGCTTGCGACATGGGGCTTTAATGTCGCCGATTTTAAAACAGTAAAAGAGAATTTTAGAAATATTTACGACTTCGTTTTTTCCAACGAAGATATAAAAACTATGATAAGAGGTTGATTTATGGCATATTCAGAAGGCGGATATATACCATCTGATTTTGAGGATATTTTAAGCAGGATTATCGTCCGCGTTAACGAGGAGTTTGGCACGGACTATACGAGGCAGACCTTTATTGGAACCAATTTCTATAAATGTTTTTACCCTATAATACAAGAGTTGATTTCCGTTGAAGCGGACTTCGCTTTGGCTTATGCGAAATTGACCGATTATATACGCTCCACAAATGAAATGTTGGCCGTAAGCAAGACAGCCGAAGAGGCTTTGATATCTGTTTTCAAAAAAAATGGCTATACCGTCAGCCTTGAAAGAAACACCCTGCAGAATGCCGGTACGATAGGGCTATGTGTGGACGTAGACTCCGCCGCGCAAGATTATGCAGGCATAAAAGCGGATATTTTGGAACTTTTAAAAAATAATACCGTCGCGGGAATATCTTTTAAAGGCGCGGAAAGGGGATTTAGGACCTTGAGCAACGGGCAAGATATGGAATTTGCTTACGATCTGCCCAATAAAACCGATATATATTTAAAATTGACCATAACTCTTTCCAACGATACAAATATTTTGGTGGACTCCGAGGAAGAAATTAAAAATAAATTGATTGATAATATCGGGCAAATGTACGCGCTGGGGCGGAAGTTCGAACCTGCAAGATATTTCACGGTTTCGCGCGACGCTCCGTATGCCGCGGATGTTTTGCTTGAGTACAAAAAAGAGGGGGAAGAAACCTATTCTTCGCAAGTTTATCAAAGCAAATATACCGATTTGTTTGTCTTTGCCAAAAATCGTCTAGAGGTGATAATGCAATGAGCCATCAAAATTTTAACGGCGACAATTTGGAAATGAAATTCTGCGGGGCATTCGACGCGGTTTTTGACGACATCAAATCGGCCTTAACGCAATTTATTGAAAAATGTTATGGAGCAAAAGCCTTGGGGTATACCCTTTACGACAGCGGCGCCGCCGTTTTGGACGGAGTGGTTGCAAGAGATGTCTTTGCGGATTATTACGACGATATCTTTAGGCAATTCCCTTACGGCGGCACTTTTGAGAGCTATCTTTTTATACTTAAAAGGATTTTCGGCGAGCAAGCCGAAATAAGTTTTGAAATTTTAGCCTCGGCCGCTTTGAGAATCAATATAAAAAGCGATAAAAACGCTTTCTTTAAGTGGGTGGAGAGTATTCTTTCCGAAACGGCCATATCCGATGAAAATGGAAATGTTATTCATTTTCGCTGGGCTTTGGGCGATATGGATTATTATAAGGTATGGTCCGTCCTTAATATTTTTAAAAATCCGGGAGTATATTTGGAATTTAACATCATACTGAAGGAGGAAGAATAATGAGCGAAATAACAACAATATCCTCTCTGCCGGCGAAAACGGCGCTGTTAAGCAGTGACAGCCTTGCCGTTGACGACGGAGTTCATACCTATAAAATTAGCGGGGAGCAATTGCGGGAATTTTTAAAAATAAATTCCGCTCCTATCGGAACGGTGTCGTTTAGTCAAAGCCGCAAAATTGAGGATAATCCCGGCAGGTTGCCGTTATTTAGCGGAGACACTATCGTTAATGCGGATAAAATATATCCAGATTTTTTTAATTGGCTAAAAGCCCATGGCGAGCTTTGCATTGCTCTTACCGCGTATGAAGATAGTTTGTCCAAATATGGCGAATGCCCATTTTACGTTATCAATACGGAAACAGGCTCTTTGCGACTACCTGTTTTAAAGAATTTTATTAAGGCCGCCACTCCGGAGGGGGGCATTAAAAGCGTTGCGGCGGGTTTGCCAAATATAACGGGCACGGTGCTTACTTTAAGCGGAAAAGGCGGCAGTGAAATGACGGGAGCTTTTTACGATACGGGCCGTAAAATAAACGGTAATGCCCATACCGATAATCAATCCGACCCGGTGGCAGGTTTTGACGCGTCCCGATCTAATGCGGTTTACGGCAATAGCGATACGGTAACGCCGGCGCACACAACTCTATATCCGTGGGTCAGCGTGGTAAATTATGCCGTCCCCGCAAGCGTTGCGCAAAATCAAGCGCTTTTGGATATTTTGCTTGATACTGGCGGAGTCTTGGGAAGGATTATCGCTTTGGAGCAGGAAATAGCCGCTTTAAAGGAAAATACGAAAATCGTCGCGGGCGATAATGTTGTTATAGAAGATATTACGGAGGGTGTATGACTGAAGAATTAAACATTTTGGGAAAGACTTTAAAAATTTCGGCCTCGGGCGGAGGCGTGAGCGAAGATTTAAGCGGCGCCCTAATAGAGCTTTCCGCGACCGTTACCGCCGGCAAAAAACTGTTGGCGCAAAAATTAACGGAAAAGGGTGCGGATATAGAGTATACCGATTCCTTTGCGCAAATGGCCGACGCCATAGACGGCGACGGTTACGCCGTAGAGCCGAATTTCCCGATAATGATTTATCCCGAGGCTTCTTCCGCGACTTCGGGTAGTGCTTTCTCGGGTACTAAAATGAACGATGTTTACGGAAAATTCGATAACGATATAAGATTGTTAAAAGAGCCGACGGCCGTTCCGGAAGCGCAAACCTCTTATTCCTTTACCTCTTATACCCCTTCTCAGATAATATCCGCCATGACTACTCAAGACGAGGGTATTTCGACAAATACGTCCTATTATGATATAAAGCCCTATTTTAACGGTAATAATTTTGCCTACAAAGCATTATATCTCGGTGGAAATTGCATAATCAATGTAAATATAAATGAAGATTTTTCGCTTGGCGATGTCGAGGGAAAGCTATGTAAAGACGAAAACGGCAACACTATCCAAACTGCTAATTCAACCCCTATAATTCTGGCGGCTAACGCCGATGGAAGTTTAGCCGTGGCCTATGTCCCAAAATCGGGCGGATTATTAAAAATAAATACCCTAAGCGGTATATATGAGCCTTTAACGATACCTGCGTTATCAAATATTTCGCAATTTGTAAGCGATAAAAAATATTGGAAAATATTATCAGGTTCCAGAAGTGTATATTCTTACAGAGAAAATACGCTGATAGTTGATTGGAATTGGGATAATTTGCCCCAAAGCAGTGTATATAGCGGGGGATTTAGGTTCCGGGAATGCAATATATTCGGACGTTATAACGGTAAAATATATTTCGCACAATATCACGATGGCGAAATAGAATTATCCGTATTTGACGAAATATCGAAATCATTCTCCAACAAAATAATACCTTTTAAAAGTTTGGTAAATTTCTCTTTCACTAATTTTGGGAGTTCCAATTTCGGCGAATGTTTGGCTTTCGGTCCTGTTCCGGGGAAAGAGACGTATACCGTTATGCATTTCGGCAACGGCTACTTGGTTTTTGACGAGAACGGCAATATCGTTCCTTATATCAAAGATTCTTCTTTAATTTGCGCTCTATCGAAATATGGCTCGACGAGTGCCGCAAGTTTTTCGTCTTCCGCCGCGGCTGGTTTTTATAAAGATGGCAAATTCGCGAGAATGTGGGATAACAGTTCTTCTTTGAGCATATCTCCGTTTGATATTAAATTCTCAAAAGTTTTAGCCATAGTTAGACATATTAACGAGAAAGAGTCGATTTTTAAAAACAGCGTTATTATTACCGCCGAAAACATTGAAGACGGGAGTTTTGATTGTGAAACAAGTGTAATGAACATATCCACAGCCGAGGGGGGCGGAGAATGAAAGAGCTCTTAGACTACTTGCCCTTGATTATGGCGGCCGCGTCTATTTTCTTGGCGTGGGGGCAGATTAAAGGCGAAATAAAAGCGCTTAAAACAGCCGTAGAGGATTTACGGCGCGATGTTAAGGAAGACATCGGTCGTTTGGAAAAGAAGCAAGATAAGTATAACCACCTTCAAGAAAGAATGGCGGTGGCGGAAAATTCTTTAAAATCCGCCCACAGAAGATTATCGGAATCGGAGAAGCGTATCCATGAATATCACCGTTAAAAGAATATTTAAAGGGCCGAAATATACTATCGGCAAATTATCCATAGACGGGCATTATTTTTGCGATACTTTGGAAGATACCGTCCGCCCCGCAGGCGTAAAAATCCCGGGTAGGACTGCTATTCCGGCCGGTAAATATCAAATTGAAATTACCGAAAGCATACGCTTTAACCGCCTTATGCCGATTATTAAAGACGTGCCTGGCTTTAGCGGCGTGCGGATACATTCGGGAAATACGGCTGAAGACACCGAGGGGTGTATTTTGGTCGGGTTCAATCGGGTTAAGGGTAAGGTTTTGGACAGCCGGAAAACATTCCAAAAGCTCTTTAAGATATTGATTGTCGCCGTTCGAGGCGGCGAAAATCTGGAAATTGAGATAAATTGATTTGATTTGTGGATCCAAAAACATTAAATTGGAGCAACAAATAAGGTCGTGGCTCTTGGCGGAGCCGCAAAACTTTAGAAGCGGAAAAATCGGAAAAACCGATTTTAGGAGGTAGTAAAAATGACTGTATTGACGTTCATTATTTCCGTTGTTTTGCTTGGCGCGCTGGTCGCCCTGCTTACTAACGGGTTGATGGAAGGATTAAAACAAATTCCCGCCATAGATAAACTGCCGGCGGCGGTAAAGTTTATCATAATGCTTGCACTCGCCGGCGGCTGTGCCTATATAGTGCAAGACGGCGCCAAGGAGTTTATTAAAACTTCTTTTTGGCTTGTTTGGCTCTGCTCCGTTGCGTCCGCGCAACTGGGCTATGATAAGATAATTAAGGCAAAAGTGGAAAAATTGGGGGCGGACGATGGCAATAATATCAAGCCTGATAACACCTCTGTTAAGTAATGGCCTGTTTTGGGGCGGCACAATCGCCGCCCTTGGCCTTTTGGCGGCTTGGATATACCTAAATGGCCGATCTAGCGGAAAAGCCGCCGAGCGTCAAAAGGCTTTGAAACAAGAGATAAAGGAGCGTGAAAAGTATGAGAAAGGTTTTAAGCGTGGCTCTGCTATGTCTGATAATGAGCGTAACGAGTGGGTGCGTCGCTTCCTCTCAAAGAAGTAGCGCGGCGGTATGCTTTCCGCCTTGGGATTTTGCCGATCCCGCAATTATGGAGCTTAACGCCTCTAATTGGGGCAAAGTGGTAGGTATAGCCTGCCTTTGCGAACCCGAAAACAAAGCGTGTAAGGATTGATATGGATAAACAAGAAATAAGAAACAAAATTTCCGAACTTAAAGCCGCGAAAGAAACGGTTAAAAGCACGAACTGCGAAGTATATTCAAGGGTGGTCGGTTATTTAAGGCCGGTACAGAGCTGGAACAAGGGTAAAAGAGAAGAGTTTTCCCTCCGCAAAAATATAAACTTATAAAATTGTTTTTTTGCTCTTAAAGGTGTGGCTGTTGGTGTGGCTGTTGTTTGTCATTTTTAGTTTTTTTTACTTTCTTTAAATTCCTTTTTTATATCGTCTTTATGATAAAAAATAAGCCCATTTTTTTATAAAAAAGTATTATCCTCGTAAGACTCCTAGTCCCGGAGTTGTTTTTATTGTGGCCTCCGATAGATCGGGGGTTTTTTATTTGGCATACATATTTGGCGTATAAATTTTATGCCTGCCGATAATTGGCTAAAAGGGTTTTGTTGTTTTCCCGTGTTTGATTATTTTTAAAAGTTTGTTGTCTGTAATATTTGCAGGCGCGTTTAATGGAAATGAAAGTGTTTTTTGGATGCGCCTGCGCGGTATTGCTCTTAAAAGGGAAAAGCCGACCGTAACGGTCTTATATAATTTTGTATAATTCTATTATTCGGGGCATGGCTCAAAGGTAGAGCGCCCGCTTTGGGAGCGGGAGGTTCCCGGTTCGAGCCCGGGTGCCCCGATTTTTCATAGGAGGCCGAACCGATGCAACCGCTGAGCAAAAAGCAAATCGCCCTATTGCCCGTATACAACAATATCTTCCCTAAAGAGAAACTGGCGCCAAGCGCCAAATTTAAAGGTTTTTACGTAATAGCCTCAAAACCGATTAAAGGCCCGTTTGAATTTGATTCGCTAGCCTTATCTCTAAGCGCGCGTTTTGAGGAAGGATCCGCCGCTTTGGCGGAGGCGGCGGTAAAAACGGAAGACGGTTGGAGCGGCCTGTATAAATTATTTTATGTAAGTCCTAATTACAAAAAAACTTTCAAAGAGCAGAGCGACGCTTTCGCTAAAGTTGAGTGCGACACTCTAATACCCAAAAAGCCCGCTTTGGCTTTTAAGTATCAAATAACAGTACTGGGCCGAGCGAAGATAGATTTCCTTGCCGCGGCATTTACGCGCGCCAAAGCCGCTTATGATGATTCTCTTGGGTTGGAAACTTTGGATCTTAGGGATTTTGAAATACCTTTAAAGCCGGTCAGCCAAATGCTTTACGCGGATAAGAAACTGCGCCGCCGCATTTGTTCGCCGGCTTGTCTTAAAATGGTTTTGGCCCATTACGGCAAAGATTTGCCGCTTGAGGAAATATTAAAAGGCGTATATGACGAAGGCGCCGAAATTTATGGCAGTTGGCCGCTTAATACCGCCTTTGCCGCGCAGCTTGGCCTTGCGGCGGCGGTTGTAAGGTGCAGTTCTTTGGCGCAGGCCGAAGGTGAGCTTTATAAAGGGCGGCCTTTGATAGTTTCCATAGCTTATAAAGATGGTGCCTTAAAAAATGCGGCTGTCAAAAAGAGCGAAGGGCACTTGGTGGTGATTTGCGGTTTTGACGCGGATGGGAACGTAATCGTTATGGATCCAGCCGCTTCCAAGGAGCAAAATGTGCGGCGGGTATACGACAGGAAACAATTTGCCGCGGCTTGGCTCAAAAACAAAAAAGGAATAGCTTACGCGATAGGTGAATAAATGAAAAGAAACAATATAATTTTTACGGCAGCGCTTTGCCTTGCGGCCATATTTGGCTGTGCGCCCAAGCAGGAAACAAACAATCTTACTGTGGCGATTATTGGGGAGGCGGAATCTTTCGATCCCGTCTTTTCTTACGACGGCTTTACGCACGGTGTTTTGCTTAATATTTACGATACTTTAATAAAATTTAAAGGTTCTTCCCTTACGGAGTTTGAACCTCTGATAGCGCAAGAAGTGCCTTCCGTTGAGAACGGCCTTATATCCCAAGACGGCAAAACTTATACCTTTAATATAAGAAAAGACATAAAATTCCACGACGGCACCCCGCTTACCGCGCAGGACGTGGAATATTCCTTAAAACGGTTTTTGATATCCGATGCCGTCAGCGGCCCTTCCACTTTGCTTTTGGAGCCGATTTTGGGCATAACTTCCACCCGCGACAATAAAGGAAATATAATACTCGATTACCAAGACGTGGAAAACGCTATAAAAAGCGACGGCGATAAAGTAATAATAACTTTAAAAAGGCCGTTTGCGCCGCTGCTTTCAATACTTGCCCGATGGTCTTATATAATAAGTAAAAACTGGGCGGTAAGCCACGGCGAGTGGGACGGCACGGCGGGAACTTGGAGGCAATACAATAACCGCGGCAAGAACGAATCTTATCTTTTCGATAAAGCCAACGGCAGCGGGCCTTTTATGTTGGAGCGTTGGGACAATGCTGCCAAGAGGATATATTTAAGGGCGAACAAGGATTATATATTGGGCGCGCCGAAACTTGAAACTATCCAGCTTATAACCGTACCAGAGCAAAGCACCATGCGCCTTATGCTGGAATCTGGCGACGTGGACATAGCGGAAATCGCGCCTACTTTTACCGATCAGATCGCCTCCAACCCGGATTTGGTGGTGCAGGACAGGCTCCCGCGCCTTAAGACCGATCCGGTCATCTTTTTTACCTTTGACATCAATACGGAAGCCAACCCCGATATAGGCAGCGGCAAGCTGGACGGTGCGGGAATACCGGCGGACTTTTTTAAAGATATAAATATAAGGAAAGCGTTTTCCTACGCTTTTGATTATGATGCTTTTGCGGAAGAGTCTATGGGCGGCAAAGCGCCGCGCGCGTGCGGGCCGGTGCCGCCGGGTTTGGCCTCTTACGATAAAGACGCCCCTTGTTATGAGTTCGATTTGAAAAAAGCGGAAGAATATTTTAAAAAAGCTTATGACGGGCAAGTGTGGGAGAAAGGCTTTTCCTTTACTCTTACTTACAATACCGGCTCTCAAATGAGGCAGACTTCGGCGGAAATATTAAAACGCAATATAGAAAAGCTAAATCCCAAATTCAATATAGAATTGCGTGGCGTGCCCTGGGCTTCGTTTTTGGAAAAGACTCAAGCCTCCAAAATGCCTTTGTGGGTGCGCGGCTGGATAGCCGATTACCCCGACGAACATAATTTTGTATTTCCGTTCCTGCATTCTAAAGGGCGTTATGCGGTGGCGCAGTCCTTCGGCAATGCCGACTTGGACGCTATGATAGACAAGGCAGTGCGTTCCACCGATAAGAGCGAGAGAATAAAACTATACCGCCAAATCCAGCGGGTAAGCTATGACACCGCAGCGCAGATTTATACAATCCATTCGCCCGGCGTGTGGGTATACCGAAAAGAGGTAAAAGGTTTTCTGGACAACCCCGTGTTTATGGGTATATATTTCTATCCGATTTATAAAGAGAAGGATAGTATTTAAATAAAAATTATGTCCGAAATATCGATATTAAAATAAAAATAACGCTAAAAATTTTACAAGCCTCGATATTTTTGTTATAATATTTCTGTCGCGCCCTTAGCTCAGTTGGTTAGAGCAATCCGCTCATAACGGATGGGTCGCAGGTTCAAGTCCTGCAGGGCGCATTTGAATTTGTTTAATAAACCCCGTTTTTCGGGGTTTTTTTATAGAGGCAGATATGGAAAATAAAGAGCGGGAAGTAAATCAGGAACAAAAAACAACGGGTTTGGACGATATTATAAAGAATAAATATCGCGAAGCGGGCGAATTGAAAGCAAGCGGAATAAATCCCTATCCCGCGCATGTTGAGGTAAAAAACACCTGTCTGCAAGCAAAAGAAGCGGCGGAAGGAACGGAAGTAACTACCGCGGGCCGCTTAGTGCAGCTTAGGCTTATGGGCAAAGCGGCTTTTGCGCATATCAGGGACGTAAGCGCGAAAGTGCAGATATACGTCCAGCGCGATTTACTGGGCGATGATGCTTACGCCTTCTTTAAAAAACATATAGCGGTGGGCGATTTCGTGTTGGTAAAAGGGCATATGTTCATTACCAAAACCGGCGAGAAAACGATAAAAGCCGATAAAGTGGATTTGATATCTAAAGCCATCAGGCCCATGCCGGAAAAATTCCACGGCATACAGGATACGGAAGTGCGCTTCCGCAACCGCCATTTGGACCTTATCGCCAATGAAGACGTCAAAGATATTTTTATCAAACGCGCCAAGATTATATCCTCTATCCGCAAAACTTTGGACGAGAAGGGGTATCTGGAAGTCGAAACCCCTACCTTGACGCCCAGTGCCGGCGGCGCGATAGCCAAACCGTTTGAGACTTACCACAATGCTTTAAAAATGCCGCTCTTTATGAGGATAGCTTTGGAACTTTACCATAAACGTCTTATAATCGGCGGACTTGATAAAATTTACGAAATCGGCAAAATGTTCCGCAACGAGGGTATAGATACCACCCATAACCCGGAATTTACCATGATGGAACTTTATCAGGCTTACGGTGACGTAAACACCATGGCCGATTTGTTTGAGGAAATTATCGGCAATGCCGCCAAAGCGATAGGTGCGGAAAAGGTGACCTACCGCGGCAAGGAAATCAATTTAAAGCCGCCCTTTAAAAGGGTGTATATCCCGCAGGCGTGGCAGGAAACTTTCGGCGAGGATATCCACGAGATTTTAAACGGCCGCGAATTTAACCGCGAAAAACTTATCGCCTTAGCCAAAAAGAGCGGAGTATCCTTTAAGGAGGACGAACCTTCAGACAAAATCTATGATGTACTGTTTGAGGAGAAAATCGTCAGCAAATATAACGACCCTGTATTTATGATGGATTATCCTACGGCGGTGAGCCCGTTCTCCAAGAATAAACCGGGCGACCCCGAGATAGTGGAACGTTTTGAGGCTTTCGTCGCGGGCGGGCAGGAAATCGCCAATGCTTACAGCGAGATTAACGACCCTGCCGATCAGTATCAGCGTCTTAAAGACCAAGCCGAGGCAAAGGCCAAAGATAAACAAAACGAGGACGCCGACATTGTGGATATAGACTATATAAAGGCTATGGAATCGGGTATGCCCCCGACCGGCGGAATGGGTATTGGTATTGACCGCATAACGATGATGCTTACTGGTCAGGATTCGATAAGGGAGATAATATTGTTCCCGACCTTAAAGGCGGTGGACAAATAAATTTTCCGTTTGATTGAGAGCAATATTTAAGTATGAAAAACCCGCTAAAAAGCGGGTTTTTTATTTTATGTGTTAATTATTTTGATATAGTTATATTACTCGGTTTTAAAAATAAGGGGGATTTTATATGGGTAAAGTTTTTTCTTTCGATTTGGGCAGCGGCAGTATAGGCGAGTGTGTAAGGGAAAAGGAAAATGTTTTGCATTTGCAAAGCCTTTTGATAGACAGCAAGTTCGCTTCTCTTGAAGAAATAAGAAAACAGCGCAGGGCTTATAGGACGCGTCTTTCGCACAAAGCGCGGGAAGCTTGGTGGATAAAAATAGCAATAGAGGCGGGCTTGGATATCCCCGGCGGCAATATCCGCAAAGACAAATACGGCAATTATGTATTTGACTGCGGCCCTAATATGCTTAGGGAGTTCCCTCAAAAAGGCGATGAAACTATCTACAATTCCGCCTTGCTGAGGATTATGCTTGTTCAAGGCAAAAAACTTGCCGGGTGGCAGATTTTTAAGGCGGTATGGTCATCGTTCCAGCACCGTGGTTACGACGCTAATGTAGAGTGGGGCAAAGGGGATAAGGATGAAGAAGATATAAAAGCCTCCAAACTCTATATTGAAGAAATTACAAAAAGCCTTCCCCAAGAATATTGCCTGCCTTGTTATTATGAAGCCTTCAAAATGGGGTTATGGGATTATAAAGACAATAAATTTAATTTAAGACTTTCCTCCTGCCCCGGAAATGCCCGCAATAAAGAGGGGCGCGGGCAAATCGTTGCTCCTAGGGAAATGGTGGAAAAAGAACTTCGCCTGCTTTTGGAAAATGCGAGGAAGTTCTATCCCAATCTTCCAAATACGGATTATATTTTATACGGTTCTAACGCTAAGCCTTATGCCGCAGTCAAAGATCCTTCAAAAAGGAAATATGAAACTGAAGGAATACTTGGCCAAAAAACGCCCCGCTTTGACAATAGAATTATATCCAAATGCTGTTTAATACCGAGGCTTAATGTTTGCAAATCGGAAACACCGTTGAGCAAAGAAGTCAGGCTTTTAATGGCTTTAAAGAATTTTAGATTTATCAAAGGCGACGAAATAGGCTCTTTTGATTTTGAGGAAGTAAAAGAGCTTTTTGACGAGCATAAAAGCAAATTGTTTGACGGCTCTTCTCACGCCAATTTCGTAGATAAAGGCGCAATAAAAAAATATCTTAATGCCAAAGGCTATTTAATGCTTGAGGGGCACGAAAAAATACCCGCTCCCAAAGATAGCGGGCGCAGCCGCTTTTGCCGCCCCGCTTTAAGAATATTGAAAGAGCTGATACTTTCCGGCAAGAATCCGCACGATTTTTATTTGGAACTTACGGAGAATATCAGCAACAGCGATATAAACAAAGGCCTCGTGAAGGAGGACTATAATTTCCTACTCAAAATGCCCAACGACTGGTACAAAATCCATATCCTTGATGAAAGAGAAGAAAATAAAAATTTAACCAAAGAACAGCGTATGGAAAAGATAGATAATATTTTATCTTCCATAAGCAATGCTATTGTTCGCAGCCGCTTAACTCTTTTGCTGGGGCGGCTTAAAACTTTGAGCGAAAGATACGGAGCCCCGGATTATTGCATACTTGAAATCGGCCGGGACGAGTTTATCGGTGAGGAAGAAAAACGCCTTCTTGAGAAAGTAAACCAAGAGAATTTTAAAAACAATCTCGAGGCCTATGACGAGTGTATAAAATATGGTTTAAGCGTTTCGCGCGAAAGCGGCAATTTGGAGAAAATGAAACTTTTCAGATTGCAAAAAGGGATTGATATATACAATGTCTTTAACGAGAACAGAACCATAATCCCGCAGGAGCTTGACGCCTATGACGTGGACCATATCGTCCCTATATCGCGCGGCGGGGCCGACAGTTTTGTAAACAAGGTGCTTACCTCTAGGGAGTTAAACCAAAATAGGAAAGGCAATAAAACGCCATACGAGTGGCTTTTTGCCGACCGCGCTTTATGGGCGGAATATCAGGAGAATTTAAAAAAGGCGGGGATTACTTCTTCCCTTAAATTGGATTTACTGACCTCCGATAAAGCAGTGGAGCTGGAAAAGAAAAGAAATGACCTCCAAGCTACCAGATACATAGAAAAACTGGCGCAAAAAATAATAAGCCTCTACTTCGGCTGGGGGGAGCAAACGTCAGGCGATTTAAGAAAAATGTATGTCTGTACTGGCGGACTCACTGCCAAAATCCGCGCTCAGTACAATCTTAATCGTTTGTTGCACCAAGATTTGAACAAAGAGGAATATCAAAAACTATATTTAAGCGGCAAACTTGACGAGAAGAACCGCGCCAATAAACGCCACCACGCTTTGGACGCCCTGGTAATATCCTTAGCGCGGGAAGTTAAATATAATGAAAAAGGCAAAATAGTATTGCCGGATTTTGCCCAAAAACCGCCCTTTTATTCCGAAGCGTTGGATAAAGTTTTTCCGATAGAGCTCAAGAGCAAGCCTCCTCTCCTTAGGGAAACTGTGTATGCCTTACGGGCCCGCCAAGAGGGGAAAGAAGTTAAATATTATATGACAACTCGTTTTAATACTTCGCTGGCAGACCAATTTAAGAAACTTGCCGACGCTAAAAAGAACGTTAAAAATATTTTTGATTTGTCAGTAAAGAAAGAGTTTGAAGAAAAGCTCAATTCTTCTCCGTCGCAGGAAGAGTGGGAATCTTTCCTGCGCGATTTCAGAGTGGCGGGTAATACTCCGGTATATAAAATATCTATGACAGCTTCCAGAGCCTTTAAAAAGTCGGAAGTGTTAAATGAGGACGGCACCTACAAAAAAGCCATAGGCGAATATAAGGCTATGGGCAAGATGCCGGGGCAGTATTTTATGCCTAAAGAGGGTAATTTGGGGCAGATAATCTACAATAACGGCAAAAAATGGGTTGTGGAACAGGTGTATCCCTTTGACAGTTTAAGCGCCAAACTTAAGGACGGCAAGGAAAAATACGGCAAAGTATTATTTTGGAGTACCGGTATTACATTATGCCTTCCCAATGGAACCGAAGATGCCAGAAAAATAATAAAAACGGAAGATAAAAAGTCAAAAAGAATACCTTGCGCTATAAAACCCGGTAAATATAAACTTAATACTATTTCCGGAGGTGATGTATTTTTAACAGCATTAGTTTCTGGGGTAAAATATGCAGTTTCATTAAAACGTCTATTGGAGGATTGCAAAGCCTACAAAGAAAGGGGGTAAATATTACAACTCATATTGTGCATATATTAAACCACGGCAGCTTTATAGGTATAGACAGGGGCTGCCTGGTATGTACTTTGCCGGATAAAACGGAAAAGAGGCTTCCTCTCTGCGATATTTTGGCCGTAATAATAGCGGCGAGGGGTGTGTCCTTTTCTGGGGAGAGTTTCTCTCGCCTTATAGAAAATAATGCCGTTATAATGCATTGTGATTCTTCCTATAAGCCGATAGGATACAGTATCGGTTTGCACAGAATAGTCCATAATGAAATATTTGAAACTCAAATGAATATGCCACCCTATTTTAGGGCGGCTTTATGGAATATTATTCTTAGGGCTAAAAGCGAAAACCAGGCCTGCCTTCTTGACGCCTTGTGCAAAGAACATAAAATATGGCGCTATCTGGAGAAATCGGACTTGGCGGAAGGCAATATCGCCCGCCATTATTGGAAGATATTTTTTAAATCTTTCGGTAAAAACGCCCCCAAGAAAAGGGAATATCAAAATGCCGAAAACCCGATAAACGGTATGCTTAATTATTGTTATGCTGTAATGTCAGCCTTGGTGCACAGGAGCATTTTGATACACGGCCTAAGCCCCGTATTGGGGATATATCACCGCTATCGCTTTAGAAGTGCGCCGCTGGTTTACGATTTGATAGAGCCACTGCGTCCATTCTGCGATTATATATTGCTGCGCTATCATAAAGACAATCCCCGTATGAAGATAGAAACCTTCGTCAAGCATTGTGCCAAAGATCTGCTTAAAGCGAGGATAGATATATCTTCTGCCAGGAAGTTAAGCCTTCCCTCCGCGGTTGATTTTTATGTAAGTTCCATAAGCAAGGCCTATAAATACGGGGATACCAAATACATAAAACTGCCGTCTTTGAGAGGAGTTTCTTTTGAGGAGTAATTGCCCAAGGAGCAAATATTATATGGGTTGGCTGATAGTTCTTTTTGACTTACCCACCGATACAAAAGAAGAACGCCGGGAGGCCGCCCGCTTCCGCCATGCTCTTTTGGACAGCGGCTTTTTAATGTTGCAGTATTCCGTCTATGCCAAGAATGCCATAAGTACGGAAAAGAAAGATTCCGCCATTCATAACCTAAAAATAATCAGCCCTACAACAGGCAATATCCAATGCTTTTTTATAACGGATGCCCAATGGAAGGCCAGCATTACAATAAGCGCCGCTGAAACTAAAAAAAGGCGCCAAATCAACAAGGATGATAATTTAGGTGAGCAGCTGCAATTTTGGTAAAGACAAAATATCTTTCATACTAAAAGGTTGAAAGGTTAACCTTACGTATAAGATTATTCTTACAGAGGTACGATTTCCTTTCCTGTGTTAAGACATAACTGAAAATAAAACGGATAAAGTATAAAATACAGTTGTTATCTATACAATGCTATTGAAACAAATCTGTTTTTTCAGTCCTGTCAAAACTCGGGCATCGTGCGGATTTTTACGAGCCAAATTGAAACAAATCTGTTTTTTCAGTCCTGTCAAAACCGTACTTGCTTGCGCTATTGCCCTCCGTATATTGAAACAAATCTGTTTTTTCAGTCCTGTCAAAACCAAATGAAGTAGTAGGATATAAAGATGTAGATTGAAACAAATCTGTTTTTTCAGTCCTGTCAAAACTTGTAGCGTCGTCGAAATCTTCTCTTAGTGATTGAAACAAATCTGTTTTTTCAGTCCTGTCAAAACTCAAATAGAAAAAACCAAATGGGAAATGGAATTGAAACAAATCTGTTTTTTCAGTCCTGTCAAAACTTAAGCCTTGATTATATGCTTCTGATATGGATTGAAACAAATCTGTTTTTTCAGTCCTGTCAAAACTGGCATTACCGGCATATCCGATATTTTAAGATTGAAACAAATCTGTTTTTTCAGTCCTGTCAAAACTGGCTTTGTGATTACTCTCAAAATACAACAATTGAAACAAATCTGTTTTTTCAGTCCTGTCAAAACTAAACCTCCACTAACCACGCAAAGGGCCGGATTGAAACAAATCTGTTTTTTCAGTCCTGTCAAAACTAAGGTCTATAATATTATAAGGTCATTTAGATTGAAACAAATCTGTTTTTTCAGTCCTGTCAAAACACAAGGATTTGCGCCTTGCATTAAATATCTATTGAAACAAATCTGTTTTTTCAGTCCTGTCAAAACCGGGGTTTCGGAAAGTACAAGACCTGCGATATTGAAACAAATCTGTTTTTTCAGTCCTGTCAAAACAGGCTCGGGTTTCGGGGCTTCTTTCTTTTTATTGAAACAAATCTGTTTTTTCAGTCCTGTCAAAACACATAGTCTGTAAGGTACAAACCAAAAGTAATTGAAACAAATCTGTTTTTTCAGTCCTGTCAAAACATTAATACCTACAATTTGCCCGTCCATTTCATTGAAACAAATCTGTTTTTTCAGTCCTGTCAAAACTTCCGATACTATTACAGCGGATTATTATATTGAAACAAATCTGTTTTTTCAGTCCTGTCAAAACTCTTCATTTGTTCTGCGTGTTGGTCCATTAATTGAAACAAATCTGTTTTTTCAGTCCTGTCAAAACTAATTCTTCAGGCTGTTGGAAGATTGTTATTATTGAAACAAATCTGTTTTTTCAGTCCTGTCAAAACTTTTTGCCAAATGTTAGGAAGCCGAACAATATTGAAACAAATCTGTTTTTTCAGTCCTGTCAAAACCTGACAACATTTCAGCGGCTCAGGATTGGCATTGAAACAAATCTGTTTTTTCAGTCCTGTCAAAACCAAAACCCATATGCGAAAAAGCTCGTCCTTATTGAAACAAATCTGTTTTTTCAGTCCTGTCAAAACAAGAGCATGGTTATATTTTATGTATATTATATTGAAACAAATCTGTTTTTTCAGTCCTGTCAAAACTAACGAGGTTTGCTTTAAGGGTTTCCGTGTATTGAAACAAATCTGTTTTTTCAGTCCTGTCAAGGTGATATGTTTCAAATATTGTTATGACAGTATGAAAGATAAATTGTCAAATAGCTATAGCAATATTATTATTTTATATTAGTATTTGTCAACCTGGGTAAAAGCGGATTAAAACAAAGAAGGCGCTTTTAGTAAGCGCCTTTAAAACTGGTGCGCCCAGCGGGAATCGAACCTGCACCAACGGCTTCGGAGGCCGCTATTCTATCCATTGAACTATGGGCGCTTTTATTCAATTTTACCATTTTATACAAATGCATTTGTATAGGCTCGGTAAATCCGTATAAATATTGCGCCGAAAAAACAGCTTCCGCGTACTTTTCCGCATTGTTTTTTATGATATAATCTCTTTATCGTATGACGGAGGAAATATGAAGGGCATTATCCTTGCCGGCGGAACGGGCAGCCGTCTGTTCCCGGCGACTTTCGCGGTGTCAAAACAGCTTATTCCCGTTTATGACAAGCCGATGGTTTATTATCCGCTTTCGGTGCTGATGCTTGCGGGCATAAGGGATATCGCGCTTATTTCCACCCCGAGAGATTTGCCCGCTTTCAAAGCGCTTTTTGGCGATGGGCGGGAACTGGGCCTCAATTTTACCTATATAGAACAGCCACAGCCCAAAGGTATAGCGCAGGCTTTTATTTTGGCGCAGGATTTTATCGCAGGCGATAATGTCGCTTTGATATTGGGCGATAATATCTTTTACGGTTCTGGCTTGGAAGAAATGCTCTTGCGGGCGTCGGCGCTTGAAGAGGGGGCGGAGATTTTCGCTTCCCGGGTAGTCAATCCCGCGGCTTACGGCGTCATAGGCTTTGACGATAAAGGCAAGCCGACGAGGATAACGGAGAAGCCTTCAAAGCCGGCCTCGCCCTGGGCGGTAACGGGTTTGTACTTTTACGATAGCCAAGTATCGCAAATAGCGCGCGGGCTTAAGTTTTCGGCGCGCGGCGAGCTTGAAATAACGGACATCAATAACGCCTATCTGGAAAAAGGCCTTATGCGTGTTAATTTTATGGAGCGCGGCATAGCCTGGCTTGATACCGGTACGCACGAGGATCTGATCAAAGCCTCCACTTTTATAGAGAGCATAGAAGCCCGCCAAGGCATAAAGACGGCCTGCCTTGAGGCTATCGCCTTTGAAAAGGGCTGGATAGACCGCGCCGCTCTGCTCAAGCGCGCCGAGGGAATGAAGGGCACCCCTTACGGCGATTATCTTTTAAACTGCGACGCCGAGGGCTTATGGAAATAATAGGGAAATTTTTAAACGGCGCGAAATTGCTTAAGCCGCGTATTTTTAAAGACGCGCGCGGATATTTTTTTGAAAGTTACAATCAAAACACTTTCTCCGAGCTTGGCATAAACGCGCGGTTTGTGCAGGATAACGAATCTTATTCCGCGCGCGGCGTTCTGAGGGGTTTGCACTTTCAAAAAGGCGAGTATTGTCAGGCAAAACTTCTCAGGGTGCTGGAAGGTTTGATAGAAGACGTAATAGTGGATTTACGTTTGGGCAGCCCGAGCTTCGGGCATTTTAAGAAAATAACTTTAAACGGGGAAGAAGGACTGACCCTTTTTGTGCCGCGGGGATTTGCGCACGGTTTTTTGGTTTTAAGCGACGGCGCGAAAGTATTTTATAAATGCGATAATTTCTATAATCCTTCCTATGAGGGGGGAATAAGGTTTGACGATCCCTCTTTAAACATTGATTGGAGCCTTGAAGGCCTCAACCTTTCTTTAAGCGATAAGGACTCTGCCCTCGCCTCTTTTGAGGATTACAGAAAAGAGCCGATATTTGAATATGGAAAATAAATTCGAAAGGAATATTTTAGTAACTGGCGGGGCGGGCTTTATCGGGGCCAACCTAGTTTGTCTGCTGGCGAAGAAATACAAGAACTACCGCATAATAAATTTGGATAAACTCACCTACGCGGCGGATTTGAACAATTTGAAGGAAGTTTCCTCTTTGGATAATTATGTCTTTATCAAGGGCGATATCTGCGACGAGGCTTTGGCAAGAGAAATTTTTAAAGAGTACGGCGTCGATGGGGTATTCCATTTAGCGGCGTGTTCGCACGTGGATAATTCCATAAAGAGCCCGCGGGAATTTATTAAGACCAATATAGAAGGCAGTTTTAATCTCCTTTCGGCGGCTTACGAGGCGTGGCATAATGGGCCTTTTGAAGTTAAAGAGCGGTACCGCCATGCGCGGTTTCATTTGGTGTCTACCGACGAGGTTTACGGCTCCTGCGACAGCGGCCTTTTTACGGAAAGCTCCCGCTTTGAGCCAAATTCTCCTTACAGCGCCAGCAAAGCCTCTGCCGATTTGATAGCCCGTTCTTACATTAAAACTTTCGGGCTTAATGTTACGATAAGCAACTGCTCCAACAATTTTGGGCCGTGTCAACATAGCGAGAAATTTATTCCCACCGTCATACGCTGCGCCTTAATCGGGGAAAATATACCCGTCTACGGCGACGGCGGCAATATCAGGGATTGGCTTTACGTGCGGGACCACTGCCAAGCTTTGGATTTGATTTTCCATAAAGCGCGCCTTGGCGAAACTTACAATATCGGTGCGGGCAACGAAATTGACAACCTTACTTTGGCAAAACGCATTTGCGATTTGCTTTCTGGTTTTAAGCCAAACGGGGGGGATTATTCCAAACTGATAAAATTCGTCGCCGACAGGCCGGGCCACGACCGACGTTACGGTATAGACTATTCCAAAATAAAAAGAGATTTGGGCTGGAGACCGAGCACCCCTTTTAACGAGGCGCTGGAGCATACCGTAAGGTGGTATATAAACAAATACGAAAGGCTTTCCTAAGCGGTTAGTTTGCCGCTGCTTCTTCCTTTTTCTTTTTGAACGGGACTCTTATTTTCTGCGGATAACCCAGCCAAATTGCGACCAAAGTGCCAAGCCCCAAAAGCAAAGGATAATAAAGATATTTCATAATGGCGACCGGCGTCAGCGAAGCCAAAGTCGCGGCCATAAGCAGCTGCGCACCGTAAGGTATAAGCCCCTGCACGAAGCAGGAGAAAATATCCAGTATGCTTGCCGAGCGGCTTGCCGGTATTTTAAAGTTGTGGGCTATGTCTTTTGCTATCGGGCCGGACATAAGCAAAGCTATGGTATTGTTTGCCGTACAGAGATTGGCGAAACTTACCAAAGCCGCTATACTTAGTTCGGCCGCTTTTCTGGATTTTATGTTCTTTGTAAGTTTTTCAATAATCCAAGCCATACCGCCGTTTATGCGGATAGTTTCCAGCATACCGCCCGCAAGCAGGGTTACTATAATCAATTCGCCCATGCCGACAATGCCTTTGCCCATGGCCTGCGTCCAACCCCAAAGGGAGAAGGAGGATGTAGCCAATCCGGTAAGGCCCGCCAGAACAGTACCGCCGGCCAATACCAGCATTACGTTCAGGCCCGATACAGCCGCGCCCAAGACTATCACATAAGGCAGGACTTTAAGCCATTGTACGTCCTGCAGCTGGTAAGGTATTTGGGAAGAAGAAGCCGAAAAATAATATAATACCGCCGTCAGCGCGGCGAAGGGCAGAACTATCAAGAAATTGGTTTTGAATTTGTCGGACATTTTACAGCCCTGCGTTCTAGTAGCGGCTATCGTAGTATCGGAAATGAAGGAAAGATTGTCGCCGAACATCGCCCCGCTGACTATTACCGCCGTCATTAAAGCAGGGTTCAGCCCCGTCTTCGCGGCTATGCCAGCGGCCACCGGCACCAAAGCGACTATCGTGCCTACGGAAGTGCCAACCGATACGGAAACAAAACACGCCGCCAAAAACAGGCCCGGCGCAAGTAAAGCCGGCGGCAGCAGAGAAAGCGTCAAATTGACAGTCGCGTCTACCGCGCCCATATCTTTCGTCGTCTGTGCGAAAGCGCCCGCCATTATAAATATCAGCACCATAAACAGTACATTGGCATTGGCCGCGCCTTGGCAGAATACTTCCGTCTTATGCTGGATGTTGCCGCCTTTTATCATCGCTATCCCTACGGCCGAGGCCAAAAGGAAAGCCACGGTAATGGGCATTTTATAAAAATCGCCCGCTATTATAGACACCGCCAAATAGGAAAGCAGAAACACCGCTAAAGGCGCCAGCGCTTTATAATTGGGTTTTACGGATTTGTTTGAAATAGTGTTTGTTTCGTCCATATCAATAAAAAAACCAAGCCGTTAACTCGGTTTGAAATGTAATTAAAATTAACTGTTTATACTTATATTATATAAAATGCGGAAGGCTCTTTCAGGCGGCGCTGGAGAACCTTTCAGCAGAAGGAAGCCTTTCTTTTACAATAGCCTTAAATATGTAGTATGATATACATATGGAAGAAAAAGGCGTGGACTCTACAAACGAATATTTTAAGAATATAAGTTCGCTCGTCAAGAAAATAGACAGGGAACAGGAAGGCGCGCTTTGGAAAAAGGCCAAAGCTGGCGATAAGGACGCGCGGGAAAAACTGGTACAGATGCATCTTAGGCTGGTTATCCCTACGGCCAAACGTTTTGCGAGAAGCGGTATGGATTTGATGGACTTGGTGGAGGAGGGAAACCTCGGCCTTCTGCAGGCGATAGACAAATTCGATCCTTCCAAAGGTTTTCGTTTTTCAACCTACGCCATACACTGGATAGAACAATATATCCGCCGCGCGGTGGAAGAACAAAGCGGTACGATAAAAATACCATCCCACGCCTGGGACAATATGCGCCTTTGGGGCAAAACTTGGGATAAACTTAAAGAGAAACTCGGCCGCGAGCCCAGCCTTAAGGAAATGGCTTCGGAAATGAATATTTCCGCCAGGCAGGTCCGCTCGATTTTGGATACTTTAAGTGCCGCTTACAGCGTAGATTCCCTTTCTTCCGCTCTGAGCGAAGAAGAGGATATGACTTTGGAAGATACGATAACCGATTACGGCAAAGGCAATCCCGATAATTTGGTTACGGACGCTTCTGCCAATAAGGAGCTTTTGGCGATATTGGACGAAATCAATCCCCGCGACAAAGAGATTTTGATTATGCGCTACGGCATAGCTTCCGAGGAACCTCTGACTTTGGCAGAAGTATCGCAGAAACTAGGGATATCCAGGGAGCGCGTCCGGCAGATAGAGGAGCGCGCCGTCAGGACGGTGCGCAAGAAAGCCGAACAGCTCGGTCTTTTTGAGTTCGCGGAGATGGACCATAGCACAAAAAAAGTTCATACGGGCCTGGATATAAAAGAAAAGACTAATATCTTGGGCGACGCGATTTCGGTATATAATCCCAAGGCGACGAAACTTATGAAAATAAAAGCCGCGGCAAAGAAAGCGGCGGAAGGGAAATCTGCCAAGCCTAAAGCCAAGGCGGCCGTGAAGAAGAATTCCGCCGAGAAATCTAAAGTCAAGAAAAGTAAAGCGACGGTTTCCAAAAAGACGGGCGGCAAGAATATAAAGAAAGGTAAAAAGAAATGAAGGACAATACCAATTTATTAAAGGCGCTTCGCGATGTTAAGGATTTTCCCAAACCGGGTATTATATTTAAGGATATAACCCCGCTGTTGGCGGACGCTGCATTATTTAAGCAGGTTATAGAATCTTTTGCCGAGGAATGTTCGGGCAAAGGGATAACGAAAGTCGTCGGGATAGAATCAAGGGGTTTTATTTTCGGCTCCGCTTTGGCCTATGCTTTGGGCGTAGGCTTTGTGCCGGCCAGGAAAAAGGGGAAACTCCCTTACAAAACCATTTCGGCCTCGTTCGCGCTTGAATACGGCACAGACATAATCGAAATGCACGAGGACGCTTTGACTCCCGCCGACAAAGTCGTGATAGTGGACGATTTACTCGCGACAGGCGGTACGGCCAATGCTGCGATAGAGTTGGTTAACCGTCTGGGTGCGGAAGTGGTTTTTTGCGCTTTTGTTTGCGAACTCGGCTTTTTGGGCGGCGGCGCAAAGCTAAAGAAACCGTATAAATCTTTGTTGCCGTTATAGGAATTTAAGTGTTTTGAAAACCGCGCGGAACTTATTGTTCCGCGCTTTTTTTATGGATCAGTTAAATAAATGCTTTTCTTGAAAATTATATCTATCCGAAATAACTTCGTTTTATATTCGGTCTATTCTTTCGCTTTACGTAAAAATAAAAAACTCGGTTGTATTTTGTGCGGATTTTTAATTAATCGAATCTGATTAATCCATATTTTATTGTGTCGTACGTCGAAAGAATTTCGAAAAACGAAAACAGCTTGACTGTTTTTTTTTTTTTGATAAATTTTTCCGTACTTACTCTGCCTGTTTGGGAATGCCTTTTTATTCCCGCGAAATAGTTTCAGGCCGAGCGGACATATCATTATGGAGAAAAAATATGTTTAAAATGAAAAATAAAACGGCGACTTGTTTTGTCGCATTTGTATTTTTTGCATTCTTCTTTTTCGCTTCTTATTGCTATGCCGAAGACTGTACTGTTTTGGGCAATACGGAATACAGAGTTTCTGGAGAATGTGATACTGAAAGCAGAAAGTGTTGTTCTTCAGGATGGAGCGCTTGGACATTGGGAACGCCGGAATGCTTGGGTACCCCTTGTCCTGAGACATGTGAAGACGGATTATATCGCACTTCGGCCAAGTTTGAAGAAGATGGTGCTTGCTGTGCCGATGCCTGCTCAATTCCGGAACTGAAAAACACTTGTGATTGCTTAACTTATGCCAAAGGAGACGGCTTCTGCGAGTGTTGGGATTCTCGCAGGGATGTGTTTGATAAAATAATCGATCAATTGGTTTCCAAGTTGGATCCTATGAGGGCAGAAATCCTGCGCAAGCAGCTTAATTTGCAAAATTTGAATTTAGCCTGCAGGCAATGTCCGTCATTTTCTTCGGCCAATGCCGAGATTTGCTGCGCGGGGGAAGAACCTCCTCTTAAAAAAGACTGCAGGAGCTTTGATCCCAATGCTACCGGAGGATATCTTAACCGTACCGGCAGCTGCGTGATAGGGGCCGGCTGGGACGCTTCTTACAGCGGAACTTGTACCTGCCGAAGCAGATATGAGTGGAATGCGGAAAGAATGTATTGCGAAAATATGGAAGGAAGAATTACCAAGATTTGGCAGAATTGGCATTGCGTGAATCCGAAAATTCTTTCCGGGAATTTGAAGGTTGGAGATAGCTGCTATCCTAAAGGTTCTATATGTTATATCACCAGAAACAGCGTGTATGTTCTGGTAAATTGCGAATAGAGGATATACTCTATTCCCTCTAAACTAACCGCCCCGGCCTATAATTTGGCCGGGGTTTTTATTTCCGATTGATATTATGATAATTTTATCGGTTATTATGGAAAAACCAAAATCTATCCGTATAAGAACGGGCAAAATTACGGCTATATTTATTAAGCGATACGAAAAGGCTTGCCTTAAAGTCAGCTAGTCTGCGCTTAGTGTTTATAAAGAGAAAAATAAACCCCCTAGGTTTTGCCTAGGGGTTTTGTTTAGAACGGTTGATCGGAATAGTCTTTAAGCATTCTCGTTCTGCTGGGGTGGCGCAGCTTCCTGATAGCTTTGGCCTCTATCTGTCTGACGCGTTCCCTTGTAACGTTGAACATCTTGCCGACTTCTTCCAAAGTTCTCGGGTAGCCCGATTCTATGCCGAAGCGCAGCTTGATGATTTTTGCTTCTCTTTCCGATAAGGTCGCCAAGACTTCCGCCACTTCCTGCTTTCTTAAGAAGTCCGTCGCGGAAGAGGACGGATTGGGCCCGTTTTTATCTTCGATAAAGTCTTCCAGATTGGAATCCTCGTCCTCGCCTATCGGTGTGGAAAGGGAAATGGGGTCCTGCATAATCTTCAGTATTCCTTTAACTTTTTCCACCGAGAGCCTTAAAGACTTTACATAATCGTCCAAATCCGGTTCTCTGCCGTGTTCTTGGCGGAATTTATTGGTAACTTTCGTCAATTTGGAAACGAGCTCTTTCATATGCACGGGAATACGTATGGTATTGGCCTGGTCGGCTATGGCTCTGTTGATGGACTGCCTTATCCACCAAGTGGCGTAGGTGGAGAATTTGAATCCTCTCTTATATTCGAACTTCTCTACCGCTTTCATTAAGCCCAGTCCGCCTTCCTGTATAAGGTCGGATAGTTCGAGATTGGAATTGACGTGCTTTTTGGCGATTGAAACCACCAGCCTCAAGTTTGCGCGGATAAGTTTAAGTTTATCCTGCAAAATCATTTTCTCAAAGAAGTCTATCCTCTCGTTTAAGGATAGGAACTCCTGCTCCGACATCGGCAGGGTGGAGAGTAATTTCTCGTATCTGGATTTGACGGTGTTTATGTTTTTTATGGCTCTTTCCAAATCCGCGGCGCTTTGCGCTTTAGTCTTTTTGACCAAGGCGCTTTCGGTTACTTTGCCCTGCTGATATTGTTTAAAGAGTTTTACTACATCGTCATATTTGCCGAAGTACTCATCAAAGCGGGCTATATCTCCTTTGTACTCGTTGATTTTGTCCGCCAGGCCCTTTATCCTGTTGGTAAGACGTTTTATTTTATTCTGGTTGAGGTTCAATTTTATTATTCTGTCTACTACTTCTTTTTGCTTCTCTTCCAGTTTGCTGGTGTATTTGCTTATCAGTTTGTCGCTTAAATTGGGGTTGCGCAGCTCCTTCATCAATGCGGAAATGTCCTTCTCCCTTTTGGCGATGAAGGCGGCGGCTTCCTTAAGTTTTTTGCGCATGGTGTTAAGTTCGCGTGTCGTCCTTTTACCGCGGGGCATGAGCTCTTTCGTTGTCATTTCTTCCTGATCGACGAGTTCTTCCCAGGAGCAAATTTCGCGCATCGTTATAGGGGATTCGAGCACGATTTTGCGCAGTTCCTTTTCGCGTTCGCGGATATTTCTTGCGAGGGTTACTTCTTCGTCTCTGGTAAGGAGCGGCACTTTGCCCATTTCGGAAAGGTACATTCTTATGGAGTTTGATATATCCATATTTGAAGACCATTCTTCCGTATAGGCCTCTTTTTCCGCCATGGCTACGGCTTTGTATTTTTTGCGGTCGACCACCTGTATGCCCAAATCTTCCAAGGTGCCCATTAAGCCGTCGATATCGTCGGCGTTCATGGCGGCCGAAGTCAGCGATTTGTTAATTTCGTCCAAAGTAAGATAACCGTGTTCCTTGCCTATTTCTACAAGTTCTTTAAATGCCTTGTTGTCCTGTGCCATATAATTAAGATTTCCTCGCTCTTTATGATTTTAATTTTTTTTGTATTTCCATTTGCTCTTTAAGTAAATCCAAAGGGGCCGCGCCCGGCTCATAGCCGGCCAGCTGCTGCTGTATACGCTTATACCTTTTGTTCAGCGCAGTTTTGTTCAGCGTATTTAGGCATGCCTCCACTTCCCTTTGGGGACGTATCCCCTCAGGCAGCGGCTGCATGGCGTACTTTAGAGCTTTTTTCGACAAACCTTCGTCTTTTTGCGCCATCAACGGCAGTACTTCCTCTACGTCCGGCCTTTGCAGACGCAGAGTTTGCACCTCTTTAAGTATAAGCCAAATATCTTTATTTTCAAAGTGCTCTTCTTTTAAATCCGCGCATAATTCCACATAACGCGGGAATTTAAGAAGTACTCTTATCAAATCTCTTTCGCTTTGAGGGGTATTGTCCGCTTCTTTTGGCCTTACGGCTTTGGGTTTTGAGGCGGCGTCCGTTTTCTTTATCTTTTGCGCAATTATTTCAGGAGCTACGCCCAGTCTGTTAGCCGCGGTCAGAACCCATTCGTTCCTTATTATGTCGTCGGGCTGTTTTTGTATTATTTCAATCAGTTCGGCGGTAATATCAGCCCTGTCTTTTGGCGATATGCTTTGTACACCTTTCAAAATACAGTCCAGACGGAAATTGATTATGTCTTTGGCGTTGTCCACCACCTCTTTAAACTTGTCCAGACCGTATTTGTTTATGTATTCGTCGGGATCGAGCCCCTCGCTTAAAGCGGCCACTTTTACGTATATTCCGCTTTCCACCAATATCAAAGCCGCCCTCAAAGAAGCTTTCGTGCCCGCCTGATCCGGGTCAAAAAGTACTACGGCGGTATCGGTATATCTTTTTAACAGTTTTGCGTGTTCCGGCGTAAAGGATGTACCCAACGGCGCCACGCAGTTGCACGCGCCCGCCTGGTGGCAGGCTATTACGTCCATATAACCTTCCAGCAGTATTACTTTGCCCTCTTTCCTTATGGAAGGCCCCGCAAAGTTTAAAGCGTAAAGTACCTTGCTTTTGGAGAAGAGGGGCGTTTCGGGCGAATTTAAATATTTGGGCTGGCCGTCGCCCAAGGTTCTTCCGCCGAAAGCGACGCAGTCGCCCCTATGGTTGAATATCGGGAACATAAGCCTGTTCTTAAAATAATCCGTTCCCGATGAATAGGCGCTTAACCCCAGCTTTTTCAAATCCTGCAAATTATAGCCGTTTTTCGTCGCGGCTTTGGTAAGCCCGTCAAACAGGCTTAAACCGAGTTCAAATTTTTCCGCCGTTTCTTGGGTGATCTTTCTTTCTTTAAGGTAATTTCTGGCGGCAAGGCCTTTATCGCCCATGAGCTGTCTTCGGTAGAAATCCTTGGCGGAGTTCATAAGTTTATAGTCGGCGATGCGGCTCTTTTCCTGTTCGGATAGGGAATCTTCCTCCTGCCACGGTATGCCCGCTCTTTGGGCTAGGCGTCTTGCGGCCTCGTTGAAGGAAAGATTTTCCATTTTCATTAAGAAATCGAAAACATCTCCGCCCGTTTGACAGCCGAAACAGTAAAAAAATCCCTTTTCCGGGCTTATGGAGAAAGAAGGCGTCTTTTCCTGATGGAACGGGCAGCACGCCTTATAAGTTCTGCCCGAACGCCTGACTGCCGGGACATATTCTTTGATAAGTTCCAATATATCAATACTGTCTTTAATTTTTTCAATCAAGGCGTTGTTCATAATAACACATATAGGCACAATAGCCCGCCGTTTAGCGGACTATTGTGCTGATTTTTTTGTCTAAAAACTAAAAGCGTTTTCTTTTAGTGCGTCTCATTCTGCGCTGCGCTTCCTGAGATTTGAGTTTTCTTCTCACGCTTGGCGGAGTATAGGTTTCCCTTCTTTTGATTTCTTTAAGGATACCGTTCTTCTCGCACTCTCTTTTGAAGCGTTTCAAAGCTTCCTCAAGATGTTCGGCGTCGCGTACTTTTACGAATACCATTTGCTTTTCACCACCTTATCTTGCAAAGACCTTAAAAATAAAAAACTTAAAAATTAACCCGCCGGCCACAGGAACCGTCTTCCGCCCATCAAATGATAATGCAGGTGGAACACACTTTGGCCCGCGCCCTTGCCGTTATTGGCGACAAGTCTGAAATCTTTCAAGCCGAGTTCTTTTGCTATTTTAGCCGCGGCGAGCTGAATCTTGCCCAGCAACAAGGCGTCTTGCTCTTGCGCGCCGGCCAGATTTTCTATATGCTTTACGGGTATAATAAGTATATGGGAGGGGGCCTGCGGGTTTAAATCCTTAAACGCGACAAGGTCTTCATCCTGATATATTATCTGTGCCTGTATTTCGCCGTTGGCTATTTTGCAAAAGATACAATCGCTCATACCTGTACAATTATATCAAAAAATAGCGCGCTTTTGTAAATAAATATATAATAAGGTACGCGCGAGCGCGTTTTAAGGGCTTGGCAAAAGGGCGCAAAGTTGATAAGAATCTCATAATTTAATATCATTTATATATGAGAAATTCTACAAAGCCTACAAGCTTTATAGTTGTATCTTCCTATTTAAAATCCAAAAAAATTTTATCAGGAGTCATTTAGCTATGTCTAAAAATAATCTGGAACCCATAGCGGTTATAGGTATTGGCGCAATTATGCCGGGCGCGCTAAGCAAAGACGAGTTTTGGAAAAATATTACGGAGGGCAAGAATTCTATTATAGAAGTTCCTCAAGACAGGTGGGACTATCGCCTGTTTTACAGCGAGGACAGGAGTATACCCGATAAGACTTACAGCAAGATCGGCGGTTTTATTACGGGCTTTAAATTCAATTCTTTAAAATACAGGATACCGCCCTCGGTAGCCAAGCAGATGGATTCTATCCAGCACCTTGCTTTGGAAACTGCGAGCATGGCGCTTGAAGATGCGGGATATGATAAAAAAGATTTCGACCGTACCCGTACGGCGGTTATTATCGCCAATGCGGTGGGCGGCATTAAGAACGAATACAGCAATACCCGCATATATAAAGCCTTTTATTACGATATGTTAAAACACGCGGAACATTTCGCTTCTCTTCCGCCTGCCCAGCAGGAGGCTATAATAGAGGAAGTGGAAGCCGCGGTAAATAAGAAATTCCTTCCGATAACGGAAGACAGTATGCCCGGCGAATTGCCCAACGTAATAGCGGGCAGGGTGGCCAATGTCTTTAACCTTAACGGCACCAGTTTTTCGATAGACGCGGCTTGCGCCAGTTCTTTGGCGGCGTTGGATCAGGCCGTAAACGGATTAAGAGTAGGCAACTACGATATGGCTTTATGCGGCGGCGTGGACCAAATGATGTCGCCCGCGGCCTATATTAAATTCTGTAAGATAGGGGCTTTATCTGCTGACGGTTCTTACGCGTTTGATGCGCGCGCCAACGGTTTCGTAATGGCGGAAGGCGCAGGCATAGTACTGTTAAAACGCTTAAGCGACGCGGAGCGCGACGGCGACAAAATTTACGGTGTAATAAGGGCTATCGGCGCGTCGAGCGACGGCAAGGGTAAAGGAATAACGGCGCCCAACCCCAAAGGGCAGAAGCTGGCGATAGAGAATACTTTCAGGCAGTTGGATTATACGCCGGGCGATATCGGCCTTATGGAAGCGCACGGCACGGCTACGAAAGTGGGCGATGCGGCGGAACTTTCCGCTTTGGACGATGTTTTTAAACCGTATGCGCCGGCTGGCTCGATAGGATTGGGCTCGGTAAAATCGCAGATAGGCCACGCGAAAGCGGCTGCCGGCATAGCGTCCGTAATAAAAGTAATGCTGGCTTTACACAATAAGGTGCTGCCGCCTTCAATCAATTTTGTAACGCCCAACCCGATAGTGGATTGGGCATCCACTCCGTTTAAGGTTATAACGGAAGCGCGCGAATGGAAGAGCGACAAGATAAGAAGGGCGAATGTATCGTCATTTGGCTTTGGCGGGACGAACTTCCACTTGGCGGCGGAGGAATATAATCCCTCGCTTAGCGCGAAAAAGGCTTCAATACCCGCGGCGGCCAATGTCGTAACTTCAAATAATGAGGAGAAAGAAATAATGTCACAAACCCAAAACACGGCAAGCAAATATGAACTTTTGGTGCCTATGGAGAAACTGCAAGGCGATATGATGGTATTCTCCGGCGACAGCAAACAGGATCTGTTTAACGAGCTGAACGCGGCCGTGCAGAGCATACAGGGCGATCCTTTATATTTGGTGAAAGCGGCATATAAGAATCATACGGCGCGCTATAAACAATATGCGGTAAGCATAAATGCGGAATCTCCGGAAAAGCTTAAAGAGAAAATACAATTCTTCATTAAAACAGCCAGCGCATCTGACGTATGGAGCGAGTCCTCTTTATATTTAAAGATGAAAGGTATATATCCCTTCTACAATCACAGCGAGAAGCCTAAGGTATGCTTTATGTTCCCGGGCCAAGGTTCGCAATATGTGGACATGATGAAGGATTTGGCCAGCAAATATAAAGTGGTGCGCGACACATTTGCCGAGGCGGACGTAATTTTGAAACAGCTTGCCGGCACTACTTTGACCGACGTCATCTGGAGCAAGGAAGGCGAAAGCAAAGAAGAGTACAAGAAACGGGAAGAGGGGATAAAACAGACGCAAATAACCCAGCCCGCTATACTTACGGCCAATGTGGCTATGATGAGGCTTTTGTATCAATTTGGCATTAAACCCGACGTAACCATGGGCCACAGCTTGGGTGAATACGGTGCGGCGGTAGCGGCCGGGGTGCTCAGCTTCCCCGATGCTATCAGGGCGGTAACCACGCGCGGTACGGCGATGGCGAACATAAAAGTACCCGACTGCGGCAAGATGGCCGCCATAGCCGCCCCGGTAGAGAAAATAGAGCCCGAACTTAAGAAAATATCCGGTTATGTTGCGGTAGCCAACAAGAACTGCCCCACGCAGACGGTAATAGCGGGCGAGAGCAAACCCGTGGAAGACGCGGTGGCTATGTTCACTGCGATGGGCATACAGTCGGTATTGGTGCCGGTATCGCATGCTTTCCATTCGGCGATAGTAAGGCCGGCGTCTGCGGTATACAGAGAATTTTTGAACGGGCTTGAAATACATGCTCCCAAATTGCCGATAACCTCTAACGTATCGGCGGACTTTTATCCTTCAGATCCCTCCAAGATAAGGGATATGATGGTAGAGCAGATAATGAGCTCGGTAGAATGGATAAAACAGGTGGAGCTTGCCTACGCGCGCGGTGTGAGGCTGTTTATAGAAGTTGGGCCGAAGAGAGTGCTCAGCGCTTTTGTAACCAGCACACTTTCGGATAAGAAGGACATTAGAGTCTTGGCGTCGAACCACCCCAAACGCGGCGGCATAACGGAATTTAACGATTTAATGGCAAACCTCGTAGCGGCGGGGATATGGATAGATTGGAGCAAAACTGACATGAATAAAGAAGATACAATATTTAATCCGGCCTTTGTAGCGGCGGCCGGCGGAAAGGTTGCGGAAGTTAAAGAAGCGGCCTGCACCGAAAGCTGCTCAGCAGCGGCCGGCAACGGCGATATACAAGTGGCAATAAGCGGTATAGCGGCGGGTACGCCCGGCAGCTGGGAGAAAGTTTTCCGCGATGGCAACTTGGACGAAATTTTACAAGGAAAGAACTTTATTGAGAATATTTCCGTCAGCGAACAGGAAAAACAGATAGAGAAGAATATAGAATACGTAGTCAAATCCAGAGTGGGCAATCACCGCGTGGAGAAACTTACGGACGTATCTCAGTCGGTAAAACTTGCGGCTAAGAAAGGCGAATTTGACTTGGAAAAGGAATTTGGCGTACCTGCCAAATGGGTAAAATCGATGGATCCTAGCTTTACTTTAGCCGTAGCGGCGGGCATTTTAGCTTTGAAAGACGCCGGTATACCTTTGGTGCTTTACTATAAGCCGACGACGGCTGGTACGTATTTGCCCGACAGATGGGGCTTGCCGCAGAGCATGATAGACGATACGGGTGTAATATTTACCTCGGCTTTCCCGACGGTAAACAGCTGGGCATTTGAAGTATCCACGAAAATGGCCGACGTGCTGATGGGCAAGACGAAAAAGGAAGTCAGAGCGTTTTACGAGCAGATAATCAACAGCATAAACGACGAAACTTTAAAAGCGCAGATAAAGGCGTGGTTTGAGGAGCGCTTTGCGGAATATGAACATCATAATCCAAGAGTATTTTCTCAAGACTTCTTGTTGAAAGCCATACCAATAGCGCACAGCCAATTCTGCCAGTGGATAAGAGCCAGGGGCCCAGCGACGCATTTAAGCGGCGCTTGTGCATCTACCGCTCAGGCTATAAGCGTAGCGGAAGACTGGATAAAACTCGGCCGCGCAAAGAGGGTAATAATTATAGCCGCCGATGATGTAACCAATAATGTGATACAAGAATGGATTTTGGCTGGATTCTTGGCGTCGGGCGCGGTAAGCCGCGAAGCTGACGTAACTAAAGCCGCTTTGCCGTTTGACAGAAGAAGAAACGGCATGATAGTCGGTATGGGCGCGGCGGGCATTGTCGTAGAGGCCGAGTCCGAAATCCGCAAACGCGGCATGACGCCCCTTACCAGACTTTTGGCTACCGAGATAACCAACAGTGCCTTCCACCCGACGAGATTGGACGTCAACCACGTCGCGGAAGTAATGGACAGAATGGTAGGCAGGGTAGAAAAGAAATATCATCTTAACCGCTCTGATATGTCCAAAGAGATGGTATTTATCTCACACGAAACTTATACTCCCGCCCGCGGCGGCAGTGCCAGCGCAGAAGTATTCGCTTTGAAGAATACCTTTAAAGGTGACGTACAAAACGTAATAGTAAGCAACGTTAAAGGGTTTACGGGACACTCGATGGGTGCGGGCCTTGAGGACGTTATAGCGGTTCACTCCTTGAATACGGGCAATGTCCCGCCGATAGCCAATTATAAGGAACCCGACCCGGAGCTCGCCGGCATCAACTTGAGCAAAGGCGGCCATTATAACTTTAAATACGCTTTAAGATTGGCGGCGGGATTCGGCTCCCAGCTGTCTATGACTTTGCAGGAGAAGACTTGGAGTGTAGGCCAGCCCAGAATAGTGGACCAAGCCAAATATACTCAGTGGCTTAAAGAGGCTTCCAACCAGGATAACCCCGTTCTTGAAGTAGTAAATAATACTTTGAGAATAAAAGATAATTATCAAGCCGGCAAAAGACCCGCTTTGGTGATGGAAGCCTCGCAGGCTTTTGTCGATAAAGCGGCTGCCGGTCATTTGCATGCGGCACCGGCGCAAGCCTCTGCCCCTGTTGCAACCCCCGCGGCCGCACCGGTACAGACTGTAACGGCTCCTGTACAAGCGGCGCCTGCGGTTTCCGCCGCGCCCGCGAGGAAACTCGATGAAGCTACGGTAACGGAAGAAATAGTCAATTTAATATCTGAAAAAACCGGCTACCCGAAGGATATGCTTGAGCTCGACCTCGATATGGAAGCGGATTTGGGTATCGATACGGTAAAACAGGCCGAACTGTTCGCGGCGATGAGAGAGATGTACAACTTGCCTCAAGCCGAGGGCATACAGCTTAAAGATTATCCGACGATAAGACATTGTATCAACTATGCTTTAAGCGCGGCTTCCGACAATAATGCGGCACCGGCGCAAGCCTCTGCCCCTGTTGCAACCCCCGCGGCCGAGCCCGTACAGACTGTAACGGCTCCTGTACAAGCGGCGCCTGCGGTTTCCGCCGCGCCCGCGAGGAAACTTGACGAAGCTACGGTAACGGAAGAAATAGTCAATTTAATATCTGAAAAAACCGGCTACCCGAAGGATATGCTTGAGCTCGACCTCGATATGGAAGCGGATTTGGGTATCGATACGGTAAAACAGGCCGAACTGTTCGCGGCGATGAGAGAGATGTACAACTTGCCTCAAGCCGAGGGCATACAGCTTAAAGATTATCCGACGATAAGACATTGTATCAACTATGCTTTAAGCGCTTCAGCGGCACCGGCGCAAGCCTCTGCCCCTGTTGCCGCCCCCGCGGCTGAACCGGTACAGACTGTAACGGCCCCTGTACAAGCGGCGCCTGCGGCAACATCCGCTCCCGTTGCGGCTCCCGTAACTGAGAGCCCCGTTGCACAGCCTACGGCGGCGCCTGCGGTTTCCGCCGCGCCCGCCAAGAAACTTGACGAAGCTACGGTAACGGAAGAAATCGTGAGTTTGATAGCGGAAAAGACCGGTTACCCGAAAGATATGCTTGAGCTCGACCTCGATATGGAAGCGGATTTGGGTATCGATACGGTAAAACAAGCCGAACTGTTCGCGGCAATGAGAGAGATGTACAACTTGCCTCAAGCCGAGGGCATACAGCTTAAAGATTATCCGACGATAAGACATTGTATCAACTATGCTTTAAGCGCTTCAGCGGCACCGGCGCAAGCCTCTGCCCCTGTTGCCGCCCCCGCGGCTGAACCGGTACAGACTGTAACGGCCCCTGTACAAGCGGCGCCTGCGGCAACATCCGCTCCCGTTGCGGCTCCCGTAACTGAGAGCCCCGTTGCACAGCCTACGGCGGCGCCTGCGGTTTCCGCCGCGCCCGCCAAGAAACTTGACGAAGCTACGGTAACGGAAGAAATCGTGAGTTTGATAGCGGAAAAGACCGGTTACCCGAAAGATATGCTTGAGCTTGACCTCGATATGGAAGCGGATTTGGGTATCGATACGGTAAAACAAGCCGAACTGTTCGCGTCAATGAGAGAGATGTACAACTTGCCTCAAGCCGAGGGCATACAGCTTAAAGATTATCCGACGATAAGGCATTGTATCAACTATGCTTTAAGCGCTTCAAAGGCGGCTGCCGCGCCTGCCGCGGAACCTGCGCCTCAAGCGCAGAGCCAATCCGCCCAGAGCACGGAAGTAAAAGCTGAAGCCCCCGCGCAAGCGGCGGCGCCGAGCGAGCCCAAACAGTATGAAGGCGAAGATTCCCATAATAAGAAACTCCGCTTTATCCCCACTTTGGTTGATGCGCCTTTGTCCGCGGAAGCCAATCGCAGGCTTTCGGCCGACAGGACGGTATTGATATTCTCCGACAGTGCAGCGTTAACAAGGGCTTATGTCGACGCTTTTAAAGAGCAGGGCGTAAAGACGCATATCTTTACCACTCTTAAAACGCGCAGCAAAAATACGACGATAGTCAACTGGGACAGCCTTGAGGAAACTACCTCCGCGTTGGAGCAATACGCAAAGGAAACCCCCGGTCAGGTGCAAGGTATAGTATACTTGTTACCTTGCTCAATTAAGAAATATGACAAGAAGATTAACCCGCATGCGGACTTGACCAAATTCCTTATGCCTTTGTTTATGGCCAGCAAGATATTTGTAAAGGATATGTCCAAACGCGATGACGCCGATACGTTCTTATCGGTTGTGTTTAAAGTAGACGGAGCTTTTGCTTATAAGACGAAAGAGGCTATCAGCCCTACGATAGGTTCAGTCTGCGGTGCGGCCAACTGCTTAAGGAAAGACTTCTATGAGATAGGCGGTGTATTTACCAAGATTATGGACTTTGAACCTACCGCGGAAGCCGAGTATATGGCTGAAAAGACTATATATGAACTTCTTAAAGGCGATGACAGAGCCATGATAAGCTACTATCAAGGCAAGAGAAGCACGATGTTCTCCCTGCCCAGAAAGCTCAATATGAGCAAAAAACATATGGACTTGACTGGCAAGACGGTAGCTTTCACCGGTGCCGGCAGAGGTTTGGGCGCGATACTTTCGCAGAAATTGGCATCCCAATATAAAGCCAGAGTATTGATACTTGATATTATCGAGCTCACCGATAAGACTCCGTATTGGGCCACCCTTAACGAAGCCGAACTTAAAGAATTAAAGAATAAGATGTGGCTTGAAATGAAGGCGGACAAAACCGTACGCGCCACCCCCGTAATGCTTGAAAGAGCGTTTGGAAAGGTAAAAGACTCCATAACCCTCTACAAGAATATGCAGAAGATAAAGGCTTTGGGCGGCGATGTGGACTATTATCAGTGCGACGTTACCAACGGCAGCATGATGAAGGATGTCGTAACGAAGATAAAAGCTAAGTACGGCAAAGTAGACGGCTTGATACACTTCGCCGGGTTTGAGAGATCCAAACTCTTTACGGATAAAACTACCGATGAGTATTACAGAACGTTTGACATCAAGGCGACCAGCGCCGCGGCTTTTGTGGCGTTGAACTTCGTAAAGGATACGGGCTTCTACGCTTTCGCATCTTCGATAGCGGGCAAATACGGCAACTTGGGCCAGAGCGACTATGCTAGCGCCAACGACTTCTTGGCCAAACTCTGCATTTCCTTGCAGAACCAAGGACAGAGAGCCGTCAGCATTGATATGAGCGCGTATGCCAGCGTGGGTATGGGCGTAAGACCGGGCGTAGTGGAATTTTTAACTTCGCAGGGGCTTAAGTTCGTAGATCCTTACGACGGTATGCAGATATTCCTTAACGAGATTGTCTACGGCCGCGTGCCGGAAATCGTCCTCACCGACGACTTGGGCAATTTGGACTGGGATAAACAGATTAGGATAAACGATCCTTTCATTCTTGAAGATGAAGCCGAGGAGGGGGGAAATACCCCCTCCGGCGGCAATGGCGGACAGAGCGGTACTCCCGCCGCTACGGAGGATAGCTCCGAAAGCGTAAAACAGCCGCAGGATGAGACGGAAAACTTTTTTTTGGGGGAAGTAAAGAACCTCGCCGCAGGTAAAGAAATAGCGGCGGAAAACACCTTTAACGCGGAATATCCCTTTCTTTTCGATCACGCGATTGAGGGCACGCCTTATGTGCCGGGCGTTATGGGTATCGAAACTTTTATGGAAACGGCTTCAATGCTTGAAGGAAAAATCCCTCAAGGTTTGGAAGACGTGCATTTCTACTTGCCGATAAAACTTTTAAGGCGCCGCCCGCAAAGCGTACGCATCAAAGGCGTGAACGACGGCGGAAAGGTGTCGATGGAAATCGAATCTGATTTTATAAACAGCAAGGGCGTTAAGATGGGCAGCACGCGCCGCCATTTCACCGCCAGGGTATTGGAACATTTTGAAAGCAAGTGGAATCAGTATAAAGACAAAGTTAATTTAGACGGCGGGGAAATGGCCGTCAGCAAGGAAGAGATTTATTCCAAATATTTCCACGGGCCGTCCTTCCAGGTTTTGGGCGGGATAATGAAACTTGACGACAATGCCGTTTTGGGCGTCTACGAAAAGCCCTCGCAGGTATTGTTCCACGACGGTCCCAAACATCTTATCGCCTATCCTATGCTTATTGAGGCGTGCTTCCAGACTTGCGGATACCGCGACTTGGCGATAGAAAACCGTATGACCCTGCCCGATTCAATCGGCAAGGTGTACATACACGGCAAAGGCGAAGCCCCCAATAAACTGTATACTTTGGCGGTGTTTACCGGCAAGAATATAGAAGGCAAGAGCATGTATGACGGCTTCGTTTTCGACGAGAACGGCAAGCTGTGGATAGAACTTTCCGATTATCAGATGATAGGACAGTAAATATACTCCGCCCGTTTCGGGCGGAGTTTTGCTTAAGCGCGGAGATTAAATGAGCTATAAACTTAAAATAGTGGAGTTGGATAAACTTCCGCCCGCAGAGGAGTTTCTTAGCCCTAGGGAGTTAAAAACCTATAACGGTTTTAAGGTGGAAAAGCGCCGCCGGGAATGGCTCGGCGGGCGCTACGCTTTAAAAAAACTGGCCAGCGGATTTTTCATATTTGACATCAGGCAGATAGAAGTGGTGAACCGCACTTCCGGCCAGCCGATATTGGGCGTGCCAGGCGGATGCAGCCTGCCGGTATCGATTACGCACAGCGGGGATTTCGCCGCCGCGGCGATAGCTACGGCCGGCATGGGCATAGGCGTGGATATGGAAGTAATAGAACCGCGCAGCACCGCGTGGATGAAGCAAAGTTTCGGCGATGATGAACTGTCTTCTACCGCGCCGGTTTTTCTTACCGAATTGTGGGCGAAGAAAGAGGCCGTGCTTAAGTTTATGGGAGTGGGCCTTTCCCTGGATACAAGAGATATAAGATTTATAAACGGGCGTCTGCAGTTTTACGGCAGAGCATTGGATTTATGGGCAAGGCTTGGAAGTCCGAAGGTCCAAATAGACATTAAAGATTTAGACGGGGGCTATAAACTCGCGATAGCCAGCGAGGCTCCGCTTTTATAGAGAGGTTTTTATGGAAGAAGCAGTGAAGAAGGAAACTAAAAACTCGGGCGCAAAAGACGCGGCGGTAAAAGAAGTTAAGGAAACCAAGGCCAATAAAGAAGAGGAAGTGGCGCAAAGCATAAAGATTTTCCGCAAGAATATTGAGGCTGCGCGCACCAGCCCCGCCGATAAAGTTGAAGCGCAAAAGAAGAAGGGAAAATTCACCGCGCGAGAGAGATTGCAATATCTTTTGGACGAAAACAGCTTTTTTGAAATCCGCACTTTAGCCAAATCCAGATGTACCGATTTCGGCATAAAAGATAAGGACTTGAAAGGTGACGGCGTAATAACGGGTTTTGGCAGAATAAACGGGCGCGAAGTGGCGATATTCGCACAGGATTTCACGCAGCTTGGCGGTTCTTTGGGCCTTGCGCACGCACAAAAGATAGCCTATATAATGGATTTGGCTCTTGAAGCAAAAATACCTGTCATCGGGCTTTTGGACAGCGGCGGCGCCAGAATACAGGAAGGCGTAGACAGCCTTGACGGTTACGGCGAGATATTTTACAGGAACGTAAAAGCCTCCGGCGTGATACCGCAGATTTCAGTTATTTTGGGGCCTTGCGCGGGCGGCGCTGTCTATTCGCCGGCTTTGACGGATTATATCTTTATGGTCGATGGCATAAGCCATATGTTCGTTACGGGGCCGGGCGTAGTCAAATCGGCGACGGGCGAGAATGTAGATTTCGATACTCTGGGCGGTAGCAAGGCCCACAGCCAAAAGAGCGGCGTATGCCATATGGTGGCCAACAGCGAGCAAGACTGCTTCAGGCAGCTAAGGGATTTGCTCACCTTCCTGCCGCAGAACTGTTTTGAGAAACCCCTCAGCACCAGCACGATAGATTCGCCAGACAGGAAAACCCCTTTCTTGGAAAAGGTCGCGGGAATGAACCCGAAAATGCCCTTCAGAATACAGCATGTGATTTGGGAGCTCGCCGACGAAAATAAATTCTTCGAGATACACCGCGATTTCGCCAAGAACGTGGTAGTCGGTTTTATCCGCATGGGCGGTGAAGTCGTCGGCGTGGTTGCCAACAATTCCGACCATTTGGGCGGAGCTTTGGATTTGCACGCCAGCGATAAAGCGGCGCGGTTCGTAAGGTTCTTAAACGCATTTAATATACCGATACTTACTTTAGTGGACATCGGCGGCTATTTGCCCGGTGTGGAACAGGAACACGGCGGCATTATCAGGCACGGCGCGAAACTGCTTTACGCTTATTCCGAGGCCAGCGTCCCCAAGATTACTTTGGTTTTAAGGAAAGCCTACGGCGGTGCTTATATAGCGATGAGCTCCAAATACTTGAGGGGCGATTTCAACTTCGCTCTGCCTTCGGCGGAAATTGCGGTTATGGGCCCCAGGGGCGCGATAGAAATACTATACTCCAAGGATATAAAGGCCGCCCCGAAAGATAAAGTTGAGGAAATAAAAGAACGTCTGACAAAAGAATATGCGGAGAAATTTGCCTCTCCTTATCAGACGGCTTCGACAGGCTCTATAGACGAGGTTATAGAACCCTCCAATGCGCGTCAGCGCATTATAAGGGCGCTTAGGATACTAAAGAATAAGAGAGATCCAAAAAATAATCCGCAAAAAGGCAATATACCTCTTTAAGGAAATGCTCTTTAAAAAGCCCCCGCAAAAAGCGGGGGCTTTTTTTATAAGTTTTGTAATTAATATTTGATAAAATATCTATACGTCCAGCAAGGACGCATAGGAGAAAATACAATGAAACAGTTAACAAAAAAGGGTTTTACCCTGATAGAGTTGCTGGTGGTTGTGTTGATAATCGGCATTTTGGCCGCGGTTGCACTGCCCCAGTATTTTAAAGCGGTTGAAAAATCGAGAGCGACGGAAGCTCTTTCTATAATGGGCTCCGTATCTGCTGCGATGGAAAGAGCGAGGCTCGTTTCCACCAATAATCAGTATCCGACGACCTTATCCGGTTTGGATATTGAACTTGCCGACGTAAACGGCAACCCCGTAAGCGGCGGAACCTGGAGCAGCAATAACTTTGATTTCCAGGTTGATGGCAGTGATACCGCCAGCGGAAATATTACGGCGACCAGGATCGGCAGCTCAAGATATACTCTCCGCAGAGATTACTATACGGGTAAAGTTACCTGTGATGATACGACCGCTTCAGGCGGTGCTTCCGTAAGCGGTATTTGTACTTCTTTGGGATTGCCTTCCTCAAGCTCAAGCGGCGGCAGCGGCGGCAGCGGCGGCAGCGGCGGCGGACCGCATACCGGTGGCAGTGTAGAATAGTTGATCTCTATTGGAAGAATTAAATAAAAGTATTTAATAAATAAAAACGCCGGCTTTTTGGCCGGCGTTTCTTTAGTCGTTTTTAATGCTTAATGTAAACCTATTTTGCATTTGTGGTCGCGTTCGTAAAGCTCAAGCGATTGTTTTTCTTCGGGCTTATATTCGCTGGTACGCTTCATAAGGTTATCGAAATCTATATTTGAAGCTTCAAACATAGGCCCGTCGACGCAGGCGAATTTCGTCTCGCCGTCGACTATCACTCTGCAGCAGCCGCACATGCCCGTACCGTCAAGCATAATCGGGTTTAAAGAGGCAAAGGGTTTTATGCCCAGCTCTTTCATCAATTTAGCGGTGAACTTCATCATCGGTATAGGGCCGATTATAAAGCCCGCGTCTATCTTTTCGCCCGCGTCGTGTAAAGTTTTTAAAGCGTCGGTAACCAAACCTTTCTGGCCGTAACTGCCGTCATCGGTCGCGACGACGGTAACGTCGGATACGGCCTTCATTTCTTCTTCAAGAATCAAAAGGTCTTTGGTGCGTGCGCCCAGTATAGATACTATCCTGTTGCCAGCTTCTTTGAAAGCTTTGGCGATGGGCAGTATCTCCGCTATGCCGACGCCGCCGCCCACCACCGCTACGGTGCCGTATTTCTTTATTTCAAGCGCGGTGCCAAGCGGGCCTGCGACGGTCAAAAATCTGTCGCCCTGCTTTAGATTGTTGAACATCAAAGTAGATTTGCCGATGGCTTGAATAATGGCTTTTATGGTGCCCTTTTTCGCGTCCCAGTCGACAAGAGTTACGGGTATTCGTTCGCCAAGCTCCTCGCCCCGTAAAATTATGAACTGCCCCGCCTTCGCTTTGGAAGCTATCAGAGGCTGATATATTTCAAACTCGCAGATTGTATCGGATATATTCCTTTTGTTTACGATAGTATACTTTTCCATATTATTTACCGCCTTTTGGTTCTTTGTCGGAAAGATATTGGCTTATCTTGGCGGCCGCTTCAAGGCCGTCTTTCATAGCCAATAGTACGGTTGCGCCGCCTCTGGTGATGTCGCCCCCGCCGAATACGCCCTTTATGCTGCTTTGTCCGTCGGCTTCCAGCTCCAAAGTGCCGCGGTCGGTCATTTTAAGGCCGGGTGTGTTTTTAGGGATAATCGGATTCGGCTTTTGGCCTATGGCTACTATTATGCTGTCGGCCTCTATTACGAAATCGGAACCTTCTACGGGGACGGGGCGTCTTCTGCCTTTAGCGTCGGGCTCGCCGAGTTCTGCTTTAAGGCATTTAAGCCCTATTACGTGCCCTTGCTCATTGGTAAGTATTTCCTTTTGTATGGTAAGGAACTCGAATTTGACGCCTTCTTCCATAGCATTTTCTACTTCCTCTTCGCGGGCGGGCATTTCAGCGCGGCTTCTTCTGTAAACGACGGTTACGCTTTCGGGGTTTAGCCTTCTGGCGCAGCGCGCCGCGTCCATGGCGCTGTTGCCGCCACCCAAGACTATTACACGCTTGCCCAATTTTACGGGCGTGTCCGCTTTCGGGAACTCATAGGCTTTGACCAAATTTATTCTTGTCAAAAATTCGTTGGCGCTGTATACTCCTACGGCGTTTTCACCGGGTACACCCGCCATTGTGGGCAGGCCCGCGCCGCTGCCGATATAGACGGCGTCAAAGTCTTTAAGGAGTTCCTCAATGCTGATTACCGCGCCGATAAGGACGTCCTGCTCAAACTTTACGCCCATAGCCTTTACGGTTTTTACCTCCTCGCTGATGATTTCCCTCGGAAGTCTGAAAGAGGGTATGCCATACCTTAATACTCCGCCAAAATCGTGCAGAGCTTCATAGACTGTAACGTCGTGGCCTCTTCTTTTAAGTTCGGCCGCGCAGGCCAAAGAGGAGGGCCCGGAACCTACGCACGCCACTTTGAAACCTGTTGCTTTCGCGGGGGTAGGCGGTGTTACCAAACCTTGTTTGCGTGCGGCGTCGGCGGTGTATCTTTCAAGAAGGCCGACGGCGACGGAGCCGAATTTTTCTCTTAAAACGCAGGCGCCCTCGCAGTATTTTTCCTGCGGGCAGACGCGTCCGCATACGGCGGGCAAGAGGCTCGTTTCCATAATTTTGGATACGGCCCCTTTAACATCGTCTTTCAACAAAAGCTGTATAAAAGACGGTATCTGCACGTTTACCGGGCAAGCCGCCTGACAACGCGGATTCTTGCAGTTTAAACAGCGGGAAGCCTCCTCAAGGGCGTGTTCTTTATCCAAGCCTTGGGCGACTTCGTTAAAGTTTTTTACTCTTTCCTGCGGGCTTTGTCTTGTGCCCGTCTGCCGTGGTAATGAAGGGTTTGGCATTTTTACTCTCCTAATCTAAATTTAAGTTTAGTTTAAGGCATAATACCTTTATCAACTGGTTTTGCTTGATGTGTTCCGGTAAATTTTTATATACGGAAAATACCGTATTCTGCGCGAAAGACAAATCTATCGGGAAATTGAACATCTCCGCAAAAGAAAGCAGTTCTATCATCTTCGAACTTTTGTTCAGATCCAGCGGATCTGTGTTGAAAGCCTCCGTCATCAATTTGAGCTTTTTGGTAAGTATCTTATTGATGCCGTCCTTTTCCAATTTGCCGGGCATTTTGTCGAAGTAGTTCAAAAGTTCGGCTATTTTGGCGGTATTGACTGGGTCTTTCTTCAGTTCTGTTTTAATATTCTGATTTATTGCGAAGGCCGACAGATTTACAAATAAATCCGGCATCGGTAAGTTCAAACGGTAGAGATAATTGAAAATACCTTTTTCCTGTTCGAATAATGTTGAGTAGGAATTGCGGATTCTCTTTTTTGAATTTTCCACCGCTTGTGCCAATATCTGCCCCTGTTTGCCTTTCAGCAAATCTTTAATGCTCATTACGTCGACGAAAGACGCCTTTATCAAGGCTTTGCAGTTTTCAATATCGCCGAAGATGAAAGCCTCTTTGATTTGCTCCAGATTGTCCGTCTTTCCGTAAATTGCGCCCGCGGTTATATCGTCGCCTTCGGTATGCAATACGGCGAAACTTATTGAGCGGCTGTCCAAAGTAAGACGGGAGGTAAATACTCCGTAACCGGTTACCAATTTGGCTTTGCCTTGTCTTGTAACTTCGGCTTTGTGGTTGGTGATATTATAGGAATAAATGGAATCGCCGAAGAGCATTTCGTCCAGCAGATAGGAAATGGCGTAGTTTATCGCCGCCTTTCTCATATCCACCTGCAAAGGCTTTACCAAAGCGTCGTATACATTGGCGCCGTTGCCGAAAGTTTTTATGTTACTGGGCGCGAGCGCGAGCTTGTTTACGAATTCTTCCTCTATATCTTGGCCGGTTAGGGCTTTGTTATATTCTATCGCCCTTTTGGCATAGGCCATAATCTGTACGGTTTCTATGCCGGATATTTCGTCAAAGAACCACCCGCAGCTGGTATACATCAGGAGGGTGTTTCTCTGCATCTCCATAAGTTTAAGCGCGCTTGAAGCCTCCTGCAAAGCCTGCTGCGTGCCGTACTCCTTAAGGAATTGTTCCGCCTTGTCCCTGTTCTCTATAACTTCTATATAGGCGTTGCGCGCGGTCCAAATATCCTTAAAGTAGAGAGGTCCTTTTTGCTCGAAAGTTTGGCGCAAAGAATCTCTTACGAAGTCCAAAGCTTTCCTTAAAGGGTTGCGCCATTGTTGATTCCAGCCGGGGTGCCCGCCGCTGTTGCAGCCGCAGTCGTTTTCCCATCGGCCGACGCCGTGCGCGCAGCTCCAGGCCGTATTTTCGAAAATTTTGGCTTCCTCTTGAGGCGGGAACATTTCCAAGTACTGGCCGTATACGGTCATATTGGCAAGCTTGTTGTGTTCGATATAATCTATGCAGTAAGCAAGTGCCATTTCCGCGAATTTTTGGTGATGGCCGTAAGTTTCGCCGTCGGTGGCGATATGGACAAGCTGTGGTTCGTTTGTAGGCTGAAACACCGAAAGTAAACGCGCGGCGAATTTTTCCCCGCTTCTTAAAGTGTCGCCGAAGGCTATGCCCTGCGAGATTGGCCCGTCGTAAAAGAACAAAGCTATTTTCTTGCCAGAGGGCAGATTGCACCAATAAGGTTTATAGGGCGGCACTTTCGCGCCGCTTTGGCTCCTCCAGTCTTTATCGCCTATTTTGCGTATGGCGGCGCATTGGCTGGGCGCCAGTATGGTAAATTTAATGTCGTTCTCGGCGAGAAGCTCCAGCGTTTTGGTGTTTACCGCCGTTTCGGCAAGCCACATGCCTTCGGGCTTTCTTTTAAAACGCAGCTCAAAATCTCTTATCCCCCAAATTATTTGAGTCAGTTTATCCCTGTCGTCGGCCAAAGGCATAATTATGTGGTTGTATACTTGCGCTATGGCGCTGCCGTGTCCGCCGAAGTTTTCCTTGCTTTTTTCGTCTGCGGTCAAGATGGCCTGATAGGTTTCCTTGTCGTGTTTTTCCAGCCAGGAAAGCAAAGTCGGGCCGAAGTTGAAACTTATTTTTGAGTAATTGTTTACGATGTCTTTTATCTGCCCGCGATTATTGAAAATCCTGGCATAGGCATTGGCGTGGTAACACTCCGCGCTGATGCGTTCGTTCCAATTCTTGAAAGGCCGCGCGCTTTCCTGTATTTCTATTTCGTCTATCCAAGGGTTCTCGCGCGGCGGTTGGTAAAAGTGTCCGTGAATACAAAGATATCTGTTCATCTTCAATATGCTACAATATGCGCGAAACACTTTACAAGCGGAAAATTACGGTTTATAATTTGTTTAAGGGAAGGTAATTTCGCCGAGGAGGCCCATACAATGAAAAAAATCTACATCATTGATACCAATGTTCTTCTGCACGATCCGCAGGCGCTTGATAGGTTCGCCGATAACGACATAGTTATTCCTATGATTGTTATAGAGGAGCTTGACAACTTCAAAACGCTGGCCGATGAAAGGGGGAAGAACGCGAGGCTGGTTTCCAGGCATTTGGACGAACTTCGCAAGAAAGGAAAACTAGGCCAAGGCGTCAAACTGGAAGGCGGCGGCACTTTGAAGGTGGAATTCCCCAAAGAAAATATTTTGCCTACAGGCTTTACCTTTCATAAAGCCGACAATGATATTTTAAACACCGCTTATTTTTACCATAAGAAGGAAGGCTCCAAGAGTAACCATAAGCCCGTTATAATAGTATCCAAAGACACCAACTTGAGGATAAAGGCGGAAGCCATCGGCGTGGACGCGCAGGACTATAACGCCGATAAAGTTAAATATAACGAACTTTATTTGGGCAGCAGGGAAGTGGAAATTTCGCCCGATAAAATAGATGAGTTTTATAAAAATAAAGAACTTGCGCTCAAACAGGGCGATTATTATCCCAACGAGTTTTTGATTTTAAAAAGTAATGACGGCAGCAAGAAATCAGCCGTGGGCCGTGTTACGCCTAACGGAGATATGCTTAAACTTCTTAATTCGCAGGAGCCTGTCGTTTGGGGAATAAAACCCTTAAATAAGGAACAGCGTTTCGCGATGGAGCTTTTGCTGGACGATAGGATAGACCTCGTGACGCTGGTCGGCACCGCCGGTACGGGCAAGACGCTTATCACGTTGGCTACGGGCCTGCACAGGACTTTTGACGACGAAACTTACCGCCGCCTTTTGGTCTGCCGCCCGATAGTGCCCGTCGGCAAGGATTTGGGCTTTTTGCCGGGCACTATGGAAGAAAAGCTGGAAGCGTGGATGGGTGCCATACACGATAATTTGAGCTTCCTCGCCAATAAGAAGAATCCGGAAGACGGCGAAGAAGAAGTACGCTATCTTACCACCAGCGGCAAATTGGAGGTGGCATCCGTCACGCATATCCGCGGGCGCACCCTGCCCAAGCAGTATATGATAGTCGACGACGCCCAGAACCTGACGCCGCACGAGATAAAGACTATCCTTTCCCGCGCGGGCGAGGGTACGAAAGTTGTGGTAACGGGCGATCCGTATCAGATAGATACGCCGTATTTGGACGTGGAATCTAACGGCCTTACCTATCTGGTTGAGAGGTTTAAAGGCCAAAAGACTTACGGGCATATCACCTTTACCAAGACGGAACGCAGCAACTTGGCGGATTTGGCTGGCAAGCTGCTTTAGGCATATAGTATCGGGATATTGATATAATAGATATGATATGTCGGCGGGCGGATACTCCGCTTGCAAAAAGGCTTTAAGAACGGAAAAGGCTCGGCGCCGATATAAGCGCCGAGCCTTTTTTGGAAATATTTGCGGGGGGGATATTTTTTTGGCGGAACTTAATTTAAACCTTTTGCCTAAGGAGCCTGGCGTCTATATAATGAAAGACGCCTCGGGAACGGTAATATACGTGGGCAAAGCGATAAATATATATAACCGCGTGCATCAGTACTTCCAGACGGGCGCGGAGAACAGCCGCGGCTGGAAGATACCCAGCCTTGTACCCCTGATAGCCAAGATAGATTTTATCGTATGCGTGAGCGAGCGCGATGCTTTGATATTGGAAAATAAGCTGATAAAAAAGTATAAGCCGTTTTTCAACAGCCTTTTAAAGGACGATAAAACCTATCCTTGGATAAAACTTACCATGCAGGAAGATTATCCGCGTCTTACTCTAACCAGGAAAGTTCTGCCCGACGGGGCGGAATATTTCGGGCCGTATCCCAAGGTATCTAACGTAAAGCGGCTGATGCATTTTTTGTGGAAGGACAAATACGCCCCCTTAAGACCGTGCAAATGGTCTTTCAGCAGGGCGAAACCTTTGGCCGAAAAGAAATCTCTTTCCTGTATATACTACCACACCGATCAGTGCCCCGCGCCATGCCGCGGGAAAATAAGTTATAAACAATATCGGGAAATAGCGGAGCGCGCTTCAATGTTTCTGCGCGGCGACTTTTCTTCTTTTAAGGAGGAATCCCTTAAGCAAATGCGCGAGGCCGCCAAAGCTATGGAGTATGAAAAGGCGGCAAAATTCCGCGATTTCGCCCGCGCGATGGACCACATGCGCGAGCGTATAAAAGTCAGCCGTTACCAAGATGATAAACTGGAAAAGAAAATCGAAGCCGCGGACAAACTTAAACGCTTGAGCGAGATTTTGCGTTCCGATAAAATTATCCGCCATATAGAGGCCTTTGACAATTCCCATCTCTACGGCCGACAGGCTGTGGGCGGAATGGTCTGCTTTGTGGACGGGGAAAAATACAAAGCCCATTACAGACGCTTTAAAATAAAATCGGAACTGCCGGAAACGGGCGGAGACGATTTCCTTATGATGAAAGAAAGCGTCCTAAGGCGCATAGAACAGATAAAACAACTGCCGGAACACAATCGCCCGGATTTGTTTTTGATAGACGGCGGCAAGGGGCAGCTTTCCTTCGCGCTGGAAGCGGTGAAAGAGGCTGGCCTGGACATAAAAGTCATATCCCTGGCCAAGCGGGAGGAGGAAATCTTCGTCCCGCATCAATCCCAAAGCATAAGGCTGGACAAAAGCGATCCCGCCCTTAAACTCATTATGGAAATAAGGGACGAGGTGCACCGCTTCGCCATAAGCTATCACAGGCTTTTGCGCAACAAAGCGCTGATGGACAAATAATCCGAATTAAGGGCTTTTCTCTTACGCGTATGCGCGTATAATGCTATAATAGTCTATTATGGCAATAGCTAATTTTCAAGAAATAGATAAAAAACAGCAGGAAAGGTGGGAGAAAGCGAAACTCTTCTCCGCGCCCCGTTTACCCAAAACGGGCAAGAAGTTTTATTGTTTGGATATGTTTCCGTATCCGTCGGGCCAAGGCCTCCACGTAGGGCACCCGGAGGGTTATACGGCTTCGGACATAGTCAGCAGATACAAGAGAATGAACGGTTACGACGTCCTGCACCCTATGGGTTGGGACGCTTTCGGCCTTCCGGCGGAAAATTACGCTATCGCGACGGGCGTACACCCGCGCATTACCACGCAGAAAAATATAGATAATTTTAGAAGACAGATAAAATCTTTCGGCATGTCTTACGATTGGGACAGGGAAATAGACACCACCGACCCGGATTATTACAAATGGACTCAATGGATATTTTTGCAGCTTTACAAAAAAGGTTTGGCCTATCAGAGCACGGTGCCTATAAATTGGTGTCCTTCCTGCAAGACGGGGCTAGCCAATGAGGAAGTATTTAACGGCCGCTGCGAACGCTGTCAAACCCCGATAGAAAAGAAAAATTTGCGCCAATGGATGTTGAAGATCACCGCTTATGCCGAGCGCTTGCTGGAGGATTTGGAAGGCCTTGATTGGCCCGCCTCCACTTTGATGATGCAGCGCAACTGGATAGGCAAGAGCGAAGGCGCTGAAGTGGATTTTAAGGTAGACGGCAAGGACGAAACCATAAGGGTTTTCACCACCAGGCCAGATACGCTTTTCGGCGCGACTTATATGGTATTGGCGCCAGAGCACGAATTGGTGGAGAAAATAACCTCGCCCGAGCAAAAAGCCGCGGTTGAGGCCTACCGCAAAGAGGCCGCCGCCAAAAACGAATTTGAAAGAGCCGACGCCGAAAAGGAAAAGACGGGCGTCTTTACCGGCGCTTATGCCATCAATCCTTTAAACGGCAAAAAAATACCCGTATGGACAGCCGATTACGTGCTTACCGGGTACGGTACGGGCGCGATAATGGCGGTACCCGCGCATGATGACAGGGACTATGCCTTCGCGAAAAAATTCGGTTTGGATATTATAGAGGTCATTAAGAGCGAGCAGGGCGTAGCGGAAAAAGCGTTTACGGGCGACGGGGAATTGATAAATTCCGACTTTTTAAACGGTATGAGGGTGGCACAGTCCAAAGCCGCGATAATCAAATATATGCAGGAAAAGGGCTTTGGCAAAGCCAAGACGACTTACCGCCTGCGCGATTGGGTGTTCTCCCGCCAGAGATACTGGGGCGAGCCTATCCCGATAGTGCATTGCGAAAAATGCGGCGTCGTGCCTTTGCCTGAAAGCGAACTCCCGTTAAGACTGCCCGAAGTGGAAAAATTTGAGCCTAGCGGCACAGGCGAATCGCCTTTGGCCAATATAACCGAATGGGTCAATACCACTTGCCCGCATTGCGGCGGGCCCGCCAAGCGCGAAACCAATACCATGCCGCAGTGGGCGGGTTCCTGCTGGTATTATCTCAGGTATATGGACAATAAAAACCAAAACGCTTTGGTAGACCCAGAGATAGAAAAGGCTTACGGACCCGTGGACTGCTATATCGGCGGGGCCGAACACGCCGTACTGCATTTGCTCTATTCCAGATTTTGGCATAAAGTGCTTTACGATTTGGGCGTGGTGCACACCAAAGAGCCTTATGCCAAACTTAGGCATCAGGGTATGATTTTGGCGTTCTCTTACAGGGACGAAGCCGGCAATTACCATACTTACGAGGAAATAGACTTCTCCGATCCCGCCAACCCGAAGCTCAAAGCCAACGGCGCGAAACTTACCTCTATGATAGAGAAGATGAGCAAATCCAAAAAGAACGTAATCAACCCCGACGACATTCTAAAGGAATACGGCGCCGACGCCTTTAGGGCTTATGAGATGTTTATGGGCCCCTTCGACGCCAGCAAACCTTGGGATATGCGCGGGATAGAGGGCGTATCTAGGTTCCTTAAGAGGGTTTATTCCTGGGCGGACGATTTGAAAGTTTCAAAGGACGTTAAACTGCCAAAAGAGCTTGAAATCTTAAAGCATAAAACGGTAAAGAAAGTAAGCGAGGATATAGAAAGCTTCAGCTTCAATACCGCGGTTTCCGCTTTGATGATATACTTTAACGAACTTTCAAAATACAAGGAAGTTGACGAGAACAGCTTTGAGGTTTTCCTTAAACTTCTGCACCCGTTTGCGCCGCATATCACGGAAGAGATATGGCAGAACGCGGGGCATGAAACTTTCCTCTTGAACGAGATTTGGCCTTCTTATAATAAAGACCTGCTTTTGGAGGAGCAAATAGAGATCGGCGTACAGATAAACGGCAAGATAAAAGACCGCGTAAAACTTTCAGCCGATTCCGATAAGGCGGCGCACGAAAAAGCGGCGCTTGGCTCCGAGAAGATACAAAACTTGCTCAAGGGTCAGAACATAATTAAAATAATAGTCGTGCCGGGCAAAATGGTAAGCATAGTGGCGCGGCCGTCATAGGAGAAATATGAAAAAATATTTTATCTTTTTCGCTGTTTTGTTCGCGTTTGGCTGCGCGCCGATGGATACCCCGGTGTATTACAGCCCCAACGCGCAGATTATGCCCCAGCATATAACCAAGATACACGTGCGTCCGTTTATCAACCGTACGGAAGTATTTGCCTTGGAAGACCGCCTTACCATGGAAGTGGTGGACGAGTTCCTGCGCAACGGAAGCTACAATATTACCAATGAATCGCAGGCCAATGGTGTATTGGCGGGCGAAATATTAAGATATATCCTCGTGCCCGTGCAGTATGATACCCGTTTGGTTCCGACGGTATATCGTATGGAAGTATTGCTTAAGGTGCGCTTCATAGACAAAGAAACGCAAAAGACCGTATGGGAAGAACCCGCTTTGCAGCAAATATATACTTATTCGGCTTCCACTTTGCCCGGCGGTATGACGGAGGAACAGGCGAGGGAATATTTGTGGAAGAATTTTTCCAAGATGATAGTAAAGCGCACGGTAGAAGGTTTTGGCTCCGTCGGCAGTGAAATACGCCAAAGGGCGCAGATAAATAAAGACCAAACTACGATAACAAGATAAATGGGAAGAGTAACTTTTTCGCAATTTTCCAAAGATATAAAGAAAGGCGTTTTAGCGCCCGTATATTTGTTTGCGGGCGAGGACGTGTTTCGGAAAAAAGAGGAGGCCTCAAAAATACGGGAACTGCTGGCGCCTGACGAGTTTAACTATGTAAAAGAGGATGCTTCCTCCTGCGATATGGGCGATTTGCTCAGCTTGGCGGGCACGGCGCCAGTGTTCAGCCAAAGACGTTTGATAATTTTGGATAATGCCGATAAACTTAAAAAAGCGGCGCTGGAAGCATTATGCAATTATCTTTCCGACCCCTTGGAAAGCACTTGCTTTGTAATAATGCATAATGACGTGAAGAAGTTTAAGAAGGATAAAATATTGGAGGAATCCTGCTCGGACAGCTGCGTGATAGTTTCCTTCGACGAATTAAAAAGCAATCAGCTCGGCCCTTGGATAGAGGAGCACTTGTCCGATAAAGGTTTGAAAATCGATCCCGACGCTTTGATACTCTTGCAGGAAATAGTCGGCGCGGATTTGTCGGCCCTAAATATGGAGATAGAGAAACTATCCCTTTATTTGTTGGACAGAGCGGGAAAGACCGTCGGTCAGGAAGATGTTCTGGCCTGTGTTGGTCTAAACAAGGAAGAAAACCCCTTTGCGCTTAGCAATGCCGTATTGGATTGCAATCGGGGTGAAGCCCTGAAGCTGGCGCAAAAGCTGCTTGACGGCGGGGAAGAGCCTATAAGCGTGTTAAATAAAATAAGCGCTTGCGCGTTAAAGATGTTAAGGATAAAAAGGCTTAGCGAAGCAGGTCTTACGGGTGCGGCTTTGCAGCAGGCGGCGGGTTTAATGCCTTGGGAAGGACGCTTGGCGGCCAAGGCGTATATAATGCCTTCATCAAAGGCTTTATGTCGTGCTGTGGATAAAATAATAGAGACAGATATGGGCTTTAAGAGCGGTGCTTTACTAGAGCCGTCGATACAGATAAAGGGTGTTATTCTTGCGCTTTTAAGCAGATAGATTTCTATCCCGATGGCGTTTTAAAGAAAAAGCGTCGCTGGGATATTAAAGTATTGCATAAAATACAACAAAAAGATAAAATATATATACTTATTTAAGAGGTAATTAAACATGGCAAAATTAAAAACTGGGCGTCACACGAGCGCGCTTAAAGCGCAAAGACAGTCCGTAAAAAGAAATTCGGCTAATACGGGTTTAAAGAAAGTCGTTCGTTTGGCTGCCAAAGAAGTGGCCAAAACCAAGACTGCCGAAAGCGTTGCAAAAGCCTCTTCCGCTTTAGACAAAGCCGCGAAGAAAGGCGTAATACACTGGAAAGCGGCCGCGAGGAAGAAATCGCGCTTGGCCAAGTCCGTGAATAAAGCCGAAAGCAAATAGTTTTTTTGGCGATAAGAAGCGCGGTTGCCGTTAAGCGGCCGCGCTTTTTTTGGTGTTTTTATAAGCGGGGGGAGCATTCTCGCTTGAATGTATATTTTAACGCTTTTAAAGTTTGCTCCGCGGCTTTAAAATTGTTATAATTTTGTATATAGATTTTGCGCCTGTAGCTCAACTGGAAGAGCAGATCCGTCCTAAGGATAAGGTTGTAGGTTCGATTCCTATCGGGCGCGCCAAATATAAACCCGCCTTTAACAGGCGGGTTTTTATTATTTAAATTTTATGCTTGGCCGTTTTAGACATAAAAAACCAGGCGGCCTAAGCCGCCTGGTTGTAATCCACGGCTTTTGTTTATTTGCCGCAGGGGGCTACCATTTCGCTAAAGGAAATTACGCCCAAAAGGTAATCGTTGGTGCATACTTTTTGGCCGCCTACATGGCCGCGGGTGCCGGTGCAGGCCGCAAAGAATAAGCAAACGGCTATCAAAACAAATAATTTCTTCATTTTTACTCTCCCCAAATAATATTTCAACAGAATTTTATAACAATTTAGATTAAATAAACATACCTCTGTCTATTTCCTAATATTATTTATTTTTATATTCAATGTCAATCTATAAATTAGATTTTAAGGAGTGCTGATTGGGGTTTATTTAGATAAAAGTCAGTTCAGCTCCTCAATGATATCGTATTCATCTTCTTCATTCTCAATATTTTGATCGGGATCTTTGGCTTGTTTTTGCGGTTGTGCGGCTTTTTGCGTTTGGCCTTTAGGGGCGCCGTAAGCCGCGGTCCGATCATCTGTTCCGAGTTGTTTTTCCACTCTTGACATCCTTCTTTGCGCTTTTAAAGCGTAATCATCGGCGGGGTGGTTGATTATCAGCTTCTGATACAGATCTTTCGCTTTTTGGTATTGGTCAAGTTTTTCCGCGGTCATGCCGGCCTCGTATAGAGCCTTAGGAGTCTGCTTGGAAGCGGGATAGGCCGATATAATGTCTTCGTAAGATTTAAGCTCGCCGTAATTGTCTTTTAATCTGCGGGCGTATACGTCCGCGGCCAGGAATTTGCAGTTGATGTATTTATCTTCGTCTTTGGCGAAGATTTGTGCGGTTTTATTTAAAGTGTCGACTGCGCCGGCATAGTTTTTAAGTTTCTTTTCCTGCAGCTGCGCTTTGTAGAGGAAAGCGTCATAGGCCTTTTCACGTTGCCCGTTTTTAAGGTAAATTTCCGCCGCTTTTGTTATGTTTTCCGCCGCGGAAACATAATCGCGCTGATTATCGTTCATTATAGCCATATGGTTATAGGTAGTCGCTATTTCGATGGAGTTAGGGAAGTTCTTTATTACGCTATTGTAATAATAAGCGGCTTGATTATAATCTCTCAGCTCGCTGGCGTAAATATCGCCTAACATCCTTAGAGAGGCGGCTTTGTATTTTGTAGAAGGATAAATGTCGTAGACTTTTTTGTACTGCATAACCGCAGCCTGGTAGTTTTTGTTAAAGCGTTCCAAATCCCCGAGCATAAGTTCCATTTTGTCCTTATTCTCGTAGGTGGGGAATCTGGCGAAGAAGCTTCTGTATTCGTCGTTAAGCGGCTCGTAGGAGCCTTTGATTTCCAGCTTGGTGGCGGAAGCCAAAAATTCGGCCATTCTGTCATCTGAATTCTTCGGCACGGATTTTAAGGCGTAGGCTTTTTTTAAATTCTCTCTGGTAGATTTCGGCATATTTTCTATTACGGTATTCATAAGCGAGGCGGCCTGCTGCGCGTTTGCCGAATTGGGGAACTCGTATTTTTGCCTTAACAGAGTTACGTACGCGGCGGGATATTTTTTTGTTCGGACTTCAATGCTGGCTTTAAGCAGCAAAGCGTCGTCTGCGCCGGGCAGGGCATAATTTTTATCCAGCCAAGCGCCAAGTTGGTTGTCTATGCTTTCAAGGAGTTTTTTGTCTTCGCCTTGGCTTTGTTTTTTATAGAAAGTAAGTTCCGTCATCGCGCTTTGAGCAAAGATATTGGCGGAACAGAAAAGTACTGCCGAAATCAAAAAGATATATTTTATGTTTTTCATCAAGATTACCTGTAATTAGTAAATTGCAGTTCCAGCCCGAAGTCCTTGCCTTTCAATAGGGCTATTGTCTGCTGCAAGGCGTCTTTGGAGGCGGAGGTAACTCTAAGCTGGTCGCCTTGTATGGAGGCCGCAACTTTAAGTTTAGCCTCTTTTATCGTTTTTGTTATTTCTTTGGCTTTGTCGGACGGTATCCCCTGTTGTATTTTGACTTCCTGTTTCGCCGTTCCGCCCAAAGCGGCTTCTATTTTCTGCGGGTAAAAATTTTTTAAAGCTACGCCTTTTTTGGCAAGTCTCGTCAGCAGAATGTCGTACAAGGCTTTTACTTTATATTCATCGCCGCAGCTTATTTTTATCAGATTTTCCTTTGAAAGGAGCTCTATATTCGGGTTGGAGCCTTTAAAGTCGTATCTATTCGTTACTTCTTTTTTTGCTACGCTTATTGCTTCTTCAATCAAATTTAAATCCACCTTGGATACTACGTCAAAAGAAAAATCCGCCATAAAAACCTCCGTTTGTCTTATTATAGTATTTTAACAGATATTTTGACAGACGCGCGAAAACTCAAAAAAGCGTGATTGCTTTAAGCGGTTTTAAAATGTAGAATGGTCTTATCAATTCAACACTATAAGGAGATTGTTCAATGGCAAACATTGCTGCTTTAATCGGCGTGGTTGTGTTTATCGGGATAGGATACGCGCTAAGTACAAACAGAAAAGCTATAAACTGGCGCACGATATTGTGGGCTTTCGGCTTGCAGATAGTATTTGCGGTTTTGATATTGAAGACTTCCGTAGGCGTTACGGTCTTCAATTATCTAAATGACGCGATATTAAAAGTTTTGGATTTCCAAAAAGCGGGCGCGGAAATGGTTTTCGGGCCTTTGGCGACGCAAGAAACTTTGGGATACATATTTGCGTTCCAAGTTATACCCACGATAATATTTTTCTCTGCATTAATGTCGCTTTTGTACTATTTGGGCATTATGCAGAAGGTGGTATATGTGTTTGCTTTGGTATTGGGCAAGCTCTGCAAGCTTTCCGGCGCGGAAAGTTTGAGCGCGGCGGCCAACATCTTTGTAGGCCAGACGGAAGCGCCTTTGCTTATTAAGCCTTATGTGGAGAAGATGACCAAGTCCGAGCTTATGTGCGTAATGACGGGCGGCATGGCTACGGTAGCCGGCGGCGTATTGGCCGCATATATAATTATGCTTAAGGATAATGTTCCCGGTATAGCGGGGCACCTTATGGCGGCCAGCGTAATGGGCGCGCCGGCCGGTGTTATGTTTTCCAAATTGATGGTGCCGGAAACGGAAAAACCGGTTACCTTGGGCGTAGCCAAAATCGATTATAAAGACCCCAGCGCGAATGTGCTTGACGCGATTTCAAACGGTACTACCACCGGTTTGCAGCTTGCTTTAAACGTGGCCGCGATGTTGATAGCGTTTACGGCTTTGATAGCTTTGTGCAGCGGCTTTGTGGAGTGGGTTACCGGCTGGTTTATGGCGAAGGCTTTGACGATAGAGCAAATTTTCGGATATGTATTTTCGCCTTTGGCGTGGCTGATGGGCGTACCCGCAGACGAAATGGTTTTGGCGGGGCAGTTAGTCGGTGAGAAGACGATATTAAACGAGTTTGTGGCTTATGCCAACTTCTCCTCTATACTCAACGGTGATACGGTGGAGATGTCATTAAGGACGAAAGTCATTTTGAGTTATGCTTTGTGCGGATTTGCGAATTTCTCTTCAATCGGCATACAGATAGGCGGTATCGGCGCGATAGCGCCCAACAGAAGGGCAGATCTTTCAAGGCTCGGCTTTAGAGCTTTGATAGCGGGCTTATTGGCCAGCTGCTTAAGAGGTATAATAGCGGGCTTGCTCGTTCACTGATGGATATTTCAAATATAAAAAAGCCCCCGCGGAAAAGCGGGGGCTTTTTATTGTATATGGTGTTTCCCGATTGGGGTTTTATTTCAGCATAGCTTCTTTAAGCGCTTCGCTCACGGTCGGGTGCGCGAAGATAAGCTCTCCCGCTTCTTTGGCTTTCATTTTGGCGGCCATGGCAATAAGGGGTATATGTATCATTTCACCCGCGCTAGGGCCGACTATCTGCGCGCCAAGTATCAAGCCCGTTTCTTCATCTTCAACAATCTGGGCGAAGCCTTCCGTTTCCTCTTGGGTTACGGCTCTCCCGTTGGCGAGCATAAAGCTTTTTTTGGCTCTGGCCTTATGGCCTTTTGCCAAAGCCTCTTTTAAAGTTAGGCCGATGCGTGCGCTTTCGGGCCAGGCGTATATGGCGGATGGTACGAGATTGTTATCATACTCGTGTGCTATACCCATAATATTGTATGCCGCCGTTTCGCCTTGCGCGGTGGCCGCGTGAGCGAGCTGGCACAGCCAGTTGACGTCGCCCGCCGCGTAAATATTGTCTTTAACTTGCATTGTCTTGGGGTTTACTTTTATGCCTTTTCTGTCCCACTCCACTCCTGCAGCCTTAAGATTTAGGTTTTCCAAATCGGGTGTTCTGCCTACCGCGACCAGCACCAAGTCCGCTTCCAGCGTTTGACCGTCGGACAATATTATCTTTTTGACGCCGTTTTCCACGGCCATATCTTTTGCGGCGGCGGAAGTTTTTATTTTTATTCCGCGCTTTTCAAAAGAGGATTTGAGCACTCTCACCGCGCCTTCGTCTTCCGTAGGCAGGATTGTGGGGGAAAGTTCCACTATCGTTGTATCAACGCCGAAAGCGTTAAAAAGGCAGGCAAATTCGCAGCCGATTACGCCCCCGCCGATTATTATTGCCTTTTTGGGCAGTTGTTTTATGTCGAAAATATTGCCGTTGTCGTAAAGATATTCTTTATATTGGTCAAACGGGGGTGGATAGAAGGGTTTTGTACCTGCGGCTATTATTACGGCGTCGAAGGAATATTCTACCCCGTTTATTTTTACGGAATTTGGCGAAACAAAGGAGGCTTCACCCTCTATATATTTTACTTTGGCGGCTTTAAATAAAGTCAAAACGCCTCTTTGCAGTTTGTCGACAGCGGCTTGCCTGCGGGCCTGTATTTTGGAAAAGTCCAAAGAATTGAAAAAATCTTCACCTGCCTGCGGATTGGAGGATAAAGCCTCGCTTTTTCTTACCAGAGCAAAGCGGTGCGCCGCGTCCAGAAGCGATTTTGAGGGAATGCAGCCGCAGTTGAGGCATACTCCGCCCGCTTTTGCTTTTTCGACGACGGTAACATCGGCGCCCAAAGCGGCCAGTTTGAGGGCGGCCGGGTATCCCGCGGGGCCGGAACCTATAACCAAAACTTTTTTAGTCATACAATCTCCTAGCTTATTAAAGATAATATTTTATTATAAAAGTATATAATATTTATATGGAAAAACCCTCTTACAGCGGGCACAGGGCCAGACTAAAGAAGCGTTTTGAAAAGGGCGGTATCTCATCTTTCCTGGAGCATGAGATACTTGAACTTCTGCTTACCTATTGCATAACGAGGAAAGACACCAAACCGCTTGCCTGGGCTTTGTTGAGGAAATTCGGTTCTTTAAGCGGCGTGCTGGAGGCGACGCCCTCGGAGCTTGAAGAGGTTGAAGGCATAGGCAATAACAGCGTGGTGTTCATCAAACTGATAAGGGAGCTTATGCGGTTTTACTTCTTGGAGGAGATAAAAAAACGCAAAGAAATAACCACTCCGGAAAACGTTGTTGATTTTTGCCGAGCCTCTTTACAGGGGGAAGCCAATGAAATTTTTGAAGTGATTTATCTTACCACCAGGAACGCCGTAATAGGCGTGGAGAGAATATCCGTAGGCACGATAGACCGCGCCAGCGTTTCTCCCAGAAAGATTATCGAGCAGGCTTTAAAACGCAGGGCGGCGGCTTTGATATTTGTCCACAATCACCCTTCTGGTGAACCGGAACCTTCCAAGGAAGACATAGAACTTACGGAGACGCTTTCGCGCGTAGCGGCCCCTTTGGGTATATCTGTTTTGGATCATATAGTAGTTGGAAAAGGAAAATTCTTCAGCATAAGGGCCAACAGCCTTATAACGGTGAAAAAGGAGAAAGTATGAGCACTCTGTTGAAACAGGTACTAAAACATCAAGTCTATCCCGCGATGGGCTGTACGGAACCGGTAGCGGTCGCGCTATGCGCGGCGAATGCCGCAGCTTTGCATAAAGGGGAAATAAAGAAAGCCGTAGTCTGGGTGGATTCCGCCACTTTCAAGAACGGGCTTGGCGTAAGAATACCCAATACCGAGGGCGAACGCGGCAATTTGTTGGCGGCGGCTTTAGGTCTTTTGATAGCCAAACCAAAATTGGGAATGGAAATACTTAAAGGTGCTACGCCAGCTTTGCTTAAAGAGGCTAAATTTTTGCTGGAACAAAAGGCCGTAACTATAAAAGTAAAGAAACGGAAAGATTTTTATATAGAAGTTAATCTGCTCTATAAAGACGGATATAAAGCCAAGGCCGTGATAAGCGGGGGGCATACTTCTCTTAATTATTTGGAGGACAACGGCAAAATCCTGATAGACAAAAAGCCCGAGCTTGAAGACAAAGGCGATTTTAAAAAAGTTTTGGCGCGCTCTTCCCTGGCCGATTTGATAAGGGAAGCGCAAAACGCCGATAAAGAGGATTTAGCTTATATCAAGAAAGGCGCTTTAATGAATATGCGCGCGGCAAAGGAAGGCGCAAAGCTGAAGAAGGTTGGTTTTTATCTGAGTGATTTGGTCGATAAAAAAATGTTGGATAATAATCTTATCAATTCCACCAAGATACTTGCCTCGCGCGCGGCCGACGCAAGAATGGACGGCATCGCCATACCGGTAATGAGCAGCGGCGAAAGCGGCAATCAGGGCATAGTGGCGGTATTGGTGCCTTATTATGTAGGGAAGTATCTTAAAGTCAAGGAAAAGACGATATTGCAAAGCATAGCGCTTTCCCATTTGCTTAACGGATACGTAAAAGCGTTTACCGGTGATTTGGCGCCGATATGCGGCTGTGCGATAGCCGCGGGGGTGGGCGCCAGCGCGGCGATAGTATATCAGCAGAAAGGGGCAGATTTAAAAGCGATAACACTGGCGATAAACAATATCATAAGCGATATAGGCGGGATGTTGTGCGACGGCGCGAAAAGCGGCTGCGCTTTGAAGGTTGTAAGTTCGGTGGATTCAGCCCTGCGGGCGGCTTTTATGGGCATCAATTATTACGGCATAACGGAAGTTGAAGGCTTTATCGGCGAAAGTGCGGAAAAGACAATACAGAATTTAAGCCGAATATCAACGGTAGGTATGGTTAAGGTGGATAATACGATAGTCGATATAATGAAGAAGAAAAACAAATAATATGGGAACATCTATAATATTGGTTAGGCCCCGTAATCCGCAAAACATAGGTGCGGCTGCGCGGGCTATGGGAAATTTCGGGCTAGCCGATTTGAGGGTGGTATCGCCTTACGAGCCTACTTGGCGAGAGGCGGTTTCCGCCGTGGGGGCGCACGAAATCCTAAAAAAAGCGAAACTTTACGACACTCTTAAGGACGCGCTTTTTGACGCGGACCTCGTCTTTGCCACCACCGCTCTAAAGAACCGCAAAACGGACAGGCCGATAGTGGCGCTGCCTTCTTTGGGGGGCTATTTGGAAGATTGCAAAAGCGAGAATACGGCGATAGTGTTCGGCTCGGAAAAGACTGGCCTTAACAAAGAGGATATAGCTCTCGCCCACTGCGTTTTAAATGTTCCCACTTCGGCCGAAGTTCCTTCGATAAATCTGGCGCAGGCGGTTGTTTTATGCTGTTATGAATTATCTAAAATAAAACCCAAGAACAGGGGCGGGCGCTATAAAAAACCCGATTTTAAGGAAGTGGAAATAGTCAAAGACAATATTTTGCAAATGCTTTCACTTTTAGATTTGCCGCCCGTACTGGGTGATAAGGTATGCCAAAGCCGATTGGAGGATTTGGCGGCTCGTCGCATGCTGGATAAAGAAGATTTGTTTTTTGTAAACGGTATAGTTAGTAGAATAATTTCAAAGATTAAGGAGTAGACTATGAAATATTTTTTATTGCCGATATTTTTATTTTTTGCGGTTTTGTGTTCCGCACAAAACGGTGATAACGCCCCTGCGGCCGAATTAATATCTGGCGAAAAGGGGGATATTGTTGGCGGATTAGCGCAAACGTCCGCCGGGGATAATATACTATCTTCGGATAATTCGGCGCAAAATGATGAGGAAATATCCGACAGCGTGGCTTTGGGCGGGCAGCCGCTTTTGCCGGAGGAAAACAACCCGCCAAAAACGGAGGGCAAATCCTCCTCTTCTTTAAAGCCCGATACGAAAGAAGCGGCAGCATCTTCCGATGAGCCGTCTTTGGAAGATTTTTTAAAACGTCAAGAAGAGCTTTGGTTGCAGGAAAAGGAGGAAGAAAAGTCGGCTACCTTCAGCCAGGAAACGCGCTCTCGTCTTGAACCTCCTTCAATATTGTCCGAAAACGGACCTAAAACGGAGAATGAAAGCAGTAGCGATGCCGTCCCCGCACCTATAAAAGCGGCTGAAAAGAGCTCGCCAAAAGAGAAACAAACCGTTAAACAAAACACCGTAGAACAGGAGAAAGAAAGCGCTTTGACTCAAGCGGAAATAGACTCCGTTTCCCCGCAAGAGAAGGCGGAGGAGAAGCCGCCCAGGCTTCCCAACGATTGGTGGGGCTTTTTTAAGGGAGTGATTTTTACGCTTGTTTTGGGCGCGGCGGTATGGCTTCTGTCAAAGTACCAATAATATGTTAAAATAAAATAAAGGAATAAGACGTAGAAGACAGGAGCTTTATGCCTAAAAATATATTAGTAATAAACCCCGGTTCGACTTCGGACGACATCGGCTTTTACCGCGGGTTAAAGCCGGTTTTTGAAGTGAAACTGGAATATACCCCTAAAGATCTTGCCCCCTATGCCAATAAAAACGTAACCGAAATGGCCCCGATGAAGAAGGCCATTATCCTATCTTATTTGAAGAAGAACGGTATCGATTTGAAAGAAATAGACGTCGTAATGGGAAGAGGCGGCCTCACCAAACATACTGAAGGCGGCACTTTTTACGTAAATGAAGCCATGCTTGCCGATTTGAGGAAGGGCTATTTGGGCGTTCATCCTTGTAATTTGGGGGGGATATTGGCCTCTATGATAGCCCAAGAAGCAGGCTGCCCCGCTTTGATCAGCGATCCGGAAGTCGTCAACGAGATGTGGCCCGTTGCGCAATACAGCGGAATGCCGGAACTGCCCAGAATACCTATTTTCCATGCTTTAAGCCAAAGGCGTGTTGCAATCCATACGGCAAAACAACTTGGCAAAGAGTATAATCAATGCCGTTTTGTTATTATGCACGCCGGCGGCGGGATAACGGTAGGCCTTCATATCAACGGCAAGGTTGTTGACGTTAATAACGGCCTTGACGGGGAAGGCCCTATGACGCCGCAACGTTCGGGTACTTTGCCCACCGGCAATTTTATGAGGCTTTGTTACAGCGGGAAGTATACTTTGCAGGAAATGGCCCTTAAGGTTAAGGGACATGGCGGGGTGTGCGCCTATTGCGGCACTCACGACATTAAAGAGATAATGGATTTCATAAAAACGGGTAAAAAAGGCGAAAACAGCCATATAACCTGCAGCAGGGAAAAGGCTAAAGAAGCTATTGACGCTATGATATATCAAATGTCTAAATACATTGCATATATGGCCGCGCCCGCGCAAGGCAAGCTGGACGGCGTAATCCTTACCGGTGCGGTAATGTACAGCGAGTATATAAGGGAAACCCTGAAGGAAAAAACATCCTGGCTGGCACCGGTATTCGTCTATCCCGGCAGCGACGAGAAGGCCGCTTTAAAGGAAGCCGCCATCAGAGCGCTGGACAACCCTTCGTTAATTAAAGAGTATAAGTAAAGGAGATAAAAATGAAATTTAACAGCTTTTCTGAGCTGATAGATATGGTGAAAGGCCAGTCTAACAGGGTGGTAGTGCCCGGCGCGAACAATACCGAGGCGCTTACCGCCATAAAAATGGCCGACGATAAAGGTTTAATATCGGGCGGCGTATTGATAGGGCCGGTGGAATTGGTCAAGAAGATGATGGCCGAAATCGGGCTTGCGCAGGATAAATTCGAGTTTATACAATGCGACGATGTTCCTACCATGTGCAATTTAGCCGTTGAGCAGATAGTAAAAGGCAAAGGCGACTTTTTGGTAAAAGGATTGGTCGATACCAAGTACTATATGAAGGCGATTTTAAACAAGGAAATGGGTTTGGTGCCGCAGGGCGCACTTTTGACGCATTTCGTATTGTTCAAGACGGACAATTACCACAAGATGTTTGCCGTGACGGACTCGGCGGTGTTGATCAGCCCCACTTTGGAGCAGAAAGCGCAGGCGATAAACAATGCTGTCAAGATTTTAAGGAAGCTCGGTATAGAAAAGCCGAAAGTAGCGGTAGTTTGCCCCGTGGAGAAAGTAAACGAAAAGATTCCCTCCACCGTTGACGCGCAGGAGCTTGTCAAAATGAATCAAGAGGGTAAAATAAAAGATTGTGTAGTGGAAGGCCCTTATGATTTGTATATAACGTTCTCCAAGGAACGCGCTGCGGAGAAAGGCATAAAAGGCGCGCAGGTCGCGGGCGACGCGGATTTGATTTTACTGCCCGATTTGGACGCGGCCAATCCTTTATACAAGGCTTTGGCGTTTTTCGGCAAAGGTACGGAAGCTGCCACCATTTTGGCCGGCCCCAATATACCGGTGATATTGCCTTCCAGGGCGGATCACCCGATGGTAAAGTTAAACGCGATAGCGCTTTGCTCTTATTTGAAAGACCAGAAATAAACCAAGAGGGGGCAAAAAATATTTTGCCCCCTTACTTTGTCCGATAGAGAAATGTCTAATATTTTTAATAAAGCGATAAGATATATAAAAAGGCACCCCGTATTTAGGGATTTTATTATGTATGTGCCCGTATTTGTATTGGTATGCCTGTTTGTGGCATACGGGATACAGCGGCACAAGGCGGTGGTGGAAGCCGCCCGCCAAAACCAGGAAATTATATTTAAGAAATACGAAGGCAATTTAAAGCAACATATTTCCATACCTTTGCAAGAAGCCGGCCTTTCCAGGGAAAAGGCCGCGCAGGTGGTAAATAAGCTCGATACCGTTTTAAGAATGAACCGCCTGGCTCCGCGCGACAGATATTTGCTTACTTTGGACGAAGAGGGAAATTTTAAGATGCTGGTGGTGACGAAAGATTTTTCCCGCTATTACGTCGCGCAAAACGGCGATGAGCTGGTAGCGGGGATTATGGATATTTCGGTAGAAAGCAGGGAGCGTTTCGCCAAGGGAGATGTGGACTATACTTTGTTTACTTCCATGCAGGAGCAAGGGCTTAAACCGACGTTTATTTTAGATTTTACCGACATATTTTCTTGGGCGGTGGATTTTAACACCGAAACCAGAAACGGCGATAAATTTGCAATATTGTGGGAAGAAGATTACACCAAAAGCGGGGAAACGCTGAATGAACGCATTTTGGCCGCCTATTATGACGGCGGCGTATCGGGCAAAAATTACGCCATACGCTTCGAGGATGAATTCTACGATGAGAATGGTAAATTCACTAAGAAAATGTTTTTAAAATCGCCGATAAGCGTAAGGGGCGTAAGGATATCTTCCAGATTTTCCAGAGGAAGAATGCACCCGATACTTAGGATAAGGCGTCCGCATTTGGGCATAGACTATGCCGCGCCGGCAGGCACACCGGTAGAGGCTGTCGCGGACGGCGTAGTACGCTCAAAGGGGTGGAAGGGCGGCTTCGGAAACTATATGGAAGTTCATCACCCTAACAATTACGTAACGTGCTATGGCCATTTGAAAGGCTATGCCAAAGGGATAGCCAACGGCGTAAAAGTAAAGCAGGGGCAGACGATAGCGTATGTCGGCTCGACGGGTTTATCTACCGGGCCGCATTTGGATTTCAGGATAAGGCAGAACGGTAAATATTTTGATTTCTTGACCACCAAGAACAGGAGTTCGGCGTCAAAGGAAATACCTGCCTCAAAGAGAGAAGAATTTAATAAAATAAGAGATAAGTATTTGGCCATTTTGGAAAGTAAAGAGCAAGAACAGCCGAAGTGAATTTAAAAATTTAAAAGTAAGGGAAGGAATATGAAAAAAGTGGTACTTACCGGCGGGCCGGCAAGCGGTAAAACGACGGCTCTTTCAATATTGAAGGAAGAATACGGTACGGATATAGAAGTGGCGGTGGAAGCCGCGACATTGGTATATGGCGGAGGGTTTCCCCGCAATGATAAGAGCCCGCGCCATACCTATCATGCCCAGCGCATAATATATACGACCACCAAGGAGCTGGAGGCTTTAGCCGAAGAGGTAAACCAAGGCGCCAAAATAGTTTTGTGCGACAGGGGTTCGCTTGACGGGGCGGTGTATTGGCCTTACGGCGAAGAGGATTTCTTGAAAACGATGAATACCAGCATTAAGGAAGAGTATGAGAACTATTATGCCGTAATTCATATGTCGCCGCCCAAAGAAGCGAAATACTATCAAAATACCAGCGTAAGAACGGAGACGCTGGAAAGAGCCTTGGAAGTTGACGAGGCCATATTAAAATTATGGTCCGGGCATCCGCGCCACATCGTCATACCCGAAAGCAACGACTATGTAAAAAAGGCTTTGATAGTGCGTAAAGCCATAAGAAAGATAATTAACGGAGAAATATAATATGGTGTTTGATTTTTTGTTTAAGAAGAAAAAGGAAGAAGAGGAAAACCAAACTTCCGCGGAAATAAAAGACGCAGCTCCCAAAACGGATAAAGAGGCTAAATCCTCAGATAAAAAAGAGGAGAAGAAGGACGGGAAAAAGAAGGAAAGCATAGAAGAACGCATAGAGCGCGAAATGCAGGCTTTGCCGTCGTTTATAAAGAATAAAATAAAGGATCCCTCAATCAAACAGAAGTTTATCGAGCTTGCCAAGAGAATGGAGAAAGACGGCGTCGATATGAACTCGCCCAGGCAGATGAAAAAGTGGGTAAAAGACCACGAGAAGGAGCTTAAAGCCGAGCAGAACGGCAAGGTGGAAACGGTAGTGAAAGGCGAAGAGCCGGGCCGTAACGATCCTTGCCCGTGCGGCAGCGGCAAGAAGTACAAGAAATGCTGCGGCAGATAGCGGCTAATATCTTTATATAGTAAAAATCCCCCAAAATAAAGGGGGATTTTTTTTGATATATCTGCTTGGAAAAATAAAACCCCGTTCTTTTGGAACGGGGCTTTTGTTAAGAAAAACTCTAAGGTTATTTCTTGGCTTTTTTGATGCCTTCAAGCACTTTTGGCAATATCTGGTGGACATCGCCTACAATGCCGTATTTGCAGAAGTTAAATATAGGCGCTGAAGCGTCTTTATTTATAGCGATTATTATGTCGCTGTCCTGCATACCTACGGTGTGCTGTATCGCGCCGGAAATGCCGCAAGCCATATAGAGTTTCGGTTTTACCGTTACGCCGCTTTGGCCGACTTGATGGTTTTTAGGTTTCCAGCCCGCGTCAATAGCCGCGCGAGAAGCGCCTACCGCACCGCCGAGTTCGGCTGCGATCTCGTTTAAGATTTCGAACTGTTCCGCCGTTTTAAGGCCTCTTCCGCCGGATATTACGATCTTGGCTTCGTCGAGTTTTTCCACCTCTTGGCTTTGTTCGATTTCCTTGCTGATAATCCTTACTTTCGACGCTTTCGGGCTTAAAGCGATAGGCTCGTTTATAACCTGCGCCGTTTTGCCCGGCGCCGTTACCTGCTTAGGCATTACATTAGGCCTTACCGTCGCCATTTGCGGGCGGTGGTTGGGGCATTTTATGTCTGCCATAATATTGCCGCCGAAGGCGGGCCTGGTCTGTATCAGGTTGCCTTCTTTTATCGATAAGCCCGTGCAGTCCGCCGTCAATCCGACGAATATTTCCGCCGATATCCTGGGCGATAAGTCGCGCCCGACATAAGTCGACGGGAATAATACTATGCTGGGTTTGTATTTGTTGATTAAGGTAATCATTGCATTGGCGTAAGCCTCGGTGTTGTAATCGGCATAGCCGGGGCCTTCGACATTGTAAATTTTGTCCGCTCCGTAGGAGGCGAGCTCTGCAAAGTACCCAGCGTTGCTCTTTCCTATTACCACTGCGCAAAGATCTTCCTTAAGTTCATTGGCGAGCTCTCTTCCTTTGGTTAGGAGTTCCAAACTGACCGAACGGGGCGCCAATACGTCTTTTTCTTCCAACAGCTCGACAAATACCCATACGCCTTTATAGGCGGATAAATCTTTAGCGGCCGCTGTGCTTTGCGGCAGGCTTAAAGCCTTTACGGGGCATTGGCTCACGCAGGCTCCGCACATCGTGCAGGCCGAACTGGCCACCGCTTTGCCGTTGACTAAACTTAAAGCCCCAAAGGGACATACGCTTACGCATTTGCCGCAACCTACGCAGTTTGATGAAATCTGTATCATTAGATTATTTCCTCCTTGGCTAAAATCTCAAGCACTTTGTCGGCCAATTCAGACGCGCCCGCGTTGAATATTTGGCCTTTGGGCCTGGCCGGCGGGGGGAATATTCTATCCACTCTGGTAGGGGAACCGTCTAAACCTAATTTTTTGGGATCGGCGCCGATATCGGCTGCTGTCCAAGTTAAAGAGGGTTTGTTCTGCGCGTGGAAAGCGCCCAAGAAAGAAGGGTAAGATGCCACATAATCAAACGGCATAGTCATAGTAACAAGCGCGGGCAAATCCGCTTCCATAATTTGGTGCCCGCCGTCTATTATTTTGCGTACCACCGCTTTGCCTTGCGCTACATCTATATTATCGCAGAAGGTGATTTGAGGTATGCCCAAGTGATAGGCGATGCCCGGGCCCGTTTGGGCGGTATCGCCGTCGATAGCCATTTGTCCGCACATTACCAAATCGAATGAGCCTATCTTCTTGATAGCGGTAGCCAAAGCATAGGAAGTCGCCCAAGTATCGGATCCGGCGAAGGCCCTGTCGGAAAGCAAAATGCCTTTATCGGCGCCCAAAGCCAAAGCAAGCCTTATCACGCTTTGCGCCTGATTGGGGCCCATCGACAAAACGGTTACCGTAGCGCCCGTTTTCTGCTTGATCTTAAGCGCTTGGCACAGCGCGAAATGATCGTAAGGGTTTAATATGCTCGGCACGCCCGCGCGCACCAAAGTAGACGTCTTAGGGTCTACTTTTACCCTGGAAGAATCGGGCACTTGTTTTATGCAAACTATAATATTCATAATAAATTGGAGCTCCTATTTCTTAAATATCTCTCTGAGTTTGGCCGATACTTTATCGGAATCCTCAATAGAGCCGTGCATATTGGCTTCTATTTGGACAAGATGCGTCGCGTTAAGCAAAGCCGCCGCGTCGGCCGTACCCGCGCTGAGTACGAGTTTCGCGCCTCTCGTGGCGATGTCGTAAGCCGTTTCCTTGGCGTTTACGCGGCACATCGCTTTTAAAGTATCCATATCAAATTTGCAGCCTTCCACTATCTTGCCGTTGCCTATGGCGCGGCAGAAAGCGGCTGCCACTTCGGCGTTGGCGATAAGTTCGCCCAACTTGAAAGTTATATATTGGTGCCTGGTCAAGCGTTGAACCCTGCACTCTTCCAGTACCGCGGCCAAGGCTCTTAAGCCCAAAGCTATCGCATTGGCGCCGACTTCGGGGTTCTTGGCGTGTATGGCGTCCATTTCGTCGGCGATATTGGTATAGTATGCGCCCCTGCTCTTTAAATGTTCCTGCCAGCGGCCTCTGTAAATGGTCATTTCCATTACTTCGTTGGTGCCTTCGTAAATGCAGGTTATCTTGACGTCGCGTTTTATTTTTTCTACCGCGAATTCTTTTGTGTAGCCGAAGCCGCCCAAAGCCTGTATGGCGTCTTCCGCGGCTTTATTGCCCGCTTCGGTGGCGTAGTATTTGGCTATGGAGCCTTCCGTCGCCTGGCCGTGATTGTTTACGTCAAGTTTCTTCGCGGTTTCATCGATGAAAGCTCTTGCCGCTTCAAATTTGATGTAATGCGGGGTTATCAACTTTAGCATATAGCCCTGCTTTTCGGAAAGAGGGCCGCCCGCCTGTATGCGGTGGTTGGCATAATCTACGGCGGTTTCTATCGCTTCTTCGCCGGCGCCCAAACCGAATGCCGCCACCATAAGCCTGGTGTAGCCGAATACCGCCTGAGCCTGCAGCAAACCCTTGCCTTCTACTCCGCCGATTAAATTTTCGGCCGGTACGTAGACTTCGTCAAAAGAAAGGCCCGCCGTATTGGAAAGGCGTATACCGTGTTTATCCTCGTGTTTATCCTGCGTAAAGCCGGGGGTTCCCTTTTCCACCAAGAACCAGCTCGGCCCGCCCGGCGCCAAGGCCAGTACGGTATATAAGTCTGCCACCGCGCCGCTGGATATCCACATCTTGCTTCCGGTGATTTTGTATCCTTTTATTTTGCCGTTTTCAAGTACGTGTTCCGCTCTCGTCCTTAAAGATACGAGGTCGCTTCCGGCGTCGGCTTCCGTCGCTCCGTAAGCTACCATTAAACTTTCTTTCGCCATTTTGTTAAACCAATGGGCTTTCTGTTCGGGCGTGCCGCCTACGGAAAGCGGGTCGCTGCCCAAGAATGTGGCGAATACCGATGTCGCTATGCCCAAATCTACGCGGGCCAAAGCCTCGCAGATACGGTATATGTCGGTAGTGGTGCCGCCCAATCCGCCGTATTCTTCCGGTATGAGCAAAAGGTTTACGCCCAAGACGTCACTTTTGTACATATCTTTGATAAGTTCGGCGGGGAATTCGTTCTTGGCGTCGTGTTCGCGAATGAACTCAAAGGGGATTTTTGTTTTTGCGTAATGCTTTAAACTGTCAAGCATCAGCTCTCTGGATACTGCATCAATTTTTGACATAGATATCTCCTAAAAAATGTTATATATATAATACCATTTTTATCAATACAATCTCAAACCGGAACGGCCGGGAAAAGTGTATGCCGCACGCGCTATGCGCTGCGGGCTGATGAGTTTAAATTACTATTTTTGCGTGCCAAGATTTATAAATAGTTTTATGCTTGGCTCAAAAATAAAAAGCCCCCAAGTCAATCGGGGGCTTTTTGTCAAAACCGTACTGTTTAGTTGTTTGATGATCCGCTTAAAAGGCTTATCAAGTTTATCAGCAGGTTGATTATATCTAAATATATGTTTACAGCGAAGTCCAAAGCGGTGGACCAGTTGTTGGCTTCGGCAACGTTCTTTAGTTTGGCCAAATTATTAAAATCAAACAGCAAGTATCCGGTAAATATCAATACGGCCGCCGCGGAGATTATTCTGTTAAGGCCGCTTTTCATCTTAACGAACAGCCCTATAACGCTTATTACTATTACAGCCAAAAGCGCAAAGAACAATATCTTTCCCAGCCAGGAAAAATCTATCCCGGAATAGCTTGCTATCAAGCCGGTTACCAATGTGGTCAAAGCGGTTATTGCGGTAGCTTTTTGCACGGCTTCAGGATTGGTTAAAGTATATATCCCAAGCGTAAATCCGCTAGAAAGAGTAAACGCAAACATAAATACAAAACTTAAAAGCAAATTGCTTTTGAAGAACACTAACAGCAAAAACGCTATTATATTTACTATTAAAGCGGTCCACATAGTGGTTTTTATCTTTTCGGGGTTGCCCGTCTGCAAGGCGCGCTGGAATATGCCGGAGGATATTCTGCTGCCGATATAGGCCATAAAAAGCGAGCCCGCCAATATGACGCTGGTCTTTAAAAATAAAGTTTGAAACATATTTCTCCTTACTTTTTTGATTTTAGGTCTAAAAAACGGCACGCTTTATTGGCGTGCCGTTTTAAATCCGAGCTTCCGGGCTAGGGATTGTTTTTGCCGTCTAAGTTTACACTACATTCTTACACTACGACTTCCCAAAACTGCCCTT